>NZ_JACHGW010000002.1:0-1200000 GCF_014202505.1 Armatimonas rosea | reverse complement strand
GCGACTGTCATCACCCACTTCGGCCACGCCAACGAGCGCCGCCAGCACCTCACCCTACGGCTCACCCAGAACAAGGAGACCGTCACCATCGGGGAGGTGCGGATGAATTAGCCGCCGGTTGAAATCGGCGGTTACAGCGTGTCGGCGATGATCTTACGAAGGGTCGCTTCCTGGTCCTCGATACTCTTGCAGAGGGCAAACTGCACGAGGGCGCGCTCCAGGTTGTGGCCCCGGTGGTCCGCGAGGAAGTAGACATCCCCCGCCAGGTGATCGGTGAAGAAGCGCAGGCCCAGCTCAAAGGCGATCAGGCGGATCGCATCGAAGAGGTGGTCGTAGTCGGCGGGGGTGAGGAAGTGGCGGGCCTGCTCCAAATAGCCGCCCAGGATCGCCTTGGCAAGCTCGGGCTCGAAGCGTACGGCGTCGAAGTCCTTGGTCTCTTCCCCCAGTGGGTTACACGCCGAGCGAAGCCCATCCCCGATATCGTAGTGCACGAGGCCGGGCTTGACCGTGTCCAGATCGATAATGCTAATGGCCTGCCCGGTCGTGGTGTCCATCATCACGTTGTTGATCTTCGGGTCACCGTGGATCGGGCGCAACGGGAGCTTACCCGCCGCCTTGGCATCCTCCAGAACACTCGCCAGCCCGCGCCGCGCCTCGACAAAGGCCAGCCCTTGCCGAACCTCGGCGGTGAGCTCCGTGCTATGACTCGCGGCGATCCGGTCGAAGTGCGCTAAGTAACCGGGGGCGATATGAAAGCCGGGGAGGGTATCGGCAAGCTGCTCGGCGGGGAGGTCGCTGATCAGATTATGGAAGGTCCCCAGTCCAAAGCCCACCTCGTAGGCATGGGTCTCGCTCTGGGCGGTGTTGTAGGAGCGCGAGCGGGGAATGAAGCTCAGAGCCCGCCAGTACTCGCCCTCGGGGTCGATCCAGAAGTCCTGCTGGTCTTGAGCGGCCAGCACCTGTGGGGTCTCCCAGCGACGGCCCTTGTCCAAGGGAGTCACCGCAAGCTTGCGCGCGACATGCTCCGAGAAGCGCCGGATGTTGCGCATCACGAGCTCGGGCTGGGTAAAGACGACCTTGTTGATCCGCTGCAGAATGAAGCGCTCTCCATCCGCGAGAGTGACCCGGTAGGTCTTATTGATGTTGCCGGTGGTGTCTTGCTGGATCTCGACGATCTCACTTGCAACCGGAAACTGACGTGCCGCCTTGTCTTCCAAAATAAATGCCCTTTAATAATTGCGAAATTCTTGCCGATTTTACCATATTCACGCCTCTAGAGACGGAAAGCGGCTCTGGGAAATAAATGCCACGACCGCCTCGGGGTGTGTCATAGGCAGAACATGTCCCCCACCGACAACAACCTGGTCCGGCTGGACGCACTCGAGGGGAAAAGTGCGGTCTAAGTCGCCATGGAGGAGCCGTGTCTCTACCGCCGCAGCCCCGTCACTCAGCTCCCAGGTCAGGGTCGCCCAGGCTGCCCAGCATAAAAACCGGGTCTTAAAGCGCGGCTGCCCCCAGAGCGCCTCCTCTCCTGCAACGGTGAGGTGCCGCAGCGCCTGCCAGTCGGGAGGAAGCTCGGCGGGGGTGCGGACGGTGGAGATCAGCAGGCAAGAGCCCAGCCCCAAGGCAGCCGCCAGCTCATGGGCCACCATCCCCCCAAACGAGGTGCCTCCCAGCATGCACGGCTCGGTGATCTGGGGGCGTAGCGTCTCCGCAAAGCGCCGGGCATAGTCCACCAGCGGCTCGTTCACCTCCGGCTCGATCCACTCGGGGGTGATCAGCTCGGGAAAGTGAGGCCGTACCCGCGCGTAGAGGCTGGTCTTGCCATTCATGCCAGGGAGGAGAATCAGAGACTTCATGGTTTTGCGGTGGGCTTATTGGGATCATAGTAGTGGCATCCCGGTGCGGCAAACCAATAATCTATGAGGGGGCGGTAGACCTTCCATACCCACTCACTGCCGTTGTAGTCACAGGAGAGTACACAACAGGGTCCCTGTGGTGGACTAATGGCATAGGTTAGAAAAGAGACAGCGGGACCAACCGCGGGTTCGCGTTGCTGGCTGTCGCGTGTTTCTGTGTCGGGCGCAGGCTGTCCACCCCAAAAATGGAAGAGAGTGAATGCGGTGCCTAGATAAAGAAGAGGAGGCAGGACAAGAGAGATTCCCAGCCGCCGAATGAGGGAGAGTCTTTGCCAGCGGATACCAACAAGGGGCAGTACAAATAGCATAAACCAGAGAAACCAGAAGGCGAAAAGCAGAAAAAAGGATCGGCTGACTGCGGTTGCTGCGAGGCTTGCAACCCCACAGAGTCCGATTCCCCAAGCGAGACGTGCGCTACCGGGGAGGCGCCTGAGAGTAAATGCGGAGAGCAAACCTAAACTAAGACAGATAGGGAAGATGACCTGAGGCAGCGGGACAAGACCACAGACTGTCCCGGCAAGTCCACTAAGAATCAGAGACAGCCCCGGTCTCACGAGGACCTTGGGGGAAGGAGGGATGCGATGGGAATCGTGACACTCGGGGTGCACAGAGGCGTGATGCTTTGTTGCTCAGGGAGCTTGAGATTCGTGCCCCACTCGCTACCACTTGGGTCGCGGTAGACTTCCAGACGCCGCTGACTCAGGTTAACAATCCAGTACTCCTGTATTCCTGCCTCGGCGTAGAGCTCGGCCTTGGCGTGACGGTCCTGGGAAAGCGTCGCATCCGAGACGTCAACGACGAGCAGCACCTGCTCTGGTCTGGGATGGCTTTGGAGAAAATCGAGGCGCCGACCTGCGATCACGGCGATATCGGGAATAGGAGCGGAGTCAATACTCAGAGGGAGAGCGTGCTGGTTGCGAAGGAAACAGGTGCTTAAGTCTAGGCTACGCGCCAGGAGATCGTAGAGGGTATCGATGGTGTAGGCATGGGGAGGGTTTTCCATCGGCCTCTCGTAGAGTTCGCCTGCCAGGAGCTCCAGACGTGTCTCTTCGGGAAAAAGCCCCAGCGCTACAGCACGCTCAAACTGAGCGACACTCCAGCGCCAGGGGCCTTTGGGTTCAGGATTTAAGTCAATGGGTTGCATCGAGCTTGCCTGAAGAGATTGTATCGCCTAGCGGATGACTTTTCCCTTGACATCGAGGAACCACGAGGCGCAGAGATCGTTGCCGAAGGTCTTCCAGTCATCGAGCATCCAGACCACTTTCTTATCGCGGGTGACCTCGATGATCTGCGGGTTCTCGGGGCCAGAGTGGGTGTTTCCAAAGGCGATATTGCCATTGGGGAGCACCTGCACCGTGGTCACCCAGCAGAGGTGGATCGGGCGGCCATCAGGGCGCTTGAGCTCGTCGCGCTCGATGCTCCAGACCACCTTGCCCTCTTTGTTCACCTCAAAGACACGGTTGTTGTTGCCCCCCCCGATCAGCGTGTTGCCGTTCTTGAGGCGCAGCGCATTAAAGACATTGGTCCCGTGCCCATCGTGGCCGCCGGTGGCCGGCTGGTTGTTGAGGTCGATCACGTACTCCCAGACAATCTTGCCCTTGTCGTCGTACTCCCGCACGCAGCCCAGACCCTCGTGCGCCACCAGGTAGTTTCCGTTGTCGAGCTTGCGGACGCGGCGGGTATCGCGGTGGGAGTCCGGGCGCTCGACCGTCAGGGGCACTTCCTTGACAATCTTGCCGTCCTTGTCCACCTCGATAATGCGCTTGTTACCGGTCTCGGCGATCATGGTCAGGCCGTTCTTGAGGCGCTGGTAGCCATGGATCTCCACCCGCCCGGTGTAGGGCGCTACCGGCTTGCTCTCCCACTTCCACACTTCCTTCTTGTCTTTGGTCATCTCGACAATGGTCGCGGGGCCCATGTGGAGCAAGAAGTTGCCATTGGGCAGCACGGACAGATCGTGGGAGTTGAAGCCACACGCCACTTCCCACTCCACCTCGCCCTTCTCATTGAGGACAACGATGTGACCCTTGTCCTGAGCGATCAGCTTGTGGGTCACCGGCTTCTGCGCAAAGGCGGGCGTCACTGCCGCGGCGAAGAGTGCCGCTAAAAAATACCGTCGATTGATGTTTTGCATGCCTACTAGATTCACCAGTCGGGGGGTGAATCCTTCTTAGCCGTGGCTCAGGGTAATCACCCGATCCCCGATCTGGATCACCACCCCACCCCCTTGGACTTGGTAGGAGCCCAGCAGGTAGAGGCCATTGTCCTCACAAAAAGCGATCTTGCCGTTGCTGGCCGCCCAGAGCCCCTGCGTACGCTCGACTGTATCGCCCGAGTCGAGGGAGACGCCTTGGCCGATCGCGATCGTGCGCGACCAGCGGCTCTCGACAAAGCGGCCGTCGCCGGTGAGCTGGTAGGTGGTGCTGCTATCGGTGACACTCGACGCTTGCTGCCGCCCTGCGGCATCGCGGGCATCGCGGGACTTGGTGGATGTCGTGCCCTTCCAGCTTCCCAGGAGCCGGCTGTCCCGCTCGGGCGTGCTGGCGCTCACCGCCGCAAGAGCCCCCTGCAGAGCCGCCTCGCGGGGCGCGATCTTTGCCTTGAGTCCCAGCGCAAGCACCGCCGCGATCCGTCCCTTGGGCTCCGAGAAAAGGCAGCGGGCATAGAGGCTCGCCCCACGCCCATTGCCGCCTTGAAAGGTCAGCCCGTTGCCATCCTGGCCCGTGCGCTGAAAGGTCACGCCCTTGCCCAGCAGAAGGCCCCCATCGCCGCCTGCGCCATTGAGGATGAGCTCCAGGAACTGCCCCAGCCGCGGGTCGGTCTTGCTGGAGATGCCATTGGCCTCTCCCACGAGCAAGAGGTAGAGCTCGTCCCCATCCGCCTTGGTGGCTCCGGGGGGAAGCAAGGCGAGAACCGGCCCGTATGCCTGCACCTTCCAGCCTTGCGGGAGACCGATCTTTAGCCCCGCAGGATGGACATAGGCTCCGGCAAGAGTGGGAGCGGCACTGGGTTTCGGCACCGCACTGGGCTTGGTCGCGGGGGGCTTGGCGGGCTTGGGCTTGGTCGGCTCCGGGGCGTCGGGCGGGACGGTGCCACCCGTTCGACTGAGGCCCATCACCTCTTCCTCGTTGCCCAGCTTCATCACAAACTCGATCCCCGCTCCCTTGCGGCGAATCTCAAAGGGGAGATTGATGCCCTGGTAGGTGAACTGTCCCGTGATCTTCTTGCCATCGGAGGCGACCGTGCCCGCCAAGGACGCCATCGAGGAGCCGTCGTTGAAGGTGCCGGTGACGCTTCCGTCGCTTTCTTGCTTCAGGGTCAGCTTGATCGTGCCCCCGTCTTGCTTGCCGGTATAGTCGCCCGAGAAGCTCTGGACGTGTACGGTGGCCGCGCAGACGAGGGCGGGTACGAAGAGAGGTAAAGCCATGAGGGTTCTCCTTTAGGGATAGAGTAGGTGCGGTTGCCGGCGGCGTGCGAACTCGCGCAGGCCGGGGCTCCAGCGTCGCGCCAGGGTCGTGTAGCTCTCCCCGGCGAGCACGCCGTCCATGGCCTGCCGGTTCACCAGCAGCGTCATCATTTTTTCGGCCTGCCACTCCTTGGGATAGAGTCGGCGCAGTGTCAGGGCTAGCTCCACCCCGGTGCGCACCGGGGCCAGCTTCTGGCGGTCGGTCACCAGGAAGCTCACGCCGCCGCAGAGCTCGCCGACAAACTTGCTGGCCCTCGGCGTGAAGTGCACGGGAATGAAGCGGATGCCGGGGAGGTTCTTCGCATTGAGCTCCGCGGCAAGGCGGCGAGGCTCCAGGTAGGGCGCGCCGATCCACTCAAAGGGCGTGTCGGTGCCCCGGCCCACGGAGACATTGGAGAACTCGATCAGGCCGATCCCGGGATAGAGAGTCGCCTGGGTGAGCGAGCGCATGTTGGGCGAGGGGTTTGTCCAGGTCAGTCCGGTCGCATCCCACCAGTCCGCGCGCCGCCAGCCCTCGCAGGGCACGACTGTCAGGTCGAGCTTGAGGCCCTTCTCCGCGACAATCAGCCGTGCCAGCTCTCCCATGGTCATCCCATGGCGCACGGGAATCGGGTGGTAGGCGACAAAGGCGAGCCGGTCTTTATCCGCGATCGGTCCCTCGATCGCCGCGCCGCCAATGGGATTGGGCCGGTCGAGAACGATAAAGCGCTTCCCGTGCTTGGCCGCGGCCGTAAGACAGTGCCCCAAGGTGGAGAGAAAGGTGTAGAAGCGGCACCCAACATCTTGAATATCGTAGACCAGGGTCTCGATCCCCGCCAGCTGCTCCGCCGTGGGCTCGTAGCGCTCGCCGTAGAGAGAAAATACCGGCAGGCCCGTCTTGGGGTCCTTGCTATCGGGGACTTTCTCGTCGACCGCACCGCGAATCCCGTGTTCGGGGCCAAAGAACGCCTTGAGTGCCACCACCGGCGACTCCGCGAGGATATCGGCGGTCGCTGTGCCGTCCTGCGTGAGCCCCGTGTGGTTGGTGATCAGCCCGATGGGCCCACGCCCCAGCGCAGCGAACTTATCGCGCACCAGCACATCGACCCCACACAGCACCGGGGAAGAAGCAATTTCCATAGCAGCATTCTACCTGGGTCCCTTGCCGCCCGCACCGACACTAAGCTATAATTCCCCCAACCTTCTTCGGAGACTCTCACTATGCACAAGGCCACCGTTTCTCGCCGCGCTCTTCTCACCTCCCTCTCTCTCTCGTTGATCGTCTTAGCCGGCTGTGGCGGGAGCTCCCCGGTCGTAGAGACCGGGAGCGCACGCTTTGTGATCGCTTGGCCCGAGCCGAGTCGCCTCATCCCCGCCGCCGCGCAGAGCATCAAGCTCACTGTGGTGGGCAGCGATACCCAGGAGCGCCTCGTCCCCCGCCCGCCCACAGGGGTCAACCAGAGTGTCGTGACCTTCACCGGCCTGGTTCGTGGTAGCTACAACGTCACCGCGACTGCCTACCCCAGCAGTGATGGGACCGGCACCGTGCAGGCGACGGGCTCGGTGGGGGTGGCGATCTTCTTCAACCAGACCACGACCGCCAGCCTGACGATGGGCACGACCATCACCCAGGTATCGCTCAGCCCGGCTACGGCGTCGATCAGCTCCACCGACACCCAGGCCGTGACCGGCAGCGCCAAAGATGCTTCCGGGAGCCTGGTGCTGACCGATCCTGGCGCGTGGACCTGGACAAGCAGCGACCCCACCCTTGCGACCGTCACCGCCACCGGCAACCCCGCAACCGTCACTGGAGTCAAGCGCGGCACCGTGACCATCACCGGCACCGAGACCGAGTCCGGGAAGTCCGCCACCATGACCCTAACCGTCCTCCCCGATAAAGGCAACGCCAGCATCACCGTCAAGTAGGAAAAACCAATGCCCGACGATCGCTCTCTCTCACGTCGCGTCTTTGTCATGGGCTCGCTTGGCAGTGCGCTTGCCGCGGGCTGTGGCGCAGGCACCACCCCCACAGGTGCTCCCACGAGCACCAGCCGCGGGGCGGCCACGTTCACCATTCTCTGGCCCGAGCCCAAGCCCGCCTCCCGCCTGATCCCAGTCGCCGCCAAGAGCATCACGGTCAAGATGGTCGGCCCCGAGACCGTGCAGAAAACCGTCGCCCGCCCGCCCGCAGGAACAACGCAGACCGATGTCACCTTCGACAGTATCGAGGTTGGCTCCTACACCGTCACCGCGACTGCCTATCCCAGTGCGTCTGGAGCAGGCGTTGCACAAGCGAGCGGTACCCTAAACCTCAATGTCGTAAAAAACCAGACCGCCTCAGACTCCCTTACTCTAGGAACGACGATAAAAACCATTGAGCTCTCTCCAAACCCCGTAAACTTGGGGGTCGGTCAAGAGCGTACCATTGTCGCGATTCCAAGAGATCAAGCCGGCACTATTGTCCTCACACAAAGCTCTTGGTCTTGGTCATCCTCACAAACGTCGGTCTGCTCGGTATCGGGCAGCTCCTCGACTGCCGTTGTCAAAGGGAATAGCTTAGGCACCACAGAGATCACCGTTCTCGAAACGGAGTCTTCTCTTTCCCAAACGGTACCACTTTCGGTTGTCGCTAGCCCTACGGAGCCCGCCCTCTCTTCCTGGCCTCAGAGTCGCTGCAAGCCTTCTAACTCGGGGCAGGGAGGCGGCAGTAACAATCAGGGACAACTAAAGTGGAAGTATAAAATGCGTGCAGCAATCTATACCGAACCCGTGATTCAGAAAAATGGGAATATTCTCACAGCAGACTGGAGTGGCTGGGTCTACTCGTTCACAAAAAATGGAGACCTCGCTTGGGAAAAGCAGATTCTATCGCTTCAGTACGGTCCTGCCTGCGGTCTCGATGGAACTATCTATCTACCCAATGGCTGGGTTTATGCAATCGATGAGACAGGCTCTCTAAAATGGACATTCTCAGAATCAGGTTTTGAAGGAGCGGGTATCAATGTCGATAAAAATGGCATCCTGTACATGGCTAGCTCTTCAAATTTATCTCAAAAATATTTAGTTGCCATTAATCCAAATGGCACTCTTCGGTGGAAGCAACCTATCACGGGCTCTTGCTATGGAAGCCCTGCGATTGACAGCAAAGGAAATATCTATGTCACAACTTATTTCCGTGATCCATTCGGACCACCGATTAATGAGACCGGTTTATATTCCTTTACTCCTGATGGGGTTCTGCGGTGGAGTAAACAAATTACCTCACGACATACTCCCGTCATTGGGATCGACGATACGGTTTATGTTTGGAGTGTTGATGGATTATTCGCAGCCTTTACACCTGCGGGTGCATTGAAGTGGACATACTATTATGGTGATGGAGATCGATCAACTGAGTTTATTGTCACAAATCAAAACAATCTTATTTTCGGCTATTTACGAAAAATAGGTAGTAATGGTGCACCGATTTGGACAACGGATATATCAGGTCCAGGAATTGCCCCCTTTGATAATTTATATCGCTCCTCGCCTGTCTGCGATATTAATGAGAACACCTATCTTTGCTCCAACACAGGAATGCATTGCGTCGCACCAGATGGATCCATACGTTGGGTATTTGATTCTGCAAGTATACATGGCTCTCGTGGTTCTATGTTTGGTCGCCCTGCCATTGATTCCGATGGCACTATCTACTCACACTCCGTCAATTACGACTACTACTTCTGTGCGATTTCGTAAGCAAATCGGGGATATTACTCGCCCAGTGTCCAGCTGCGTAGAGTTGTAAAGCCGAGGAAGAGCTTTTCAAAACGTGCGGTATCGTCGCTGGGCTTTACGCCACGGGGGAAGGTCATCACAAACGCGCCTGTGGGCACGGGGCCATCCAGCGTGACGGACTGGACATGGTAGCTCGTGCTGTGTAGCTGCAGGTTCCAGAGGAGCACAGGGACGTTGTTAAGCCGCGTCCAGCTCCCGCGCCAGTCCACCCACTGCTCCTCGACCTGTGCTGGGAGGGCGGAGCTCTGCGGGAAGGTGATCGTGGTGGTGGACGAGGAGAGATTTACTCCCCCCGCGCCCCAGGAGTGCGCCCCCACGCTGGGCTTGTAGCGAAAGCGCACGACACGGCCCTGGGGAGTGGGCTCAAGCGTGAGGAGCTCCAGACGCGTCGCTAGCACGCCGCCACGTACCTCATCGGCGAAAGAGATCGGGTCCCAGCCGCCGGCGTCGGTGGGGAAGAATCCCACAAAAGGCTCTTCGTTTTGCCCGCGGCCATCGGGGAAGCTAAAGCCACCGTAGTACGTGTCCCCCAGCAACGACCAGGAGAGCCAGCCATCGGAGACCTTGCGGTTTGCAAGCCGTGGGGGACGCTTCTTTCCTTGATCCAGCTCTTCGTCGCGGAGGCGGTTGGGTCGGGCGTAGATGATTTGCTTGGTGCGACGTGCCGTCACCTGGGTGTCCTCTTTATGCACGTACTCCACCTGCGCTACCAGGGTTCGCGCGTTTTGCAGCGTGCGCTCGTTCTGCTCCAAAAGCGCCGCGGCTGCCTCGTCCCAGTGGGCGACTCCCGCGGGCTTGGTGCGCGGCAAGGCGTGGCTCTTTTGGCGGGGCGGGGTTATCGCGGCACGCAGCACGACCTCGCGGGCGAGCAGGCCAATCGAGATAAGAAACAGCGTCAGGCTGACGCCACAGCCCCAGGCCCTTGCCTTCCGTTGTCGTATCAAGAGCGTTTTCATTGTTTCTCTACTCTGGGAGTACTGCGTGGCGTAGAGCAAGCATACCAGTAAAAACTGCCTGATAGCGGGCTGTCTCGGGGCTTGGTTTCGCGTCGTTGGGGAGTTGGATAATAAAAACATTCTGTTGGAGAGGCATGTCCCACTGACACACGCGTATCTCCCAGAATTCTGATCCCAGCTCCCAGTGGGCAAGGTGAAAGAATCCTAGGTCATCGACATAGGTATCCATCCAAGCCAAGGTATTTTTCCGTATTCCTCGTAGCTGCTTTTGAGAGTCGAAGTAGTAGTAGCGATAGAAAACATCGTACTCATTGGCACAAACCCGAGTCCCCTCAGGGCAGCTCTGGGCGGTAAGAGAGAGAAGTGAATGTTTTTTGAGGGCTTTGTGTAGCTGATCCACCTCACACAAGTCCTCATTCTCTAGAGGTTTTGTTGGAAAGAACCCAGCGAGAGGAAAGTGATTTAGTCCACGCCCATCCGGGAAACTAAGCCACTGGTCGTACTCATGACCAGACAAAAACCAGGTCATCCAGCCGTCGGAGAGTTGTAGCTGGTAGGAAGATTTGCTCTTGTACTCCCAGCGCATCCGATTGGGGCGTGCATACACGAGGCGCATCTCAGCGCTGTCGCGCCGTTTACCTCCCACATACGATGAGTATGCCAGTGTCATGTCTACAGATCTAGCTTGCTGCCGCTGATGTGCCATCGTTTCTAAGAGCTCAACCGCCTCAGGATTCCACTCTGAAACTCCTTGAGGCTTGGTGCGTGGCAAGGCGTGGCTCTTTTGGCGGGGCGGAGTCGTTGCGGCACGCAGCACGACCTCGCGGGCGAGCAGGCCAATCGCGACAAGAAACAGTGTCAGGCTGACGCCACAGCCCCAGGCCCTTGCCCTACGTTTTCCAACGGGTGACATCTCCTAAAGATTATATCTGTGGGAACTTGGTCTTGCCTCGGCCCGTTCTCTGAGAAAGCGGTACAATCGGTTTGTACTCTTTTTCACGAACATGAACTCTCCCCTCTCCCCGCTGGTCTACTTCCGCCGCAATGCGTCCCGTGCGCTCCCCATGGGCCTGGTGATTGTCTTGGCGGTCTTTCTGATCGCGGGGGTGACGGTCTTGGCCAATGCGATCGACCTGACCGTGCGGACGATCTACCGCTACACGGAGTACTTCACCTATGTCCTGCCCCAGCAGCGCTTTCGGGAGGTGCCGGAGGCGCAGCGGGTGCTGGTGGAGGCCGATCCTCGGGTCGAGCGGACCATGGAGGGGGCGTTCTTTCTCTGCAATATCAAGACCGTCATGGGGCGTCTGCCCTTTGTGGTACTCGGGGTGCCCGACGACGACCGCGACTACCTGATGCAGCGCATGGGAACGAGCCTGATCGCCGGACGCCTCCCTGCCGAGGGCATGCCCGAGGCCGTGCTCTCCGAGCCGATGGTGGAGAACAAGCACCTCAAGCTCGGGGATAACGTCGTTAGCCCCACCGAGCAGGGGGGAATGGCGACCGCCGCACCCGTCCCGGTCAAGCTCGTAGGGATCCTCAAAGGACCGGTCTGGGTGGGCTTTACCAGCAAGAGCTTCTGCTCCCGCTACTTCTTGCTCAACCCGCTCTGCACACTCTACACCTGGAAGGATGTCGGCCAGCGCGACGAGCTCAACCGGGCGATGATGCCGGTGAAGAACAAGGCGGCGGGCAAGCTCGATCCTGGCTCCGTACAAGTGCTCTCAAAGGAGAACCTCATCACCGAGGTGCGTGAGAGCCTGGAGTCGCTCTACATGATCATGGGCGTGGTCACGGCGGCGGTGATCTTTGCCATCACGCTGATGAGCGGGATGCTGGCCAATATCTACTTCACCCAGCGCCTCTCCGAGTTTGGGGTGCTGGCAGCGATTGGCTACTCCCGAGCGACGCTCATCGGGCGGGTGCTAGCGGAGACGGCGCTGCTCAATATCGCCGGCTGGCTGGTCGGGGCGGGCTTGACGGCGCTGACCATGCGCTTTCTGGGCGAGTCCGTGTTCCGGGCGCGGGGGCTCTTTCTCAACCCGTTCGACCTGGATGCCTACGCCCACACGATCCCAGTGCCGATCTGCATCACGCTTTTCTCAGTCGGGACGATCGCGTACCGCCTGCTCAAGCTCGACCCCGTGACGATTATCGAGAGGCGCTAGCACATGACCCGAGAGACACTCTCCTGCGAGAAAGTCGCGCTGGCCTACCGCGACGGCGAACGGACGACCTATGCCCTGCGCGAGGTCAGCCTGAGCCTGCCGCCTGGGAAGTTCTATGGCATCATGGGGCCATCGGGGTCGGGCAAGTCCAGCCTGCTCTATCTGCTCTCAGGGCTCAAGCGTCCCACGGGCGGCGCGGTGACCCTGGGCAGCACTCCCCTCTCCCAGCTCCCCGATGCCGAGCTCATGCGCCTGCGCCGCACCCGCTTCGGCTTTGTCTTTCAGCAGCCATTTTTATTGACCTACCTCACCGCGCTGGAGAACATCGTGGTCGCGGCCCCCAAGCCCGATGCGGCGGCGCGTCAGAAGGCCCAGGAGCTCTTGGAGAGCCTGGGGCTTGCCAGCATGGCGGGTAAGCTCCCCGGCCAGCTCTCAGGGGGGGAGCGTCAGCGGGTAGCGGTCGCGCGCGCCCTCATCAACGACCCGGAGATTCTCTTTGCCGACGAGCCCACGGCGGCGCTGGACCAGACCAACGGCCACCGCGTGATCGAGGCGCTGGCGGCGTGGCGTAGCAAGGGAACCGTGATCGTGGTGACACACGACGCGGGGATGCTGACCGGCGCCGACCAGCTAATCCAGCTCCGCGACGGCATCCTCAGCACGGAGCACTAGCCGTTTATCGCAACCAAACGGAGGGGCGGGGTCTCGTCCCAGGACGGCGGTGTGGGAGGACGAATCAGAGAGAGGGTTCGAACCCGCGCCTGCGACACCCGGAGAGCGCTATCGTAGTCGCCCCGTGCGAGGTAGAGAGCCTGGAGCCGCTCGTAGGGATGGGCTCCTAAAAACCCGTCCGCGACAATCGCCTCATACTCCGCGATGGCCTCGTCGGTGCGGCGCATCTTCTCTAGCTCGCTCCCCCGAAGGTCGCGGGCCACCATCTCGCCAAAGAGCTGCCGCTCCGCCTGCTCATAGATCGACTTGAGATCGGGGGTGCCCGCACAGCGGTGTTGCTGGAGCCACTCCTGGCAGATCGCTTGTCGTGGCACGCCCCGCGCGACCTGTGCCTCCGCCCAGCTCAGCAGCTGGGCAACCGTGACCCGGGGCTGAGGGCGATGAAAAAGCTGCATCATGCCCCACCAGCTAGCAAACTCCATGCCAAAAAATCTATGTCGTGCTGAGAGATGCAGGTGCCTGGCCACGCCCCTTCACCAGCCCCAGAGCCACCAGCGCGGCGAGATAGGGCAAGAGCTGGAGCAGGTCGGGCGGGAGAGCCTTGGCGAGCCCTGCGTTCTGGAGCGTCCCCACCAGAGCATCCCCCGCAGTAAAGAGCAGGGCGGCTCCTGCGGCACCCAGCGGGCTCCAACGCCCAAGGATCACCGCCGCCAGCGCGATATAGCCCCGCCCCGAGGTCATGTTCTCCGTGAACTCGCCAAGGCCCATCAGCGCCAGTAGCACCCCGCCGAGCCCCGCCAGCCCTCCCGCGCCGCTCACCGCTCCCAGCCGAAGCCTATCGGGGTTGAGGCCTGCGGCGCGCACCGCCTCGGGCTTCTCGCCGCACGCCCGGAGGCGTAGCCCCAGCGGTGTCTGCCCCAGGAGAAACGCCAGAGCGAGCACTAGGGCCAGCGCCAGAGGAATCGCCAGCTCCGCGGGGAAGCGTGCCTGGGTGCTCAGCCCCACCTCACCGTGGGCACGGAGCAGGAAAGTGGTCAGGCCCAGCAGCCCCAGGTTCAGCCCCACTCCCGAGAGGACGGCAGGGACACGGGCAAAGAGCACCAGGCAGGCATGGAGCAGCCCCACGAGTGCGCCCGCCAGTGCCCCGGCCAGAGCGCCTAGCGCCGCGCTACCGGTCTTTGCCGCGACCGCCACCGCGGTGTAGGCACCGGCGAGGAGCATCGCCTCCAGCCCCAGCGCGATCACCCCCACACGCTCGGAGAGGGTCCCGCCCAGTGCCGCCAGCCCCAGAGGCGCCCAGAGCCTTAGCATCGCCGCCAGAAAGTCCATGGCGCTATTTTACGCCATCCTCACGCTCTTCTCATAAACCATCGTGTACCATAGGGGAGGCAATAGACAAGACTTGTGAAAAAGGGTACAAACCATCCCATGCTAGGAGTAGGTGCTGTCTTCCTGAAAGAGGTCCGTACCGAGTGGCGCACACGGGTCGCGCTCTCGGGGGTGGGGCTCTTTGTGGTGGGCGCGCTGGTGCTCCTTGGGCTGGGGCTCAAGCAGGCAAAGCTGGACCGGCTGACTCCGGGGGCGCTGGTCTGGGTGCTGGCGCTCTTCACCGCCGCGACCGGGCTAGGGCGGGCGTTTGTGCAGGAGGCAGAGCGCGGGACCGCACTGGCGCTACGGCTCTATGCGAGCCCGAACGCGGTCTGGCTGGGAAAGTTTGCCTTTAATGCGGTACTCTTATTGGTCCTGAACCTGCTCACCGCGCCCGTGCTCTTCTCGCTGCTGGAGCTGGACCTGGCGAGTGTGAACGTTGGGATACTCTGCTGCGTCCTAGGAATGGGCACTCTTGCCATCGCGGCGGTGTTTACGACAATGGCGGCGCTGGTGGCACAGACCACGGCCCGCGGTGGCCTGCTCGCGGCGCTGGCCTTTCCGCTCCTGGTGCCAGCGTTTCAGGCGGGGCTCAATGGAACCAAGGCGGCGCTGGGGATCGGGCTGGAGGGGGTCAAGAGCTCGGCGTGGCAGGTTGCCGGTGCGGATCTTGCCATGCTCTCGCTCTACACGGCGGCGGCAGTCTTGCTCTCGCTCTGGCTGTTTGATTTTATCTGGAACGACTAACCATAACCTATGAGAAAAGAGCTTAAAATCGGGATCGGACTCTGGATGGTCGCGGGGCTAGCCTATGTCTTTCTCAAGCTCCCCGCGGCCAAGTTCTTCGCCGACCCGGAGCTGGCGCGCATTGTCGCCCTGCACCTGCCCTGCGCCTATGTCGCCGTCACGGCGTCGTGGATGTCGGCGTGGCACGGCTGGAAGTACCTCCAGAAGCGAGAGCTGATCGACGATGCCCGGTCGGCGTCGGGGGCGGGGCTGGCGCTGCTCTTCTGCGCCCTGACCACGGCGACCGGCTCGATCTTTGCCTATGTGCAGTGGGGAAGCTTCTGGAACTGGGACCCCCGCGAGACCAGTGTCTTTCTGCTGATGCTGATCTACTGCGCCTACTTCGTGCTCCGCAGCAGTATCGAGGATATCGAGAAGCGCGGGGCGATCTGCGCGGTCTTTGGGCTCTTTGTGGCGGTGATGACTCCCCTCTTGGGCTATGTCATCCCCAAGTACCTGATGTCGCTGCATCCCACCAACACCAAGTTTGATTCGAGCTACCGCACGGCGATCTACCTGGGAATCCTCCCCCCCCTGCTCGGGATGATGTTCTGGATTCAGAATATCGCCCTACGGCTCGACCGTGCGCGGCTGGCCCTTGAGGAGGTAGACTACAACTAAGATGAACATGGCTTTCTTACTACTGGTCGCGGTCGTGATCTGGGCGGGGGTCTTTGCCTTTGTCTGGATGCTCGATAAGAAGGCGAGTGCCCTGGAGCAGCGGGTCGCCCAGCTGGCACGTCTGGAGAACCGACAATGAAACTCAAAGCAGGAACCACCGCAGCGACCGTGCTGATCTTTGCCGCGCTGGCCTACGGCGCCGGGCAGTTCGTCACCAACCTCACCCCCTATGTCTCCTTCACCGAGGCCAAGGCTAGCAAGGACCGGGTCTTCCAGATCATGGGGCCACTGGACCGCTCGCAGCCCATCACCTACACCGGCGTGCTGAGCTTCACCCTCAAGGAAGAAAAGACCGGCGAGACCATTCCCGTGCGCTTTAAGAAGTCCAAGCCCAATAGCTTCGACCAAGCCACGCAAGTCACCGCGATCGGGAGCTGGAACGGCGAGTACTTCGAGGCGCGCAAGCTCCTGGTCAAGTGCCCCAGCAAGTACGAAGAGGAAGTCAAGGCGGATTAAAAGTCGCCCCATAAAATGAGGCGTCATCAGTGGCACTCCGTGCCGCAAAGCCCGTGCCGGGCTCCCAATCTCCCTAGCCCGGCACGGGCTTTGCAGCCGAAGGCGATTGCAGACGCCGATTTCAATCGGCGGCAGAGAAAAAAATTATGCCCATAGGATATACACTTCTTGGATTTGCCCTCGCGACAACCGTGATCGCCAATGTGCTCTTTGTTCTCTGTGGCAAGGGCGAGCGGAGCGGGCTCTGTGAGTGGGCGAAGCGCTTTGTGGCCCTGGCGACCACCGGGGTTGTCGGGGCGTGTGCCTACCTTGCCTACCTGATTGCCACCCACCAGTTTCAGGTGCACTATGTCGCCGAGTACACGTCGCGGCGTACCAAGACCTGGTACCTGATGGCCGCGTTCTGGGGTGGCCAAGAGGGCTCCATGCTCCTCTGGGCATTCTGGACCGCGGTGCTGGGGCTCTGGCTGGCCTACCGTGGCGGCAAGAACAGCGCCAAGGCCTGGCCGATCTTCGGGATCGCGCAGGTCTACCTGCTCTGCATCTTGCTGGTCAAGTGCCCCTTCGCTCTGGGCAAGCTGCCCATCCCCGCCGATGGCCGTGGCCTGAACCCATCGCTGGAGAACTACTGGATGGTGATCCATCCGCCCATTCTCTTCCTAGGTTTTGCCTCGACTCTGCTGCCGTCGGTCTGGGCGATCTATGGCCTGCTGCACCGGGACTGGGACGGCTGGGTCAAGTCCGCGCTTCCCTGGACCCTCTTCTCTTTTGCGACCCTGGGCTTCGGGCTCTCGCTGGGCGGCTACTGGGCCTACGAGACCCTGGGCTGGGGCGGCTTCTGGGCCTGGGACCCGGTCGAGAACACGTCGCTGTTCCCCTGGCTCCTGCTGACCTCGCTCCTGCACGGGCTGGTCCTGCAGAAAAAGAACGGCTCCTGGCGCAAGCCCAACTTCTTCCTGGGCATCCTGCCCTTCGCCGCGATGTTCTACGGCACCTTCCTCACCCGAACCGGTGTCCTCTCCGACTTCTCCGTCCACTCGTTCTCGTCACTGGGCAACGATGGCTTCTGGCTGATCTTGATCGGGGTCCTGATGTGGACCTTTATCCCGCTCGGGCTGCTCTTGCTGCGAAACTGGGACATTCCCAAGCGCGACGAAGAAAAATCGGCGGCGGCGTTCTTGAGCCGGGAGACGGGCTTTGCGGCGGGCGGGATCATTATCGGGCTGATCGGCTTCTTTGTGGCGCTGGGAATGTCCGGCCCGCTGATCACCAAGCTCTGGAGCGCCAAGGGCCAAGCCGCCGAGCCCGAGTTCTACAACAAGGCGCTCTACGCACCGGCCATTGGGATGCTCCTGATCATGGCCGCCGCGCCCTACCTTACCTGGAAGAACGGGGATGCCCAGAGCGCCTACAAGCGCCTCTTCCCGTCGTACTTGGCCGCGATTATCCTGGCGATGGGCTTTACCGGAGCGGGGATGTACTTAGGGCTGCGCCACCCCGCGATGGTGCTGCTCTTTGCAGCATCGCTGTTCTGCCTGATCGCCAACGCCATTCTGATCGCGCCACGGCTGAAGTCGCCGGCGGGGCGGCTGAGTATCGGTGGCCATGTTGCCCACGCCGGGGTTGGCTTGCTCCTGGCAGGCCTTGCGGGGCTGGTGATGTTCTCCAAGCACAAGGAGGGCATCTTGCTCATCAAGGGTCAGCCCACCGAGGCGCTTGGCTACAAGCTCACCTACGAAGGCTACACCCAGCACCCGTTTGAGCGCGACAATGCCATCCGCATTAAAGTGGTCGATGGCAATAAGCAGTGGGACGCCGAGCCGCACTACACCTACGTTCCCTGGGAGGGCAAGGACAGCCCCCAGGCCAACCCGCCCGCGATCCACCATAAGTTCTGGGGCGATGTCTATCTCGCGCTAGGTGGTGAGGCCCAGGAGTTCGTGGACCAGCCCGATGCCACCAGCTCCAACTGGCTCTTCTCCCTCAAAAAGGGCGAGACCAAGACTCTTGGGGAGTACACGTTTACCCTCATGAGCTATGACCTCGACGACAAAGCCAAGGAGGTTCTTGCCAAGCACAGCGAGGACGAGTTCAACAAGCTCTCTGCGGTACGCATGACCGCCAATGTGATTGTCACCTACCAGGGCAAGCAGACTCCCGTGAAGGTCTCCGTGCGGCATGAGCCGTCGGCGGGCGGTGCCTACTCCGAGGTCGTGGAGATCCCAGGGCCGGGTGGCAAGTACGGCAAGGTGATCCTGCGCATGGTGCCCGCTCCGGTCGAGAAAGAGATCAAGGAGAAGCAGGCAGCCTCGGCGGCGGCAGTCGCACGGGCCAAAGAGGCGGGTGCACCGGGCACTCCGGCGTTCCAGCAAGCCCTGATGAAGGAGCCCTCGTTTATGGAGGGGCGGCGCATGGAGGAGTTTGCCACCTACCAGACCCTGCGCTTCGAGACCTTCAACGCCCCCGATCCCGGTGATGCGGTCTTTGTGGAGCTCTCCACCAAGCCTCTGATCTGGTTTGTCTGGCTGGGGACTCTGCTCTACACCATTGGCGGCTTTATCTCCTACCGGCGACGGCTCAAGGAATAGGCAAGCTCACCAAATAAAACTTGCCCCCACGCTCCGGCGCGGGGGCAATTTTTTATTATCGGCTACTGCGCGGCGATCACGAGCTCACGGACACGAGCGGCGGAGAGCTGGTCGTCGTGGACATACTCCTCCGCGACCTCGATAATGACTGGGAGGAGCGGGCCGCGGACCAGGTGGTAGGCGACGGAGTTGTAGTAGTTGCACATCTGGCGCTTGGTGGTCACCAGGATCGCCTCCGCCTCGCTCTCCGCGTAGGGCGACTCTAGTAGCTCAAAGATCTCATGGAGCCGAACCACCGCATTGACATCGTCGTTGAAGCCAAAGCCGCCGGTATCGCCCATGATCCGGCGGCGTGCCAGCGGGCTCTCGGGATCGGCGGCGAGGCCCTCGGCCGCTGTGGCAGCATAGCGGACAATCACCTCACGGGCCAGGAGCGAGAGGTAGTCGTCGTAGTGCTCCGCCTTCAGCCGCTCCCGTACCTCGGCGAGGGCCTCCAGGTACTCGTCCATCTGATCCAGTAAGACCGCCTCGACAAAGGCCTCGTCCAGCCCCAGATAGGTGGAGACGACAGCGATTGCCGCCTTCCGGTAGAGGCGAATATCCTGGGCGCGCGGCTCTCCTAAAACTCCTTCGTTCACACCAGACCTTTCGACATCGCAGGCCCCGCTTCCTTCTGTGACTAAGATCACGATTTTTCGGTGTCGCTGGTCACAGCGAGCCCACCGCGTTTTGCCTATACTCTTGTCATCACAATCTTGTGACCAGAGCCAACCCCAAGGCGGACCGCGAAGCCACTCTTGAGGAAGGCGCTGATGATACCGTCAAGCTAAGGATCGCTCGGGTAAGGGCAGGCGTGCCTCTTACCCGAGCGATTCTTTTTGGTGCTGGGGATTTGCCGGGGGTTGAAATCCCCGGCAGAAAAGAGGGAGCGTCCCCGGGGACGCGCGAAACCTACAAGCTCCGTGCGTCCTCGGGACGCTCCCAAAAATCGGAGGCGGGGATTTCAATCCCCGGCTCTTCGCCGGGTATAATGCCAGCGTCGGCGTCACTGGCGCAAAGGCAAGTCGTCTGCACGAGAAAGCAAGCTTGCACGGGGAACATCCCCGAGGGAGCGCCGATAGTATTTTTTGCCCTGCCGTCCGCCTGGGCACACGGGGCACGCTTACTCTGGGAGGTTGACCCATGCGTCGTACCTTTACCCTCATTGAACTCCTGGTGGTGATCGCCATTATCGCGATTCTGGCCGCCATCCTCTTTCCTGTCTTCGCTCAGGCGCGCGAGAAAGCCCGCGCAGCCTCCTGCCTCTCCAACCAGAAACAGATCGCCACGGGCCTGCTGATGTACACGCAGGACTACGACGAGATGCTGCTCATGGGGATGTGGGGAGGGTCTGCCAGTGGCACACTCTGCTCCTGGCCGGCGATGATCCAGCCCTATATCAAGAGTACCCAGGTCTTCCAGTGCCCGACGGCTCCTCGCACCGCCGGGATCACGGCAGGCACGATCGCTGCCACCAATGGCTGTGGAATTGGCACCGGTTTTGTGGTGACCTATGCCTACAACTACTACCTGGGCGGCAATAACTCCGCAACCGGCGTGGCGACCAGCTCGCTCCCGGCGATGGAGAGGCCAGCGGAGACCGTTCTGATTGTGGACGGAGCCTCGACCGCGCAAAACGCCGCCTTTGGTAGTTCGGACCTCTGGCCGGAGAAGCGCACCTCCAGCGCGACCGCGGTAGGGGGAACCACGACCGCTAACCGCTATCCGTACCTGCTGATCCACTCGGGCAGTAGCCTGATGGCCAGCGCAAACGACTACGGCGCTCCCCGTGGGCGGCACAATGGCATGACCAATGTCATCTGGGCCGATGGGCATGTTAAGGCACGCAAGCTGAGTGCGGACTTCTACCCCCCGGTGGGCGATAACCGCTACCAGGCGCTCTGCACTCCCGTCCTCACCGGAACGGGGATCGCCGCCGCCTCGTGCGCTCCGTGTCTCTTGCCACAGCTGGGCTGCCAGCCGTAGGGTCACAAGGCCCCAAAGCCCGAGGAACGAGTCCTCGGGCTTAAGAGGGCGACGGGCACCGTCGTGCCCAACAGATTCGGTTGGCTGCGAAGGCAGCCGTCGCCCTCTCAAGCCCGGACACTCGTTGTCCGGGCGACTACGTTGTCCGGGCTACTAAATTGTCCAAACTCCAGAGCCCTCCAAAACCATGAAACATTCCTTGCTAGCACTTTCCTGCCTCCTGCTTACCGCACCCGTCCTCGCTCAAGACGCTCCCCGTCGCGACGCCCTGCGAGAAGGCCAGTCCAACCGCCTGCTCACGTTCGCCCAGATCGAGCAGCATCTCGCGGCGTGGAAGCAGAAGTACCCCGAGCTGATCGAGCTCTCCACCCTTCCCGGAAAGACCCGCGAGGGGCGCAGTATCCCCTTGGTGCGCATTGGCAAGCCGGGGCAGCCCGAGGTGATGTGGCTCTCCGGGATTCATCCGCGTGAGCAGCAGCCCGCCTACTGCACCCTGCGCTTTCTGGATGAAGAGCTGGCCGCGGGCTGGAAGAACGGGCGCTGCCTTTGGTTTGTGCCGATGTTCAATGTCGATGGCAAGCTCTGGGAGGAGGGGCACAAGGACTGGCGCAAGAACCGTGTTCCCAATCCCGATGGGACGTTTGGGGTGGACCTCAACCGTAACTTCCCCGTGCGCTGGGGCGGGGGGCGTGAGATCGACTCGACCTGGAACGACTCCACGGCGCGGCCCGGTGCCGATATCTTTGAGGGGCTCGCTCCCCTCTCCGAGCCGGAGAACCAGGCGCTGGATGCGTTTTTTGCAAGCCATCCCAACCTGCGGGCGTTTATGGATATCCACAGTCCCCTGCGGGAGATTCTCTTTCCCGCCCACAGTATCGCCCCCGACCATGCCCGCTATCTCAAGATCGTCAAGGGAATGCAGCAGCGCCAGAGCGACTCGCCCTACTCCATTACGAAGTCGTCGCCGGGGAGCGAGCCCGCGCCGGGAGTGCGCGGCGGGAACTCGGGGTTGACCTACACCCACGCGTACTACAGCTACGGGATCTATGGCTTTAACTTTGAGATTAGCATTCCCAGCAAGGCCAAGGGAGTTGCGGGGCGCTACCCGGCGGAGCGTGAGATCGCCCAGGAGTACGAGACCAATGTCAAGGAGGCGTGGCGCTTCTGGCTAGAGGCGGCGGGCGAGCTCCCCCTGGCGCAGCACGGCACGCTGACGCTGGAGGGCCCGGGCACGATGTCAGGCACGTCAGACAAGCCCCTCGTGCCTGGTGCCGTGGTCGGCTGGACGCCACCTCGCCTCAGCGTCCCTCGGAGCTACGCCTACGCAGTTCTAACGTCGCAAGACCCTGCGATTGTGGTGCCCAGTGAGTACCGCAGCTTCCCCCTTAAAAACCCCTTCACGCTCCAGGTGATGACCAGCGCCAAGCCAGGTGCCACCGTGTCGCTGACCCTGCACCTCTGGGACAGCGAGCGCCGGCACAGTGTCTATCGCTTTTCTTTGAAGATCGCCGCTCCCTAATCGCCCCCGTTGTGAATCGCCCCGGTTAGAGCGGGGCGTCAACGAGCCTCGTCCCTCGGCTGGGAAGGGCTTCGCCCATAAGAGAATCCTATGGCCGAAGGCCTTTCCAGCGCGAAGCGCTCGTTGACGCCCCCCTCCAACGGGGGCGATACAACACCGGGGCAGTGATATAAAATTAACAATCTCAATATCATTCTTGACATTATTAATTTTATTGATAGAATGCAGTCATGAACCGAAGTCCACAGCAGTGCCCCGTCTGCGATGAAGCCCTGCGTGTCTCTGAGCTCAGCTGTCCGGCGTGTCGTACGCGGCTGTGTGGAGAGTTTCCCCCGCCACCGCTGGCACGCCTCTCGCCAGAGCACCAGAGCTTTATCGAGACCTTCGTGCGCTGCCGCGGCGTGATCCGGGATGTCGAGCGGATGCTGGGCATCTCCTACCCCACCGTCCGCGCACGCCTCGATGCCACCGTCAGTGCCCTGGAGGCAACCCTGACGACACCCCCCACTCCCGAGAGCCCACGCCGACGCGCGATCCTGCGCCAGGTGGAGGAGGGAACCCTCACCGCCAGCGATGCCGCACAGCTCCTGGCAGAACTCTAACCCCAGAAAGAAGAAAACCATGTCCAAAGAAGAGAACCTCAAGATCCTACAGCTCTTGCAAGAAGGCAAGATCACCGCCGACGAAGCCTCGCAGCTGCTGGCGGCGATGGAAAAGCCCGAAGAGCCCGCCCCGGTCTCGCCCCCCGCTGCGCCCCCCCTACCCGAGACAGCTCCTCCACCTGTGGGGGCGGGGGGGACAGACGACTTTGAGACCGAGACCCTCGCAAAGGCCCGGGCAAAGATCGCCGCCGCTCGTGAAAAAGTAGCGGGGATGGACCAGCAGCTCGCTGCCGCCGAGGAGCAGATCGAGGAGGCCAAGAAGTCCCCCGACCCGATCGGCGCTCTCAACCAAGCGCTCAAGGGCCTGCCCGGTGCCAAGAATATCGCCGGGGCGTTTCGTGACTTCGATGCCGGACGCTTCGCCTCCAACGCCGCCAAGCAGGCACGCAAGCTGGGCAAGCAAGTGACCGAGTCTATCGGCAGTATCGACATCAACCTCTCCGATATCGCGCAGGGCTTCCAGGGAGACCCCACCCTGGAGCAGGCCTACGAGGTCACCCTCCCGGTCGCCACAGGGACAACCCTACGGATCAAGAACCCGCTGGGGAGCATCTCGGTCCAGGGCAGCGATGTCACCGAGGCACGGGCCGCCGGGACGCTCCGCATCTGGGCCGCCACCCCGGAAGAGGCGCAAGCCGTCGCCGATGCGATCCAGCTCTCCACCGAGACCACCGACAGCACCAGCGCCATCACGGTCACGAGCACGGTCAAGGCGCGGCGTGTGGAGCTGAACCTGAAGGTATTCGTGCCCGCCGAGGGGGTTAAGGTCTCCCTGCTCTCTCCCGCCGGCGATCTCTCCGTGCGAGGCATCAAGGCCGCCGCGGTCACCGCCACGCAGTCCGGCGATATCCACCTGGCCGAGATCTTCGGCGATGTCGCGGCGGAGACGACATCGGGCGATATCGGGATCGAGGGAGTGGTCGGAGCCGTCAGCGCACACACCGCGTCGGGAGATATCCAGGCCATCCGCCTCGATGGTGCCAGCTTCAAGGCCGAGAGCCAGAGTGGCGATATCCAGCTCAGCGAGGCGCTCATCCCCACGGTCTCGGTCTCGGTGGTCTCGGGCGATGCCCACCTCCAAGGCGTGACCGGCACGACCCTCAACCTCCAGACAGTCTCCGGGGACGCGACGATCCTAGAGTGCTCTTTCCAGGAGACGACCCTCAACGCGGTCTCGGGCAACCTCAACCTAGCACCCAAGGGCGCTCTGACCCAGGGCAAGCTCGTGGTCTCAGGGGTGAGTGGGGATATGGTTCTCACCCTGCCGTACAAGACCAACGCCGTGCTCGAAGGCCGCACCCGTAGCGGCGAGCTCCGCGGTAAGATCCGGGGCACCGATGGCACCCTGCGCGAGCTCCGCAGCTCCGGGATGGCCATTGTCAGCGAGTCGATTGGCGAGGGAACCGGTGCCATGATCGTGCTCTCGTCGGTGAGCGGCGACCTCAAGATCGAGCAGAGCGAGGGCTAGTTCCCGCCCAAGTCCCACCAGGCACCGCCAGGACGACAGAGGAAAACCTGTCATTCTGGCGGTGCTTCGTACATTAAGAACAACCGAAAATCTTCTAGAAGTGAGCCATTTTCAGGAATCGCTCCGCCGCCGGTTAGAAACCAGCGTCTGCAATGGCGTTCCGCCGCAAAGCCCGTTCCGGGCTACCGAGTCGGTTCCCCAGCCCGGAACGGGCTTTGCAGCCGAAGGCTACTGCAGACGCCTAATTCCATTAGGCGAATAAAAATTTAAAGTTTTTTGCATCCTACTTACTCAATGGCCTAAATCTTGCAGGGTAGGAAAGCAAGACACCACTCTAGGAAGAACTCATGAAAACCGTCACTCTTTTTCGCTCCCTGCTCGCCAGCACCACTGCCCTGATCGCCACGAGCGCCTTTGCGCAGTCCCAGGGCCCCCTGCTCTTTGACCTGAGCACCTTTGTCAACCAAGGCTCGGCCAACATGGGCTCCACCAGCGGCGGGCTGATGTCCGGGATCACGTTTCAGACCTGGAACGGCACGCAGATGGAGACGGTCAAGGGCGGCGCGGGCCTGATGAAGACGCAGTACGGCAAGGCCGGTCAGACCGTCTTTGACACGAGCCGTAGCGACTGGTTCTACACGCTCTGTGTCGAGCCGACCGCCTGGCTGGTCAATGGCGCCACCAGCACGGTCTCCACCACCAAGGACTTCTCCCAGCCCTTCAAGACCCCGTCGGACCCCAAGGCCGCCGACTCGCTCGCCCTGCTCTACCACAACTTCGGCAACCGCAACGCCGCCGATCCCAGCAATAACCTGGTCGCCAACACGCTAGGTGAGCAAGTCGGGCTCCAGGTGGCGTTCTGGGA
Organism: Armatimonas rosea; assembly: GCF_014202505.1. Taxonomy (NCBI): domain Bacteria; kingdom Bacillati; phylum Armatimonadota; class Armatimonadia; order Armatimonadales; family Armatimonadaceae; genus Armatimonas; species Armatimonas rosea. Next base: position 1,174,645 of record NZ_JACHGW010000002.1, on the reverse strand, counting down.
GATTGTCAATGACTTCGACTCCAACAAAGCCGGCCTTGGCCTCGACCTGAGCAAGGGGCTCTTTAACTTCCAGCTCAGCTACGCCGACGGCTCGGTGAACCGCCAAGAGGTGATCGACAGCGCCAACAAGTACCTGACCTACACCAAGGAGACGATCAACAGCGGCAAGGATATCAGCGGCTACCAGGCGCAGCTCTTTAAGGTGGCCAACACGGTCGATGCCAATGGCAACCGCCGCGGCCAAGATGTCGTGGGCGGCCAGAGCGTCCCCGAGCCCGGAACCCTGGCCCTTGGTGCCCTCGGCCTAGTCGCGCTGGTCGCGCGGCGCCGACGCAAGTAAGCGGGTCATCAGCCCCGGCCCAAACCCACCCGGCTCTTCGTTCGTCCCTCACTTCGAGCCACCCTCCCTTGCAGCAAGGGAGGGCCAGGGTGGGTTCACAGCGCCGCCGCAACCCCCGCCGCCAGTGCCTTTGCCATGCGCTCCTGGCCCGCGTCGGAGAGGAGGAAGGCTTCGTCGCTGGCGTGGGTCAGGACACACATCTCCACCAAGACCACCGGCACCTGCGACCAGATCGAGCCGGTGAGCGCACCCTGCTTGCTCCCCACGGCCGTGCGGATATCGGGGAGGCAGCCGTTGTCCCGAAGAGCGCCCTTGAGCCCGGCGGCGAGGGCGGCGTGGAACTTGGGGGCGAGCTGCTTGCACGCGGCGATCACCTCGGGCGACGGCCCACGCTTGCCGGTGGAGTCGGTGCCCGGGCGGTCGGGGTAGTAGGTCCAGAAGCCCGTCCCCCCCTCCGAGTCGCAGTGCAGGCGGACATGCAGATCGGCCTGGAACGCATTGGCGATCTCGGCACGCTTTCGGTTCTTGACAAACTCCTTCTCGCGGGACTTGGTTAGGGTCACGTCGTGGCCCGCTGCCTTCAGGAGTGCCTCCAGCCGCTTTGCCACCAGCCAGCCCGCACGAATCTCAGTGAGCTTCTTGCCGCGGGTCCCCTCGCCCACCTCCGACGGATGGCCCGGATCAATGCAGATCTTCACGGAGCGCCTCCTTCAGTGCCCGTGCCGCGACCCCGCGGTGGCTGCGGGCGTGTTTCTCCTCCGCGCTGATCTCCCCCACTGTCTGTGCGTAGTCAGGCGGGACCAGAAAGATCGGGTCGTAGCCAAAACCATTGGTCCCGCGGGGGCCATCGGCGATGCGCCCCTCAAAGGTCCCCTCCGCCTCCGCGACAATGCTCCCATCGGGGGTCATCAGGCTCAGGACACAGACATAGCGTGCGCTCCGCTCGTCGTCCACCTTGCCCGCGAGCTTCTCCAGGACCGTGGGAATCCAGTTCTCTTCGGCCACCCAGCGGGCGGAGTGGACACCGGGCGCACCGTCCAGCGCATCGATACAGATCCCGCTATCGTCGGCGAGAGCGGGCAGCCCCGTGTGCTGCGCGGCCGAGAGCGCCTTGATGCGCGCGTTCTCTAAAAAGGTCGCCCCGGTCTCTTCGGGATCGGGGGCATCGTCGGGGAGGGGTAAAAGCACAAGGTCGGGGAGAAGCTGCTGCATCTCCTCGACCTTGTGAGCATTGCGCGTGGCAAGAATAATCTGCATGCGCTATTTTATCGTGTCCCCCCGGTTGGATCGCCCCCATAAACGGGGGCGTCTTGCTGTCGTCGCAAGCTCCGACACGAAGGCCTCCGGCCATACCCGCGTTAACGCGGATCGGGATGGGTGCAGCCCTTTGTGTCCGAGGCACGAGGACAGATAGACGCCCCGCTCCAACCGGGGCGATCTAACCGGACCACCGCTACTTCTTCGGGTTCAAAGCCTCATCGATCGCCTTCAGCGAGTCGGTGATGTGGAGCTTGACAGCCCGATCGGTCGCGCGGCCCTTGGCCGAGGTCAGGAGCGCCTGGATATCTGCTAGAGCGCCCCGGATCTGCACCTTGGCCTCACCCGAGAGCGGACCGGTGCTGGCCCCACGGCGCCGTCCCGCACCCTGGGGAAGCCCAGCGGGCAGGGTGGGCGCTGCAGGTGGATCGAGCTTGGCGATCAGCGCATCGAGGTAGACACGCTGGACGTTGCGGCGGTAGAGGTCCGGCGTCCCCTTGGCCGAGCCAAACTCACTGAAGATCCCATTGGTCATGTCGGTCAGGAGCTCGCTCACGGTGTAGGCTGTCGTGGGAGCGGTCACCTCAAACTCCACCAGGCGGTTCAGCCGGCTATCGGAGAGGAGCCCCCCGATAAAGCGCCGCTGCTCCCCCTGAACCCGATCCACGGTTCCGGTCGCGCTGGTCTTGCCCGTGATCTCAGGGCGAACCAGCAGGGGGCTCGTCTTGAAGACCAGGTCGTTGAAGAGCTGAACCGCCGCCTTCTGCCGCGCCTTGGGGATGGGCGTGTAGTTGGGGTTGCTGCTCTGGCCGACATGGTACTCGGTCTCGGTGACCCCGCCCACGATCGTCAGGACATGCCCGAGCTCCAGCGAGCGCTGGCCCAGGACCTCGTTGTACATCGAGTCCAGCTCGGAGAAGTCCTCACCGGGCTTGGCGACCGCGGCGGGGAGCCAGCCGAGAATGCGCTCCAGGTTCTTCATCCCAAGACGGGTCGCCTCAACACCATCGGCGCTGAGGTCCTCCATCTGCCGCCCGGGATCGTCGCCCGACGGGTTCCCAAAGCGCAGCATGGGGTTGGTGAGCTGACGGTTGGCAATCGCGTTGAGGAACGGTTTTTCGTCCTCGGGGGTCTTGGCACCGGGGAAGACCGAGTAGCCCCACTCCACCGCAAAGTGATCGTAGACCCCGATCTTGGGCATGAGCTGGGTCACTTTATCCTCGGGCTGGGCCACGTAGTTGTTGCGGGCGTAGTCCATGATCGAGGGAGTCGTGCCCCACTCGGAGGTCCACTTCGGGTCGCGCAGGTTCTTGACCGGCACCGACGAGCTCGCCTTCATGTTGTGGGGGAAGCCCAGGGTGTGCCCGACCTCGTGGGTGACCACATAGCCCAGGAGCTGGCCGGTGAGGTCATCGGGGAGGGGCATCTTGCGAGCGCGGGGATCGGAGTGGCCGGCCTGCACAAAGTACCAGTTCTGCGCCAGGCTCAGGACATTGTGGAAGATCTTGGGGCTCCCGTTAAGAATCTCCCCGGTGCGTGGGTCCGAGAGGTGCGGGCCGTAGGCGTTCTCCACCCCCGACGGCAGCCAGTGGACAACGGTGTAGCGGATATCTTCCTCATCGAACTCCGGGTCCTCTTCCTTGGTGGGAATGTCCCGGCAGACCACGGCGTTCTTGAAGCCCGCCTTCTCAAACGGAGCGTTCCAGTACTCAATCCCCCGCTTGATGTAGGGCTTCCACTTGGCGGGAATCTCGCTCCCGAGGTAGTAGGTGATGGGCTTGACCGGCTCGGAGAGCTTGGCGGTCGGGTCCTTCTTCTCCAGGCGCCAGCGGTGGATCAGGGTGACATCCTTGACCTTGTTGGCAGGCCCACCCAGCTCTTGGTAGCTCGACGAGAACCAGCCGACGCGGCTATCAAAGAGGCGGGGCATCATCGGCTTCTCGGGGAGCAGGACGATATTGTGGTTGATCACCACGGTCTCGGAGCCGCCGCCGCCCGAGGAGGCAATGGGCAGGCCGGGGAAGGGGCTGGGAGCGCCGCCGCCCGCACGGGTGCCCATGACCTTGATCAGGACATTCTGCGGGAAGGCCTTCAGGCTCTCGATGAAGCTCCGGCTGGGGTCAAAGCCCCCCCCAAACAGCGGCGAGTAGATCAGCGGCGAGGCATCGATCACCATCGACTCGCCGTCGCCGTAGGCCGCGACTGTGTAGACCGCAAGAATGGGCTCGATATTGCCCTTCTCCAGCGCCCGCTTCACATCGCCGTGGGAGTCGTCGGCGCGCATGCTGTAGCTGATTCCCCGCATCAGGATCTTGTCGTCGCGCTTCTCAAAGCGCACCACGCGGTCCTGCACCTCGGTCTGGCCAAAGCCGTAGAAGCTGGAGGAGCGCTCCATGGTCGTGACCCACATGATCTCCTTGCCCAGGGCGGCCTTGGGGATCTCGAAGTAGTACTTGTCCCCGACCGTGTGGGTGCGGAAGAGCCCCATCCGCGACGACTTGGCTTCCTTGGTGATGACCTCGGCGAAGGGCTTCGGCTTGCCAGGAGCGCTAGGGGGTGCCCCCATTCCCGGAGGTGGCCCTCCTTGTGGGCGTGTGCCTGCGGGAGGCTGTGTAGGACGGTCCTGCGCCAGCACGGCGGAGGGGAGAATCAGAGCGAGCGCCGCAGCGGCGGCACACAGACGATTAGACACGATGGTTCATGCTCCTGAGAGAGGATTAAGATAGGTAACGTTCGGCGCGGCCCAGAACCGCCGCCCTATTATAATCGCAATTGATTAAAAAATTATACACCCATTAAATTTCAGACCTGTCCCAGGTGGGTTTTCGGTTCGGAAAGTTCCGAAAATCTCTTGACTTTTTTGTAGCGCTGGGTATAATTTCCGTTGGCACTCTGAAGCCAAGACTGCTAATTTTGGAGTGAAAGAACAACAATGACAATTCGACCCCTGGGCGATAAGGTCGTGGTCAAGCCGTCGGAGTCCGACGACAAGTCGGCGGGCGGAATCCTGCTCCCCGACACGGCAAAGACCAAGCCGACCGAAGGCACTGTGATTGCGGCAGGCAACGGCCGCGTACTCGACAATGGCGAGCGCCATGCGCTCACCGTCAAGGTAGGCGACCTGGTTGTCTACAGCAAGTACGGTGGCACCGAGTTCAAGCTGAACGGTGAGACAGTGATCATCCTCGCAGAGGATCAGATCTACGCGATTAAGTAAGAAACGGAAGAAAACACTATGGCAAGTAAGGAACTGCTTTTTGATGAGGCGGCACGCCGCGCGCTTGAGCGTGGGGCCAATGCGGTCGCCAATGCGGTCAAGGTGACCCTGGGACCGCGTGGACGCAACGTGGTGATCGAGAAGAAGTGGGGCTCCCCGACAATCACCAAGGACGGCGTGACGGTCGCCAAAGAGATCGAGCTGGAAGACAAGTTCGAGAACATGGGCGCTCAGCTCGTGAAGGAAGTCGCCAGCAAGACCAACGATATCGCCGGTGACGGCACGACGACCGCGACCGTTCTGGCGCAGTCGATCGTCAACGAGGGCCTTCGCTACGTGGCCGCGGGTGGCGCTCCCCTCTCCGTGAAGAAGGGGATCGACAAGGCGGTTGAGGTTGCGGTCGAGGCGCTCAAGGCCAACGCGATCCCGGTCGATGGCGATGCGGTCGCGCAGGTTGCGGCGATCTCGGGCAACAACGACAAAGAGATCGGTGCGATTATCGCCGACGCGCTGGACAAGGTCGGCAAGGACGGCGTCATTACGGTCGAGGAGTCCAAGGGCCGCGAGACCACGCTTGAGGTCGTCGAGGGTATGCAGTTCGACAAGGGCTACATCTCCCCCTACTTTGTCACCGACACCGAGCGCATGGAAGGCATCTTCGACAACGCCTTTATCCTCTTCTACGAGAAGAAGATCAGCGCCGCCGCCGACCTCGTCCCCGTGCTGGAGCAGGTCATGCAGACCCGCCGCCCGCTGGTGATTGTCGCCGAGGACCTCGATGGCGATGCACTGGCTACCATGGTGGTCAATAAGATCCGTGGCATCCTGAACGTGGTCGCGGTCAAGGCTCCTGGCTTTGGCGACCGCCGCAAGGCAATGATGGAGGACATGGCGATCCTCACCGGTGGTAAGTTCATCACCGAGGACCTGGGCATCAAGCTGGAGAGCGCGACCCTGGACATGCTTGGCCAGGCCAAGAAGGTTGTCATCACCAAGGACAACACCACCATTGTCGAGGGCAACGGGGACTCCGATGCGGTCAAGGGCCGTATCAACCAGATCCGCAAGCAGATCGACCTCTCCGACTCCAGCTACGACAAAGAGAAGCTCCAGGAGCGCCTCGCAAAGCTGGCGGGTGGCGTCGCCGTGATCCAGGTCGGCGCTTCGACCGAGACCGAGCTCAAAGAGAAGAAGCACCGCTACGAGGACGCTCTCTCCGCGACCCGCGCGGCTGTCGAGGAGGGCATCGTCCCCGGTGGAGGCGTCGCCTTCATCAATGTCATCGCCGCTCTGGACAACGTCGTGGTGGATGACAAGGACGAGCAGGTCGGTGTGGACATTGTCCGCAAGGCCCTGGAGTCCCCGCTACGCACTATCGCGGCCAACGCGGGGCTGGAAGGCTCTGTCGTGGTCAACAAGGTGAAGGGCCTGACCAAGGGCCATGGCTTCAACGCCCTGACCGAGGAGTACGGCGACATGATCGGCTTCGGCGTCATCGACCCCGTCAAGGTCAGCCGCTCCGCCCTGGCCAATGCGGCGTCTATCGCCAGCATGATCCTCACCACCGAGTCGGTCGTCGCTGAGAAGCCCGAGCCCCCGGCAGCCGGTGGCGGCGATCACCACCACGATCACTAGGGAAGCCCCCTAGCCCCCATGAATGGGGGAATCCGTAAGGAAAGCCCCGTGCTCTTTTGAGTGCGGGGCGTTTTCTTTGCGTATGCAGCCACCTCGAACCCCATAAACGCAAAAACGCCCCGCGTCTCCAAAAAGACGCGAGGCGTTTTATATTTTAGCCGAGCCGGTTAGTGGTGTCCGTGGTGCGCACCGCGCGAGGCGGCGAGCTTTTCGGTGTCCCGGCGGCGCTGCCGCATCGCCTGGACGGGGCGCTGGTCGGCGCAGATGGTCTGCACGCGGTAGCCCGCGCCTTCGAGCGCCTTCACGACCTGCGGGACATACTCAAACTCCAGCAAGTCCGCCCAGCGCTCGTCCGACGTCCCATCACCGTAGCCCTCACAGGTGTCGAAGCCCAGGATGCGCTTGACCGGGTGGTAGATAAAGACCTTCGGGCCGTACGTCACGCACCACTCCACGACGATACGATCCATCCCCGGCGGAGTGGGGAGTGTTTTCCACTCCCGCATCCGCCAGAGGGTCTTCTCGGAGTCGAAGACCGGCTTGTTGGTGAGTGCCTTGTGCATTACAGGAGCAGCTCCAGCGGGTTCTCGATGGCCTTCTTCAGCGCCCCGAGGAACGCCGCGCCATCGGCACCGTCGACCACCCGGTGGTCGGCGGAGAGGGTCACCTTCATGCGCTTGCGCGGCACGAGCTGCCCGTTCACCACGGCTGCAACCGTCCGCGTGCTGGAGACAGCCAGGATCGCGGCCTCGCCCGGATTCACGATCGCGGCGAAGTTCTCGACCTCGGCGACCGCTCCCAGGTTGGAGATCGTGAAGGTTCCGCCCGTGTAGTCCGCGGGCTGGAGCTTTCCGGCGCGTGCCTTCTCGATCAGCGGCTTGCTCGCCGCAGCGACCTGGCGCAGGCTCAGGGCCTGGACATTGCGCACCACGGGAACAATCAAGCCATCCTCCAGCGCGACTCCAAAGCCGATATGGTGGTTCTTGCTCACCAGGCGCTTGTTGTCGTCGAACTTGGAGTTGACATTGGGCGCGGCCAGCAGCGCGACGGAGACCGCCTTGAGCAGACAGTCGTTGACCGAGACCTTCACCGCGCCGCCCGCTGCGTTCACCTGCTCGCGCAGGGAGAGGAGCGCTTCCATGTCCACCTCGACCGTGACATAGAAGTGCGGGATCTGCTGCTTGCTCTCCGTGAGGCGCCGCGCGATGGTCTTGCGCATCCCATTGTAGGACTGCACCTCGACCTCATCGGCAATGGCTCCCCCACTCGTGGGGGCGGAGGGGGCTCCCTTCGCCGCCGCTTCCACATCCGCCGCGGTGATCGTCCCTGCCGCGCTGATGCTCGCCAGGTTGACACCCTTGGCAGCCGCAATCGCACGGGCCAGCGGAGAGGCCTTCACCCGCTCACTGGCTCCCCCGTTATCGGGGGCGGGGGGGGCCACTTCCAGCTCAATGGGGTCGCTCAGCACGGATGCCGAGCCACCGAGCCCCTCAGGGAGGCCACCGACAAAGCTATCGCCATAGGGCTTGGCGGGGTCCGTTACCACGACAATGGGACCTCCCCCGGCTCGCTGGGGCTCGCCACCCCCTCCGGCTTCGCGAAGGGGGGCAGGTGCGGGGGCCTCCCCCTTCGCGGAGCCGGGCCCAGAGGGCACCCCGGTCGCCGTCTCAGCGGCGGGGGGAGGTGGTGCGACATTTGCGGGTGGTGCGCCCTGGCCGATAATCACGACCGGATCACCGACCTTGACCTCGGAGCCGGGGGCGGCGAGGATCGCATGGACAACGCCTGCTTCTCCGGCGGGCACCTCGACATTGGACTTATCGGTCTCGATCTCGAACACCGCATCGTCTGCTACGACCGTGTCGCCGACTTTTTTGAGGAACTGGACAATGACGCCCGCCTCCATTGCATCGCCCATCTTGGGCATGATGATCGCTGCCATCTTACTTGCCTCCGAGGGTGCGTTTTGCCGCCGCAATGATATCGACTTCCGTGGGGAAGGCGAGGTTCTCCAGGTTCTTGGCGTAGGGCATCGGCACAAACGCGCCGGTCACACGCATCACGGGCGAGTCGAGGTCGTAGAAGGCGCGCTCCCCGATCTGGGCGGAGATCTCCGCCGCACAGCCGTAGAGCGGCCACTGCTCCTGCACGACCACGGCGCGGTGGGTCTTCTTGATCGAGGCCAGCACCGTGTTCATGTCCAGAGGCAGGAGGGTACGCAGGTCGATCACCTCGGCAGAGATGCCCTCTTTTGCCAGCTCATTGGCAGCCTTGAGCGCCTGGATCACCATCCAGGAGTAGGCCACGATCGTGACATCTTTCCCCTCGCGCAGCACATTGGCCTGCCCCAGCGGCACGGAGAAGTCAGGATCGTCGGGGACCTCCGAGAGACCCGGCTGGATCGCCTCTAGGTCATCGGGCTTCATGAAGTACATGCGCAGCGACTCTAGGACCATCACGGGGTTGTTGTCGCGAATGGCGGTGAGCAGGAGGCCCTTGGCATCGGCGGGGGTGGCAGGCACCACCACTTTCAGGCCGGGAATATGCGCAAAGAGAACTTCGATGGCCTGGGAGTGCTGCGCCGAGAGCTGGAGCCCGACACCACTGGGGCCACGGATCACCATGGGCACCTGGAACTGACCGCCAAACATGTAGCGGATCTTGGCCGCGTGCTGGACAATCTGGTCGTAGGCGGGCGTCGCAAAGTCCATGCGCATCATCTCGCAGACCGGGCGCAGTCCCGCCATCGCCGCCCCGATCCCTAGGCCGATAATTCCGACCTCGGAGATGGGGGTATCGACCACGCGGGTCTTGCCAAACTCTTCGAGAAAGCCCTTGGAGAGCTCCAGGGTTCCCTGGTACTGCCCCACTTCTTCCCCGACCAGAAACACGTTCGGGTCGCGGCGCATCTCCTCACGCAGGGCGAGCGCGAGGGCGTCTATGTAGCGTAGTTTTGCCATTATGCGTACACGTCCTTCAGCAGCTCGTCGGCGGGCGGCACCGGGGAGTCGTCGGAGAACTTCATCGCGGCCTTGGCCTCGACAACCGCCTCCTCATGAATGCGGACGATATCGTCGTCGGTGATCACCCCGGCCTCCAGAAGAATCTCCGCCGCGATCGCAATCGGGTCGCGGTTGGCCTTGGCGGCCTCGATCTCTGCCTTGGTGCGGTAGACCACGGTCTGCTTGGCCTCGTCGGCGGCACCGTGTCCGTGGAAGCGGTAGGTATCGCACTCCAGGAAGAACGGCGCGGGGTTGGCCTTCATGTCCGCGACAATCTTGCTGACCTCTTCGTAGACCGTGACAATGTTCTGCCCATCGATCTTCTTGCGGTTCATGTTGTAGCTGCTGACACGGTCGGTCAGGTCGGTGTTGGCGTGGGAGCGCTCGATACTGGTGCCCATGGCGTAGCCGTTGTTCTCCAGAACAAACAGCACCGGGACCTTGTAGAGCTGCGCCATGTTCAGGGTCTCGTGGAACGCGCCCTGGTTCATGGAACCATCGCCAAAGAAGCAGACCGCCACGCCCGCTTGCTGGCGGTACTTGAGCGCCCAGCCGAGGCCCAGTGCGATCGGGACATTGCCTCCGACGATTCCGTAGCCGCCGTAGAAGCCGCGCTCCGCATCGCAGATATGCATCGAGCCGCCCTTGCCTTTTGAGCAGCCGTCGTACTTTCCACAGATCTCCGCCATCACCGGGCCGGGAGGGGAGCCGACAGCCAGCGCGTAGGCATGGTCGCGGTAGTGTCCAATAAGGCAGTCTCCTGCCGAGAGGTCGAGCGCGCCGATAATGCCTACAGCAATCGCTTCCTCACCGGAGTAGAGGTGCAGGTAGCCTCCGATGCCATGTCCTCCGCGCTGGAACGCCCGCAGGCACTCCTCTTCAAACTCGCGGATATGCACCATTTGCTCGTAGAAACGGCGGTACTTGGCCGCGTCAAGCGCAGCCTTCTGGCCCTTTGCCATCTTGTAAAACAGTCTCCTTGCCAGGGGGCGGAGTCTCCGCCCGGCACATTATACCCCACGGATATTCGGTACTATAACCCTATAACGATAGTGAAAGTTCCGCCCCCCATCCGTGTGGGGATGGGAAATCCCCCGCAAAGGCATTCCCCGCGTCCTCGGGACGCTCCCCCAGCGCGGAGTCGGGTATTTCCATGCACGGCGTTTGGTACAATCACGCTATGTCCGTCGCTCCCCTTCCGCGCTTCACGCCCGAAGAATATCTCGCCCTTGAACGCGCCGCCGATCACCGGAGCGAGCTGATCAACGGCGAGCTCTACGCCATGGCTGGAGTTTCTTTTGAGCACACCCTCATTGTCACCAATCTTGGGGCAGCCCTCCACACCGGCCTGCGCGGTCGCCCCTGCACCACACACCTCAACGACCTGCGCCTCAGTGTCCCTGATACGCGCCTCTACACCTACCCCGATGCCCTGGTGATCTGCGACGAGCCAATCTTTGTAGACGACCAGTTCGACACGATCACCAATCCCATCGCGCTCTTTGAGGTTCTCTCCCCCAGCACGGAAGCCTATGACCGCGGTGCCAAGTTCGCCCACTACCGCCGTCTCGCGTCGCTAAAATACTACGTCTTAATTTCCCAAGCTGAGCCCCTCGTCGAGCGCTACGAGCGCCAAGAGAGCAATACCTGGCTCCTCACCGAGCTGCGCGGCCTAGAGACGACGCTTGAGCTTCCCGCACTGCACGTCAGCATCCCCCTCAGCGAGCTCTATGAGCGCATTGTCTTCCGAGAACCTACCGATTAATCTGTGCGGGGATTAGAAATCCCCGGCACAAGGCCAAGAGCGTCCCGGGGACGCAGAAAATACGTGTGCTCTGCGCGTCCTCGGGACGCTCCCCAAGCTCGGAGACGGGTATTTCAATGCCCGGCTCCCCGCCCCATCCCAAGCTCCAGCAGACAGTCCCGCGCCGCCTCTCGCACACGCTCATGCGGGCTCCTTCGCACGAGCTTTATCGCCACACGCCGCGCTTTTACATCCCGTGCCGTTCCCAGCGCGAGGAGAATCGCCACCTGCAAGTCCTCGTACTGAGGGTTGAGGCGCAGGAGCTTGCGCAAGGTCCGGCACTCCGGGGCGCTGAGCTCGCCAGGTTCCAATCGAGGAAGCCAGCGGAGAAGAAGGGAATAGGCCTCACCCCACCACCAGTGCAGGAGGTCTTTTTCGTATAACCAGCCTGTTTGCCCCACCAGGGCAAGAAGCACCGGAAGTGACTGAGGCCACGGTGCGCGCGCCGTCATGTGCTTCTCGCGAAGCGTACGCAGTACCCACTCAAGCCGCTGATTTTTTGCGTTGATGAGTCCTGCAGTGCTTGTTATCAAAATGACAATGCAGTAAAAGCAATACGCAAGTAATACTAAATGTTGCCAAACAAAGTAATCGTCGGTTCCCTTAGGAAGGAGGTACAGACTGAGCGGCCAAAACATCAAACAAGCGAGACAGGAAAAGAAGACCTTCAGACAAGGAACCACAAAGGATCGCTGAAGCACCTCATTCAGGAGACGTAGAGAGGCTTCGGGCTCTTGTGCCGAGAGCTGCTGGACAAGGGCCTTCTCCGAAAAGAGGAGACGCAGGGTGACGTTTGGTTGCTGCGGGGTCAACTGCCCTTGCCGCTGCACCTAGCGGCTCCGTAGCTCGGTGAAGATGCGTTTTTCGGCTTCTTTGGCGACCGCACGCACCTCGGCGCGGCGGGCGGCTCTGTAGGCGGCGAGGCGGTCGCCGAGGTTGAGGGGCTCGGGGAGGCGGACGCGGGCGCGGCGGGGGCCGGTGAGGTAGGAGCGCCCAAAGCACTCTCGCTCTAGGCGGACGAGCAGATCGAAGAGGCGCTCGGGGGTGGGGTCCTCTCTTACGTAGCCATCGTAGACCGCGATCCAGTTGGCGATGCGGTCCAGATCACGCAGGAGCGGCCGGGCGCGCTCGCGCTGCTGGCGGCGTAGCTCGGTGTCGTAGGGGGTCTTGGTGGCGGGATCGGGCTCGTCGCGGGTGACCGTCTCAATGGCGTGGATCAGGGTGCGCATGCGCTCGGGGAGGGTCTCGCCGCGTGGGTCGGGGATGCCGACGGCAAGGGCGACCCGCTGCAAGATCGCCTCCTTAATGGCCTCCAGCCGCGGCGTAAAGTCCGACTCTAAGTCTTCGTCTTTTTCCTTGGGCGACGGCAGGCGGTACTCCCTCTCCAGCGAGCGCAGCATCGCAAACCCTATTCCCCGCAGGCGCTCGTAGGTGCTGGCCGTGTGGGCGATCGGCGAGCCGGTGAAGTGCTCCAGCCGGTTGAGCGAGAAGAGGATCGGCAGGCGCATGTCGGTGGTGAACTTGTACTTCAGCGCCACGGGCTGGATAAAGAGCGTCGCGGATTCGTCGTCCTTGCGCGCATCCTCCAGCGCCCAGAACGCCAGCTGAAAGACCCCATCGTGGAAGGGCAAGAGCGTGTCGTTCTGGGAGTAGACCTCGCCCTCGGGGAAGATCACCAGCTTGCTGGCGGGGCTGGCGAGCAGCTCACGGGTCGCACGGAAGCTCGCACGGTCTGCTGTCCCCCGGATCACCGAGTGCGCCCCGATCCGCTTGATGAGATGCCCCCAGAGCCCCAGGCAGTGGTCGAAGCTCTCGCGGCAGGCCAGGTAGCGAAAGCTCTGGCTCACTTGTGCGGAGAGATGGAAGACCAGCGCGGGGTCGGTGTTGGTCGGGTGGTTGGGCGTCAGCAAGACCCGCTCCCCCGCAAGCTCCCGAAACCGCTCCAGCTCGTCTTGGTCGTAGTCCACACCACTGATGCCCAGCACGCCCACAATGGCGTTGCTGTACCTCTGCGCCACCCGGATCACTGAGGGGGTTGGCTTGGCCGCGATAAAATCCGCGCGCCCCGGGACAATGATCTCAGACGAATCAGACGACATGGGTTATTATAGGCCCCCCAGCCCCCAAGATTGGGGGAGATAAAAGGAATTTCCCTTTATTTTGGGGGTAGGGGAGCCGAGAGATACAAATCGCAAAGTCGGGGCGCTGAGGCCCTGAGAACAAGTCTCTGGGCTTAAGAGGGCGACGGCGACCTTCGTAGCCACTAAACTCTCTTGGCTGCGAAGGCAGCCGTCGCCCTCTTAAGCCGGAACCCTGGTGGTTCCGGCAACACATGGCTCCGGCCACTTTTGCAGTACAATGCGCGAGGAGCAACTCTCATGAGTAAACAAAAACTTGCCTGGTATCTCTGGGCAATTGGCACGGTTCTCATCGTCTTGAGCTGGTTTAACATCGTCCCCTATAACATTGGCTGGGTCGGTTTTGTCCTGGGGCTGGCAGGTAGCATACTCAGCTGGGGGCTACGTCCCCCCAGACGGTAGCCCCTTCAGAGACAGAGAGACAAACAGCGTCGCGAAGAAGCTTGCGAAGTCCATATGCACCTAAACATTCTCAGCGACCTGCACCAGGAGCTTGGCGAGCGCGATGTGCCGAGCGTGGACTGCTACACCGGCAACCATTGCCACCCCCTTTGTGAGCAGCTCGTCGAGCTGGTGGCCTACGAGCGCAACGACGGGAGCTACGATGTCTTTGTCTGTGAGCCAGTCGGGGCTTGTCTGGAGCTAGAAGCGGGGCGCGTGGATGAGCACCATATTTTCATCGAGCGCATCCCCTCTCTCTCTGACTTTGAGGAAGTGGTCCTGCGCATCAATCGCCAGCTTGGTCCACGCTATGAGCATGCCGTCTTCTACCAAGAATCTGGTAGCCGCCATGTGATAGGCCAGCTCTACACTCAGTTTCAAACCCAAGGCATTCGTGAGATGCAAGTCCAGCCCACAAAGTCGGGGGGGTGGGAGCTACTCCTACGGCGAAAAGACTTCGCTCTGGCTGAACACCTACAGGAGGCTCTCCTTGCAAAAAGCCTTTAGCCCACAAGAGGCAGACAACATCCGTGAGGCGGTTTTTCGCTTTCATATGGCAAAGCTGCCCGCACAGTTTCGCTTCATCACCCGTATCAGGTTCCCTGAGGTCTACTTTCTCTCGGTAGACAACGCCGATCCCTCCCCCACCTTTCTGGCACGCTTTCACAACAACAAGCCGCCCGTCAAGGCACGCTCCGCTGTCAAGCCACGCAGGTTCGAGGTCGTCGATAAGGTAACCGAAAAGGAGGGCATACTTCTCTCCGCCAATACCGTGCGCTGGATCACGGTAAGCCAAGCGAAGGTGGAGACGGGCTGGCATAAGGATGGGCGTGGAGGCACATTTGGAACATGCCTCGTCGAGAAGCAAAAGAGCGGGTGGGTTGTGCTCTACTACGCCATCCGGGGAGTCTCTTAACGGCGTGTCGGGGGCTGAAGACCCCGCCTACGGAAAAAAGCGTCCCGAGGACGCGCAGAGCACACGCATTTCCCGCGTCCTCGGGACACTCTTGGCCTGCTGCCGGGGATTTCCAATCCCCGCACGCAGTTGGCATGCCGGGTATAACCAGGCAATGCTCCGTGAGTTTTTCTCCTACTACCGCCCCCACCGCCGCCTGTTTCTCACTGATTTTTCCTGCGCCGTGATCTCGGGGCTACTGGAGCTGGCGTTCCCCCTGGCCGTGAAGTACTTTGTGGACAAGCTCCTGCCCAGCTCGAACGGGGGGCTGATCCTCAGCGCCGCCGTGGGGCTGCTGGTGATCTACTTGGTAAACACGGGGCTTCAGTATGTGGTGAACTACTGGGGGCACGTGCTAGGAATCTCCATCGAGACCGAGATGCGACGGCGCATCTTCGACCACTTGCAGAAGCTCTCGTTTCGCTTCTTCGACAACCAGAAGACCGGGCACTTGGTGGCACGGATCACCAAAGACCTCGAAGAGGTGGGCGAGGTGGCGCACCACGGCCCCGAGGATGCGTTTATCGCGGTGATGACGTTTCTCGGCTCGTTTGGGCTGATGGTCACGCTGAATCCGAAGCTGGCGCTGATCACGGGGCTGGTCGTGCCGCCGATGACCTGGGTCTCGACACGCTACGGGCGGGCGATGACGCTCAACATGCGGGCGCTCTTTGGGCGGGTCGGGGACTTTAATGCGCGTATCGAAGAGAATGTCGGTGGGATGCGGGTGGTGCAGGCCTTTGCCAACGAGGACCACGAGCGCAAGCTCTTCGCCCGAGACAACGAGGCCTACAAAGACACCAAGCTCGATGCCTACCGCTTGATGTCCAAGAGCATGTCGCTCAGCTACATGACCATGCGCATCGTCCAGCTCTTTGTGATGATCGCCGGAGCGTTCTATGTCCTGCACGGCGAGCTGACGGTCGGCGGGTTCATGGGCTTTCTGCTGCTGGTCAATGTCTTCTTCCGCCCTGTGGAGAAGATCAACGCGGTGCTCGAGACCTATCCCAAGGGAATCGCGGGCTTCAAGCGCTACTCCGAACTGCTAAACACCGCGCCCGATATCGCCGATGCGCCAAATGCGAAGACCATCGAGCACCTGACGGGCGAGATTCGCTTTGAGGACGTGACTTTTGGCTACGAGGCACACAAGCAGGTGCTCCATAACATCAACCTCACGATCCACCCCGGCGAGACGGTCGCCTTTGTCGGTCCCAGCGGTGCGGGCAAGACCACGATCTGCTCGCTCGTGCCGCGCTTCTACGAGCCGCTCTCAGGCCGCATCACGGTAGATGGCAGCGATATCCGCGAGCTGACCCTAGCATCGCTGCGGCGCAATATCGGGATCGTCCAGCAAGATGTCTTTCTCTTTGCGGGGACGATCCGCGAGAATATTATCTACGGGCGTCTGGATGCTACCGACGACGAGATCAATGAAGCGGCACGGCGTGCCCGGCTCGACGAGCTGATCGCGCAGCTTCCCGATGGCCTGGACACGGTGATCGGGGAGCGCGGTGTGAAGCTCTCGGGTGGGCAGAAGCAGCGCCTCGCGATTGCGCGGATGTTTCTCAAGAATCCCCCCATTCTCATCCTCGACGAAGCCACGTCGGCGCTGGACACGGAGACCGAGCGCGCCATTCAAGCATCGCTTGCCGAGCTCTCGGTCGGTCGCACCACCCTGGTGATCGCCCACCGCCTCGCGACCATCCAAAACGCCGACCGAATCGTCGTGGTGGACGAGACCGGGATCGCCGAGCAAGGCCGTCACGGGGACCTCGTGGCCTCGGGGGGAATCTACCAGCGCCTCCACGAAGCCCAGTTCCGTCCCCTGCTCGCCGGTGTCGTCGGGCAATAGTCGGGCATTAAAATACCCGCCTACGCGTTTGGGGAGCGTCCCGAGGACGCGGGAGACGCTTGCGCTCTGCGCGTCCACGGGACGCTCCCAGCCCTGTGCCGGGGATTTCCAATCCCCGCACAGCAGGAAGCCTCTCCCTCGCCGCCGAACCTAGCCCCATGAGCAAGAAAGAAGTTCGGATCGGCATTATCGGCTGTGGGCAGATCGCCCAGCAGCACCTGGCAACCTACAAAGAGATCCCCGAGGCCAATGTGGTCGCCTGCGCGGATATTCTCCCGGCTGCGGCGGACAAGAGCGCAGCCACGTTCGGGATTCCGAATGTCTACTACAGCGCCCATGAGATGCTCAAGCGCGACGACCTAGACGCGGTGGATGTGTGCTTGCACAACAACTTCCATCGGGCGGGGGTCGAGGCGGTCTTGGCATCGGGGCGGCACTGCTACTGCGAGAAGCCCATGGCGGGAGCCTACGCCGATGCGGTGGCGATGAAGGCGGCGGCGGAGGCTTCGGGGAAGCTGCTGCATATCCAGCTGGCGGGAATCTACTCTAACGAGGTGCGCTCGGTGAAGGAGCTGATCGACGATGGCGCGCTGGGCGAGGTCTACTACGCCCGCACCAACGGGCACCGGCGGCGGGGACGGCCCTATGTCGATGGCTACGGCAAACCGACCTTTGTGCAGAAAGAGAACTCCGGCGGCGGCGCCCTCTACGACATGGGGGTCTACCATATCTCCGAGCTACTC
Source organism: Armatimonas rosea (assembly GCF_014202505.1). Lineage (NCBI taxonomy): Bacteria > Bacillati > Armatimonadota > Armatimonadia > Armatimonadales > Armatimonadaceae > Armatimonas > Armatimonas rosea. Next base: position 1,157,258 of record NZ_JACHGW010000002.1, on the reverse strand, counting down.
TGGCTGCTGGGCAACCCGTCGCCCACCCGTATCTCGGGGCGGACCTTTCAGAAGCTCGCCATGGACCCCAAGCGCCAGGAGCTCTCGGGCTACTCGGTGGAGGAGCTGGGAACGGGCCTCGTGAACTTCTCCAACGGCATGGCGCTGGACATCCTCGAAGCCTGGGCGATGCACCTGGATACGCTGGAGGGCTCGTTCATCCTCGGCAGCGATGGTGGCGCGCGCCTGCGGCCCTTTGGGTACTTCACGTCGCACGGCGACCTGGATATCGACGGCGGCGCGTCGATGGGCGCGGCGGCCTACCGGCGGCGCAAGCTCCGCACGGAAGACGGCGATACGGACACACGGGACAACAGCCAGCGCCACTGGGTCAATGTGCTCCTGGGCAACGACACGCTCCTGCCGACCATGGACCTGGCCCTCAACACCATGCTCATCTCCGAGGGCATCTACCTCTCCGAGAAGCTGGGGCGGGAAGTGACCGCCGATGAGGTCCAGGCGCTCTCGGTGAGCACGGCAAAGCCGCTCTAGAGCGCTCGGTAGGGTCTAGAACCCGGCGCGCCAGGAGAAGCCACGCACGCCGCCCTCGGGGCTGTCGGCGTGGCGGCCGTAGCGGCCCAGGGTGGCGAGCCCCTCCGCGGAGAGGTCGCCGGAGACGACGATATCATCCGGGGGGGCGGATTTCTGGAGGGCGGCGGCGCGGTCGATCACGGCGCTCTGGAGGTGGCCGATGGGCTGTCCAGGGAGAATCGCCACCTCGCCGGCGTTGATGCCACAGCGAATATGAAATGGCCGTGACAGACGGTTGTGCTGGGCATTGAAGCTCGCCAGCTCGCTCTGCAGACGGAGCGCGGCGCGCACCGCAGCGGCATCGGAGGGGAACATCGCCATGGTCCCGTCGCCGGCCGTAGACTGCACCTGCCCCCCCTCCGCGAGCACGATCTCCTCCACAAAGCGGCGGAACTGGTTAAACGAGTACTCCACGATCAGGTCGTCGGCGGAGCGCTTCATCTCGCTGGAGCTGACCACATCGAGGCTCAGGAAGGTCTTGCGAACCCGCTCCCCTTCCAGCCGCTTCTGAATCTCCACCATCTGCGCCAGGAGCTCCTCCCGCGAGACCCCGCTGGCCTCCACGGAGTAGCGCACCGGTGGAACAACGCCCGGAGGTGCTGGAACGGGGGGAACCACACTCCCCTGTGTCAGCTGGGTATGGAGTGCCTCCGCTTCTTTCTGCTTGCGCTTGAGAGTTTTGCTCAAAAAGATGCCAAAACCGACGTAGATAAAAGTTCCCAGCGTGGCGACCAGCCCCGCCAAGCCACGAAAGACATGTGTCTCTTCAAAGATTGCCGGAGGAACTGCGATCAGGAGCCAGCCGATCGACCACCACTGGGTCTCCCACTTCTTGAGCTCGGGGATCGTGCCCTTCTCGACACGCTCCATAACATTTTTTGCGGTCTCTCCCGCGGTCTTGCTTGCCTGCTGGACCACCTGGCCCACTTGCTGTGTCACAGGCGGAGTGATGGGTTTCGGCGGGGCCACCACTACCTTTTGCTTGTCGTCGTGCTTGGTCTCGATCTCGTTGAGGGCCTTGTGGACAAACTCGGGCTGCACTCCGATCTCTGCGGCGATCTTCTCGATATCCTCCGCGGAGTAGCGCTCCTTGTGCTCGGCCTGGAGGCGGTCGGCGAGCTGGATCGCCTGACGAAGCGTCTGTTCGTCGTAGCGGGCGGGCTCGGTGCTGGTGCGCTGTGGTTCCGGTTGTAGTTGCTGTTGCTGTGGCATACGAAAATCTCGTCTATTGTACCGGCTTTAAGACAACTTGGGGACGCAGTTGGTTGGCAGTTGTCGGCTCGATCACCCCCGATGTCGCTGTCAGACAGTTAGCAGCCGCACAGGCCGTGCCATAGCAGGCCCCTTCTACTAAGGTTTGCCGCCCGACAAAGTGGCTAAAGACCAGCCCCGCCAGGAGCGAGTCGCCCGAGCCGATGGGGTTGACAGGCGCTAGCTCCGGGGGGACGATCCGCCAGGCACGCTGGGGAGTCAGGAGCACCGCCCCCGCCTTGCCCTCCGAGACCAGCGCGTTCTGCGCCCCCGCTGCGCAGAGCGCCTGCGCACACGCCAGCGCCGATGTGTCGGGGGGGAGTCCCAGCGCCGCGATGGTCTCCTGACGGTTGGGCTTGACCAGGTAGGGCCGCTCGGCCAGCGCGAGGCGGAGCGGCTCTTTCTGGGCATCCAGCACAACGGGCACCGACGATACCGCGCAGAGGCGGGCGTAGAAGTCGGGGGGGGTGCCGGGGGGAAGTGAGCCCGAAAGAATGAGCAGGTGCTCGCCGACAAGCTGCCGCACCACGGCGGCAAAGAGACGCTCCAGGTCGGCTTCTGAGAGCGAGGGGGCCTCCTCGACCAGCTCGGTGGTCTGCGCACCGCTCAGGAGCGTGCAGCAAGTGCGGGTCGGGGCATCGTCCTCCACCCAGACAATCTCTTGCGAAAAGGGCAGGCTCTTGTGGACATAGCGCCCCGAGTCGCCGCCCAAGGGCTGGATCAGGCAGACACGAGCCCCCAGCGTGTCCAGCACGCGCGCGACATTCACCGCCTTCCCTGAGGCGGTCGTGAGGGTCTCAGTCGCCCGGTTGACCTCGCCGAGTGTCAGGCTAGCGAAGCGCTGGGTGCGCTGGACGGTCGGGGTCAGGCCAAGGCAGAGGGTCATGGGGCAAGTATTCCACAGACGCCTCATAAACCCCTTCGCCCCTCGGAACGAGGCGGGTACCCTCTGGGTGTGCCGAAGGGGTCGCGAGCAGTGCGAGCGGGGGATGCAAGTTCAAAAACAAAACCCTCCGCCGGATGCTCCGGCGGAGGGTATGTGAAGGAAGCTTAGCCTACTTGCGGCGGCGGCGTGCGGCGAGCCCGACCAGGCCCAGCGCGGCCAGAGCCAGGGTCCCCGGCTCGGGAACCTGCGGGAGGCGCCCACGGAACCGGAGGTCGTTGCCGAAGCGGTCTTTCTGGTTGAACTGCCCCACCGATGGATCATTAGCGGTTCCCAGCTGCCCGACAATGGTGGTGCCGTAGATCACGCCGTAGTCGAAGTCCAGGGTCGCCTTCGGTGCCAGGATCGAACCGCCCATCGCATCGACATGGAGCTGGGTGGCATCGGGGAAGTTGAAGATCACATTGCCCATCCCCGGACCGTCGGGGTAGCTCACAAAGTTGTAGAGATAGTTGCCATTGGGCGCGGTGATATTGGTTCCCGCAACATTCACCAGGATCGTCGTATCGGGTGCGGCGTTGTTGAAGTTGATGAACCAGCTATTCTCAAAAGCGCTCTCGGAGAAGTTGAAGACACGGACACCGCCGCCCGAGGCATCGAGGTTCAGGTAGCCACCCGTCCCCGAGACATCGAGAATATTGGTTCCGGTCAGGCCGCCCAGGTAGGCGGACTGGGCGAGCAAGAACGCATTGGTGCTGGCAAAGTCCACCGGCGAGGCGCTGGTGCCCTGGCTGACCGGGAAGGTCTCGGTGCCGTTGTAGGAGAAGGTTCCACCGTGCTTGACGCTGCTCGGCTGTCCCCCCTCAATATGGACATTCCCATTGGCCTTGACCCCGCCCACCGATGTCAGGGTCTGGGCGTAGTTGAGGTTCCCCCCGGCAAAGACACCATCGGGGTGGACACTGTGGCCCTGATTGTTGAGGTCGCCCCCGACAACGAGCTTGCCGCCGCCGTTCCAGCCCGTGGTAAAGCCCCAGTTGCCAACATTGAGGTTGCCCCCCACCGCGACACCGCCCTCGGCGTCCGCGCCCTGCTGCCAGGCATTGCCCAAGACATAGAGGTTAAAGGGTTGCGCCGCACCAAGACCGGTCTGGGCATGGGCCGAGACCGCGGTGAGGGCGGCTAAAAATGCAACTGTCGAGTTCCGTATGATCCGCATAATTTCAAGTTTCCTTCGGAGCCAGTGTAGCGCAAGAACCAGACCTATAGTAAGACAGTGCCAAAAATCAGGTATTCTTGCCGATGAAGAGATGATACAAGCAACGTTTTGCCATGCCCAGGGTCTAGGGCAAACCAGTGAGCAGCGCCTCTGGGACGCCGGGATTCTCAGCTGGGAAGCGGCGCTCAGCACCCCCTCCACACTCCCCCTCTCCGACGCCAAGAAGCAGCAATTGTTCCCGGTTCTGGAGGCATCGCAGGCCGCCCTAGAGCGCCGCGACTCGCGCTGGTTCCAGAAAAACTTCCCGTCGTCGGCGCTCTGGCGGGGCGCTCAGGCCTTTGGAGACAGTATCGCCTATGTCGATATCGAGACCGATGGCGGCTACGACGCCAGCTCTGTGACCGTGATCGGGCTCTTTGATGGCTTTGAGACGCGGCTCTATGTCAAGGGGCAGAATTTAGAGGATTTCGTCACCGACATTAAGGACTATAAGCTCCTCGTGACCTTCTTTGGCACGGGCTTTGACCTGCCGTTTCTGCGCCGCCGCTTCCCGGAGCTCGCGCTCGACCAGCTCCATATCGACCTCTGCCCCGCGCTCCGCCGGCTCGGGCAGACAGGTGGCCTCAAGGCGATCGAGCACCGCCTGGGGATTCAGCGCGTGGACGAGGTCGAGGGGATGAGCGGGATGGACGCGGTCTACCTCTGGGCGCTCTGGGAGCGCCGCCGCGACAAAGCCGCGCTGGAGCGCCTGCTGGCCTACAACCGCGCCGATATCGAGAACCTCAAGCTGCTCCTAGAGTGGGCCTACCCAAAGCTCGTCGCGCAGTCCGGGTTTCCCGCCCCCACCGGTTAGCTCGCCCCCGTGGGAGGGGGGCGTCAACGGGCGTCGCAGGCTCCGCCGCAAAGGCCTTCGGCCATAAGGCTTTCTGATGGCCGAAGGCCTTTCCAGCCGAGGAACGAGGCTTGTTGACGCCCCCCTCCAACGGGGGCGATCTCAACGGGGCCTTCTTAAACCCGCATCACGGAGACAAGGATCACGGGGCGGCGGCCGGTGCGCTTCTCGATAAACTTCTTGAGAACCGCACGGATATCGCCCTGGAGTGCCTCGGTCTCGCGGGGCGCTTCCTCTTCTTTGTCTTCGTCTTCGAGCAGCTTTTCCACCACCTCGGCGGCCTCGGCCAGGAGCTCGTCGGCGCTGTCCATGTAGAAGCAGCCACGGGAGAGAAACTCGGGTCCACCGATCAGCTCGCCGCTCTCGGAGTCCAAGACCACGACGACATTGAGGAAGCCGTCGTTGGCGAGGAACTGACGGTCGCGGAGGACCAGCTCGTGGATCTCCTTGCCCGTGTCGCCGTCGATCAGAACCGCGCCCGAGGGCACACGGTCCACCACCTCGCCCTTGGCCGTGTCCAGCTCCAGCACATCGCCCAGCTCCAGCACAAAGACATCCTCAGGGAGCCAGCCCATCTCTTGAGCGTACTTGGCGTAGAGGGAGAGCATGCGGCGCTCGCCGTGGACCGGAATCACGTACTGCGGGTTGCAGATATTGAGCACCAGCTTCAGCTCCTCGGCGTAGCCGTGGCCGCTGACATGGACCGGCATGAGGGCATCGTAGATCACATTGGCCCCCAGCGCAAAGAGCTTGTTGACCACACGCCAAACCGCCGACTCGTTGCCAGGGATCGGCGACGACGACAACACCACGGTATCGCCTTTTTGGATCGTCACCTGCCGGTGGTCGCCCGCCGCCATGCGCGAGAGGCCGGCCAGCGGCTCGCCCTGGCTTCCGGTGGTGAGGATCGTGATCTGATCGGGCTTCAGGGTCGCGATATCGTCGGCGCGGACACGGATCCCCTCCGGCACGGAGAGATACCCCAGCGCGGCGGCCATGTCCATGTTCTGGGCCATCGAGCGCCCGACCGCGGCCACTTTTCGCCCGTTCTTCTTGCTGGAGTCCACGGCCATCTGCATCCGGTGGATCTGGCTGGCGAAGCTGGCGATAATCACGCGGCCTGGTGCCTCGGAGATCACGCGGTCGAAGGTCTGGCCGACAATCCGCTCCGACGGCACGTAGCCATTGCGCTCGACATTGGTGGTGTCCGAAACAATCGCCAGGATCCCCTCTTCGGCAATCCGCGAGAGCTTGGGGATATCGAAGAGCAGGCCATCGACCGGGGTCTGGTCGAGCTTGAAGTCGCCGGTGTGCAAGACGGTTCCCGCGTGGGTGCGCACCGCGACCCCGAACGAGTCCGGGATCGAGTGGGCGACGCGTACCGGCTCGACCACGAAGTGCCCCAACTGTAGCACATCGTCGGGGCCGTACTCGATCAGCTTGACCTTATCGAGGAGCTTCTTCTCCCCCAGCCGGTTCTTTGCCAGCCCCAGTGCCAGCGCGGGACCATAGACAGGGACGGCATTCCCGAGCTGAGGAAGCACGAACGAGAGCGCTCCAATGTGGTCTTCGTGGCCGTGGGTGATGACAATCCCCTGGATCGCGGCCTTGTTTTCGACCAGCCAGCGCACATCGGGTAGGACTAGGTCCACCCCGAACATCTTCTCATCGGGGAACTTCAGGCCACAGTCCACAACCAGCAACTGGTCCAGAACATGATAGACGTAGAGGTTTTTACCGATCTCACCAATTCCACCAAGGGGAATAAAACGCAGCTTGCCGGGAGGCAGAGTTTCCAAAAAGCGACTCCTTAAGTCAGAAAATACTGCCTGTAGTATACCGCCCCTAAAGATTTTCGCTCAGCCCCCGAAAATTGCCGGGGAACTCAACGACTATGAAACGATTACTGCGCCTCCTCGACCTGCTGTCCACCAGCGCGACCACGGCTCCCTTGGGCCTCTCCGCCCTCACTCCCCACGGCACGCAGCGTCCTCAGTAGAGCACGGCTTCTGCGCCGAGAGGGGCAGATTCTCTGTCCCCTTCCCTGCCTCCGCCGGAATCGGCAAGGAGTCTATCTTGCGCAACAGCCGCACCAGCCGAAGCCGCGCGGAAACGAGCTCCAGAGGACTGACTGCCCACCGGTGATTTATGGAACGAAGAAGTGGGAGCGCCGCCCGTAGCTCGGGGCGGGGCTCGGCCTCCGCTAGGCGCAGTACCCCCTGCGCCGCCAGCCTCGCCTCCGCCCCCAGATAGACTTGGGCAAGCTTGCTCTTGTATGCCCCTTCCAGGATGCGAAGAAGCGCCGGGAGATCGTCGTAAGAGGGGCTCTGCACCACCTTGGTGAGCACTGCCCGAAAAAAATCGAGTTCCGGCTTCGTTTGGGCGAGGATCAAGAGGTCTGCTGGCTCCCGCCCGGTCAGCTCCAGCCGCGCCAAGCGATCGAGAACCACCTCCAGTACGGCCCCGCTGGGTTGCTCTAGCAGGATCAGACGGATATCGTAGATAACAGGGTGCTCCCAGGCCAAGAGCTCCAGCAGGCGTGGCACTGCCTCTGCTCCCAGGGCAATGAGCTTCTCCCGCAGCTCTTGACGTAGCGGGGCATTGTCACAGCGCACGAGCGCGTCTAGGTAGTCGTCGATGTCTTCCTCACGCTCGGTCATGGGGTAAGTTTCCCCATGGGCCGTACAAGAACCTGCGCGTCCTAGTGCTTCCCCTTGAGCCAGAGTGGCGGCAGGGGGTCTTTGGAGAGGCGAAGGCTCTGGATCCTCCACTGGCCGCTACGCTTGGTCAGAGAGAAAACCGCCTCGGCCAGCGTGGGGTGGGCATTTTTTTCCGTCGTGACCCAGGCCCCCAAGACAGCATCCGTCGCCGGGTACGTCGGTGGGAAGGGCTCGCTCTCGCTCTTGCGCTGGTAGAGCATTCCCCCTGCAAACCCCGTGGTCAGAGCACCGTAGCGCCAAGTTTTATAGGGCGTGTGGTCTTGGACGGCCTTGCTCCACTGCGTTTGAAGCTTCGTGGCGTCTTGCTTTCCAACCGTGTCCCAGTCCCAGAGAGCCAGAAACCGGTCGGTGTCACGCTTGCTGTAGGCATCAAGAACCTGAGGGATCAGCGCCCGCGCCGCCTCCGCATTTGCCTTGCTATTTCGCCGCTCCGTTGCAAGGTTAATGAAGCGAAAGGACTCCCCTATTCGCGGCAAAGGAAGCTCTAGTGCTCCCGCAGGAGGCGCGGTGTTGTAGTGGAAGCTCTCGGCAACTTTGCGGAAGAAAGGGGAGGTTTCTTCCCGGCGCACGACACGCATGGTCTCTGGGTCTACCCAAACCACGACAGCTGTGATGCGCTTGTCGCTTTTCCGTATGGTTGTCACTTGGCGCGTAAACTTCAAGGCACGTCTTCCCGAAAGGCTCTCCTCGGCCTGCTTCCAGGGAGAGTAGATCACCTTTAGAGGGGTTGTCCCCCCGTTGACCGTCTCTGTGCGCTGGAGATCGTCGGTGGGGAGCACGATTTGATCGATAACATTGTTCTTACGGGGCGGGACTTTTAGGGCAAGCGAGGTCGGGATGAGCATGTAGGTCAGGGAGTACTTGGTTTTACGGTAGTCCCAGACCTTCTCGTAGTCTATAAACATTCGCTCGTCAGAGAGATCTTCTATCCCCTTGGGAACCAACCGTCGTACCAGCCGTGATGGCTCCAGCTGCGCCCAGCAGTCATACACGCTTGTCGGGTGGACTTTATCTGCACCCACCACATGTCCCCCCTTCGGACCAAATGCCCACATCCCTTTTACCGTCAAGGTCTCCGTCCAGTGCACGGTCTGAATCTTCTCCATCGCGGCCTCGACTTGGGCAAATGAGGGCGTGGGACGGAGCGGGCTACCGGGGATGACGAAAAATAACGTCGCTCCGGCAACCAGCGCGACACCCCCCACAAGCCCCAGAGAGCGTAGTTTTCTTCCTTGAGCAGGGGGCAAGGGCAGGGCGTCGCGTGTCTTGTCGGCGAGGGATTTCGAGGCAATAGCCTCTTTGGGCTTGGCAGTGGCTAACAAATGGGTGATCTCCTTTAGCTCCACCGCACAGTGCGGGCAGTGTTTCAAGTGACGGCGCAGGCGGGCGGTGACGAGCCATGAGTGCTCGCCCCGCACCAGCCCGATCCAGTCAGCGGCATTTGGGTGGTTCATTTCGGCTCCTCCAGGGCAAGACGAACATGGCGGACGGCCTCAGCGACACGCCACTTCAGGGTTCCGAGGGGAATTTCCAGCAGCTGCGCCGCTTCTTTGTGGGTGAAGCCCTCCACCACCACGAGCTGAAACGCCTCCCGCTGAGGGAGCTCCAGCTCACGTGCGGCCTCATGGATGGCGAGCGTCAGCAGAGAGTTGGTCTCAGGGATTGGTCCGTCGTGGTCGAGCAGGGGGACGGTCGGAAGCGATGCTTTTCTCCGACGATCCCGCCAGCGGTTGAGGGTGATTCCCAGCAGATAGGTGGTCAGGCGCGACGATCCCCGAAAGCGCTCGGCGTTCTGAAAAGCGGCCACAAAGGTCTCGGAGACCAGCTCCTCCGCCTCGGCGTGGCAGCCCCGTGTCAGGCGCAGCGCGAATCCCAGCACCGCTCCGGCGTGGCGGGCAAAGAGCGTGTCGAAGGCGCTAGGATCACGCCGCCGAAACGCCAAAAGGAGCCGCTTCTCACGCCACAGGTTCATCTCACCTAGTGTGTGGCAGAAACGGCCCCTCTGGACGGGCGCAACCCAACTATTTTTTGTAGCGGCGCTGCATCACAATCGTTCCGTTCTTGATGGTTGAAGTCTCCTCCAGCTCATGGAGGTCTTGGATGCGCCACTGCCCCTCACGCTGGATAAAGCGTGCCCAAGCAAACACCAGGTAGGGGTGTGGAGCCTTCTCCATCGTGAGCCAGCCCTTGATGGTCACATCCCTGCAGGGCAGAGGCTGTGGCGGAAAGGGCTCGGCCTCGCTCTTGCGCACAAACTCGCGCAGCGGAACGGCATAGGCCTCCGAGGACTCGTAGGCTAGGCTCTTACCAAATGCGGGCGAGGCGAGCTTGCGGCGCCAGTTGTCTTGACGGGCTCTCCACTCTGCCTCGGGGACGCCCTCCGTGTCCCAGAGCGCGAACAGCCGGTCGGCGTCCCGCTGACTAAAGCACTCCATCACCTGCCGTGCCAGTGCCGCAACCGCAGGGTCGTTGTCTCTCTGGAGCTGCGGGTTTTCCATCGCCTTCCCCAAGCTAAAGCGCTGCCCGACTTTGGGAATGGGCAGGTCAAAGGTCCCCGGCGGCGGCGTCTCGTTGTAACGGAAGTTCTCCGAGGTCGTGTTGTAGGAATACGCGAGCTGTGGGTTGGAGTCCCGCTCCTGGCGCGTATCCCGCCTCAGGAGCCGCATGGTCTTAGGGTCCACCCAGATCGTCACGAGCTGCGGACGTGTCTGTGCTCCATCGCCAAAGGTAACTGTCCGTGTGTACTTGAGCGCACGCTGGCCCTGCCACTGTGCATCGGACTGTTTCCAAGCAGAAAAAGTGTACTGCTGTTTCTGCCCCTGAACTGTCAGGACCTCCACATGCTGCGGATCACTTTGAGGAAGAACAATCGACTCACGCAGGTACTCAACCAGGCTTTTATTGCTTTGAGCCCAAACAGGATCCATCCTCACATACGTGTCGACAGAGCCATGATCTACCGACCATTGAGCCTTTTCATCGACATAAAAATCGGCTTGGTCCATTCGGATTCCATCGCTTGGGTTGATGGGATCGGACTTTATCTTGCGATAAGAAAGCCGGTGCGTGTCCAAGTCCACCCAGCAGTCCATGACGCTATGGTAGCCTTGTTTTTTCCCATTTAGGTAGGTCACGGAGGTGATGGAGCTTGTCCAGTGGGCCGTGTGAATCCTGCCCATCGCAGCCTCGACTTGGGCAAACGAGGAGGTGGGCCGGAGCGGGCCACCGGGGATGGCGAAGAGGAGCGCGGCTCCAGCGAGCAGTGCAGCACTACCCACCAGCCCAATCGGACGAAGTGGGAGTGCATTTTGCCGAGTTTCTGGGGGAAAGTGGTCGGTGCTCTTGAGGAGCGTGTCCACGCGGCCTAGCTCGGTAAGGGTTTGGGTGCACTCTGGGCACTGCTTGACGTGGCGGCGCAGGGTGAGGGCTTTCAGACCGCGCAGCTCACCATCAGCGAGGCGCATGAGAGTCTCAAAATTAGTTTGTTTACAAGACATCGGAGAGCTCCTTTCGTAGCTGCTGGCGCGCCCGTGCGAGGCGGGACATGACGGTTCCCAGGGGTATCTCTAAGACAGCGGCGATCTCTTTGTAGGAGAGCTGCTCGTAGACCGCCAGTACCAGCACGGCGCGCTGGTCGTCGGGGAGGGCGTGGAGAGCCGCCTGCACCGTGAGCGCCGTGGTCGGGTCACAGCTTGGGGCGGGGACGGTCTCAAGGAGCGTGTCGTTTCCGAGGGGCCGTTGCTGGCGCCAGCGGAGGACGCAGCGCACGGCGATCTTGTAGAAGAGGGTGAAGGCCTGCGCTTGCCCCCGAAATTTAGGGAAGGCCTGCGCCGCTTGCACCGCTACTTCTTGGGTAAGATCGTCGGCGACCTCTCGGCTCCCTGCGAGGCGCACCACCAAGCGAAAGACACGCTCCCGGTGACGATCCCACGCACGCTCAAACGCAGGATCAGGCTTAGATTCCGCGGCTGCCAGTAGAGTGTTCATTGCAAGTGTTAGTGCAGAAGCAAGCGCGTTTTATTCCGTAGCCGGGGAGACGGGCATTAAAATACCCGTCTCCGAGTTGGAGAGCGTCCCGAGGACGCGCAGAGGCCGAGCCTTTCCCGCGTCCTCGGGACGCTCTTGCCCTGCTGCCGGGGATTTCCAATCCCCGGCACATCCCCGGCTACTGCCCAGACAGATATTTCCGCGCCAGGGGGACATCTTCCGGGTGATCCACATCGGCCCCGACCCCGGCGTGCTGGGAGACAATCGCTCGGGCCGTCGCGCCACCGAGCAGGCGGCTGACCGCGGCTTCGAGCTGGGGAAGCGTGAGTAGCGACGGTGCAACCCGTGAGGCGAGCAGGCGCAGGATCGTGCTGGGCCCCAGCAGCGCGGCCAGGCCGGGGACATTCTTGCGGAGCGCGTAGGCGTGGCGCACGACCGCCTCTTTGGTACGCAAAAACTCGGGGTTGAGGATAACGAGGTTGCCGCCCGTGAACTCTCCCTCCGCCAATTTGAGGGTCGTGCGGCGCATCTCGGGGAAGGCGGCGTAGCAGACCTGGGCGGGGATGATCGAGTAGACAAAGTCCGCGCTCTCGGGGGCATCGGCGAGTAGGTCCGCGACGGCTTGCGGGGTGAGAAAGGGAATATCGGCGGTAGCGACCAGGAAGCGCGTCTCCGTGTCGTTGAGGGCCGCGACCCCATTCAGGAGCGTGTCCACCATCGACTCCCCCCCTGGGACGGGAGCACAGCCCGGAAGGAGCGGCACGTCGCCGGCGAGGAGGATTCGGCTGATCCCCGGCGTGGCCTGCAGGGTCTCGACCACGTGCTGGTACATGGGCTTTCCGTTCAGCTCCAGCAGTGCCCGGTTGCGTATCCCTGGCGGAAGCTGCGGCTCCCAAGACGCGGCGTGCTTCTCTTTGACCACGCCCCCTGCCAGCACGAGGGCGGCGATATTCTTGGTGCTCATAGGCTCTCCACCAGCTTCAGCCACGCGACGCGGCCGGCGAGTTTCTTCACCAGCTCCAGCGCGTGCGCCCGGTCCCGCGCCAGCCCAAACACCGACGAGCCCGAGCCACAGAGCAGCGCACGCACGGCTCCCGCCTCAGTGAGGGCAGCATGGAGCGCGGCCACCTCGGGGAAGGCGGGGAGCACGGCGGCCTCGAAGTCGTTGGACAGCGCCGCCCCCCCCGCCCCCACAAGTGGGGGAGCCAGGCCAGTATTGGTGAGAAGTGCCTCGGTGGCGGTGCCGGGGAGGCGATTCGGGAGGGCATCGAGGAGGGCGTAGGCGGGGCCGGTCGGGACACCGACTGCCGGGCGAGTCAGCACGCCGTAGAGCTTGGGAAGCTCCAGCGCCACGGGCTCAACACGCTCCCCACGCCCTCGCATCCGCACCACATAGGCTCCCCCACTTGTGGGGGCGGGGGGGGCAGAGGGAGCGGGGGGGGCCAGAAACAGCGCCACATCGGAGCCGAGCTGCGCGGCGAGGGGGAGAAGCGCGTCTGCCGACGCTTCCAGCGCCGCCCCGACTGCCTGGAGGACCGTGGCAGCGTTGCTACTGCCCGCCCCGAGGCCGGCTTGGGCAGGCAGACGCTTGGCGAGCGTGATCCAGACCTGGAGCTCCTGGCCCGGCGCGAGCGTGTCCAGCGCGAGCTGCGCGGCCTTGTGCGCCAGGTTCTCCGCACCCTTAGGCATGGGCTCGCTCGCCACGGAGTCTGGGCGGCGGTCCTTGACGATCAGCTTGACCGTGCGTGGGCCGGGCTTTACCGTCACCGTCACTTCGTCGGCCGCCGAGAGGAGCACCACCAGCGAGTCCAGCTCATGAAAGCCATCCGGGCGCGGCAGGCCAACATCGAGGGTCAGGTTTAGCTTACACGGCGAGGCCAGAGTCGCTTTGTAGGGCAGGCTCATTTCTTGGGCGCCCCTCGGCGCAGGACCACACTGGGAATGTTCCCGGAGACCGCCTTGAGGCGCTTAAAGCCGGGCGCGAGGACCTTGAAGGGAGTCGGCTTGCTGGGATCGAGCGGGCGCACGTCCAGCAGCACCTTCCCTGCCGGGCCGCTCACGGAGTACGTATCCGGGGCGAGCGGCACCCAGGCGGGGAGCTTTATCTTGAGCTCGGTCTCCAGGAAGATCGCATTGCGGACCGCATTGACCAGCGCCTGCGGGGTGATGTCCTCTAAGTGGTAGAGTGCGAAGCTAAAGACCTTGGAGCCAAAGACCTCGTCGGTGTCCAGTGCCATCCCGATGTAGTAGTCCATCCCCGCGGTATCGAGCTGCCCAAGGCGCTTGTCGGCGGGGCCGCTGGCGTTGTAGCGAGCCATGAGCGGGGCGATCTGGCGGGTGTAGTAGAGCTGGAGACCGTCGCGCTCACAGAAGTCATTGAACTTGCGCGGGAGGGCGAGCAGGTCCTCGCGGAGCCACTTCAGAAAGAGCCGCTCGCCGAAGTAGCCCGCGGAGTCGCCCTCGGGCTCCTTGAAGCCGCGTGCGGTGAGGAGGGTCAGGTGCCCCCACTCGTGCGCGATCGTCCGTGCCCACTCGACCTCAGGCCGGGGCTCGTTGATCTCAAATAGATAGACATGGTTGACCCGTGTCTCGGCGGCGGCGGTCGCATTATGGGGAGCCTTTGTCCGTGTCAGCCAGACCTGCGCGACCTCCTCCCCCGCCGGATAGGACACGTCCTTGCCCGTGCGGTCTTTATGGAGCCGGAGCAGACGGGCCGTCAAGCGTGCGACCTTGAGAGCGAACTCACGGTCGGGCACATCGTGGCGGACGGCCACCACCTGCTGCAAGCCTCCGCTGGGGCTAGGGGCATAGACCGCGATCTGCCGTGAGAGCTTCAGGCCAAAGCTGGGGTCGGTCTTGGTCTCTCCCAGCATGGTCTTCGACGGTGCCACGACCAGGTAGCCACCGGGCAGCGTCTCCAGCTCCATCCCCGTCGAGAGCTCACTGATAGCGTCTTTGTTGGCAGGATTGAGGGGGAGCTCCTGAGCAAGAGCAGGCAGCGAAACCGTGAGGGCGAGCACCAGAGCGGCGAGTGTGAGCTTCATGTCGATTATTGTACCGCCCCGAAATCGGGTACAACGCAGGGTGTGACTCCTGAGCTTCTCACCGACCTCGACTCCCGCCAGAGCGCCTCGCGCTCCTGGTTCCCGCCACACCTCAAGACCCGCCCAGTTCTCTGCGATGCGGTCGCGTTGCCGGCCAGCACGGACGAAGCCGCGGCCTTGGTGGCGTGGGCGCAGGCCCAGGGCAAGACGATTCGTGCTGTGGGGGGTGGGAGCGGGACACAGGAGCAGCTCCCGGTCGATATCGCTCTCGACACGGCGGGCCTGACCGAGCTGACCTGGAGCGAGGCCGACCTGACCGTGACCGTAGGCGCGGGGGTGACGATCGGTAGCATGGAGGAGCAGCTCGCGCGCCATGGCTACACGCTTGGTCAAGTGCTGGGGAGCGCGAACCTGGCGACTGTCGGGGGGTGTATCGCCACGGATGCCTACGGGCTCTTCTCCGGACGCTACGGCAGCTTTCGAGAATGCGTCCTGGCGCAGGAAACCATCGGGGGAATCACGCTCGCGGCGACCCTCAAGATGCACCCGCAGCCCGAGGCGCGTGCCTGGGCGGTCTTCGACTTCGATGACCTCACCGATGCCTGCGATGCCCTGCGCCTGATCCACCGCTGCGATGCCCGCCCGGCGCTAGGGCGGATAACCTCTCCCCCTGCCCCCTCTCCCGGACGCTCGTCCCTCGCTGGGAAAGGGGGAATGCGCGTGGTGCTTGCCTTTGAGGGCGATGAGCTAGTACAGACCGGGCACTTTCAGCTCGCCTATGCGGTGTGCCAGCAGCTGGGCGGGGTCGCGGGCGATCCCGACGACGGTGAGCGCTGGCTGGAGAGCCGCCAGAAGAGCGACCTGTGGAGCGCCAACGCGCACCCCGAGACCTTTGCGGATTTTGTCCGAATCAAGTGCTCCTGGTCCACCCTCACCGCGACCTACGAGCGCCTCCAAAGCACCCTCGAAGGCCGCACCGCAAGCCTGAGCCTCGAAGTCGCGCACCCGACCCCGCACGGTGCAGCTATCGAGCTCGCCTTCACGGTCCACGGCGACGAGCGCCGCTACCGGGAGCTGTCTGGGGCAATCCTCAGCGCGTAAAGAGCACGCGGTCGATCCAGACGGAACCGATGTGTGCCTCGACCGCAGGAGCGGCCCAGACATACTGCTCGGCGTTGGGGGAGATCGTGCCCAGCTTGACGGTTACATAGCCCTTTTTTATCTGGCTGGCCTTGATCCGCACCTCCGCCTTGCTGGCTCTCTCGCCCGCATCGTAGACCCCAGCGGTGACCGCGACCTCATCGAGAAGCGTGCTCGGGCCGGTCTCCACGCGCACGACAATCCAGGCGGTCCACTTCCCGGAAAACAGGCGCTCTGAGGCGGCTTCGAGGCGGAGCTGGTAGGCCCACTCGTGGTGGATTCCGGGCATCCAGACCGCCTTGCCATTGGAGGCCAAGGGATCGGGCTTGATGTCCGAGAGATTGCCGCGCTCAAACAGCGAGACTAGCCCCTCTTGCAGGCTGATCGTCTCGCCGAACTTGGGCAGATCGGCGGGGAGCGGGGTCGGGTCGGGGCGCTCGGTGGCGAGAAAACGCTCGGCGAAGGCTTGGGGAGTGAGGCCGCCCTCGTTCACATGGGTCATCGGCCTCCAGCCCTGGGGGGCGTCTTTGGTGCTCGTCGCCACATCGAGCCACTTCTGCGCGAGCTCCGCCCGCTCGCCGAAGGGCCAGCCGCTGCGCATTGGGGCGTGCTCTTTCTTGAGCCGTGCCCAGGAGACAAGAATCGCGTAGCGGACGGCGTTGCCGCCCTGCCTCACCCGCCAGAGCTTCGCTGGCTCTGAGCGGGCCGTGTCGTTCTCGGCGTTGCGCCAGAGCTGCTCCCAGCGCCTCAGGTTTTTCAAGCTCAGGTGCGAGCCGTTGGGCGCGGAGAAGCAGGTCAGGTTGACGCCACTCGCCTCAGCGTACATTTCGGTTAGGTAGGCCAGGATCGACGGCGCAGCGGCCTTGCCGTAGTAGCCCTCCACAAACTCCGCGATCAGCTTTTTGTCGTCCTGGTACGGGTTCCACAGGAGCTGCGCCAGCACCCAGGCCCGCAGCTCGGCCAGCTCGCCGCCGTTGCTCTGGTAGGCCCCCTGCTCGAACAGCCCCCGAACCCCGTGCTGGTGGAAAAAGCGCACGTTGGGACCGAGCGTGTACCAGTTTGGGTGCGGCAGACCGTAGTGCCCGAAGTTGGTGGTGTAGTCCCAGATATAGAGCCGCTGGCTCTTCTGGCTCCACGCCCGGATATCGTCGGCGAAGGACTTGTTGGCGGGGCTCTCCAGTGGCTGGCGAAAGTTGCACTCAATCGAGCAGAGCCGAACGATCACATTGGGGCGTGGCGTGAGGGTCTTGGGCGCTTTTCGGGTGTACTGGTAGGCCAGCGTGTCGAAGGCCACCTGCGGAAACTCCTTCTCCAGCCGCTCCGCGATAAAGTTCACCAGCGCCAGCATGGTCCCCGCGTACGAGCCCTCGGCATCGTCGATTGCCTTGCAGCTTGGGCAGGTGCAGGGCTTATACCAGTCGTTCTGGGAGATCGAGAGAATCCGCGCCTCAGGCTGCCGCTTGAGCTGCGCTCGGACTTGGGCGACCAGGAACTCTCGCAGCTCTGGGTTGGTGGTACAGAGCTGCGCCCGGTCCACCGTGCGCTTGCCGTTCACCTCGCTGAACCACTCGGGGTGCGTGGCAAAGTGCTGCTCGGGGGAGACAAAGGGGTAGAACGTGTGCACAAACGACGGCCCTGAGTAGGTCACCGCGCCGCCGTGCCTGGTGTCGAGGTGGGCGTCCTGGGCATTCGAGAAATTTCGCGCGGCCCAGTCGGGGTTGAAGGCGGGGTACCAGAACGGGTTGCGGCTCTCAAAGGCGGGCTTCTCGCGCCTGCTCTTTCCCACCACGGTGAGGGTCGGCGTCTTGGGGACATCGGTTGCCCACGGCGTCCACCAGCGCACCCCGACCTCGTCCTGAAGAAACTTGTAGACCGCGTAGAGCACACCCCGCCCCTGCCCGCCGGTCAGCCAGAGCTGCTCGCCCTTGCGCTGGTGCACGAACTCTTCGTCGGCGTAGTGCGGATCGCTCGCCACGACTAGCGCCTTGCTCGGCACCTTCCCCCCGACCTGTACACGAAAGGTCGCGCCACTCGCCGCCGTGAGCCAGCGCACCAGTTCCTCGACCGCGTAGAGCTCGGTGGGCGCGGCCTGCGCCTCACGAAAGATCACATACTCAGCCCGACCGCCCCGGGCCAGCGTCATCGCCTTTTGCATGGGGTTATGATACCGGAATCATCGGGGGGTGGCATTCATCGAACGGGCGCATAAATGGGCCTGGTAGAATTGGCTATGCGCGACGTTGGGTACACGATTGAGAAGATTGTTCCCCTGCCCGAGTTCGACCGTGTGCAGGGGTATGGCCTCAATAACCAAGGCCACGTCGTGGGAGACAGCTACACCTCCTATACCGATGCCTTGGGCAGTGGGCGTGCCTTTTTCTGGTCAAGCGGCACGGAGCCGGAAGAGCTTCGGAGCTTTGGAGACAATAGCCGCGCTCTGGCGATCAACGACCTCGGCGATGTGGTCGGCTGGGCGGAGGAGCAGCGGCGGACGGGTCTGGGAGCCGACGACGAGGAGAACTACTCGGTTCCGGTGCTGTGGGTCGGGGATCGGCGGAGGATTCCCTGCACCGTTCCCTTTCGCCTCGCGGAAAAGGCTAGCGGCAGTGCCTTGGCGCTGAATAACCGGCGCGAGGTTCTCGGCACACCCGACTCGCGCTGGAGAGTTTCCGGCAACTCCATGAAACACCAGCGCCTCGCGCCTCCTCCCCTGCCCAAAGGCCACCGCTTCAAGCCCACGGGAATTAATAGCGAGGGCACAATCGTCGGCTTTTCGTGTCGGCCTGCACAGAACCCGATGTCGGGTGAGACGGAGCATCAAGCCTGGATATGCCTTCGGGGGCGCTGGAAGAGGCTCGCCCCCGAGGCGAAGAACAGTGCGGCGCTCGGGCTCAACGACCGCAATGAGCTCGTGGGCTGGGTGGCTCCCATGGGTGCAAACTCCAAGCGCCTCCCCATGCTCTGGCGCGAGACGGCTCCGCACCCCCTCGGTGAGCAAGAGGGCGTGGCACGTGCCATCAACGTCCATGGTGCGATTGTGGGCTACACACGGCGAGACGGTCGCGGGTGGGCCTGCCTCTGGCAAGACGGACAGTTGGTTGTTCTGGAGAGCCGCCTCCCCACCGGCACCAAGCTCCCCCTATACGATGCGACTGCCCTCAACGACAAGGGGCAGATTCTCGCCAGTGGGGCCTACCTGCTCACGCCTATTAACTGAAATTTAATGCACGAAAACTAATTCATAAAATAGGGAACGTCTATTTGATCTGTAGCGTATATACACGACGGAGGAAAGACAACTACTACCATGCTCCCTTTCTTTTCGTCGCCTACGGGCCGCAAGAGGTGCATCGCCGCGCTGAGCGCACTGGCGGCACTTCCCTTTATCGTCAGCAGCCTCACCCTTCTGGTCGGGCTCTACCGCCGGCACACCAGCTACCAGCTCGCCCGCCAGAAGGGGCTCCCCCTCAACCAAGCGGAGCTCCCCCACGCCCCGGTCCCTGCCCCCGACCAAAACGCGGGACCGATCCTGCGCAACCTCATGGTTCACCAGAATGTCTTCACGCCCCACTGGGTGGAGGCGGCCACGCGCCTTGTGAAGAGCGCCAAGAACCTAGATACCCCCCAGGCAGAGCGCTACAAAGCCACCTTTCAGGAGGGCCTCGTAAAGCACCAGCGGCTCCTTGCCGACCTAGAGACCGCCACCCAGCGTCCCTACTGTGAGCTAGAGCTTACCTTTGCCCCCAATACCAGCCTGGACCAAGAGACCCTCACGGTCTTCCGCTCCGGTGCCACTCTCTTGACCGCGCGAGCACTCCTCGCCTCGGACCCGGCCGCTGCCTTCGCCGACATCCGGCGTGCAGCCCAGCTCGGCAACCTTGTCGCACAGACCCCGTGTGTCTTTGCCGCGACTATGGCGCACGAGTCGCATAGCATCGCCAGTGAGGGCTACCTCGCGCTGGTCGAGCGCTTCGGTCCCAGCCCCGAGGCCACCAAGACCCTAACGTCCTTTGCCGCTCTCCCCAAGCCTGACTTCTTCCTGCGCGGTGAGATCGTCCACTCCCTCGCCGTTGCCCAGAGACTCCGGGAAGGGAAGCTCTCGCTAGGCTCCGGGCTGGCCCCAGCCAGCAGTGTGGTCCTCCTCCCTCTCTGGGAGGCACAGCTCCTGCGGTTCTGGCAAGAGACCTACAAGACCCTGCGTAGCCACCGCACCAGCTCCACGGCCCTGCTCACCCGACTCCGTACCCTGGAAGACACCTGGTACGGCAAGCCGTCGGGATCGTTTCTGGGGACGGTGCGGCACCTGCCCAACTACCTGGTCGCCCGGCAAGGTCCTCCCTTGAGCAGCATTGTTGAGCAGACCCAGTACGAGGCCAAGCTCCAGCGCCAGCGCCGCGAGGAGGCCAGCAAGCGCGAGAAGGAACGCGGGGTGTCAGGGTGAATCTAAGGGCAGAATGCCAACGCCTGCCCTTCCCATCCCGCTGGGGGTCTGTGTCCTGCCTGCCCCTCACCCCAACGCCGCCCGCGCCGTGCGCTACCCGGAGTACGTCCACGAGATTCTTGGTCACGTCGGCCTCTGCTACGCCGCCATTCCCTACACGGAGCTAGAAAGCCGTCTCCCCGAGCTAAGAATCCTCGTCACGGTCGGGGAGGGAAAGCTCCCGGAGGCAGTCCGTGCCTGGGTAGAGGACGGCGGCGCGTGGCTCTCGCTCGCGGGTCTCTGCGGCCTCGGCGACCTGCTCGGCGCCGAGCCCCTCCCCGCCACCTACAGCCTCTGGGCCAGCGGCCTGCGCTCCCTGGGTGAGGGGTACCTAGAGAACCTCTCGGAAAACCTCTCCCCCCTGCCCCCCGGGTACCCTCTGGGTGCGGGAGAGGGGTTGGGGGAGAGGTTAGGCGGAGGCCTGCACTTCTTCGGCGGCCTCGCCGTCTCCCCAACCGATGCAACTGTCCTCGCCACCTGCACCGACTCCCACGGGCGGCCCAGCGAGCTCCCCGGAGTTCTCGCCAGGGGCAAGTGCCGCCTGATCGCGCCCGATCTGGTGGGCTCGGTGGTCCATATCCAGCAGGGCCGCGCCATCACCCGCGATGGTATCCCCAGCAGCGATGGCACCGGCCCCACCCACGACGGTGTGCTCAAGTCCGACGACGGCCAGGTGCTCGACTGGCACTTTGACCGGCAGCCCGTTCCTGGTGTCCCTGGCCTGAGCGGCTTTCTCACACCGGTCGCCGATGCCTGGGTGGAGCTGCTGCTTCAGAATATATTCGCGCTCGCCAGCCTCCAAGAGGTCGCGCTCTCCCTGCTCTGGTACCACCCCTGTGGCGCGATTGCCCAGGGACATCTCTCGCACGACACCGACGGCAACAACCCGCTCGATGCTGAGGCACTCTTGGCGGCATTGGAAGAGGCCGACGCGCCTGGCACCTGGTGCGTCATCCTGCCCGGCTACGACGACGCGCTGCTGCAGAAGATCAAGGACGCCGACCAGGAGCACGAGCTCGCCACGCACTACGATGCCCTGGATCACCCCTGGAGCGAGGAGGAGTTCCGTAGCCAGCACGAGCGGCTCGTGGCGCTGTTTGGCGCAGTCCCTGTCACTAATAAAAATCACTACCTGCGCTGGCAAGGCGATACCGAGTTCTACGGCTGGCTAGAGCGGGTCGGCATCCAGCTCGACCAGTCCAAGGGGACGTCCAAGACCGGTGAGGTAGGCTTTAACTTCGGCACCTGCCACCTCTACCGCCCGGTCGCCCCCGATGGCACGGTGCTCCCGGTCTGGGAGCTCCCGACGCCCACCCAAGACCTCTGTATCTTCGCCCCCCCCGAGGCAGCAACGCCCCTCTTAGACGCCGCCGAGCGCTTCTACGGGATCGCACACTTTCTCTTTCACCCCGCCCACATGCGCAAGCCGGGGGTGGCGGATGCCCTAAAAGCCGTGGTCGCCGAGGGCAAGCGCCGCGGCATGGTCTGGCGCACCGGCAGAGAGCTAGTCCAGTGGGAGCGCGCCCGCCGCAAGGCCGTTTGGGTAAGCGCAACGGAGCTAGAGCTCCCCGAGCCCTTGCCCGGCGCAACGGTTCTGACGCTCGACCCCAGCGGCGACGTGGAGCGCTGGGGATTTAAATTCCGCCTTTCAACCTCTCCCCCTGCCCCCTCTCCCGGGCGCTCGTTCCTCGCTGGGAAAGGGGAAAGCTAACGGTGGCAATCATTGACTATCAGCTTGATGACATTATCGAGATTCGTCTCACAGCATCACAGCCACTCACAACACGCGATGGCCTGAGTGAAGTTCTTGATGCTCTTGTCGAGATTACTCAAGATATTGTTGTTCTCGCGGATCGGCATGAAGATGCCTACGGCTTTCGCCTGACGGCCCTTGATTCTGAGGGGGGAGAGTTAGACGAGCCTGAGTTCTTTGCATCCGTGGGAAACCATCCCGAGCTCTGGGAGAAAACGGCAGAGTATGTCCGTAACATCACGCAATTCAACCAAACCAATGAGGTATTTAATATTGCTGAGAACCCCTACCACGATGAGGAGCATGAAGCAGGACGATTCGCGATAGAGATGCTCGTCATGAAAAAGCCAGAGTACATGGCCGACTATGCCGAGTTTATCTGGTTCATAGACAATGGGCATAGCTGTATCGAACTCGAGGATATTCAACGACCGATCAAGAAATGGGGTCTTTGTGAGCCAGCCCTCCAGCTCCTTGCCGCATCGTTCTATATCCTTTACAACCACCCCTTCACTAAAATACTCGACGGCCTTTCGCTTCCCGAGTTCCTTCGTGAATCCGAAGCACTAGATCACTTCATTCTTGATCTATATGTGGGGGGCTACATAAGACGTTGGAAGTCCTGGCCGAGCTACCTCACAGAGCTGGCAGACGAACTGATCAAGATCCTTTTGCCAGACTCTCCAATCGGGCAACAGCGCCTTCAAAAATTAGTTCGCGAACGGGAAGCTTCCCATGGCTAATCTGAGGGCACTCACTTTCCCTCTTAAAAGCCCCTTTCCCAGCGAGGAACGAGCGACCGGGAGAGGGGTTGGGGAGAGGTTACGAGGTTAAAATGAACAACACACCCGCACTTTTCGGTGGCGAGAGAGCCAAACAGACACCCTATGGCGTGGGCGAGCCGCGCTACGGCGACGACGAGCTACGTGAGCTTCAGGAGGCGCTGGCACAGAACACGCTCTTTTATGCGCAGGGCAAGAAGGTCAAGCTGCTGGAGGCGGAGTTCGCGGAAAAGTACGGCGTCAAGCACGCGGTCACCTGCACCAGCGGCACGGCGGCGATCCACACGGCGCTCATGGCGCTGGGCATCTCCCCCGGCGACGAAGTAATCGTCTCGCCCATCACGGACATGGGGACGATCAGCCCGGTGCTGTTTCAGGGCGCGATCCCGGTCTTTGCCGACCTGACGCCCCATGGCTACACGCTCGACCCCGACTCGGTGGCGGAGCGTATCACGCCCAAGACCCGCGCGATTATCGCGGTGCATCTCTGGGGCAACACCTGCGATCTTGATGCGCTCCAAGCCCTCTGCGACCGACACGGGCTCGCGCTGATCGAGGACGCCGCCCAGGCGTTTGGCGCAACCTACAAGGGCTGCCCGGTCGGGACGCGTGGGGCAGTCGGGTGCTTCTCCTTCAATGAGTTCAAGCATATCTCCTGCGGCGACGGTGGCCTGGTCCTCACCGACGACGACGCGCTGGCAGAAAAACTCCGCCTCGCCACCGACAAGGGCTACAACCGCCGCCCCGATGCCCTCGTGCGCCAGCCGACCTTCCTCGCCAATAACTACCGCATGACCGAGCTCCAGGGCGCGGTCGCACGGGCGCAGCTACGCAAGCTGGATGGGATTGTGGAGAAGCGCCGCGCGTGGTGCAACCGACTGACCGCCAAGCTAATCGGCACGCCCGGCATCACGCTCCCGGAGGCCACCCACGGCGTCGATCCCTCGTGGTGGTTCTATCTCCTGCGTGTCGTCCCCGAGGCGCTGGGCACCGATGCCGATGGTCTGACCAAGGCGCTCGCGGCGGAGGGCGTCCGCGCCGGAGCCCACTATATCGGCGACCCGATCTACCGCTACCCCATCTTCACCGGCAAGAGCGCCTTCGCCCACGCCCCCCACGCCTGCGACACGGTAGATTGGGAAGCGCAGCGCTGCCCGGTCGCGGAGCAGATTCTCGAAACCGGTGTCATGATCCCCGTCAACGAAGCCAACACCGAGACCGACGCCGACGAGGTGGCGTTTGCGATTAAGAAGATCGTGGCGTGGTACGGGAAGGGCGGGGCCTGAAAGTCCCCGCCTCGGACCGCCTTCGGCGAAGCGGGCCGAGCCCGCTAAAGAGGAACTGAGGAACTGTAGAATGGTGCAGGAGTAATACTATGGATAGCTTGCTCAAGAATGCAACTCGTGCCCTCTCTCAGAAACTGCTTGATCGTTATGTGCTCTTGGGATGGGTCACGGATCGAAAATTCCTGGCACAAGAGTGGAGATTTATCGGAGGAAGCACTGGAAAAAGTCCGCTCTTTCGTACTGTTTCTATTGAGCTTCCCTCCGAGAAAATTACGACTCGTGCCATTACAAACCAGCGCTATCGCGGAACACTCTCCCCTGATAAGACATGGGTGCTTGAGCATAGTACAGATAATAGCCCACGCGATGTCTGGGCTTTTTCCATGAACGATTTCTCGCCCTGTCTCTGGCTCGTTCCCAAATCGAATAACAAAACTCTGATTCCTTGCTCAAAACGTCTGTGGCTATCGGATAGTAAAACCTGGGTATTTCTTGCCTTTGACGACAATCAAATCTATGCGGTCACGGGAAAGCTGGCAAGCTCGACAAAAGTAAAAGTCATTCCCTTAGGCGAACCAAGCGAGGCAACGGGCGGCTGGGGTTCGCAAATTCAAGTCATTGGAGCAAGCCACCTCATTGCGAACCCAAAAGACGATCTGATCGTCGGAGTTCGGGAGTCGCGTGTCTACTCCAAAATTGATCTGTGGCGCTACGAATTCCGGCTCACGCAGGGCCAGCGCTCCCGGCGGGAGTTCAAGATTCCTTTTCCGAAAGAGGAGGAAGTGGAGGTAGTGACCTACACTCCCCAGAACCAGCGCCTAGCACTTCTCACGGCCTCTTCGACAGACCGAAGCCAGAAATCACTCTATACGATGCGCCTCGACGGGAGCCAGCGCGTCTGCCTGGGAACCGTCACCTCACCCTATCCGCTTGAGGAGCTCGACTGGCTCCCAAGTGGCAAGAAGCTCAGCTTTCGATACGACAACGCACTCTGGGTGGTGCCCGATGCACCGCCCACACAACCACAAATTCTCTAGGATTCCCTTTCCTTATTGTCCCCCCGCTGGGCGGGGGTCAGGGGGCAAATAACCATGAAACCAATACTTTTAGGACAGCCGTGCCAGGCACGCAATGTACACGCCGGGGTGATTGTCAACGACAAGGGCCGCGAGTGGTTTGTCATCACCAACATGAACGAGGCGTCGAACATGGAGCTTATTATGATCGACGCCCAGCGCGATGTGGCCGAGGTACACCGGGCACCGGCGGGCTCGGGGGCGTGGGCGCTGGAGAAGCTCTCGGAGACACTGCTGGCGGTCGGGACCTATTTTGACGGCATGTTCATGCTCTTCGATGTCAGCAAGCGGCAGTGGGTCAAGACCGCCAAGTTCCCCGGTGAGGACTATATCTGGAACTTTGGAATCGGCAAAGACGGGCGGCTCTACGGCGGGACCTACCCGGGCGGCAAGCTGGGAGCGCTGACTGTCGAGACCGGCGCGGTGGAGGACCTCGGGGCCCCGACCAAGGCAAGCGGCAACCTCTATCTGCGGTATGTCTCCGCGCTCCCCGATGGGCGGCTCTTCTGCCAGTTTGGCTTTGGCAAGCCCGAGACACAAGTCTTCGACCCGGCGACCAAGGCGTTCACCAAAGCCCCCGATGCGCTCCAAGGCGCGAGTATCGGGGTGGCATGGAACGGGTACTTTTTGGTCGGGGCGAAGGCGTTTCGGATGCCGGACTTGGCAGAGGTGACGCCGCTGCCGTTCCCGGAGCCCGATCCCAAAGACGGTGCCTGGAACGTCGACACGCGCCTCACCGACAGCAAGACCCTGATCCTGCGGCAAGGGCAGAAGGTCTGGCGGTTTGTGGCGGGCGAGAAGAAGCCCACGCTCGCCCTGACCCTCACCGAGAACTCCGGCGGGCTGCTGGCGCGCAACGACAAGGGGACGTTCTTTGGGGTGCGCGGCCAAGACTACTTCACCCTCGGGGGGCGCAAGCGCACGCTGGAGTTGAAGCGTATCCCCGGCCCCGCCGCGCCGCGCCCGACACACTTTCTGCGGGTCGATGACCGCGGGCGGCTCTGGGGCGGCCCGACCTTTGGCCAGACCCTCTTCTACCTCGACACCAAGACCGGCAAGCTCACCAATACCCGCACGATCTCCGACCAGGGCGGGGAGGTCTACGATGCGGCCATCGTCGATGGGATCTGCTACGCCGTGGCCTATGTCGGCGGCGAGGTGATCCGCTTCGACCCCGATGCCAAGTGGAACCAGGTAGAACATGTCAACCCCAAGACCATCTTCCGGGTCGGGCCGGACTACATCCGCCCCAGTGCCGGGGTGACGGTCGGCGATGATGGCAGGCTCTACGCGGGCTGGCTGGCCAAGTACGGCGAGTACGGCGGGGCTGTCAGTATCACCGATCCCAAGACCGGCAAGTCCGAGGTGCTGAAAAACCCGCTGGGGCCGCAGGGGATCAGCGGGGTTGCGCCCGTCGGAGTGGGGCAGGCGCTGATCGGCACCAGCACCGAGGCCAATGGGCTCTCCGCCCAGAAAGGCGTCCCCGTGAAGGTCGGGCTCTGGGACCTGGCACAGGGGAAGGCACTCTGGACCCACGAGTTCCCCGATGTGGCGTCGGTCTACGGCCTCCTCTACGACTCCCACACCAAGCTCGCTGCCTGCGCCTACCGCAACAAGCTCTATGTCTTCGACCCCCAAAAGGGCGAGCTCGGTGCCCCCGCGATTGAGAAGCTCAGCAGCCGTCCCATTCTTGGCGAGCCGGGGACGGTCCTCTACGCCGACGGCAACACGCTCTTCTCCTACTCGCTCACCACCAAAGAGAGCCGGGAGCTCGCCAAGCTCCCCGCCAAGGTCGGCTCGATCGCCTACGGCGGCCCGGAGAAGAGAGTCTTTGTCGCCTGCGGTGTCGATGTCTACAGCCTCCAGTAGACCCCGCTCTCCCGCGCCATGAGTCGCTCCGCCACAAAGAGGCGGCGGAGCGTCGCGACATCGTCGTGGAAGGGGCGGAGCTTGGCGCTGAGCTCTACCTCGGTGTAGCGCACACCCGGCTCAAACTCCGCCACGAGCCGCTCCAGCACGATCCGCTGCTTCTTCTGCCGCGCGGGGATCGTCGTGAGCCGCCCGTTCTCAAAGAACGCATCCAGCACTTTCTTGGCGAACTTATCCGCAGGCTCCTCCGCCTCCATCAGCGCCTTCAGCCGCTCCCCCAGTCCGGTGCCCAGCGCGTCCACCGCCTCGGGCCGGGCTTGGTGCACCCGATTTAGCGTCTCCACCAGCCCCGCCTCACGGAGCTTGCCGATATGGTGCGTGATGGTCGGCTCAGACAGCCCCAGCACCGCCGCCAGCTCCTCGCCCGTCTGCGGCTCGCGCAGGAGCAAGCCCATGAGCCGCAGCCGGGTCGGCTCCCCCAGCGGCTTCAGCTGCCCTGCTAGTGTTCCAATGGTCTCGATCATAATGACACTCATCTAATCATTTAATTAGATATATGTCAAATCAAATAATCCCTCATGGAAATCATGGGGCTATGGGGCGAGCAAGTCGCCGCCTCGCTTCGCTCGGAATAACCTTGTACCGACGAGGAACGAGGAGGCGGCCGAAGGCCCCATAGCCCGACGTTTACCGTCGAGGATTGCCCCACGTTCACCGTCCACGCGAACCATCAGGCAGACATAAAAAAGCCCCTCTCCCAGCGAAGAATGAGCGGCCGGGAGAGGGGTTGGGGAGAGGTTACGAGTGGTTTAGCTACGCGCCGAGGCCAGCGCCGCTTGCCCGTGCGGGCTCGACTTGGCGGCGGGCGCGGCGCTCTGCAACCAGTGCGTCGGTGGCGAGGGCCTTGAGCGGGTCGGCGGGGCGGCCTATTTCTTCGCGGGTGGCGGCCAGGATCGGGCGGACATCGGTCTCGTAGGCATCGCGCAGGATCGCGTGGGCCCCCATGACATCCCCGGCCACCTGCATCTCGGCGAGGGCGGCGCGGTCCACAAGCAGCGCCTTGGCGTAGGCGGTCTGGAC
This sequence comes from Armatimonas rosea, assembly GCF_014202505.1. Classification (NCBI taxonomy): domain Bacteria; kingdom Bacillati; phylum Armatimonadota; class Armatimonadia; order Armatimonadales; family Armatimonadaceae; genus Armatimonas; species Armatimonas rosea. The sequence goes on along the minus strand of NZ_JACHGW010000002.1, from coordinate 1,129,226 downwards.
ATTGAGCACCGAGAGCACCATGGCCTCGATCTTCTTCTCCACCACATGGCTCTGGTCCAGCATGTAGGCCGTCTGGAACGCCGTCTTGCCGTCGTTGCCGTTGATCAGCTCATGGAAGATGCAGAACAGCGCGTAGGGGTTGGCGCTCCCAACAATCAGGTCATCGTCGGCGTAGCGGCGGTCGTTGAAGTGGAAGCCCCCGAGGCGCCCCTCGGCGATGAGCGTGGCGACAATGAACTCGATATTGGTGTAGTGGCCGTGGTGCCCCGTGTCCACGAGCACTTTTGCGCGCTCGCCCAGCTTCTGGCAGACCGTGAAGCTCGTGCCCCAGTCGGCAAGGTCGGTGTGGTAGAACGCGGGCTCGAAGAGCTTGTACTCCACCAGCATCTCGCCGTCGTCGGGCATCGCGGCGTAGCCCTCGGCGAGGCAGTCGATCAGGCGCTGGCGGCGGGACTTGATATCGTCCTGGCCCGGATAGTTCGTCCCATCGGCCAGCCAGATGCTCAGCAGCTTGCTCCCCGTCACCTTCATGATCTCCGCGCACTCTTTCAGGTGCGCGACCGCTTTCTTGCGAATCGCCGGGTCGGGGTTACAGACCGAGCCGAGCTTGTAGTCGTGATCTTGAAAGAGATTCGGGTTGATCGCCCCAATCGCGACTCCCTCGCTCTTGGCGAACTCCGCGATATCGGCCCAGGTCTTACCGGCGGGAGGCAGGTCCCAAGGAATGTGCACCGCAACCGTCGGGCAGACCCCGGTGAGGCGGTGCACGGTCGCGGCGTCCTCGATCTTCTCGTAGATATCGCGGGCCACTCCCGGTTCCGGGAAGGCTCCGAAGCGGGTGCCCGCATTGGCGAAGCCCCAGGAGGGCAGCTCGATAGGAAGGGCGCGCAGCGCGGCGCGGATTTGCTCTTGGCTCATGCCCGTTGATTCGTGGCCGGCGGAGCGTTTTCCTGCCGCCGATTGGAAATCGGCGTCCGCAATGGCGTTCCGCCATAAAGCCCGGGTACCCTATGGGTGCGGGCTCCCGAATTTATCCCCAGCTTCCGAGACCAAGGTCGTAGAGCGGCTGAAGCGGATCGCGGGGCTTGGGCGGCTTTTGCCAGGGCCAGAGACGCTTTGAGGAGTTCGGTGCTGGGATCTGCAAAGCCACCAACGTGGTTTCGATTTGGTGGGGAAGCCGCTCGTCCAAGTGCTGTATCTCCTCCAAAAGCCAGGTGATAGCAGTAACAGAATCTGGCCCTGTCATCTGAAAAATGTCGAATGGCTCCAGCAGAATGTGAGATAGCTGACGCTCTGGGTGTGTGAGAAACGCCTTCGTCTCTTCGACCAGAGGTTGAGCAAGCGGATTCGTGAGTTGGTCAAGAAACGCAAAAAGCCTCTCACGCCCTTGTGCTAGTTCTCCTAAGATCGCAACTTCACCTTCATCGGGCCAATCAAGCGAAGGGGAGATTTGTGGCGATGCTGAGACCAGTAGCTTGAAGGCAAGCGGAATATCGTAGGCGTGCTCCGCAAGAAGTAGAGGCTTTGCTTTCGTACCTTCACTGGGGGCAAAATCAACAGCATAGAGCGAGCAACGATTAGCCATTCAAAGTTCCCCTATCCTTCCTCTAGAAGTTCCTTGAGCGCAAGAAGCTCATAAAGATGCGCCTGATCTTTTGGACGATTCGCCGCACGCTTCATCGCAATCAGATCATCCACCGATGCCACATGAACAGAAACTCCAAAAACTTCCATTTCCACAGCACGAGAGACTAGCCCCTCATAAGAATCCAGCCCCTCTGGGATGGCGAGTAAATCCAGATCGCCAAAGTCGGTTTCGAGGGTCAGGTTCATTGCATTTCGAAAGGTTTGGGCATCCAGAGGGAACGGTATGTCTGGGGGCAAACCGCGCAGGCGGGCATGAATGGACTGGATGACATTGGCCAGAGCCACAAAGTTCTCCGAGTCACGCGCATAGGCTACGTCGATATCCACGGTAACATGGGCGCTTCCGTGTGACATCATCGCCAGTCCGCCAATCAGAACAAATCGCGCTCCTGCCTCATGAAGACGCTGAAGCAGTGCGGCGAAGTCGGGTTCTTTCTCCGGCACGTCTTACCTCCAAAATGGTTCGTAGAGCACGCTGATGCTTGAGCCAGCGTTGCTCCGGCGTGAGCTTCAGGTTCTCCCGGAGCAGGGAAAGATCCACCCCGTTTTCGTCCTGCTCGCCATACGGGTGCGCCGCAAGCCAGGCTAGCACTTGCTCCTGGGAGTCGGATTTCGTGGGCAACATGGACAAATTGTATCTCACGGGGTGCCGGGCGGGTAGAATCCCTGCATGAGTTTTCGAGAGTTTCAGGATGTCAAGCCGCGTGTCGCGCTGATTGGGTCGGGGTGGTATGGCAAGTGTGATTTGTTTCGCCTGCTTCAAGTCGCCCCAAACGCAGAGGTCGTGGCGCTGTGCGATGTCGATAAGAAGATGCTGGCAGAGGCAGCGGAGCTGGTGGCGGCGCGGCAAGTGTCCAAGAAGCGCCCGGCGACCTTTGCGGACTATCGAGAGCTGCTTAAAGAGACAAAGCCGGAGCTGGTGATTATTGGCACGCCCGACCACTGGCACGCGCTCCAGGCGATTGCGGCGATGGAGGCGGGGGCGGATGTCTACTGTCAGAAGCCGATCTCGGTGGATATTGCGGAGGGGCAGGCGATGCTGGCGGCGGCACGCAAGCACAAGCGTGTCGTACAGATCGGGACGCAGCGGCGCAGCACGCCGCACTTGGTCGAGGCGCGGGAGATCTTAAGAGAGGGCAAGCTGGGCAAGATCGGGCTGGTGGAGACGTGCTGCTACTACCACATGCGCAGCTCTAGCCGCGTGGCCAATACGGCACCGCCGGAGACGCTCGACTGGGAGATGTGGACCGGCCCCGCGCCGCTGCGGCCCTACAATCCCGTGGCGCATCCCCGCGGCTGGCGTGCGTTTATGGAGTACGGCAACGGCATTGTCGGGGATATGTGCGTCCACATGCTGGACATGACCCGCTGGATGCTCGGGCTCGGCTGGCCGAGGAGCGTGTCGTCGAGCGGCGGAATCTTCATGGACAAGGCCAGTGTCGCCAATATCACCGACACCCAGACCGCGAGCTTCGACTTTGGCGAGACCCAAGTGCTCTGGCAACATAGGAGCTGGGGCGATGCGCCCGATCCCAAGTACCCGTGGTCGGCGACTTTCTACGGCGAGAAGGGCGTGCTCAAGGCCAGTGTCAATGGCTACGACTTTCTCCCCAGCCGTGGGCCGGCGATTCACAAAGATGTCACGCTAGAGCTGGACAAGTTCCCCGAAGACGCCACCGAGCGGGACCTCGAGAAGCATGTCGCCCCCGCGATTCGCTACCACATGGCCGACTGGCTACGCGCGGTCCAGAGCCGGGGGCATCCCGTCGCCGATATCGAGGAAGGCCATCTCTCCACCGCGAGCTGCATCCTGGCGAACCTGGCACAGCAGACCGGGCGGACACTGACCTGGGACGCGACCAAGGGGCGTATTATCGGGGACGAGGCCGCCAACAAGCTCTTGAGCCGTCCCTACCGGAAACCCTGGGTCCATCCGTAATCCCGCAATAGCACTGGGTGAAATAGTCTAATTCACAGGTTAAGAATCGCGAATATCCCACCGACTATAGAGAGGGTATTCCATGAAAATTCTAGCTGTTGAAGAAGACGCGCTCTCGGCCCTCCTCCTCCATGAGGCGCTGGAGCGCCAGGGCCACCAGGCAACCATTGTCCGTGATGGCGAGGCCGCCTGGGAGCAGCTTACTCAGGGAAGCAATCCCCGTAGCGAGACCCGCACCCAGTCTCCCTACGATGCCCTGATCACCCGCTGGAACGCGCCCAAGGTCAATGGCCTCGATATCTGCCGCCGTATCCGTCACCCCGATATCGGGATCGAGAGCCTGCCCGTGCTCATGGCCATGGACAGCGACACGCCCGAGAACCGCAGCCGCGCCACGGAGGCCGGTGCGCTGGTCTGTGTGCGCTACCCGCTGGAGCCGGAGGAGATCCGCAACGCTCTCCAAGAGATCCTAAACCCCAAACCTGCACCCGCACCCGCCCCGGCCATCCTCGACAAGACCCCCAACTTCGCCACCGCCCCCGCCGAGTCGCTGGCCGTGGCCCGTATGGGTGCCACGGAGGTTGCCCGCACCAGCAATGGCAACGGCCACGGTAATGGCTCCATCCCCGCGTCCGGTGCGGGTCTCCCCGCGACCCTGCCGTCCACCGGAACCCTGGGTGCCAAGGAGCGCCTGGGAGAGATCCTGATCGCCCGTGGCCTCCTCACGGCCTCCCAGCTCGCGCAGGCCCTGGAGATCCAGAGCCTCACGCGGGAGCGCCTGGGCTCGATCCTGGTGAGCAAGGGCTGGGTCAATGAGCAGGACATCACCGCCGCCCACAGCCGCCAGATCGACATGACCTTTGTCAATGTCGAGAGCGAGACGATCTACGAGGACGGGATCGCCCATATCCCACGCGAGCAGGCCCTCGCGCTCCTGGTGCTCCCCTTGGAGCCGTCGGAGGAGGACTCCTACCTCTCCGATCCCCCGATCCGCGCCGCGGTCGCCAACCCCTGGAACACGCCCGCCATTGATCTCGTACAGGCACGCACCAAGCGCCGCGTCAAGGCTGTCCTTGCGGAGAGCACCGCCCTCAAGCGCGCCATCGAGCTGGCCTACCAGACCAGCAACCGCTCCTACGAGAAGAACCAGCTCGCCCGCTCCCTGGAAGAGACCCTGACGGTCCTCAGCGACGATGCCACGCTCTCGCCGGAGGAGGCGCGCCGCCTCGCGGAGGACAACGACAATGTCGCGACAATGGATGATCCCAACGATGCCCCGATCATCAAGTTTGTCAACACCATCCTGATCGAGGCGGTCCGCAAGCGCGCCTCCGATGTCCATATCGAGCCCTACAAGAAGGACTTCCAGGTTCGGTACCGAATCGATGGTCACCTGCACGTGATGCACGTGCTGCCCAAGAACTCCTTTGCCGCCCTGGTCTCGCGCATCAAGATCCTCAGTGACCTCGATATCGCGGAGCGCCGCTTGCCCCAAGACGGCCGTATCAACCTGAGCATCGACGGTCGCACGGTGCAGTTCCGTGTCTCTACCCTGCCCAACCTCTACGGCGAGCGTGTCGTGCTTCGTGTGCTCGACGGCGGCGCGACCCAGAAGACCATCGAGCAGCTGGAGTTCTCCCGCCCCAACCTGGAGGCGTTCAATAATCTCATCAAGCGCCCCTACGGCATCATTCTCGTGACCGGCCCAACGGGCTCCGGTAAGACGACGACCCTCTACGCGGCGCTCAATGCGGTCAAGGACTCCGCCACCAATATCATGACCTGTGAGGACCCGGTGGAGTACGAGATGGACCGGATCAGCCAGAGCATGGTCAACCCCAAGGCCGGCCTGACCTTCGCCTCGCAGCTCCGCGCCATCCTGCGCCAGGACCCCGATGTGGTGCTGGTCGGGGAGATTCGCGACGGCGAGACGGCCGAGATCGCCTTCAAGGCCGCGATGACCGGGCACTTGGTGCTCTCCACGCTCCACTGTAACCAGGCCGCCGGTGCCCCCACCCGCCTGATGGACATGGGAGTCGAGCCGTTTCTGATCGCCTCGGGCCTGATCGGGGCGCAGGCCCAGCGCCTCGCGCGCCGCCTCTGTCCCAACTGCCGGACGATGGCCCCGCCCACCCCGGAGCAGCAGAACCTCCTGAACCTGATGTACGGCGCTCCCCTTCCCGTGAAGGCAATCGGTCAGGCCGTGGGCTGCGCCCGCTGCAACGGTGGCACGTCGGGCCGTATCGGTATCCACGAGCTCATGGTCATGTCCGAGCCCATCCAGACCCTCGTGATGAAGCGCGCCACCACCACCATCATCCAGAACGAGGCACTCCGCAACGGCATGATCCCCATGATCGGCGACGGCCTCGGGAAAGTGATCGCGGGGATGGCGCTCCTCGACGATATCCAGAAGAAGGTCTTTGCGGGGTAGCCGCGTGGACGGTAAACGTCGGGCAAGCCCGGATGGAAATCATCCGGCTATGGGGCGCTTCGCGCCGCCTCGCTTCGCTCGGAATCTCTTGTACCGACAAGCCTACTTGTACCGACGAGGCACGGGGAGGCGGCCGAAGGCCCTACAGCCGGACGTTTACCGTCCAGGCAGAATCAGGTCGGAATCTCAGCGCGGAGGAGCTGACCTTTTGCTCATGCCCCATTATAAACACAAAACCCCTCTTCCCCGCGAGGCACGAGCGGTTAGGGGAAGAGGGGAAGCGCTCTAAGGCGCGGGGAGATGGCTAACTAGCGGCAGGGAGCGCCGCGACCGGGCTGGCGGCGATCTGTGCCGGCTGGCCCGGCGGCTGCCAGTTCTTGTCCTCGTCGTCGTCGGCCTTGAGATAGACCTGGCGCATCACATCCTCCGCGCTGGTCAGCCCCGCCCGGATCTTGTTGAGCGCGTCCTCACGGATCGGCACCATCCCCGCATCAATCGAGGCGCGGCGTAGGATCGAGCTGGGTGCCTTGTCGATAATCAGGCGCGAGAACTTCTCATCGACCGTCACGACCTCATGCACCCCGATTCGTCCCTTGTAGCCCGTGCCCTCGCACTCGGAGCAACCTGCGGGCTGCCAGATCGGGTCGGCATCGGAGATTCCTAGGAGTGCGGCCTGGCGCGGGGTCGGCGGCGCTTGGCGGCGGCAGCGGACACAGAGCCGGCGCACGAGGCGCTGGGCAGCCATGCCCACCAAGCCGGAGGCGATCAGAAACGGGGGGACCCCCATATCGATCAGACGAGTCACCGAGGTCGGGGCATCGTTGGAGTGCAGGGTCGAGAGCACGAGGTGGCCCGTCATCGCGGCGCGGAAGGCGATCTCGGCGGTCTCCTGGTCGCGCATCTCCCCCACCAGGATGATATCGGGGTCCTGGCGCAGGATGGCGCGGAGCTGGCGGGCGAAGGTCAGGCCCACCTTCTCATTGACCGCGCTCTGGTTGATCCCCTCCATATTGACCTCGACCGGGTCCTCGCAGGTGACGATATTGGTCGCCTTGCTCCGCAGCACATTGAGGGCGGAGTAGAGGGTAGTGGTCTTGCCCGACCCCGTTGGGCCGGTTACCAGCACCAGCCCGAGCGGCTGGCGGATCAGCTCCTCAAAGGTCTCCTGGTTGTGGGGCGAGAAGTCCAGCCCCTGGAGCGGGCGCACCGACATCGAGCGGTCCAGAAGTCGCATCACGATCTTCTCACCGTAGAGCACCGGCAGGCTGGAGATACGAAGGTCGAACGACTTGCCCGGCATCGTGATGGCGATACGGCCGTCTTGGGGCAATCGCTTCTCGTTGATATCAAGATCGGCCAGAACCTTGATACGCACGGCGACCGGGTCCTGGAGGTCCTTGGGCAGCTCTTTCCAGGTCTGCAGGACGCCATCGACACGAAGGCGGACCTCGAGACAGTTGGCGCGCGGCTCGATATGGATATCACTGGCCCCGAGGCGAACGGCATCGTTGACCATCGCATTGACCATCTGAACGGCGGGGCCTTGAATGGCGGGCGAGGTGCCCCCCGGACCAGATCCTGGCATACTCATGTTTCACTACTCTCCTGTGAGTAGGTTCGCCGGGGGGGGAGAAAATTCCTGCCCAGGTTCCTCTGGGCAGGACAGGCCTAGCCGCGCTGGCCGAACTCGTAGGCGGGATCGACTTCGTCGTTGCCGGTGGGCGGCGGGACGGTCACCTCGCTCTTGTAGTCGGTCTTGGGGGAGACCTTCTCCAGCTCGACATCCATGCTGTGGGCCAGCTCGGTGAGCTTGGTGGGATCGGGGGTCTCGCCCAGCGACGAGAGCACGGGGATGAGGGCATCGAGGGCAGCGGTGTTGGCGGCCTCGGCCTGCTTGGCGGTATTCAGGTGGGCGACGATACTTTTGAGGAGCTCGTTGGCGATCCCAAAGTTGCGCTGGGCGATTGCCTGAAGCACCAGGTCCAGCTCGCGCCGGGCCTCTAGCTGGTGGAGGAGCGCGATATCGGCCTTGCGTGCCAGCTCCGACGAGCGCAGGTTCCGCCGGGTGATCTTGTACTCCTCAGTCAGCTTCTGGAGCTTCTTCACCTGCGACCGCATCCCACTGCCGTAGGTCATGGCCAGGATAAAGAGGGTCCCCGAGACAAGGATGATCCACTGGGTCTTATTGAATCTCATAATAGTGGTATCGTATCGTACAATAGGAACCATGGAAAGAGTGCGTACAGTCCTATTGCGGGGAATCCAGCGGGAGGCGATGCCCGGAGCCGTGGTCTGCGTGCGGCAGCGAGGCGAGACCCTCTGGCACGAGGCCCTCGGCACGACCGACGGTAGCGCGCCCACCGCCCTCGCCACCCTCTACGACCTCGCCAGTATCACCAAGCCGGTCGCCATGGCCTCCAGCATCTGCACCCTCGTGGAGCACGGCGAGCTCACCCTCACGACACCTCTCACAGACTTTATCCCCGCAGCGAGCCACCTCAAGGACGCCACCCTCCGGCACCTGCTCACGCACACGTCGGGCCTGCCTGCCTGGATCGCGTGCTACCAGGACGAAGGCTTCGGGCTGGACGCTGCCGTGCGTGCGATTAGCCAGCTCCCGCTCCGGGGCGCACCCGGCACCCACTACGAATACTCCTGCCTCAACTACATCCTGCTGGCGCAAGTATTGGAGACTGTCACCGGCACCACCGTAGATCGCTTCGCCGCCGAGCACGTCTTCGCGCCGCTGGGCCTCAGTGAGCAGCTCACCTACCACCCTGACCCCGCCCGCTCCGCCCCGACCATCTCCCAGGAGGGGCCACGCTCCGGGGAGACACTGGCAGGCGTTGTCCACGATGGCAATGCGCGCGCGATCTGCGCCGAGGGCCGCTCGGTCTCGGGGAACGCGGGGCTCTTTGGGACCGCGGAGGCCGTGGCGCGCTTCGGCGAGGCGATCCTCCACGGCGGGCTCTTTGGCTCCCCCACCCGCCAGCGCTGGCTGCTGCCCCAGTCGACACCGCCCGGACACACGCTCGCGTTTTTCTGCAAGCCCAATGGCCTCACCCCCACCGGCGACCTACTGTCTGACCGCGCCGTTGGGCACTCGGGCTTCACGGGCACCGCACTCGTTCTCGATCCCGAGTCCGGGTGCGTGATCGTCCTGCTCACCAACGCGGTCTATGTCGACAACAGCAAGACCGAGTTCCTGCCCCTGCGCCGCCGGTTTATGAACGCTCTCGCCGGGACGCTCTAAGGCCGCGTATAGAATGCCCGAAGCTCCGCTGTGAGCCGCGCCTCGCGATGCGCTGTTCTCTCCACCTGCCAGGCATAGGCCAGGGTCAGCGCCAGCACCAGCGGCAAGGTGCACCGCCCAAGGCCACGCAGGACGCCAAAGACCACCGGAACACGCTTGACCCGGCTCACAATCGCCAAGACGGGAACCAGGCAGAGAAGGGGGTAGAGAGCGGGGAAGGCAAAGAACGCACGGGAGCATGCTTCGTCCCCAAGTGCCTGCCACCAGGGCTGTGGGTCTGCCGCACTCGCGGAGAAGCAGCGCAGGTAGGTGTCGTAGAACGTGTTGATTGTGTCCTCCGCTCCCCACATCGCGACGCTCGCAAGCAACACCAGCTGGCCCAGCGCGAGCACGGTCGCCGCCATCACGACCACCTCTAGTAAGTACCGTCCTCGCTCCATCGTCCGCCACGCCTGCCAGAGCGTAAAGAGCCCAATGCCGCCTTGAGCGAGCAGTAGCCCTAGCGAGAGCCAGACCTCGGATTCGGAAAGCCCCGAGCGCCAGACGGCCAGCGGGACAATTCCCAGCATCAGCCAGAGCCCGAGACGAATACCGAGACAGGCTGCTCTCTGACGGTGAAGACGCGCGACCAGGGCACAAAACGCCCCGATCAGCAAGGTCGCCAAGAGGGTCGCCAGCCCGCGTAGCCCCACTTGCCACTCGGCGGCGAGGCCGTAGAAGCTATCGCTGGCAAGGGTGAAAGTGCCATGAAGCGCCTTGGCTTCCTCATTGCGCTTCCAGAGCTGTGCCACCGCACTCGCCTCCGCCGCTCCCCAGTACTTGGTATGTGCCGCCAGAGTATCCCGTCGTCGGGCTTGCTTGGTCTCTTCCGACGAGCCGGTGTACTTTCGTGGTAGCTCGCCGCCGGGGCGGGCCGTCGCAATCGCGGTTAGCGTGATCCCGGTGTGTGCTGTCAGCGGCAAGCCCGGCTGCTCTCGAAGAAGGACGCCCAGCGCTCTGAGGTCATGCCGTAGCGCGAGCCCCTCGGTAAGTGCGCCCGCTTGCTCTCTCTTCGCCGCCAACACCGTGACTACCCGTGCCAGTGCCCTCAGGCGACCAAAGTGTGGAGCAATCAGGCTCTGCTCAACCTGCATCTCGGCGAGGGCGGAGTGCCTGCCCTGCACGTGATCGAGCTGCGCCAGCCGCGCCAGAACCTCCTCATTGGTGTAGTCGTCCCAGCGGGGGCACTGTGCAGCTTGGTGGAGCGCGGCGAGTGCCTGGCTGTCGCTATGAAAAGCGAGCAAGGCCACGGCACGGAGCGTCGGGAAGAAGGCATTGCCCGGATCGCACTGCTCGCCGGCCTCCGTGAGTGCCAGAATATCGTAGAGCGAGAGGTCCTTGGGATAGGTCTTCGGAAAACCCGCCTCGGAGTGCCCCTGATAGAACACCTCCTCCGCCTTGCGCTCCAGGGTGAGTTTTTCCCGGCAGAGCTCGCGTAGCGTCCGGGCTAGCTCCCCCGCGGGGCTGAGCTTTGGCGGGACCGCGGGGCCGTCCAGCGCCTTGACCAGCGCGGGGCCTTTTCCGCCAAAAGCGGCCTGTGCCTGCTGGCGCACCAGCCAGCCGGTCTTGGGATGGAGCGAGAGGGTCAGCAGGATCGCGACACTCAGGGTAAGACAGAGCAGAGAGAGAGGGTTCTTTTTCATCGACGAGAGGACTCCAGAGCGGTCGCGCGGAGGGTTGCTTCCTGCGACACCAAGAGCACCGTTGCCAGTGCGTGATGGATCAGTAAGGCGACAAAGAGAGGCAGGCTCCCCCGTGCGACGCCGCGCACAACCCCGACCGTGACGGGCACACGCCGCACGCGGCTCACCACCAGGAGAACAGCCACCAGCGCCAGAGGGAGGCAGAGCGTCCCGGTCATTGCCGTACTGTTCCCTGCCACCCATGCCTCCGGCTCAGAGACTGTGTCTGTCGCCACCTCGTCGTCGGGTTCGCCACAGCCACAGCCCTCCCCGGAGCCCAGCACGGCCGAGCGCAGTGCCAGCGCCCCCGATAGCGGCAGGTAGAGCAGCGTGGCCAGAGCAGCAAGCCCCGCCAGCGCGGCGAGGAGCCAGCCCGCACTGCGCCAGCGCCGACCACGTGGCGTCGTACGGACAAGCTGAGCGAGCGCAAAGATTCCCAGGCCAGCCGCGGGATAGAGTGCCCAAGAGCGGAAGAGCGCGCCGCTCACCAGGGCAATCGCGACCAGCGGGAGCACTCCGAGCACCAGCCAGAGCGCGGCACGCACCCCCGGATGGGCGGGCAGGCTCGCGCGAATCCGCCCAGTGCGCTGCAGGAGCGCGGCGATCGCCCCCAGGATCAGAACGTGACAGGCCCCCACTAAAAACACAAGGCTCCAGCCCCAGGTGAGCAAGGGACCTACCAGAGGCAGGTAGAGATTCCTCGCGTCTTCGTTCGCTTGCTGTCGTGCCAAGCGAAACGCCGTCTGCTCGCCCTCCACCGCCGTTGCCTCCTCAGGATGACCGATGTGGCGCAGGTAGTCCAGGTACACACAGCGGAGTGCCGCCCCACGGACTCTTTCCTTCACATCGTCGAGGGCCGCCACTGGGAGCCCTCCCGGCCGCTCCATGAACGTTCGGGGAGAAAGCAAGAGGCACCCACTCTCCCGAAGCCGGGTCACCAGCGTGCGGAGCGTCCGGCGTATCTGGAAGCCTCCTTCCAAGTCGCCCAGCAGCTCGCGGCGGACCGCATGCACCAGAGCCAGCCGGCTTGCACGGCGGAGGGCACCGAGGTCAGGGAAGTTGAAGAGCAGCTCTGTCGAGTAATCCCCAAGAGCGGGGTGGGAGCCGTAGTGGAGGGTCAGAAGCTCGTGGCGTCCCTGGACCATCGCCGTGTGGTAGTCGTCCCAGCGTCGCTTTGTCGCGGCGAGGTGCAGGGCCTGAAGCGCCTCTTGGTCCCGGTGCGCGGTAAAGAGGGCCACGGCGCGCATGGCGGGAAAGAACGCATTGTCGGGGTCGATTGCCTCGCCGTGCCGGGCCTGCTCCAGAAACGGTGTCACCATGCCCGCTGGGGGCTGTGGCGGCGACGAAATAAGTCGGCGCTGCCAGGCACTCGGCGGAGAGCGGCGCTGGAGCACGGCTTCGTCTTGGGGGCGGTGGGGCAGAAACGCGCTGTTGTTTCGCGTCAGCCAGGCGCGGAGGACACCTGCGGCGACGGCGGGCTCTTGGGGGAAGCGCCTTGCCAGGTCCGCACAGAGCCTCTGCGCGACTTTGGGATCGTCTTGGATAAACGCCGCTGCGAGAACCACGGGGACGCTCTCCGGGTGCTGCTGGGCGAGCGTGAGGACCGTCTGGTCCCGCTCCTCCAGGCTTGCCCCTAGGTTTCCGAGTGCCGCAGTGCCGACTCGTTCTCCGGCACCCGCAAACACGACACGCCACTGTGTCCGTATCAGCCAGGCAGTCTGGGGATGGAAGTGGAGCCCTGTCAAGACAAAGGCAACCACCAGCAGGCTCTTCTTGGCAAGACCACTCATGCCGCTCTAAACGCAGAGTGGCATGGGTTGGTTACGGGCGTGCGGTCAGGAGCAGAAAGATCGCGCAGAGCAGCGACAGGCCAAAGGCGGTGGGAAGCGAGAGAGTCGCCAGCCCGGTGAGGATGCTCACGGGTGCTGCCTTGCCGCGCTGGCGTCCTTGGAAGGCCAGGGTCAGCATCGCGATTCCCAGGGGAAAGAGCAGGACAATCCCACAGAGCGCCCCGGTCAGGCGCTGCGCCCCCACCAGATGCGCCGCTCCCGCGCCCCACCAAGCTGCCCCCCCGATCAGGATACTCAGCAGGCTCAGCTGCACCCGCGCGCGGGGCTTGCCGTCGCTCCAGTACGCGGGATTTCCTAGCACCAGCCCCGCCACTCCCCCACAGAGCAGCGTCGCCAAAAGCGCCACCAGCGCCCAGGTCGCCACCACGAGGAGCGGCCACGAGGCGATATCTCCCTCGATGCGCACCGCCGGCATGGGCTGCCAGAGCGCCGCCGCGATAATCGCTCGGAAGAGGCCGCGCAGGAGCCAGCCCGTGTGTGGCAAGCAAAAGAGCACCAGCAAGGTACTCACCGCCAGCCCGATTCCGAGTTTTCTCATGGGTATCACCACAAGAGATAGTCGGAGTAAGTGTGTTATTTCTCCCGCGTGAAACTACGGGCATTGCCCCGGGTATGAGGTATTCCTCAGAGTAGTAGCAAGAATGCCTACCTTCTAAGGCAACGGCTCCTGTGCCCCTGGTTCCCCAAGCAAGCGCAAGCTAGCCCCTCGGCACGACAGAACCAGCCGCTCACCAAGGGCAAACTCCAGCGTGAGTTCGACGCGTTCCGCCGTTTCCAGCGGCAAGGGAACGACATTGCGATATGTCTCTGCGCCTACGATTAGCTCTCCCGTCACCAAGTAGCTGTCTTCCATCTCTTCGGGGAGGGCTCCCGCGATGCTCCCCTGCCCCAGTTCCAGAACCGCTTTCTGGTACCAGCCGTGGGTCTCCCCATGAATGTAGAGCGCATCGAAGCAGAGACAGGCTCGCCCCGGCTCTAGCAGAACCGAGGCGAGACGTGCATCGTGGAGCTCAAACGCGAGGCTCACTAACCTGCCCCATGGAAAGAAGCTCCTCCAGCGAGCGTAGGATTTGAAAATCGGCAAGCAGGCACACGGGCTGGTCTTGGGTATCCAGCCCCCAGTAGCAGGGATAGCATCCATCGCCCATCCCAGCAATAAAAACAACCATTCGAGCGCCCCTCTCCATTGTCAGAGTAATATCACCGTTTCCCGTCATCACGTCGCCCATTAGTCGTTGTACTTCCTCTTGAGCCAGGTAGTATTTGAGCCCCTCATCCAGAAAGCACCCTGTACCTGAGTCCACACCAAACCCAAAATACTGCATCCCCTCCAACTCATCAGCATTTTGCTCAGGGCAGAGAGCGAGCTCCCAGTGGATGATTGGGTTATCCGAGAAACAGATCAGAGCATAGACATTAGATGCATAATGTCGCGATGTGTACTCATCTACCATCCCCAACACAACAGAGTAGGTTCCAGGTGGCACCGTGCGAGTGAACGGGGTAATGTCTTCCGGAAACCTCCCATACGCCGGATCAGTAGCGATCAGCTTTCCTGTAGCTAGAGTGAGATCGCCGATCTTCTCTTCGTGAATCTGGGCTTCCCACGTTTCGATGCCCCCTCCCTCCGACACGGCGACCGTAAATCGCCGCGTCGGTTGGTAGGTTTTAAGGTGTTCCGGAATGTACAACTCAGCAAGAACTCCCAGCCCGGCACGGGCTTTGCGGCGGAGGGACGACGCCATTGCAGACGCCGATTTCAATCGGCGGCTAACCCGTCGGCGCTTAGTCCGTGACGGCGCCGACGCTGGCGGTGGAGACGAGCTTGGCGTATTTTGCCAGCACGCCTCTGGTGTAGCGCGGGGCGGGCGGCTGCCAGGCGGCGCGGCGCGTTTCGAGCGTGGCGTCGTCGACGTTTAGCGTGAGCGTGAGCGTGGTGGCGTCGATGGTGATGCTATCGCCCTCCTCGACCAGCGCAATCGTCCCCCCGACTGCGGCTTCCGGGGCGACATGGCCGACCACCAGGCCGTAGGTGCCGCCGGAGAAGCGGCCGTCGGTGATGAGCCCGACAGAGTCCCCGAGGCCCGCACCGATAATCGCGGCGGTGGGGGCCAGCATCTCGCGCATGCCCGGGCCGCCCTTGGGGCCTTCGTAGCGGATCACCAGCACATCGCCGGGGTTGATCTTGCCGCCGAGGATCGCCGCCTGGGTCTCCTCCTCGCTCTCAAAGACTCGCGCCGGACCGGTGATCTTGGGGGACTTCACGCCCGTGATCTTGGCGACCGCGCCCTCGGTGGCCAGGTTCCCGCGTAGGATCGCCAGGTGCCCCTGGGCGTAGATGGGCTTGTCGATGGGATGAATAATATCTTGATCGGCGGGCGGGGCATCGGGGATATGGGCGAGGGTCTCGGCGATGGTCTGGCCGGTGATCGTGAGGCAGTCGCCGTGGAGGAGCCCCGCGTTGAGGAGGAGCTTCATCACCTGCGGGACACCGCCGACATGGTGGAAGTCGTTGGCCAGGTACTTGCCCGATGGCTTGAGGTCGCAGAGCACGGGGACGCGCTTGCGAATCTCTTCAAAGTCATCGATACTCAGTGGCACCTCGGCGGCGTGGGCGATGGCGAGCAGGTGCAGGACGGCGTTGGTCGAGCCGCCCGTGGCCATGACCACCGCGATCGCGTTCTCAAACGCCTTGCGGGTCATGATCTGGCGGGGGAGGAGCTGCTGCTTCACGGCCTCCACCAAGACGCGACCGCTCTCAGCGGCGCTCTCGGCCTTCTCGGGGTCCACCGCGGCCATGGTCGAGCTGTGCGGCAGGCTCATGCCCATCGCCTCAATCGCGCTACTCATGGTGTTGGCGGTGTACATCCCCCCGCACGAGCCCGCACCGGGGATCGCGTTGCACTCGATCCCCCGCAGCTCTTCATCGTCCATCTTGCTGGCAGAGTGCGACCCTACGGCCTCGAAGACGCTGACGATATTCAGATCGCGGCCCCGGTACTTCCCGGCCTTGATGGTCCCGCCGTAGACAAAGATCGCCGGGACATTCATCCGCGCAATCCCGATCATCGCACCGGGCATGTTCTTGTCGCAGCCACCGATGGTCAGCACCGCGTCCATCGACTGCGCCATCACGGCGGTCTCGATGCTATCGGCGATCACCTCGCGGCTGACAAGGCTGTACTTCATGCCCTCCGTCCCCATCGAGATACCGTCGCTGACCGTGATTGTCCCAAAGGTCTGCGGCATTCCCCCCGCCTCACGAATCGCCGCCTCGGCACGCTCGGCGAGCGGGCGAATCCCCATGTTGCAGGGCGTGATGGTCGAGTGGGCGCTGGCGATCCCGACAATGGGCTTCTGAAAGTCCCCATCGCCAAAGCCGACGGCACGGAGCATGGAGCGGTTGGGAGCGCGCTGCACCCCCTCAGTGATAATGCGACTACGCGAGTTCAAAGGCACGGTGTAAAAAATCCTCCGGGCTCATTCTATCGCGTGGCGCCAGCCAGCCCCCTAGCCCCCGCCATCTTGCCTCCCCCAGCTCGCACCGCTCGCTACCCCCTCCGGCTTCGCGAAGGGGGTGCTTTTTGGGGCTATGCTTTTACGTCGAGCTTTTCGAGGAGCTGGGGGCGGTCGCGTAGGGCGATTCGGGCGAACTTGAGGTAGGTCGCGGCCCACTTGTCCAGCGCGGCGAGAGCATCGTTCTGCTGGGGGGTGAGCTCTTGTGCTCCACCTTTTGCCCCCTCTTGTGCGCTATCGGCCGCCTTGAGCGCGGTGATCTTGGCGTGCTCGGTGGTGAGCTTGGCCTCGGTGTAGCCGTGCGCCGCGAGGGCGGCTTTGACATCCGCAGGGCCGTTGGTGGCACCGTCGAAGAGGGCATCGGCGGCGCGGAGAAAGGCAGTGAGCCCCTGCGGGGTGTTACCACTCAGCCCCAGCGCGGTGCGCCCGTGCGAGCCTGCGGGAAAGAGCGCCCGCCCGGCTGCGGCCAGGTCGGCGTAGGCGCGACGCGCCACTTTCTCGGTCTCGACAAGCACCTCCGTCTTTTGCTTCTGCACGGCACGGCTGAGCTGACTGAGCCCGAGCTGGGTCTGTGCGGCTTGGAGCAGCGCCCGCCCTTCGGCGCGCTTGGTGGCGGTGTAGCCGAAGGGCTCTACCAAGGTGATGATCTCGGGGTGGCTCTCGGTGCCGTCTAGCAGGAGCTCCGCACGGCGTAGCTTGCTTGCAATGGTGCGCGGGGTCAGCTTCCGCGGCTTGGGGGTGGTCGCTAGAGCACTGGGCGTACTCTCTGTCGTCTCTGGCATACTCTCTTTCTCCTACTGCGTTGTTACGGAGGCTCAGGGCATACTCTTGGGAAGGTTCTGCACACTCTTGGAATGGTTTTGTTACCCTCGTTGAGCGACGGTGCACACTCGTGGAACGACTTTGCACGCTCTTTGGAACTCCTTGCACGATCCCTCAAAGCCTCTGCGTTATCTTGGATAGATAAGAAAGAGGAAAGGTTTCGGGGGAATTTTTTGCCTCCCCCGGCTGCTTTTTAACCTCTCCCCCAACCCCCGGGTACCCTCTGGGTGCGGACGTTCGTTCCTCACTGGGAAAGGGGGAGTCCGAGGGGAATTAGGGAGTGTAGTCTTCAGGGGATTCTCTGGCGATGACAGTGTTCCATAGACCGTAGTGTGTTAGCCCCTCATGGCTCTCGATTCCCGTATAGCGCAAAGAGGCGTCTTCGTAACGGCGGAAGGCGAAGACGGCTTGGTTCATCTGCTCGGTATTGAAGACGCGAAGACTGACGAGGAGATTAAAGTCTTTGACGGTTAAACCGGTGACGATACGAAAGAGCTCGGGCTCGATCTTGGTGATCACGTCTTGGAGGTTATTCTCTCGAAAGTCAGTGAGGTACATGAAGGCAGGGATACGGGTGGCGAATTTTATCAACTTTTCCTGTAGTAGCTTGCGCTTGGATTTGTACTCTTTTTCTTCTTCTGTGAGCTCTTTCTTCTCGGTGGCTGTCAGGCTTCCAGCTTTCGCTTTGCCTTTTAGTTCTTTGACCTTCTCGCTCTTATTGATAATGGTCTCGATGATATTGTCGCCAAGTGCGCGCCAGCCCTCTATGCTCTCCACGGCAGCCAGTGCCTCGGGGTTCTCCAGGATACGGCGAAGTGTGTCGTTGTCTACATTCACTAGCAAAGCAGACTGCCACTTGCGCGCCAAGAGTGTTGCAGAGGTTCCCGCCATGGCAATATCGAGGATACCGCCTGCGTCTATCTGGGTCATGTTCGCGCCATCGTAGGCGAGCACAGGCAGGAACGAGACCAAGTCTCGGACGGCGTTCTCAGGGTTGGGCTCACTGGGAGAGAGGCTGATTCCGTACTCGGAGAGCTGGCGGAGAGCGCGTGTGGGCGCGAAGTCAAAGACAAAGCAGATAGGCTTGAGAATCTCTTCCTCATTGGGATTGTCGCCGTTGGGGTTCTTGATCGACCAGGGGGACTGGACACGGAAGGCTGCTTGAAAATAGGTCTCAGGCGACTTGAGGTTGCGGAGCATCAGAATCGACGACCATTGCGACACAGTTACACCCGTTGTTAGCTTGCCACAAGAAAGCGTGATGGTCTTGGTATCAAAGCCGTTGCCAATGGCCTTGCGTACAGGGATCAGTGCGTCCAGCCCCATACCGGCGGACGTTCCCGCTGCGACCACCACCCGATACTCATGCCAGAAGGTATTGTGTTTCTCGGCCAAGAGATTTGCCATCGCATGGCAGGAGGCAACATTGGGGAGGAACCAGAACGAGTGCTGAAGGTAGGGACGCAAGCGGATATCGGAGTAGGGAAACGGCGGGCGTGTCCCTGTCTTGAGGTTTTCGAGCATCTGTGGCGCGTAGGCCCCCCGGATGATGTCGAGCCACTTTTGCACATCGTCCTTGTTCTTGAACTCTGCACTTGTCCCCGTACCCGTGGCGGCAAAGAAGGCGTTTAGGTCGAACTCATCAAACTCCCCGGCACTGGCAACCGCTAGTAGCTCATCGGGCATCTGGTAGGTGAGCAGGCGTAGCTGTGGCAGGGCACCGTAGGGGTTACGGTCGCCAGGATGATTTTGTGCGAACTGCTCCTTGGCGCGTTGCTCATCGGTGTAGGTCCAGTTGAAGATTTGCTCCTCGATAAACTCCCCACTCGCCAGTGCACGAAACGGTGTGCCAGAGAGGTAGAGGTATGCCTTGCTAGTGATGGGCAGGAAGTTGGACTCTTTCTCTAGAGGTTCTTGGAGATCGGCGACACGCTCCCGGAATTTCTTGGTATCGTCAAGGAGAGTCTCCACCCGAATGATCCCCTCCTCTTCTCCCTCGAAAAGCTCCTTGGCCCCCTGACGCCATGCACCGAAGTGGTACTCGTCAAAGACCACCAAGTCCCAGTTCACCGCATGTAGCCACTCGTTGTTCGCTTTGATATTCCCGAAGAGGTCGCGCCCAAGCAAGTCCTGGAAAGAGCCAAAATAGACAACGGGCTTCTTCTTGTCGATCTGTGTCGGATTTTTCCCTGATGAGCGGGAGAGGTACTGCCAGCCCTCAAAGTCGGTGTGGTTTTCCAGATCGGTCTGCCACGCATCTTCGACGGCGGGCTTGAACGTGACCACGAGTACCCGCTTTGCGCCCAGCTTCTTGGCGAGCTGGTAGGTGGTGAAGGTCTTACCAAAGCGCATCTTCGCGTTCCAGAGGAAGCGTGGGACAGCGTGCATGTCTTCCCGCCAGAGGGAGTGAAAGTAAGCGTGTGTCTTATTTACCGCCTCGGCTTGCTCCCACCGCAGAGGAAAGGTTTCGTGGTGTGTCCCAGAGAGCTGCTTCCCTGTTCGCAGCTCGGTGAGAACAGTCTGCACATCGGCGACAGTACAGCGCATCCACTCCAGCTCGGTATTCTCAAACCCTTTTGCGACCAGCGCCACCCGAACCTGGTGGTCGGAAAAAACCGTGCCATCATCGCGTACCGCCAGCTCGTCGAGCTCAATCTTGACGTTTTTGATCGCAGCAGTCTTGACCTGCTCTGCAACCCGCTGCTTTACATCGCGTGTCGTCTGCCCAACCTTAAGGAGCCCCTTGTGTGCCACATCGTTGATAGAGTATGCATAGATACGCGGCTTCACCTCCGGCTTCGGAGCAAGGATTTCCTCGATAGTATGCTTACTCATCATCGTCCGAAGCTCCGCTCAAATCCATCGGGCGCACTACCTTCTCAATGAACTCAATTTCCTCAGCGGAGATACCATACTTCGCATAGAGATCTTCATCCGTCCATGACTTCGTCCAATCCTGACTTGGCACAAAAGTATAAACCTTGCGCGTAGCATCCTGAGAAGGCTTGTGCAGAAGAATAAGAAGTCGTGTTAACCTACAAGATAAATAGGACAAAGCACTTTCGGCATGATTCTTTGAATCAAATGGACCAATGCAAAGATAGGTTTCCGAAGAGATAGTCCCTGGCTCGCCAATGAATGGAGTACTTAAAATTTTATGAGGATAAGTATCTTTGTTACCAGTTCCAGGCGCTGCACGTCCAATATAGATTTTCCAGACATCTATCAAATGAGTCCCTGTAGACAGAGAACTCCTAGATACATAGCCAGTGCCACCATTTTGATAAATAAGAACATCACCGGCACGCTTGGTAGCTTTGCCCTTAAACACTGTATCTAATCCGAAAGGCTTTCGCGAGCTAACGAGTTGATCGAAGCGTTTATCCTCAGGCAAAGAGACCGATTGAACTTGCCCACCCTCCGTCTCAATAACCTTTTTTAGAATCGATAAACCTTCATTGAAGCGGATAAAAATATCTGCACCTTCTTCAAGAAGCGCGCGGGTGGAGGTTGAAACCGGCCAGTCTTTGAAATGAGTGGCTACACGGCACGCCCCTGGATTTTCCCTATCCCAAAGAAAGAAACAAACACCGCCCTTCAGGCCCACACCGGGGAAAACATCCGATGCACTGAGATAGTCGTCGATGGAGCGTATGCGATTATCGGAGAGCATTGCCTCGCGGAACTCATCTAGCCCCTTACCACCGGCAAACCAACGAGCGGGAATAATCATCGACAGGTACTTCGGCTCTAACGCTTTTGCTTGCTCGACAAAGTGCTGATAGATGGGCGCGGCGCTAGTGCCGTAACCTCCGTCGTCTAACTGGTACGGCGGATTGCCGATAACCACATCGAATTGCATTTTCCCCCCGAAAATCTTGGCTACTTGAGCCTTTATATCGTCTGTGTGAATCAGTGCGTAGGCATGCGTCTCCAGGCTTTCGTCTCTGTCCAGAGTCTTCTGGCTTGCACCGCAGTATTTACACTTTCCTTCCACCCAAGTGTGGTCGGTACGCTCGAACCAGATATTCCCATCATCGCCTTTGAACGACCTTACGATGGAGTGCTTGCTCTTCGCGTACTTGGAGCAGTACAGACTTCGGCGGGCAAGCAGAGCCGTGAGCTGGGTGATACCGATACCGAAGACCTGCTTGGTGAGGATATGATCGACCCGCTTTTCCAGGTTGGGAATCTCCTCGGCCAAGCCCTTGGTGAGCCGACTCGCGATCTCTCGTAGAAACACCCCCGACTTCGTACACGGGTCTAGAAACGTCACCGAGCTATCCGCCCAGAGATTCGCACCGTTGTGATTAGCCGCCCACGCGTCGGTGAGCGTGTCTAACATCCGGCTCGCCAGCTCGGGTGGTGTGAAGACCTCATCATTAGAGAGGTTTGCAATACAGGTCAGGACATCCGGGTTACGACCACGAAAAGAGAAAGGGACTTGATCGTTCATTCAATTGGCTCCGGGGGACTGTTGATCCACTCTGCGATTTCTTCCATGGACGCCTTTTTATAGCGCCGGATCGGTGTAAAAGGTTCGCTCTTGCCTCGGTCTTCAAACGCGGGTTCTTCGGAGAAGAGATTCCCCGTGTTGGCCTCCAAAGCCTCTTTGGAGGTAGGAACTTCTGCCCTTTTGGTCAGTCCCTTGAGGAGAAAATCTTGGCGCTGATACTTTGCTGCTTTTTCCAGATAGCCCCACTCGGCGAAGGTCAAAGGCCGCTTATCGCAGGTGAGCATCTCCATCGCATCGCCGTGGACGATATTCAATGAGAGGACAGAGGAGGCAGCCCGATAGAGATCATCCGACGGCTTGAGGTCAAGGTGTTCTGCCAAAACGGAAAGCAAATTTGCCCGACACTCACTGATGTTATCTTCTTGTATCTCGATCCCATAGATGCTCATAACGGCAACGAGAGCGAACCTTTGTCTCTTAAAGGGGTACTTCCTATAGTCGCGATCAACGGCGGCGAGCTTGCGCTTCAGGATAGGAACGAGAAAATTACCACTTCCACAGGCGGGCTCTAAAAAGGTGGAGCTAATAATCTCCGTTTGGTGCTTGACGAGATCAAGCATTGCCTCGACCATCCACTCTGGGGTGAAGACCTCCCCGTGGTCAGCGACGCGTTGTTTAGACTTGATAAGACTCATAGGGTGATGCACAAAGGAAGGGATTCCCTGTACGAGTTGTTATACCCTCTTGTTGTGCGGCGTGAACGACTCGGAATGCAGGAATCACACCGTCACATTCAGAGCGGCAAGTAGGGCGCGGTAAAATCGTAAGAGGAGCAAAGATACCAATGGCAATCGGAAGTTTAGAAGAGCGGGTGACGGCGCTGGAAAAGAAACTCGCAGCGCTGTCTGAGGCGAGCGAAAGACGCCTCGGGGTGACGGGCAGAACGAACCCGGAGGTTTTGGAAGAGATGTTCGGAGTCTTCGCCGATAGCCCCCATGCGCGAGAAGTCCTAGACACCATCGCAGCGGAGCGTGAGCGTGAACGCCGCGAGTACCGTGACAAAGCAGCATGATCTACCTACTAGACACCGACCATCTGAGCCTCTGGCAACGAGGAGGTGAGGAAGGCATCCGAGTACGCAATCGCATTCGCCAGCTTGCTCCCGATGACTATGGAATCACCGTCGTCACGTATGCCGAGCAGGCTCAAGGCTGGCTGGCTGCTGTTTCACGCGCCAAATCGCCTGAAGCAGAAGTCAGGGCATTCGGTCAGATGCAACAAAGCCTTCGCTTCTGCACCGCCTTTGCCATCTGGGGATTCACCGAGAATGCTGCATCGATATTCACCCGTTTACGACAGGCAGGAGTTCGCATAGGCACCCAGGATTTACGGATTGCGTCCATTGCTCTTGCGAACGGTGCAACACTCCTGACGTGCAATCTCTCGGATTTCGAGAAAGTGCCTGGCCTCACGGTGGAAGACTGGAGCAGAGAGGCTAGTAACTAAGCCGCCTGAGTTGGAAAAAGCTCACCCAAGGCGAGGATGGCTTCGGGGTTGGTAAGCGGAGCTAGGGTCTGTGTCTCCTCTAGCACCACGACACTACCCCACGTGTCGCCGCTAGGCTCACGGTGGACATGGAGCTTGCGCCCCTCGATATCCACCACCCAGTACTCCCGAATCCCCGCGCGGGCGTAGCGCAGAGCCTTGCTGCCCAGATCGCGACGCAGCGTGGAGTCGGCGACCTCGATCACCAGCGCAATATCCACAGGAGTTGGGAAGCGACCAAGCCCTCTCAGCGGACGAGTGACAATGGTCAGGTCGGGCTCCGGTGCGTTGGTCTCGTTTTCGCCCTCGGCAACATCGATTGGCGCTTCGCTCTGCCAGTGGCGTGGAAAGTACTGGGCAACCCATTCCAGGAGGGCGGTCAGAACAAGGGTATGGGGTAGGTTCTTCATTTTTTCGATAAGCTCTCCCTCGAACAGCTCGTAGCGCTCTGGGTCGAAGAAGCCCAGGCTGGCGGCGCGGCGAACGGACTCCCGTGTCCAGATCGCGCGGCGGCTCTCCTGCTCGACAGGGAGCGGGGGAAGGGGGGCTTCGAGTGGTGAGATCGTAGTTGACATAGTGAAAGCTCCGGTTTTTATTCTACCGCGCCGCTCTCGGAGCCCACGAGCAGGGTGGGCAGCTCTCTGCCATATCCGCTATAATTGGCTATGTCACAGCCGATCTCACGCCGAAAACTGGCGACCCTCGCCTCCGGGCTCTTTGTTGCCTCCCACGCCTCCGCCCAGACCACACCGGAGGGCGGCCCCGTTGAGGCCCCGTTCACGCGCGACTACGACCCTCCCAAGTTCAAGCCGGGCTGGAAGAAGCCGCAGCTCAACCGCCAGCTCGCGCAGGACTTCATCATCTACGCCCACTCGGACCTCGATATGGTCAAGAAGCTCCTTGAGAAAGAGCCCGCGCTCCTCAATGCCACGATCGACTGGGGCGGCGGGGACTGGGAGACCGGCCTCGGGGGAGCGTCGCACATGGGCCGCCGGGACATTGTCGAGTTCTTGCTAGAGCGCGGCGCCCGCCCCGATCTCTTCTGCGCCACCATGCTCGGGCAACTAGAGACCGTCAAGGCGTTCTTAACGCTCCAGCCCAAGATGATCGACACCAAAGGCCCCCACGGCTTCACGCTCCACTGGCACGCCCAGGTCGGCGGGAAGAACTCCGAGGCGGTGCTAGACTACCTACAATCCATCAAAAAGCTGGAACTTAAGCCCATTCCCTTTCTCAAAAAATAGCAAAGAGGAATGCCCATGAGACGCGTAGTCATTGCCGCGACGCTCACCCTGGCGCTGGGGGCGCTGGCGGCGGAGCCACAGACGAAACCAAGGCCGACGAAGGCTCCTCCCCTGCGAGAGGACTTTCTGAAGGCAAACTGTCTCGCGTGTCACAACGCCCAAAACGCGTCGGGCAAGCTCGATCTCACCGCGCTCTCTAGAAACTTCGACGATCCCAAGGCGTTTGGGCTCTGGGTCAAGGTCCATGACCGGGTGCGCGACGGCGAGATGCCGCCCAAAGAAATGCCCCAGCCCACCGCGAGCGCACGGGCGGCGTTTCTCAAGGAGCTCACCGCACCGATGCTTGCCGCGGAGGACCGGCGCGTGAGGCAGCAAGGGCGGGCGGTCTGGCGGCGCATGAACCGCTACGAGTACGAGAACACCCTGCGGGATCTACTCGGTGCGCCCTGGCTTCAGATCAAGGAGATGCTCCCCGAGGACGGTGAGGTGGCACGCTTTAATAAAGTGGGGGAAGGTCTGGATGTCTCGCACGTGCAGATGAGCCGCTACCTCACCGCTGCGGACTACGCCCTCCGTGAGGTGCTCGCCCACCAGGTTGCCCCGCCCCCCACCCGCAAGCGCTACTACGCCCGGGAGCAGTCGGGCTTTACTGGGCATGTCCTCTTCACGCAGTTCAATGGGAGCCCCGAGCGCGCCACGTTCCCTCTGATGGGCAACCAGGCCGACCTCCCCGTTCTGGAGACAAAGGCCCCCATGACGGTCGGAGAAAAAGACCCCGTGCGCCGCGAGCAGGAGTCGATGGGCGTGGTCGCCAGCACCTACGAGCCGCTGGAGATCACCTTCAACCGCTTCCGCGCCCCCGCCGCCGGGCGCTACAAGCTCCGGATCGCGGCCCACACGTTCTGGGCCGCTCCGGCCAGTGAGAAGCGCTGGTGGGAGCCCAGCCGGACCAATCTCTCCGGGGGGCGCACCCGAGAGCCGATCAGCCTCTACGCCGAGGTGCCCCCGCGCCTCTTGCGCAAGCTGGGGACGGTCGAGGCGGGGATCGAGCCGACCGTGGGGGAGCTCGATGTCTACCTGCTCAAGGGCGAGACCATCCGCCCCGATGCCGTGCGCCTCTTCCGCTCACGCCCGCCGGGCTGGCACAACCCGCTCGCCCAGAAAGACGGCCAGCCGGGGGTGGCGTTCCAGTGGCTAGAGGTCGAAGGCCCCCTCCCGGAGGCGGAGCCAGGGTACCCGCGGCTCTTTGGTGACCTGCCCGCACAGAGCGACGGGAAAGGCAAGTTTACGGTCACCCCGCGCGATCCCACCACCGATGCCGCGCGCCTGATCCGCAGTTTTCTGACACGGGCCTACCGCCGCCCGGTGCGCGACAGCGATGTCCAGCCGTTCCTCAAGCTCGCTCTGCGCGCCCTCGACGACAACGAGAGCTTCACGGAGGCGCTGCTCACGGCCTACTCCGCGATCCTCTGCTCCCCCGCGTTTGTGACCCTGGAGGAGCGCCCCGGCCCCCTCGATAGCCACGCGCTCGCGTCGCGCCTGGCCTACTTCCTGGGCAATAGCGCCCCCGATCCGGCCCTCCGCGCCCTCGCCGACCAGGGAGCGCTCAAGAACCCCGCCGTGCTCCGCGCCCAGGCCACGCGCCTGCTAGCCGATCCCAAGTCCCAGCGCTTTGTCGAGGCCTTTCTAGACTACTGGTTGGACCTGCGCAAGGTCGCGGTTGTCTCGCCGGATGAGACCCTCTACCCGGACTACTACCTCGACGACTACTTGGTGGAGTCGGCGCGCGACGAGACCCAGAGCTTCTTCACCGAGCTGCTCCAGAGCAACCTGCCCGCGCGCAACCTGGTCGCCTCGGACTTTGTGACGGTCAACGCGCGGCTGGCGAGCCACTACGGTCTCCCCGGCGTCCAGGGAGTCGCGTTTCGGAAGGTCCCGCTCCCAGCAGACTCGGTGCGCGGGGGCCTTCTCACCCAGGCGAGTGTCCTTAAAGTGACCGCCAATGGCACCACCACCTCGCCCGTGCTGCGCGGTGCCTGGATCATGGAGCGGATTCTCGGCCAGCCCGTGCCCCCACCGCCCGCGGCGGTCCCCGCCGTGGAGCCCGATATCCGCGGCGCGGCCACCATCCGCCAGCAGCTCGACAAGCACCGTACCGACCTCACCTGCAAGGGCTGCCACGCCAAGATCGACCCGGCGGGCTTTGCGCTGGAGAGCTTCGATGTCTGTGGGGCGTGGCGGGAGCGCTACCGCGCCCTTGGGGACGGCCAGCGGCTGCCGGGCTACGGCAAGAACGGCCAGCCCTTTACGTTTCACGCCGCCCTGCCGGTCGATGCCACCGGTGCCCTCCCCGATGGCCGCCGCTTCCAGGATGTCCGCGAGCTGAAAAAGCTTCTCCTCAAGGACGAGCGCCAGCTCGCCCGGAACCTGGCGCGCCAGCTTGTCACCTACGCCACCGGAGCCCCCGTGCGCTTCGGAGACCGTCCCAAGATCGAGGCGATCCTAGACCGCGCCGCCCCCACCGGCTACGGTGTCAAATCCCTGATCTACGCTATCGTCGAAAGTGAGCTTTTCCGAAATAAATAAAAGAGCCCGCACGGTGAACGTGGGGCTATGGGGCGAGCAAGTCGCCGCCTCGCTCCGCTCGGATAAATCTTGTACCGACGAGGAACGAGGAGGCGGCCGAAGGCCCGGGTACCCTCTGGGTGAGCCCGACGTTTACCGTCGAGGAATGCCGGACGTTCACCGTCCTGGAAACAAATAACGCCATGAAAAATGTCCATTTCTCCACCCAGCGCCCCCTCTCGCGGCGCCATCTCTTGCGCGGGACCGGCATCTTGCTTGGCCTGCCCTTGCTGGAGGCAATGCAGCCTGCCTTTGCCCGTGCCGCCGCCCCTGCCACGCCGCGGCGGTTTCTGGGCATCTGCAACAACCTCGGGCTCCTCCCCGAGAAGTTCTTCCCGGAGCACAGCCAGACCGGGCGGGGCTACACCCTCTCGCCGTATCTGGAGCACCTGCGGGACTTCCGCGACGACTTCACCGTGCTCTCGGGGGTCTGGCACCCGGATGTGGATGGCGGCCACCCAGCGGACAACTGCTTCCTCACCGCGGCACCGCACCCGGGGAGCGGCGGCTTTCGCAACACCATCTCGCTCGACCAGTACATCGCCGAGCGCATCGGGCACCTGACAAGGTTTCCGTCGCTGACCCTCGGTGTCAATGTCGCGCAGGGCTCCCGTAGCCTCTCGTGGACCGGCGGCGGCGTCCTGATTCCCTGTGAAGAGAAACCGTCGGTGGTGTTTAAGCGGCTCTTTCTGCGCGGCACGCCCGAGGAGCTACGCGAGCAGCAGCGGCGGCTGGCGCGCGGCCAGAGCATCATGGACAGTATCGCCGAGCAGACCCAAGGCCTCCAGAAAGAGATCGGGGCGCGGGATCGGGAGCGGCTCGACCAGTACCTCACCGGTGTCCGCGAGCTGGAAAAGCGCCTCCTGCTTGCGGCGGAGTGGGAGACCAAGCCCAAGCCCGTCGTCGCCGAGAAGCCCCCTCTCGACCCCACGGACTCGCGGGAGTACATGGAGAAGGTGCGCCTGATGTACGACATGGCACGCCTCGCCTTTGAGACCGACTCCACCCGCTCCATCACCCTGCTCCTGGACAGTGTCAACTCCCCCGCGATCCAAGTCGAGGGCGAGGCGACCAGCGACGGCTACCACAACCTCTCGCACCACGGCAGGAGCGCGGCCAAGCTCACCCAGCTAGAGCGGATCGACCGGGAGCACATGAAGCTCCTGCACCAGCTCTTTGGCGACCTCAAGGCGCGTAAAGAAGGCAGCGAGACCCTGCTCGACCGGACCATGGTGCTCTACGGCAGCAACCTGGGAAATGCCAACACCCATGTCACCACCAACCTGCCCGTGCTCTTTGCCGGCGGGGGCTTCAAGCACGGCCAGCACCTCGCCTTCGACCGCGAGCGCAACTACCCCCTGCCCAACCTCTTTGTGAGCGCCCTCCAGCGCTTTGGCATGGAGACGGACCGCTTTGCCACGAGCACCGGCACCTTCCGGGGGCTGGAGCTGACCTAAAACTACAGACTTAATACGGTAGGGCAAGAATCTCGCTATAATCGTCTCTATGCCCTACCTTCCCCTCCTTTCCTCACTTCCCTCGCTTGCGCGCACGGGTGGCCTGCTCAGCGCCGTGCTCCTTGCCAGCGCCCCGGCACCGTCGCAGAACAAGGCCACGCCCCGCCCCTACCTGCACGCACCGTCGGTGGAGAGCTACGCCACGTTCAACCCGGAGGGGCGGACGATCATGACCACCGGGCGCTTTCTGGAGCCTGTGGGAACGCACACACCGGTTGCGACCTGGCCTCATGGGCTGGTGCTGAGCCCGGATCGGCAGACTGCCTTTGTCGCGAGCGATGGTGTGGGACAGCTGCTCGCGGGCTGGCAGAGCGGCACACCGACCGTCACGGAGCTGAAGGCACGGCCGGGGAACCCCCAGGAGAAGAAGCGGCGCAACAACACCGGAGCGGTCGCGTTCTCCCCAGATGGCAAGCAGCTCTACTGGGGCGGCGGCGACTCCAGCGGGGTCCAGGTCTTTGAGGTCGCGACCGGGGCGTTTCTGCGGCATCTCTCGCTCAACGTGCCGGTGAAGGGCAAGGCATTTCGGGATAGCTATGTCATGGACCTGAAGCTCAGTGCCGATGGCAAGTGGCTCTACTGCGCCGATGTGGCCAACTTCCGGCTCGCGACCCTCTCCACCCAGACCGGGAAAGTGGTCAGCTCGATTGCGGTCGGGCGGTACCCCTACGCGCTCGCGGTGGCGGGGAGCCAGGTCTATGTCGCCAATATCGGGCAGTTTGCCTACCAAGCCATTCCCGCCCCCAAGACCAAGGCGTTCGACAAGCTCGGCCTGACCCGCCCCGCCTTTGCCTACCCGAGCAAGGAGGCCCGCGACGGGGTCGAGTTTGAGGGACGGCGTGTCCCCGGTCTGGGCGATCCCAAGGCGCTGGAGGCGTTCTCGGTCTGGGGGGTCGAGCTCCAGAACCCGGAGCGGCCCAAGGTGATCCGCAAGGTCAAGACCGGCCTCGTCGTGGGAGCTACCTCAGACAATGGCAAGGCGATCGGGGGGAGCGCCCCGAACTTCTTGGAGGTGCGGGGCAAGATCCTCTACATCTCCAACGACAACAACGACTCCATCGAGACGCTGGACCTAGCAACCGGCAAGCTCACACGACGGACCAAAATTCAGCCCTCGCCCCTGACCGCCAAGCTCCGGGGCGTGCAGCCGTCGGGGCTGACGCTCTCCCCCGATGGCAGCCGGCTCTATATCGCCGAGAGCGGGATCAATGCGATCGGGGTGCTCGACACGAAGTCCGGCAAGGTCATCGGGCATATTCCTACGGCCTGGTACCCGTACCGTGTCGGGGTCTCCGCCGATGGCAAGCAGCTCTGCGTCATCTGCTTCCGTGGCTTTGGCAATGGCCCCAGCGCGGGGGCGAACGTCCCGAAGAGCCCCTACCGTGGGCTACGTGGCGTCTTCACGACCCTCCCCACGCCTAGCAATAGCCAGCTCGCCGCGCAGACCCAGTCCGTTCTAGCCAACAACGGCATGGTGGATTCTAGCGCCGACCGCGCCACGCTCGCCTCGCCCGTGCTTCCCACGCAGCCGGGGAAGAAGTCCGAGCAGATTAAGTACGTGGTCTTTATTACTAAGGAGAACCACAGCTACGATGCGGTCTTTGACCGGGTGCCGGGCGCAAAACACGACCCGAGCCTGGTGCAGTGGGGCTACCACCAGAAAGTCAGCGCGCCGGGGCAGCCTACCCTCGACGATGTCGCGGTGATGACCAACCACAATGCGCTGGCGCGGCAGTTTGCGGTCAGCGACAACTTCTACATGATGCCCGAGGGCTCGGGGGTCGGGCACCGCTGGCTGGTGGGGGTCGAGCCCAATAACTTCTGCCAGATGCTCTACACCCTCGGCTGGGAGCCCAAGCTCGCTACCCCCGCGCTAGGCCGACACGCCTCGTTCGACTCCAATGGCTCCCTCACCCCCGAGGACTACCCCGAGGCGGGCTCGATGTGGGAGCACCTGGCGCGCTTTAAGGTCCCCTTCCGCAACTACGGCGAGGGCTTTGAGTTCGCCGGCGTGGGCGAGGACGAAGACGAGGAGCCGACGGGCGCGCGCGAAGTGGTCAATATCCCCATGTCCAAGGTGCTCTTTGACAACACCTGCTTCGACTTTCCGATCTTCAACATGAACATCCCGGACCAGTACCGCGCGGACTGGTTCGAGAAAGACTTCACCAAGCTGTTTCTCACGGGCAAGAAGAAAAAAACGATGCCCGGCTTTATCAATATCGCGATCTGCAACGACCACGGCGACGATCCCAAGCCGAAGAAGGGCTACCCCTACCGCGCATCGTGGATGGCCGACAACGACCTGGCGCTGGGCCGCATTGTCGAGTTCCTCTCGCACACGCCCTACTGGAAGAACATGGCGATCTTTGTGACCCAGGACGACTCCGGGGGCGAGCCCGATCACGTGGATGCCCAGCGCAGCGTGCTCCTGGCGATCAGCCCGTGGATCAAGCGCGGCTATGTCTCGCACCGGCACACGACGATTCTGAGCATGCACCGGACGCTCTACCAGCTCCATGGGCTCCCGCCGCTCAACCTCCACGATGCCCTCGCCAACGACTTCTCGGACTGCTTCACGACCACGCCAGACTTCACGCCCTACACCCACACTCCCGTGGACAAGCGCCTCTTCGACCCCAAGAAAGCCATCGATCCCAAGGACCCGAACTACAAAGCCGCCCGGCTCCAGCCGTCGATCCGCCGCGATGCGCTTATCCAGGCGCGCTGATCTTAACCTGAGTGACCGTGCCGTCCAGGGGGTGCGGGGGCGTGTAGTCCCCCACCGCCGTTTTATCGTCGCGGCCGATACTGAGCCCGTCTTGTGGCTGCACAGGAATCAGCCCAGGTGCCTTCCCGGTCGCGACCACCTTGGTATTGACCAGGAGGGTCATCGTGCCCTCGGGTGCCAGCCGTGCCTCCAGAGCCCACTTCCCTGCGGGGAGCGCTTCCCGCGTCTCGATCGCTGTTAGCTTCTGCGCGATCCGCACGCTAAAGACCAGCTTGCCCTCGTGGAGGTGGAGGGCGTAGCCGTACTGCTGACCGCCTTGGGCAAGAATCACCCCACTGCGGCTCTGGGTCTGCACGTCGCACTGGATCGTCAGCGGCCGGTTGGCGATCTGAGGCGTCGGCAGTGCGTCCCCCGCAGGCTTCTTCTCGACCACCCTGCAGCGCTCCGCCCAGGCGTCCCATGCGCGCGAGAGCGCCGCCACCCGCGCGGGCTCCCGACTCGCCAAGTCCGTCCTCTCGGTTGGATCGAGCGTGAGGTTGTAGAGCTCCCAGGGCTTCCCCGCCAGCCCCACCAGCTTCCAGTCACCGTCGCGCACGGACCTATTGCCCTCGTGCTCGATAAAGATCGTGCGCGGTGTCAGGGCCTTACCCGAGAGGGCCGGAGTGAGGCTAGTGCCCTCCAGCGCGAGCTTTCCGCTCGGATACGCCGCCCCACAGAGCTCCAAGAGGGTAGGCATAAAGTCCGCGATGTAGCCGGGCTGCGTGGTCAGCGCCCCGGGCTTGGTCTTGACTCCCGCCGGCCAGTGGACAATCAGCGGCGTGCGAATCCCGCCCTCGTGGTTGTAGTGCTTGTAGAGGCGCCAGGGCGTGTTGCTCACATTGGCCCAGCCGCTCCCGTAGCTGATGTAGCTCTTTGGCCCTCCCACGGTCTTAAGATCAGCCCCCGAATGCAGCGTATTCTTCGGCCCCGAGCTCTCGTCGAAGCCCCACGGGTCCCACTCCGCGCAGCCGCCGTTGTCCGAGAGAAAGAAGATCACAGTGTTGTCGAGCTGGCCACTTCGCTTGAGCTCGGCAGTCACCCGCCCGATATTCTGGTCCATCCGATCCACCATCGCCGCAAAGACCGCCATGCGCCGCGCCAGATCCCGCCGCCGGTCCTCCGGCAGGCTCGCCCAGGCGGGGTTCTCTCTATCCGCCCAGCCGGTTTGCGTGTTGAAGCGGTTCTCGGGCACGACACTCCGTGGGGTCAGCGCGAGGTTGCCCGGCACCAGCCCGAGCGTCTTCTGGCGCGCCAGCCGCTCCTCCCTAATGCGGTCCCAGCCCTTCTCAAAGTAGAGCTTCTCGTACTTGGCGATCTCGCTCTCCGGGGCGTGGAGGGGAAAGTGCGGCGCGTTGAAGGCCAGGTAGAGAAACCACGGCTTGCCGCTTTTTTGCCCCTGCTGGATGAAGTCGAGCGCGTAGTCCCCAAAGACATCGGTGGCGTAGAACTGGTCGGGTGCGTAGCGGCGCTTGGCTCGTCCGGCGGGCCAGCGGGTGAAGAAGGGCTCCTCTTGCCAGCAGGAGTTGTAGCCACCCAGCATCCCGTAGAACTCGTCGAAGCCCCGGTCGGTGGGCTTGCTCTTCTCGCTGAGGTGCCACTTGCCCACCATGTAGCTCTGGTAGCCCGCGGGCTTGAGTACCTCGGGGAGAGTGGCGCAGCGCTCCACGAGCACGCCGCTGAGATTGGGAAAGCCCGCCTGGTGGGGGTGAAGCCCCGTGAGAATCGCCGCGCGGCTAGGGCTACAGCGCGCCGAGTTGTAGAACTGGGTAAACCGTAGCCCCTCTTTCGCGAGCGAGTCCAAGTTTGGCGTCTTGATCTCACTCCCGTAGCAGCCCAGATCGGACCAGCCGAGATCGTCGGCGAGGATCAGCAAGACATTGGGCTTCACGCGCCATTGCCTCCGTTATTGCCACGCCTTGCAACAGACATCTTGGCCTTATGCATTTCGTCGCCGTTGCAGGGCGAGCAGTGCGAGGGGCAAGCCAAGTGCGCCTAGTGCCAGCGTTCCTGGCTCCGGTGCCATACCGAGTGTAAACGAGAGATCATTGGTGGTATTGGTGCCAGCACTATCCCACGTTGTTGGGTTGACCTCATTACCATCGGACCGAAATCCGTTCCCCTTGATCGCACCGCCGGTTTGTCGCCAGTATATTGGAGTACCATCGAAGACTGAGTCTGCGGTTCCTTCCTTGAGTCTGAGCCAATAGGTTCCGGGGCTAAGTATCTGTTTGGGAACTCTAAAGTAGACTTGGGCGATCTCTCGGTTGGGGTCACCTGCAGCAATGTCTCCCGTATCGGTAATGGTGAAGTTGCTGGCGGTTCCCTGTGCGATAATGTTGGTACTGGGAATGGCATTGGGGCTGGGAGAGCCTGCACTGCCGGAGTAGAGAAACCAGGTGAGCTGCCCGCTGAAGCTCGGAAGTAACCCTGGGCTGAGATCCACTGCATAGAATTGGATGGCGTTGAAGGTGATCGTGGAAGTTACCGTGAAGTCATCCGCAGTGGCGAGGCCAGAGATAGAGACTGCGTTTGTTCCTCCGATATAGGAGCCGTTGTCGTAGGCGGTCTGTGCGCTTGCGTGGTTCGGAAGAGCAACCAAGGTGACGAGGGCGGCAGTAATGCCAAGCGAAGTCAGACGGGTCAAGATATATTTCCTTTACTA
This sequence comes from Armatimonas rosea, assembly GCF_014202505.1. Lineage (NCBI taxonomy): Bacteria > Bacillati > Armatimonadota > Armatimonadia > Armatimonadales > Armatimonadaceae > Armatimonas > Armatimonas rosea. The sequence continues at coordinate 1,095,225 of NZ_JACHGW010000002.1, read as the reverse complement.
GCCGCGTGTGTACTTGTTGAAGAACTCCAGGGTGCGCTTCCACGCGAGCTTAGCGGCGGCTTCGTCGTAGCGCGGCGTCGTGTCGTTGTGGAAGCCGTGGTTGGCCCCCTCGTAGACATGCGCGGTGAAGGGAACCATATTCGCCTTGAGGATCGCCTCAAAGGCGGGCGAGCCATCGACAATGCGCTTGTCGAGCCCACCGTTTTGGATCAGGAGGGGCGACTTTATCTTTGCCGCGTCTTCGGCATTGGGCTGCGAGCCGTAGAACGGAACACCTGCGGCTAGCTCCGTCCCCAGCTTCACCGCCAGCATATTGACGACGCCACCGCCGAAGCAGAAGCCCACCGCGCCGAGCTTGCCGTTGCTCTCGGGGAGTGCCTTCAGCCAGCGTGCCGCCGCGATAAAGTCCTCGCCCATCTTGGCCCGGTCTACCGTCCGAAACAGCGCCCCGCCCTTTTCATCGTCGCCGGGATAGCCCCCCACCGACGTGAGGCCATCGGGGGCGAGGGCGATAAAGTTCTCGGTCGCCAGCCGCCGCGCGACATCCTCGATATAGGGATTGAGCCCTCGGTTCTCGTGGATCACCAGGACCACGGGCAGCTTCCCCTTGATCTTAGCGGGCTTGGCGAGGTAGCCCTTGATAGTGGTGTTGCCCTTGGGCGAGGGCACGGTGACGGTCTCCGTCTTGATGCGCTTGTCGTCCTTGGGGACCTGCTGTGCCCAGGCGTAGTTGGGCCGCAGGCTCTCCCAGAGCATGGTCGCGGTGACCGCGCCCGTGGCGAACTTCTGCGCTCGCTCGAGAAAGGTCCGGCGGTCGATTCCGCCGTGGACATAGTGGTCGAAGAGATCAAGCAGCTCTTGCGGAAAATCCGATGCGTTTTTTCGTTCCATAATGACAGACAGCTCCGTTCTTGGGGCCAGTATACCAATTTTCTTCCTGTCGCAAACCGTGCCTTGGACGGTAAACCTCCAGGCTTTGGGGCCTTTGGCCGCCTCCTCGTGCCTCGTCGGTACAATGGGGCCGTGGGGGGGAATTCCGCCGCAGGCGCGGCGGAACGCCCCAAAGCCCGACGTTTACCGTCGAGGCGATTTTACGGCAAGGTTTTGTTCCAGGCGAGGAGCAGCTCGGTGAGCTGGCGCACCCGCTCCGGTTGCTCACGCGCGAGATTCTTCGCCTCACCAGGGTCGGTCTTGAGGTCGTAGAGCTGGGGTGCGGAGCCATCGGCCATGCACAAAAGCTTCCAGTCGCCCTCGCGCACCGCCAGATCGGGGAAGCGCTCGCGGGCACTAGGGCCGGGCCGATCGGGGGGACGTTTCCAAAAGATCGGGCGGCGGCGAAGCGGCTGTTTCTTGCCCAGAAGCGCCTCACTCAGCTCCTCACCATCGTGGGCTTGGGCAACGCCAGCCAGCTTTAAGAGCGAGGGAAACATGTCTACCGATGTGACAACGGTCTTCTCATTGACCACTCCTGGCTGGACCAGCCCCGGCCCCCAGACAATCAGCGGCTCTCGGATTCCGCCTTCGTAGAGGTTGCCCTTTTGCCCACGGAACGCTCCCGCCGAGCCTGCCCCGGGCTCGGGGCCGTTGTCGCTGGCGACAATCACGATTGTGTTGGGGATCGTGCGGACATACTCCAGGAGCGGGCCCAGCTGGCTGTCCATCTCCTGCACCACCGCGTTGTAGAGCACCTTCTTGCTCCCATCGCCGCGCACCGCTTTGGGTGGAAAGAACGGCGAGTGCACATCGTCGAGCCAGAGATTCACAAAAAACGGCTTGTTCTTAGCCCGTGCCTCCGTCATAAACGCCTGTGCCCGGCTCGCAAACGCGCCCGTCACCTTCGAGCGATCCAGCCAGGTGATACTCCCGCGCCCGAGCGTGTCACTGCCCAGGGCGTATCTCTTGGGCGGCGTGCCATCGTCGGCATCCAGCAGGGGCAAGATCCGGTCGCCCAAGCCCTCGAACTGGGTCAGCGAGGTGTCAAAGCCGTACTCGGTGATAAGCGGCGCCTCCCCCACATCGCGCTGGCCGCCCATGTGCCACTTACCGAAGTGCCCGGTCGCGTAGCCCACTTTTTGGAGCTCCCGTGCGACACTAGGCGCTTTGGTGTCGAGCCACTGCGCCATCCCGCGCTTTGTGTTGGCGGCGCGTGTCTCCAAAAACGAGTGGATGCGCCAGCGCTGCGGATACTGCCCCGTGAGGAGGCCCGTGCGCGAGGGCGAGCAGATCGGGGCGCTGACATAGAACTGGGTAAAGCGCACCCCCTCGCGGGCAAGCCGGTCGATGTTCTCTGTCCGGGCCAGCCGGTTGCCGTAGCAAGAAAGATCGGCATAGCCCATATCGTCGATCAGGACAAAGACGATATTGGGGGGGGTGGTGGGCGGGGGAGCTGGGATCATTTACTTGTCCTTTGCAGGAGCTTGACCATGGCTACGCCGAGGGCATTACCCACTTCCAGGTAGGTCTCGGCGTTGCGGAAGTAGTGGTAGTCCTGTTTCGGGTTCGGGGAGGCTTCCTTGCTCTTCCAGAAATCCCGAGACTCCACGCAGAACACGTTCCCCGCAAACTCGGGGTGTTTCTTGGGGTCGTTCATCGCCAGCTGGGCCTCCGCGATCTGGAGTCCAAAGCCGGAGCGCCCAGGGTTTCCGCAGCCCACGGCCAGCACGAAGGGAGCGTTGGGGGCATTGAAGTCCTTGCGCAGGCTCTTGATCAGGTTCACCAGGTTTTGCTCGTAGCGGCTGGCGTGGGCGGCGTTCTGGTCCTTGTGCCCCTGCCACCAGACAAAGCCTGCGAGCTCGTACTTTTGGGCACCGGGGTAGTACTTCCCTAGCTCACTCAAGACCTTCTTCGCATTGGCCGTGTCGTCGTCGTACTGCTTCCCGGCGTACCAGGCGACCGGCTTTTTCTCCTGTCCCTCTACCCACGACGGCGTGTCGTCTTTGTAGCCGGCGTAGGTCTTGCCCTCGAAGGTGAAGCGCTCGCTACCGGGCGGGAGCAGGTCCCAGCCCAGGCTTCGGTTGCCGATACAGGCCTTGAGGATCAGCACGGGCTCGTCGAGTGCCTGCCCCAAGACATGCCCCAGTGTTAGCTCCGGCCCGATTGCCCTCCCGCGCACCGAGAGCCAGTCGTTTTGCACGAGCTGCATGCTCCCTCGGTTCTGCATCACAAACGTGTAGCGGACATCGTCGCGTACCGCCCACTGCCCCTTGGTATCCAGCAAGTACGGGTACTTTTTCTCTGTCTTGACCACGTACTCTAGGGTTCCCTTTGTGGTCTCCGGACCGACATCGCCCATGCCCAGCATGTTGGACTGCCCCAGCAGAAGAAACACCTTGACGGGCTTTTGGAGCGCGGGGACGGCTTGCTGTGCGGCACATACCCGGCACAGAGCGAGCACCAGGACTACTAGTAGCGCAAGGCCCCCATGCCCTCGATGGTAAACCTCGGGGCTTTGGGGCCTTCGGCCGCGCCTGCAGCGACCAGCCCTACAGCCATAGGGAGTACCGACGAGGAACGAGGAGGCGGCACGAAGTGCCCCAAAGCCGCACGATTTCCGTGCAGGGCTCACATGATTGCCAACCGTAAGACAATTTTTCATGGATTTGCTCTCTTTGCAGTGCTGCGCCCCTGGGCCTTGCTACTCTCCAGCAGGGCCTTCAGCTCCTTGACGAGCTCCGGGTACTTGTAGTAGAGGTTGGTGGTCTCGCCGGGATCGGTCTCCAGGTTGTAGAGCTGGCCGGGTGCCTCGGGGGCGGTGTCGGGGAGGGCGTAGGGCTTTAGCTGCGGGTTGTCGTAGTTATTGCCGCCGGAGCCCTTGTGATCCAGGTACTTCCAGGGACCTTTGCGTATGGCGAGCGCGAGGCTGATGGTCTGGTGCAGCGTGTAGGGACGCACCACTCCCCCGCTCTTGTCGCCGCGCAGGAGCGGCAGGAGGTCGAAGCTGTCTTGGGCCGAGTTATCCGGGAGGGGCGTGCCGACGATCGCGGCGCAGGTGGCCATCACATCGGTGAGACAGACGGTCTGCTCGCTCTTGCTCCCTGGGGCGATCTTGCCGGGCCAGCGGACGATAAACGGGACACGGTGGCCGCCCTCCCACTGGTCCCGCTTCACCCCCCGCCAGGGCCGTGCGCCGTCGTGGCCGTAGTCGGCGCGCATGTGGGCAACACTGGTGGTCTCGGGGCCATTGTCGCTGGAGAACATCACCACGGTGTTCTTATCGAGCCCCAGCCGCTTCAGAGTCTTCATCAGCTCCCCCACCACCTCGTCCATTTCGTGGATAAAGTCCCCGTGTGGCCCGGCTTTCGTGCTCCCTTGGAAGCGCTTGGCGGCAAACGACGGCAGGTGGACGGCGTTCATGGAGTGGAAGAGAAAGAAGGGCTTCTTCGGGTTGTTCTTCTGGTGCTGCTCTAGAAACGCCTGGCTCTTCTGGAGGAAGACCGTGTCCACTTCTTCCAGGTCGTAGCCCGGCGCGATCATCCCCATGCGGTTGTCATCGGCGTAGGGGTGCTTGGGGAGCTTGGACTTATCGAGCATCCCCGTCGGTGGCACCGGGATTCGGTCGCCGTCGATAAAGGCGTAGAGGTAGTCGGTGGCGGGGCAGCAGGCGGTCCCAAAGAAGCTATCAAAGCCCCGGTGGATCGGGGAGTCCGGGATGGCGCGGGAGTAGTCGATCTGCCGGACACCGTCGATCCCGCCCTTGGTGATGTGCTTGCCATCCTTGTCGAAGAACGTCAGCCCGACATGCCACTTGCCGGTCATCGCGGTCGTGTAGCCCTGGTTGCGGAGCAGCTGCGGCAGGGTGAGCTGATCCTCTTTGATCAGACACGGCCCGCCCACTCCCTCAAAGACACTTCGGTACGGAATGCGAAAGGCCAGCCGCCCCGTGAGCAGGCTGTAGCGGCTGGGCGTGCAGACCGTCGAGGGCGCGTGCGCATCGGTGAAGCGCATCCCCTCGCGTGCCAGCCGATCCACGTTCGGTGTCGCCACTTTGGCCTCCGCGTTGTAGCAGCCCACATCACCGTAGCCCAGGTCATCGGCGAGGATAAAGACGATATTGGGCTTTGTTGTCGGCTGCGCGGCGACGGGCAGTGCGGCCAGCAGAGCCAGCAAAAGAAAGGCAGTGTATTTCATGGTGTGGTCGTTTTTGGCGGAGGAGGTGGCAGCTTGAGGACTTGGCCTTGGGCGAGAAGGCGCTCTCTCAGGACGGGATACGGCAGGTTCTGCACGGCGACGTTTCGTTTCGCCGACAGCGCCGCCGCGACACCCGCGCCCTGACCGATGGCCATCCACGCCCCCTCAATCCGCAGCGACGATAGGGCGACATGCGTGCTGGAGAGCGCGATTGGCACGAGGAGGTTGGTGCACTGAGCGGCCCGCGGTAGCACGGCACGGTAGGGCACGTGATAGGCATAGCCAAGCCCCGTGCCGGGGACACGCACGGGGAGGATCGTGCCCTCATTGACGACGCTGCCGTCTTTTAAGGCGATCCGCTGGCAGTCGTGCGAATCAATGGGGAATGAGGAGATGGCGATGGGGTCGTCTTTCTGTGGGGAGCTAAGAATGTCGTTTTGGGTAAGCAGGTACATCCCTCGCATTCGCCGCGACTCCCGCACGTAGAGCGCCGGTGGGAAGTGGTCGGTCGCCGCAAACTCATCTTTGCAAAGACCAAGGCTACCTAGGTCATCGCGAACTTTCTTTGGCACAGCAGGGTCAGTGCGGAGAAAGTGAAGGAGCTCAAGCGTGTATTGCTTATGCGCCTCCCAAATCTTCGCGCGGCCCGCCTCATCGGCGCTGTGCCAGGTGTTGCAGCCACCGACGAGCCCGAGCGAAATCTGACCGTGGATCGAGTTGTTGCCGTCGAGCTTCCCCCCGGGCAGGGGGTAGAGATCCAGGCCAATGCGACGAACGTCGGCTTGGAAAGCACGGCGGGCGAGCTCGAAGCGCGCCGGGTCGTAGCGCGTCGGCGCAGGCAGGGGCACTTTATTGGCGGGATCGCGGGTGAGGCAGAGCCGGAAACTATAGGTCATCACGTTCTTATCGCCCGCGTCGTCGGGGCCGGCGTCGCTGGCCGTGACGAGGGGGAGGAGCTTTCCCGCAGCGTCGAAGCCGCTGATCTTCATCTTCGCCTTGGGGTACTGCTTGCCCGCGTAGGACTCACCAAACTCCGCGCGGCCCTCCCGCCCGATGGTCCAGTCCACGCCCACCGCCGCCATGAGGTCGCCTTCGTAGGAGCCATCCACAAAGACCTTGGCTGAGAAAGTGCCGTTCTTGGTGATCAGCGACGTGATACGCGTGCCGTCTTTTTTCACCGACTTGAGAGAGCGCCCCGTCAGCACGGTGACGCCCGCCTCCTTGAGCATCGCCATCGTCACGCGCAGCGCCACGTGCGGCTCAAATGTCCATTTGGCCGCATCTTTGAGCGTCGGATTGTAGGGCGCGGGCAGCCCACGGTCGGTGTAGTCTTTGACCACGCGCCGGTGCCACTCCTCGAAAAGCCCCAGCAGGGTCTCGCGCCGCATCTGGTTGGAGTCGCAGTGACTTAGCCCACCGGTGCTCAGTCCCCCGACATGCTGGGTCGGCTCCAGCAAGATCACCGACGCTCCTTCGCGCGCGGCCGCAATGGCAGCGCAGAACCCGCCGGGAGTGGAGCCGTAGACAACGACGTCTGCTGTATCCGTTTTCATTTTACTTTTGGTACCTGTGCATTGTCCACGATCTGCAGGGCGGCATCCAGACGCACACGGAGCGCGGGATAGGCGACCTCTTGGACGCTGGTCTTGCTGTCGATGGCGAACCCTGCGGCAATCGCGGCGCTCTGCGAGAGGGTCATGAAGACGGGTTCCATGCGGATCGAACCGTGTGCCACATGGGATGCAGAGACACAGATCGGGGCGAAGAGGTTCTCACACTCGCCCTTGCGTGGGATGATCGAGCGGTACGAGATGCCATAGGGGCGCGGCGGGACATGCCAGATCACGCCATCGCTGACCACAAACCCGCGCTCGGTGACAAAGTGCTGCACGACATGGGAGTCCATACCAAACGAGCCCAGCCCGACCGGATCGGGGACCGTGCGCTTGCCTTCGCAGTCGTGCTGCGTCATCACGTAGTCCGTGACCATGCGCCGTGCCTCGCGGATATAGATCATGTAGGGCCAGCCCCCGTTGTCTGGGAACTCGTCTTTGGCGAGGCCATAGGCCGCAACTTGCTTGCGGATCGCCTCGGGGACGCGTGGGCTGTTCGCGAGTGTCCAGAGGAGGCCCCGGATGTAGGTCTGGTGCTCTTGCTCGATCTCTTGGCGGCGCTCGTAGCTCGCCTCAGGATAGTCCCAGTTCGCGCCGGGGAGGTCGGAGCCGACCGCGTGCATATTGTTCCAGTCCACCTTAGAGCCGCTCCCCGAGAGCTTTTCGACCAGCGCAGGCAGGCGGCTGTCCCCCGCCTCGAAGTTACGCAGCAGGAGCTCATGGTCTAGGGCTCGGTAGCCGGCGGGCCTCTCGATGGGAATATGGAGCTTGGGATCGGTGGTCAGGCAGACTCGGTAGTTGTAGGCCTGGATTTTCCTATCGCCTTGGCCGTTAGCCAGCCCCTTGATTGCGGAGATATAGGGCAGGAGTCCGCTGCTCGGCTCGCCGGGCTTGACATAGGGATCGACATCGTGGGTGAAGTGGTCCTTATCGCCCTGGGTGTAGTGGACTCGGGGCTTGGTGTCGCCGCGCCGGACACCCGCCATGTCCTCGCCGTACTGGCTCTCGGGCTCACGCCCGACGGTGTAGCGCACGCCTGCCGAGGCCATTAAGTCGCCGACATAGGTTGCGTCGATAAACATCCTGCCTTGGTAGGTCTTGCCGCTCAGGGTGGTGATGGCCTCGATACGCCGCCCTTTTTTCCTCACCCCCTTGCCCGGCCGCCGATCCAGCCTCTCGTTGTAGACCACGTCGACCCCAGCAGCGGCAATCAGCTTCTCAAAGGCCTGCCGCCCGACATGGGGCTCGAAGCTGCGGACATAGCTCGTCCCGTAGGCCGCGGCCACCAGGTCGTAGAACTCCGAGGCGATCCCGCCAAACGTGGCACGCTTGCCCAGAAAGTCGGTGGCTCCCAGGCCGCTGGCGCTCATACCGCCGAGAAAGCCCGTCGGATTGACCAAGACCACCGAGCGACCGTCGCGCTTGGCGGCAACCGCCGCTGTCACCGCGCCACAAGAGTCCCCGTAGACCACCACATCGTAGACCATCGCTTGACCCTATTTCCCTTCTTGCCGTGTGACAATGCCAAACAGCCCCTTCTGCTCCAGCCCGAGTGCGGGAATCCGGCACGGGCGAACCAGGACATGCTGGGTGAGTGTTTTGCCCGCGAGCTGGCTCACCACGATCAGCCCCGCCAGCCCTTTTTCGTCGGTGAGGGGCGTCACGGAGACGATACTTCCCTTGCCCTCTGGTCCCTCGACCGGCTCGTAGACCACGGCGAAGGGGCGGCTCCATGCCTCGCCGCGCTGGCGGACCACGAGCACGGGAGTGGGTGCACTGTCGTAGGGTGCAGGTGCCTCGTGGGTAGACGGAGCGAGGGCACGGGCGTACTCACGGCCGGGCGCGCCGGGGAGGAAGAGGCGCATCCCGGGGAGTGTCTTGGCGTGGAAGTGTGCCTGGACACTGCCCGCAAAGGTCCCCGATGCCTGGGTCTTTTGAAAGACATGCCAGCCCGGCCAGAGATAGCGCCCGTTCTGCTTCCAGACAGCGCCGGGAATCGGGCGGAACCGCTCCGGGGTATCGGAGAGCACCAGCCCCGGCTGCTCCGCCGTCAGCTCCACCCCGTCCCCTAGGTTGTGGTAGAGATAGTCGTGGAACTGCTCCGGGGTATCGGGGAGGGCGCGGGAGCGGAAGATATCGACGTAGTAGCCGGTGGTCGGCGACGTTCGCACTAGCGCGACGAGGCGCTCCTGGGTCGCCTTCGCCCCGGGGCTCTTGTCGTCGCTGAAGCGTGTCAGGGAGTAGGAGTACGAGGGCGAGAGCGGGGTATCTCCGGGGACGGACTCCAGCCCGACACTCTGCACGGTCTGGGTTCCCAGCCCCACCCAGCCGCCGGAGCCCTGGCTGGCACCATTGACGATCACCGTGTTGTAGGCAGCAAAGAGGCGGCGGTAGTTCTCGTGCTCGTCGGTGGTGTACTCGCCCTTGCCCGCGTTCGCCCCAAGTACATACCCCTTGCCGTAGAGCTCCAGCGCCATCCCCGAGGCGTGCCCGTGCACATGGGAGCCCCCACTCACCACGGCCATCAGGGCGTTTTTGGGACTCTTATCGGGCGAGAGACTCCGCTGGAGAACTGCTCCTACAAAGGGAAGGGTATCGGTCGTCTTGGGGGTTAGAGCCTCGCGCTTGCCCGTGATGGTCGGGGCGTACCAGAGGAGCGGGAGGGGCGCGAAGTAGGGATTGGCGCTCCCACTGTGGCCATCGGGCTTGGATCGGTCGTAGGCCTTGCTCTCGATACCGAGGTTGAGGAGTCCCCCAAAGAGTGCTTGGAGCTTGGCATCCCCCACACGCTGCCCGAGGGCATAGGCGATCTCAAACGAGTCGTAGGGGGCACCGCTCTTGCGGGGGCCGTCCCCGAAGCGAATGTACTCCCCGTTGGGAAAGCGCAGCTCTTGCATCCGCGCCAGCGAGAGCGGAATGTTGGCGTAGCTCGCCGTGAGCACCGCCGCCTGTCCCTGGCGCTCCATCAGGGCCACGAGGTAGGTCGCGAGTGTCGAGACCCCGCCCGAGTACTGAAACGACTCCGGCCAGATCGTCCCCGGCGTCGCAAACTGCCCCACAACCTTCTTGAGCGCGTCTTGGTGGCGCGTGCTCTCCTGGGTCACAAAGGCAAGCAGGCGCGCCCGCTCGGCGGGGTCATCGAGGGCGAGGACATTGTGCGCCAGGCTGGGCATCTCCAGTACCGGCCAGTTGCAGTCGATCAGCCCGTGGTCGAGAGCGAGCCGTGCATAGCGCCGGAAGACCGTCTGTGCGTGCTCGAAGTCGAAGCGCTGCGGCTGGCGGGTCGCCAGGTCGTAGACCGTCGCCCCAGCTTGCAGGTAGCTCGCCACAAAGTCGTAGACCAGCGGAATCTGCGCCCCAAGAATGCGTGCCTCAAGCAAGTGATCGCTGGGATAGAGATAGCCCCCATTGCCCACGGCCTCCGACGGCTTGAGCTGGACCATGGCCTCGGTGAAGACATTCAGGATATCGGCGGCGCAGGCGGCGTAGGACTTGTCCTCGGTCAGGAAGTACAGCACGCCACAGTCGATTCCCACCTGCACAAAGTGCATCAGCTTCTGTCGGGTGGCCTGGTTGGGGCGCGCACCGTTGGCTCCCTGGTAGGCAAAGGTCGGGTGGGCGGTAGGACCGGCGGGGCTGGGCACCAGCGGGAAGCCGCGCAGGTAGGCATCTCGGTCGCTCTGGTGCTGGGCGAGATCGTCCTTGACCCCGGCTTGTAGGGCGGTAAAGAGCGCCTTGGCCCAGGGCTGGGTCGCGATCTTGTCCAGGATCGGAGCGCGGTCTGCCGGCGTTACCCAGATCAGGGGACGCATTGGTGGAGTATGACTCATTATCGCAGGGTCTTTCGGTAGCTATCGCAGCGGGCGCGGAGGGTGCTGAGCGTTTTTGCATGCGCGGGGACGTTTGCAAGATCGTGTTCCTCCTGCGGGTCGGTCTGCAGATCGAAGAGCTGCTCCAGCGGGGGTTGCTCCTCGGTGTAGCGGATGTACTTCCAGCGCTCGGTGCGGACTCCCTCGCTCTTGGGGATCGGCTTGCGCGGCGGGTCGGTGTTGTAGGTATGCTCGTAGTACCAGTCGTCGCGCCCCTTGGCCTTGGCGTTGCGTAGGATCGGCTGGAGGTCGCGGCCCTGCATACTTTTCGGGATCGGGACGCCCGCCATCGCGAGAATTGTCGGGGCCAGGTCGATATTGAGGGCCATCTGCGAGCGCCGCCCTTGGGTGGACCGTGGCAGGCGCGGGTCGCGGATGATGAGCGGAACATGGATCGACTCCTCGTACATCAGCCACTTGCCGTCGAGGCCATGGGCACCGTCCATCGTGCCATTGTCTGACAGGTGGATCACGACCGTGTTCTGATCCAGCCCCTGCTCTTTGAGCGCCCGGCAGATCGCCCCCACGGCGGCATCGGCGCGGCTGGTGTAGGCGTAGGTCTTGCGCAGCGCCGCCTGGAAGGTCGCGGGCTTCTCAAACCACTCCGGAGTTGCTCCCAGGCTGCTCTTGACCTTCTCGGGGAGGGCCTCAAACGACTCCCTGCTCAGGTTCTTTGGCGGCGGAATAGTCGCGTTGGTGTAGGGGTCTTTGTACTCTGGGTCGAAGTAGTCCAGCGGCCCGTGCGGCTCCTTCAGCGCGACAATCAGGCAGAACGGCTGCTCGGGCTTTGATTTTGTCTCTTTCAGAAACGCGACCGCTTTCTCAGTCATGATGGTGGTCAAGTAGCGTGGCTTGCCCTCGACCATTTGTTTAAAAGCGATCATCTGAGGGAAGCCATACCAGAGGTCGAACTGATCGGCGGGCAGAGCCAAGGCGCTATTGGGCTGCGGTGCCCCAATGGCGAACTTGCCTAGAAAGCCCGTGCGGTAGCCCGCTTGGCGCAGGAGCGCGGGGAAGGTCTGCTGCCACTGCGCGGCCGTGAGCGGGGTCTTGAAGTCCTCCACCCCATGGCGGCGCATGTGCTGGCCGGTGTAGAGGCTCGCGCGGCTACAGCAGCAGATCGCGGTGGTGACAAAGGCCTTCTCAAAGAGCACCCCCTCCGCCGCGAGCTGATCGATATGGGGGGTCTTGAGGACCGTGTTGCCAGTGCAGCTCAGGCCATTGTAGGGCTGGTCGTCGGTGAGAAAGAAGACGAAGTTAGGTTTGGTGTTCATCGTAGTTTCAAGACACAGGCAATCGGGCTTGGAGGGACGTTGGGAAGCGTCACTTGCAGGCCGTGGTCGGTCTGCTGGAACGCCAGCGAGCCGGGATAACCCAGCAGCTCGACGTACTCTACAGGATGCCCGCTGAGGGATTTGAGGGTAAGCGTGTTGCTCTCCGGCCAGCCCAAGGCCAGGGCGTAGAGCACGGAGCCGTCTTTTGCCTGGGTAAAGCGAATGTCCGAGGCCGTGAAGGCGAAGTCCTCCTTAAAGTGGCCCGGCTCGGTCTGGGTCTGGCCCTCGCCGTAGACTCTCCAGGGACGTGTCTCATGGATCGCTTGGCCATTGACCTCCATCCAGGCGGCCAGCTCGGCCAGAAGCGCCTCTACCTCGGGATCGAGCGAGCCATCGGGGCGCTGGATGACATTGAGGAGGAGGTTGCCGTTCTTACTGACCACATCGATCAAGGTGTGGAGAACCCACTTGGCGGAGCGGTACATGGTTCCCGTGTCGTTGGCCTTCCAGTCCGTATTGTAGAACCAGTCCCCAATCGATGTGTCGGTCTGCCAGGGAGCAGGCTTGATGGCGGCGAGCCCTCCACGCTCGACATCCTGCACCCCGATTCCCTCCACGTACTCGCCGTGGCCGGGGTTGTGGGTCCAGTCCTTGAGGTTGTAGACGGCATCGGGGACGGTGTTGTAAAAATGCGCGAGCAGGGTACGACCGACCTCGCCAAAGGGCAGGGCGCCGTCGGAGTAGAGCAGGTCGGGCTTGTACTGGTCCACCAGGTCCGTGATCCGGGCGAGCCAGTGCCGGGCCCAGCGTGGGTCGGTGCTGTACCAGGTCGTGTCGCCCGGCTGCGCGGGAAGGTGGTAGAGCCCCTGCCACTGCGGGTCTGCTCCGTCGTAGGGGACACCGGCAAGCGGCCCGGTCTTGTCGCTCCCATGGCTCCCCTGCCACCACGTAAAGCTCGCCCCAAGGTGCTCGGAGACCCCGAACTTGAGCCCGTGGCGCCTTGCCGCAGCCTGCCACTCCCCGACAATATCCCGCTTTGGCCCCTGTGCGGTTGCGTTCCAGGGCTGGTGGGTCGAGCGCCAGAGATCGAAGTTGTCGTGGTGGACTCCCATGCTCACAAAGTAGCGCGCCCCCGCGGCCTTGTAGAGTGCCATCAGCCGCTCGGGATCGAAGCGCTCGGCTCTCCAGAGGGGAATAATGTCCTTGAAGCCAAACACCGACGGGTGACCATAGGTTTTTAGGTGGTGCTCGTACTGCTTATGACCTTGGTGGTACAGGTGCCGGGCGTACCAGTCGCCGAACATCGGAACCGCTTGGGGGCCCCAGTGTGCCCAGATTCCAAACTTTGCGTCCCGAAACCACTCGGGGCACTGAAACGTGGTGAGCGACTCAAAGGTCGGCTGAAAGGTCTTCGTCGGTAGGGTACTCATGTTTCTCGACTTTCTTTGCGGGGGGCTCCCTGCAGGCGCTCATACGCCGCGAAGAGGGCATCGGGGCCGCCGACATTGCCGGGAAAGACCACGTAGAGCAGCCCCGGCCAGCGGCTCTCGTCGCCCAAGCGCCAGAGCGGGACGCCAGGGAGAATCGGGCCGACCACCTCTGCGCGCTTCACTCCCAGGGCCCGCGTGGCGATATCCGAGCTGGTGATCCCGCCCTTTGCCAGCACCCAGCGCGGCCGCACCGTCAGGCTCTTCACGAGCTCGACAAGCCGCCGGGAGAACGCCGCGCTGGTCGCCAGATCGCCCGAGACCACGGTGCGCGGAGTGTAGATCAGCACATCACGCCCCGCAGCAAGGGCGGCGCTCAGGCGCATCACTTCGTCACCGACTCTCTCTCCCCCGTCCTCGGGCTCCCCCTCCTTGCCTTTAGGGGAGGAGAGGTGATACTCCTCGAAATTCGCATGCGCTTGCAGATACGCAAGCTGCTCGGTGGTCTTAGGGACGTGGGAGCCGACTATTATCAGCCCGCCGGGGCCGGTGTCGCGCTCTGAGAGCGTGGCCAGCGGTGCGCTCGCTTGGCCCAGGCACGCGGCACCAAACGAGGCGGCGGTGCGGGCGAGGACACGCTTGCCACGGGCTTCCAGCAGGCCCACCGCCTCGGCGAGCGTGTGGACGTGCGCGGGCTGGTTTGCATTGACGATGCAGTAGGAGCGCGGCAAGAGGGCGGCAAGAAACTCCGCCGTGGCCGTGGCTCCGATCTCCAGGGTCGCCTGGGAGAGCGAGGCCACCGAGCCTGCCGGGACACGGCCCGCGGTCTTCTCTGCCACCCACTCGCGTAGATTGGAGCTACGAAAGCCAAAGACCGCATCCTGAGCAAAGGGGGTCTGGGCGGCGGGGGTGTCTCCCACGTAGTGGACATCATCGCGCGTGCGCCGCTCCCCCTCCTCGAAATAGGGGACAATCAGGGTGAGCTCGTGCGGCCCGAGCGCTTGGTCAAGCGCATCGGTCTCGGCGGGGAAGTGGCCGCGCAGTGTCGAGTCGCCGCGGGCGAGCACGCGGACGGGCGTCTGGGTCTGTGCGGACGCGGCTTTGAGATTGTGCCCGAGCTCTTCGTAGAGCGCGTAGGCAGCGGCGGTGGGCAGGGCGCGGGAGTTGGTCAGGACAAAGAAGCCCGCACTCCCCCGCTCTAGCTCCCGTGCCAGGGTTTCCACCGACCACTCCGTCAGCACCGTCACCCCCGCGACAGTCTGCGTGCCGGTCGGGTCATCGTCGAGAAGGATCGTCTGGCGCATGGCTTCTTGGCTACACAGTGTACACGAAACTCAGGCTTTAAAGCTCTTCAGCCGCAGGCTATTGACCACCACCGAGACCGACGAGAGGCTCATGGCGGCGCTGGCAAAGATCGGCGAGAGCAACCAGCCGTTGAACGGGTAGAGCAGCCCGGCGGCGAGCGGGATTCCGATCATGTTGTAGATAAACGCCCAGAAGAGGTTCTGCTTAATCGTGGTCATCGTCGCCTTACTCAGAGCGATCGCGTTTACCACCCCCTGGAGGTCTCCCTTGATCAGGGTAATGTCCGACGCCTCGATCGCCACATCTGTCCCCGTCCCGATAGCGATCCCGATATCGGCCTGGGCGAGCGCGGGGGCATCGTTGATCCCATCCCCGACCATTCCCACGATCTGTCCCATCCCTTGGAGTCGCTTGAGCTCCGCCACTTTCCCCTCGGGGAGCACCTCGGCGACCACCCGGGTGATCCCAACCTGCGCGGCGACCGCCTCCGCGGTCTTTTTGTTGTCCCCGGTCAGCAAGACCACCTCAAGCCCAAGCCGCTTCAGCCGGGCGATCGCGTCCTGGGAGGTCGGCTTGATCGGGTCCGCAACCGCCAAGACCGCGGCGAGCGTCCCCGAGACAGCGACAAAGATCGGGGTCTTGCCCTCCGTGGCGAGGCGCTCTGCCTCGGTGTGGGTGGCATCCGTGGCGATCCCCTGCTCCGCAAGAAACGCCTGGTTCCCGATCAGCACCACCTGGCCCTCGACCTGCGCCCGGACACCCCGCCCTGGAACGGCCTCAAATGCCTCCGCGGGGGGAATCGTCAGGCCTCGCGCCTTAGCGGCACCCACGATTGCAGCCGCGAGCGGGTGCTCGCTCAGGGCCTCGACCGCCGCAATAAGCCGCAGGATATCGTCTTCGGGCAGCGCAAAGGCAGTCAGGTTGGTCAGAGCGGGCTTCCCCTCCGTCACCGTGCCGGTCTTGTCCAAGACAACCGTGGTCAGCTTGTGGGCCTGCTCCAGCGCCGCGCCGCCCTTGATCAAGATGCCTAGCTGCGCTCCCTTGCCCGTGCCCACCAGGATCGCGGTGGGAGTGGCGAGCCCAAGCGCGCAGGGGCAGGCGATCACCAGGACGGAGACCGCATTGACAAAGGCCAGGGTGAGGCGCGTCTCCGCGGGGGCGAGCCAGAACCAGAGCACAAAGGTCAGCACAGCGATCGTCAAGACAACCGGGGTGAAGTACCCACTCACAGTATCGGCGAGGCGGGCGATAGGCGCACGGGAGCCCTGGGCATCCTGCACCAGCTTGACGATCTGGGCGATGGCCGTGTCCAGCCCGACATGGGTCGCTCTCACCTGGAGAGAGCCAGTCGTGTTCAGGGTCGCCCCAAAGACCTCATCGCCTCGCGCTTTGGCAACCGGCAGGCTCTCGCCCGTTAGCATCGACTCGTCCACCGAGGACGCGCCTCCCTCGACAACGCCATCGACAGGGATCTTCTCGCCGGGTCGCACGAGCACGAGCTCTCCCTTGGCCACGGCCTCGATGGGAATCTCCAGCTCGTTGCCCTCACGAAGCACGCGGGCGGTCTTGGGCTGGAGGCCCAGTAGCTTCTTGATCGCCTCACCGGTCTTGCCCTTGGCGCGCGCCTCTAAGAGCCTGCCCAGGAGGAGGAAGGTGATGATCGCCGCCGCCGCCTCAAAGTAGACCGCGGGCATGGCGGCATGGTGGGCGTGGCCCGACGGCTGAAACGCGGCGGGGAAGAGGGTCGCCAGCACGGAGTAGCCAAAGGCCGCCCCCGAGCCCAGCGCGACGAGCGAGTTCATGTCCGAGCTGCGGCTTCGGAGCGCCTTCCAGGCCCCACGGAAAAAGTGCGCTCCGCCGTAGGCAAGCACCGGTGCCGCCAAGAGTAGCTGCACGAGATTCATCCCGGCAAACGCGATCCTGCCATGTGCCATCGCCAGGGTCAGGAGCGGAACCGTGAGGCTCACGGAGACAGCAAAGCGGCGGGTGAGGTCTTTGAGCTCCTCGGCACGCGCCTTCTCTTCCGCCTCAAGGGCAGCCTCGGGGCGCTGGAGCAGGGACGCCCCATAGCCGGTGTCCACGACAATACCGATCAGGGCCGGGAGCGAGGACGCCGTGGGATCGAAGCTCACCCGCGCCCGGTGCGTGGCGTAGTTGACCTGTGCCTCCTGCACCCCCTCCGCCCGCGTGAGCTGCCGCTCGATCCGCCGAGCGCAGGCCGCGCACGACATCCCCTGGATGGCGAGGTCTACCGTTTCTTCCGCGCTGGCAGTCATTGTCTTTCTTTCTCAGAGGGCTCGTAGAACGTTTTGCCCGAGGAACAAGTCCTCGGGCTTAAGAGGGCGACGCTCGCCTTCGCGAGCAGTAAGTGTGGTTGGCTGCGTTTCGTATTTGTTGGCTGCGAAGGCAGCCGTCGCCCTCTCAAGCCCGGACACTCGTTGTCCGGGCCTCAGCGTTATCCCGGCTCTCAGGCCTCCAAGGCGGAGAAGCCGGCTTTTTCCACGGCAGCGGTGATCGCGCTCACCGGAGTGGCGTCCTCGTGCTGGATCGTGACACGCTTGGCATCCACGTCCACCTGGACCTCGCTGACTCCCGCGATAGCCCCCACGGACTTCTTGATGGCACTGGCGCAGCCCTGGCACTCGATCTCCGGGGCGGTAAAGGTCGTTATCTTCATGTTCTGTTCTCTCTTTCTCTATTTCAGGAACCGGCCAAGGACTGTCTTCACTTCCTCGACCAGCTGCTCTTGGGTCATGGGCTTGGCGCACTCGTGCTCGCTCTCGGTGCCGTGCCCGATCACACAGGAGCTGACATGCTCGGTGAGGAGCTCAACCCCGACACTATCCAGGGCGGAGCGGACGGCAGCGATCTGGGTGAGGATATCCACGCAGTAGCGGTCCTCGTCCACCATGCGCTGAATCCCCGCCACCTGTCCGGCGATGCGGTTTAGGCGCTGCTTAAGCTTACGACGAGCGTCTCCCTGGGGTTCCATAAAGGGCAATATACCCCCACCGGGTATAAAAATCAAGTGCAAAAAATACCCAGCAGGGGTATACTCCAAGAGAGAACCATGTCTCGCAAGCACACGATACTCCTTCTCGTCTTCGCCTTGATGACGACCTTCCTGGCTCCGGCCCGGCTCGTGCTCGCTTGCCAGGTTTCGTCGCAGACGAGCGCTTGCCCCATGCGGGCGGCGCGCCAGAAGGCAGAGGGCCGCGCTTGTTGTGCCCAAAAGGCAACAGCCCCGGGCGCGGCAATCTCCGCCCCCTGCTGCTGCAAGCTGCAGCCTGCCCCCGCCCCCCCGCACCTGCCTGAGGCAACGACCGCGACACAGAGCCCCGTTTTTGTACTGGGCACCATGCCCCCGTCACTCTCCGCGCCCGCTCAGGTGACGATTTGCCGCGCCTCTCTCGCCCTGGAGCGCTCGGCTCCCCGCGGCCCGCCGCTGCCCTTTGCGGCCCTACGCGCCCCTCCCGTCTTTTCCTAAGCCTTGCCACGTTTCGTCGCTTGCACGCCCCCCCCCGTGCTGACTCGTTTAGGAAGAGAAAATCATGTTAACCACACACCGTCTAGCCCTTGGTACCCTTGCTCTGGTCGCCCTTCTCAGCGCGCCACGCCCCACTCTCGCGCAGGTAGCCCCGGCACCGGCTGGCCTCCAGAAAACCCTGGGGAAGTACAGCCTTACCCTGCGTGTCCCCGCAGAGGGAATCTTTGCCGGGGAGCAGCTCGATATCGAGTTCCGCCTGCTAGATACAAGCAAGCTCGACCCCGTCTCCGGTGCCACCGGGGTCACGCGGGTACAGGCCAAGGCCATCGTCACCATGCCCGAGATGGCCGGCATGCCCGCCCAGAGCCCCAAGATCCACACCGAAGGGGTCCCCGGCGACTACGGCCTGGAGTGCTACTTCCCCCACGGCGGGCAGTACCAGATCGCGCTGAGCCTCACGATCCCCGGCGAGAGCAAGCCCCTCACGGCGCGCTTCCTGGTCGATGTCCAGGACGCCGAGGCGCGCCAGGGAAAGAAGCCCGCTCCCAAGCCGTACTTTGTGGAGCTCAAGAGTGTCGGCAGCGCCGAGGCAGGCAAGCCGGTGGAGCTGCGCTTCACGATCCGAGACACCAAGACCAAGGCGGTGGTAAAAGACTTCGATATCGCCCACACCAAGGTCTTCCACCTGCTCCTGGCAAGCCGCGACCTCTCCTGGTTCGCCCACGAGCACCCCGAGGCCCAGCCCGACGGCACCTTCACGATCTCCCAGGTCTTTCCCAGCGGCGGCGAGTACCGAGTCTACGCCGATGTGGCCCCGCGCGGTGCGGGCTCGCAGATCCTGGGGACGAGCCTCAAGGTCAGCGGTGCGGCTCCTAAGCCGGTCGCGCTGGTCCCCTCGGCGACAAAAAACACCGTGGACGGCATCACCGCAAGCTTCAGCGCGACAAACCCCATTCCCGTGGGCCGCAGCACCAGCCTTGCCTTCCTGCTCACCGATGCCAGCTCGGGTCAGCCCGTCACCGATCTGGAGCCGTATCTGGGGGCCTTTGGGCACCTGATGATCATCCACCAGGACGGCCAGACCGTGGTCCATAGCCACCCCGCCGAGGACGAGGCCGGCCTTGCGCAGTCGCGCAAGGGCAATGTTCTCTTCAACGCCCGCTTCCCCAAGCCGGGGCTCTACAAGGCCTGGGGGCAGTTCCAGCGCGCAGGTAAGGTCGTCACGATTCCCTTTGTCCTGAAGATCGGCGGTGCCAAGTGAGACCGCTCTTTACCCTACTCCTCGCCCTCGCCCTTGTCGCACCCGCCCTCGCGCACCCGCCCAAGGGCGCAAAGAAGGGCCCCAGCAAGGCCACTCCGATCTTGAAGCAGGCGCTGGATGCCAAGAAAAAAGGCGACCTCAAGGGCTACGAAGCGGGGCTCCTCGCCGCTAAGCGCATCCTCGCCGAGGAGGGGCGCTTTGCCTGCTGCATCAAGGGCGGCTGCGCGGAGTGCGCTCTCGAAGGCAACTGCGGCTGCGCGGCGAATCTCTTTGAGAAAAAAGGCGTCTGCAAGACCTGCCTGGAGGGCATCAAGGCGGGCAACGGGCGCTATGACAACCTGACACCCGACATGCTCTTTGAGCAGCTCATGGAGCTGGAGATGCCGGGCACTCTCGGCCCCTGGAGCATGAGCCGCGAGGGCTCCGGCACGAGCTGGCTCCCCGAGTCCAGCCCGATGTACGGCCGGATGAGCGAGCGCGGGAGCTGGCGCTTGATGCAGATGGGGCTTGCGGTCGGGGCCTTCAGCGCGGCGGGCGGCACGCGAGGCGAGTCGCAGACCTACGGCGCGAGCCAGTACATGCTCATGGGGCAGAAGCGCGACGAAGCGGGCCGCGTGCTTGGGCTGCGGGGAATGTTCTCCCTCGATGCGCTCACCAACGGCCAGCGAGGCTACCCGAATCTCTTCCAGACTGGGGAGACCGCGCACGGCCAGCCGCTCCAAGACCGCCAGCACCCTCACGACCTATTCATGGAGCTCGGTGCCAGCTACAGTGCGCCGCTTGGGGGAGGTGCACGCGGCTTCCTCTACCTCGCTCCCGTCGGTGAGCCCGCCCTCGGACCCGCCGCGTTTCAGCACCGCCCCTCGGCCTGGGACAACCCTGTCGCCCCCATCTCCCACCACTGGCTCGATGGGAGCCACATCACCTTCGGCGTGGCCACCGCGGGCGTGACCCTTGCGGACAAGTGGAAGCTCGAAGGCTCGGTCTTCAATGGCCGTGAGCCGGGCGAGAATCGCTACAACCTCGACCCGATCCGCCTCAACTCCTACTCCGGGCGCCTCACGCACAATCCCACCAAGGACATCAGCATCCAGGCATCGTATGGCTTTCTGAAGTCCCCCGAGGCGCTAGAGCCCGGTGTCGATGTTCACCGCCTGACGGTCTCGCTGATGCACAATAGAGCTCTCGAAAACGGCGACAACCTCGCCACGCTGCTCGCGCTGGGGCAGAACCTCAAGCACGGCGACAGGACCACCGCACTCCTGGCCGAGGCCGCCTACACCCACGGGCGACAGACCTACTTTGCCCGGGTAGACAGCGCCCAAAAAGACGAGCTCGTGGGGGTCCCCTCAGGGGTCTACCGTGTGCAGAAGCTCTCGCTGGGGGGTGTCCATAACCTGAAGCAGGACGAGCAAGGACAGCAGGGGATCGGGGCCTCGGTGGATCTCTACGCCTACCCCACGGCCCTGAAGCCCGCCTACGGCAGTGCGCCAGTCTCGGTGAATCTCTTCTACCGCTGGCGCTTCGGCAAGATGTAGCCGCTCTCCTCCCCCTTACAAAATCGTCGCATCGTGTGAAACGAGGAACCTGAGCGAGGCCTGAGCATAGGACTCCTCAGGAGATAACACAATGTTACGAGAAGTAAAGAGGATGCAAGGATGGACAGTCCATGCCCTCGATGGGGTGATCGGCAGGATAGACGAGCTACTCTTCGACGATGAGCAGTGGTCCGCGCGTTATCTGGTCGTAGAAACGGGGAGCTGGCTTGCAAAGCGCAAGGTACTGATCTCCCCGCTTCTCTTCCTGTCGATTGATGCGCAAGAAAAGACTCTAAAGGTCAACCTGACCCAGGATAAGGTCAAGAACAGCCCCGATGTCGCAACAGACCCGCCGATCTCACGCCAGTGGGAGGCAAACTACTCCGACTACTACGCCTTGCCCTATTACTGGGTAGAGAACACCCCCGCTCACTCGCTGGGCGACGATATCGCACGGGATCATGCCGCTGCCCACCTACGCAGCAGCCGAGAGGTAATCGGCTACAGCCTCTTGGCCACCGATGGGAGCCTGGGCCATGTCGATGACTTTCTGGTAGACGATGTGAGCTGGAAGGTGGCCTACCTTGCCGTGGCAACCAAGGACTGGTGGCCCGGTAAGAAGGTCCTGGTTCCCCCGCAGTGGATCGAGAGCGTCCGCTGGGCAGACCGAAGCGTGAGCGTCGGGGCAAGCCGTGAGCACCTCAAACACGCCCCCGAGTGGGAGACCGGCCAGACAATCACGGCGAGCTTTGAGGAGCTGCTCCAGGCCTACTACGCCTACAAAAGCCCGATCCAGGCACCCAATGAGAAGACCGCAAAGAGCTCGTTTATCGCGCTCTACGCCACCCACGCCGAGGCAGACGCGGCGATCCATGATCTTCAGAGGCAGGGCTTCGACATGACCAAGCTCTCCCTGATTGGCCAAGACCCGCACACCGAGGACGAGACGGTTGGCTACTACACCGCGGGGGACCACACGAAGGCCAGGGGCAAGACCGGAGCGTTCTGGAGCGGCATCTGGAGCGTGCTGTCTGGCTCGGCGTTCTTTCGGCTCCCTGGAGTCGGCCCGATTCTCGCGGCGGGCCCTGTTGTGGTGTGGATTGTCGGGGCGCTGGAGAGCGTGGCGGTGACCGGGGGACTCAGTGCCCTGGGAGGAGCCCTCTTTAGTATCGGCATCCCCCACGATCGGGTGATCGCCTACGAAACCCACCTGAAGGCGGGCAAGCTCCTGCTGGTCGCCCACGATGTCCAGGGCTCCCAAGACACCACGCGAATCGCCGAGGCCATAGAGCGCACGCAATGGAAATAACCTACCAGCAGGAGGCGCTCGTCGCGCTGCGTATCCGCTTTGCCGGAAGCGCCGCCGCCGACAACTACCACCTCACCGCCGCAGAGGGCAGCCGGTTCTACGCGGACTGGGAGACCTATCTTAAGGGAGGTAGTGTGCTTGGGGGAACCTACACCGTCAGCGAAGCGGAAAAGCCCATCTTAATCTCCCTTAACTTTAGCGTGATTGCCTATATCGAAAACGGGAAAGTCTACTAAACATAATGAAATACAAAGAGCGCGGGCTCCGCCTGAGTGTGGCCTTGGTGATTGTCACACTTGTCTCTAGCCAGATTCCGATGCGTGGCCAGGTCGCCCTTGGCTCGGCGGGCTCGTTCTACCCTGCGTCCCAGCCCGCCGATGGCTACCTGAGCGGCGCGACCGACAGCAGTGGCGGCTTCCTAGGCTTCAACGGCATCACCAATCGCAATGTGATCTCCGGGGTCGCCCTCGGGCTTCTTGGGCTGGGGCTCTACGAGAGTATCCGCACCCCCCATCCCAAGGCCCCTCCCTCGGGAGCCGCACAGGCCCTCACCAAGCCGATCTACGATGTGCTCAAAGACCTCCCCGCAGACTTCAGTGAGATCGTCAAGCTGATCGACAGCGCGGAGCTGGTGAGTACGCTCCGGGCGGAGGGTGCCTACACCTTCTTCGCTCCCTCGGACGTGGCCCTTCGTGCTCTCAGCGAGGCAGCACAGAACCAGCTACGAGATCCCGCGAGCAAAGCCACTCTGGTGCAGCTCCTCAAGAAGCACATCGTCGTGGGGCGATTTACCATCAGCGCTCTCCGTGCGCTCCCCGATGGCACCGCGCTAGAGACTCTCTCGGGGGAGACACTGACCCTAAGAAATACCGAGGGGATCCTTCAAATAGATGGCGTCGCTATCGTCCAGACAGATATCTTTGCAAGTAACGGCTGGATTCACCCTATAGAAAAGTTCATGGAGAGATAAATCCGCAGAATCTTTCAGAATTTCACGACGACAAGATGCATCACTTTTCTGTGATGCATCTTTATTTATTTTAAAAGGGAACCATACTACCAAAACCAGCATAGGACTTTCACTTGGGAACTGTAGCTCGAACTGCAATCCAGAAATCAAAACAAAGACAGAAATGTCATCCATTGAAAGCACCTTAACTATGTTTTTCCGTACTTTAAACCTGAGCCGCGCATTCCTGAGTACCTTTGCAGTATCTAGCCTCTTAATGGCGACGTCTGCACACGCACAAGTAATCGCAGGCAACCTGACCACCCCTATTGCTGCTGCCTTTGGAGCAGGCGTGACCGTTGTGGGAAGCGGAGCGGGCCAAGGAATCCTCCAAGCGGCTCCCTTTGCCCTCCCGGTCTTTGGGACGCCCAAGACGATCCAGTTTACGACAGCAGGAGATATCTTCCAGTTCAATAACCTACCTGCATCGGGCAATGGCATCGTCACGGGGCTAAATACCATCGTGAACTTCACCGTGAGCCCGGGAGCGGTCGCCATCGGCCCCCTGAACTTCTCAACGGAGTACAGCTACGATGCCGATATCACGATCCTAGGACAGGATGGCACGCGTGTGACGTATAACCCCACCGGAGCCCCGACCTTCTCCTTTGGCGGCTCGATCTACCGGGTTGACCTGAACGCGACACAAGCCTCCAGCCAGGGGACGCCCACCTCGCTGAGCAATAGCACGATCACGGGCTCGATCACCAACCTGACCTCGACCGCCGCACCGGAGCCCGCCACCCTAGCCTTCTTGATGCTGGGAGGAACCTTCGTGATGCTCCGCCGCCGCAAGCAGTGAGACCATAAAACCCAAACCACTCTGGGCCAGCTCAAGGGCTGGCCCAGTGAGGCACCAACCTATGAACATTCTGATTCACCTCGAAGAGATCCTCATCGCCCCCCTCACCGAGCGGGCCTGTGATCCCACCTCACCCGTCGCACACTGGATCCTTCCCGCCCGGCTCCGCCTGGGAATGCGACACCTGCTACGGGACCTGGCTCGCACCGGCAATGTCCTCACTCTCTATAGCTCCGGGAACCAGAGCCCCTACCTGATCCGGCTGTGGTGCTTTTTAGTCGGGCTCCCTGTCCAGCATGTCGTCCTCAATCCCCCTTGTCTTGGGCAAGACCTAACCCTGACCGGCACTGCGGGTGCCCCAGAGTGCCTGCACCAGATTCGGCAGGCCTGTCTCAACTCCCCCGAGATACGCATTGTCTCCTGGGGCCAGACCTGCACCTAGTGCAAGGAAAATGAAAAACAACTATGATCGCGAAACGAGCACTTGGCTTCTCCCTTCTCCTCACAAGCGCGCTGGTACTGGGTCTCTCCAGCGCACGGCGCGCACAGGCACAAGTGGCCCTCCCCCCGGGAACCACCACCGGAATCCCCGTTCCGATTATCAGCGCGGGAGCTCCCCCTTTTGGCGGCTCTCTGATCCAGGAGCTCAGCTCTCCCATCTTTGGGACAAATATCGTCAACACGATCTCCGGGACGGTCACCTCGGCGGTCTTTCGGAGCCCGGCGGGCTTTCTGGACTTCGCCTACCAGTTCCGCTTTGACCCTACCACCAATGTCGCGCTGGATGCGATCTCGCTCTCCAGCTTCAAGAATATTGCGGGACTGCTGATCGCACAGACCAGCGACGATATCGACGGGGCGGCGGGGCTCCCGGCTGAAGCCGCAGGGGGAGCGCTCCAGGACTTCTTCGCGCCCGCAACGGCAACCGGCTCGTACTCGTCGGCCAGCCGCTCCAATGTCAATGGGGACGGCATCAACGCGACCTTTCTTACGGGAGTGACGGGCGGTGAGACAAGCTACACCTTCCTGGTCCGAACCCAGGCAACCGGCTTCTCCATCGGCGGCAGTGCATCGGTGCAGGGCGGGGGAATCTCCGCGTTCACACCGGCCCAGGGAGCGCTTGTCCCCCTCGCCGCCTCCGCTCCCGAGCCGGGGACACTTGCCCTGATTGCCTTGGGAGCTCTTGCGCTCGGTGTCGGAAGGCGAAGACCGTGAAGCTCCCGCTGCCTCTTGCGCCTCTGGAGCGTGTCGCGGTTATCGGCAACCACACGCCACGCCAGTGTGGGATCGCGACCTTCACCGGCGACCTCACCGCGGCCATTGCCCAGCGCTACCCCGCCCTCGACTGCTTCACGGTCGCGATGAACGACCGGAGCGAGGGCTACCACTATCCTCCCTCGGTGCGCTGGCAGGTCCAGGCAGACTCCCTGGAGTCGTACCACCGGGCGGCGGCCTTTCTGAACAACAGCAGCGTGGATATTGTCTGCCTCCAGCACGAGTACGGCATCTTTGGCGGCTCGGCGGGCAGCCATATCCTCACCCTCCTGCGCGCGCTCCGCCTCCCGATCGTCACCACCCTCCATACCATCCTACGCACCCCCACCCCCGAGCAGTGCACCGTCATGGCCGAGCTCACGCGCCTCTCCGATCGCCTGGTTGTCATGAGCCAGCGGGGAGCACAGTTTCTCCAAGAAGTCCATGGGGTCAGCCCGGACAAGATCGACATCATCCACCACGGAATCCCCTCCGTTCCCACGGTCTCCTCCGAGCACTACAAGGCACAGTTCGGCCTGACCGGGAAGCACGCTCTGCTCACCTTCGGCCTGCTCTCCCCCGACAAAGGGATTGAGAACGTGATCGCCGCGCTCCCCGAGATCCTCAAGCGCTTCCCGGAGACGGTCTATGTGGTCCTTGGGGCGACCCACCCGCATATCCTCAAGCAACACGGCGAGGTCTACCGCGAGAGCCTGGAGGCGCTAGCCGAGCGGCTCGGGGTTCGGGAGAGTGTCCAGTTCCACAACCACTTCGTGCCGCAGGAGACCCTGACCCAGCTCCTACGCGCCGCCGATATCTACATCACCCCCTACCTCAAGCCCGAGCAGATCACGTCGGGGACCCTCGCCTACGCCGTGGGCTCCGGGAAGGCGGTGATCTCGACTCCCTACTACTACGCCGAGGAGCTCCTCGCCGACGGCCGCGGTGTCCTCGTGCCCTGGCGCGACCCGGCGGCCATTGCCACCGAGGTCTGTGCGCTCCTTGGGGAGCCCGAGCGCCTTGCCGCACTCCAGCAGCGCGCCGCCCAGCTGGGCGAGGAGATGACCTGGCCCGCAGTCGCCGAGCGCTACCGTGTGTCGTTTGAGCGTGCCCGTGTCGAGAGAAGCGAGAGAAGACCGATCCCCTCCCCGCTTGCCCCTCTCCTCCCGGAGCTCAACCTGAGCCACCTGCGCCTCATGAGCGACGATACCGGGCTGATCCAGCACGCCAGCTACAATGTCCCCAACGCCGATGAGGGCTACTGCGTCGATGATAATGTCCGGGCGCTATTGCTCATGGCGCACCTGGAGGCGAGCGAGCAGAGCGATGCCTTGCTGACGACCCGCTACCTCGCCTTTATCCACCATGCCTTCAACCCGGAGACGGGGCGGTTTCGTAACTTTCTCTCCTACAACCGGCACTGGCTGGAGGCGCAGGGCTCGGAGGACAGCCACGGGCGCTCGCTCTGGGCGCTGGGGACGATGCTCGGGCGGACACGTAACGCGGGCTGGCAAGCCCTCTCCCACGATCTCTTTCATGCGGCCCTGCCCGTGGTCGAGGTCTTCACCAGCCCCCGCGCCTGGGCCTACACGCTGCTCGGGATGGACGAAGCCCTAGAGCGGGGACCTTGTGCGGAGACTCAGCGGCTCCGCGACACGCTCGCCCGGCGGCTCCTGGCGCAGTTTCAGCACAACGGCTCGCCGGAGTGGCCGTGGTTGGAGCAGAGCCTGACCTACGCCAATGCCCGCCTCCCGCAGGCGCTGATCGTCTCGGGCCGCCGGATGCAGCACCCCGAGATGGTGCAGATCGGCCTCGCCGCCCTAGAGTGGCTCACGACCGTCCAGCGTGCCCCCGAGGGCTGGTTCTCCCCGATTGGCTCCGAGGGCTTCTACCCGCGCGGCCAGACCCCCGCTCTCTTCGACCAGCAGCCCATCGAGGCCTGTGGGATGATCTCCGCCTGCCGCACCGCCTTTGAGGCCACCGGCGACCCACGCTGGCTCCCGGAGGCCCGTCGGGCCTTTGCCTGGTTTCTCGGCCTCAACACGCTCCAGCAAGCCCTCTACGACCCGGCGACGGGCGGCTGCGCCGATGGCCTGCACCCCGACCGACACAACAAGAACCAGGGCGCCGAGTCCACCCTCTCGTTTCTCCAGGCTCTCGTCGAGTTACAGACCCTCCTCCCACAACCGGAGCCACGGCTCCTCTACTGTATTCCCCATGTCCTTCCTGCCCACGATGGCACACCAAGCCGAAGAAGTCACTAATCCGTGGTCTAATGGAGACTCGTTGCATCGTAGACGAGGGGTGCAAAGACCTCGATAACAAGGACGTGCAACATGAGCACAATCAGAAAAGCGGAAGAGACACTCCGGCAGAGCGACGGGATTATTCAAGCCCTACTGGAAGCAGCGCCCGACGCCATGTTAGTGGTCGATCCCTCCGGTAAGATCGTCTTGGCGAACGCGCAAGCGGAGACACTATTCGGCTACGCACACGAGGAGCTCCGAGGTCAGCCCGAAGAGGTACTCATGCCCCCCCGCTTCCACAAGTGGCAGATGGGTAGCGAGAAGGAGCTCTGGGGACAGCGCAAAGACGGCACGGAGTTCCCTGTCGAGATCAGCCTCAGCTCTCTCGCTACCGAGCTCGGCCCCCTTGTCTTCAGCTCGATCCGCGATATCACGGAGCAAAAACAACGCGAGACCGAGCTGCGCCTCAGTCGCCACTCCCTGCAAGCCGCGCTCGATGTGGCGAACCTGGCGGCCTGGGGCTGGGATGAGGTCTCGCAGGCAAAGCTCTGGACAGCACAAACCAAGGCGATCTTTGGCCTGCCTCCCGAGGTGGAGGTCACGAGACCACTCTTCCGCTCTTTGCTCCACCCCGACGATCTGCCGCGCTACGAGCAGGAGTGGGCGCGAGCCATCGATCCCCGTGGGAGCCATACCTACGACCTTGAGTACCGAATCCGGCGGACCAGCGACGGTGCCGAGCGCTGGATTCGCACCCGTGCCGCGGTCGAGTTCGAGGGAGACCGGCTGGTCCGGGTGATGGGAGCCCTGCGCGATATCACCGAGGAGAGACTGGCAGACACCGCCCTGCGTATCTCCGAGATCCGCTACCGTCGCCTGTTTGAGACCGCCCACGATGGGGTCCTCCTGCTCGACCCGGAGACGCGCAAGATCACGGATGCCAACCCGTACATGACGACACTACTGGGCTATTCCCACGAGCAGCTTGTGGGAAAAGAGCTCTTTGAGATCGGGCTCCTCAGCGACGAAGAAGCCAGCCAGGAGATGGTGCGAAGGCTCAAGGAGACCCACCTGGTGCGCTACGAAGACCTGCCGCTCCGCAGCCAGGGAGGCCGCCGGCAAGAGGTCGAGGTGGTGGCCAATCTTTATGAGGAGAGTGGGCACCCGGTGATCCAGTGCAATATCCGTGACATCACCGAGCGTAAGGTGGCGCAGGAGCAGATCGAGAACCTCAACCTCCGGCTCCAGCGCGCGGTCGCCGAGGCGCAGCACCGGATCAAGAACAACCTGCAGATGCTCTCCGCCCTGGTGGAGCTCCAGCTTCCTGCCACGGGTGAGACCGTCCCCATCAGCGAGCTGAAGCGCATCGGGCACCACATCCGCACCCTCGCCGCCCTCCATGACCTGATGAGTGTCGATTCCCCGATCAGGTCCGGGCGGGACATGGTCTCGCTCAAGGCAGCGCTAGAGACCCTGGTTCCTATGCTCCAGGCGACCTCCGGGGGACGGATCATCCATGTGTTTGCGGAGGAGATGACGACCTCCCTGAAGCAGGGGAGCTCGTTTACGCTCCTGGTCAATGAGCTGGTCTCCAATGCCCTCAAGCACGGACAGGGAGCGATCACACTGGCGCTCACACGGCTTCCCGGCCCCATGGCCCAGCTTACTGTCCGCGACCAAGGCCCCGGGTTCCCTGCCGGCTTCGACCCTCGGGCCGCGGCCAACACGGGCCTAGAGCTGATCGAGAGCATGGGGCGCTGGGACCTGCGCGGGGAGGTCTCCTACGAGAACCAGCCCGACAACGGGGCCCAGATCACCCTGACGTTTCCGCTACCGGACCAAGAGGAAGCGCTCTCGTAGGCCGTTCCCCTGTCTTTCAGGGAACCTTGCGGCGCTTTGTTCATCTGGAAAACCAAGGATAAACAAACCGATGAAAACTCTTACCACCGTTCTCTGTCTGCTTGGCGTCAGTATCATGCCCAGCTTTATGGCACCTCCCGCCGCCTTCGCCCAGCGTGAGACAGCGCACCAGCGCCAGCCCGATTCCCTTCGCAACCGGAACCGAGGCTCGATCTCCTGGTCCGGCCACGTCGACCAGGTCATGGATGTCTCGTTTCAGCAAGGCCGCACCTGGACCAAGCGGATCAATGGCCGAAAAGGCAGCGGCGAGGCGGTCTTCTCCACGTCGATCCCCCGCAAGAGTGTCCACATGACGGTCAACCAGTCGCTCGGTCGGGGGAAGGTCTCCATTGAGGAGCAACCGAGCCGGAGCAATGGCTACACGTGTGTGGTTCGCATCGCCGACCGCCGCTCCGGCGGCGACCAGTACAAGTTCACGCTGACCTGGGACAACTAAAGGCAAGGCGCCGTGAAGAAACTCTCGCTTGAGGAGCTCTGGGACACTTCCTCCGACCCCTCGCTGCCTGTGGGAGTCTTCAAGCCAGAGCAGCTAGCTCCTCTCCCCCTCTCGGCGCAGCGCTACCTGAGCCATGCCATTGCGCCCGAGACCCCGCTGGCCTCGGCGGTGCGCCTGAAGATGCACGGGACGATCAAGCTACAGAGCTGGCTCTCGTTCCGTGCCGAGCAGGTCATCCGCTGGCACCAAGGCTTTATCTGGCGGGCGACGGTCTTCAAGTACGGCCTCCCGATTCGGGGCACAGATAGCTTGATCAACGGCCAAGGCGCGATGTCCTGGAAGCTCCTGGGGCTGGTCCCCGTGATGCAGGCAACCGGCCCCGACACCACGCGCTCCGCTATCGGGCGTGCACAAGTCGAGTCGGTCTGGCTACCGTCGGTGCTCTGCCAGCCCGATGTCATCTGGTCCCAGAGCGATGAGCTCCACCCCAACGCCCGTCGGACACTTCACGACGAGACCTCGACACTCCGGCTGGCCGTCGACGAGAGCGGGCGCCCGCAGAGCGCCTCCCTCCTGCGCTGGGGCAACCCCGATGGAATGGCGTTCCCCTACGAGAACTTTGGCGGGCTCTTTGAAGAAGAAAAGAGCTTCGACGGCTACACCCTCCCCACCCAAGTGCGTGTCGGCTGGCACTTTGGCACCCCTCGCTTCAAGACCGACGGCGAGTTTTTTCGCGCGACGATCGAGAGCGCACGGTTTCGGTAGAGATTGGAAAACCATGGAAACACCCCCTTTTGACAACAAGCACTCACACACGCTGGAGAGCATCTTCCAGAACCCCGTCCCTAGCGACCTCAAGTGGCACGATATTATCGGGCTGGTCGAGGCAATTGGCACGGTGAAGTTCAAGAACAACGGCCAGCTTACCTTCACGGTAAATGGTGTCCCCCGCATCTTCCACCGCGCTCTGGACAAAGACTGCGCCGATCCCCCCCAGACACTAGCTCTGCGCCACTTTCTGGAGAGTGTCGGTATCGGGCAGAACAGCGCCCTGGCGAGTCAAAACACCTCGCGCCTCCTCGTGGTCATCAGCCAGCACGAGGCGCGTATCTTCCACTCGGATGAAAAGGGAAGTGTCCCCCAGCGCCTCCACCCTCCCCACCCCGAGGCCCGCGAGAGCACGGCTTTCTACGCCACGATTGCGCCGCTCCTGGTGGGGGCAAAGGAGATCCTGCTGCTGGGCAGTGGCACGGGACACAGTAGCGCGATGGGGCACTTCATGGACTACCTAGAGACCCACCACAAAGAGACCGCTACCCATCTCGTCGGTGCCTTGACAGTGGACCTGGAGGCGCTCACCGAGGGGCAACTCCTCAAGGAAGCACGGGAGTTCTACCGGAACAGGGAACCGCTAAGCACACGCGATCATCAGGGCGTTGAGGTTGGATAGAACAATGACGAAAACAGATCTACAGGTACAGCAGGACGTGATGGCGGAGCTCAACTGGGAGCCGTCGGTGAACGCGACCCACATCGGGGTTGAGGTTGCCGGTGGCGTCGTGACCCTCGCGGGCCATGTCGGGAGCTACACGGAGAAGTGGGACGCCGAGCGCGCCGCCCAGCGTGTCTCTGGGGTAAAGGCCCTCGCCGTGGAGATGGATGTCAAGCTCGCGGGCTCCAGCAAGCGCAGCGATACCGAGATCGCCCGCTCCGCCGGCAATGTCTTAGAGTGGACCACCTACCTCCCCAAGGACAGTGTCAAGGTCATGGTTGAGAATGGCTGGATCACCCTCACCGGCGAGCTGGAGTGGGAGTACCAGGGTAAGGCCGCCCTCTCTGCCGTGCGCTCCCTCATGGGAGTCACCGGGGTCAGCGACCAGCTCAGCATCAAGCAGAGCGTCTCCGTGGACTCCGTGAAGACCGATATCGAGGCGGCGCTCAAGCGTCGTGCGGTCTCCGATGCCAGCAAGATCTTCGTGGAGGTCAGCGGGGCCAAGGTGACCCTGCGTGGCACGGTGCAGAGCTGGGCCGCCCATGAGCTGGCGCTCAGCTCTGCGTGGGGCACCGCCGGTGTCCACAATGTCGTCGATAATATCGCTGTCGCGTACTAGAGAAGGCTCGGAAAAGAGAGATCATGCAACCCATTATCAGCCGCGAGATTCGCCTGCGCTCCCGCCCGCAGGGGCTCCCCACTCCGGACAACTTCTCCTTGGAGCAGACCGAGCTTGGCTCTCTCCAAGACGGTGAAGTGCTTGTCCGCAACCTCTTTATGTCGGTCGATCCCTACATGCGGGGCCGGATGAACGAGGGGCAGTCCTATGTCCCCGCCTTCGAGCTCGACAAGCCCCTCAGTGGTGGCGCGATCGGTGAGGTGATCGAGTCCCGCGATGCCGCGCTCGTCCCCGGCGATATCGTCACCTCGGGCTACGGCTGGCGAGAGTACTTCCTGGCGGTCGCCCACGAGCTCCACAAGGTCGAGAATCCGGTGCAGCCGCTCTCCGTGTACCTCGGTGCGCTGGGCATGACCGGCATGACCGCCTGGGCCGGGCTGAGCCTGGTCGAGGTCAAGGCGGGCGATGTGGTCTATATCTCCGGCGCGGCAGGGGCGGTCGGCAGTGTCGCGGGGCAGCTCGCCCAGCTCCGGGGCGCTCGCGTGATCGGCTCGGCAGGCTCGGCGGAGAAAGTCGCGTTCCTCAAGACCGAGTGCGGCTTTGCCAGCGCCTTCAACTACCACGATGCGCCCGTGCTCGATCAGCTCCAGCGGGAGGCCCCCAGCGGAATCGATGTCTACTTCGATAATATCGGCGGGACAACTCTGGAGGCGGCGCTCTCGGCGCTACGGGTTGGGGGGCGCATTGTTGCCTGCGGAGGCATCTCCAGCTACAACAACACCGCCCCGGCCCCTGGCCCCAGCAATCTCTTTCTCATGACCACCAAGCGCCTCACCATGCGGGGCCTGATTGTCAGCGACTGGCTCGGCAAGCAAGGCGTCTTTGAGGAAGAGGTCGGCAGCTACCTGCGCTCGGGCAAGCTCCTGAACAAAGAGACGGTCGTGCAGGGAATTGACAAGGCGGTCGGGGCGTTTATCGGGCTCTTCTCGGGAGAGAATCTCGGCAAGATGATTGTCGCGCTCTCGTGACAGCTCCCTTCGACGACACCCAGCTTGCGCCATGACGGCGACGATACGCCGCGCTTTGGGGATCTTCTCTCGCATCGACGGTGCCCAGGCGGCGGCGGCCTTCACGTACTACGCGTTTTTCTCGCTGTTTCCGCTGATTGTTCTGTTTGTGACGGTCGCGGCGGCGTTTATCGACCGGGAGCAGGCGGGAGCCGCGGTGCTGGGCTATCTCAGGGACTACATCCCCATCACCGGTGAGCTCCAGCGCTCGCTCTTTGCGACACTGACGGGCGTGATCGAGGCGCGGGGACAGGCAAGTCTCTGGGCGACCGCGCTGCTAATCTGGGGGGCGCTCCAGTTCTTCACGACCCTGGTCACCGCCACGAACCGGGCCTGGGAAGCCCCGGCCTACCCGCTCTGGAAGCTCCTGCTCAAGAGCCTGCTGTTTCTGGGGGGAATGGTCGCGGCCGTCTTGCTGGGCGTGGCGGTGCCGGTGCTCACCCAGGTGGGACGCGGCCTGCTGCCCGGTACCGCGGTATTTCTGAGCCTGGGTCTGTTCTATCGCCATGCCCCCAACCATCGAGTGGCGCTCGCTCCCGCCTGGCTAGCCGCCCTGAGCGCGACCGTGCTCTTGGTGCTCTTGAACCGCTTTTTCATGCTCTATCTGGACAATGTCGTCCGGCTGAACGTGGTCTACGGGGCGATTGGGACAGTGATGGCGCTCCTGCTCTGGATCTACTTTGCGGGGACGGTTCTCCTCGTTGGGGCCTGCCTGAGCGCTGCCGGGCAAGCCCCCGAGGAGGCGTCTACGCCAGGCTAAGGTCGCCCATCTTGCGGTGCATGCTGGCCCGTGCCCGGAAGAGGCGGGACTTGATCGTCCCCATGGCGAGGCCGGTCTCGTGGGAGATCTGTTCAAAGGAGCGCGACTGATCGTAGTAGAGCTCACACAGGAGGCGCTGGTGGGCCGGCAGGGACTGGAGCGCCCGGGCGAGACGCTCACTCAGCGCGATTTTTTCCGTGCGCTCGATCAAGATAGTCGCCGGGTTCTCGCTCTCGTCGCCACGGAGAATCCCCTCCCCACAGCTCTCCAGGACACTATCCAGCGAGAGCTGCTGCGGCTGGCGCTTCTTGCGACGCCAGCTCTGGTAGACCTCGTTGATGGCGACACGCTTGATCCACCCCGGCAGGGTCTGGGTGTTGCTACAGGAGTTGATCACCCCAAAGACATGCAGGTAGATATCGGCAGCAAGATCCTCCGCATCGGCGCGGCTCGACGACATCCGAGAGGCGGTCGCTTGGATCACGGAGCGGTAGCGCCCCACCAGCTCATGGCGCGCCGAGAGGCACCCGTTCTGACTCTGAAGAAGAAGCGCGTCCACCGATTGGGTAGACAGCGAGGTTAGTGTTGCTTGCATGGTTGTTCTCCACCGCACAAAAGAAAAAATCAAGACAGCATCGTCAGGACGGAAAACCATCCCGAGACGAGGCAATCTTGACCTCAACTCTTGCATGACAATCATGGCCACACAAATTATTAGAAACTATCTGACTTTGATTTGGATTTTCCAGATCGAAGTGCGTGTAAACTCAGTATCACTCACCTCTTGTGCTTTGTCAAGGATAGTTTCGAATCATTTTTTCAAGTAAAAATTTCGTTAGCACGCACAATTTCAAGTGCTGTGTTTTTTAAAGTCTGGGATTTATCGCGCGACATCTTCTGAAGTCGGCGAAAAGCATCCGATTCGCTTAGGGCGAGACGCTCGCTCAGAATACCTTTGGCCCGCTCTACTAATTTTCGTGTCTCCAGGGAGTCACGTAGGTCCGTGTTCTCACGCTGGACTTCCTCCAGAACCTCAAAGCGGGCTAGGGCCGTGCGGACCGCGGGGGCGATCTGCTCGATCACCACGGGCTTGACCAGGTAGGCGCAGGCACCTGCACTAATGGCCTCTTTGACCAGGGTCTCATCGCTGTAGGCCGTCAGCATGATGATCGGCACCGGACGCTCGTCGGTGATGAGCCGCGCCGCCTCGATCCCGTTCATCCGGGGCATGTTGATGTCCATCATCAGGAAGTCCGGCTGGAGCTCGTGGGCAGCACGAACCGCTTGCTCCCCATCCGCCACAGCCTTGACCACCTCATAGCCCGCCGCACTCAGCGCACGCTGGAGCAGCAGGATAGTCATGCCTTCATCCTCGACGATGAGGGCTCTTAGTTTCACGGGCTCATTCATGTGTGTCTCTAGTATCCCCAGAATAGAGAGAGGGTTCCCCCTCTTTCAGGGAACCGCGCGAGCTGCCACTACATACGAGGGACATGAACGAGACCACCCACAAGAAGCCAAACACAAAACAAGCAAGTGAGACGCCCGACAACCCTGAGCTTGCGGCCTATGGTCTTGCCAATGAGCACGAGGACGCGCGAAAGCAAGAAGAAGAAATCTTTACGGAGCATGCCAAATCCCTTCTGTACAATGTCACCAATGCGGCGCGCGAGAAGTCTCACTACGCCTCTGATGCTACAAGAGAGAGAGCACAAGGTTCTGCAGAAAAACCAAAAAAGGCTATATAGGATAAGGAGCTCACAGCAAATACTTTCTAACTAAACTGCCCCTCGGTGAAATAGCATCTCACTGAGGGTATTTTTTTTCGACAAGAATAATAGGGAACCTGAACAGAGAGCGTGTCATAGGATTCACTATGAAAATTAAGAACTTCACCATGACTCTTCTGGCTTTAACCTCGGTAATTGCCACCTCACAAGCACAAGAGGTAATGCTCTCCGCCGAGAAGCCCTTCCGAATCGCGATTGGCACCTATAATCCCATGGGCTCGACCATCCGCCAGGCGATGGGCGCAACCCTTCCGATGCTCAGCCTCTCCTACGATGCCGGGAAGTCCACCGCGGAGAAGCCCATGATCTATGGAGTCTACTTCGACTTCGCCCAGAACCGCCACGCGGGCACCAATAACTCCGTGACCGCGCTGGGCTTCTCCGCACGCTACCTGAGCCGCGCTCCTGTCAGCAAGGCACGCTCGTTTGTGGGGGCAGGGATCGGCTCCTACAACATCAAGATTGGCGACTCGAACAGCAAGGTGGGCGGCAAGCTCTTTGGCGGCTACGAGCTCAACGACGGCTTCTACGCCGAGGTGGCCTACCACATCATCAACAAGGTCCACGGCGACGATCCCAGTGCGGCGGCGATCTCGATTGGCCGACGTTTCTAAGAGCCTCTGATGACGGAACCAGAGAAGCACCCGCTCCGTGTGCGGCACACCGGGCCTGTGATCAGGCCCGACCCGGCGCGGGTCTTACTCCGCAGCTTCAGCCCCACCACGGAGCAGAGGAGCCTGCAGATCATCGCCCGAATCAGTGTCCTCTCCGAGGAGCACATCGCGGCGGAGCTGCAGGAGCTCCTCACTCGGTTTGGAGACCGACACCACCAGCTCCAAGCCTTCTGGCTCCGGCGCTTCGACCAGGTCAAGGCGCTGCTCCTAACCGACACGCCCACCAGCCAGGCCCGAAAGCTGGTGATCGGGGCCTACTTCACCCAGGAGTACGCGCTCGAAGGTGCCGCCCTCTTCAACCCGTCGCTGGTGTGGCACCCCGACCAAACCGGGCTCGCGGCGGGCTCACGGCGCTTTGTCCTGAGCCTGCGGGCTACCGGAGAGGGGCATATCTCCTCAATCGCCTTCCGAAGCGGCGTAGTCGATGCCCAGAACACGCTCACCCTCGATGAGCCCACACGCTTTGTGAGTAGCCCGGTACAGGTCGCTTACCCCCCCTACGACCGGGCGCTCTTCTCCCAAAAACTCCACGAGCTCGACCACCGCGACGATGCCGTGGCGGCACTGATGGCGACCCTCAACGAGAACTTTACCCTAGACGAGCTCAAGGCCAGTGTCCAGCTGGTGGAGCGCCAGAACCGCAGCCAGCGCAGCGGGCTCCCCCTCAGCTACCTCCTCACCCTGGCACGCGCCAACTACACGGTCGCCTTCTCCCCCGACCAACCCCTCTCCGAGCGGGTGCTCTTCCCAACCTCCCCCACCGAGATCAACGGGATCGAAGACGCACGCTTTGTGGAGTTTTGCGAGGAGAGCGGCAAGAGAAGCTACTACGCCACCTACACCGCCTACGATGGCAAGGTCGCGATGCCCCAGCTACTCCAGACCCAGGACTTCCTAACCTTTGAGATGAGCACGCTCAACGGCCCCGAGGTCCAGAACAAGGGAATGGCACTCTTTCCTCGGCGGATCCGTGGGCACTATGCCATGCTCTCGCGCCAAGACAATGAGAATATCTACCTCATGTACTCCGACAACCTGCACTTCTGGTACACCCGTGAGATCCTGCTGAAGCCAACCTATC
The DNA here is from genome assembly GCF_014202505.1 of Armatimonas rosea. Taxonomy (NCBI): domain Bacteria; kingdom Bacillati; phylum Armatimonadota; class Armatimonadia; order Armatimonadales; family Armatimonadaceae; genus Armatimonas; species Armatimonas rosea. The sequence continues at coordinate 1,057,865 of NZ_JACHGW010000002.1, read as the reverse complement.
CCTGGGAGTATGTCCAGCTCGGCAACTGCGGCTCGCCCTTGGAGACCGACGCGGGCTGGCTCGTGCTTACCCACGGAGTCGGCGCGATGCGCCAGTACGCCATCGGTGCGATCTTGCTCGACAGAGCCGATCCCTCCAAGGTGCTAGGACGGCTCCGCAAGCCGCTCCTCACTCCCCAGCCCGACGAGCGTGAGGGCTATGTCCCCAATGTGGTCTACAGCTGTGGCGGACAGATCCACAACAACACCCTGATCCTGCCCTACGCCCTGTCGGACTATGCTAGCAGCTTCGCAGTCGTGCCCTTAGACGATATCCTAGGTGCCCTGGAGTAGTTTTGTCAAAGAGTGTAGGTACTTTTCCAGCCAGGAGTAACCGTCCCCGCTCTCTTGGGACGCATCACTGGCACGCCTCGGATTGAGCTTGTGCGCTTGCTCCCATCTATCGGGGATGCCATCGTGGTCGGTATCTTGGGGGGGCTCACCGGCGGCAAGAGTGGGCCAGCCACCGACATCGCTCTGGGAGTCGATAATGCCCGGAAAGCCTGTCTTGCTGCCTTTGTAGCTCGTGCTGCGGCTCTTGACATCGTTGAGGGCCCGGGTATCGACGGAGTCGTAGCGGGGGAGGCGACACCCCACATCGGCCAAGACATTGGCAAAGGCGTCTTCGGCGCTCTGGGTGGTTACAAACGAGTCGCAGAAGGGCGCGGAGAGGCGGCACTCGGGGGGCATGGCGACCGTGTTGGCATCAGGGTAGCCCACGAGGGTGTTGCCGGCGACAAAGTACTGCTGCGGGTCGGTGGGGCTGCCGCTGTCGGGCTTGAGCAGGTGAAAGACCTTGGTCGCGGGGCCGGGCAAGTAGTAGTTGTTCACGAGGTTCAGCGCCTTCACTCCCCCGTCATTGGTGCGGTGCTGCCAGTTGTAGACCACGTTGTTGCGGATGTCCAGATAGCCGGCGAACTTCCCCCCTTGTGTCAGGCCACCCGCGAGGCTAAAGTTTCGCCCCGCACAGTGGGTGAGGAGATTGTGGTGGAAGCTGCCGATCTTGCCCGAGATACTGGCGGCAAACGAGTGGCCCTTCCCCGTACCGACATAGTGATCGTGGACAGACATATTTAATGCCTCCGAGATCAGGCAGCGCTGGAGCGTGACATTCTGTGCCCCCCGCGAGCTCACGGACTCGTCGATGGTCCAGCTAATCGAGCAGTGGTCGATGATGCAGTGGTCCGAGCCCGCAAAGCCCATGCCATCGTAGGTCTTCCCAGACTCATCCCCGACCCGCACCCGGACATAGCGGATGATCGTGTCGTGGGTTCCCAGGTTGCCAAAGCTCGCGCCCCGGATGCAGATCCCATCGCCGGGCGCGGTCTCCCCTGCGACGGTCAGGTACGGGTTGCGGATAATCAGGCGGCTCTTGAGGGTGATCGTCCCTCCGGTGCGGAAGACCACGGTGCGCGGCCCGCTCGCCTCCACCGCCTCACGCAGGCTCCCCGGCCCCGAGTCGTCGAGGTTGGTAACTTCGTAGACCCTTCCCCCGCGCCCCCCGATCGCAAAGCGCCCGTAGCCCTCCGCACCAGGGAACGCCAGGTGCCGGGTTTTGTACGACCAGACCTGTCCCTTGACCGTCTTCCCGTCGGCAAAGGTCGTGTCCACGCGCCAGAAGCGAGTGGTTGAAAACCGCTCGCTGGAGGCAGCAAGCTGCCGAGCGTCCTCACGGACGGGTTTGAGGTTGGTGGGGCTGGTGCCTACTAAGAGCGTTTGCTTTACCGCGCCCTCGGCGGGTGTCCAGCGCAGGGTGGGGTTCTCCGGGGCGTGCTCGTCGCCGTTGACGGGGAACGGCTTCTTGGGCTGGCGCTGGGGGTTCTCGGCATCGAGAGCGAAGCCATTGAGGATCAGGTTTGTCCCTTCGAGCGTCACCGTCGCCTTACCGTCGCGATCCGCCACAAGCGTCACAAAGCCCGTCGCCGCGTCCTGGTCGTCGAGTGTACGAACGGTCGGGATCACGGCCAGGTCTCCGAGCCGAAGCTGGCCCGCGGGCTCGCTTTCCAGGCGGTTGTGGTAGGTCACCAGTGTGTGCTTGCCCGGAGTCAGGCCGGAAAATGCCAGCTCCAGCTTTCCCGCTCCCTTGACCATCACCCCGTCGCTGGTGAGTGTCGCCCCCGTGTCGTAGCCCGCCTTCCACCAGCCGACCGAAAATCCATCCTGTGCGCGGAGGGTAACGGTCAGCTTGCCAAAGGTCTGGGTGGCACTGGTGCCCGCTTTGGGTGCCCAGTTCTCCCAGCCCGGCGTGCGAACATCGCCGCGGGCACCGTCGGAGTTCAGGTCTACCCGAAGCGCAGGGGGCGGGGTCATGTCCGGGATCATGCGGCTACCCTCCGCAGACGGATGGCTTGCCAGGGGAGGCCGGGGAGCGGGATTTTCCGGTCGGTGGCATCGACAAACGTGTAGTTATCGAGCTTCTTGGTCATGAATGTCCCCGCAACCGGTGTGATGGTCCTGTTCCAGGTGTCGAGCACCTCGGCGGTAAAGGTTACTCCCTCCTCTAAGCCCGGTTTGGGGAGTGCGAAGGTCCACTCGCTTGGGGCCGCGCTGCTGAGGTAGACCAGGTAGAACTGGCCGGGCTGGCCGCCGGTGCGCTGGTTGTGCCACTTGTCGATCGGCTCTAGCTCGGGGGCGTGCTGGAGGACGTCTCGCAGGAACGCGAGCCGCGCGGGGCTCTTGCCGTGCAGGACACCGCCCTTGGACCACCAGAGAACGTCATCGTGGTGCAAGAACGTCTCGCCGTGCCCCACATACGTGCCGGCCACGGCTCCTTCCCAGAAGCGATTGACCATCTCCTCTCCCGTCAAGCGGCCCCAGCGGCGCTCGATATCGCCTTCGTAGATCACCTCATCGAAGACAATCGGCTTGCGGTAGACATCGCGGTAGAGCACGGCACGCCCGGCATCCTCGACCGCTGAGCCGTTCTGGATACTGGCGTGGCTAAGGCGCGGGTCGGTGTGGTTCCAGAGGACGGTGCCATTGTGAATCGATGTCAGGTGGTCGTAGGGGTCGTTTTTCTTGACGATGCCGATAAACCGGTCCCAGTCCGCCTCGGTCTTCTCCTTCATGAAATCGTACTCATTGGCGAGGGAGAACCAGACATTGCGAAACGCCGCGAGCCGGGTGGTGACGTACTTTAGGTACCGGTCATCGGCCTCGGCAGGCATGCAATCAAAGCCCCACCGGCCATCGTCGTAGGGGTGCAGCAGGATCACATCCGCCTCGATCCCTAGCTTGCCCAGCGCGACAATCTGCTCCTCCAGCTTGGCAAAGAACGCAGGGTTGAAGCGTGTGAAGTCCCATTTTGCCTCCCCTAATTTCTCAAACGGGTAGAGCTCGGGCTCGTTTTCATTGTAGATGTAGTGCTTGGGAAAGACACAGAAGCGGATCTTGTTGAAGGGCGCGTTTGCCAGGGTCTCCAGCGTCTGGGCCTGGAGCGCGGCACTCTGGTGGTTCCAGACATAGCAGGTCGTCCCCATTTGGCGATACGGCGTGCCATCGGCGTAGGCGAAGTGGAAGGTGTTGTGAACCCGCACCGGCCCGTGGTTGCCCGGCGACGGTGGCCCGACTATCAGCTCACCAAACTCATTGTTATTGTCGGCAACCCAGCTCCAGACGCCCTGAGTGGGTGGCATGAAACGCACGATCTCGCGCCCATCGCCGTCCCAGAAGCTCCAGATCGTCAATCTCTGCGTGCCCTGGCTGAACTCTACCGTTGTTGGATTGGTAAAAACCAGCTCGGAAATCCCCCACTGCTCTGTCATCAAAAAATCCCTTTCAGATACTTTACGTTGGCACCGAAGTTCGCCTTCACATTGCGCGGATCGCGTGCGCTCCGGGAGCGCTCGACCACCAGCCAGCCGTCCCAGCGCATTTCGGCAAGCGTCTCCTTGACAGCCCGCATATCGAGGCGCGGGTTCTCGCTCAGCAGGTAGCCGTCGTCGTCGGTGGCGTGGATCTGGCAGATGCGCTCGCGGCCCAGTAGGCGCAGCTCTTGGTGCAAATCTCGGCCTTTCTTGAGCGGGTTGGAGAAGTTGAAGTAGCTCTGGATGGCGCGTGAGCCGAGCTCATCGAGGAGCTTTTTCTCACCAGTGGCATCGAGCTCAGTCTCGATTCCCACCACCACGCCCGCCTTCTCCGCCAGCTTCCCGACCATCCGCAAGCGCTCCACCACCAAGGGGCGCAGCTCGGGGTGTGCGACCAGATCGCAGGGCTTCCCAAGGGGCAGGAACGCTACTTTGACACCCAGAGCGGTCATGGTGGCGAGGCAGTCCGGCACCATCTTCTCGACCACGCCGGGGCGCTCGGCAAACGACTGGGCATAGAAGCCGCTCATCGCCAGCGAGCAGATCTCCAGCTTGCGGGCCTTGGCCTCGGCCAGAAACCGCTCACGGACCTCAGGCTGGGCGAGCGCGTTCTCAAAAGTCGGGCGATCCCCCAGCGGCCCCATGTCCACCTCGACACCATCGGCACCGAGCTCTTGCGCGAGCCCAAACGCCCCGAGCTTCTGGCGCTTGAGGATCATCCAGTCACAGACCGCGATTCTCAATGTGAGCCTCCAAGGAGTTGGATATTGCCGAAGTCGGAGAGAATCGCTTTCTCGGGGAAGCGCTTCTTGTACTCCGCCGCCATCGCCGCCAGATCGACAGAGTCGGGGCGCTTGCCCTTGTACTCGCGCTCGTGTTGGCGAGGGGCGAGGTCCTGATCTCCTTTGGGGGCAAAGAGATTGCTGCCCGCACGCCACCAGTACTTGAAGTCGATAACATCCACCTGCGCCGCGTACTTCGGGCTCGCCAGAATCGCATCCTGGACATCTTTGGGGGCGCTCAGGCCAATCAAGACGCGCTTCTTGGTCTCCCGCCGCCACTGCGCGATCGTCTCCAGCCAGAACTGCGTGAAGTGGAGCGGCCCGGAGAACTCCTCGGAGAGCAGAAAGATGACATTGGGACAGTCCGCCAAGACGTCCAGGTGGTGGCGGATGAAGCGCTGGTGCAGCCGGCGACGCACCGGGTGGGTCTCGTCGTAGAAGGCCTTCGCCATGAAGATGCGCTTCTTGCCGGCGTAGGGCGGCGGCTCGGGGAAGCCCGTGTTGTTGATATTGTTCACGGGCCGCCACGGGCAGTCCGCCCAGTGCGCCCCCGCCTCTAGGATATTGTGCTGGAAGTACATGCTGGCGATCAGCACCAGGCCGCTCTGCTCGGCGAGCCGGGCGAACTCCTTGAGCCGCCCAAAGTACCACGGGTTGTATTTTTCAAGGTCGTAGCGGGAGAGGCCATTCCAGCTTGTTCCCTTGCCACTTCGCGCAAAGGGCTGCTCCAGAAAGGGTGCAAAGGCCTCGGCATCGACCCGGCGGATCATCTCGTGGTCGTCGCGGCGGCGGTCGTACCAGAGGCCGTAGTTGTGCCGCAGCGCCACTTGGTCTTTCGCCAGCATGTCCTCGATCAGCGCCTCGACCGGCTCGGTCTTTCCGGGAGAGAAGCGTGTCAGGTGCAGCCCGACATCGTCGGCGCGGCCCAGCTGGAGGTGCCCCCGCCAGAAGGTCAGCGCGCGCTGCTTGCCTTGAAGGGGCTTGCCCCCGACCAAGAGCTGCCCGTGGGCGAGGGTGAGTCGCTCGCCCCGAACCCCACCTTGCGGGGGAGAAGGTCTCCCCCAGCCCGAGGATAGCGGGCGAGGGTCAGGGGGGGCGGGAATGGGTTGGCGCTCCTTGAGCTGGGCTTCGTATAAACTCTCGGGCTTGACAAACTCATTGGGAGCGCGCCAGAGACCGTCGCCGACGAACTGTGCCCAGCAGCCGATCACCCAGTTCTGCGCTCCGGGCGGCGTTCGAGCGGTGAGGAGGGGGACGGTGCACTGCCATGCGAGACAGTTCGCTGCCGCCCACCCAACCCCGTTGTCCCAGAGCTCGCGGTTGTCGAAGGCAAGCCCGCCACCGTCCATCTCAAGGTTGTCGAAGAGCACTCCCGTCGCCCAGCTCTCGATCGGGCCACTGAACGAGTGGGAGTTTTTTGTCTGGCAACGGACAAACGCATTCGGCCCTGCTGCAAGCCAGCCAACACAGAAATCATGCCGGGCGTCTTCCGACCGGCAGCGCAGAAAGAGCGTCTGCTGACCGGCGGTGTAGAACGCATGGCGACGGTAGCCCGCGACCTCCGAGACAGGGGCAAGGCAGGCGCAGTCCTGCACCGTGATCCGGCGGCTTTCCTCGCCCACCCGCACGGCGGAGCTGACAAAATGTCGCGCGACACTATTTTTTACCCAGCAGTCCTCGGCGTACTCTAGGGCGATTGCCTGCCAGGAGTGCTCTTCGTCGTGCGGGTTATCCTTATCCCACTCCGACTCCAAGATTAGGTGCTCGACCCCGCACTCCGAGACCCGCCGCGGCAGAGTGAACTGCACTACCGCGCCACCAAGCTCCCGTTCGAGGGCACAGGTGAGCGGGGCATCGAGGGTAAGCGTATTGCCGCCAATCGCGACGATGCTCCGCTCCCAGACCACGTTCATCTTGTCGGCGGCCCAGCCCGGCGCGGGGCGTCCGGGAACCGAGGCCATCCCGATCCGCTCCAGCCAGGCTTTCGGGCTCGGCCGCCGGATCTTGATTTGGCTGTCCACTGAGAGGCCGACGGTGGTATCGAGCGTGAGTTTCGTGGCATTGACGGGCACATAGGCATCGGTGACCGTGTGTATTGGCCACGAGGAGTCCAGGGGGGGGTGTCCTCGCACCTCGATCAGTGTCCGCCGCCCAGTTCCCGTAGCGACAAGAGTTGTCTGAGCCCCCGTGCCGCGCAGGATCGTCCCCGAGCGCCAGATGAGGAGCTGGCCCTTGATCTTGTAGCGCCCTGGCAGGAGCAGGATCACCCCACCCCGGTCGAGCGCGGCCTGGATTCGTGCGGTGCTGTCGCCGGGAGCAGGTTTAAGCGTCTGTGTCGGTTTCGGGTTGGGCAGAGCGATCCCACCGCCCTGGTAGCCGGCATACGAAAAATCCGGCACCCGGTTGCCCCGCGAGTCGGTCTCGTAGACCAGCTTGCCATCGGGGCCAAGGTCAACAAAGCGCTCAGGCATGGAGCATCACCTCGCGTTGGTGGGTGCCAGGGGTAAGCGGCTCGGCGGCTCGGCCTGGCAGCAGTAGAGTCGCGGTCGTGTTGGCGGGAACCGTCGCGCGCACTCGAAGCCGCTGGCCGCTCCGCTCCCAGCGCAGGCCGACAGTGCCACGAATGGAGTCGTAGCGTGCCTCGACCCAGTCCAGCTCGAGGAGAGATGCGGGCTTGAGGAGGGTGTGGCGGAAGCCAGGTCGGGCCGGGTCGGGCTGGATTCCGGCGAGGTCGTGATAGAGCCACTCGGTCACCTGGCCCAGCATGAAGTGGTTGTGCGATGCCCCCGTGTTGGCGTCCCACGCCTCGGTGAGCGCGGTCGCGCCCTTCTGGAGCTGGTAGGCATAGCCCGGCTTGCTCTCTTGGGTGAGTAGCTTGTAGACCACATCGCTCCGCCCCGCATCGGCCAGCGCACGAAGCACAAAGCGAAAGCCCACATCGCCCGCTGTGGTCGCCCAGCCGTTGCGCTCTAGATCCGCGATCAGTGCGGCAAGAAGCCTCTCCCGCTCCGAACGCACCGCAAGCTCCAGGGCGAACCCCAGCGCGTAGGCACACTGCGATGCGTGCGTCCCAAAGCTCTTGACCCAGGCGAGGCGCACCCGCTCGGCTTGGGTGGCGTAGAGCGTGGCATCCTCGCGCTTGTCGAGGAGCTGGGCAAACTGGCTCAGTGTGCGCGAGAGGTAGCTATAAAACGCCGTTGCCGTTATGGGCGGCGGCGTGTTCTGCGCGACACCAGGCTTCTTTGGCCCCTGGTCGTACCAGTCCCCCAGCCCCTCGGCGAGGATATCGTCCTTGGCACGGCTTGTCAGGTACGCAAGGTAGCGTTGCATCGCGGGGTAGTGCTTGCGGATCAGCGACAGGTCACCGGTGAAGTGGTAGTGCTGGAGCGGGACGAGCAAGAGGGCCGCCCCCCACTCGGCGGCGGCACGGAATGTCCCCTCGAACTTGGTGAACTCGGGGGCGATATTGGGGATCAGGCCGCTGGCATCCTGGGCATCGGCCATGTCGTTCATGCCCTTGACAAAGTGTCGGCTGACATCAAACTCGTAGCGGATCGCGGGGCCATTGAGGTGGTACTGCTCCAGCCAGCCCAGCTTCTCGCGGTGGGGGCAGTCTGTCAGAACCGAGACCATGTTGGAGCGCTGCGCCCAGCGGACGAGCTCGCGAATCCGGTTGAGAAGCGGGTTGGAGCAGGCAAAGTGCCCCACCGGCGCGGCGCTGGCATGGACAAGCTGCCCCTCCAGGCTCTCCAGCTGCGCCGTGCCCGCCGCCTGAAAAAATCGGCTCCCCACATAGTGAAATCGTGGGCACCACTCCTCGGGCGCATCGGTGGATTTTGTGTACTGCCACCAGGTGCCGCCCCGGTCGCCGCCGCCCATTGTCCGCTGGTTGGGCTTGCCATCGTCGCCGAGAACCTCCGACGGCGTGAGGCGTAGCGTGCTTCCGGCGGGGCCACTCACCCGAATCCTGGGCACCCACGATGCGTTCTGCCCCAGATCGTAGACCGTGGAGCCATCGGGGGGATGTATCTTAGTAAGGGGCTTGCGAGTCTCGATCACCTGAAGCGGGGGTGCGGAGACACTCAGGCCGCGGAGGGTTCCCGGCGGGCGAATCAGCACGACCGCCGGTGTCCAATCGCGCTCCGAAAAGCCGGGTGCGCTCCAGCCTGTGGGCTCCTTGCGGGAGTCGAAGTCCTCGCCCCCGTAGATATTGGAGAAGGTCGTCCCGCCCGGATGCCAGCTCCAGCTTGGGTCGGTGCCGATAAACTCCACGCGGCCATCGACGTGCTCCAGGCGCAGGTGGAGCAGCGCACGGAGCGGCCCAAAGGTCCCGGTGAACTTGACAAAGCGGTTGCGCCGCACGACATTGTACATGCCGTTGCCTAGGCGCATTCCCAAGACATTCTCGCCCGCTTTGAGCCTCTCCGTCAGGTCGAAGGTCTCATAAAGAATCGTCTTGTTGTAGTTGGTCCAGCCCGGCGAGAGAAGATTCTCGCCGACCTTCTGCCCATTGACCAGGAGCTCAAACTGCCCCAGCCCTGTCACATGGACCGTCGCCCGCTTCAGCCCTCCGGGGAGCGTGAATGCCTTGCGTAGCAGCAGTGTCTCGGTGGCGGCGGGCGCGACAATCCAGCTCGCTTTAAGATCCGCCGGGCTCAGCAGCCCCATGGTGAACGCGGCGGTCTGGCTCCAGGGACCGGGTTGCCCCGTGCCCTCCCAGACCCGCACCCGCCAGAAGACCCGCTGCGACGATACCAAGGGCTTGCCGGCGTAGTCGATTGAGACAGTCTCCGCAGACGCCACCCGGCCACTGTCCCAGAGCTCCGCGAGCTCCGGGGAGGTGCCCACTAGCACTTGGTAGGCGCTCTGCGTGCCCGCGCCCTCCAGCTTCCAGGAGAGACGTGGCTGCGGGCTATCGATCCCGAGGGCCTGCGGCTCAGGCCAGTCGTCGCAGCGGAGCTCGATCGGGCGCATCATAGCTCGCGTGGCTCCAAGACCACGTGCTTGATCTTCTTACGGTCCCAGGTGTAGGTGATGTGGATCTTGCCATCACGCGTCTGGATCACTGCGGGGTAGGCGTAGCCCGCGTCACAAGGCTCGGTTTCCAGGGTGAGAGCCCGCTTCCAGCTTAGGCCATCGGTGGAGACCGCCACATCCAGCGGGTAGCGCACCCCCTTGGTCGGGCGCTCCGGCGGCGGCGCGGAGTGGTTGTAGACCAGCACGTGGCGTCCGTCTTTGAGGGTCACGGCATCGGTCCCGGAGTTGGGGTTGGGTAGGGAGAGCCGCTCTAGCGGGCTCCAGCTCTTGCCCAGGTCCTTGGACCAGGTGCTCGCCAGGACACCATTGCGCGTCCGACAGACCGCTTGCAGCCGCCCGTCTTTGTGCGACAGAACACTGGGCTGGATCGCCTCCAGGCCATTTCCCACCACCGGCTCCGTCTTTGTCCAGGTCTTGCCCTTGTCGGTCGAGCGCTCAAAGTGGACCTTCCAGCCGTCGGGCTCCGTGCTACTTGGAGCGAGCCAGCTCCCGTCTTTGAGGACGACCGGCTTGTTCTTGATCGGCCCTAAGATTCCCTCAGGGAGGCGCTCGGGCTTGCTCCAGTGCTTGCCCCCATCGCGGGACCGGGTCACCATTCCCCACCACGTGCTCGGCGACGGCCCGATTTTATAGAAGAGCCAGAGTGTCTGATCTGCGACAAAAAGCACGGGGTTCCAGGTGGGCAGGCGTGGGGAGCCATCGGCCTGCACCCCGTTGGCGACCTCGATGGCCGGAAGCCAGACGCCGCTCTCTTGCCGCGCCACCCAGATTCCGACATCGGGGTCGCGCTCCTTGGTGCCACCAAACCACGCCGCCACGAGCTTGCCGGGAGCCACCTCGGCGATTGTCGAGGCATGGCACGACGGGTAGGGTGCGTTCTCGTTAATAAATTCCCCCGCCTGGCGGGGGCTAGGGGGCTGGCGGGGGCTAGGGGGTTGTTTGATGGGGGTTGGTTCCATTGAGATACTCTTCGAGATTCGTGTAGCCGTCGCCGTCGGGATCGCCATTGGGGTCGCTGAGCTTGTAGCGCTTCTCCCAGGTGTCAGGGAGGCCGTTGTGGTCGCTGTCCTTGGGGGCGCTCCCGCCCTTGTAGCTCGGCCAGCCGCCGGCATCGGCGGGCGTGATGAGAATTCCGTTCTTGCCCACAGTCGTCTTTCCGGTGCGCACCGACTCGATGATGCGCTTGTCCACGGAGTCGCGCCTCGGGAGGGTCGCCCCCACTCCCTCCAGCACGAGCTTGTACGCCTCTGCGGCGCTCTGCTCCGTGAGCTTGGGGGAGTCCCAGGGCGCACTCCCGCGCACCTGCTCGATCACCTTCTCCAGGCTCCCAAGACGCTTGATATCAGGCTCATCGAACTGGACGCCACCATCCCAGTTGTTCTTCGTCACCTTGTCGTTGCCCTCCATCACATTGCCCGCGACATACCACTTGCCCAGGGTCGTCCCCTCGGCGAACATGTTCAGGTGCTGGGGGCGGCAGACACGGAACTGAATATCACCGTCGCCGCAGGCCGGGCCGGGCTTGAAGTAGTTGTTGACGATATTCAAGTGCGACGTCGCATCGCCGCCGTCGATCGTGCGGTGCTGCCAGTTGAAGAGGACATTGTTGCGAAAGTCCACGTGGTCGCCGTAGCCGATACTCGGGTTGCGCCCCGTGTTGCTCGCGAAGAGATTGTGGTGGATCGAGACATTCTTGCCGCCCTGTGTCCCGCCAAAGGCGTGGTTGTGGAGGTCGAGTGCCTCGCTGGAGATGCACCACTGGATGGTCGCATTGGTCGTGGGGCGCTTGATGTCTTTGCCGTCCGGGCCCTTCTCGATCCAGCGGTAGAGGGAGATATTCTCATCCAGCCCCCAGCTTGTCGAGAGGTGGTCCAGGATGATATTGCCCTGCGGGTAGCCGCCCAGGGCATCGTCGCGGCGCTTGAGCTCGCCGCGGCGGAACCGCAGGTAGCGGATAATCACATCGTGGGTATTAATCTCCGTGGTCTCGCCCTTGATGCAGATGCCATCGCCGGGGGCGCTCTGCCCCGCGACCGTGATATAGGGCTCGTCGATGGACAAACGCGACTTCAGCTCGATCGTGCCTCCCACACGAAAGACCACGGTGCGACGCCCACTCGCGGCAAGCGCCTCCCGCAGGCTCCCCGGCCCGGAGTCGGCCAGGGTCGTGACCTCGATCACCCGCCCGCCCCGCCCACCTGGGGTGAGAGCGCCGGCTCCCTCGGCTCCCGGAAAGGCAAGCGTGGGCTTCGGGGACTGGGCGGGCGCCGAGAGGGCCAGCGCCAAGACAGTGACGAGCAGGCTCCCCCGTTGGACGGGGGCGGGGGGGGTAGGTCTTTTCATAGGGTTTCTCTTTCACGCATGGGGAAGCCAGACCGACATCTCCGAGTTTCCCCGGTTTCCCCAGGCAAAGTAGGGAACCAGTCGTAGGTCAATCGAGCGGGGAGGTGTGGGCTTATAGACCCGGTAGAGCGCCTCGGTGTTTTTGGGCGAGGACACCCGCACCAAGGCGCGGCCCTCCAGCACGACAACGCCCCCAAGGAGCGCGGGATCGAAGCGCGGGGTGAGCTGTACGGTGCCGGGCAGTGCGATATCCAGCAGCGACGAGCGAGGCGGCAGGTCTGCGGACTCCAGGCAGTAGATGAGCGGGCCACGCTGGACGGCAAGCTGGTTGCGCGCCTCCTCGACCAGGGGATGGGCTTCGATGAGCTGCACGGGCAGGGGGAGCGTCAAGGTCACTCGGTCGCCGGTTTTCCAGGCGCGGGTGAGCGTGGCGTAGGTGCCCGGGAGGCACTTCTCACGCACGCGCTTGCCATTGACGGCCAAGCTCGCGCCGTCCGCCCAGGCAGGAATCCGCAGCTTGAGCGTCTCCGGGCACTGGGTGATTGTCAGGGTCACCGTGCCGTCCCAAGGGTAGCGCGTCTCCTGGACAAGTTTGATGCCCTCCGCCTCCAGCGTATTGCTCCCATAGAGGTTCACCCAGAGCGCATTTTCGGCTTGGCTGTAGGCAAAGCGGCTCACCTGCGCAACCGTCCGGGCGACATTGGGCGGGCAGCAAAACGAGCTAAAGAACGCCGCGCGGGTGCGGGGCCAGCGGAGCGGGGCGGGCTGTTGCTTCAGGGCGCGGAGGGGGTTGTTGTAGAAAAACGCATCGCCGCCGAGGCTCACGCCCGCCAGAACGGTGTTGTAGAGCGCCTGCTCCAGCGTGTCGATGTAGCGCACCTCGGGCTGGCACTGGAACATCTCCCAGGCCCAGAGCACGAGGCCGACACTGGCGCAGGTCTCGTTGTGGGCGGTCTGGTGGGGAAGCTGGTAGCTGCGCCCGTAGGCCTGGTGCGTCCGTGTGATGGTCTTCTGCTCCTCCGAGCCATCCGGCGATGCCCCATCGTAGAGCGCTCCACAGCCGCCCGTCAGCGAGAGCTTCTTAGTGGTGACACTCTCCCAGACACGCTCCAGCACCGCCCAGAGCGTCCGGTCTCCCGTCTGAGCAAAGAGCGCGGCGGCTCCGGCGTAGAGGTAGTTCGCCCGGACGGCATGCCCCACCGCCTCGGTCTGCTGGCGAAAGGGCACGCGGTCCTGGTTGTCGTCGCCCGCCCCCACCTCAGGCACAATATCCTTCATGTCCACAAAGCGCTTGGCCAGGGCGAGGTAGCGCGGCTCCTTGGTGGTGTCGTAGAGATGGAGGAGCCCGAGATAGTGCGATGGGCAGATGCCAAACCGGGCGAGCTGTGGGGTTGGGGCGGCGAAGGCACGCTCCAGAAAATCGGCGGTCTTGCGGGCAATTGTGAGAAAGCTCTCGCGGCCCGTGACCGTGTGGTGCGTGCAGGCGGCGCTCAGCAGGTGCCCCATGTTGTAGAGCTCAAAGTCGGTGGGCTCTAAGAACGGGGCTTGCTGCTTGATCTGCGAGCGAGTGTGGATATAGCCATCGGGGCGCTGCGCCTTCCCGATCAGCACGACAGCCTCCTCGACCTTGGCTTCAAGCGCGGGATCGGGGTGCTGGGCGAGGCTCGCGCACGATGCTTCCAGCAACTTGTAGAAGTCGCCGTCGTTGAAGGGCGCGCCCCGGTGGCGCACCTCAGGACCGCCCGTCACCAGCCCGGCGGCGATCCGAAAGTTCTGGAGGTAGTGGGTCGGCTCGGTGCCCTCCATCCGCTTCCAGAGCGCAGGGATCGTCCTCTGGCGGCAGGTCGCGACCCGCTCCGCCCAGAAGCCGTCGGTCCAGCGCGTGGCATGGCTCAGAGAGGCAGGCATGTCACCACGATCTCCTCTTTGTGCATACTATAGACCAGCCAGGCGCAGGACTCGCTCCGGGAGCCGTCGCTGGACCAGGGGCTGAGCCCACGGGCGTAGCTCGCCCCGATACTCTTATGGAGCCCCTCAAACCGGCGGGCGGGGAGCTCGGTGTGTGCGACCTGCATCTTCCCAAAGTGGACGCCATCGTCGCTGGTGACCAGGGCGAGCGGAAAGCGATAGTGCTCGTGCGGGTTGTAGGCAAGCAGGAAGCGGCCACCGGGCAGGCGCTGGCCCCAGACCTTTCCCATGTTGGTGATCAGGGTCGGTGGGCAGGCAGGCTCCGTCCATGTCGCGCCATCGTCGTGCGAGATTGCAACCCAGCGCTTCTTCCCCACCGCGACCCAGGCACCGTCGCCGCGCCGAAAAAAGCTCAGCGCCTTGCTGGTTGCAAAGACCCCCGCCTCGGGAAGCAGCCGACCGTAGTCCTGCTGGGCGAGAAACAGCGGGTCTGCCTGAAGCTCCGCGCCGTCGAAGACCGGCCCGAGGGTATGGTCGGCGTGGAGCTCGCGGGCGACAAGCGGGCCTTTGGTCGCCTCACGGGTTGGCTCCTGGCTCACGCGCTTTCCCGCGAGGGCAAAGAAGCGTCCCTCGGGAGAGTGGTAGAAGTACATGCGGAGCGGTGTCGAAATCCCCTGCGGGAAGAGCTCTTGTGGCGCGCTCCAGCGCTTGCCATCCTGCGACATGCTGTAGAGCTCGCGCGACGGCCACGTGTCCTCGTCGCGCTCGCACGCGTTCCAGGCCACGTAGAGCCGCCCCTTCCAGCAAGCAATATCCGGGTGGTGGTGGTAGGTCCAGCCAAGCGAATCCGGTGCCGAGACCACGGTCGCGGAGGTGGCGCCTGGCCAGAGGGGCAGGCCGCCGGTGGTCTGGGTAAAGTCCAGCGGAGGAACCTCGACCTCGATCATCTCGCCCTCCGCAGAGGCAAGAGCAGCTCAGGACCACAGAGCCCGCGCAGGGTGAGAAGCGCCTTGAGCGCCGCCAGCGACTCCCCGAGAGTCTTTCCCGCCTGGTAGGTTGCCGTCAAGGCCATGAGCTCTTGGTGGAGGAGCTCGATCTCCGTGTCGGGGGCGGTGCAGAGCGCATGGCAGAGCGCGGGGGCGAGGTTGCCGGTGCTGGGGACGATCCCATCGGCACCGAGCCGTAGCCCCTGGGCATAGCGTAGCCCCGCCCCGATCAGCACGGTGAAGTCCGGGAGCCCGCCGACTGCCTCCAAGAGCGCCGCGATCCGTGCTTCGTCGGGGGACGAGTCCTTGATACCGATGATCCTTGGGTGCTGGCGCAGCCGCTCGATGCTCGCTAAGGCAATACTCTGGTGCGTGGTCTGGGGGATATTGTAGAGCAGCAGCGGGACCGTGAGGGTGTCGGCGAGGGTGAGGAACCAGTGCTCGCTCTGCTCGTCGGTGAGGGGGTAGTAGAACGGGAGGTGCGCGACCACGGCGGCCACTCCCAGTGCAGTGTAGGTCTGGGCGGCCTGGCAAGACTCCGCAAAGCAGTTGGACGCGATCCCTGCGACAACGGGAACACGCCCCTGCGCGGCAGCCACCGTCGCCTCGACCAGCCGCTCCCGCTCCGCCTGCGGGACAGAGAGTGCCTCGCCGGTGGTGCCGAGGACAAAGATGCCATCGACCCCGCCGGTGACCAGGTGCTCCACCAGCCGCCCGACCGCGGGCACATCCACAGCCCCCTCCGCTGTCACGGGCGTGACCATGGGGACAACAACACCGGTAAGAAACTTACTCATCCGGGAAACACCTCCGCGCGGTGACCGTCATACGATGCGGTGGCAGTCATACGATTAGCTTTCTGAGCCGGTTGCTCTGGCCGAGTTTCTTGCCATCGGCGAGGACTTGCAGGCCCGCCCCCCGTCCGTAGCGCCTCCCGGTGGCGTCCCAGAGAATGGTGAGCAGGCGTCCGTGGTAGCCCACGCCATCCAGGCAGAACCAGGGCCAGGTGCCTTCGGGCAGGAGCGGATCGACCTCGATTTTCTGGTCGGCGCGGGGGGTGAGCCCCACCAAGCCGGTGATGAGGAGATCGGCGAAGGTCGAGTGGTTGTAGTAGCGGCTCCGCTCCTCGCCCTTGATCCAGACTCCCGTTGTCTCGTCCTGGTACTCCCCGATATAGGGCTTGCCCTCGCGCTGGTGACTGCGTGCGTAGGTGAGGAAGGCATCGAACCAAGCGCGGCGGGGAATCGGCAGGTTGTTGAAGCGACGCAGGGCACTTGCCAGCCCCGTGAGGGTCTGCGAGGTCGCAAAGGGCCAGAGGGCACCGTCCCACTCGCACTTTCCCGTGCCGTGCGTGCGGAACTTGGGGTGGCGGCGCTCCGCGGTGGTGAGGCCAAACGGGGCGGCAAAGCCCTGTGGGTCGGTGAGCTGTGCCCAGGCGGCGCTGTGCTTTCTCTCCGCGATCCCAAACTGCCAGGGCACGAAGCCAATTGCCTCGCGTGCATCGGAGAGGGAGCCATCGGGGCGACGGACCTTAAAGAACTGCGCCTTCTCGTCCCAGAGGAGTGCCTGGGTCTTGGCAATAAGCTCGCGAGATCTTGCTATAAACTCCGGGCGCTTGCCCACTCGTCCGAGAGCGGCGGCGCTGGCGACCATGTAGGCGTTGATGGTCGGGCGCAGGTTCTGGACCGTGCGTGAGCCGCTGATCGACTCCTCCATGCCATCCTTGACATCATGTTGCCAGAAGAGCCCCTCGGGAGCGAGCCGCTCTTTCTCCCAGGCGTGAAAGTCCGCGATCATGTCCTCCAGAAGGGTGGTAAAGAGCGCGTGGCTCCCCGTGACATTCCCACGGGCCTCCAGCGCGGCGGGGACCCAGCCACTGAACTTATGAAAGTGCGGCTGCGGCTTGCCCTCGTTGCCCCGAAACCAGAACGCGACATACTCATCCAGGAGTGCCGTCTCGCGGAGCCAGCGTCCCTCGGCGATATGGTGCCCCAGAGCGCAGGAGATCGAGTTGAACGCGCCCGCATGGCGCACCGGAGCGAGAAACTCGGTGAGGATTCGGCCTTGAGGGGTCTGCTTGAGGTGCTTGCGAAAGCTCCACCAGCGGAAGTAGTAGGTCTCGGTGAGCTGGGTATCCGGGCACTCAAAGAGCGGGGCACTTGCCACCAGCCACTCCCAGGCTCTTGCATTGGGGATAAGCTGCACAAGGGACTCGTCCTCCATCGCATTAAAGCGCTCGATGTGGTGGGCAAACGCCCCACTCTCTAGAACCATTTTATTTAGTCGCCGAGTGCGTTGAACCAAGCTGTGCAACGTGCGTACTTAGGATCTTGCGTCGGAGACTTCCAGCAGGCGCCCGTCAGGCTCTCTTTGGTGTAGTCATCCGGGGCCTTGAAGTACTTGGCATGTCCATCGGCCATGGTGTAGACCTCGCCTCCCATGTGCCGCCGCCGTGCCAGCATGTAGCCCTGCTCGTGGATACTGCGCGACGCGTACGCGACTTCATCGCGGCCACTGACCTCGGGGATGCTCCCTCCACAGGGGGCGAGCATGATCAGGCTCCCTGGAGAGCCTACCGAGGCGAGGCTATTGACCACGACGGGGTTGGCGGCTGTCGCACTACGGCCAGCGGGCATCAGGTTCGAGTTGGGTCCATAGCTACGTAGCGGGATCGGCCGGGCGTTGCCGGAGCGGGTGAACCAGGTCGGGTCTTCTTTTCCAAAAGCATCGATACTGGGACAGAAGTAGATGGAGAGCTTCTGACCCGGACTAGGACTCCCCGTCTTGATGCCCGCGACAATATACGGCTCGATCATGGAGTACCAGTTCACTCGCCCCGGGCCATTGTAGTCCGCCGGAGGAAAGGTCTCGTCGTAGTCCTGCACATACATCATGAACGAGACTCCGAGCTGCTTCTGGTTCGAGAGGCAGGCCGTCTGTCGCGCTTTCTCACGGGCCTGGGCAAAAACGGGAAAGAGAATGGCCGCAAGGATGGCGATAATCGCGATCACAACTAAGAGTTCGATAAGGGTAAACCCTTGGGATAGAGATGATTTCTTCATAAAAGCTCCTCCTTAAGAGCGAGTAACTAACACTGTCATGTGGTCTCCCCAAGACGCAGCTCACTGGGCAGCGTCACCTGTTGCGGCGGGAGTACGGTCTTGTCTTTTTCACTGAGGCGGGCCGTCAAGACATCGAAGGCTCTCTCCACGAGCGCCACACTGGGGCTCACCACCGTGGTCAGTGGGCGCTCCAGGAACCTCCCCTCGTCGATGCCGTCAAAGCCTGCCACGGCAATGTCCTCAGGCACACGCAGCCCACCGCGCCGCAGGCCGTTGTAGAGACCGATCGCCACCAGGTCATTGAGGCAGACCACGGCATCCGGGCGGTCTTCGGGGCGGCGCGCCGCCAGCTCCAGCCCCGCGTCGAGCCCCATCTCCCGCATCCACGCCTGGGTCACGATCGACATGGGATCGGTGGGCTCGCTGCCAAGGCGCTCGGGCTCCTGCTGGGCACGCTGGCAGAAATCGAGATAGGCCAAGAAGCGCGGGTCGCTGGAGGGCAGGTGGGCTCCGGGGGCTAAGTAAGCGACACGCCGGTAGCCACGCTCCCAGAGGTGCTCCATGAGCTGACGGGCACCGCCCTCGCGGTCGATAGCCACAAAGTCAGTCGCATCGCTCCGTCGGTAGCCTAGATAGACCACGGGAAGCTCCTCGCGCTGGGTGCCTAAAAAGTCCGAGAGCTGCTCGTTGGGCGAGACCCAGATCAGGATGCCATCCATCGGCCAGCCCCCGAGCTTGCCCTCGGCTTCGTAGGAGGCGCGCAGCTTGAAGGCGGAGTCGGGCAGGACATCAAAGCCCGTGCGGAAAGCCCGCTCCTCGGCGGCCTCCATCAGGCTCAGAAAAAACGGATTGCGCAGCCCGGCGATCATCAGCCCGACTATATTCGTGCGGCCTTTCCCGAGCCCCTGCGCCAGCCGGTTGGGTCGGTAACCCAGCTCTGAGGCGGCACGTCGGATGCGTGCCTGCGCCTCGGAGGAGATCCGAACCTTATCGCCCCGGCCATTGAGGACACTGGAGACCGTCGCACGGGCCACCCCCGCACGATCTGCAACTTCGCGTAGTGAAACAGGCATCTTTGTCCCTGAACGGCTTGCTAAACCGTTTATGCAAACGTGACTTGGAATATACCTCCCTCGTAAGTAGCTGTCAAGTTAGCGGTGATTGGTTCGGTCGTGAGCGAAGACATCGCCAAGCTCTGCGTCTCGCCGGGAGAGGTGGTATAACGCCTGTTGCGATGGAGATGTGAGAGTGCGCTCTCTCCATCAAGTCCCTAATTCCATGAAGAGAGCCAGACAGTCCTCTACAGAACAAACGGAGCGCCGCGTACGCCGCGACTACTCCCTTCCAATGCTCGACCTCGCTGTTGCCGCTCCTTGGACGCTCTCCGTCGTCGCCCGACGCGAGGGGCAGTATCTCGGACAGCCGACCACCGTGCTTTTCCAAGATGGCAAGACCCTCCTCACCGCGTACCCGGATGGGCACGGCCAGGGAAAGCTGCTTCTTAGCCGTAGCCACAACGGAGGCAACACGTGGTGCCCCGTCGAAGTGGACGTAGCGACCGTCCCTGAGGTTCCTACGCTCTACAAGCTCCCCCTGCCCGGTGGCCGTGAGCGCGTTCTTCTCGTCACCTGCCAGGTAGCGAAAGGGATTCTGGAGTGGATGTGGAGTGACGACCAAGGGAATAGCTGGTCGCCCCGCAAACAATGGAGGCTGGAAGGCACTCGTGGTGCGATTGTCGCCCTCGCCTCGCTCTGGCCTCTCGCTCAGCGAGATCGCTTCCGCGGCATCTTCCACGACTTCAACTTCGACAACTTTACCGTTGAGCTAGAGCTTGTCGCCGATCCTACAGCACCAGGGGGCTTCGACTGCCGTTTCTCTCAGCTCACACCGATCCCCTTCGCTAGTGAGGGAGGGCGCCTGCGTGCACGTGCCGCTGGCCTCTGCGAGGCGGGTGCCGTGGTCTCCCCCGATGGGGCG
Organism: Armatimonas rosea; assembly: GCF_014202505.1. NCBI lineage: Bacteria > Bacillati > Armatimonadota > Armatimonadia > Armatimonadales > Armatimonadaceae > Armatimonas > Armatimonas rosea. The sequence goes on along the minus strand of NZ_JACHGW010000002.1, from coordinate 1,037,926 downwards.
TCCATGGCCCTTCTCTTCCGCCCGCAAAACAAAAAGACCAACGCGATGATTAGCTTCTCCCGTGATCGTGGCTCGACGTGGTCCGACCCGGTCGAGCTCCCCGGCTCCCTGACCGGTGAGCGACATACAGCGCGATACGCCCCCGATGGCCGCCTTGTCATCTGTTTCCGCGACTATAGCCCTCTCAACCCCACCAATCCCAGCCATGGTGACTGGGTCGCCTGGGTGGGTACCTGGGACGATCTTGTGCAGAGCCGGGAGGGTTACTGCCGCATCCGCCTCCACCGTAACTTCGGCAACTCCACCAACGCCAATATCGGCGACTGCGGCTATACCGGCCTCGAAGTGCTCCCCAATGGCTGTATTGTCGCCATCAGCTATGGTCACTGGGAGGTACAGCCCGGCTCGAAGCACCCCAACCATCCCGGAGGTCGGGGCAAGCCCCCCTACCTCCTTCAGGCCCGCTTCACCCTCACCGAGATCGACCAGTGGCTACAAGTGGACAAGAACCTCCTCATGCCCCTGTCTGAGAGACGATCCTTATCCTAGAGGTTGTGGTGACTGGGAAGCCAGACGCGTGCCTGTCATCGAGCTCAAGCTCGGCTGGCAGAAGCCCCTGCCCGATACGGCAAAGGAGACAGTCTCTAGATTTAGGGAGGCACGGAAAGGCTATGTCGGCGGCCGCGAGCTACCTCATGAGTAAGCGCCCCCTCAAAGCCAAACTCGTCTTGGAGGCATTATGGGAACCAATGAAGCCAAGAGCGAGCGGAGCGGAACGGTGTCGTGGCGGAAATCTGAGCCAGTGTATTTACTGTCACCGTCACTTAGGCAACAATTGTCAATAGTGTCAGGCCCCAAAACGAAGAGCGGTTCTTACCAGTTACTGATAAGAACCGCTCTTGGATGGGTTGTATAGGACTCGAACCTATGACCCGCTGATTAAGAGTCGCAACCGCCATGGATAACAAATGCTAACAGATGGTACCACGATAATCATGCAAAAATTACTACCTGTGTATTGATGTACTTAATTTTTTCGATTTTTCAAGGTTGGTTGGCAGCGGTTTTGGTGTTGTTGGTCGCACCAGGGGCTAGGGAGCCAGTCTGCGCTTGGTCGTCCCGAAGTTGGGACGAGTGCATAACGTTCGGACTCGGGGCTAGGGTAACGGATGCGTTTGTCGCGAGAGAAGGAGATCGCCTCCTTTTAGCGAATTCTATGGTGACGATATGGCTGTAGAGGATGTCATTGAAGAGCAGGACGAGCTGAAGAAGCATACTCACGATATGCGTATGTGGCCCCGCCAATGGATGGCGTACCGGAATCGGGTGCCTTGCCGATGGCAAGAATATCGCCTGGAGGCAGGGAACCAGGTAAGTATCCCAGATCGTTCCGGGGTCTACACACTGATTCTAGTTTCTGGGGTAGCTGGGCATCCGTTTAGTAGCTACTTGATGTACGTTGGGCAGGCATCCGATCTTCGGCGGCGTTTCGGGGAGTATCTAAGTACAGAACGACGCGAAAGTGGACGGCCCAGGATTTTCCGGTTGCTGAACCTTTACAACTCGCATCTGTGGTTCTGCTACACAGAAGCGCCGCAAGCCGACATCACCACTCTGGAAGATGACTTGATGGAAGCGTTCCTTCCGCCTTGTAATAGTCCGAGTCGGTTTCCCGCCTCCCTCCGCCCAGTCGTAGGAGCCTTTTGAGACATGCCTGAAGAAAAAAAATTGTCCGCGCTTACCCTGCCTGCGCTCCGTGCTAAGATGGGTGATCGAGTGTACTACATCGCCTGTATGCGTCTGGGAGACCTGCGCGACAGGGTGAGCCGAGTAAGTGAGATTCCAGGAGCTCACCAAAGCAAGACACTCTCTAAATTGATCCAGCGGGAAATTGAAGAAGGGCATGCTACGAAAATCGCGGCCTATTTGCTCCAGCCAGACAACGATGAACGGTTTTTCAATGGACTTGTGATCGGGGTGTACGGCGGTTCGCCCGAGTGGTACGAACTCGATGTGCGCGGCAACCGTGAATTTCCCGAGGGGCCTGGGGAGAACACCGAGGGTATTGTTGGCTATCTGCGCCTGGAGGGAACGGAGAAACTCTTTGCTATTGATGGCCAGCATCGCATGGCAGGTATCAAGAAGGCTCTGGAAAAGCGACCTGACCTCACAACAGATGAAGTATCAGTGCTGTTTGTCGGCCACAAGACAACACAGGAGGGGCTACAACGCACCAGGCGGCTGTTCACGACCCTGAACAAGTATGCCAAAGCGGTCAGCCCGATGGAGAAGATCGCGCTCGATGAAGACGATGCGATTGCGGTCACGGTTCGACGGTTGATGGAGGAGTACCCGCTTCTCAAAGACCGTCTTTCACTCGCCAAAACCCGCTCGTTGTCCACGTCTGACACCAGGAGTTTGACGACTGTTGAGACCCTCTACAACGCGCTGGATTTCTATCTGAAGCCCACGAGTGCGCGCGGCTGGGCAGCGTATCTGAGACAACGCCCGAACGATGAGGAGTTGGATTCTTTCTATGAGCGGGCGGTAGAACTATGGGAAGCGATCAAGGCGCATTGTCCCGAGCTTCGCACGTTCGCTGAGGCTCAGGAAGTCGAGATCGCGTCGGCTCCCTATCGAAATAAGGACGGTGGGCATCTTCTCTTCCGTCCCGTGGGTCTGGATATTATCTTCCGCACGATCCGCTATCGGAAGAACGAAGGGCTGTCCACTGAGGGCGCCGTCGCTGCTGTCTTTCAAGCTCCGATGAATCTCTCTGATGAGTTATGGTACCAGATTCTCTGGAGTCCGTCGCTGAACCGGATGGTGAACTCTCCAAACAAGACCGTCGCCACGGCGCTGATGCTCAAGCAAGCAGGAGGGCAACTCGCCACAATGCGGCGCGGAGAGGTTTGGCTGGAACGAGAACTTGCCAGTTATCAACCTTAATTATAATATATTTCCAATTGAAAATTTTAGTTAGATTTCATTATTATATTTTAATATTAAAAATATTTTATTGATATTAAAGAACAATCAATAAACAAATCAGCATAAAATATTTCTTTTCGCATGCAACTTTTTAGTTCAATTCAGTGTCCTTCTACATGGAGGATAATCAAAATGAACTTGTCTCGTACATCTCTGCAAACTCGCCTGTCCCAACCTCACAGGGTGGGAATAGGTGTTCTTGGTCTCGTGGCTTTGATTGCTGCGCCGACCATACTTCTTCATCGTCCGGTGGCTAAAGCTCAAACTCCATGGACAGGAATTCAAATCGTGGGATATAAGGCTGGGACATACGGACAGGTTGATTCTGTGTACTACCGAACATATGAAAATGGTGTTGATATAACTTCGAAATATGCAACAAAATACCCAACGCACGTCTGCCACTGCTACTATCATAGTAATAAAGATTCTAAAAAATATGATGGGGTTCAACCTCTTTCAGGAAGATATGATGCAGGCATGAAAGCGCTGAGGGCAGATTTTGATGTAACAACTGATAGAACTGCGACGCAAATGTTAGTACAAACAATGGTGCGTGATGGAAAAGCTAATTCTGGTGGGCAGTGGAGTCAGGATAATTATCCAATTCCAATACCACGGTAACAATAAGATTATCTATAATGGTTTAAAACCCATTAATTGGATTACGGCGATCTCCACCCAGCCAGGTATCTGGCTGGGTGAATTATATTTTGATATTTGGATATCTCTTTTTGATTAAATTTATTAAATCCTCAATCTTTACACGATAAGGATGATATTCGTAAATATAATTTATATTAAATTTAGATTTTTTACGAATTTCAATCCAATCCTCAAGATTATTTGCAATTTTTGCATTATTTGGATTTATGGAATCAATATTAAGATATATCCATAAGCTAATTCCGTAATATTCTTCAGATTCATTAATATTATTTATTTCTTTCATTAAAAATCCAATGTTTTTAAAATAACTAGCTAGATTGAAATCAAATATATGATTTTTATTTTTCTCGATGGATATTTGTATTGATTTTTTAAAATATTTTTCTGATTCGTCATAAGATTTTAGAATCCGGTATAATCCTGCCATGTTATTATATGGTGCAGCTAAATTTGGGCTGTCATCTCCATGCTCTATTCTTGCTATTTCGATAGCACTATTAAATAATTCTGCTGATTCTTTTATAACTTCAGGCTTCAAGACGATGCCGTTTTTTAAAACATCCGGTCTATTCCGCAGAATTCCAGCCAAATTATTATATATTGAGATTTTTAGAGAATTATTATCATATTGATTTTTATTCATGATTCTCAAAGCTTCCCTAAAACATGCTTCAGCTTCCCTAAAACATGCTTCCTTTTCCTCTAAATCTGCATTAATTCTAAAAATCATCCCCAAAACGTTCCATAATTCTATGGAATGAATATCTTCATGCTTATATTTATTCATTATAATCCTCGCAATATTCTTCGAATCATTTACATTTTCTAAATATGCTTCCATTAATGAAAAATTAGACATGATCCATATTGAAGATAATGTAAATATATTATTTCGAATCGAATGCCTTGTACAAAAATCCCAGTGTGGAATAAGCAACTGTTTTTCCCACCAATTTTCATGCCATTCATCGTCAGAAGCCACGCGAATAATATCTACTACGCGTTCTATCCACATGCTTTCTTCTTTTTCTCCAATCAAATCCCGTGCTACATCCTGCACTACGCGGTGCATCGAAAGTGTTTTCTCAGTTGCGTCGTGTTCTAATAAAGACAGACGAACCGCTGCATGTCGGACACTCTTAAAATAAGTCTTTCCAAAATACTCCTTGTTACGATCATCCGTAAATAGGAATTCAGGAATGTTATCGGGTGCAAGAAATGCACAAAGATTGAGTAGTGTCACGGAGTCCGCGGACTCCAACCTCAGCCAGTCCAGAGCAATTTTATACGTCCGACGAACCGACTCATGCTCTAGATATTTCTCATTGTCGGTCTGCGGATTATGCCCCGGTGCCCGCTCATCCCGTAAATTAGCTCCCCCGTTGGTACCTGACTTCTCATATTCGTTTAGATACTCATCTATCGTAGTGTCCGGAAGTGCCAGATACGCCCCTGCCTGGTCTAGCGCAAGAGGCAAACCACCCAATCGTCTTGATAATTCCTCAGCTTCTCTACGCTCCTCCTCACTCTCAGCAGGCCGTCCTCGGCGCAAGAAAATCAGTTCAGCCCCCAATGTTGTACTAAACGTTGCTAAATATTTGATTTTTATATTTTTCAGATCGCGCGAACCTACAGGATTCATGTCGCGTAGGCGTGTTGTAATAAGAAAACGTCCCCCTTTATTGTCTGTCCTATCTCTAGTAAGAACATTGTAGAACTCGACAATTGTTTCCCACGAATCAACATTGTCAAAAACTATAAGAAATCCGTCACGTTTCGACAATGCTTCGCAGAAGCTTAGGGCTGATGCTTTTGTTTCAACGATAGATGCTGAAATAAAAGGACGTGCAGCTTCCATATGGGCAGCTTTATTTAAGTCAATAATGAGATTATCTTCAGTATCAGCACGAAGCCAGATTATCCCCAAAGGATAGTTCAATGCAGATGCCTCACAAAGTTTGAGAGCCATCTGCGTCTTTCCAATACCCCCCATACCAACCAATGCAACATCATTTTGCTTTAGAGCTATTTCTAATTCTCCTAGGAAATTATCTCGATTTATAAACGACCATTTTTGTCTATGATTAACTCTGAATTTAGATGCTACAAAATCGTTACTTTTTTTTTAAAATCTTTTACGAAATTAAATGCATTTTTTTGACTTAGAAGATAAATCAAAAAAAGTATCGATGATCTAGAAGCAAAAGCTCTTTCTTTCTCATGTTCTTTTCTGCCTTCATTTCCTTCTTCAGGTTTTCCTACTCCCCAATCACTAATACTTTTTGCTAAAATTGTATATATTTGCGGCAAATGTGGTTGTTCTGCGTAATTCTTTTCAATATCAAGCAATGCTTTACTTTCCATTTCAAAACCTAAAGACAATGGTGTCTTATCTTTATTGATCCCATATCTTTCTCTTAACCGTTCTCTCTCTTCATGCTCCCTTATAACTTCAGGAACACAAAGTATTGGGCCACAATGAATATTTATAGTTTTTACTGCATTTTTAAAATTTGTTGAATATTTCTGAAAAATTCTATTCCCAATGTTACTTGTAAATTTTATAGGTTTTTTGCTTTCTGGAACAAAAACTGAATCACATATAACAATATCTCCCATTTTTTGTCCATATTTCCCCGAAATATTGTCTGATAATATTGTGGAACCTATGCAAGTACCTTCAATAGAATGGAATCCTCCAAGCATACCCGACATATAAACTATTTTTAAATTCTTAAACAACTCCACTGCTGATGACAGGGTATCTCCTAGTGCTTGTGAACCTTGTGATGTCAAATGTGTATGTGCGACCATACATTCATTGCCTATACTGCCAACATAAAAATCAGGTCCAGAGATATCTAATAATATAATTTTAGGACTCTCATCACCCAAAACAGATAGTGACGGTTGTAAAACCCCATGCTCTGCCGAAAAAAAATTCTTTGAAAAACCTGGAAGCTCTTCTATAGCAGCACTCGGCCATGGATGCCACAATGCTTCTGCTTCGGCATCGGCAGCAGTAACTATCAAGAAGTTAATATTCTCAGTTATCCATTTAAAAACCTCATCACCCTCAGATACAGAGGAATGTTCAGGCCCTTCAAGCATCGCCATGATTATAAGACTTCCTTTTTTTGATCTTTAATAATATTTTTAATACTAATCCAATATACTTGAAACAATGTTTCCTCTTTAGTTTTTTCGATCAAGTATGCTGGAACCTTAGCATTCTCCACGTTAGGCACATATGGACTTAACAACATCTTGCTACCTTTCTGCTCACCATCAATACAGATCGCTGCATATCTTGGAATAGTACGATACTGGATCACCTCAAAAGTACCTTTTCCTTCCACACTCTTTTGGAACTCCAGGAGATAGGTAAGTGACTCTTCTATCTTGGCCTTCAGCCCTGGTTCATATGGCTCTAGCACCGCTGCTACCTCCGGGGAGAGTACCATGCATCGAATGACTATCCCTTCGGACAGACGCTGTTCGATCAAGTCACGGTATCTCCCTGCCTGCCCGTCGGAGGTATGAAAGCTGAGGTTTGATTTCATGTAGCTTGTAAAAGTCCGAAGTGCCGTTCCAAATTCGATAATCTCTTTGGTGGCCTGCTTCATCAGCTCGGCCTTTTCATTTAGCTCAGGCCGTTGCAAATATACCTTAGAGATCGGCAGATTGAACTTGTTACTAAGTATATTTTCTATTTCATGAATAAATTCGTGTTTGTATCGATAGTTTACAAAATTTTCATAAATGAACCCGACAACAAAAGTAATTAAAATAAAATTACCAATCTCTTTAATGATTTCTTTATTATTAGAGAATGTATGAGGGTCAGCAATGTAACGAAGCCCAACACCAATAATGACTGCAAGTATTGTAAGAATAGTAAGGTTATTCTCGATAGCACTTCTAGCCCATTGCATTGGTTTACTTGGTTGCTTCATTTTCTCTTCTCCTATTACATTTCGGGCTTGCCGCCCGTAACTAAGTTCTTAGTCAAGTCTTCTTCAGAAATGGGGTACATACCCCCGCGAATATCTTTGTAGCTCTTTCGGGCACGCTGAATGTCGCTCTTGGACTCGGGGGCGAGATGAACCCTAAGCAGGCGCACGAGCAGTTCAGTGTTGTCTTTGCCCGTCAGCATCTTGCCGCTATCAGGACTGAAGACGGCGATCCACGGAGCAGCACCCATACTCCATTCCAGAGCCTCTAAGCGCGTCATGACCTCGGGCCAAGTGAGCAGCTCCTCGGTGACGATCTCTGAGACGGCACGAGCGACGGCTTTCTGTACCACAGGGCGCATGAAAGGGTGGCCGTTGGCTTCCTGGTTGCGTGGAGCGCGGATGTCTTTCGCGTTCGTCGCTGCTTCTAGCTTCGTCTGGATGTCGCCGCAGTGCTTGAAGAGATCGTCCAAGCGCTGTACGAAAACGGAGTAGGCGGCTTCCAGAAGATCGTCGTCGGGGCGGTGTGCTCGATCCTGAATCTCTTTGGGCTGGTCGTAGGCCAGGGACTTGAGCAGATCATAGAGCACGGTAAAGGTAGTGAGCGCCTTGGGGTCGGACTGAGGTACGCTACCCGGTGCGAGCTTGACCTCCCCGTCGTCGGTGGTAGAGAGAATCACCCGGACGCGGCGGGGCTCGCTGAGAAAGAGATGCTCTTCCAGCAGGCGACGTGTCAGGATCGCAAGCGCATCGTCTTCGTCAAGCGCGATGTTCTCGGCGATAGCGGTTTGCTTGGCGTTACGGTTGATGTTGGAGAAGAGGCGGCGCGTCCGAACCCGACCATCCGTCGTGTCGTAGTGCGTGACGATCAGAACACAGATGTCCTCTTTCCCGATGTCTGGGTTCTTGCGGCAAGCGTCCTTGATGGCTTTCAGGCGGTGTTGACCGTCGAGCACAAAGTACGCCTGGGTTCCGTCGAAGGTCAGTACGCCGAAACCTCGGTCGAGACCTTTGAGAAAACCGTCTGGATCATCAATTGAGAGTGGTGTATAGGTCGGTTCTCCGCCCCAGGCCGCAATGACCAAGCCACCCAGAAAGCGATGCTCTGAGGTAAGAATGTAGTCCGTGATCTCTTTGGTTCGGCTGGTGATGCCCCGCTGAATGAGCTGCCCGAGCTCATCATTCTTGCCCAGCTCGAAGGCAAACTGGACCTGGCGGGCGACCTCGCCATATTTCATCGTGCAGATGTAGTATTTCCAGTCCCCGACGTTACACTGAAAAGCTGGTATGAAGGTCTTGTTACTCATTCTACGTTTGTCATGCCGGTTCGGGTTTCCCGATTCTCAGTCGCCGACCATGCTGCTTGTTGAGTGGCGGGTTCAGCGTTTTGATCAGTTTCTTCTCGAATGTGTGGATTTCCTTCATATCTTTCAAGATTATGTACCAAAATTCCAACGGACGAAGTGAGAGATAACGAGAGAGAAGTTGATCACGCTTCGGGTCATCGGGAACCTTCTCCGTCCAAAGTGGGCTTGGATCGTTGCCTATGTATCTTGCGTAGCCGCTCTTGAAGCGTTCTTTTAACGTGTCAGTTTTACCTTCCTCGACTCCAGCCTTTCCGACGTAGAGAACATAGCGAAAGCGCTCGGCACGGGGAGTCTTGGAATCGGAGGCTTCATCACACAAAAGCGAAAGAGCAGGGCACCAAACAAACATGTAGATGCCGCGCTCGTCGGGCAACATAGTCGCCAGTGTTGCTGTGGCGGGTCGTCTTTCCCACCGCCTCCCTGACTCATGAAGCACCGCAGAAAACCCCTGACACTCCTCAGAATCCATCAACCGATCCAAACGCGGCTCAAAGTAAAAAGAATGCGGCTCCTCGTCCCGGAACTTAATCAGGATTCGTTTGAATTCGTCGGAAGTAATCGCCATTTATGGAAGGTCACAAGTTGCAGATTTGGCAGGGCAGTGTATCGTCTTCGTCATCAAGGGCATCTTCAAAAATGTCCAGAAGGCGCGTAGATTTGTTACGGCGCTTTTCCTCTTCCAGATACTTCTCATGCCTCTGTTTGATCTCAATAATACGTTCAGGCTGCTCCATCTCTTCAAGGGTCTCCCCCTGAGCCCAGGAGTAACGCTTGATTACTTCGCCCGTCTCGGGATCGCGAATCACCTTCTCATATTGCTTGGCCCGCTCAAAAAGGTCGGGGTGACGCTCTTTCAGACCTATCCACTCTGCCTTACGCTGGAAAAAGCAGAAGTAGCACCCGCTTCGTGTCCGCCATTCATAGTAACGTGGAACGCCCACACCGCGCTCTTCAAGAATCTGGTATACATCGGCCTTACCCAACCCTGCTTCCTTGAAAGGGTAGATCGCCTGGATATTGGTTTTGTGGGAGATATAGCCATCTCGGTCCTCGTCGGCACGAATCGCTACATAGGACATGATACGCTTCCCTGAAAACTCCTCATCCACCCATTTTTCAAAAGGCTTGAGTTTGAGTTGGGCAGTACACCAACGCATTCGCTGTGAGGGTAAATAAGGTGCAGGTGGAAGTCCCGTATCAGGATCAAGATCACCACCAGGAGAGTAGATTGCCAAATAGTGTTTGAACTGTCTATCTGGGTTCAGACGCTTGATAGGCTTGCCAAGATAGGTTTCGAGCATCGCCAGATATTCATAGGTCTCTGGAAGTTCCTCGCCTGTATCGCAGAAGAAATACTGCATCTGCGGCACACGATCCCGCATGTAGACCGCGAGAGCGGCGCTATCCTTGCCCCCGGAAATACCAAGCAGGTGTACTGTATTCTCATCCTCCGTCATTTGCTTACCTCTGTCTCCTGTAGTAGCTCACGCATAAGATACGCCACCGCAGCGGCGCGTACCTTCGGCTGGAGTTTACTCAGAACATCCTTTGCTTGCTCACGAATCTGCGCGACGGCTTGTTCCGCCTCACCAGACTTGTGGCGCGTCAACAAAAGCACACGGGCGGGAGTCTCCACTTTACCCATTTCAGCCACAGAGATTCGTAAGGCGACGCGCTCTTCATCGTCACCATCACGCTGTGCCTGATCCATCGAGTAGGCCATGTCCTCGGCATCATGGAAACCGGAGAGAAGCTGCGGCAAATTCTGATAGAAGATCGTCTCCTCATCGTCTCCCCAAAGTTCAGGGTCGCGCTCCACAACCGCCGAAGCCACCGACTCAATCCAAGCGTTTCCCTCCAAAGACGGCTCCGACAACCTTGTAACGAACCCAATCAGTCGGCGCTCCAGAACACGCCCCTCCAGTGCCCGTGCCCGCTGACGAACATCGTCTACCTCGGACTCCTCAAACGCATCCAGAAGGTTTTTTTCCAGTCGCTTCAGCAACGCATCATAGGCTCCCGTGATTTCAGTATTAACCTCGCCCCAGGCTGCAAAAAACGTCTCGACGTTCTCATCATCGGAACTCGCCGTGAAAGGTCGTACTCCGAGACTTCGAGGCATCTCGACAAAGAAGAGCTGTTCGGGGTTTTTCGCCTCCTTGAAGTTCTCACGCAAAGCTTTTGCTCTCGCACTCAGTCGCAATGTCACCCGTGTGTAGTGGGGCAGGCGACGATACCACCCGTACAGACGGCGGGTGATGTTCACCAGGGTATGACCTTCTTTGGGCCGAAGAAGCGTTCTGGCGAAGCGCTGGACTACTGCCTGACGTTCACCGCTCATCCGAATTCCCAAAACGGTGTAGTCCTGAGGGCGACGTAGAAGCCATTCTGCTGTGGGGGCATCAAACTGAGGAATCAACTCGCTCGCTCGGTAGAGCAGGATCTCATCTTCCCAGCGAAGCAACGCCAGAATCATAAGGAGCGGGGCAACTCCCTCCGTCAATCCGTAAGGCCGTTTCTGGAGAAGAGAGTAAAGCCCTATCACCGGTTTCGGAGTCAGATCACCACCGAGCAAATAGTCTTCGATGGCCTTCAACGTCGGACGGATAGTTAGGTCTGTTGGCTTGGTCGTCAGAAAGTCGTACTCACCGCTCGCTCTGTGTAAGCCGTGAAGCCCAGTAGCTTTCAGGAGCGTATCGTACATCATCCGCTCCGCAGGAAAGCCTGTAATCCCAAGGTTCTCCTGATCGCTCCGCACAATCATTGCCTCGATCAGATTGCGCCGCGCCGCCGCTGCTGTGGACGAAAGATTACGACGGTTGAGCAGCTCGTTGCGAATGATCGGCGAGAGGTGGAACGCAGCATCAAAAGCATTCGAGAGCAGCGGCTGAAGGTCGCCTGTACGTGGCTCGCCCACCCACACAAAAACGGTGGACGACTCAGGCGTGAGCAGCCCTTCCCAGTGCGCTTCAAGCGCCTGCATAGCCTCACGGTGGCGCTCGGCGACTTCGCGTTTCGCGATGGAATCCTGACTCAGCTCCGGTGTATTGTCCTGAACCCAAGCCAGCGCCTCGACCGCTAGGGCCGCCTCGTTCAGCGTCTCGCCGACCAGGCACGCCGCCACGACCACATGCGGACGCTCGGTGGTCAGAGACTGTGCCAGCGCAACACTAGTCTCTTGCTGGGCTTTCTCAGTCGCCAAGCAAAGCACGAGCTTGCCGTCAGCGTGAGCAGGTTCCTTCGTAATTGCTTTCGACAGCTCCTCGGGCGTGCAGAGCTGCATCTCGAAGAAGCGAAGGACTCCGTACACATAGGAATGCCGCCGCGCGATCACCGGAGAGAGCGCGATCCGTTTGGCGACGACCGATGCGGGAGAAGCGATGTTGCCGAGCGCCGCTCGTGCGACCCCCAAGCGCTCGTCTACATCAATATCGCTCCCTTCGTAGGGCAGGTAGGCATTCTTGAACACCCGGAAAGTCAGGATGGTGGCACGAGTCAGCCGCTCAAGCGCCGCCGTCACTTCGTCAACAGAAGCGATCTCCTCAAGGGCAAAAGCAATCACACCAGCAGAGGCGGGGAGCCTAGCTGAATCGCCCAGAAGATGCAGAACCCCGACTGTCTTGACGATTCGCGCTTCAAGGAGATCGCCGCGTCCTTCGCAACGAGAGACAGCTTCCTGAATCTGACTCCAGAGCTTACTGTAACCTGGCATCGAGTAAATAGTAGAAGCCAGCGTCGCGAAAACGTAGTCGTAGACCGCATCGAGCCGGAACTGCGCTTCGGGGCCATGATTTCGCAGAAACGCGCCGAACCCCTGTGGCTCGTCGGAGTTGAGAAAAGAAAAGAGCGTCCGCTCGCTCTGACCAAACCGCTTAAAGACATGAGGGAGCGCCAGCAGGGTAAGCGGGTGAAGCGCACTCGCCCCAAGGAAAACGGCTGTAGCCTCGTCGTCAGTGTCCAATGAGCGCGGTACGATATTGAGCGCACGAGCCGCTTTCACCTGGCGCTTCGCACGAGGCTTGGCTTTCGGAACCTCGCCTTCAAAGGCTTCCCCGATAAGTCGGACAGTCTCTTCAGCACCATCCCCGAACGGAATATCAAGGAAGCGCCCCTGCACCTTCTGCCACTCTGCCCGTCGAACCGTGCCGAGCGACTGGGCGTACTCATCGAACGCTTGATGTAGAACTGTGACAACGAGAATCGGCACTTCGGAGCGGGTGGCAAGCTCGGCAAGCTCCTGCAAAGCCAATGGGTCACTCTCATTCGGGTGATCTGCTGCGAACTCCAGAAACTTCCCGAGCTCGTCCACGACCACCAGAAGCCCCTGACAACCCGGAATTCGCTTTTTTGCTTCCTTTGCCTTACTACCAAACTGCTCGGCCAGTTCCCGCGCAGTGAGTGATGGGGCCTCCAGCGAAGGCTGACCGGACACAGCGGCTTCCAAGGCACGATAGAGTGCCGGAATCAGCGGTTCCCGTCCGCCCGTCACCAGAACCGGTAATAACCCTTCAGACTTTTCTCCGTGCGGCGCAAGACAAAGCTGATGCACTAGGTAGAGCGCGAACGCCGATTTTCCGGTGCCGTAGGCTCCTGTGATACTCACGGCACGTGACGACGGGTCGGCCAGCCCGGCCTCGATGCGAGCGCGAGCCGTCAGCGCGGTGGCGGTTGGAATGTAGCCATCTAGCCCCGTGCGGCTTCGTGCATCCCGCTCCAAACTCACTGACCGCAAGAACCGCCGTCGTAAAACAACTAACTCAGACAGCGGCTTTGACATAGAACCTCTCCAAAATCTCCAACGGATGAACCGTCCGCACTCGCACCGCCTGACGAATCAGCGCCGTGTCTTCAAATCCCAGTGCCCCACCCGTCGCCTCAGATAGCGCATCAAGATAGTTCAAGACGCTCTGCTCGTCGAGCCGGAACGCCCGGCCAGGACTTCCCGCGCCGTGCAAAATCTCCCGCAGGCTCAACGTGCCCTGGTTCGGGTAGTGCTGCTCCCAGAAGCTCGCCAGCGCGTAGGCAAAGATCGCAGGCGACAAGCCGCGCTTGGGGCGTGTCTGAAACCGATAACGATGGTCTTCGTCTTTGTCGCCAGGAATCATCTGGAGCAGCGCCAGCTCTGTCAGCGGGCAGTCTAGCGTGTCTTCTTGGGTCGAGGTCACGCCCCGTTTCACTGGCACGTAGGTTCGGATGAAACACGCCACATCGCTCTCCACTGTTCCCGGCGACACCCGCCCCCAGTTCTTCTCCTCAGCCAAACGCATCAGAAAATTCGCCAAACTCTTACGGGTAAATTCCGGCTCGTTAAACAGATGAAATGCCCCATGCCACGTAGTAGCTCGGTTCGGATTCGTCACAAGTTGCCAGTGAAGTAGCCAGAGGGTAGCCTCACGCTCTAGATAAGCATCCCAGCCATTATCAGAAAGAAGGCGGGTTCCCAGCTCCGAACGCTCCAGCATACGCCGCCGCTCCTTGTCAGGCTTTTTCTCCTGGATCATTCCCGTCGCCAGGCACCAGTGCCGGATCGAGGTCACCATATTCTTCCCGACTCCCAGCTTGACAATTGCCTCATCACGCTGAAAAATCGCCGAGTCCGCCCTAACACCATCTACGCCTTTTTTGAGCCAAGGGTAACGGAAAGTAAACGTCTCGTGTCCTGAGAAGGTTGCCGGGGTGGGAAAATCAGACATCAGCCAAAAGTATACCCGGCAACCCAGCAAACACCACTTCCGATAGTGAGTCTGAGGACATGTCTGTGGAAAAGGTTCCTTGAAAAGCATCCTCTGCCTGCCTTAAGAGCTGCTCGAATTCCACCTGATCCACCGGAAAACGGGGAGACTTGTACCTTTGCCGTAGCCACTCAGCCACGGCCCAGAGTCGAGTAACATACCTCCAATCGTTCTTATGTGCCGCAACTTGTACAAGGCCCTCGACGCACGAGGCAATCGATTTCTTGTCCCTAAGTTCCCACAAGCTCTTCGCTGCTTGGTGGAAGGCCGCCTCTGCCTGATCGAGTGCTCCTGTCCGACACCAGATATCGCCGCGTCCACAGACCACGTAGGCTACTGCCCACTGCATCCCAGACTCAATGAAGAGCGTTTCTGCCTGATCCAGATAGCTCATCGCTTCTGCAAATTCACCCAAACGGCCAGTCATCACTGCCAGGTTCAGCAGGGTTTCCCCAAGGCTTCCGGCAGTTGCCAGCCTATCGTGCTTAAGCTGGAGGCTCTCGCGCAGGTACTCACAGGCTTTATCAAAGTCTCCCTGAAGCAGCCCCCAAGTCATCCCCAAGTTGTTGATTGCCTTTGCATAGCCCACCTCGGCACGGATGCTTACGTAGCGGTGTCGGCGGAGCACTTCGACGGCCTCGGTCAGATGGAGGTGCGCCGTCTCTAGCTCACTTCCTTCAAAGGCGACCGCGCCCAGGTCTGAGAGCAAAACCCCTATCTGAACATGGTCTTCCAGCTCTCGGTAGAGGGTAAGACTTTGCTCTTTACACTCACGCGATTCCTTGCGCTGACCGAGGCGCAGGAGCATATTGCCCAGTCCAGTCAGGCGACGAGCTTCGACGTCAGGCGGTAGTGCCTGTAAACCATTGCGCATTCTCCGCAGCCACAACTCCCCCTCGCGCCAGAGCTGGCGCTGCTCCCAGAAGGTGGTGAGATTTATAGCAAACTCCACTCCCTGAGCCGCTATGTCCTTGTCTTCCCGGCCAGAGTTCTGCCACCAGGCAAGTGCCAGACGGGTGTCGTCCCACAGGCGATCAAGCCGACGCAGGGTTCGGAGATGCTGTTCACGCTTAAAATCCGTGCCTTCTTCGGGATCTTCAAGGGAATATGCTAGCCGTTCGTAGTAGTGAGCACAGCGCTTCTCACCAAGTGCCATCTCTGCTGGGGCCTGTTTGAGCAGGGCTTGTGCCAGCCGCTGAACCGGGGGGAGGAGGTAGTACCAACGCGCCCCATCCGGTTCTTCAGGCTCCGAATGTACAAGCTGACGAGTTAACAGCCGCTTCAGAACCCGCATGGACTGATACCCATCATACTCGTCGCCAAGTAGCACTTGAACCAGCTCCCCATCAAAGCTCAGAACGGGTAAGCCCAAAAAACGAAAGAGTTGCTTTTCCTGCTTGCTGAGGCAGCTATACATCCACCAAAGCCGACGAGCTTCCGTGTCATCGTCAATGGCTGCAAAAGGACAAGGGCCAATGTCCAAGAGCTGATCCACGCTGGCGTATTGGAGCGCACCTGCGACGGCTTCAATCAGCAGGGGAATCCCACCGTGGAGTTCTTTCAGTGCCTGCCAGTTCTCAGGAAGCTCGCCCCGATCTACGAGCCGCCGCAGAGTGCGCTTGAGAAGTGCTTCAGTATCGGTGTCACTGAGTGGCTCGACAACAAGTGCTTGAATTCCATCCAGTGGAATCCGCGAAGTCGCCAGCAGGGAGAGTTGCGGGCACTCCTCTTGGAGGGAGAGGATGATCGCTGCTATCCCAGGAATCTGTTCACAGTTATCAAGAACCAGGAGAGTAGTAGAGCCACGCAAGTAGGTGCGTACTGTTCCCTCCCAGTTACCATCGTCTCGACAGGTGAGCTTGAGCTGTTCTCCCAGCTCCTGCCAGATTTCTGCGATCTGATGAAGCGTGCGGAGGGTTGCGAAAAAGGCCCCTTTAAAGTGTGAGAGCAGCTCGTAGGCGACTTCGAGACTCAGGGCAGTTTTTCCCACTCCTGCCGCCCCGACCAGACATAACACGCGCTCCTGCAAGACACGGCGAGCCACTGGGGGAACCTGACGCCCAATGAGCCGCTGTTGCTGGCGGGACTTATGAGCTCTCAGATAGGCATGGGTGGCAAGGTTAGTTTGGACTGCCCGTGTCAGCGACTCGATCCAGTTCTGCTCCAGTTTAGGGAGCTGCTCCTTGATGAAGTCCTCTATCCCATGAGCTTTCATCTGTGCTGGGTGGCGCTCAACCAGCAGGTTTTCTGCTGTCTGGCGCTCTTGTACAAAGAGCAGAGCCACTGCCAGTGCCGCACTCAGCTCGGGTTGTGGCTCCTGCACTTCGTCCCGGCGACGCAGGAGAAACTGGCGTACTGCCTCAGGATCGACAGGGAGAAATTCGGTCAGAAGCCGGGCGAGTAGGTCGGTATACCACTCACCAACCTTCGTCCTTAGCTCGACAACAAAAGGTGAGTCGTCGTTGCGCCCATCGCCGAGTTTGCCAAACAGCGACCCATTCACCGGGGAGAGTGCTGCCTCCAATTCCAGGCGTGTTGGGCGCTCTTTTAGGCTGATGTAGCGCAGTGCCATAAGGTCACAGTTGGACGGCGAGACAGGAAACACCAAATCTTGCCCCTCACGAGCCACCACCGGCCCGAGATCTGAGCAAACACGGTTCTTCCAGCGGCTGACCAGACCAGACGGACTGACATCCCGCGCTCCGCCCGATCCCAGAGGGAAGCATGTTGTGGCAAAGGTGCTGACGGAGCACCTTCCCCCCATCCAGGCAAGGTAACCCAGTCGGGCAAGATCGAGGGGCCTAGCCTGTTTTGGCACTACCACCTGACCGCCACGCTTGAACTCCAGCTGTCCCAAGAAGGCGTAGGAGAAGGAGTCAACATTCTCTGACTCAGTTGGGCGAATTTTCTGCGGCATCGTTCTCTCCATTTTGAGTGAGCGTTGAATTTTTCCTCCTCGGGTTGCTGGTAGCGTTGAAACCCCTCCCCCTATCCTACGGACAATCACCGGGGTAATGGCCCCGGTAAGGAGCGGGGAAACCGCTCCGGTAACTGTTGAAAGGAAACATCAGCATGCCTTCTGCTACACAGGTCACGGTGCGCAATATTACTGCCTCAGACGTCCGCTCAGTCATAGCGAACATGGGGCGGGAGATAGCGACCATAGCTCAGTTTGCTCGGGGGAGAAGCATCAACCCGTCGTTCAACCTAGACGACACGATTGTAGACCTATCCCTTCTAGCACTCAATGACATCATCTCCTCGATCCACCTCCAGTTCTACCGGGGAAACACTCTGGTGCGTGAGTACGCCTATGTCATTCTCCAGGAGGGGCGCGGCTCCAGCGGCCCCTCCCCCGACAGTCCTCCGTTGCCAAGCAGTCTCCCCTCCGATGTCCAGCTCAGGCTGGTAATTAAGCGCAACCCCAATCTTCCCAAGAGCACCTGTGACGAGTGGTTCCGCCGTCTGAAATGGGGCAGTGCTTCTGCCTTGACCGTTCCAGCCAACTTGAGGAGGAGCACCTATGGAAGCTACGGTAGCGGGGGCTATGGGATGGATCGGATTCTTTTGGCCGACGATGACTACGATTCTGACTATGCCACCCGCTATCGATAAGGAGAAAATATCATGTCAAATGATTCTGTATCGCAACAGTCCATTGTCCTGATTGTCTTGGAGGCAGATGGCAAGACCCAGATGGGGCATATTACCCTAGAGGAGTTCTACTCGGTGCCTGCTGGACAGAGCGAGGGGTTCAGTGTCCGCGAAGACCTGACCGGACAGATGGCAGAGCTGACGCAGACCACACTTCAGGTACTCGCACAGGAAGGGCTGGCTCCCATCCAGGATGCGCTCGATTTGCAAATTAGCATCTCCCGAGCCCTCATGGGAACGCATAGTGGTGATATCCAGATTCCTGTGGCAGTACGCCCGCTCGCCGCCAACACAGCACCACAAGTGGCAGTGCCTCAGCCTCCCTACAGACCGCCAATCTCCCCGGACGTGAGCGACGATCTCTTCAATATCAATGATGTCTAGCACAGAAAGGACACCTGATCATGAGTTTAAAACGAATTGTTAAGAGCTTGCTGTTTGGAGACGAACCGCAGAAAGCGACATTACCCACACCTATGCTGGTGCCTTCGCGCCTTCGTGTGGAGCCACCCGCGACAGTCCCCTTACCACCGCACTGGCAGGTACAAGTTACTCTCACTGAGGATGCCCAAGCAGACGCGGCCTGGCAGGAGAAGCTCAAGGAAACCATCATAGCGCGACTGCCAAAGCTACTCGCCGAGCAGCCTGAAGCAACCCAGTTTACCTTCCGTATCCCGCCACTCTATGCAGTCACCGTAGAGTTGGCAGGAGAACCTCCCATGCCATCGGAGCGGGGGACACTCCCAATTCGACTTGCGCACTTTGAGCACTCAGGATTTCTCCCCAAGCGACAGGAACCACCCCCTACTCGCTCGACGGTCTCGCGCTTAACGACCCATTCAACCCGAATGGTCACGGGCGGTGGGAAAGTTTTTGGGGATGGAGGGAAGAAGAACTCCACGAGCAATGCCCTGGTTCAGTCACTACCTTCTGAGGAAATGGCGAGCCTGGGCAGTCGGCTGGTCGGGATGGAGGCGATCCATCAGGAAGTCCTCTGGTACTTGACCTGCTTCTACGACCAGCAACTGGAGCAGTGGGCGGAGCGCACCCAGCAGAGTCTTCCACCGGGGATGCAAGCCACCTTCACCAGTACCGTTCCGCTCTTTCTCTTCAATGGTGATCCAGGCACAGGTAAATCCGCTCTCTCACGGGTGATCGCGGACAGCTACTGCCGACTGCGAGGGATTACGGGGGCGGTACTGACAGTGGGAACTGAGACACGAGGAAACGGTCTGGTGGGGGCGTTCTCTCAGGAAGTGCGCCGCGCTTTTGAGGGACTACTTGCTCTCCCTGACGATGGTCTGAAGGTACTCATTCTGGAAGAAGCAGATGCCATCGTCATGCGCCGAAGCGAGTCCGCCAGCCATCAGGAAGACCGAGCAGCAACCAGCACCATTCTTCAGTGCCTGGATGCCCTTCCCACACAGGACAAAGGCCGCTTCCTGATTATCCTGACGACTAATAGACTCGACGCGATTGACCCTGCCGTTCAGCGCCGTTGCACCCGAATCTACAGCTTCCAGCGTCCCGGTCCTGAAGCCCGCGCCGCACTCATCGGGGCATGGATCTCGGAAAGCAAAGCGATCCCAGCCTTGGTGAAAGCCTCGGAGGGCATGACCCCACGCGACATCGAACGTGGGCTCCAAGCGGCCTTTGTCACGGCTATACAAAAGGGAGTCCCGGTGACGAGCGAGCTGGCACGCGAGCGACTTCAGCAAGCCGTTCGAACGCAAGAAGTCTGAAAGTTGGATAGGTCGGAAGTCTGAGAGGAGAGAGGCTATGGCAGAGGATATGGGGTTCTGGGAAACGTTCTTTATGGGCTTTGAGACAAAGCGCGTTGAGAAGCAGTCTGAGTTTGAGGTGCGCCAGATCAAGGCAAATCAGCGGGTGGTCGAGGCGCACCAAAGAAAAGAAGCAGCGGAGCATCAGCGGCTTATGGCACTCCGTCGTCAAGAGTTGGACGAGATGAATCACGCCATTGAGTGCCAGCGAAACGAGTGGAAGAGGATGCTGGTTAAGATCGAGGGGCAAAAGCAACTCCTGATTGCGGGCTGTGAGTTCTTGGACTGGCAGCACGAAACCCAGGTCCGCCAGACCGTCTACAGTCTCCCTCCTGACCAGGCGGTGGCTTACATCGAGCAGATGCGCGAGGTTGAGCGGGGATTGCTGGAGCATGAAAGAATCCGTCAGACCCGGCTGAAACGACCGCTGGAGGGTACTGCTCCCCGGCAGATTCAGGGTTCACCTCCCGCTTCGGCTCCCACGCCTGCACCCAATGGATGGGCAGATGAAGATACTTTCACACCCGTATCTGCTCAGAGCTTTCCCAGCAAAGGACAGTCTCATCCTGAGAACACTATGAGCAATGCGCTCACGGAGGAGCAGATTCAAAAGCTGGCAAAGAAGGCGGTGGATCGGTTTGACACTCTACCCAAAGAGCGCCAGAAGCAGGCATGGCGAGACTGGGAAGAGGGCCTCAAAGAGCGCTTCCCAAAGTTGGTGGTCGAGGAGATTCTCACCGAAGCCGTGGCGATGCGTAAACGCACGTAGCCTAGTTTTGTAAACGCACGGAGCGACAATAACCAGGGTTGCGAGCAGGGCAGGAACCCGGTTTATCGGCTGACCGGGTCTATGCCCAGAAATCGCCCCATTTGACGATGGAGCGGGGACGAGCAGCCCATGAGACAGTTCTTCTCTTTCAGTCTCTGTTCGTCTCACTCTGACAAGCTTGGTTTCTTTTTCTGCCGAAAGAAAACCTTGCTCATCCTCGATCCCCTCTCCTCGACAAAGAGAAGAACTCACCCTATCGGCTAGCGCCGAGGGGCGCGGGGTGCGTTGCGTGGCGCGATTCCATACGACGGCGCGATCCAGTTCCACACTACGGCGCGGTTCACTTTAGGAGACAACTGATGAAAGATAATTCGATGCCTCCCAGAATCTATCTGGGAACGCGACTCACAGGGCTGACCGAGCAACTCCCAGTGATCCGTACTACTAGCCACAAACTAGTGCGCCACAAGAGCACTCCCTATTTTCGGGCCTGGCTTGGACAGCAGTACCCCGAGTTATTGCCCCCTGAAGCATTAGTGGCGCAGCAGCAAGGGGATGAGAAGATCGGAATAACCAGCGGCAGAGAGGGTGTAGCTGACAGGCATCTTCTGATCCTGGGAGGGTCGGGTATGGGCAAGTCTCGCCTGTACCTCTCGCTCCTGCGCCAGCAACTGGAACAAGGCGATTCTGTGGTGATGCTCGACCCCAAGCCCGATACGATCCATCAGGTCATGGCACTTGCCTTGGAACTTGGGATACCCCCCGAGAAGATTGCCTATCTTGCCCCACAGTTCGAGTCCATCGGTGTACCGGGCTGGAATCTGTTCCTGGCTGAACCTGGGCGCAATCCGATTCAGGCGGCCAAGCAGTTCAGTTCGCTCTTTGAAGGACTGGTTGGGGAACTGGGAGCGCGAATGCGGCCCTTCCTTGAGAACCTGCTCCTGTTGCTCTTCTTACATGGGAACATGTCGCTCCTAGAGCTGATGCACTGCCTGGGGGACTCGCGCTATCGTGACGTACTGGTTCACGCCCCCGTGGAAGCAGCGGACCCTTTCATTATCAGCCAGATTCGGGAGTTCTTTGCCCGCTTTGGACAGCTCTCTCAGAGTGACCAGACCCTGACCCTCGCCGCGCTTCAGAACAAGCTCCAGACCCTATCGTACTCCAGCTACTTCCGGGCGCTGCTGTGTGCACAGTCCAACTCGCTCTCGTTGCCGTTACTCTGGCAGGAGCAACGCATCGTTGTTGTCCACATGGATGAGGTTCTGCTTGGGGTCAAAGAGGCACATTTCCTGGGCGGCCTGCTGGTCAATAGTCTCTACCAGGCGATGCTCCAGAAACCCGATGGTGGTGCTCGTGCTGTGGTGCTCGCGATAGATGAATTGGGTCAACTGATCCCCTTTCTATCGACCTCGGTGCTGGAGTCCATCGTTACCTTGGCTCGCTCCAAGCGGCTTCGGCTCCAGGTCGCCACCCAGAACTTCAGCCAGCTCTCCAGCGAGCTTCAGACCCGCTTGATGAGCAGTGCATCCACACGAGTTTTCTTCCGGCTCGGGCCTCAAGATGCACGACTGGTGACCTCAACATTCTCAGCAGGAAGTGCCCCCAGTGCTGCCTCTATCACAGTGAACTGCGCAACAGGCCGGGGGCGTGGCGAAGCCGAACTAGAGCCAGTTAGCTGGACACAAGAGGTTTTGGATGACGAGGGTGAGCCGCTCAGAATCTCTTCCGAGGACTGGGAAGACTTTCAGCGCCGCGTAGCCCTTGCCGATCTTTACGAGACCAGCACTAGTGGGCAGGACGACAATGTACTCTTGCTGGCGCTGGAGAGGATTGTCGGTGCACACGGGATACTGCGACTCTACACACGTGACCCCCTCACGGGTCAAAATGTCGCGCTCCGAACCTACCTCAAGGGTCTCGCTCCTTGGAAAGACTTTCACTTCAGCGGATCGGATGTGGTGCGGCTTGTGATTCAGTTTCCCCAACCGGGCACTCCTCGGGTTCAGCAGCGCAGCATCAGCGATTTAAATGAGTTCTGGATGGGGCGGCTCCAAAGGATGGGCAAGCAAAGCATCGCGGCCTACCTCGATGGGGATGTCCATTTACTCCGCACCCTCGACACGGATTTGCCTGATACCGACTCCGAGCCATTTCAAGCCTATCTTCGCGCGGTGCTCCAGTCGGGCGGACAGCCACCGGAGCGAATCGCCCAAGATCACCGGGAGCGTGAAGAGCGCAGGAAACAGCTCATGGAGGAGCAAGTGCCCGTGCCGGAAAATGCCCCCACTACCGACGAGAGACCAGCAGCGCGCCAGAGGCGAAAATCGTCACCACCAGAAGTCGTCCCTCCAGGCGATACGCCGGTTCTGAAGCCTATTCCTACACCACAGGAGGACGATGATGGAAGCATCTAAACAGGAAGCGCCGCGCCCACGGCGAAAGCGTTTTGAACGGTGTCAGGAGCAGGGGCAGCGAGTGCAGGTCACACCGCGCCGACTCGCGATCTTACGCTACCTGGCCGAGCAGAGGGTTCTCACCGCCAAGCAGCTGGCACTCCTGCTTCCGGCCCCTGAGAAGGCGATTCGTGGACACACCCGTGCCCTTTATGACGCTGGTCTACTGGACGTGATCGCTGTCTCACGACTTGCCCTGACAGGCAGCGAGGCGATAAATGATTCCTCCTTGCTCTTTGGCTCGGCTCCAAATCTCTATGTTCTCACTCGGGATGGGCGCAATCTCCTTTTCGAAGGGGGGCTGATCTCCAAGGAGCAACGTGAGAGGCAGTCGCCTAAGTACGGTCCGCGCAACTCGTTCTATCTGGCCCATGAGCTGGCGATTCGTGATGTATTTGTGTGGCTGGAGCAGAGCCGCCGCATCTGGGAAAGCGAGCCTGCTCAGTGGCACGAGGCCAAAGAAGCATATCTGACCCTCCCTGCGACACAGAGCACCTCTGCCTGTGAGCTACATCCCGACGCCTGGTTTCAGGTGGGGTTGGGGAGCCTTGCCCCTGGGAGAAAGCTGAGTGCCTTTGTCGAAGTGGATCGGGGAACAGAGCGGGGGGTGACTCGCTGGCGGGAGAAGGTATTGGGCTACTACGGCCTCTTTGCCACCCCCTCCCTGATTCCGGCGGTGCTGGGTACCACTCGCACCCGTGTCATTGTGACGGTTCCTGATGCCGTGCGCCGCGACTCCCTAGCCGCGCAGATAGGGGACATTACCGGCGAGAGCGGTATCGCCCAGCACTTCTATCTCGTGGTTGCCTCCGATTTATCTCCCAGCGTCTGGAGTGCCCCTCTTTGGCAACAGCCCAATCAGGCGGCACTTGTACCACTCCTACCTCCCGCAATAACGAAAGGATCTCTCCCATGAGCAAACAAAATGATGACGAGTTCTATATGCCAAGCGGCTTTCTTCCACCTGCTGCCCCCACGCCACGTACTACCTCCCCACGATCAGCGCCCTCTTCGGGTTGTGGCTGCTGGCAAGTGGCGGGATGGCTATTTGTGATTTTCTGTCTGTTTATCTTCTTCGGCATCAGGCACCTGGAGCAGGAAGTGGAACGTAAGGAGAGAGCTGCGAAAGCATATTTTGCCTCCCCACAGTATCAGTGGTACCTCAACTCCAAGCAGGGCAAAGAGGATCAGAAACGTGGGCAAGAGTCTATGCGGAAAATGATTGAAGAAATGCAGCAAAACGGATGGCGCCTCTCAAGGCAGCCGTGGAAGCTCCCTGCTCATAAGCCCAGCGGAACTAAGTAGCCTAAAGAGACACCACAGTTCTTAGTGTTTGCTCGGGTGGTCATGGGGGCTGCGGCTCGGGTGATTGCAAGCACTTACAAGCGAACCTCCTCAAAAAAGCCCCGCAGTGCGTTTGCCTGCGGGGTTTGTGACATTGTGATCCTCGATTATGTGACCTCGTGATTCTCGATTATTTTTTAGCTTCGTTTTCTGGTCATACTGCTACTAACCTCTCCTGAACTGTGTAGATGACCCCCGAGCTATCGGTGAGCATTGCTGGAGGTTCTGGAGCATCCAACGACTCGCCCACCACGTCCTCGACTGCCTCGCGGCAAAGGGGAGTCCAGTGGAGCAGGCGACGCTCGCGTACCGCAGGGGCATTGTCTGCCGCCTTGGGTTTCCTCTTGCCAACCCGTAAGTTGGTGGCGGGGCTGTTGCAGTTGGGAACGGTGTTCTTGAAGAGTACCAGTCCCAGCTCCTCATCGAAGTCCATCAGGACATTGCCCATCTGGTACTTGCGACCTACGTAGTGCTCTATGAGCAGGAAGTCCAGCTCACTCTGCACGTCGGCTAGGCCACCACGGAAACCGGATACGATGGTCTCCAGCCAGGGGCCGGTAGGGAAATCGGGCTCTGAGGGAGACCAACTCACCAGAACGACCGCATCGGACATTTCTTCGTCAGGGACAGGCACGAAGACCCGCACCCGACAGTCGGCCTTACGCTGCTTGCTGTCTTCCAGCTCGAAGCGCTGATCCAGTGTCTTCTTCACGGTTCCTCTCCTTCCGATTGTTCGGGTGCAAGGTGAAAGACCAGACAGCCTTCCGCATCCTCGGCACTGAGCCAGTAGGCGGGAAGCTCTAGGACTCCCTCCCTGACTGCTCTGAAAAGCCGCATCCAGCAGCACAGGATCACCGTGCGATCTTCCAGCATTGCGATGATCTGCGGTACGGAGAGGTCAAGGCTCATAGCCCGCTCCTCGTCCATGTCAGGTCGCCACTGCCGACAAAGCTCCTCCGTAATGCCGTAGTCCGCTAGAGTGAGTGGGCTCTCTGGCCTCTTGCTTGTGGTGACGATATGGGCGGCGTGCCCAACGTTCCACAGGTAGGTATGGCCGAAGAGATCCTCCCTGAGGATCACGTCGCCAAAGGCTCCGTACTCCTCTATCTTGGAGGCGATAAGCGCCTCCCGGTCAGTGACTCCAGGAGGAGTCAAAGTAACTGGTTTCAAGGCTTTCGCGGTCCTTTCTTGGTTTCCATCGGTGCCAGCTTGGGGCGTGGCGGAATCTTCATGACGAGCACCTGCTCGGCTTCTTGTGGGGTGAGCTCGTAGCAAGGCAACCAGTCCACTCCCTCAGAGACCGCTCGGTACAGGCGGTGCCATCCGTCGATCAGCACCGAAGTGCCACCCTTAAAGGGAATGAAGAGAATGGGTTTGGACAGATCGACTGTCTTTGCATGCTCTTCATCGAGATCGGCGTAGCGCTCCCGAAGGTGCGCCAGGTCTATCCCGTGCTCGCTCGGCCAGAACTCTCGTGGAGACCGGGGGGTCTGCTCCACAAGCCGCATTCCTGCGCTCGCGTTCCAGTGCCACTGTGTGCCGGTCGCGTCAGTGAAGGTGAAGACCTGATCGGTGAGGCTCAGGAAGATGACTCCCGCCTCATCCGTGGGGTCGGCCAGGTTCATCTCAGTACTCCTCCCTGACCATTGCGACCGTCTCTTGCCAGCCTGCGCTTGTGATGATCCAGATGACTGTCTTATCCTTGAGCGTATAGTTTGAGAGAACACGTCCACCGCGCTTGATAGACTCCTCGTTTACGACTCGGTCGTCGTAGCACATCTCCGCGCCGTAGTCGCCTTCTCGATGCCGCTTGAGTAGGTGCATCAGCTCCTCATCGTTACGGATCAGGGCCTCGACTGCGGCAGTGGTGACATAGACCTTGCCCAGAGAGAACTTGATGGGCCGCTGATAGACGCTCATGTGGTTTCTCCCTTTGCTTCATAGACGAAGGTCTCGCGCCGTTTGCGCTTGGTTGGCTCTGGGACTTGTCCCGTAAGCCGTCGCACGACTTCGGCAGCGCCCTTTCGGTAGACCGCCACGACAACGATGGTGCCCGTGTCAGCTTCTCGGACTGCCCAATGCCTCCCGCCTTTGTAGCGGGAGATCGTTAGGAGAGACAAAGTGGTACCTCCAGACGGGCAGACAGGACGCGAGAAGCGCTCAGGAACACCTGCTCGATGGTGGCCGCTTGCTCCTCAGCCTCCCAGCGTGCGCTGAGAGTTGCTAAGTGGAAGCGCTGAGACAGGACGAGCTTCTTGAATCCCAGAAAATGCTTGCAGGAGTAGCGCCCACTGTTCTTGGTGAAGAACGGACAGGTGCAGCTCTTTTCGGCTCGATCCAGGGTGTACGTGGCTCCGTGCTGCTTACGGATCAGGTGCAGGTTCCCGTCGAGGGAGCGGATTCGGTATCCGTCCTCGAAGAGTCGCTGCGCCCGCTCGTTGACGTTGGCGAGTTGCCTCGCCTCGTCCAAGTTCATGGGTTTGGTTCCTTTCAATACGAAAAAGGTCCGAGCCATGAACTTCCCGTCACCGGGCAGCATGGCCCGGGGATTTGGGGAAACGAGAGCGGAGTTATCGCCGCTGGGGTGGTCGCCGCTGTAGAAGCTGTTCCGCCTCTAGGAGATCGGCCACAGCTGGAACGGTTGGAGACTCCAGGCCACGAACGCCGCGACAAGTCGTGACGATTCGCTCCAAGAGCTCCAGTGCCTCTTCTGCGCTCGGTGGGATCGGGAGGTAGTCGGCTCCCTCGGGCTGGCGATGGTAGTCGTCCAACTCGGGAACCTTCAGCTCCAATCTCCACGAAGCGTGTGCTTGGACAACGTACTCCTCCGTAAAGAGGTGCACACAGCCAAACGAGGCACGATTTCTCAGCTCACCAGCGAGAGCCAGCAGGCGTAGGTAGAGCGTCAAGATGCGTTTGTCCATCGTCGGAACGATAGGCTGTTTCTTGCCACTCATGCGCCCACCAGTGCCCGTGGCGTGAGAATGCGCTGCCGTAGCGAGGCACTTTCTCGCCGGGTGTCGTTGGTGTCGATCAGGATGCTTGCCAGTGTCTCCAGCTCGACACGACCCTCGACAGGGAGCCTCTGCGCGGCGTTGGTCACCGCATTCAGTAGCCCATACATGCTCTCCTGGTGCGCCTCGCCCAGCAAACCGAACTTGATGTACTCGGCTGTCTGCTTGGAGAGCTTCCAAGCATCGGCCAGTATCTCAATGGCTCTTGCCGGGTCTGGTACGACCGTCTTGGTGGAGAGGATCATCTGCTCGATGAACGCCGCCGCCACGAGCCGTGCTTGGCCAATGGCTTCCTGGAGCGAAGGGACGAACGCTTCCTGCGCGACATGGATATGCCGCTGGCGCAAGAGGCTCTTTCCCGCCATCTTCCTGAGAAGCCCATTTGAACAGACTTGCCTGAAGATGCAGGCATCTATCGTAACCGCCCGAAGCCCTACTTCGCTGTTGGCGATATGGATCGCCACAACCAGGGGATCGCCGGGTAAAGCCAGTCTGGACATCCTTGGGTCGATGACGCGCAGGTGGAAGCCTTCGTCACAGAGATCGAAGAGCTTTACCTGATACTCCGTGCCCGCCAGAGCGGGCTGTAAGGCGTTTACGAGCTGGCGGTTGTCGAGCTTCTCGTAGCGCGCCGAGAGCACCCCGCGGACGGTGGCGTTCTTGGCGCGTATCGTCCAAGTGTCTCCGCCATCGCCCCCTGCTTTCTTGCGCGCCTCTTCGTCCAGGGAGCGCCAGTAGTTGAACTGACGATCTTGGAGCTCGGGAGGGCACTTGGCAAAGTAGGCGGCGGGCATGCCGAGGCGAGTGCAGGCTTGTCCCATCGCCCAAGGGGAGAGAGCGAAGCCGAAACCGTCGTCGTCTGCTCCTGGGAAGTAAAGCCTGCCGTTTTGCAGGGAGAGTTCGTGCACTGACACGAGGTGGTCGTGCTTTCCTGTGTCGTCTGCGCTCACGCGATCACAGACTCCATCTAGGGTGAGAGTCATGGAAACGAGTTCCTTTCAGGGGGTTGTTAAGGTACTGACCGGAGTGGTCAGGGTGCGCGGCGTCCGGCCCGTTTGGTGATGTGGCAGGCCATTACCTCGCCGCGCAAGGGTAGCATAGATGGCCGCAGACGAGCCTGCAAAAAGCGTCCCTCCTGCGGGACGTGCAGGAGGGACGCTAGGTTGGGACTTAGAAACGCTGGCTTGGAGGATTAGAGAATGAACATCTTGGTTCGTTGGCGATCTGCACTCGTCACCATCCAGACATCTACTAATTCGTCCAACATGACGAATCGTCGTGTCAAGATACTCTTGCCATCATGACGCTCGGGCTTATATTGGTTTGGATCGAAAAGAGCATCACCATTAATCAAGGTTCCTATACAGGACAGATGCTGTTCGAATAGAAAATGCAGTGGAAGGTTACAGCTATTCAGACATTGAACAAGATGTTCTGATACATATACCTCACCAGGAGAGAAGCAAGCATCTGGAAACGAGTTCATATCTGGTACATAATGAAGCATTTTTTCATCTATTGTTTCCAAAAAGACAGGATCTGGTAATTCGATAAGGGTAAGTTCTTCGGACTCTCTTGATTGCATGGATTTCATAATAAGAAGCTAAATTAATGAGAGACTGCGTTGAAGTTGCAGAAGGGCTAGACGGCAGCAGGCGAACCTGCTACCGTCCAATTAGCGGAGTGTCCCTAGCTTAGCGGCGGGGTCTCCGTTTTTTGTTAGGCGCTGTGATGTCAGCGACCAACCTCCGGCGTACTGGCATCGCATTTGTGATGCTCCAAGCAATGAATGCTGCAATGAAGGCTGTAATGACCATTAGAATGATCTTATGCTGATAAAGTAGGTCGGTTTTGACTATTCTGTCATAGGCGAATTGTTAATGATCTGGCTGTTGGAGTTGATTTCTTTCCCTCCAACAACCATAACCTACACAATTCATACATGACTGTCAAGTATTTATCATGTATTAAATATATAATTGACAATGATGAAATATCTGTCATTCTAGTAGTGTAAGAAGAAGTACACCAATAATGCTCAACTCCCTGACTCAGACCCCACCATCCCCACCGACTAAACGTAAACCAGGCCCCAGTAAAAGGTTGCAAAACGTCCGGCCTGTGACTGTGTTGATAGATGAGGACTTGATAGAGTGGGGAAAAGAGCAACCAGGAGGTCTTTCAGAACTTATCAGAGAATTACTCCATATTCGCAAAAATAAATAATTATCCGACCGTAACAAACTCCGGAGTATATACCCGCAGCCAATTCAGTCTTGTCATTATAATGGCATTTACCTTTTTCTTGTTACCAAATGATTTATTAAGGCCATACAACTCTGATCGATCACCTACCTGATTCAATATCTTTAAAATTTGCAATTAAATCACAATGATTTATGATAATAATCATAAAAGCATCATTGCCACTATGAATGACACCATCCCTTTGTTAGCGTTTTTCGCCTTTACAAATGCAGGCATAGTAAAAATCATCATTTATTTATTAGTTTACTCCGGCCCGATCTATTTAATTGCAAAATCGCTTGTAAGAATCATAAAAGCATATAAATCAAGACTCGATTCACCTATTTCAGATTTCATATTGTCAACATTGGTAATCATTGCTTGTTTCTCTATTCATTATTTTCTGATGAAAGACGAGAATATTGGTTGGTTTTTAAAATTTTAATATTTAATAAAATAAAACCAATAATATATAAAATAATGCAGCTTGGTTCTGGCGCACTTGATGTACTGTAAGGAGTTATATTTATTTTCAATGTGCCGAATATATCTCCAAATTCAACAAAATCTTCAATATTATATGGATATGCACTAGCAACAAAAGATTGACTATAAGTGCCTGGTTCGAAATTGGCAACCTGGAAAGTCCCGAAATTTATTAGATTTGATGTTCCTGGTGTAATACCGTCCAAGCTGCCCTCAACTACAGGAAAACCGGGGATCAGCGGGTTAGGTGAAAAAACAGCCTCAAGATCTGACTGGCCTGGATTTAGTATCCAACCAAAACCGCCAAATTCTAGACTTGTAGGAAGTGCAATATCTCCCATACCATTAGTTGACGTATTCGTTCCAGTGGTATTATAAATAATTCCGTACAATGATACAGAATTCCCGACACTAACATTTAGTGTATCAATAGGCAATCCAGTGTCTGAATCTGCAAAGTTCAATATCCAATTTTGAGCCCCAGCTTGTTTTATAGTAAACATAATGATAATTATCGCAAGCAAAATGTTCTTATGTTTCATTTATTTCACCTTTAACCATGCAGTCGAAGCATTTATGAGATCACCGTTTGCATTTCTATAACGATATCTTACTTTACACGATAAGTTTGAAAATGATGACAATGTACTCGCGGAGACATTTACGAACTGAGAATTTCCATTGCTAATATCAATATTAGATGATGGTGATATGTCTTTTGTACCGACACTAGAATTCGTATATTCAATGTTTGTAATGTTTAAATCTCGTATCTCTCCAAGAGAACATAAAAATCGCAGTTTGAAAGCAATATCTGAGTTCACTATAGTTGTTGATCCTCTAACCCAAGAGATTGATAATTGCGAATCTGATTCTCTTGGGGTCATGAAACCATAATTTGAAAAGAACGGATCATTATCTGAGTAGTTCTTCAGAATAATTGAACCATTAGAAACATTATAAATCTGCCCTTTGACTCGCACAAAATACTGAGTATTCGGTTTCAAGTCGTCAAATGTAGTTTTATGGGCTTTTGCATCCTTATATATTTTGATCGTAGGATGATTTTTTTGTTCCCCAGAAATATTGTCGATATATTTTAATTCAATTATCGAATCAGCTCTTGTCGCCGTAATAAAATCAATGTCTGCACTGCGAGGTTTCAAGTTAGTCGCCGAAACACTCCTGATTTCTCGAACAGCAACAGGATTTATTCTCCCAACACCATTGATCTGTTTATAAATATCATTTTGCCGTGAAGGCGCCATACCTAATTTATCAAAGTCCCATGAGAACAGTGTCGAACTTCGTGACATCAGATTACTAGTCCTATTCCAAACATCATTGAGTATATTACCCATACTTAATTTGTCATCTGAATTAACACCTGAAACATCAGGATTAGCTGACAACCAGATCAGGGCTTTAGTTGCAACAATCTTATTTTTCACAATACTATTGTGATTTTCATTAACCACAAAAGTTTTACCCGGGATTATAGCACTCCATAATGGGACAATCCCGTCGTTAAGATTATATTTCTCATTTTTCTCACTTTTAAAGTATTCCATTTCCAAATATGGAAACCAAGTCGGTGATTGAATCGAGTTAAATAATTCATATGAATCTCTTAGTGCTAAATAATCATTATTATCACCAGCTATTGCACCATAAGCCACATCTTGAATAAATGGAGTACTTGTATCTTTAACCGAATTACTCGTCCCATAAATCAAGTATCGCATCCATGGACTATCAACAGCCATTACTTCTATTGAATATTTATCCAAAAATATATTAGTAAATTCGCCTAGCCACGGTATACCTCTATTTATTATCCCATCAAAATTATTATTAAAGAGAAATGGTGCATTACCGAAATTTATCTGCTGAAAAACTGTTGATCTTGCTTCATTAGAATAATTGCAGAGAGGAACTCCACGCCACATACTTGCAATCGTAATGAATTTCCGAATATCTTTTTGGGAATCATAATCTGTGACATGTGACTCCTCAGTTTTTTCAAAATTTAACTTGTACCAAGATCGTGAATCTTTTGCCTCACTACGAATACCTTTAGAGGCTAAATACCATCGCGTAACAAGGCCGCCATAACTCCATCCTACAACATCTACCCGCTTCGATGCTAAGTGTAAGTTTTTATAGTCCGTAAAACTAACTCGTGAGTTACTTGTACCATAGGCAAAACCAAACGAGCCATTTGGAATTTCGATGCCATTTCTTAACATAAACAAACAGTCAGATATTGCTTTCTCTAAATTATTAGAACAAATTTCGATAGGGCCATTTCCATTAAAACTGCCTTCGAAATTAGCGTTATCTACAGTTACAAAAGGCATTCTAATTCCAAATGGATCCGCAAAGTTTTGATTTTGTATATTAATCATAAATTCATTCCATGAATCAATATTACTATTGATTCCATGAACGAGTACGACCGGAGGGCGAGCTAAAATAATATCCTTGTATGCAACACGTTGCCCATCACTAGAATCAGGATCATCTATGTATATAGCAAGAGTGATTTTTCGCTTCGCTGGTTTTGTGAGATCATCAACACTCGCCGGTGTTGGGTTCTCATTGTATTCATCAGGCGGGTAATACGTAAACCCTCCAATGCTAGTTTTTACGCTGCCAGGATTTGTACCGATTGGAGACACATATACCCTGGCATTATTGTAGGAAGGAGGAAGATGTACTGAGAGTTTGTTGAGAAGAGTAGGATTCATCCCACTGAGGTTGTCGCAAACAATCCCATCCACTTCACGTTCCGCTCCATTTGGTATATCAGATGACTTAAGACTAATTTCGCTTGATGGCAGAATCACTTCCTGTTGAAAATTCACGGGAGTTAAAAGAACAGGAAAAGTTGATGAATAATTCCCGTCCTTGATAGCATAGGCTAATACTTGCCCCACATTATTTATGGATACAATACTTCTCACTTCCCATTTCGGGTCAGATATTACTGTGCGACGTATGCCTTTGGTTTTATCCCAAATAAAAGGGAACCAATCATTCTCGGTCACACCGACATTGCCACTTTGCCCATGATGATTCCCAACGATACTCCCCGAGTTATTGATCCCTGAACATTCACCCGTCGTCACTACTGTGCTTGAATTATTCGTGTCCCAAAATACAACACGAAAACCATCGTCATTGGAACCAGATCGAACATCAGGGTTTAACGTAGCTGTACCTCCAATCTCTCCTTTTAAGTTTATACCTGATGATATTATTGATGATGCATTTGGATAACTTAATTCTGTATAATCATCACCAATAGCAGGTATCGAAGGATTCCGTATGTTTTTTGCTTTCCATGCAGTATTATTCGGAGATCCGAAATTCCCAGTCCCTTGATCCTGATCATTTAATCCTGCTAGACCTCTGTCAAAAGTACCAAATCCACCATGAATACGCACATAGGAAACATCAGTAACCTGTCCATAACTACCATAATTAAGTTTCCAGACAGCACCTCTCTCTCCAAAAATGCGTGATGAAAGCCCCGTAATAGTCCCATAGTTATTTATTTTATCAGCAGCCCCCGTCCAGAATGCCCATTCACTAGGTGCTTGCTCAAGAAATATAGAGTGTCCATCGTTAGCATCCCATAGAGCCGGGCAATCCCAAAACCCAAAATCACTGAACGTCACAAATGAGCCTGAAATAATCCCTTGATTGTTAATACTTAACGCCTTCATACTATTTGTTGAATTCACAATAGTTAACAGGCTTACTGGAGGTAAAACTTCCTTTGTGAAAACAAGGGAGTATGCACTACTTCCATCACCATTTATATAGGGTTTCCAAACAAACGAGTGATAATCTCGACTTTGATTGTTATAAACATGTCCAATAACCTGACCTAAGTCATTCAATCCCGTAAGATTAGGGGATGCGTTTGGAGCCACACGCGCGAACTCGGGAGACTCAATTACCTGCATATTGTAGGTTTCGGTAGGAACTACTTGACCGAGTGATCTACTAGCAACTCCTATGACTAGGATTGTTGATAGGCAAAATTGAGTGACGAGTTTTGATATTTTCATTTTAATCGTGGTGGCCGATGCTGTGCTCTAACCTACTCCTCAAACGAGATACTAGAGCAACTCTACGGGCAGTAGACGAGATATTAAGGACGAATCTGTACCGATTTTGTACCCCGCTGATTTTCGCAAAAAAGAGGCAGTACAATGCGCCTGTGAGTTCTGAAGAGCCTGTTGATGCCTTATCCCCTAAAAGCTCCTTCTTTGTTACGGGAGGGGCATTAGGCGTCAATGCCCCTTCCTACGTGGTGCGTCAGGCTGACTCACAGCTGCTTACGGCTTTGGAGTGTGGTGAGCTTTGTTACCTTCTCGACACACGTCAGGTGGGCAAGACATCACTGCTTGCTCGTTGTGGTCACCAGCTACGTCAGCAGGGCCATACGACTGTTCTGCTTGATATGAGCGGTCTTTGCTCCTCTGACCTACAAGCAGGGCAATGGTATCTCGCCATGCTCAGGGGAATCTCACACACAACACAGACGACAGAGGAGTGTATGACGCTCTGGCGCTCCTTGCCCGAACTGGCCCCCCTGACTCGGTGGCGGCAGGCGCTAGAGACTATCGTGCTACCACGCCTAACTGGGAGGCTCTATCTCTTTCTAGATGAGATAGATGCACTTCAGAACTTGACGTTTCCTACACAGGCTTTTCTTGGGGCGATTCGAGAGCTCTACCAGCATCGCTTCGACCATCCTCCACTAGATCGTCTTGTGTTCTGCTTGGCGGGTGCGGTGACTCCCTCCCAACTTATTAACGACATCAAGATCACGCCATTCAATGTCGGGACACAGATTGAAATTACAAACTTTACCGAGGAGGAAGCAGCTCCGCTCCTGGCTGGTTTGGGAGCAAACCGAGTACAGCTATTGCGGCGTGTACTGTACTGGACCGGTGGGCATCCTTATCTAACACAGAGCCTGTGTCTTGCTGTGCGCGATAGCAACGTCCAGAGTGTCCGGGATGTAGATCGCCTCTGCAAAGAGCAATTCTTTAGTGAGGAGGCGTGGGAGAAAGACAAAAATGTTACCTTTGTCCGTGAACGCGTGCTGGGAAATGCCGATCCCAATGCACTTTTGAGCCTTTACCTTCAAGTCCTTCAAGGGCCAACGGCCTACGACCCTACCGATTCTGTGGCCGCCCAGTTGCGCTTGAGTGGCCTTGTCATCCCTAAAGGCGGACGGCTTCATGTCCGCAATCGCATCTACCAATCTCTCTTTGGGAAGCGCTGGGTACATGAGGCTCTGCTCCCCGCAGAACTGCTACGCCAGAAGAAGGCGATGCAACAGGGAGTTCGCCGTGCCACGGCTTTCTATGGGGCACTGACGGGACTCGTCATCCTTGGGGGGCTATTGACTAGAGAGGCACGGCGAGCAGACCAGGCAACGATCAAAGAACATACAACAAGCAAACAGCTTTCTCTAGTGCAGGGAGAGCTTGCTCAGGCCAGCGGGGAGCTAAAAGAGTTACAGGGGAAGCGTCTCAGCTTAGAGCAGACAATGGAGCAGATGCGTCGTGATCTCACTGGTATGCAACGAGAAAAGCAGCGGCTAGTGGATGAGAAAAAGCGCCTTCAGAGTGATAGCCGTATCAGAGTTGCCCAGCTCAATGCTTCGATTATCACGAAGCAGAGGGATCTCTCCAAGATTCAAGTGCAGGTTCAGCGAGCGGAGCAACAACAGCGCCAACTAACCCAATCACGTCGTCAGCTCCTGCAACGGTTTGGCACAGCTCGAACGGTTGATGAGGATCGTGAGCTGTTGAGCTATGTTCGTCAGCAGGTACAGGAAAACATGCAACAATCTGCTCTGCTGCAAACAGAATCATTGACGAACCTGAGGTCACTCATCAGCCGTCCGTTCTTTCGTCGTCTTCGGGTGACCCTCCCCTTTGTGCCACGCTCACAATGCTTCTTTCCTGATGGGAGGCGTCTCCTCGTTGCCGGAGAAAGTGCCTGGGCGGTAATTCTCGATACGCACACAGGTAAAGTGCTCCAGTGGCTTCCCACCAATATCCAGGGCACTCTTGGCTACGCACGGATTTCCGCCGATGGGCACTGGCTGATTCTGGGGGCCATGAATGGTGAAGTACACCTTCGTGATCTTCAGCAAGGTTTATCCAAGTCGATTCACGTCTTCAAGTCGGGACTTCAACGAACACCTATCATCGCTATCTCTGGAGATAGTAAATATCTTTTTTACTCGCAACCGGGATCAGGGGGGATGCTTCATAATTTATTGACCGGCAAAACAGTGGAGATCAAGGGGAGCTCTGGCGAGATTACCTGCGCTGATTTTGGAGTGGACCGTGAGGGGAGTATACCTACAACCACCGGGCTCCTTTTGGGCAGCTCGGATGGTGTCTTCCAGCCGTGGAATGTGGAGACGGGTGAGCCACTCAAAGACCCAAGAACGAAAGATGATAGCCCGATTAATGATGATAGTCCCATCACATCACTGCTGAATTCAGGTCCTCATGATGTGGTTTTTGCTCGCAAAAATGGCATGTTCGCCGTCTGGAACTGGAATCAAGACTTTCCCGTTGTACCAGGCTATCAAGATATCCGAGGCAAGATCACTCAGGTTAATCGGATGGGAGAGATGATACTTGGTTTGACGGATGCAAATGTCGTACAGATGTGGAATTATGGCACAAGCCAAGAATCATTACTGAGCCAGACTTTATTTGTGACCTATGAAGACACCTATGAAAAAATCTATAATATTGTCACGTCGCCAGAAAATCATGCTTTTTCGATTGTAGGTAGTGATTATGCCGTTCAAATATGGCAGATCAGCCTCCCACTGATTCCTAATGGCTTTGGCACACCTCTACATGCTGAGTTTGCATCAGATGGAAAGTCCCTATTGACCGCGACGAAAGAAGGACACATACGTCTCAGTAGCCTAGATACTGCCCTTTTGCAGTGGGAAGGGATTCCTAACCTAGATGAAAATGGGAATGAAATAAAATCATTCACCATGCCAGCAATGCATCAATCTGCTTTTCTTAAAAAAACGGATCAATTTGTTGCCGCGACTCGACGAGGACAAATTCAGGTGTGGAAGCGCCAAGGTGAGCTGAGAAGGCAGGGCAGTAATCGTGTTGTCCTAGAAGGGTTCAAGCCACTTTTGCGGATCAATGCCCATAAGGCAGCTATCCAAAATTTTAGTTATTGCCCTGAGCAGGATCTGCTGATTTCGGGCAGCCAAGATAAGACAATTAAGGTTTGGGACACGAGAGACTGGCATCGTCTACGTGAGATTTTTGTTGATGCACCTGTTTATTCCCTCCGAGCAGCCCGAAGTGCTCGCTGGGTGGCGGCTGCTTGTAGCGATGGTAGTACACGTGTCTTTGATGTCTCCACGGGAAATCTCTTGACATCCCTTGCTCCAGCAGGGCGCGAGCTGAAACTAAGAACTCCTACACGGCCCTGGGATGTAGAGTTCACTCCAGATGAGCAGCACGTTGTTGTTGGTGAGACGGATGGGAAAGTTCGTATTTGGGATTGGAAAGCCAAGCGGCTTTATGGTGAGCTCAACATTCGCGGCAGTGATATTAGTTCGGTTAATTTTTCTCCAGATGCTCGTTGGCTGGCTGTGGCGGGAATTGCTGGTCTGCGTAGTGAGGGCACGGTTAGCCTATGGAGATGGCCCGAAGCACGGGAGGCACTACGTCGGGGGGAAACTCCACGTCCTGCCTTGGTAGTGCCCATCTCAGCTAAAAAGATCAACACCGTTCGCTTCTCACCGGATAGTCATTGGATTGTCGTTGCCAGTGAGGACGGACTTGCTCGCGTCCTACCCATTACTGCGGAAGCATGCCTCCTGCAAAGCCAAAAGATGCTACAGAGCATCCCGCCAGGAGGGGGTGAGGTAAAGGTTGAGTTCCCCACTACCGCGCAAGCAGAGTCCCCGAAAAAGATACAAAAGCCATGATTTCACTGACGTTTTTTGGCCCTTTTGAGGTTTGTCGTGATGGAAAACCCGTTGCTTTGGCACTGCGCCGCTCTGACCGCCTCCTTGCTTTTCTGGTGGCACAGAACAAGCCGGTCGCTGCTCCTTTTGTTATCGAGAACGTGTGGGGGGATACCGGTGACGCAACCCTCCGTAAAGCAATAGCTGAGGTGCGTGAAGCACTTGGTGAAGAGATCATTCGGTCGCAGAACCAGCTCCTATCGCTAACCCAGCCTATCTCTTCAGATATGGAGCGCTTCGACAGCTTGATCCTGGCTTCAGATCCTCACCAACGACGGGAAGCATTGGCACTCTACACCGGCCCATTTTTAGAGGGCTGGGACAGCCCAGATGACACTTGGTTTCAAAAGGAGCGTGAGAAGCGAAAGCTACTCTATCTGGAGCAAGTACGCCAGCAGTGCCAGATTGCTGCTTCACGGGGAGACTTCGTCAGCGCCTCTCAGCTTGCTTTCGTAGCAACGAGTATCCATCCTGAGTACCAGCAAGGCTGGTATGACCTACTCTTGGCGCAGGAGCAGCGAGGTGAGCATGTGATGGCAAGGCAGAGTGCAGAGCGCTATCACCAATACCTCACCCTTAAGCGCGAGAAACCTGATTCACGTATCCAGAAGCTTCTTGCACAGTTGGGTCATCCTAAAGAATCGCGTGAAGCCGCACAGGTCATTGCCAAGGGGCCAATGTCACTGGAGGATCAGCACTATATTGAACGTCCTGTGGATCAGTCGCTACAACGTGCTTTGTACGAAGGGCAGTGGACCATTCTCATAAAAGGCCCACGTCAGACGGGGAAATCCTCGCTACTAGCCCGTGGGCTCAATCAGCATCGCCAGAGTGGTCAACTGTCCATCTATACCGATTTGACATTGCTGGATGAAGAGGATCTTGCGAATGCCGAGCAGCTCTGTCGTCACCTCGCCTCCTCACTACTCTTAGCCTTAAAAGAAACGGGCCAGTTACAAGATATCTGGATGAGTGAGTTGCCCCCCGCTGTGATGCTCACAGAACTGCTTCAGGATCAGCTACAGTTCCTTTCCCCGGGTAGGCTAATTTGGGCTATCGATGGTCTGGATCGTGTCTTTGGCAAACCCTACCAGGAAACGTTCTTTGCCCAACTGCGAAGCTGGCACTCTCTTCATGCTCTCCATCCCAGTCCGTGGTCTGGTCTCTCGCTGATTCTTGTCTGCTCCCGTGAGCCGCATCTGTACATCAAAGATTTGCACCAGTCTCCCTTTAATATTGGAGTTGCGATTGAGAC
The DNA here is from genome assembly GCF_014202505.1 of Armatimonas rosea. NCBI lineage: Bacteria > Bacillati > Armatimonadota > Armatimonadia > Armatimonadales > Armatimonadaceae > Armatimonas > Armatimonas rosea. The sequence continues at coordinate 998,158 of NZ_JACHGW010000002.1, read as the reverse complement.
CGAGGACTTTACCTACCAAGAGTCTCTGCATCTGTATGAGCTCTCGGGAGCCTCCCTATTAACTCGGGAACGGGAGGCCCTCATCGATCTACTCAGAGGTCATCCTGCTCTTCTTAGCCGTACCTTCGCCGTGCTTGCCCGTAAACAGCATTCCGTCGCTGGGCTACTGGAAGCGCCACTTGAGAGCGAGATATTCCGTAGTCACTTGCACCGTTTGCAGGCACTTCTGGAACAGCAGCCAGCACTCGCTGCGGCCCTGATGACAACTCTGGCTGGGCAGCCCTGTGAAGAGCGTGCTTTCTGGGAGCTACGGAGCCTGGGCATCCTTCAGGGCCGCAGTAGTAAACAAGCTACGTTTCGGTGTGGTCTCTATCGGCTGATGGTGAGACAGTCTCTTGAAAAGTAGCCAGTAGAGCTTGATAGGCCCGCTCGCTCATGGTGCTGGTATCTATCTCCCAGCGCCTGCCTGCCTGATCCACACTGTAGAGTGAGCGGCGGGCGGGCGCTACCTGGCCCGCCGCCCCCTCTAGCGCAGAGCACATATCCCTTTCTTTATATGTCCAGGATTTTCGACACCGATTTTCGGGATAGTTTGCAGGTGGTACGCAAGCCCCTCCCTCTTGCCGTACCTCCCTCTTGGCGCTGACATGTTGGCGGAGCTGGCGCAGTCTCTGCCTACGTTTGGAGTATCCCATTGTCTGATTGCTACGTCTCTACCGTATCTGCAACCTCAAAGTCAGGATGGAGGCGAAAAGTCAGTAGCCCTCGGCGCTGGCGTTGAAGAGCACTGCCAAGCTCACGCCCGTTGCCATCCAGTACGACTAGGATACCCTCGGATACGAGGAGGGAGATCGCCTCGCTAACGGTGCTGGAGGCAAGCCCTGTAGCCCCCACCAGGTAGCGGTGGGCGATGGGAGCCTGCCGACGCTGCCGCCCTATAGTCTGGCGCACCACGACACAAAGCACCTTCCACTGCGCCCCAGACAGGCCGGGGAGCAGTGTTATCAAGGTATTGGGCAGTGCAGTAAACCCACCCGTCACTCTCATGACTCAGGCACCGTGAGGGATGACTCAGGCACCGTGAAGGGAGTGGAGGAGTCCGCTGCCTGAACTCCAATATCGAGGCCCGGTTCTATATCTACCTTGGGCAGCTCGTAGCCACGCGGCGGAGCGTAGTGATCCAAACACGCAGCCACCAGGTAGCGAGCGGGAGTTTTCGCAGCCCGGTACGGAAGCCAGGCGATCTGCTGACGGATTTCCTCAAGGAGTACGGATGCCACCACAAGCCTCGCCTGATCCTGGGAAACTCCCTGCTTCATGAGCAGGTGCACCCCCTCAGCCTCATCTTTGCTGAGATTCTCCAGCCCCACCGGAGCGAGCTGGCGCTCTATCTCACGCCTGACTTCCTCGATAGGACGGCCATAGGTCTGCTGCGAATGGCGGATGACCTGCTCACGGGTTGCCATCGGGACGCGTGGTTGTGGCGGCGCGGGCTTGGGAGCGGGAATGATCAGGGGAGCGAGCACCTGCTTGGAGGGGTGGTAGTGATCCTGCGTGCAGTAAAGAATCGCCGCCCCTCCCCACTTCACCTTCTGCAAGATGTCGAGGTTGGTACGGGTTATATCCTCGTGCTGGCCCAGGGTATGGGCAAGCTCGCGTGCAGTTGCCCTCACTGCACCCGAGGGTTTTTGGAAGGTCAGCAAGGTAACGAACAGGCGAAGCTGAGTATCGGAGAGCTGGGTAAGAAATCCTGAGGTACGTAAGGCAGCCGTGACAACGATCTGATTTATGGGATGGCTGTCAACCCGTGTCTGTTGCATCAGGAACGGAGCCTGATCTACGGAAGCATGGTGAAGGAACTTGGGAAGTGGTGACATGGTGGAAGAAATTATGAAGAGGTCTCCTATGAGAACGTGGTGAGCTGGGCCTCCGCCCCCTTCTCGGCTTTATGAAGCCGATCCAGTGCGCGCAGAAGGCGGCGCTTTTCCGAGAATCGCAGGGAGGGAGCGAGCAGGCGAATCAGTGGCAGGAGTCGCACGACCAGGCGAATGGCTTGCTCCAGCGCGACAACGAGGGCCGCTTCCAGGAGTGTGGCTGTAGAGATTGGGGACATAGACATAGGGGGTAAGTTAGAAATCAAGAGCGGTGAGTGCAATGTGCACGAGCGCATAGAGGTTTACGGCGGCAAGGAGCGCAAAGACAACGTCCTCGGCCTTTGAGCCTGTGGTAACTAAGAGCCAGGACGGCAGGAGGTGGAGGCGAGTCCTATCAGGCCAGAGCAGAGGAACCCCCGATTTTGTGCAGGCATCGAGCAGGAGGTGGGAGAGAAAACCTAACGTCACGCCGAGTGCGACATATCCCAGTCCCAGGATAAGGAGAGGAATACCGAGTGCGCTACAGAAAAGCATCATGCCGAGGAAGGAATGTAGGGCTCCCCGGTGTCCCAGTGCTCTATGGAGAATTTGGGCGGGAAGGCGGAGGGGGTGGCTTCCAAACATGTAGGTGTTGCTAAGGCGGGACTGGTCAGCGTCAAGATCGGGCAGGAGCGCCCCCACTATCGCTCCCAGGAGCGTTGGTGCGATGCTTTCCGCCCCCAGCAGCGGCCCCAGCATCAGAGCGGCTGCAATACCTCCTGAGAGATGAGTGGGCCAAGTCATCTAGGGAAGAAACTGATAGCGTACCCGTCCACGCCGCTCAAAGCGAATGGTGAGCGTTGGGGACTTATCTCGCACTTTTCGGTAAGACTCCTGGAGACCTTGATCCACACAGGCTTTGGCAAGGCGAGCGAAGTAGGCATCATCAAAGACCAGCGTCTCCTCGATCTGCATGACCCCTATCTCATGAGCGAGCAGTAGGTCTAGCAGTTCCTGACCGTCAATCAGGCGCACAGGAACTGGAGATTTGGTGAGCTTTGCCCGTGTATCCTGAAGCACGCGTGACAGGGGGCCACTGGTAATGAGAATTGCCTCGGCGGCTCCGGCTCGTAGGGCCGCGCCGCGTAGCTCATCAATACTGCGCTGAAAGACGCGCTGCGAGCGGAACTGCTTGAGTTGCACTACCACGGGGCGAGGTAGTGGGCCGGGGAGCGTTGCTTCCAGGTCGTAGCCCCCACCCTGGTTCTTACCCTTAAATCGAAGCCGTCCCGCCAAGCGAACCTCCTGACAGCCAATGGCTTTCAAAACGTCCTGGCAGACCGAGGCGAAGAGATGGAAGTTGCCCGCAGTAAGCTGCTCATGAAGACGGCTACGAAGCTGCGGGCGCGAATAGGTTTGAGAGTGAGACATGATAGAGCGTTATGAGAAATAGATGGGGAGCCTGCTTGGGGAGCTGTATGCCAAGTCTGGGCGGCATCCTTTGCAGTCACAGAGAGCGCAGACCGAGGCGGTGGGATAGCTCCCGCCGATACAGAAGACCTCATCGGTGTCGAGCGGCTTTCCCAGGGCTTTTGAGAGCGCCCTGACAAGGCGCAGTACCTGATCCAGCGTGGGGCAGGTCTCCTCTTGAACGAGGCGATAGAGAGCAGAGCGGCTAATCCCCGCGTCGCGAGCCAGGTTGGGCAGGCCACGAAAGGCGTAGCGCCTGGTGTGCGCCATGATGAGCGGAATGCGGTTGTGTGGAGGCACAGGACCTTCGACATCAGGAACGGCCTGAGTAGGGAGAGAGGGTGAGGGCGTCATAGACGATGTGCTACGGCAGAAATAGGCATCAGGAAAGCGCGCGCTGCTCGTGATGGTGAAGCAGAAAACAGTTCGGTTTCTGTTCGGTTTTTAGGTTAACGTAGATGAAAAATCTATGCAAAAAGCGTCCCGATGGCGGGACGCAATCCCTGCTCTGGGACGCTTTTTGAAGAGAGTTTTCTTTTTGAGCTACACTCACGCTCGCCATGCATCTTACGCCCAAGACCAGCCATGTCGAGCACTTTCGGCTCTTGTACGAGCGCCACTTTGGCGTAGCCTTAGAGGGAGATGAGGCGCGGGAGACCCTCACCCGATTGGCCCAGCTCTACCTAGACGTAACCGCTCAGGATGTACGCCACGACCAGGAAAGTATCCCCGACGACCAGGAAAGCCGCCCCTTCGAGCCATAGAGGTGCCCCGCGCTACTTCCTCTATGCCCGTAAATCTACTGACCGGGAAGATAAGCAGCTCTACAGCATCAACGATCAGATCAGTATCTGCCGAAAGCTAGCTACTGAGCGTGGCATACAGATAGTTGAGACGATTGAGGAGTCCCGCTCTGCCAAGCTCGCTGACAATCGCCCGAAGTTCATGGAGATGGTACGGCGCATTGAGGCGGGGGAAGCGGAGGGAATCCTTACCTGGCATCCCGACCGACTCGCTCGCAACGCTGTGGATGGTGGGCGAGTGCTTGATCTACTGGATAGGAAGAAGCTTGCGGATATATGCTTTGGCTCCGGCTACAACTTTGAGAACTCGCCTGAGGGTAAGTTTATGCTCTCCATGATCTTCTCCCAGGCAAAATACTACGTGGACAAGCTCTCGCACGAAGTCACCGAGAAGTTCATCACCCGCCGCGCCGAAGGGCAGTGGCTCTCCCGTGCCCCTGAGGGGTATCTGAACTACCGTGACCCCGTCACGGGGCGCAAAAGCGTCATTGAAGACCTCGAGCGCTTTCCCCTTCTGCGAAAAGCCTTCGATCTCATTCTGCTGGGAGTGCCCCCGGTAAAGGTACTTGATACCCTCAACGATACATGGGGTTACCGCTGCCGCCCCTACAAGAAGCATCCAGCAAGGCCCATTTCCGCCAAACGCTTTTATGAAGTGCTTGGGAATCCCTTCTACATGGGGCAGTGCCGTTTCAAGGACACGACCTACCCAGGAATTCACACTCCCATGATCTCTGAAGATGAGTTCGACAAGGTGCAAGCGATCTTCGGACGGGGCCGAGTTTCTCGCCGCCGCAAGCACGAGTTTGTCCTGAGGGGGATGATTCGTTGTGGACGCTGCGGCTCGATGGTCACTGCCAGCCGCGCCAAGGGGCATGTTTACTACCACTGCACCAATGCCCACAAAACCTGTGACCGAACCGGGGTTCGGGAGGAGGCACTGGAAGACCAGGTTCTCGCCTTCCTTGCCAGGGCGGAGTTGCCTGAGGGCATGGAAGCGATGCTCAAGCAGATGATTCGGGAGCTGGCTCCGCAACATCTCAGCGATCAGGCCGACGCTCGTCTGCGCTTTGAGCAAGAAATAGAGCGCAAACAGAAAGGTCTGGAGAGATTACTGGATCTGCACTTGGAGGGGGGCATCACGACCAAGGAGTACTCGCAAAAGAAAGAGTCGCTTCAAGCAGAGCTGGTGAAGTTAAACGCGAAGGTTCAGGGGCAAGGAAAGCCAATTGGTGCGGTACTGAAAGAACTGGATGACACTATCAGTTTCGCAGCACGTGCCCGCCAGCGCTTCGAGGAGGGAGGACCAACAATCAAACAAAGCATCCTGAGCCGCTTTGCGCAGAGCATGATCCTCGTGAGAGAGGACGAGAATCAAACCGGCAAAAAGCTGCTCCTAGAGCCACTTCCAGAGCTTGCCCCCTTCTTTCTAAGAGAGGACGAAAATGAGTCGTTCAAACTGGTGGAAAGTAGCTCTGGTAAAGGAAAAACGACCCCCGAAATCTCGGAAGTCGCTTTTGGTAGTCCTAACGAGCCGTTAATCAAACTTTTGAAACAAGAGTCTCAATTGTCCCGAGTAGCTTATCTGTTGGTCGCGGCACAATCAAGTCAGTCTTAACCTGGGAGAGTGGTCGCTTCCTTGGTCGTACCCAGCAGGTCGTAGAGGTCACACTCCAGAGCTATCGCAAGAGCGAGTAGTTCCATGTCGGAGACGATGCGCCGCTGGCTCTCGATTCGGTAGATGTCGAAGATCGTCGGGCTCCAGCGCCCTGAGGTGGCCGTTGCCAGGCGAGCACAGAGCGCATCCTGAGTCAGGGCAAGCTGCTTTCGGGTGGCTTTGACAGTTGGACCAACCAGGTTTTGTTGATCTTGCTCGGTACGAAGACGGGGGGCCCCTCTCGGCATGGCTCATTATCCGAGCCACCTTGCCAACAAAGTAGACCACTTGGTCTAATCATCATGTACAATATCGCGATGATAAGAGAAGGAACATGGGAAGAGACACGACTTCAAGCTGAAGTTTTCGGAGTGGCTTCCTCGCCAGTGAGCAGCCAGTTTGGGGGGCAATCGAGCGCCTGGGCGAGAGCAAGTAGCTCCAGGTCAGAGACAATTCGGGTGCCAGCCTCTAGATGCACGATTTCCTTACGAGCTGCGATCCAGCGCGAGCTCGTCACATCAGCGAGCCGCCCACAGAGCTGCTCCTGGGTTAGTTTCAGTACACGGCGACGGGCACGTAGTCGCTCTGCGATCTGGTTGAGTTGGCCGCTCTCAGTCCTAAGACGGGTATCACCTCGTGGCATGGTTCCCAATTCTGGGGTAGATACAGTACATAATTGGGCAAATAGATTTGCCAAAAGGCAGATATAATAGCCAGGAAAGACCACGATATGGGAAGCTACAAGGTTGGGATTGCAGAGCAGAACACGGTTCTTCAGCTCTTTGAGCAGATCGCGGAGGAGGAAGGCTGGCAGCCAGGCGACCAGCTCCGGGCGCATCTGAATCGCTCAGGGTTCTTTGGTTGCTGGGAGAAAGACTTGCTCATAGGAGGGCTTCAACTAGTCACTCCTGATGAGGCAGGTGAGGTTCCCACGCATCTTGTTTGGCCGGAACTGCCCATCCTTGGTTCCGATTCGGTTCACGCGGCGGTACTGGCCGTTCTGCCCTGGCGCTCTTGGGCTGGACACTGACCCTCTACTACTTTCAGCACTACAGCACCGAGGCTAATGTTCTGACTGTCGGGCGGCTGAACTTTGCGATGGCGAGCCTGGCAGTCTATGGGGTCTATCGCCTGGTACGGGATGTGGCGCATCTGCCTGCGAGAATCCAAGAGCGGCAACTGGGCTGGATCACGGCGGCAATGGCTTTGGTGAGTGCCTTCACACCGTGGGTAGATGCCGCCGAAGTTCTGAGCATGACACCTGGTGAGAGCCACCAGACGATCTACGGTCCGGTGTTTTCCTTCTACGTCTTGCACCTGCTGGTTTGTCTGGGGGGTGCCATCATCCTTGCCTTTCGAGAGCGGGGCAGGCGAGGACTCCCACCCCACGTCTCGGATCAACTTCTGTTGCTCGGAGTCGGGATTCTGGGGACGGGGAGTATCTCTCTCATCTCCAATGTCCTGATTCCCTACATCAACCATGACTTCCGCTGGATAGACATCGGCCCGCTCTCCACACTGGTGCTCCTGCTCTGTGTGGCCTACGCGGTGGTGCGCCATCAGCTCTTCGACATCCGCATCTTCTTGAGTCGAACGTTGGGAGCGGGAATGGCGCTCTCGTTGATACTGGCGGTCTACAGCGCCTTGGTACTCCTGGCAACTGAGAAGTTCGCCAGTCTGGAATCGGGCGGAGTGACACGTTTTGGAGTGCTAGTTCTAGCCTTTAGCTTCGACCCGATACGCAGGTTCCTGGAGAAGCGAATAGACAGACTTCTCTTCTCCGAGCATCATCGAGCAAAATCAGAGCATCATCGCCTAGAAAGTAGAGTCAAACAGGCCAGGTAGATTTGATCAGGATAGAGAAACCGCTCCCAGACTTTGATGATCTGGGAGCGGCTTTTGGTTTTCGCTACGGGTTCAGAAACTCGTTGCTAGCTCGCCAAGCCCACCACCTGTTTCGAGAAATACTCCTGGGTCTCTTTATCGGTGCAAAAGACGTAGCACCCTTTTTGCCCCCGAGTCATCAAGGTGCGGTACGTGTTTTTCACAATGGACTCCACTTGCTTTTCAGCCTGCTCTGCGGATTCCTGACGAAGGGTTTTGTAGCCCTGTACCGAGCGATCCTGACTAGAGCGTTTGGTGGCATCGGTGATGACCACACCGTCACGGACGATCAGGTCAGGGCCGATAATCACTCCCACATAATCCAGCTCCAACCCCTGGCAAGTGTGGATGCACCCGACCTCGGTCACCGACTTTGGCTTGATGAGCCAGAGGCTCCCATCGGAGGCCAGGTTCCAGCGCATAGCGAAGTCGTGTTCCTCAAGGACGATGTCCATCACCTTTCCCGTGGGGTAGTTCTTGCTTTTCCAGTCCCAGCAGTATCCGGCAACCAGTCGCGCCCTTCCCGCCAGCTTGTTTTTTTCAAAGATCAGGTCGCGTAGCTCGGTGGGTGAATCCACAACCCGAAAGTCGTAGCCGATTTTCTCAATGCTACCCCGAGCGGCTGGCTTCATCTGGAGTGCGTTGTCAAGCCAGCCAAGGTACTCGTCAGACCCATTGCAGCGAAGTTGTGAGGTGAGCGCCATTTCGTGAACCGTCGCTCCTTGGGACTCGGCCCAGTGCCGAATCTGCTGGACTTCCCCGATGTCTTTGAGGGTAACGCGCTGGTCTTCGTCTATGAAGAAGAGGCTCAAGCGTGCAGAGCGGATGATCTCCAGAATCTGGTTTTCGCCCTGGTTCTGGTACAAACCAGACTTCTCGTTGAGCCGATGTGCTTCATCTACAATGAGTGCATCGAAGGCATTCTCGGATGTCTGTGTGTAGGCTCCTGATCCCTTGAAAAGCTCTGCGATGTGGTGCTTTGTGAATTTTCCAGCGAGCTTACTTTGGTAGACCGCTCGTGGTGCCGCGTTCTTTGAAACATACTGAGTCGTAAGGTTTTGCTTGGTCAGAACCGCCAGTAAGTTGATGGCAACCACGGACTTGCCTGTTCCAGGGCCACCCTGAACAATCAGGACATTCTTGGAGCCTTTTTGCGACTTTGTTGCGAGTGCTGTTGCTTTGTCAAACACTGCTTTCTGCTCATTGGTCAGAATAAACTCCTGTTTACCTTGGAGCATAGGTTCAAGTCTATCCGTAAGGCCATTTAAATCATTCGTTATCAATGCATTCATGGATAAATTGTTAATATAAAAGATTTATTGAGAATGTCTTATGGTTAATTCTTCATGCTGTTTGTTCTGATTATTTACTAAGACTGAATTCAATCAGTAATTAATTATATATATAATTAATTGTTTTTAATCAAGGGTTGATAAATATCTGGTTCGTGTTATTTTTGGCTAATGAGTTTACTGCCAATCCCAGAGGACATATCCACCAGAAACCCGGTGGCCCAAGCTCCCTTGAAAAGGTCAGGTCCAGGCCGACCACCAGGACTCAAGATGCAACTTACCAGCATCCTGATGGAGCCTGAGCTGGTTGAATGGGCCAAGCGTCAGCCTGAAGGTCTCTCGGGTATGGTTCGTCGTCTTCTCCGAGTAGAAATGGAAAACGACAGGTAGACCTTGAGAAAGTTCTGCCGTACATCCGCTCGGGCAAGCTGAAAGCGTTTCGGGAGGGTTCCTGGAGAAGCAAGCTCCTGTTGCCCGAGCGTCGTCGGCATCACTAGAGGAACTTTCACATCACGACAGCTTGGGCAGCGTCACGCTCTTGATACCATCGCTCCAGGCGGAGCCTCTCCCGCTGGGTCAGTGTCTCGCCACGCGTGAACCTATCGTGCAAGCCATGGCCGCTTGCACGGTAGCGATACTCGGAGCGAGCAAGGCGTTGTTGTAAGTCCTCGGGAACGTCGCTCAAGCTGGGATAGATCTCAACCACCAGAGCATCACAGAAGCAGCGGGGCAGTCCACAGGACGCTCCGCGACACAGGTAGGCCAGCCCACTATCTAGATCAGTGACGAGCGCCTTCCAGTGCTTGCCCCGCCGAGACTTTCGGCTATCTTGGGGCGAAACATGGAGTTGGAGGCGCTCACCACTCAGAGTGCGTGGGGTAAAAAGCAACCGATCCATGCTAGAAGACTCCGCCTCGTCTTCATCAAGCGGAAGGCTTGATTGGAGTTGGCAGTCTCTACAGCGGGACGCTTTTTGCAGCCTTGGAGACGTAGGGCTATGGTGACGGGGTAAGCCCTAACCACTTCCCATTTCCTACTGGATTCTCACCCGCGATGGCAATCCCACAGCCCTCGCACTCTACCAGCGCCACTACTCCTGCTCACCACGTCGGCCCAAAAAGGCACAACTCTTTGTCGGGCCGGGGGAGAAGATGGTTCTGATTACACAGAACCAGGATGCTCTCTTTGTTTGGCGGCACCACATCAGCCAGGATCGGCGGCATGCCTGGGGTTTACGAAGCCCCTGGGGAGTAAACGCGGCAGTGTTTCGCAACGAGGGGACGACACGCTCCAGCGATTTAATCGGCGAGGCGATGCAGTGGGCCTGGCAACGCTGGCCGGGCGAGCGTTTCTACACCTACGTCAATCCAACCAAAATCGCCAGTCCGAACCCAGGCTACTGTTTTCTGAGTGCGGGCTGGCAAAGGTGTGGAATAACTCACAAGGGACTGCTTGTGCTGGAGTGCCTGCCTCCTCAAACCAAACGCTTGCGACGAACCACCAGTTCCTTGGCTGGATTCTGAAGAATCTTCTGGACAACACCAACGCTCTGGTGCACGTCACGAACGAAGTCCGGGTCGAGTTTAGTGTAGAGCAACGTGGTCTTTGTCTCCTTATGCCCTGCGATAGTCTGAGCGGCAAGCAAGTTTGTCTTGGCGAGTTTGTTGAGCGAGAAACGACGTAGGCTGTGAAGTGTGATAGAGCCGGGCAGGTTTGCCCAGCGAGCATAGGTCTTGAGGGCACGGCGGAACGAGTGAATATCAGCCTGATTGCCCATCTCGTTGATGAAGAGCCAGCCCTCATCTTCCTCAGGAGGCAGGTTGGACATGAGCTTCTTTCGGAGTCGGAGCCAGATTTCCATCGCACTGGCCCATCCCGGACTGACCGGAAGCGCTCTGGGTTCGCGACCTTTGCTCTCCCGGATGTAGATCATCCGCTCTTTGATGCGGTAGTCCTCCACCTTCAAGGCGAGTAGCTCTCCCACACGACACGCGCTATCGAGCAGTCCGATGGTGATGGCGATATTGCGATCCCGGTGAAAGAGTCGTTTGCCGGGAGGTAGGAAACGGGCATCGGGATTCTTGGTAGGGTCGAAGTAGTTACGGGTCGCCTCTAAGATTGCCCGGACATCATCATCGGGCGGCATGTAGCGGGCAGGGGCAGGAGCCTTGCGAATCTCGTAGTCGGCCAGCGGGTTGCGCTCCAGAAGATCGTTGCGTGAGCACCACTTGCACAGAGCTTTCAGGCAAATGGCATCATGGCGGAGCGTGGTCGGCCCGATGCCTTTGCCTTGCCGGTACGCGAGGTACCGGTCGAGGTGGCGCTTGCCGAAGCCCTGGAAGGGCACCTGGTTCTCATTGGCCCAAGGCGTGAACTGCCGGAGCTGGACTTTGTAGAAGCGCAGGGTCTGAGGCGAGCGTGTCGCCTGAAGGTGGTAGGAGAACTCCTGGATGGCTTCCTCCCAGGTGATGAGGCTGTTTTGGCCCAAAGCTTTGTACATCTGACACCCCTTACGGATAGATCATTTTGAATGTAGCAATAGCTATCAACAGCGTCAACACTCTTACAAGAAATACAGCCACCATCAGTTACTGATAGTGGCTGCTTTCGGATGGGTTGTACAGGACTCGAACCTGTGACCCGCTGATTAAGAGTCAGCTGCTCTACCGACTGAGCTAACAACCCGAAACGCAAGGGGAATAATACCATAGGTCTTTCCCTCTGTCAAGCTATTGACGGCTATTTTTCCGCATGGTAGAGTAAACATGACAACAGTCTTGTCCAGAGTGGCGGAGGGATCGGCCCTATGAAACCACCGCAACCGGCGCGAATCTGCGTAGCCTGGTGCGAATTCCGAGCAGGCGCTTCCTGCGAAGACAAGAGACACTCTTCTCTCGCCGCACGCCTCAGGCTGGACACGGAACTAAAGAGAGAACGAAATGTCTGATACTTCCCTGTTTACCTCGGAGTCCGTCTCCGTTGGCCATCCCGATAAGATCGCCGATCAAATCAGTGATGCCATCCTGGACTTCTGCCTCGCGGAGCTACCCACCAGCCGTGTTGCCTGTGAGACGCTGGTCACCACAGATACCGTGGTGGTCGCGGGGGAGATTACCACGCAAAAAGACGCCCTAACCGCACGCAAGGTCGATGAGCTGGCTCGCGCGGTGATTGCGGAGATTGGCTACAACGATCCTGCGATGCTCTTCTCTGCCAACGAGGTGCGTGTCTTTAACTTTGTGCATGCCCAGTCCCCCGATATCGCCATGGGCGTCGACTCGGGCGGTGCGGGCGACCAAGGTCTGATGTTTGGGTATGCCTGCGACGATACCGAGGCGCTGATGCCCCTGCCGATCCAGGTCGCGCACCAGCTTGTCGCGACCCATGTCGAGCTGCGCAACTCCAAGAAACTGGCCTGGCTCCGCCCCGATGCCAAGAGCCAGGTGACCGTCAAGTACGACAGCAGCGGCAAGCCAGTCGGGCTCGATGCCATTGTGCTCTCCACCCAGCACGATGAGAGTGTCATGGCCTCCAAGCACGGCAAGCCCTACTTCACCGACGAGGCGCGCCAGGAGATTATCGAGACCCTGATCCGCCCGGTTCTCCTCAAGGAGTGCCCCAGTCTCATCACCGGCGAGCTCGTGGCGCTCTCTCCCGACAACCTCGATGCGACCGTCGCTGACAACGCCATCCGCTGCTTTGTCAACCCGACCGGCAACTTCCTGATCGGCGGCCCCCACGGCGACTCGGGTCTGACCGGGCGCAAGATCATTGTCGATACCTACGGCGGCTACGCGCGCCATGGCGGCGGTGCGTTCTCGGGCAAGGACCCGACAAAAGTAGACCGCTCGGCAGCCTATGTCGCGCGCTACCTCGCCAAGCTGGTTATCGCCGCGGGGCTGGCCAGCAAGTGCGAGATCCAGCTCGCCTACGCCATCGGGGTTGCACAGCCGGTCTCGGTGCGTGTGGATACCTTCGGCACGGGCAAGCTCCCCGACACGGAGATCTCGGCCCGCCTCAAGAGCAAGTTCGATCTGACCCCCAAGGGCATTATCGAGACGCTCAACCTGCGCCGCCCGATCTACCAAGCCACCGCCAAGAACGGCCACTTCGGTAACCCTAGCTTCCCCTGGGAGGACACCAGCCGCGCCAGCGAGCTGGCCTAACCTACACCCAAATGCCCCCGGCCCACATGGACCGGGGGCGTTTTTATTCGTAGAACGAGTTCACACCGGGCTGCCCCGTGAAGTTTGGCGCGTCGTGGTCCAGCGCGCCCAAGTAGCGTAGCGGCAGCGGCTGGCTCTGCACCGTCCCCTCGATCAGGTGCCGACGCGTGTCGTAGCGCCAGCCGTGTTTTCGGAGCAATGCCAGGAGCCTACGCCGCTCCACTCCCTGAATATTGACCAAGTCCAAGTGCCCCACCAAGCGCCCCGTCTCGGAAAGCAGCGCGGCGTACTGCGCCAGAGTCCCGAGCTTATCCCCAAGGTAGTGAAGGCCATGCACACAGGTGATCAGCTCAAACGGCCCCTCCAAAGCGCACTCCCCCACCGGGCTCTCGATCAGGCGCAGGTGCGGAAAGTCGTCGCCGCCGTCGGCAAAGAGCCCCACCAAGTCCACCCCGACAATCTCGATCCCCTGCCCGATGCACAGCCCCGCCGCCTCGATCAGCGCCCGCCCAGAGCCACAGCATAAATCCAGCCACCGCGCCGGACGTCGCCCCTCCAGCCACACCAGCGGCGCAAACCCGAGGTCTTTGGCGTAGCTATTAGCCCCCAAAAGCCCCCGCTCCCGGTTCATCGTCGAGTTCGCCACCACCGAGGAGCGCGTCAGGGAGTTGTCATCAAGAAGCATCACAACGGCGTAACTTTCACGATGCGGACTTCGTGAGGGTTCCTCCTAAGGCAAAGGCAGCATTGTAGCCAATTCGCTTCCCGTAGATCGCAGCCCCCGGATGCTTAGCCTGCACCTGAAGACCCGTGCGCACCGGATCAGCATCCACGGCGAAGTCACCGGTTTCAACATCAATGGAGACAATTTTGCCGATGTTTTCGTCGGTCTCTACCAACGCTCGAACGGTCGCTTCGTAGAGTTCTTCCCCAAGGCGCACAATCTCGTCGCCCGAAAAACGCGGGTGTGGCATAGCAAACATCCTTTCACCCCCAATTTTATCACGTCGACTACCTATCAATAACTAAATGGACAAAAGTCCCTCACGGAGTTTTGCAATATCCTCCATCGGAGCATCCTTATAACCAAGTTGCTTGAACCCAGGAAAACCGCCCCACTCGAAGGCAATACGGAGGTAATTCACAAAGGTCGTTCGATTGGGCTCAATCTTTAAAAGAGGGTCAGCCAATGCCTCAGGGAGATCAATAAAGTAATCAGCTCCACCAGCAGGTGTGTACTTCATGACATCATCCACGGATATTGATGCACAAAATGTGTAGGGCGGCTGGCCAGAATGACTGTATTTGGAGTACTCATAGTACTCAAACACCTCATCGATTGGCCAAACCATCAGCGGGTCATGGCAGGAACGCGGCCAGTGAGTCATGATGCCACAAAGATCAACACTGCCAACCTCTCTCCAAAACGCCTTTAGCGCCAATGGGATTGAACCAGCTTTCGCTTCCCAAAACGCAATTTTCTCCTCAATATTTGCATCTGGTGGCACGTGTGCACCCCGAAACCAAGGTATCCCAATTCGCTCAGAAGGCCACTTCAACCAATGGTTTCCAAAGTCATAGCCCATTTCGGTAAGTCGAGGAATAAGAATTTCGATGTTGTGCCGTACACGGCGCATGGTTTCCCATGCCACAGCCTCGGCATCCTCAGTAGAGATCGGCTTTCCAAAGCGGTCCACTCCACAGTTTAGCTCTGCCCAAACGGCCTCGCACTCACCCGAAAAATAGCGCTCCATGGTCGACATAAGGAAAAAAACCTCTCCCCTCCTCCCGCGATTCTCGGGAGGAGGGGCTGGGGAGGAGGGACTACGCCCGCTGGAGCGAGCGGCGTTTGTAGAGGAACTCGAAGAGGTTGCCTTCGTGGGGCTGGTCCCACGACGTGACCATCGTGGAGATGGGGCCGAGGTTGAGGCGGTCGATGAGCGGGCAGTCGAAGAGCTGGTCGATGAAGGCCTGGTCCTCGGTGATCGCCATGACGACCAGCGAGGGGCCGATCTGGCTGAGCATCTCGCTCTGAGGCACCTCGACCACGCTGGCGTAGGGGAAGAGGTACTCCTTGTTGGAGAGCGGGTGCTGGAAGTTATTACAGCGGACGATGGTTGGGCGCAGGTAGGTGCTGCCATCCAATTCCACCAAGCGCTCGCCGGTGCGGTACTTGGCCGTCACATCCTCCGCACCCGACGTTTTCAGGCCATCGGTGACCGCGCCATCCATCCACTCGGCCATCTTGGGGTTGGCAAAGCCCGAGAGAACGGCATCGGGATCGCTGGCGGGGCGCGGCTCGATAGCGGCGAGCTTCTTGGCCAGTGCATCGGCGATCTCAGCGCCGTACTTGGGAACCACCACGGCGCTGGCATTGATGCAGCTGCGGCCGCCGTTGTCCGCAATCGACGATGCGATGACGTCAATAAACTCCGGCCAGCGCTCGATCTTATCCTCGCCGATAAGCACCTTGCTCCAGCCGGGACCGTGGACACTGACACCGGGGTTGCCCGCGTAGCGCTCGACCGTCGCCTGATCGCCGAAGATGATCGCGCGCTTGCAGTGCTCCATCACCGCGGCGCTCCCCTCGTGGTCGGTGGGGTAGAAGCTAAATGCCTCGGGCGGGGCACCGGCGGCGAGAAACGCCTGGATGATGCGAAACGGGGTCCACGGCTCCTCGCGGCCTGGCTTGAGGACGATCGGAATCTTGAGGGCGATACAGGGAATCCAGAGCGAGTTGACGCCCGGGGAGTTGCTCGGAAGCACGACTCCCAGCGCCGCGGTGGTGGCGTAGTAGCTCACGGGGACGCCGTTCTGCTCGCCGTAGCCGTTGTCTAGGACGTCTAAGGGCATCCCGCGGGTGAGGCCCTTGAGGATGGTGGGCATCTGGGTGAAGACTTGGTTGATCTTGGCCATGTTGCGGCGGATCATGACGTGCGGTAGGCCACTGGTCGCCGCCAGCTGCGCGATATAGTCGTCGGGGGTCTGCACTTGCCCATCGCCCAGCGGGAGCGCGGACTCCATAAAGTGCTTGCCGGCGTCGGCGCAGATCTCTAGGAGCCGTGCGACAGGGATATCGCGCAGGCAGGCACGCGACGGCTTGCGTAGGTCACGGCGGATCACGCCCGCGTTGACCTGCCCAACATGGGCGACAAGCTCCCCGCTCTTGACACTCTTGAGCTCGGCCTTCTCCAGGCTCTCGTAGACTTGGCCCCGACGCAGGGTCGGTAGATACGGCAATGACATGTTTGGATTCCTTTAATGTGTCCTGTTGGACCGCCCCCGTGGGAAGGGGGCGTCAACGAGCGCTTCACGCTGGAAAGGCCTTCGGCCATAAATAAGCCCGATGGCCGAAGGCCTTTGCGGCGGAGTCTGCGACGCCCGTTGACGCCCCGCTCCAACCAGGGCGACTACTTCCCGCTCACGGCAGTGAGGTGGCTCAGCGTGCGCAGGTAGAGCGTCTTCTCGCCAAAGGCGGGCGTCGAGTTGGTTCCCTCTCCCAGGTCGTGGCGGCCTAGGATCTTGAAGGTCTTCTCGGCGGCGATCACCACCAGCTCACCTTTATTACTTGTCGCCCAGAGCTTCCCCTCACAAAACACGGGCGAGCCATAGAAGTTCCCGCCCACACGCTCCAGCCAGACCGTCTCCCCAGTCGTCGGCTTCACGCAGTGGACCACGCCGCCATCGCCCCAGAGGAAGAGTAGGTCATTGGCATAGAGCGGGCAAGGAACGTAGGGCGTGTTGCGGGTCTGCTTCCAGGCGAGCTCCGGCTTGCCACCGTTTGCACCGGGCCTCAGCGCCACAAAGAGCCGGCTGCCATTGCCCACCCCGGTCCCGGCGAAGATCAGCCCACCCGCGAAGATCGGGGAGCCGACACAGCGCAGGCTAAAGAGCCCTGGCAGGTCCCAGAGGACTTTCCCGGTTGCGGCCTCGACACTCGTGATCCCTTGGGCCGTGCTCGCAAAGAGCAGCTGCATCGGGGCGGTCTTCTCGGGCTGGTAGAGCATCGGAACCGCGTAGGGGGCGTCCTTGCTGGGCCGCTTCACCTCCCAGCGTGTCTGTCCGGTCTTGGCATCCAGCGCCACCAGCCCGCCCGGCGCGTTCTCCGGCTCGCGGGAGAAGATCAGCATACCGTCGTAGAGGATCGGGGCCGATGCGCCTCCGTGCTGGGTGGGAAAGGCCCCAAACTCCCGCTGCCAGACCGGCTTTCCCGCCAGCGTGTGCGCCGTCACCACAAAGTTTTCGTCGCTAGGCCAGGTGGCGTAGACCCGCTCTTTGTCAACCGTGGGAGTCGCGCTGGCGGCGGTGTTGAGCTCGTGGGTGTGGTAGACCTTGAAGTCAAAGCTCTGCCGCCAGCGCTCTTTTCCGGTCTTGGTGTCCAGGCAGACCAAGTGCCGCTTCCCCGCCTCGCGCTGGGCCGCCGTCACCAACAACGACTCGCCCATGAGCACCGGCGACGAGTGCCCCTCGCCGGGGAGAGTCGCCTTCCAGCGAACGTCCTTGTCCGTAAAATCCGCCGCGACTCCCGTGGGCTGCCCGATCCCCGTGCCATTGGGTCCTCGAAACCGTGTCCAGTCTTGCATGCGCCCATTTTACCTGAGATGCTATACTGACCCCATTCCGAAGCAACAGTGAAGCAGGTAATAATGTCTATCCTTCTCTATGAGGAAAAATTTGCCTCAGGTAGCTCCCTCGATCACAACCAAGTTGGCCTCGGTGCCTCAAATGCGCTGACGATCCGCGTCACCTCCACGGGGCTACAAGTGACCTCAGTCTTCGCCCTCTTTAAGCTATTCTCAGAGTTCTACGACCTAGAGCACCAGATCGCGCCCAGCGATATTCTAGAGATACGCGATGGGGGAACAGTGTGGGGGCAACGCCGCTTGATCGTCCGGTTTCGCCGAACAAGTGGGCGAATTAGTGAGATTGAGCTCAGGCCCTGCGACTACGATCGCCTGAAGCAAGCCCTGGAGACGCTACGCTCCACGCCGGAGGTAATCTGAAGTGCTTATCCTCTACGCAATCGCCGCGCTTCTCCTCGGGGGTGCGACACTCTATTTTGTCAAAAAGAGCATCGAGGTGCGTAAGTTTCTTGCGGGGGCATTCTTCGTGAGTAGTGGCGTCTTGCTCTACCTCTCGCTAGCCAAAGTCTCCGTCCCGATCTTAGGAACAGCGATGATCCAGACACCGGAGCTGGCAGGGACACGGAGCGCGATCCACTTTGTCTTCTTTCTGCTCTGCTTCTACTTCGGTTTTCTTAAGAAGCCCACCGAGAGACCCGCATGACCATTCAGCTCGACAACTTAACCCGCCCCGAGGTCGCGCAGCTCTTGGAGGAGCACCTCACGGACATGCGGGCGGTCTCGCCGCCGGAGAGTGTGCACGCGCTGGATTTAGAGGGGTTGCGAAAGCCTGAGCTCACGTTCTGGACGCTCTGGGACGGCGGCACTCTGGCGGGCTGCGCGGCACTGAAGGAGCTGACTCCCCAGCACGGCGAGCTCAAGTCCATGCGCACCGCAGCGGCGTTTCGTCGGCGCGGGGTGGCCGCGCGGCTCCTTGCGCATGTCCTCGACGAGGCCAGCGAGCGGGGCTACATGCGCCTCAGCCTGGAGACGGGCTCACAGCCGTTCTTTGCGCCGGCCCACCAGCTCTACACACGCTTTGGGTTTGTGGCCTGCGGCCCGTTTGCCGCCTACAAAGACGATCCCAACAGCACTTTTATGACCCGCACGCTCGCCGCGCGTAGCGATGGCACGGTGCGCCTGACCCGCTTCGCCGCCACCGATGCCCCGGTGCTCTGCGCCGGTGACCACGACCCCGAGCACCGCCTGCGCTTCGACTTCCCCGCAGACTTTGTCCCCAGCGTCGCGCACGCCGAGGCGGTCTTGGCGCGCTGGGAGCAGGAGCGCCTAAGCGGGGTGCGCTTTCCCTTCGCGGTCCGCGACGCGCACTCGTCCACGCTCCTCGGCGGCTGCGAGCTCCAGCCGCTTGAGAGCGACAGCCAGAGGCGCACGGCCAATCTCTCCTACTGGACCTACCCCGAGCACCGTGGCAAGGGGGTCGCCACCCGCGCAGTCGCATTGGCCTGCCAGCTCGCCTTCGAGACATACGGCTTCGAGCAGCTTGAGCTGCTCACTGCCCCCGACAACACCGCCTCCCGCCGGGTCGCACTCCGTAGTGGCTTCCAAGAGCTCGGCCTGCGCGACGGCGAGGTTCTCCATACTCGGACCAAAGTCGGTGATACCCAAGGCTAGACTCGCTACGAGTGGTAACACGACTCTTAGGGTAAACTATCTCCTAACGGTTGCCAAGTTATACGAGCGCTCTACCGTGCTTGGAACCACCTTAAAGAGGGGAGAGAGCCATCTGCAGAGATGCCCCCTACCAAAACAGCAGTCGAGGAGTTCGTGATGAAGAAAAAGTTGATGCTGGTTGTGGTCATGACACTGGTTGTTTTGAATGGAACAAAAATCGCCGTCGCCGGTGGTGATGTCCCCCTGATGTTCTCCAAATGGCACGGTCTGGTCGAGATCAAGCCTCTCTCGGCAGACTGTCGCTTTCAGACCAATAGCTCCGCTCCCGAAAGAAAGCTCGCTCCGGGCTGGCAGCGCATTCAAAAGGGAGAGTATCTAGGGAAATTCCTGGTGCGAACCGGCAAGCACTCCTGGGTACAGGTCAATCATTCCTGGATGTGTGTCGAGAGCAATAGCCTCCTCACCACGGATGGCCCCGATGGGCTCAAAGAGATCGTCCACCAGGGGAAAGTCACGGCGGTTGATGGCAAGCCTGGCCCAGGTCTCCCGGAGAGCTCCTGGCTACACTACGCCACGAAGCACTAACCCAAAGAAAGAAACAACCTCTTTCAAGAGTTTCCCGAGGAACGAGTCCTCGGGCTTGCAAGGGCGACGCGTCCCTGCGGACGCAGTAGGTTAGGTTGGCTGCGAAGGCAGCCGTCGCCCTCTTAAGCCGGAACTCTGGTGGTTGCGGACACTTTTGAAAGAAGTACAATCCTCATATGTGCACCCTCACCACCTCGCTTACTCTGCTGCTCCTCGTCCTTGCCGGGTGCCAGAAGAGCGCGCCGCCCACTCCGCTGACGTTCTACACGCTAAGCGCCACGAAGGTGGAGGGAGGGCAGTTTCTCGATACCGAGCACTATCCCAAGCTAGGCTATATCGCCGCGACACCCGAGCTCTCCCTCACCCACCTGGAGAGTGCCACCCCCCAAACGACCTCGCCGAAGGGATCGAAAGCGTCGGTGATCCAGGTACGGCTCACTCCCGACGACACCAAGAAGCTCACCGCCTTCACCCAAGGAGCGCTCCATAAGACCATCGTCATTCGCTTGGGCAAGACGATCCTCATGGCCCCCAAGGTCAACGAAGCCCTCACCCGCCCCGACCTCGGGATCGCGCTCCGTGAGGGGCCAAACACGCAGACCATCGAAGCGGGCCTCAAAAAACTCGCGGAGTAGGCCGGACTTCCATGAAATATATCAAGCGGCTCATCTTGGTACTTTTTTGCTTTTTTCTGCTAGGAAGCACGCTCCTCTGGCAGCGCAACGAGCGCGACTATGCCCTCACCGAAGCCATCAGCAGAAACGATATCGCCAAGGTCGAGAAGCTCTTGGACGCAGGCGTAGACCCCAACGCACTCTGGTCCGGCTATGACCTCAAGGCAACAGCCTACCGCCTTATGGGCCGCGATCCTTTCGATGGTGGCCCTCTCCACAGCGACTACCGAATGATCCGTTGGACCCAAAATCCCCAGATGCGGCAGCTACTGATCGCGCACGGTGCTCGTCCCTAACAAAAGAAAAGGGCACCGGCGTCGTAAATGCATTCAAGGCAGTGATAAAATCAGACATGTCCCTGACCGAGTTACGTCCTGCGCTCCATGCCCTCCCACGCCAGGAGAAATTTATGCTCGTGCAAGAGCTTCTCGCTGAGCTAGCCCAGCAAGAAGAGCTGACAAAAGCAGGTGTTGTCCTCGAAAATTCCTATCCCGTGTGGACACCCGCGGAGAACCATGAGGCAGCTGCCTCGTTGCAAAAACTGCTTGAGGACGATAAGGCAGGCAGAATGTGACAGAGTTGGAGCCTGCCACATTCCCGTTCGTGAATGCGAATCCCCATCTTCCTGGCTCTAGCCTCGTTCCCCTGCTTCCCTTCTTCCTCTCGTATCAGAGCCAGCAACTTGCAACAGCGGGCATGTTGGATACAGGTGCTTCTATCAATGTTCTTCCCTATAGTTTAGGACTGGAGCTAGGTTTAAGCTGGGAAGACCAGCACCACACCATCACACTTGCAGGAAATCTCGCACAGATTCCTGCCCGTGGTGTCGTACTTTCGGCAACCGTCGCCTCGTTTCCACCGGTTCGACTTGCTTTTGCGTGGGCACAAACCGACCACGTCCGAGTACTTCTAGGCCAAGTTAACTTCTTCCAGGAATTCAACGTCTGCTTCTTCCGTTCTCAGTCCATGTTTGAAGTGATGCCAGCCACGAGGTGAATTTCGTGAAAAAACCTGCAATCATCATTGCCGCACTCGCCGTCAGTCTTGTGATTGCCATCTTTTATGTGATCAAGCCTCCTTCCGACGTTCAGGTGGCAAGAGACCTCATCCAATCCCTTCACGACTCCAACCGCCCACAGCTCGGCCCCCTCTCCTCATGGGATCTGCATATCAATACCTACGATCATCCCGCACAAGGAAGCACCATTAAGGACTTGTACCACCAGACGTGCCGTCGGCTGGAAGCGCTCTACCCTGGCCAGCTACAGAGCTATTTTTGGCGAGATGTCGAAGGATACCCACGCTGGGTCACCATTGTTCCTATGGAGCGCAGGGGTGAAAAGCCACAACACCTTCGGGTCAGTGCCTATGAAAACAACGACAATGACAGCTTCCGCTTCGCTCTTCGAGATGGCAAATTTTCCGTAGAGGCAGGCGAGATGATGTCAGAAAAAGGAAAGGAGCGCACCAAGTCTTGGGCGCTCCCTCCAACCTCTTTCCAGGGCTCCTGGTAAGTCTCTAGTAGACGCCCTCGATGGCCTTGGTCTCCAGTGCGCCAAACGGGCGCACTTCCCCCACACCGTCCCAGGCGAAGCGGCCCCAGGGCTGGCGGCGCAGGGCTTCGTCGCGCTCCAGGAAGCGCGGCATGAAGAACTCCTTGGTGAGGGTCGAGAGCTCGACCCGGCCCCAGGTGTCGTAGTCCACGGTGGTCTGGGTGTCGTTGGGATCGACAATGCGGAGCACGGCGCGGGGCTGCGGGGCGTGGTAGGTGATGGAGTAGTTGTCCTCGCGGGTCACCGGGCGGCTCTGGGCGAGGCCCATGAGCGTGTTGCCGTAGGTCGGGACAAACTGAGCGCGGTTGTCGAGGATCTCCTCGATCAGGAAGCGCACGGTCTGCGGGTTCATCGACGTCCCGCCGCAGAAGACTCCCTTGATTCCGGCATCGGGGACATTGACATACTCATCCAGCGCCTCTAGGAGTAGCGGCGTGGTGAAGAGGCAGCTGATCTTGCGGTGCTTGAGCAAGGTCGCGCCCTGCTCGACCGCGTGCTTCTTGTACTTCTTGGCGGTCTCAAACTCTTTATCGGCGATCAGGCGCTTCACCCAGCGCGGGTCCAGGTCGGTGTGGTAGCACGAGCCGCCGCGGAAGTTGGCCAGGTGCTCGATGGCGAGGCGCAGGCGGCGTGGGCCGGTGGGGCCGAGCATGAGCCAGTTGCCGCCCTTGGGGAAGAACTTGTCGTCGAGGCCTGCTGAGAACTCCTCGTAGTCGTGCTTGTGGTCGTCCCAGCCGATCCGCTGCTTGGGCATCCCCGTGGTCCCGCCGGTCTCAAAGACAAAGAACGGGCGGCCGGTGTAGGGCTTGGGCACCCAGACCTCGTTGGGCAGGTCGCGCAGCCACTCGTCCTGGAAGTGTGGGAACTTGGCCAGGTCCGCAGCGCAGGTCACGGCCTTGATCGGGTCGAAGTCGGCGGACTTGGCCCAGTCGAGCCAGAAAGGACAGCCGGTCTCGGGGGAGAAGTGCCAGGCGATAATCTCGCGCACATGGGCATCGAGAGCATCTTGTGCGGCCTGGATCGCACCGGGAGAAACAGTACTCATGGTGTTAGCATACCTGATAGGATGGGGGCTATGGTTCGCGCGGAAGCCATCGCCCGAGAGTTTTTCGGCCAAGCCGCCACACGTATCGAAGCGCTACCGGGCCTTGGAAGCGTCAACGATATTTTCGTGGCCCAGTTCCCCAAAAAACGGATCGTCGTGCGCCTGCCTAAGCCTGAGGACAGAGCGGGCGCGGAGGCATCCTACACCAAAGAGCTCTGGTGTTTGGAGGAGGCCACCCGCCTCGGGATTCCCAGCCCACTCGTGCTCCAGTTCGGCATCCACGACGGCTGGCCCTACCAGATTTTAAGCTATATCGAGGGAGTGAATGGGGCGCAGAGCACGCTTGCGCCCCACCTTCTCTGGCACACTCTGGGCGGCTACGCCCGACGCTTTCACACCTGCTCCCTCGCGGGATTTGGCGAGTCGGCGGATATCTTCTCCTTCGTTCCTCCACCCCCTTCCAACATTCCCCCAAGCGTGGCGGTCTTTTGCCCAACACCGGCACAGCGCGGGTGGCAGCGTTTTGTGCGCTACAACCTTGATAGCCTCACCGCAAACGATGCCCTGCTTGGGCTAGGGGTCTACGCCTCCCACCAGCGCGACTTCATCGTGGCGCGCTTCACCGCGCTCCAGAGCCAGCCTGTCGCGCTGGGGCTGTGTCATGGAGACCTATCGCCGCGCAACACGGTCCTTACCCCAGAGGGCACGCTGGTACTCCTCGACTGGGGCTGTGCTGAGGCGCATGTCGTCCCCCACTACGACCTGCTGAATGTGCCCGACGAGTTCCTTGGGACGTTTCTCGATGGCTACGGCTGGCCGATTGAGACGCGGGCGGCGCTCCTTGCTCAGGTGCAAGATCTGGCGCTTCTCAAGGCGTTTGATCTCGTGCGCTGGGCAATCGACCGCTGCCCCCGCCGCATCGAGGAGCTCGCGATGAAAGCCCGCGCACGAGCGCAAAGTGTGGCATAATTGGCCCATGCAAGCAAACCCGAAACAGTGGGAGAAAGAGATCGCGGCCTTCGAGGCAGCGGACCGCAAGCGCTTCCCACGCCCCGGCGGCATTGTCTTTGTCGGAAGCTCGACCATCCGTATCTGGAAGAGCCTTGAGAAGGACTTCCCCGGCTACAACACGCTCAACCGGGGCTTTGGCGGCTCCCAGCTCCCAGACTCGACCCACTTTGCCCCGCGCATCCTGCTCCCCTACCAGCCGCGCCAGATCGTGCTCTTTGCGGGAACCAACGACATCAATGCCAAGCGGACGCCCCGGCAGGTGGCCCAAGACTTCAGCGACTTCGTGGTCACCGTCCGCCAGCTTCTGCCCCGCACCCGGCTCTCGTTTATCGAGCTGACGAGCAGCCCCAGCCGCTGGGCCCAGCGCGATGCCGTCGTGGAGACCAATCGGATTATCCAGCGCCTCTGCCAGCGCAACGGGGTGGACTTTATCCCCGTGCGCGAGAAGCTCTTTGGCCCCACAGGAGAGCCGCGCCCCGAGCTCTTTATCACCGACAAGCTCCACCTCAACGCCGATGGCTACAAGATCCTCGCCGAGGCGGTGCGGCCGTTTCTGAGCCGCTAAAACGACCTGGGTGTGCGAGGAGTTGAAAATTCCTCGCTGAAGGCAACAAGTTGCCGGACGTCCTACCGAACGGCGCATTCACCGGCCCAGAGGGCCCTGGGCGCGCAGCGCCTCTAGCGAGGGATTTTCAACCCCTCGAAGGAAAAACAACAATGAAGATCTCTATCGCAGGTTACAGTGTCCACGGGCTCCTCTCCGAGGGCAAGATCGATATCTTTGGCTACCTGGAGAGCTGCCGCTACCGCTTCGGCCTCGACACCGCCGATATCTGGAACGGCTTGCTTCCCTCGCTGGACAGCGCGCTGATCCGCAAGGTGCGCCAGGGGCTTGACGAGCGCGAGCTGACCCTGGTCAACTACCACGCCGATGGCTGCCATGTCTGGGAAGATAGCCCTGAAGCGCGCGCCAAGAACCGCGAGCTGGCCTTTGAGCACCTAAGAGTCGCCGCGACCCTCGGGGCAAAGACCGTGCGGATCGACACCGGCGGCAAGCTAGAGCACATGAGCCCCGAGCAGCTGGAGATTGTCTCCGACCAGTTCCGTGAGTACTGTGTCTTTGGGCAGGAGCATGGCTTCTCGGTCGGCCCCGAGACCCACTGGGGCATCTCGCTGATCGCCGACAACATGGAAGCGATCGCCAAGACAGTCGCGCACCCGGCCTACGGGATCCTGCTGCACATCGGGCACTGGGAGCTGGGCGACCCCGACGAAGGCGACCGGCGGCTCGCGCCCTACGCGGTGCACACCCATGTCGATGCCCGGGTCACCCACACCTGCCTGGCCGAGAAGATGGCACTCCTCCTGGATGCGGGCTACACGGGCTGCTGGGGGGTTGAGCACCACTCCAAGCAAAACGAGTACGCCGAGATCGCCGTGCAGCTCGCGATGGTGCGCCGGGTCCTCTCCCGCCTGCTCTGGGAGCGCCAGGCCGCCGAGGGGCTCGCCGCGGCCAAGGCCAAAGACGGTAACCCGCTCCTGACCGCGGAGCAAGAGGGGCGCGCCTAGACAAGCGGAGTGAACCCCAAGGCAGGCTTTTTCGTCGGTGAGGACATGAAAAATATCCTTCTTCTCTCCACCGTTTTTCTTGCTCTAAGCCTGCCTTCCCACGCACAGAAGCCCGACAAGCAAGCCCGCAAGGCAAGCAAGAGCACCGCCGCCAGCACCAGTAGCCGCGACCGCAGTCAGCTCGCGGCTCTGGCAGCGGCGGTCCATAGCCTCACCCTCACCGATCCCCAGCGCACCAAGCTGGAGGGGATCACCCTCAAGCTGGAGGCCGATATCCTCGCCACTCTCACCCCTGACCAGCAAGCCCAGTTTAAAGAGGCGCTGGAGCAGGCCAAGAAGGGAAAGAAAGAGCCGGCCAGCAAGTCGATGTTTGGGGAGCTGATCGAGAGCCTCCAGCTCACCGCCGACCAGAAAGTCAAGGTCACCCCGATCTTTGACCAGCTCCAGGACAAGCTCACCGAGCTCCAGAAAAGTGCCCGCGCCAACCGCAGCGATCCCGATGCCCGCCAGGACGCTGCCAATAAGAGCCGTGAGGTCATGACCGATGCCCGCGCCAAACTACGCCCACTCCTCACCCCGGATCAGCTTACACGCCTAGATGCCTGGCAGCCTCCCAAAGGAAAAAAATAATACGATAGCATAGAAGTTGCGGAGCCTTATTGGTTTAAGAAGAAAGGAACTTCTCTTGATGAATCGTCTTATTCTCAGCGCTTCGGCGCTCTTGCTCACCGGCCTTATGGCACACGCCGAGGAGCCCGTTCTAACATCGGGGACCTATATTTTTGCGGGTGGCACCTCGCTCCTGAGTGAGAGCACCCGCAAAGGCATCTCCGAGAGCGGCCTGGTTATCGGTCTTGGGACGGCGAGCCGGGGCAGTCAGCGCCAGGTCGGGGTGCCGTCGTGGGAGCTCACCCACTTCCTCAGCGAGGGCCAGGGCAACACGCTCACGGCGACGGGCCTCTCCTACGTCGAGCGCGCTCCGACGACATCGGGGGCACGGAGCTACTACGGTTTTGGGCTGGGCGTGGCAAGCCTCAAGCTCGATGTCCCCGGGCCCGCGGCATCGGATATATTCTCTGCAACCCGCTCGACAACACGTGCTACCAGCGCCGATGGCCCCCTCGCGATCAAGAACCTCAGTGGCACCCGCTTTGTCCCCTCGTTTCTGCTCGGAACTCCGCTGGGAAGCAAGGCATTTATCGAGGCGCGCTACACCGGTCTCGGCTCGCTCAGCGGGGTGCGCGCCGACCAGTACAGCCTGAGCCTGGGGATTCACCTCTAGCACAAACTTGCCCGTCACAGAACTTCCCTGGGCAAGGGGTACAATCGTGCCATGAGTAAGAAAGTTCTTGTGACGGGCGGTAGTGGAAAGGCGGGCTCTTATGTGGTCCGCGAGCTGGTAGCGGCGGGCTACGAGGTGACCAACCTCGATCAGCGGCGCTTAGAGGGGCTCCCCGGCGCGTTTATCAAAGTGGATCTCTGCAATGCGGGCGAGGTCTACGATGCCTTTGCGCAGGTGAAGCCCGACTTTGTCTGTCATGTCGCAGCCAACCCAGCCCCCAGCGGGGACCCACGGCAGACAGTCTTTGCCAACAACACGCTCTCGACCTACCACGTGCTCCAGGCTGCCGGCGATTTTGGGGTCAAGCGCCTTGTCTATGCATCGTCGGAGATGGCGACCGGCTGGCTGACCACCACCCAGCTCCCCCCGCGCCTGCCCTTTGCTGAGGAGGACCGCGCCACGACTCCCAATGCCTACGCGCTCTCCAAGTACCTGGGCGAGGTAATCTCCGACTCGCTCTCCGTGCGCTACCCCGAGATGCCAATTGTCTCCCTGCGCATCAACAATGTCATCACCCCCGAGACCTACACCTGGCTCGCCGACCGCCGGGCCAACTACCCGCACGGCGGCAGCGGCAACTTCTGGAGCTACATCGATGTGCGCGATGTCGCCACGGCGTTTCGCTGTGCGATCGAGGCCGACACCACGGGCCACGAGGTATTTCTGATCGCCGCAGCGGATACCTGCCTGGACACGCCGCTCCACAACGCTCTCCAAGACCACTACGGCAACGAGGCGCTCGCGCTCCTGGCCGAGGGCCATGGGGAGTTCCAGAGTGTCTTTAACTGCAGCAAGGCCGAGCGCGTCCTTGGGTGGAAGGCGGCGCATTCGTGGCGGGATGCGTAGTCTCGGTTAGATCGCCCCGGTGAGAGCGGGGCGTCAACGAGCGTCGCAAGCTCCGCTGGGAAGGCCTTCGGCCATACAAATTCCCATGCCCGGAACGGGCTTTGCAGCGCGTAGCGCTCTCCAGCCCCCCCGCTCCAACCGGGGGGGGACGCGACGCTCTCCAGTCCCCCTGCTCCAACCGGGGGGAAAACACGATGACACCACTCGATGTACTCCTCACCGACGTTCGTGCGTGCACGCTCTGCGCGGAGCACCTGCCGCACGGGCCGCGCCCGGTGCTCCAGTGCCACTCCGATGCCAAGATTCTGATTGTCGGGCAGGCGCCAGGGCGGCGCGTCCATGCGTCGGGGATTCCCTTCGATGACCCGAGCGGGGAGCGGCTCCGCGACTGGCTGGGGATCACGCCCGCCGTTTTCTACGACCCGCACCAAATCGCGCTACTCCCGATGGGCTTTTGCTACCCCGGCACCAGCAAGTCCGGCGACCTGCCTCCACGCCCTGAGTGCGCCCCGGCTTGGCGCAAGAAGCTTCTGGCGCACTTGCCAAATCTTCAGCTCACGCTTGTGATCGGGCAGTATGCCATGGCCTATCACCTGCCCACGGTGCGCGGCTCGGTCACGGAAATTGTGCAAGGCTGGCGTGACCACTGGCCGAGTGTCGTTCCCTTGCCCCATCCCAGCCCGCGCAATAATCTCTGGCTGCGGCGCAATCCCTGGTTCGACGAAGACATCGTCCCCGCCTTGCGCTTGCGTGTCGCGGAAGTACTAGGTATAAACGCTTCTATTTTCTGAGAAACTTCTCGCGATGCTTCAAACTTGAGGAGCATTAGTTTTAACTTTCCTAATTTTGGATATACTCCGCTATGGCAGAAGAAACGTCAAGGCGATTGTTTTTTACCTGCCTATTCCCCCATATACAGGAGTATTGTGATGCCAAACGTCTCTGTGAAAGATGCACCGGCGGTGATGAGCCGATTTCTTGAGCACTGGTTTGCAGTGAATGCAGCGCTTGCACCCGACGCACTCACGCTGCGGGGGGGCTATGATGTGGCGGCGCTCGCCGCAGATCGCACGACTTTTGAGGCCAATGCGCAAGCGGTTACGCAAAGTATGAACCGCTCCGAGACCGCGATTAGCCGCCGTAAGGCGCTGCGTGCGAGCCTTCGTGAGCGCCTGCGCTCGTTCCGGGCCACGGTGCTCGCCGACTTTGCCGAGACGGAGTTTGCCGCCGCGCTGCCGCTGATTCCCTCGATGACTGCAAATGACAGCCTCTGGGAGCAGACTATCCACGATATGGCAGATCTCTGGGCACGCCTCAATGCCGCCTCCCTTCCCGACTTTACGCCACCCCTTACCCTTCAAGGCGGCTATACCCACGCGGAGCTTGTCGCCGAGACCGCCGCGCTAGTCGCCGCGACGCACGATGCCAAAGAGGCCCCCCAAGCCAGCACCACCCTGCGCAAGACCCGTGACACGCACCTCAAGACGGTCCAAGCCAACCTGGTGCGCTACCGAAAAGCGGTCACCGCACGCTTCCTCCAAGATCATGCGCTGATCCTCTCCCTGCCAAACCTATAGGAGCAAGACTGTGACCAAGCCAGAAGTACCGATTTTGTATAAGACCGATCTCTCTGCTGTCGACTGGCAGGAGCTTAGGGCGTTGCTGATCGCGGATCGTTTCCATAATGGGCGAACGGCGGAGCAGCTAGAGGAGTCGTTTCGCAATAGCTTTGCGACCGTTATCGCCTATGCCGGCCCGCAGCCTATCGGCACCGCACGCGCCCTCTCCGATGGAGTCTGCAACGCCTACATTGTCGATGTCTGGACCTACTCTGCCTATCGACGGCAAGGAGTTGCCACCGCGATGATGGCCTTACTGGAAGCAAAGCTCTCTGGGCAACATGTGGCCTTATTTACAGAAGATGCTGTCCCTCTGTACACCACTCTCGCCTACACTGAGGAGACCGTTGGCATGAGCAAGGTAATCGGAACCTGGCTACGACGACATGACTCTCTCTGATCCCGAGACAATCCACACGATCCGCTATCTATCGTCGGGGGCGGACAAGCCGGAGCGGCGCTTGCTGGAGGTTGCTCTGGTGCGCTACGCCTGGGAGAAGAAAACCGCGCCTTGTTTTTTGGTGACCGCCGACCTCCAAGGCCGCGAACAGGGCAAGCGTAACCGGCTCCTGGGTGAGGTGCTCGCCGAGGAGCTAGCGCTTCTCCAGGAGCTCGGGCAAGTCCCCCCTTTGGACTTCTGCCTGCTGGCGGGCGACTTCTACGACTACCCCGACTGCCACAAGCGCGGCGGAACCGGCGATATCACTCCGGTGCTCAATGCCTTCGCCCCCCTCGCGCCCCAGACACTTGCCGTGCTGGGCAACCACGACGAGGCCACGCCTGCGGCCATCGCTTCCCAAGTGACACTGCTTGATGGCACGAAAGCCTCGGTCGCGGGGCTCACGGTGGGCGGTGTCGGCGGGATTGTGGGCAACCCAGAGCGCAACCAGCGCAAGACCGAGACAGAGTTTCTGCGTGCGGTCGAGAGAGCCACGCGCCCCCAGGCCGATATTCTCCTGCTCCACCAAGGCCCCGAAGGCCCCACCGAGCGGCACCGTGGCTGGAGCGCCCTCAACGAGCAGCTCCAGTACGAAGACGATTTACTAGTCGTGTTTGGCCACTGCTACTGGCCCACGCCCTTCCACACCGAAGGCACCAACCTCTTCTGCAACACCGACAGCCGCGTGCTGATCTTTGTCGGAGCCACACCATGACTCGTGAGACAGCCTACCACTCGTGCATTCCCCCCACAGCCCGGGAAAAAGTCACCGCACGCGGGGAGGGGCGATGTCCTATGCGGGCAGAGTACTACATCGAGGACGAGCTTGTCGGGATTCGTCTCTGGCATCCCAGTGGGCTTCCGGCAAACGAGTACGCTTTTCAAAACGGCAACAAGCACGGCTGGCAGTACTTCTGGAACACAAAGGGAAACCTGATCTCTGCACAGCCCTACGAACGGGGACTACAACACGGTACCGCCTACCAGTGGGCTAATGAGGGCCGACTCCTAGGCACCTACACAATGGAACAGGGGAGTGGTTTCGATCTCTGGTGGTCCGAAGATGAAGACGGCAACACCAGCCTAGCGGAAGCCTACAACTTTGTAAGCGGTCAGCTCCACGGCTATGAGTGGCAATTTTCCAATGGCCAACTTAGAGCTGAGAAGCACTGGTATCAGGATCAGCTCCACGGAATTGAGCGACTCTGGGATCAGAAAGGCAAGCTGGCACGTGGTTTTTCTCGCTACTGGCTCCACGGCGAGCGTGTCGGTAAACCACTCTATCTCCACGCCATTGCTCAAGACAACACTTTGCCTTCCCTCTTACCTGAAGCGGACAATCCTGATCGGACTTTCCCACGAGAGATTGCAGAAGCCTTAAACCTGTAGGCCCATTTATGGGTCTTGCCGCAACAACGGGCCGCTTTAGCCGCCCGCAAGGTAAAATGCGTCCATGAACCTCCGCGTTACCGACAATGGCCGCTTTCTTCAGTGGGACGACCAGACCCCCTTTTTCTACCTCGCCGACACGGCCTGGGAGCTGTTTCACCGGCTGACACTCGACGAGGCCAAGCACTACTTAGACGTGCGCGCGGAGCAGGGCTTCACGGTGATTCAGGCGGTTCTGCTCGCCGAGTTCGAGGGCCTGACCGAGCCCAACCAAAACGGCGACCTGCCCCTCCACGACCTCGATCCGACCAAGCCCAATGAGAAGTACTTCGCCCATGTGGACGCTGTGCTAGACTACGCCGAGAGCCTCGGGCTGATGATGGGGCTCCTGCCCACGTGGGGCGACAAGGTAGTGAAGGCCTGGGGGACGGGGCCAGTGGTCTTTAACCCCACCAATGCCTACGCCTACGGCAAGTGGCTGGGGCTGCGCTATCTCCACCGCGAGAATATTATCTGGATCAACGGCGGAGACCGCAAGCCGACCACCGACGAAGAGCGCGAGACGTTTCGCAAGCTGGGTCAGGCCCTGCGCGACTCCGATCCCAACCACCTCATTACCTTCCATCCCCAGGGCGGGTGCCACTCCAGCGATGCGTTCCACACCGAGGACTGGCTGGACTTCAACATGATCCAATCGGGCCACGGGGCGCGGCGGATCGACAACGCGGCGATGGTGGACAAGGACTACGCCCTTGCGCCCGCCAAGCCGACCCTCGATGCCGAGCCCAGCTACGAGAACCACCCGATCAACTGGAAGCCGGATACGAGCCGCTTTAGAGACGACGACGTGCGCTCGGCGCTCTGGCGCTCGGTGCTGGCGGGGGCGTGCGGGGTCACCTACGGCTGCCAGGATGTCTGGCAGTTTTTTGATCCCAGCCGCCATGCCGCGATCGCCTACGCCGACACGCACTGGAGCGAGGCACTGCACTTCTCCGGGGCCTGGCAGGTGCGCCACCTGCGCTCGCTCTTCGAAGAGCGCGACTTCACCACCGGAGTCCCCGCTCAGGAGCGCATCCTCACCGACGGCACGGGCGCGCGCTGCCTCACTGGCGATAGCTACCTGCTCTGCTACCTCCCCGAGGGCGGCGAGCTCACCCTCACTATCGACGACCTCGGCTTTGAGATGGCCGCCGTCAGCTGGCTCGATCCCCGAACCGGAATCGCAGTCGACGACGACGAAGTGGACTGCGTCGGCGAGGTCACGGTTGCCTCCCCCACCTCCGGTCGCCACAACGACTGGGTCCTCTGCCTGGAAGCCGCCGAGCTGGTAGAAGACGACGAGGACTAGGTCGCGCTGTCGATGGCATCCATCTGGCGCGTGCCGCCTGCGGTGATCCGTGAGGGAAAGCTCTTACTGGACCAGCAGTGCTGGTGCTGGGGGCAGGACATCCGCCACAGCGACGGCAATCTGCTCCTCGCCCAAGGCTTTGTCCGCGAGCACCACGCGGCGGAGAAAGACCTCTCGCGCTACCGCCAGCCCCCCGCCACGCTCTGGGCCTTTGGGCTCTTCTACGATGGCCTCTGGCTCCTGCGGCAAGACTTTAAGATCCGCCTCGCGCCGTCGGAGTTGCCGCCGGATATCTGGACGGTGCGTGATGCCGAGCTCCTCTACCCCGCCACCCCGGACGACGGCGAGCGGCTCCGGGAGAAGCTCCGCGCAGCCTGCCTTTGGATCGCGGCGTATGAGGAGAGCATCCCCCGTGCCTGGCGCGCCGAGACCCTGCGCCGCTGGGACAAGAAGTCCATCCCCGCCGCCGAGCAAGCCACCCGCTGGCGCAGCCTCGAAGAGGCCATCCGATGAAGTTGCAGCTTGCCACACAAGACGATTGGGAGCTCGTCCGCACCCTTCGCTTAGAGGCGCTTCAGTCCGAGCCGGGTGTCTTTGGGAGCAGCTACGCCCGCGAGAGTGTCTACGACGAAGCCCAGTGGCGCACGTGGAGCGCCGGCCCCAGCAAGGCGGTCTTCCTGCTCTACGACGACACGTCTCTGATTGGTCTCACGGGCATCCTCGCCCATCCCAATGATCCCACGACGGCGATGTGTATCGCCAGCTATCTCAAGCCCGCCTACCGCGGCCAAAAGCTCTCGCGCCTCTTCTACCAAGCACGACTCGACTGGGCACGCGAGCAGGGCTTTACCCGGCTTGTGGTCGGGCACCGCGCCTCGAACACACCGTCGATGCGCGCCAACCAAGCGTTCGGCTTTCAAGAAACCCACCGCGAGCCACACACCTGGCACGACGGCACCGAGGAGCAAGAGATCTACTACGAGTTGTTGCTCCCCGGGCATGCTGTCGGGGGTTGAAATCCCCGCCTCCGATTTTGGGGAGCGTCCCGAGGACGCGCAGAACACAACTCACTCCACGCGTCCCCGGGACGCTCCTTCCCCTCTGCCGGGGACTTTCAGCCCCCGGCCCCGCCTACAGCCAGCTTAGGACATCGGCCTTGAGCTGCGCCAGGCAGCCTTCTTCGATATACATCATGTGCCCCGATGGGTAGTAGCACTGGGTGAAGTTGGCCTTGCGCACGGCGGGCAGACCCATGTGCGCGAAGGTGTACTCGGCGGCGGCGTGCGGGGTGGCCAGATCATAAAAGCCCTGCGCGACAAAGACCTTCATGTACGGGTTCTTGGTCAGTGCAGACTTGAGCGCCCCTGCCGTGTCGGTGAAGTTATTGCCATCACCCCAGTTCCATTTGCCGTAGAGCCCACCGAGGATGTTGTACTCCAGGTCCGACTCGTAGCCGAGCTGCTCACGGACATAGCTATTGAAGCAAGCCGTGTACCCCGGGGAGATCGCGGCGTGCGACGGGTCAAAATCCGGGTGGGCACCGCCTTCGTTGCCCTGCTGCGCGGTGAGGCGGCTGTCCAGGCGGCCCACGGTGACTCCGCGGTCGCGCAGGAGTTCTTTGCAGAAGCTCCAGTGCTCGATTCGAAGATCGTTGCGGTCGAGGTAGGTCTCCGAGAGGCCGGTGTACTTAGCAAGAGTCGCGATCAGCTTGATGCGCTCCTTGGGAAGGAGGCGATCCCCCTTGAGCAGCGCCGTGGCGTACTCGCCCATCGCGAAGGTCTCCACTTCCTTGATGAGCTTCTCCACCGGCTTGTTGAGGATGATCTTGGCCAGCTTCTTGTGGTACCAGGCGGTCGCGGCGTAGGTGGGGAGGTAGAGAATGAAGGGCAGGTCGTTGCCGGGCGTGAAGCGCAGGGTCTGGAAGTTCAGCACGGTAGAGATCAGCAGCAGCCCCGAGAGCGCGATTCCCTTGTCGGCAAGGTATCCCGCCAGCCCCGCGCCGCGCGTGGTTCCGTAGCTCTCGCCCACCATGTACAGCGGCGAGCTCCAGCGCTTGTTGCGGGTGATAAAGAGCCGGATAAACTCACCAAGACTCTCGATATCGCCCTGGACGCCCCAGAACTTCTTGGCCGTCTCGTCGTCTTTTGCACGCGAGAAGCCCGTCCCCACCGGGTCGATAAAGACCAGGTCGAACTGCTCCAGCCAGGTGTGCGGGTTGTCCTCGACCGCGTAAGGTGGCGGCGGCAGGCTGCCATCGGGGAGCTGGGCGGCACGCTTGGGACCGATCGTCCCCAGGTGTAGCCAGACACTCGACGAGCCCGGGCCGCCGTTGAAGGAGATCAGTAGCGGGCGCTCCTTGGCGGGGCGGTCGTCGTCCTTGGTGTAGGCCATGTAGAAGACCTGCGCCTCGATCTCGTCCTTGGCGTTCTTCAGTGGCATCCGCCCCGCGGTCACGGAGTACTGGATGGTCTTGCCACCGAGCACCACCTCATGCTGCGTGACCACCGGTGTCTCTTCCACAAACTCACTCTTCTTTGCGCCCTCGTCGGGCTTTTTCTCGTCGCTCATGGCCGGATTATACCCGTCGGGGATTTGTCGGGCATTAAAATACCCGCCTCGGATTTTGGGGAGCGTCCCGTGGACGCGCGAAGTCCCAGCGTCTCCCGCGTCCACGGGACGCTCCCTCCCTTCTGCCGGGTATTTTAATGCCCGGCAGCCCCCGGCAAATCCCCGGTAGAATGCCTCTCATGAGCACCACAACGCCGTTTGCCAAGCCCCTGCCGCTCGGGGCGATCTTGCCTTCGGGCTGGCTTAAGAAACAGCTCCAGACCCAAGCCGACGGGCTGGGCGGGCACCTGCACGAGTTCTGGCCGGACATCAAGGACAGCCAGTGGCGCGGGGGAAGCGCCGAGGGCTGGGAGCGCGTCCCCTACTGGCTCGATGGCTTTGTCCCGCTCGCCTTCCTCCTCCAAGACGAGCACCTAATCGGAGTGGCGACCGAGTGGATCGAGCTCATTCTCGCCGGCCAGCACGCCGACGGCTGGTTTGGTCCGCGCACCGCCAACGAGAGCCACGGAGAAAGAAAAAATGATCCCTGGCCGCAGTTTATTCTCTTTAAAGTCTTCACCCAGTGGCACGAAGCGACAAAAGACCCGCGCATCGTCCCCGCGATGCTCAAGGCCATGCGGCGCATCCACGACGTGATGCAAGAGACCCCGCTCTGGGACTGGGCCAAGATGCGCTGGATGGAGCTGGCGATCTCGATTAAGTGGCTGAAAGAGCAAACCGGCGAAGCCTGGCTCGATGACCTGCTCACCCTCGCCGCCGAGCAAGGCTACAACTGGCAAGCGCACTTCGAGAACTTCGAGCACACGGACAAGGCAACGAAATGGACACTGGAGAACCATGTGGTCAATCATGGGATGGCTCTGAAAGAATCGCTCTATCGGCCTGGCTCTGACATTAGCCATTTGGAGGATGCGATACTTCACTTAGGTCTCTATCATGGTCAGGCGAATGGGATGTTCAGTGGTGATGAGTCCCTTGCCGGCAAATCCCCATCACAAGGCACCGAGCTCTGTGCCGTTGTCGAGGCTATGTTCTCCTTGGAGCAGTGTTTTGCAATCTATGGCGATATCTTACTGTCCTCCCGGTTTGAACGAATTGCCTACAACGCCCTCCCCGCGACATTCACGGATGACATGTGGGGACACCAGTACGATCAGCAAGTGAACCAAGTGCTGTGCACCGACTCCAAAACCAAAGAGGAAACGATCTTCACGACCAATGGCCCACGCTCCAATCTCTTCGGGCTTGAGCCTAACTTCGGCTGCTGCACCGCGAACTTTCACCAAGGCTGGCCCAAGCTCACCAGCCATCTCTGGATGCAGTGCGAAGATGGTGCACTTGTAGCCCTCTCTCTGGCTCCCTGCACCGTCACCACAGATTCCGTTTCGTTTTCGGTTGAGACGAACTATCCCTATGGAGAGACCATCACCATCACAGCAACCTCTGGTGAAGCAATACTCCGGCTTCCCATTCCTGCCTCAGTAGAGAACGCAATGCTGAATGGGAACCCTGTCAGCGCGGGGAGATTTGCCGCAGTAACACTCCAGTTAGGCTCACCTGTTGTTCTCAATCTTAGTTATGTTGTCCAAGTTGTCACGGGCCTAGAGAATGATGGCGTTTCTATCTACGTAGGGTCGCTGCTCTTTGGGCTGAAGATCGGGGAGGAGGTGCGTCCTGATGGCCCGGAGCCGTGGGCGGATCGGGAGGTGCACCCGACCACGCCGTGGAACTATGCGCTCGATCTGAGCAAGCCGCTGGTGCTGGACAAAGAGACGCTGACCATCAAAGCGACCGGGCACCGCGTCCCCGAGTGGGGGCTCGAAAAACACGCCGCCGGACCGCTGCCACCCTCCCCCGTTGCGGTCACGACGCCCGCGGAGGAACTCACGCTGGTTCCGTATGGCTCGACACTCCTCCGAGTCGCGGAATTCCCGGTTGTCGCGACGTCATCCGCCCCATGAAATGAGGCGTCTGCAGTGGCTTCGTCCCTCAGCCGCGAAGCCCGTGCCGGGCTAGCCTCCCCCGGCTCGCTAGGGCTCGCCACCCCCTCCGGCCGGGTGCCCTCTGGGCGGCTCATTCTTCGCTGCGAAGGGGGGCGCAATATTGTAGCCCGGCACGGGCTTTGTGGCCGCAGGCCATTGCAGACACCGATTTCAATCGGTGGTAGAGTGAGCCATGGAACCACCAAAACGCCTTGCGCTCTCCCCGCTGGAGTGGATCGCTGCCGTCTTGTGCCTACTCTACGGTGGTATGCTAACCGTGTGGATGCTGAGCAACAGACAAGAGCCCTTCAATATCGTTCTCGGAGCGGTCGCGCTGGTTTCCTTTGTCGCCACCATCACGCTCCTGCGCGGCGACCGAGCGCTTGCCAGTGCCTGCCAGTACGCGATCGCGCTCTGCTGGCTCCTGATCTGCCTCCTGGTTCTGGGAATCTTGGCGCTCTGTGGCAACAAAGACGCGCCGGGCTACTGGAATGGGGTTCTCTCGGGTGTCGGTGCCGCCCTGATGACCGCCTTGCATCTCGCCGCCGCCCGACATATCCGCCTGCGCAACGAGGGCTAGGCCGTGCAACGGCAAGAGCAGAAACACGACAGACTCTTGCCGCTAGAGGTATTCGCATCGGTGCTGTGCATGCTCTACGGCCTTGGCTCTCTCTACGTTGCCCATGTTCTCGAAGACATGGGGCTCAGGCAGGCCTATGTTCGGATGGCACAGGGGGTCGGGATCGGGTTCTTTCTCGTGGCGCTTGTCGGCCTCCTGCGCCTACGAACAATCACCCTGGCCTGTCAGGTGCTTCTGGCTATCGCTTGGCTGGGACTGATTCCAATGGGCTACACGCTAGACCAAGACATGGGTGCGGAGGGGCATTTGTTCACGCTCTGGGCCGCTGGGATTGGTGTTTGTCTCGCCGCTCTCCATCTCTTCTTGGCCTGGCACTTTAGGCGACAAACACAGGAGTAGAGTGTGATCGCCTCGGTTGGAGCGAGGCGTCAACGAGCGCTTCGCGCTGGGATGGCCGGAGGCCTTCGTGTCCGAGGCACGAGGACAGCAAGACGCCCCCCTCCAACGGGGGCGATCTCACCGAGAGCGGTCAAAAAGAGGAAGAACCGTCACGCCTGTCGAACGAGAGAGGCATGGACTCAAAGAAGCGTGTGGACTCGTTTGCGACGATCTTCCCCCAGAACCCCAAGGGGGCCAACGAGAAAATTATCTACGGACATATCGGGCTGGGCGGCATGGGCAGCAGCCACGTGGTCCCCGACTCCTGCGCGGCGCTCTGTGACGTCGACGCCAACCACCTTAAGAACAACGCCAAGCGCGTGACGGGCAATCCGCTCCTCACCGACGACTACCGGCGCGTGCTGGAGCGCAAGGATATCGACGCGGTCACGATTGGAACCCCGGACCACTGGCACGCCCTCATGACCGTGCATGCCTGCCAGGCGGGCAAGGATGTCTACAGCGAGAAGCCGACCTGTAAGACGATCGAAGAGGGGCAGGCGATGATCGCGGCGGCGCGGCGCTACAAGCGGGTGGTGCAGATCGGCTCGCAGGGGCGCTCGCACCCGAGCGCGGCTGTGGCCTGTAACTACATCCGCAATGGGCAGATCGGCAAGATCAAAGAGGTCAAGCTCTGGCACCCCAATAACTATGTCTCCGACAACAACTTTGGCAAGGAAGGCCCCGCGCCCCCTGAGCTCAACTGGGACATGTGGCTTGGCCCCTTGGGCTGGCGCCCCTACAACCCCGCGATTGTCCACTTCAACTTCCGCTGGCTCATGGACTCGGGCGGTGGCTTTATCCGCGACCGGGGAAACCACGCCATGTCGATCGCGCTCTGGCTGACGGGCCAAGACGGCTGGGACGCCCCGGTGACGGTCGAGGCGAGCGGGGAGACCAACCCCAACTCGGTCTACGATGCGCCGCTGACCATGAAGGCAAAGTGGGAGTTCTCCAACCCGAAGTGGACCCTGATCTGGGAGCAGCCCGGCGTGGTCCCCGAGCGCTTCGAGGGCGAGTGGGGCGGCACCTACACCGGCGACAAGGGCGACCTGATTGTCGCGGGCGGCGATGGCGGCTGCGCCACGGAGGAGAAGGCCAAGCTCTACACACCTCCCGCCGATGGCTTCAAGGCGTTCCTCCACCCCGAGAACACCGACCCCACCGAGCGGCACCGCCGCAACTGGCGCCACTGCATCAAGACCCGCGAGAAGCCGGTGATGGATGTCGAGATCGGGGTGAAGGTGATCATCCTCCCGATTATCGCCAATATCGCCTACACGGTCGGGCGGAAGCTCACCTACGACCCCAAGACCTGGAAGTTTATCAACGATGAAGAGGCCAACCGGCTACTCTACGAGCCGTACCGTGCGCCCTGGAGCCTGAAAGGAATTTGAACATGCGTGAGCTACTCACCTCCCTCGCCGACACGATGGCGGGGAGCGACCAAGTGAAGGCAAAGGCGGCCATGCTCCAGATGACACGCGATGTCCACGGTGCCGCCGCACCCGGCCAGCCCAAGGCGTTGCGTGCCGCACTGCTCAAGGAGCTCTTGTCGATTGTGGCAAGCAAGCGCCCGCGGCTGGTGCGTGCCCATGCCGCTCGGCTCGTGGGCTATATCGGGAGCAAGGCCGACGATAAAACCCTGGCACGCTTCGCCACCGACCCCGAGCTCAAGGCCGATATCCAGATGGCCCGCGAGCGCCTCCACCGCAGCGGGTAGTCGGGGGCTGAAAGTCCCCGCCTACGGAAAAAGAGCGTCCCGAGGACGCGCAGAGCATGTTGTGTTCTGCGCGTCCACGGGACGCTCCTTATTTTTATGCCGGGTATTTCAATGCCCGGAAAGCCCCCGGCCCCTCAGACCTCCAGCGTATCGATAAATGCCTTCAGCTCGCGCTCACTGGTGGCGCGCTGGGTGCGGAGCGCACTATCCTGCTTGCGGAGCTCCTGAATCCGTAGCTCCTGCGCATCGAGCTGCTTGACATAGTTCTTATAGCTCTCCGAGGTGCGCTCTAGGACTGCCATGTTCTGACGAATCCGGCTCTGGTCCTGCTCGATCTGCTTGACCTCCCCCTCGCGCTCGGCGATCTGGCTCTGGAGGTCTTGGAGCTTGCGACGGCGGGCGAGGACATCCTCCAGCGCGGCCTTGAGCTTGGGGGAGACCCCCTCCTTGCGCCGCGTCGTGACCTCGATAAAGTCCAGCTCCGCATCGAGGAGGGCGTAGGTCTCCTGCAGCGGGCGCTCGGTCTTGACTATCAGGTTCTCGGTCTTGCTGGCAGGCACGGCGATCTGGAAGCGGTAGAGGCCGGGGGTGCGCTCCTCAAACTTGGCAGGCGCGACAAGCTTATAGGCAGGGTCGTAGGGGTGCTCGACCAGCACTTGGCGTGGCTTGTCGGAGGTATTGCGGAAGGTGTAGACAACCTCAATGGTCTCCTTGCGGGTGCTGGTCAGTACGCCGCGCTTGATGGAGAGGCTGGTCTCGACCGATGTCCCTCCTTTGTCTTGTCGCTCTCCGCGTAGCCCAAGATCCACGGCGTAGCTCAGAATGCGGCTGTCGCCGGGCGGAATGTCCAGCATCCGTGCATCGCCCGCGTAGATTCCCCCGTCGAAGAGGGTCACGGGCCCACCCTTGAGGTGTAGCCCGGTGTTGTTCTTCAGACGCACCGCGTGTAGAGGGAAGCGCACATCGGTTGCCGCGTTGTAGAGAGAGAGCTTCTCGGCATTAATGTCCTGTGCCACCACCGGGATCATCGCCGCTTGCTGCCGTGGGAGTGAGACCGGCGAGGTGATCTTATAGGTAAAGAGCTCACCTTGCTTCTCCCCCGATGCCTGCGCGTCCACGGAGCCCGCCAGTGCGGGGCCATCCACCGCAGCCTCGGCGGGTGGCGCACTGGGTGCAGGTGCCCCAAAGCCCTGGCTTCCGCCTTGCCCACCCCCTTGCCCCCGCATGATCGAGTTGCGAATCGCAGCCCGCGCTCCCACATCACTCTTCGCGGCAAAGTCTATCGCCGCCTCCGAGACCTGGGGCAGGGGCGAGACACTCAGATCGGCCCCAATCACGGGGCGGGCAAGGTACTGCGGCTGATAAAGGTCCTGAATGAAGCTGATCGGGCGCCCCGAGACCAGCGTCAGGGAGACCCCACTCCAGTCCTCATCGGTGGTGTTCTCGACCAGCGCCCAGCCCTGCATGTAGGACTTCTCGCCCAGGAGCAAGCGATAGCTCATCTTCCAGAGCGGGGCCTCCGAGATATAGCCCACCTGCACCCGCCGCTTCCCCTGCCCCGCAAAGCGCAGGGTCACACTGCGGCGCTTATCGTCGGCTCCGGTCGCGAGCAAGGTCAGGGCCTCACCAAACTCCTTAGCAACTTTAGGGTCCTCGAAGGCGATCTCATCCACCAGATCGAGGCGCAGGGTCTTGAGCCCGCTTTCCGTCAGCAAGTTGAGAAACTCCACACTGCTGGGCTTCCCTTCCGCGCTGAGAAGGGACTTGGCCTCGATACTGACAAGCTTGCCTGTAAACGCCTTTGCGCTCGTCTCGTAGCCCGCTGCCGTTGTTCGTGTGGTCGTGATGCTTGCGGTCACCACTTGCCCCCGGAGACGATTGAGCAGGGCATTGCGGTCGAGCGGCTGGGTAACATCGACAGCGAAGCTCTGGAGCGTCCGATTGACCGGGTCCTTGGCGGCATAGACCGCAGGCTGGACCTTGCCTTTCTCGTCGATCAGGACCAGAGATTTGAGAATATCGTTGATCTGCGTAGTGCGAAACACCAGGGGAATGGTGGCATTGTCACTGACCTCCGCCTCACGCTGGGTGTAGGCCACCCCGGAGGAGAAGAGTGTCACCGCCCGGACCGGCAAGTCTCCCTCGGGGAGCTTTGCCGGCACCAGTGCGATCAACGGAAGAACCATCATTGTCAGCATTGTCTTTTCTCCTGTCCCCCCGCTCCAACCGGGGGCTACTCTATAAGTCCAGTGTGTCTAGGAAAGCCTTCAGTTCGGTATGGGCATCACGGGCATTCTTTCGCAGGCGATTGCCCTCTTCGCGGAGCTCTAGAAGCCGGTTCTCCTGGCCATTGAGCTCGTCGAGGTAGCGGCGGTAGAGCGGCGACTCTTTGTCGAGGGTGGCCAGGTTGCCACGAATGCGGCCCTGCTCCTCGTGGATCTGGGTGCGCTCTTTGTCGAGCAGATCGGCATTGGTCTCCAGCTCGTTGATCTTGCGGCGCCGGGCGATAGTCACCGCGAGGGCCTCTTTCAGGCGCGAGGGAATCTCCCCCTGGCTGGCATAGTGGGTGAGTTGGGTCGTGTCCGCCTCGAGCAGGGAGACCGTGGTTCCCAGTGCGTGCTCCTGTACCACCAAGAGGCTGGCGGACTCACCCGGGGGCAGCGCGACCGCAAAGCGGTAGCGGTCCCGCGTGGTCTCCGTGGGCTCGGTGGGGGTGACCAGGCTCCAGCCCTCCCAGAGCGGGTGCTCGACCAGGACCGTGCGGGGGACAGCGGCCTTGGACTGGAACTTATAGAGCATCTCGCGGCGGTTCTTCGACGTGACTACCAAGATGCCGCGCTTGATGGTCAGGGTCAGGGCGCTCCCGTTGCGTAGCTCCTCGGTGCGGACTCCCTCGATACTCAGGTCCACCGCGTAGGTGATCAGCCGCGTGTCGTTGGGCGTGACCTCCCCGAGGCGCGCATCGCCGGCGTAGGTGCCGCCATCGAAGACCGTGATCGGCCCGGCCTTGAGGTGGAGCCCCGTGTCGTTGACCAGCTTCAGGGCGTTCATGGGGTGCTTGGGATCGGTGTCGGCGTTGTAGAGCGAGACCTTCTCCCCCCCAATATCGCCCGAGACCACGGGGATCATCGCCGCTTGCTGCCGGGGAAGGGCAAGCGGGGCCGTGATGTTGTACTGAAAGAGCTCACCGACACTCCGTCCCTCGGCCTGCGACGTGACCGATTGCCGCATCGACTCGCTTCTCAGGGAGCGCTTGGCCATGGGCGCAGGAGCCGACATCGGCACCGCTCCGGTCGCAGCGTCCAGCTCAAATGCCATCGCGGCATCGTGGAGCGCCGGAGCGGCGGCGGGAATAATATCGGGCCCGACTGTCGGACGCGGCAGGTAGAGCGGTTTGTAGAGGTCCTGGATAAAGCTCACGGGGCGCCCAGAAACGAGGGTGAGCTGAACCCCTTCCCAGTCCTCGTCGGTGGTGTTCTCCACCAGCGCCCAGCCCTGCAGGTAGGGCTTCTGCCCCTCGGTATCGCTGAGCACGAGCCGGTAGCTGATCTTCCAGAGGGGGGCCTCGGTGATGTAGCCCACCTGCACCTTGCGCTTCTTCTTGCCCGCAAAGCGTAGCTGTACGGTCCTCCGGGCATCGTCTGCGCCCCCCGCCAGCACCGCCAGCGCCTCACGTAGCTCCCGGTCCCGCCGCTCATCGAGAAGCTTAATGGTGCGAACCTTGTCCAACGAGACCGAGACCAGCCCCTCGGCGGTGATCAGGGTCAGGCTCTCCACCTCGACCACGGAGCGCTCACCCCGTACTTGCTTC
Organism: Armatimonas rosea; assembly: GCF_014202505.1. NCBI lineage: Bacteria > Bacillati > Armatimonadota > Armatimonadia > Armatimonadales > Armatimonadaceae > Armatimonas > Armatimonas rosea. The sequence continues at coordinate 954,257 of NZ_JACHGW010000002.1, read as the reverse complement.
TCCGCCTCCACCGCAACAATCTGCCCCTCAAAGACCTCCTTGCTCAGGGTCTCCAGGCGCAGGGCCGCCCCCCGGAGCTGGCGCAGGAGCTCTCCCCGGGTGGTAAACGCCGAGACATCGACCGCAAAGCTCTGGAGGGTGCGCTCCACGGGGTCCTGCGATGGATAGACCGCCGGCAAGGCACCGCCCTCTTCATCGAGGAGGATCAGGGACTTAAGGATATCGTTGATCTGGTTGGTGCGGAAGGTGAGCGGCACGGTCACCTCGCCAGAGTCGATGGCGCCCTCACGCTGGGTGTAGGCCACCCCCGACGAAAACAGAGTGACCGCACGGACGGGGAGAAGAGATTGATTCACGCCTTATTGTACCCAGAAACAAAAAAGCCTGGGGAGCTCGCTCCCCAGGCAAGTGTGAGCTCACCGGAAAGTGTTGAGGGGCTTAGTTGCCCAGTAGGAGCTTGTTCCAGAGGGTCGCGGCCTGCTCTGTGACACTCGGGCCGGGGGCCATCACGAGAGGCGGTACCGTGACAAAGCGGACTCCCTGGGGAAAATCCGGCACAAAGTAAGACTCAGGAACAGCCGCCATGGTCTCATTCACCTGGAGCAATCCTTCTCCTCGGGGGTTCTTGCGGTCTATGATATAACGCCCCGTCTCCGGCTCGTAGGTGGTCGTGGTGACAAATCCCTCAGGGGAGTTCTCTGGGAACATGCGGACGATCTTCTTACCGTGTGGCAAGAACACGGGACGATCTAAAACACGGAAAAACAAGATGGAGAAGGTTGTGAACAACCGTTGCTGGAGAGAGGGTGGGGTGGCTTTGGGCAAGGTCATGACCTGAACCGGCACGGTGCTGTCACCCGGAGTGAAGCTATAGGACTTTCTCTCCGTGATAATGACGACGGTAGGATGCTCGTACTTGGCCCAGGAGCGGGTATTGGTCTTGGTGTCCCACTTCCAGTTGCCGTAGATAACATCGCGGCTCTTGCCCCGTGCGGACCAGTTCTCGCCTTGGAGGTAGTCCTTGGTCGGGCCGTGCACCCAGCGTGTCGTGTGGCGCGCTTGGGAGGGGTAGCCGATGTTATTCCACGCCCGCACCGCCGCCGGGATATTGTGCCCCACCCAGAGCAGCACCACAATCGCCACAACCCAGCGGAAGCGCAGCGGCAGAAAACGCAGTGTGGCCTTGGGCGGGGACGGAGGCTGGAGTGCCTGGACACGGGCATGGAGCGCAGCCGATGCCTTCTCCACCGGGAAGACAAGCGGGATAGCCTGCTCAATAAGGGGATCGTTCATGACTTTTCCTTTGTCGTAAAGGCATAGGCGGCACGCTCTCGCACCGTGGCACGGGCGCGCTGGAGCAGGCTAGAGACCGCGGCCTCGGACTTTCCGAGAACCCTGCCCACTTCGGTGAGGGTGAGCTCGTCGGCGTACTTGAGGAGCAGTGCCTCGCGCTGGTCCGCCGGGAGGCCGTCGATTGCGCTGCGGAGTGCCTGTGCCTGGGGCGGTCCGAGGAGTGCCTCGGGGCCAGCGAGGGCCAGTGGCTCCAGGTCGGTGAGGGGGAGCTCACGCCGCTTGTAGCGCTTGCGCAGCAGGTCGGTTAGCTTGTTGCGGGCAATCCCGAGGAGCCAGGCACGCACCTTTGTCTCGTCTTGAGGAACTCGCTGCGGTGCGACACAGACCGCGGCAAAGGTCTCGGCGGCGACATCCTCGGCATCCTCCACACTGGGGAGCCGTCGCCGCGCATAGGCATAGACCCCATCGAGGTGGGCCTGTCGGAGCTGTGTGAGCCACTCGTCTGAGACCGTCGCGGTGGAGGGCGAGGACGAGGAGGGCAAAGAGCGAGCCCGCCAAGCGAGTAGTGAGTACATGCTCTTCTATTCGCGGGCGGGCTCTGGAATCCATCGGCAATTTTTCAGCCGAGCTTAGTTTAGGACGAGACTACTTGCCAAAGACCTTGGTGAAGTACTTGTCCTGCTCCTTGTTGACCTTGGCGACACAGCCGCCACAGCAGACCTTGACGGACTTGCCCTTGAACTTTGCGTTCTTGCCCTTGTAGGCGATCTCGATGGGCTTGCCCATGCTACCCAGGTCTTCGTCGGTGACCGCGCACTTGGTCTGTGCCTTGGGGGCGGGCTTGGTCGGGGCGGGCTTCTGTGCAAACGCAGCGCCGGCAACGAAGACAGCCGTCAGAGCGATTAGGTAACGATTCATGTTTCTTCCTCCAGAGAGTTCCAAAGATACTCTCATTCTACCTCTTATACGTCGCCAAGTGTGCACTTTGTTCCAGACAGAAACCACGAGGTACAATCTGCCATGCCAACGTTACCAGAAGAACGAGTCTTCCGGCTTAAGAGGGCGACGGCTGCCTTCGCAGCCAACCGAACTGAGTGGCGACGAAGGTCGCCGTCGCCCTCTTAAGCCCGGACACTCGTTGTCCGGGCTCACTGTCCGGGATTTGTTCCCAGGGACTTTTTCAAGCCAGGTACAATCTGCCATGCCAATTCCCTTTGCTCTGACGGCCTATGCGCTGCCGCATGTCCTGGGCTACCTGCCTACCAAAGACGGTACCCCCAACCCTAGCCCGCTCTCCCCGCTCGGTTTATTGGACGCCGCGCAGGCACGAGGCCTCGCCGGGGTCGATATTCCCCTCCCCCCCGACCTCTCCGCAGACGCCCTCCACGATGCCCTTGGCGAGCGTGGCCTGCGGCTCGTGGTGGAGGGAATGAGTGTCTTGGAGATGGAGGACGCCGAGGGCTACCTGAAAAAAGCGGCACTGGCGGGCGCAAGAGTCGTGCGCTTCACCCTCTCCGGGATTCTGTGCGGCGACCGGCGCAAGCTGGGTCAGCACGAAGGCTGGTTTATCCGTCGCGATGCACTGGCGCGGCGCATCACCGAACTACTGCCCGTGGCAGAGAGCCTTGGCCTGAGCCTTGCGTTTGAGAACCACCAAGACGCGGATACGTCGGACTTTCTCTGGCTCTACGAAAAGACCGGCGCACACCCGGCGTTTGGTGTCTGCCTCGATGCTGGCAACCCGCTGGCGGTCGGCGAGGACCCCGTGGTAACAGCCTACAGACTTGGGCCGCTGATCCGCCATATCCACTGCAAGGACTACACCATCCACTTCGCGCCCGAGGGCTATCGCTTGGTGCGCTGCGCCGCTGGAACCGGGGTCGTGGACTTTCCCAGAATTTTAGAGATCGTGCGGTGCAATGGCTTCCCACACCTGCTCCCCGGAATCGAGATCGCCGCGCAGGCAACCCGCACCATCCCGCTGCTCGAAGTGTCGTGGTGGGCAGAGTACCCCGAGCGCGATGTCCGCACCCTGATCCCTGCCCTTCAGATTCTCTGGGCCAAGGGTCGCCCCCAAGACCAGCCCTACTCCAGCGCCTGGGAGCGTGGCGAGAGCTCGGAGGCCGTTTGTGCAGAAGAATGGCGGCTCGTGGACAGGAGCGTGGCGTACTTTGGCTCACTCGGACTTGAGTAGCTTCAGAACCGCCTCGACGGGCCAAGAAGAGAGATCCAGCGCTAGTTCCATCCCCTTGGCGGAGTTTCGTACCGTCTCCAGGTAGCCCTGTAGCGTACTGGCGGGCACGGGCGCGGGAACCGCGAGGGAGAAGTAGAGCACCTGCCCGGTTTTCTGGTAGGCTGCCGCCCCCTCGTTCCAGCCACGATCGACCAAGGGCGTCTTATCGTCGGCGGGTTTCCAGGTCGTGAGCAGATGGATCGTTGGGGCAGAGTGGCCGTAGCCCAGCCAGAAGATATCGAGGAGTTCCGTGCGCCAGAGCGGGAGGGTCAGGCCCGCAGTTGCCTCGCGCCGGAGCCGAACCACTCTCTGCCGGAGCCAGCCTTGCCAGGTCGGGGAGACGGTGACGCCGCGCCCTTCGTCGAAGTACGGAAGGGTGATACGTGAGCGGTAGCCGAGAATATCGGCGGGATCGGTGCCGGTCTCGCGCCAGTAGGCCAGCCGGTTCTCCCGTGAGTACCCCAGCGCATCCCCCGGTGAGTAGATTCCTTGGAGAGAGAGCTCGGCATCGTAGCCGGGCGGGGTATCGTCGGCGAGGCGCAAGCCCGCCAGCCCCGGAAGCGCCGCGAGCGCCTGGACCTTTGACCGACAGTGCTCTTGTACACCCGGCGCATCGGGGATCAGCCAGTCGGAGCCCCGTCGCCCTCGGCTCTTACCGTACTCCGACGTGCTCTGTCCCAGAATATTTCGGTCCACCCGTGGGTCGCTCCCCGGTGGCACGGTCAGCAGGCGCTCCAGCCCACAGAGCGGCTTCTTGGTCATCTTCAGCGCCGCCGCAAGCGTGGGGGCATCGCCCTCCAGAAAGAGTCGCGCCAGCGGGAGCTTGTCGGTGAGTGCGAGGAGCTGCTCTGCCTGCTCGGGTGTCTCGGCACGAAGGGTAAGCCCGATCCCCTCCCAGCCAAGCGCAGGCTCGTCCTGAGTCGTCGATGTCGCCCCGAGCGGGACGCTCAGAGGTTCCAGGGTAAGGGCCGGGCCATCGGGCAAGAGAAGCTGCGCCCAGGCCGAGAGTACAAGGCGGACCGAGTCGAGGCCGGGTGGGGTTTCCTGGTCGCGAAAGCGCTCCGCCAGGGCAAGCGCGTGCAGGTTCTGGACACTAGCCGGGAGCGCGTCGGACTTGACAATGCGTGGCCCGCCCGCCAGCCGCTCGACCCAGCTCCGCGAGAAGCGCTGCGGCTCATCGTCGGCGAGGGCAAGGTAGGGCAAGGCGTTGTCTATTTTATAGGGCTCTTTCTCTCCGTAGACACTCTCGAGCCATGCATCGGCCTCCCAGGTATCGTGGCGCAGGAGGTGCAGGGTCAGGGGCTCCTTATCCCAGGTGAGAACAAAGGCCGCGGGGTCGAGTTTTCGCACGCTCCCCCCCAGCGACCAGCAGAGCGCCTCTAGCAAATCGCCCGCCGCCACCTGGGTGCCCCACGTGAGAACCGAGTGGCGTTTCAGCCGGTAGTCCACCGTCAGGGGCAAGCGTGTCGCGCTCGCGATCTGTCCCACAAGCTCACCGACCGTGGTCGTGGGAACAAGATGGACCGGGGTGGTCAGTGCGCCATAGCTCAGGGCGGCAGGCTTTTGCTTGCGCGGCACCTTCTCGGTCAGGGATGCGCCAAACGTGGTGTCATGCGGCGCGTAGGGGTTGTCCCCCACCAGCGTGATCTCCGTGTTTTTGTCGCCGTTGAAATAGAGCATCTGCGCCTCGGCACCTTGGGAGCCGACAGCATCGGAGCTGACATAGAGCACCACTCGAAGACGGGCGCGGAGCCGCTCGCTCGGCGAGTAGAGCCGGTCGTTGGGTTGCCTTCTATAGTTGCGCCCCACGACCAAGGGGCTGGGAACAATGCGCTCAAAGAGGCGACGCTGCGCGCGGGTCTCACAGTCAGGGAGCCCAAAGCCCGTGCGGCTCCCGAGCTTCTCCCACTGGGTCTGGGTGCAGGTCCGTAGCAGGAGCTCCATCAGCTCCGGGCGCTCGTCTTCGGCGTGGAAGTCAGGCTTGGGCAAGCGGCGTGCCGGAATCACCATGAGCGACGGCGCTAAAGCAGCGCAGGTTCTGGTTCGTAGCCGTCGCAGCTCGAAGGCTTGCTCCAAGAGCGCGGGGTTGTAGCCATAGCGCCCCGGCGGCCCGATCCGCCGTGCAAACGCCGCAGCTCCCTCCGCCAGCGCCTTTTTCTCCTCCTCAACGTCCTGCTCGGGCCGCGGTGGGCTGGTCGTGAGCTGCTCCGGTGCGACCACCAGCAGGCTCCCCCGCCGCGAGGCGTCCCAGTCTAAGTTCGTGAGATAGTCGCGGAGGGAGCGAAGCGCAGTCTGCATCATGTCTACACCATTATACGGAAGAGATCGCCCCCGTTTAGACCGCCCCCGTTGGAGGGGGGCGTCTCGCTGTCGTCGCAGGCTCCGACACGAAGGCCTCCGGCCATACCGAATTATGGGCGCAGCCCTTTGTGTCCGAGGCACGAGGATAGCAAGACGCCCCCCTCCAACGGGGGCGAGCTCAACGGGAGCGATCTAAAGCAGGATTTCCCGCGTGACTCGCCGTACTCACTTGCAGCATGAAAACAGTGATTGTGACGGGCGCGGGCCAGGGAATCGGGCGGGCGATTGCGCTCGGGTTTGCCCAAGTGGGCTGGAGCGTGTGCGCGACCGACCTGAGGCGCATCGACGAAACCAAGGCGCTTCTGGGCGAGGGGCACCTCTGCCTGGAAGGCGATGTGACCGAGCTCTCGTTTCCCGCAAGTGTCGTTGCGGCGACAGTAGAGACGTTCGGGCGGCTCGACTGCATCGTCAACAACGCCGCCGACCAGCGCGGGACCAGCTTGGAAGAGACCCCCGTGGCGCTCTTCGACCAGATTCAGGCGGTGAATGTGCGCGCGCCGTATTTGTTCGCCCAAGCCGGTCTGGAGCACCTCAAGGCCACGAAGGGGAGCATCGTCAACCTGGGCTCGCTCGTGGGCAACCAGCCGATCCCCGAGCGGGTGGCCTACTCGACCTCCAAGGCCGCGCTCGCGGGGCTGACCCGTGCGCTGGCCGCGGATATCGGGCGCTACGGAGTGCGGGTGAACTGTATCGCGCCGGGGCACATCATGACCAGCGGGGAGGCGGCCTGGAAAGAGCGCTTCTCGGAGGACGAGCAGCGGGTCTTCTTTACCCACTACCCGCTCGATCGAGTCGGGCACCCGGAGGAGATCGCCGCCGTGGCGCTCTTTCTCGCCTCCGATGCCGCCAACTTTATCACCGGCGCGACTGTCCCCGTGGACGGTGGCATGAGCATTCTCTGCCCGGAGACCGGCGCGTTCCGTGCGGCGGGTGTCCGCTGGCCCGGAAACCCCGGCGGGGCCTAGAACGCGCGGTCCCGCTGGCAGACAATCAGAGTGAGGTCATCGAGGGGATCGGTGCCCACAGGCTGGACGCGTGCCAGGATCGCCTCGACCAGCGCACGCGGGCCGTGGGGAGCGTGCTCCCGGATTAGCCCCAAGAGCTGAGCTTCGTCCATGCCACGTGCCTCGGTGATGCCATCGGAGTGCAACACCACCAAGTCGCCGGGAGCAAGGGTGAGCTCTTGCTCGGGCGCGTGCCAGACCGCAAAGAGCCCTAAGGGGGGGGCCTGCCCACAGGCCGCCGTCTCGATGTGACCGTCGCGCGCCCGCCAGACCAAGGCCGGCGGGTGCCCCGCGTTCCAGAGCCGCAGCCGTCCCACGGCAGGCTCCAGCTCGGCGTAGAGCAGGGTCGCAAACGACGTGTCCGGCAGGCGCTCACAGAGGTCCTTGTTGAGCCGTACCAGCGCTTGGTGGGGGCTTCGGTGCGGGTCTAAGTAGGGAAGCAGGTAGCCGATACTGGTCGCCACGAGTGCCGCCGCCATCCCCTTGCCCGCCACATCCCCAATCGCCAGCCCCAGCCGCCCACGTGCCAGGTCGGGGATAAAGACCGAGAGATCGCCGCCCACCTCAAGCGACGGCTCACTATGGAGGGTGAGGGTGAGCCCAGGGAACTCCGGGGCGAGGGTGGGCATCGCCGAGCGCTGGATCTCCCGCGCCAGCTCGCGCTCCCGCTGGTGCGCCTCCTCGGTCCGACGCTGCTCCAGCTCGCGGGCAAAGCTGGTCTGGTAGCGGGTGAACCAGGTCTTCATCTGGGCGACCAGGTAGCCCGTGAAGCCCCCGACAATCACAAAGTAGGGCGCGGTATCGCGGATCACCTTCCACTGGTCGGGCGCGGGTGCCATGAGCCCCAGCCCCACCGTGATCAGCCCCGCCAGAGCGCCCATGCTCAGGCCCCCCATCAGGTCCCCAAAGAGCGCCGCCACAAAGACAATCAAGTAGCACAGCCCTAGATAGGGGCTAGTCGCGCCTCCGGTGTAGAAGGCCGCGTTGCCCAGAAAGAGCAGGTCCAGGATCACTAGCAGGCGGATACGAATGCGCTTACTATTGAGCCGCGAGAGCTGGAGCAGAACCACGGCGTTGTAGGCCACCAAGAGGATCATCGCGACCCAGGCTGCAGTCGGGCGGTCCCGGTACCAGACAGCCAGGAAGAGCGAGATGCCGGTCTCCGTGAGCGCCAGTGCCCAGCGCCCCCGCTTCAGCAAGAGCGGAAACTCGTCGGTATCCAGCAGGTTCATAGAGTTCCCCCATTTGTGGGGGCGGAGGGGGCTGGGGCGGAGGGGGCAAAAGCGCAGAGGGCGGCGAGGTCTTGGGCTCTATCGCCGAGCGCGGCGGGGACGACCTCAAGCCCCTCGGTGAGGCGCGGCCAGGCACGGGCGCGCAGGCTCTGCTGAATCGGCTCTAGGAGCAGGTCGGCGGCATGGACCGCGAGGGTGCCTAGGACAATCCGCTCCAGATCAAGGAGCATCGCCAGGGTCGCCAGCCCCGCCCCGAGGTGCTCGGCGGCCTGGGCAAGTGCCCCACGGCAGATGGGATCGCCCGCGCGGGCGGCCTCGACCACGGCGCGGCCGCTTGCCTCGCCCTGCCAACCGCGCTCTTGGGCGATCCGGGTCACCGACGGCCCACTAGCGTAGGCCTCCAGGCAGCCGCGCAGCCCACAGGAGCAGGAGCGCGCCTCGGGGCCGGTGACCACAGCGATATGCCCGACCTCGCCGCCCGCACCACGCCGCCCCCGGTGGAGCGCGCCGTTAAGGATGAGCCCCGAGCCAATGCCCGTCCCAACTGTCAGGAAAGCCATGTTCTTCGTGCCCTGCCCCGCCCCAAAGCGCCACTCCGCCAGAGCCGTGGCATCGGCATCGTTTTCAAGCTGAACCGGGAGATGGAGGACATCGGCGAGGCGCGCGGCGAGTGGGAAGCCCTCTGGCCCCCACCCCGGAAGGTTGGGCGCAGCAAAGACAAGGCCGTTTTGCGCATCGGCCGGAGCGCCCGCCGAGACCCCGACACCGGTGAGTGTCTCAGGGCCGCGCACTTGCTGGGCAAGGCCGACGAGAAAGGCAAAGAGCGCCTCAGCACCGGCGTGTGCAGGGGTGGGAGCCGCAACCCGACGTACCACGACTCCGTCTTCGTGCAGCACCAGTGCCGCCGACTTTGTTCCCCCAAGATCGATCCCTAAAATCACGCCGCTCGTATTGTATCTCCCTACTTGGTAAAATAGCCCCATGACCAAGCTCGCTGTTCAGCTTTACACACTCCGCGACCACCTGACCACGACGGCAGATGTCGCATCGTCGCTCAAACGTATCTCCGAGATCGGCTACCGTGCCGTGCAGGTCTCGGCGGTCAAGGCCTTTGAAACGGAGTTCGATGCCGCCACGCTCCGCACGATGCTCGATGACAATGGCCTCAAGTGCATCGCGACCCACCGCTCGTGGGACCGGCTCGCGCAGAACACGAGCGAGGAGCTCGACCTGCACCACACCCTGGGCTGCGACTACGTGGCAATCGGGGGGATTCCCCAGAGCTACGGGGCGGACCACGCCGACGGCTACCGGCGCTTTTTGGCCGACTCCGCGCCGGTGATCGCGGCTCTCAAGGCCGGGGGGGTTCGCTTCGGGCACCACAACCACAGCCATGAGTTCGTGCGGGTCACCCCCGAGAGCCCGCAGACTCTCTGGGATATCCTGATCGACGAAGGCGGCCCAGACTACTACTTGGAGGCCGACCTCTACTGGGTCTGGCACGCGGGGGTCGATCCCGCCGCGCTGATCCGCCGCTGCAAGGGCCGTGTCCCCGTGATCCACCTGAAAGACAAGGAAGTTGTCCCCAAAGACGGCCCCGTGATCGCGGCGATTGGCGAGGGCAATCTCCCCTGGGACACGATCCTGCCCGCCTGCGAGGAGAGCGGCGTGGACTGGTACGCGGTCGAGCAAGACACCTGCCGCCGCGACCCCTTCGACTGCCTGCGCTCCTCGTTTGAGTACCTCAGCGCCAAGCTCTAGAAAAACTCACAGCGCTTCTTTGCTTCTTTCAGGGCGCTGTGATTTTTTACTCTTGACAGTTAGCATTCTAACAATTAGAATACTAACCATGAAAGCAACCACAACAATCTTCGCTCTCGCTGCCGTTGCAGCTGTCACAGTGCCCTCCGCAAAGGCCCAAGGACTCGACTTTTTTGTCTCCGCGATGAAGAGTGCGCCAGGCTGCCTGGGCCTGGAAAACGCGAAAGTGCAAGGCGGACGGCTCGCGCTCTTTGGCTGGTTTGAGAGCGCCGCCAGCGCCGATGCCTTTATCCAGGGCCCGATCTGTCAGGGCATGCGCCAGCTGGCCAAGATCCCCGAGACGGCTGTCGTGAAGCCAACGCCGGTCAAGGGCCCTGTGCTGGTGATCGCCTCGTTTACGCCCTCGAAAAACCCTCAAGAGCCGATGGGCCTTGCGCAGCTTGCCCTCGAGCGCATGACTCCGGTGACGGGTGGGTTTGCCTATGGCGGACGCTTCGCCCCCGAGACCGTGAAGGTGCCGGGCCTGATCTCGGTGCCGCGCAGCACCGCCAAGCCGAGTAAGCCGACACAGGGCGACGCCGCTCCCAAGCCCCTTCCACGAGGCAATACGATGATTGCCGACCTCCAGAAAAGCCCCGGTTGCCTCGGGGTCGCCGCTATGCAGTGTGAGAGCGGCAAGCTGGTGATTGTCGCCTGGTTTGCGGATAAGAAAGCAACCCTCGCCTGGTACAACGGTGCAGCACACGGAGAGATGATGGCACAGATGGCTCCCCCCACCCGTCCCCCACTCGCCGAGGTGAGCGCGGACACGAAGCCCATTGTCGTGATCGCGACGATAACCAACGCCAAAGAGGTCGATCCCACGCTGGGAATGGCGCTCTCGCAGATCTCGGTGGAGCTCTACACCACCGCGCCGGGCGGTTTTGCACGCGGCGGGGGCTTCGGCCCCGGCAAGAAGTAGCCACTTTTTGGTACAGTAGGGCGATATGCCAGAGAAGCCTAGTGATCCCGAGCTCGCCTCGCGCGTGTGCCTTGCCCTTATGCGCGTCGGAACCCGTATGGCGGTGGGCTTTGACCAGCACTTTGCCCACTTCGGGATCACCCAGGCACAGTTTCGGCTCCTGATCGCGGTCTGGAACTGTGGCGGCACGAGTGGAGCCACATCGAGTGCTCTGGCCGAGTATCTCTTTCTGGAGCGTGCGACTGTCTCTGTGATGATCAACCGGCTCTTGGGCGAGGGGCTGCTGGCAAAGCTCCCCGGCGAGAACCGGCGGAGCTACAAGCTCACGTTGACCGAGAAGAGTGGGAATCTCTTGCGTAGCCTCGGCCCGGAGGCGACCGCTCTCGCGGACACGACACTCAGCAGCTTTTCCGCACAAGAGCTCCAGCAGCTAGAGGCGCACCTCAAGGCTCTGGAGAAGCGGCTCCGGGACGATGCTACGGCTCACGGGCAACAATCCCCTCCGTGACCAGCACAAAGCCATTCTGAGCAGGGTACTCGCTCTGGAGCAGGGCGACCCCGTTGGCGGTGAGCGTGTTTCCCTCGAGCTTGAGGACTACCTCGTCGCCGGTCAGGGTCGTGAGAGTCTTCCCCTCAGTGGCGAGTGCCCGCAGGCGCTGGAGGCTATAGCTCCCCGAGACCGTCAGGCTGGCGATAAAGTGGCGAGCGTCTTGCTGGCCGGCTGGACTTTGGAGCGCCGCAACACGCTCGGCCCCGAGTGCCTTGGTGAGCGCGGCATCGGTGGGCCAGAAGACCGTGTAGGGGCCACTGCTCTGGTAGGTCTCGGTCTCGCCGGTGTTGCGTAGGATCTTGATCAGCGCCCCAAACTCGTCGGGCTTGCTCTGGGTCAGCCCCCACAGCGACGCGCTACCCGTTCGTACAGAGCCGGTGTGAGCGGGGAGATGAATACCTCCTGTACTCGCTCGGTAGACCCCATAAGCGGCCAGCGCTGCACCTGCAAGCCGCTGGTTTTTCTCCGCCTGGCTTAGATCAAGACACCCCGCCTGATCTATGTAGCTGTCCGCGCCTAACGGAAAACACGCTGCCTGTGCGTTAGAGCGATGAGGATAGAGCCAGCCTGCCACACTACCGATGATCGCGCTGGCGAGGAGCACACGGAGAAGACGAGAGCGGAAGTTGGTGTCCATGTCTGGTATTTTACCAAGAACCATGGGCGACGAAAACGAAAAAGAGCGAGAGGTCATCGCGTTTTTACAGGCACACCGTACGACCACTGCCATCTCGCTTACTCCACAGACACGGCTTGTGCAGGATCTTGGGATGACACGCGAGGAGGTCGAGCGCCTGATCCATGCCTTTGCGGAGCACTTTCAGGTGGACATGAGCGCCTTTCGCAGTGCGCACTACCTCGGGCCGCAGGTTCCCTTCAACCCCTTCACCTGGCTCTGGCTCGCGCTACGGCACGGAGAAGGTTTTCGCCCGCTCACCCTCGCCGCCTTGGCACACGCCGCTGAGACAAAGCGCTGGGGCTAAAGGGTTTGCAACAAGGCGCGTATTGGCTCGTGGCGGGCAGCGTCGAGCACAGTGCGGCCCTGGCGATCCTGGCTCAGCGGGTTCGCACCGTGGGCGAGGAGCAGGCGGACGATCCCCTCGTGGCCACAGTTCACAGCGCGACGGAGCGGGGTCTCGCCCTTGGTATCGCGGGCATCGGGGGTGGCACCGGCGCCCAGCAGCGCCTCCGCGAGAGCGACAGTTCCGCGGCGGGCGGCCATGTGCAGGGGGGTCATGCCCCCCACACCCGTTGTTTGATTCACCCTCGCCCCGTGCGCGATCAGCAGCTCCAGCGCCGCGCGACCGTCTTCTTCGCGGCCACTGCCATTGGCAACCCGGTAGAGCGCGTTGTGGCCACCGGTGTCTTTCGTCTCGATATCGGCGCCAAACTCTAGGAGGAGGCGCAGGCGGGGCACATCCCAGGCAATCGCGGCGGCGCAGAGCAGATTCCGGCCGTGGTCGTTGACAAGCGCCAGCGCGGGATCGGCTTGGAGCCTCGCACGCAGCTCGTCTAGCGGGAGCTCGTAGAGCAAGATCAGCGGGTCCGCCAGGGTCGCCGCCAGCTCTGTCAGGTTCGCGAGAAGCAGCGCTGCAGCATCGTCACGAACCCCTTCTTCGACGAGCGAGGTGCGCAGGTGCTCCAGCCAGTGCTCCGCCTCTAGCGTCCCAATGGCGAGGTGGGCGTGCCGACAGAGCAGGCTGGTCTTGCCACGTGTCGCGGTGTAGTCGGCAGGCCCGCCGGTCCGCTCCGCGAGAAAGAGCGCGAGGCGCTCCTCCAAGGCGACCATGTTCTTGGGAAAGAGCCCGCGCAGCACCGGGTCTTGCTCCACCCTGTGGTGGAAGCGCTGGGAGATGCGCCGGAGCGCCTCGATCCCCCCGACCGCCTCGTAGATACCGGCAAGCGACCTCTCGTTAAAGTGACTTTTCATCGTTCACCGATACTCTCCCAGGCCCCGCATTATTACCTCCCCCGCCTTCGCACCACTCAGGCACCCCCTCCGGCTTCGCGAAGGGGGGCGTAACTTTGCAGCCCGGCACGGGCTTTGCGGCCGAAGGCCACTGCAGACGCCTACTTCCAGTGGGCGGGCACGTCGGTGATGAGCCCATCGACCCCAAGTGCGGCGAGGCGCTTCATCTCCGCGGGGTCATTGACCGTCCAGACATTGACAATCTTTCCCGCCTCCCGCCAGAGCGCCATGGTCTCGTCGGTGACCAGCGCGAAGTGCGGGTGGAGCACCGGCCACTCCGGCCAGTCGTCGGGGATCGTGCGGGCAAAGAGGCGGGCGCAGGGCAGGCCGGGGCAGTTTTTGAGCGCCTCGGGCAAGAACGACGAGATCAGCACACGCTCCAAGATTTTATGCCGCGCAATACACTCCAAGACCAGCGGCTCCAGCCCATTGCCGCTCTCTTTCAGCTCCACATTGATGCAGACAAACTTCTCCCCCACGGTTGCAAACACCTCGTCGAGGGTTGGGTGGCGGGGGTAGTCCGCGCGGCTCCCTGAGATAGGGTCGTGGTGGACCAAGAGCTGGTGATCGTCGGTCAGGCGCACGTCCAGCTCGATCCCATCGGCCCCTTGCTCTGCGGCGAGCAAAAAGGCGGCGAGGGTGTTCTCGGGGGCATCGGCGGAGGCCCCGCGGTGGGCAAAGATTGTCATGCGGGTATTTTACGCCACAAGAGTGCGCGAGGGAACCTTTGGGCGAGCTTCATGCGCTCTTCATCTCTGGGAAGTACGCTAGGGAACTGCTGTCGCAAGGAGCGGTATACTACCCAGGAGAACCAAGAACGTGTCAGTCGTTTTGCTAGGAGTCAATCACCACACCGCGCCGGTCGCCCTGCGTGAGCGCCTTGCCCTCTCGGGGTGCGCCCTGCGCACCGCCCTGGAGGAGCTACGGGCCACCGAGCTTTTTTCCGAGGCCGTCCTGCTCTCGACCTGCAACCGCCTGGAGCTCTACGCCGTGCTCCGCCCACAGGTCCACCATGCCAGCGTGGTCGCCGCTTTCAGTGCGCTCTACCGCTTGCCTGAGAGCGAGCTCGTTCCTCACCTCAGCCTCAAGACCGGCGAGACCGTCACCACCCACCTGCTCCGTGTCGCGTGTGGGCTGGAGTCGATGATCTTAGGGGAGGACCAGATTCTCGGCCAGGTCGGGCTGGCGTTTCAGGAAGCACAGACCGCGGGGTCAGTCGGGCCGGTTCTCTCGCGCCTCTTTGCCCAGGCGACCCAGGCCGGCAAGCGCGCCCGCACCGAGACCGAGATCAGCCGCTTCACGACATCGGTGAGCCATGCGGGAGCGCAGCTCGTGCTCCAGACCGCACCGCGCCGCGTGCTGGTCGTGGGAGTCGGGGAGATGGCCGTCCTCGCCGCACAGACCCTCCGCGCCACCGAGTCGGTCGAGCTGGCCGTCATCAACCGCACGCTGGTCCATGCCGAGGACCTCGCGCAGAAGCTCAGCGCCCGCGCCCTGAGCTGGTGTCAGCTCGAAGAGGCACTCACCTGGGCCGATGCGGTGATCTGTGCGACCGGTGCGCCCCACACCGTGATCTACTACAGCGAGGTCGCCGCCGCCGTGCGCGCCCGTGAAAGCCGCCCCCTCACCCTCGTGGATATCGCAGTCCCCCGAGATATCGAGGAGACAGTCGCGACCCTGGAGTCCGTGGCGTACCACGATATCGACGCCCTCCAGCAAGTGATCGACGCCAACTTCGAGCTACGGCGCGCCGCGGTCCCGGCCGTCGAGCAGATTATCGGCCAAGAGACCGCCCGCTTCACCGAGTGGCTCCAGACCCGCGAGGTGACTCCGGTCATCAAGGACCTACGGGACTGGGCGCAGGGCCTGGCGCAGAGCGAGGTCGAGAAGGCCCTTGCCCGGCTGCCCCACGCCGATGAAGCCACGCAGCGGGCGATTGAGATCCTGGCCCATAGCCTGGTCAACCGCCTGATGCACGAGCCCACCCTGCGCCTGCGCTCCAACGCCATCGAGGGCAACGGGGTCAACTACGCCGACACGGTGCGCGATGTCTTTGGCCTGGAGGCGGCCCGCTGTCCCTTCGCTGAGAAGAACTAGATGCGCCTGCGCTTTGGCACCCGTGGCTCCAAGCTCGCCCGCTGGCAGACCGACCATGTCCTCTCGCTCCTGCCAGAAGGGAGCGGCGAGATCGAGGTCATCCAGACCAAGGGCGACCGCGTCCTCGATACCCCTCTGCCGCTGATCGGCGGCAAGGGCCTCTTCACCGCCGAGCTGGAGGCCGCGCTCCACGAGAACCGCATCCAGTGCGCCGTGCACAGCCTCAAGGACCTGCCCACCGAGCAGCCCACGGGCCTGGCAATTGGGGCGATCCTCAAGCGTGCCCCGGTCGGGGATGTGCTCGTCAGCCGCAGCGGCAAGAGCCTCCTGGACCTCCCGCACCACGCGACCATCGGCACCAGTAGCCGCCGCCGCGCCGCCCAGCTCCTGCGCGCCCGCCCGGACCTGCAGCTGCTCGATATCCGCGGCAATGTTGATACGCGCATCCAGAAAGCCCTCGACCCGAGCGGCCCCTACGATGCCATCCTCCTCGCCCACGCCGGCCTGGAGCGCCTGGGCTACAGCGCTACCATCACTGAGGTCCTCCCCTTCAATGTGCTCCTACCCGCGCCCGGCCAAGGGGCAATTGCCGTGCAATGCCGCGACGATGCCGCGATTATCGCGGCCCTCGCTCCGCTCCACGACACCGCCACCGCGCAGGCGGTCACCGCCGAGCGCTCCTTCCTCGCCGCGCTCGGCGGTGGCTGCTCGCTCCCTCTCGCCGCCTACGCCTACCTAGAGGGCTCCACGCTCACCCTCACTGCCCGGGTTCTGTCCCTCGACGGCACCCGCTGCATCGAGGTCACCGGCACCGCCTCCCCCTCCGACGCCGAAGCTCTCGGAGCCCAGCTCGCCGACGACGCCAAGGCGCAAGGAGCCACGGAGCTCTTGGGGTAAATAGTGTGCCATCTCCCCGCGCCTTAGAGCGCTCCCCCTCTTCCGCGGGTACCCTCTGGGTGCGCTCGTTCCTCGCTGGGAAGAGGGGCATACCGGAAAGTCCCTCTTCCCGGCGAGCTTGCGAGCCATCAGGGGAAGAGGGAAGCCGTCTCAGCGGCAGGGAGATGGCCGACACGGAGATGGCCACATGCCCCTAATCGGCAAGCGCATCGTCAACACCCGCGCCACCCACCAGAACTCCCGCTTCACCGCCCTGCTCCAAGCCCACGGCGCGGAGGTGATCGAGTACCCCTGTATCGCGATTGCTCCCCCAGAAGACGACGCGCCGCTACGCGCGGCGCTCGCCGATCTTGCCCGCTTTGATTGGCTCGTCCTCACCAGCGCCAACACCGTACAAACAATGGCAGCCCTCTTCCCTGAGATGGAAGATGCGGTGGAAGAGATTCCTATAGCCGCCGTCGGCCCCGCCACCGCGAAAGCCTCTGCAGCCTACCTTGGTCGAAAAGCGATTCTACTGCCCGAGACATTCACCGCCGAAGCGCTAGGTAAAGCGCTGCCGATCCTGCCTGGCCAGCGCGTGCTCATCCCCGCCTCCGCGATTGCCCCGCCCACACTCGCAGAGCAGCTCACAGCGCGTGGAGCGATTGTGACTGTCGTTGAGGCATACCGAACAATCCGTGGGACGGGCGGGGCGGATGTTGCGGCGCTACTGGCCCAAAGGCGCGTGGATGCGGTAACCTTTACCAGCGCCTCGACCGTCGATAACTTTCTCGCCCGGCTGGAGAGCGAGGGCGGGAGCCGCGCCAGCCTCACCGGAGTCTGTCTCGCCTGTATCGGCCCCCAGACCGCCGCCGCCGCTGAGGCGCATGGCCTGACCGTGGACGTAATGCCCGCCACGCACACGCTCGACGGCCTTATCGCGGCACTGGGGGATTATTTTGTTCCCGTTCCCGCACGATAAACGTGGGGCAATGGGGCGTCGTGCCGCCGCCGCGCCTTCGGCGAAATTTTACCGACGAGGAACGAGGAGGCGGCCGAAGGCCCCATAGCCCCATGATTTCCATGAGGGCAAGAAAAAATTAGTTATGAATGATTTGATCTTTCGACCGCGCCGCTTGCGGCGCACGCCGCTCTTGCGCCGCATGGTGCAGGAGACCTCGCTCGATGCGGCGGACTTTATCTACCCGCTCTTTGTGCGCCACGGCAGCGGCCTGCAAATCCCCATCCGCTCGATGCCGGGGCAGTGCCAGTGGTCGCCGGACACGCTGGTCGTGGAGGCGAGCCGTGCGTTCGACGAGGGCATTCCCGCGGTGATCTTGTTTGGGATTCCCGAGACCAAGGACGCCTGCGGGAGCGAGAACTGGAACCCGGAGGGGATTATCCCCACCACGATTCGCGCCCTCAAAAAAGCCTGCCCCGAGCTGCTCGTGATCTCGGACATGTGCTTCTGTGAGTACACGGATCATGGCCACTGCGGTGTCTTGGACGAGGCGGGGTATCTGCTCAACGACCCGACCCTGGAGCTGCTCGGCAAGGCATCCGTGGTCCACGCCGAGGCGGGGGCGGATATCATCGCGCCGTCGGGGATGATGGACGGCATGATCGGGGCGATTCGCGGAGCGCTGGATAGCGCGGGGCTGGTCAATACGGTCACCATGAGCTACGCCGCCAAGTACGCCAGCGGCTTCTACGGCCCCTTCCGCGATGCCGCCGAGAGTCCGCCCCAGTTCGGCGACCGCGGCCAGTACCAGATGGACCCCGCGAACCGTCGGGAGGCGCTACGGGAAGTGGCGCTCGATGTGGAACAAGGCGCGGATATTCTGATGGTCAAGCCCGCGCTGGCGTATCTGGACATCATCCGGGAGGTGCGCGATGCCTACGAGCTACCGCTGGCCGCCTACCAAGTCAGCGGCGAGTACGCCATGCTCCACGCCGCCGCCCAGAACGGCTGGATTGATTTGCAGCGCTGCGCCTTAGAGAGCCTGGTGAGCATCAAGCGCGCCGGAGCCGACATGATCCTGACGTATTTTGCCCGCGACGCCGTCCGCTGGCTCGCCGAGAGGTAAACTAACGACACCTCCCCCCCATCCCCCGTGCAACGGGGGGGATACAAGGAACCCGATTCCGACTTGTCCCCCCGCTAGGCGGGGGTTAGGGGGGAAGAGACTATCTATGCAAAATAGCCGATTTTTACGCGCTTGCCGCCGCGAGCCTGTCGATGCGACGCCGGTCTGGCTGATGCGCCAAGCAGGGCGCTACATGCCCGAGTACCGCGCCCTGCGGGCACAGAACACGATCCTGGAGCTCATCAAGAGCCCCGAGCTGGCGTGCGAAGTGACGATGCAGCCGATCAACGCCTTCGACCTCGATGCCGCGATTATCTTCGCCGATATCCTCCCGCCACTGGAGGGAATGGGCCTGAGCCTGGAGTTTGCCAAGGGCGAGGGGCCGATCATCCACAACCCCGTGCGCACCCTCGCCGATATCGAAGCGCTGCGCGTCCCAGACCCACGTGCAGCGCTGGGCTTCACCTTGGAGGCGATTCGCCTCACCCGCAAGCAGCTCGACCCGCGGGGGATTCCGCTGATCGGCTTTAGCGGCGCGCCCTTCACGCTCGCCAGCTACGCGGTCGAGGGCGGGGGGAGCAAGAACCGGATCGAGGTCAAGACCCTGATGTGGAACCAGCCGGATGCCTGGCACCTGCTGATGACCAAGCTCGCCACCCTCGCCGGAGAGTACCTAGTCGCGCAGGCTGAGGCGGGTGCGCAGGCGCTCCAGCTCTTCGATAGCTGGGTGGGCGAGCTGAGCCCGGCGGACTACACGAAGTTTGTACTCCCCTACAGCAAGCTCGCGCTGGAGATTGCGGGCACGGCGGGCGTCCCCTTGATCCACTTTGGCACGGGCACCGGGGGAATCCTGCCGCAGATGGCCCAGGCCGGCGGCGATGTGATCGGGGTGGACTGGCGCACGGATCTGGCGTCGGCGTGGGAGACACTCGGCGACCGTGTGGCGGTGCAAGGGAACCTCGATCCGGTAGCACTCTTTGCAAACTGGGACGCGCTCCAACCGCAGGTGGAGGCGATCCTGGATAGTGTCAAGGGCAGACCAGGGCACATCTTCAATCTGGGGCACGGCATCTTGCAGCACACGCCGGTCGAGACGGTCAAGCGCCTCGTGGAGTTTGTCCATGAGTACACCCAAACACCATGATTGCCATTATTGGGGGCGGTATCTCCGGGCTGAGCGCGGCGTGGTTCGCCCAGAAGCGCGGCCTTGACTACACCTTGATTGAGTCGTCGGGGCGCTGGGGCGGGAAGCTCCAGACAGAGAAAATCGACGGTTTTGTGGTCGAGGGCGGCGCGGACTCGTTTCTGGCAACCAAGCCCTGGGCGGCGCAGCTCGCACGGGAGCTGGGTCTTGGGGAGCGGCTCCTGGGCACCAACGACCAGCTCCGCACGATCTACATCCTACACCAGGGCCAGCCGGTCGCCCTCCCCGACGGCATGCAGCTGATCGTCCCCACCAAGCTCTGGCCCTTCCTCCAAAGCCCCCTGCTCTCGTGGCCCGGCAAGCTCCGCATGGGCCTAGACTGGCTTCTCCCTGCGCGCACCGATCCCGCCGACGAGACCGTGGGCAGCTTTGTGCGCCGCCGCTTCGGGCAAGAAGCTCTCGAGCGCCTCGGGGAGCCCCTGCTCTCGGGGATCTACAGCGGCGAGTCCGAGCGCCAGAGCCTGCTGGCGACCTTCCCACGCTACCGCGAGCTGGAGACGGAGTTTGGGAGCCTGATCCGTGGGACGCTCGCGCAGAAAGCCAAGCTGGCACAGGCCAGTAAAGGCGGCAAGCGGCCCTCGATGTTCCAGTCGTTCCCCGGCGGGACGCAAGAGCTAGTCGACGCGCTTGTGGGCAAGCTCACCGGCCCCCTCAAGCTCAATACGGCGGTGACAGCGCTCACGCAAACCTCAACAGGCTACACGCTCACGCTCTCGGATGGCACGACACTCGACGCCGCGCAGGTGATCGTGACCACGCCCGCCTCGGTCGCCGCCACGCTGGTCGAGCCCTTCGCACCACGGGTCGCCGAGCAGCTGGAGCTGATGCGTGCGGTGAGCACGGGGACGCTCTCCCTCGGCTTCCGCACCGACGAGATCAAGCGCCCCTTACACGGCTTTGGCATGGTGATCCCCCTGCGGGAGAAGCGCCCGATCAATGCCCTGACGATCTCGTCGGTGAAGTTCCCGTCGCGCGCCCCCGAGGGCCAGGCACTCGTCCGGGTCTTCTTCGGCGGCTCGCGCACCCCTGAGACCCTGGAAAAAACCGACGACGAGATTCTCGCGATGGCAAGAGAGCAGCTTTTAGATATCCTAGGCATCACCGCCGAGCCGCTCTTTCACCGCATCTTCCGCTGGCACAACGCCAACCCCCAGTACGATGCCGGACACCTAGACCGAATCGCTGTCCTGGAAAAATCCCTCCCCCCCGGCCTACACCTCACCGGCTGCGCCTACCGCGGTGTCGGTATCCCCGACTGCATCCACCAAGCGGAGGAGACGGTCGAGCGGCTGTAGCCCGCCCCGGTTAGAGCGGGGCGTCAACGGGCGTTCCGCCGCAAAGGCCTTCGGCCATCAGAGATCCCTATGGCCGAAGGCCTTCCCAGCCGCAGGCTCGTTGACGCCCCCCTCCAACGGGGGCGAGCCAACCGGGGGGCCAGCCGGGTATCCTATCACCATGAACACACAAGAATCAGAGCGGCTCTTTGCCCGTGCGCAGGAGCTCATCCCCGGTGGGGTCAATAGCCCCGTCCGTGCCTTCCGCGGAGTTGGGGGAACACCCCGATTTATCGAGCGCGGCGCGGGTGCCTTTATCTGGGACGCCGACGGTAACCAGTATACGGACTACGTCCTCTCCTGGGGCCCGCTCGTGCTGGGCCACGCACCGGAGGTCGTTCTGAAAGCCATCGCGGAGACCGCGGCTAAGGGCACGAGCTACGGGGCCCCCACCGCGCTGGAGAACCAGCTCGCCGAGCAGGTAGTTGGGATGGTGCCCAGTATCGAGCAGATTCGCTTTGTTAACAGCGGCACCGAGGCGTGCATGAGCGCCCTGCGCCTCGCCCGCGCGGTCACTGGGCGCGAGAAGATCGTCAAGTTCTCCGGCTGCTACCACGGCCACGCCGACATGCTCTTGGTGCAAGCAGGCAGCGGGGTCGCGACCCTAGGCCTCCCCGACTCCCCTGGCGTCCCCAAGGCCACCGCCGCGAGCACGCTGACGCTTTCTTACAATGATCTAGAGGGAGCAAAGTCGCTCTTCGCCGAGCTGGGCACCGAGATCGCCGCCGTGATTGTGGAACCAATTGCGGCCAACATGGGCTTTGTCCCCCCCGCAGACGGCTACCTCCAGGGCCTCCACGACCTCTGCAAACAGCACGGAGCCCTCTTCATCCTCGACGAAGTGATGACGGGCTTTCGGGTCTCGCCGGGCGGGGCGCAGGCGTACTGGGGCCTCGATCCCGATATCACCTGCCTCGGGAAAGTGATCGGGGGCGGGCTTCCGGTCGGGGCGTATGCGGGCAAGAAGGCCATCATGCAGCAGGTCGCGCCGGCGGGGACGATGTACCAGGCCGGAACGCTCTCGGGCAACCCCTTGGCGATGGCGGCGGGAATCGCCACCCTCACCGAGCTCCAGAAACCTGGGGTCTTCGACGAGATTGTCCAGAACACGCACCTGCTCACTCAGGGGATCGCCCATGCCGCCGCGCAGGCCGGGATTCCGCTCCAAGCAGGAACCATCGGGACGATGTTTGGGTTCTATTTCCTGAAAGAAGACGGCGTCCAGGTGACCGACTACGCCACCGCAAAGCAGTATGTCGATGCCCCGCGCTACGCGACTTTCTTCCACAAGATGCTGGAGCGCGGTGTCTACCTGGCTCCCAGCGCCTTCGAGGCCGGCTTTGTCAGCGCCGCGCACACGCCCGAGATCATCCAGAGCACGCTAGACGCGATCCAAGAAAGTATGAGAGAGCTATGAGACCACGATCCACCACCGATACCCCCGCCGCGCCGCCGGCAGGACGGCAGCTCAGCCGCCGCCAGTATGTCCGCTTCGCCTTCTACAAGCTCGACCCGGCCTGGCGTCGCCTGCCCGAGGACGAGCAAGCAGCGCAGAAGCGCGAGCTTTCGAGTGTCATCCAGAACTTCAACCGGCGCATGCTCCTGCGCCCCTACAGCACGGTCGGCACCCGCGCGGACTGCGAGCTGCTTCTCTGGCAGATCACCGAGAGTCCGCTGGTCTTCCAGGAGCTAGCCACCGCCCTGCTACGCACCCGCATGGGCAGCTACCTCCAGATCGCCTACTCCTACTTCTCCCAGACCAAGCGCTCGGTCTACGAGATTCGGGTGGGCGGTGCCGATAGCAGCGAGGAAGAGGAGCGGCTGGTCATCGATCCGTCGGAGGCCAAGTATGTCTTTGTCTACCCGTTTATCAAGACCCGCGACTGGTACCAGCTCTCCAAGCACACGCGGCAGGGGGTGATGGACGAGCACATCGAGGTGGGGAAAAAGTACCCGTCGATTCGCCTCAACACCACCTACAGCTTCGGGATCGACGACTACGAGTTTATCCTGGCCTTCGAGACCGACGAGCCCGCGGACTTCTTGGACCTGGTGCAAGAGCTGCGCGAGACCGAGTCCAGCCGCTACACGCTCCAAGATACGCCGCTCTTTACCTGTGTCAATCTTCGCCTCGACGAAGCCCTCGACACGCTTGGTGGCCCTCCCATCGCCGAGGCCTTGGCTGCCGGCGAGGCGCGAGAGAGCTGGGTGGAGGTCTGCCCCCTCGCGGACCTTGCTCCGGGCCAGGCGCGGACGGTGTTTCTGGAGGGCAAGATGGTCGGGGTCTTCAACATCAAGGGCGAGATCCTCGCCATCAACAACCGCTGCAGCCACGCCCGCGGCCCGCTCTGTGAGGGAACTATCAACAGCGACGAGTGTTCTGTTGTCTGTCCCTGGCACTACGGTAAGTTCGACCTGAGGACCGGCGCCGCAATCGACGGCGTGGTCAAGAAGCCGGTGGAGACCTTCCAGACCAAGATCGAGAATGAGATGATCTGGGTCGGAACGAAGCTATTATGAACCACTACGATGCCCTGCTCCTGCTCTCCTTTGGCGGCCCAGAAGGCCCCGACGATGTCCTGCCGTTTCTGCAAAACGTGACCGCGGGGCGCAATATCCCCGCCGAGCGCCTGCTGGAAGTGGCGGAGCACTACCACCACTTCGGCGGGGTCAGCCCCATCAACGGCCAGAACCGCGCCCTGATCGAGGCCCTCAGAGAGAGCGGCTTTCCTCTGCCGATCTACTTTGGCAACCGCAACTGGCACCCGTTTCTTACCGACACGATCTCGCTGATGAAGGCCGATGGGGTCGAGCGCGCGCTGGTGTTTGTGACCTCGGCGTTTAGCTCCTACTCCGGCTGCCGCCAGTACCGCGAGGATATCGCCAAGGCCTGTGAGGCGGTCGGCCCCGGCGCCCCTACTTTTGATAAGCTTCGGGTCTTCTACAACCACCCCGAGTTTGTCGCCGTGATGGCCGAGCGGGTCAAAGAGGCTCTGGCGCAGCTCCCCGACGGCTCCCGGGTGGTCTTTACGGCGCACAGTATCCCCCAGGGCATGGCACGCAACTGCGACTACGAGGTGCAGCTCCGCGACTCCGCCAGCCTGATCGCCAGCGCCTGCAACCTCTACCGCTGGGACCTGGCCTTCCAGAGCCGCAGCGGCCCGCCCCAGGTCCCCTGGCTAGAGCCCGATATCCTCGACTACCTCAAGAGTCTCCCCCGCTCCGCGGGGGCCGGGGGGGCCGTTCCCGGCGTCGCCGTGGTCCCTCTGGGCTTTGTCTCCGACCACATGGAGGTCCTCTACGACCTCGACTACGAGGCTAAGAACCTCGCGGAGGAGCTGGGGCTCGCCTTCGTGCGCGCGGGGACTGCGGGCACGCACCCCCGCATGGTGCGCCTGATCCACACCCTGGTCGAGGAGCGCACCAGCGACTCCCCCATTCCCCTCGCGCTCGGCGGTCGTGGCCCCAACCACGATGTCTGCCCCGTCAACTGCTGTCTCCGCGGCGAGGGCCGTCCCCCGGCACCAGAGAATTCCAGGTAAAATACGACCACGATGAACGTACTCTCTCTTCTCGCCCTGGCGGCGCTCGCACAGTCGCCCTACCTGCCCCCCGACCCAAAGGCCAAGCAGCCCAAGCCCGTCCCGCCGCCCCCCGGCGCGATCGTGCTCTTCTCCGGCAAAGAGGAAGAAGTGGCCCAGAACTGGCGCAAGAACGGCTCGGATGCAGACGGTCACTGGAAGGTGGTCAAGGGCGCGCTGGTCTCGCAGGCCGGGGATATCGTCAGCAAGCAGGAGTTCACCGACTTTATGCTCCATGTCGAGTTCAAGGTTCCCTACGTCCCCAATGAGAAGGGCCAGGGTCGCGGCAACTCCGGGGTCGGGCTGCAAGGGCGCTACGAGATTCAGGTGCTGGACTCGTCGGGGCTGAAGATCCCCGGCACCGGCGACTGCGGCGCGGTCTACAGCCAGTCCGCCCCGCTGGTCAATGCCTGCAAGCCCCCGCTCTCCTGGCAGACCTACGATATTATCTTCCGCGCCCCCCGCTTCGTAGACGGCAAGCTCACCGAGAAGGCGCGCGTGACGGTCTTCCAGAACGGGATTCTGGTGCAGAACAACACGGAGATTCAAGGCCCCACAGGGATTCGCGCCGACCGCCCCATCGACAAGCCCGGCCCGATCTTCCTGCAAGACCACCACAACCCCACCGAGTTCCGCCAGGTCTGGGTCGTCCCCCTGCCCACCGAGGGCTCCAAGAGCTACGACCCGAAATAACCGCCGCCGGTTTCAACCGGCGGAAAACGCGCCGGGTCCGATCTTGGGGAGCGCTTCGGTGTTGAGGCGCTCCACGGCTCCGGTGAGCAGGCGACGGAGGCGTACACCGGTCTCGGCCATCACGGCCTCGACTCCTTCGTGGCTAATCTCTCCCTCGCCAATCCCCGCGCCCAAGTTGGTGACCAGCGAGATGCCCGCGTAGTGCAACCCCGCCTCACGCGCCAGGGTTGCCTCCGGGATGCCGGTCATTCCCACCACATGCGCCCCCCACGATGCAAAGAGGCGCACCTCCGCCGATGTTTCGTAGCGCGGCCCGTCGGCGCAGAGGTACGTTCCCCCATCGCGCACATCCTCGCCCACGGTAAGCAGCGCTTGCCGTAGCGGCTCGGAGTAAGGGCGCGTCACATCGGTGTGGACGGGTGTCTCGTCGAAGAAGGTCTTGCCGGTGCGCGTGAGGCAGAAGTCGATGAGATCGTCGAGGACCACCAGGGTTCCTGGCCCCCAGTCGGCGCGCAGGCTCCCCACGGCTGTGGTCGCAAAGACCGCCTTCACCCGCAGTGTGGCAAGCGCGGCGATATTGGCGCGGAAGTTGATCTTATGCGGCGGAATCTTGTGCCCGCCGCCGTGCCGCGCCAGAAAGTACACCGTCTTGCCCGAGAGCACCCCACGCACCACCTCGGCGTCCCCCCAGCGCGTGCTCACCAGAACCCGCTCCGGCTCGCCCTCCAGCGGAAACTGCCCGACTCCCGTCCCTCCGATAATTGCAATGCTCATAAGCCCCCCAGCCCCCATGAATGGGGGAGAGAACAAGAAAATACCCTATTTTTCCCCCACTTGTGGGGGTCAGGGGGCAGACAGCTCAACCAAAGTCCAGCACTGCGCGGTATTGATCACCCGCGTTGTCCCGAGCGTGCGCTCCCCGGCGGCTTCGTGGATGTGGCCACAGACCACGAGCTTGGGCCCATTGGCAACCAAATAGTTCGTCAGCGCCTCGGAGCCGAGCTTGGTGTCCCCGTTCCAGCGGTCCCAGCTTGCATCGCAGAGACCGTGGGGTGGGCTATGGGAGACGACAATATCCACGCGCTCAAAATCGTAGGCGGCTTGCTCGGTCTGGGGGTCGGCGGTCATGAAGTCCCAGTAGCGGGCGAGCTGCGGCGCGTTGTAGCAGGGCGAGCAGCTGACCCCATGGATCGAGAACGGGCCGAGGGTGAGGGTTTTGTTGAGGAGACAGTGCGTGTTGGGGATATCGGCGTACTCCGTGCCATCGAAGCCGATATCGTGGTTGCCGGGAACCCAGTAGAACGGTGCGTGAGCCGCCTGCCCATAGACCCACGCACGGCTCTCGATAAACCGCTCCTGCCCCGGCTTCCCTGCATCGGTGATATCCCCTGCGCAGAGGATCGCATCGACCGTGGGGTAGCGTGTGGGGTCGAAGTCTCGCCACTGACAGTGAATGTCCGAGAGAAGCAAGAGGCGCATGCCTCTATTATAGCTCCTGGGAGCCTAGACACCGAAGAAGCCCGGACAACGAGTGTCCGGGCTATCTGTTCCTCGGGCTCCTCGGGCAATTGACTACCCTTTGAGCTGCTTGAGGCGGCTCTCTGCAACTTGATAGCGAGCCTTCATCTCCTTGAGCTTAGCCTGCTCCTTATTGAGCTCGTCGACGCTCGTGAGTCCATTCTGTACTTGCTTGGCTTTTTCCTCAACAGCACGCTCCAGAGATTCGAGCTCCGCTCTTAGCGCAACCAGAACTTGCTCTTGCTCGTCAATTTGGAGCTTTTGCTGTTGTGCTCTTTGGACATGCGTGACCTCTTGAAGCTTGGCCCGAATCTGGTCACGGTTCCGGCGCACCTCATTTATCATCTTGGTGAGGACTTCCATCTGGTTCCGAACCGCTTTGACACGTAGATGATCCTCTCCAAAATTTACCAAGAAATCTGCAAGCTCTAGCTGCTTATCCGTAAGCCGGTTATCAAGGTTGCGTAATTTGAGCTTAAGCTCCTCTAGCTCTTCGTCGAGGGGCTCTGTTGCAAAGTTCCGTGTTTGGCGCTCTCGTGCCTGAGCCATGTCCTCTTCCACACGTCGCTTATTGAGTTGGCGATCTGCTTCGGCTTGTTGCAGGTCTAGGTCTCTCGCTCGCTGTTTTAGTGCCACGAGCTCACGCTGGCATTTTTCCTGGAGCGCTTTCTCATCGGCAAGCTTTGCCTTGTTATTTGTCGTGGCGAGCTTCGTGGCTTTCTTTTCTGCGGCGGCCTTTGCCTGATCCAGACGCATTTTTTCCTGATCCTGTGCCAGGAGCTCCTCGCGGCGCTTCACTTGTTCGATTGCGGGTAGCGCTTGTTTTACCGGTGCTTCACTCTGAGGAAGTGTGGCAGGGCGAGCGGCGAGAAGTGGGACGGTCGCCACACCGATCAGGGCCAGCGTGAGCGTGGCGCTGCGTGTGGGTCGAGTGGGCAGGTAGGAAAGAATGGAGTGCACGCGCGATTCTAGACGAGGCGTGCGGGCCATGGCAGGGGCCGACGGTTGTTTCTTAAGCATCTTGACAATCTCCAAAAGGTAGTGGGCGTAGCGATCAGGGGCGATCCCATTCGCAAGAACATGACGGTCACAAGCAGTCTCTGCCTCTCGTCGTAGCTGGGCAACCGCCAGCCAGACAAGAGGATGAAACCAGAAGAGAGCACGAACCAGCTCTGCGAGAAGCTGACAGAGAGGATCGTGGCGGGAGAGATGGGCAGACTCATGTAGCAGCACAGCCCGTAGGCGCTCTGGCTCCCAGCCCAGCGCGGTATGGGGGAGCAAGATGCGCCGACGAAGTGTGCCACAGGCAAGAGGGACAATAGAGCGTGTGGTTAGCAAGACAGGAAAAAGGGCAACCAGCTCGGCAGATGTTGTTTGCTTGAGCAAGATATGCAGTGCCATCCGATCACAAAACAAGCGCACGAGTAAGACAAAAACAACGACACTATAAACTCCAATGCAGACCTCTGCACTTTCGATTTGCAGCCTTGATTTTTCTCTATGCACCGGTGCTTGTTGAGATTCCACGGGTGCTCTTTCAATGTGCACGGGTGATTTTTCAATGTCAGTGCCTGCACGAAGGATATCTGAGGGTGCATACTCAGTGGGTGCGGGCGCTTTTACGATAAGCGGCACGGCAATGAGAGTAGGCAGACGCTGCAAGACAGGAAGCAAGGGCAGGAGTAAGAGACTCGTGAGTAGCACTCCATGACGCAGGCTTGCCTGAGTGCGTGGCAGGCACGCCACCAGCATCAGCGCCAGCCCAAGAAGCAAGGTCATCTTGACAAGAAGCTCAAGCATCGTCTTTCTCCTTTGTCCGTGCGATTAGCTCGGAGAGCCGGGCAAGCTCATCGTCGGAGAGCTGTGTCTCTTCTTCCGTGAGGAGCGCCGTGACCGCTCTCTCCACCGAGCCACCAAAGAAGGTCTGCACCACCCGCTTCAGCGCACTCTGCGCGGCGACCGGGCGCTCTTGGGTCGGGAAGTAGATGTACTGCTTCCCCTCCTCACGGTGGGCGAGATGCCCTTTCTCTTCAAGGATTCGCAGCAGTGCCCGCACCGCACTGTAGCTTGGGGGGTCGGGGAGCGCGGTGCAGACCTCCGCAACGCTGGCCGAGCCCCGTGCGAAGAGAATATCCATCAGCTGCCGCTCGCGTCGGCTTAGTGCATCCTTCATGCTAGAAATTTAGCACATCCCAGAGAGCCTGTCAAGAACGATTGGCTAAATTTTTAGCATTTAGCGTTTTTTGTCGCGTTGACAAGCGCGTCTCCCTAGTAGTAAGATGGGGCAGAGTGAATGCGAATCCCTATATGTCTGGCTGGTGCACCACCTGCGGGCGCCGACGAGGAGCCGATGGGCGCTGTATCAACTGCGACCCGTGGTGGACATCGCCGCTGATTCAGGTGGGAGGCCCCGCGCTGGCGATCTGCTGCGTCTTCCTCGTGGGCATTGTCGCGGCGCTCACTCCCCCCAAGCCCGATCCCGCGCTGGGCTCATCGCACCATGGCGGTAGCTCCAGCACGCCGACAGTGTTTAGCTCGCCCGCTCTCTCTTCGGGCTTTGTGCCTCCGGTGGGTCCACTCTCCGCCCCGCGCATGGCGCAGGCACCTCCACCGCTGGCCGCCATGCCACAGCTCCCTGCGAGCTTCTTTGCGCCTCCACCGCCCCCCGATGCCCAGCAGCAGGCCGAGTTTGAGCAGCTCCGCTACCAGGTCCGCCTTGCCAGCATCCAGATGCGCTCCCGCAACGAGGCCCTGACCCGCTACGAGCCCACCTTCGTGCCCGCGGGGAGCCCCGCCAAGGGGCAGCCCGGCGCGCTGAGCCTCAGCCCGAGCCAGTCGCTCTAAACTTTGAATCTGCGAATTTTTGAAAGAAGCTATGCCGCGTTTTAACGACCCCCGTCACGAGTCAACCGAAGAGAGGGACCTCCTCATCCCGAGCACCGCGCTCTGCCTGCGCCTGCGCCGCCGGGGTCAGGACGAGCTGGTTGTCCACCGTGACGAGGTAGCCGCAGAGGACTTTGTCTTTCTGTTCGAGGCCCTCGACGATGCCCATGACTATGCCTTGATGGCGCGTGAGGCTCTGGGTGTCTTCCCCCAGATCATCCGGGTGAACCTGCGCGGGCTGCACTTCCGTACCGCCCGCTTCAAGCCCGCCGTAGGAGAGCCCCTAGACCTTCCGCTCCGTGGGTAGGCCTAGAAATGGTCCCAGCACATCACCGGCGCTGTGGGGAGAAGTGCCAGTAGCTGCGTAAACGCCGCCTCGCTCTGCACTCCCACCTTCCCGGCACGCCGCAGCCGCTCTAGCCCCGGCGTGCCCCAGAAGGCCTGCGAGAAAGCCTGAATCCCCAGCGAGAGCTGCGCCGCGTCGGTTGTTGGTGCGACGTGCACCGCTCCCCCCTCCAGAGTCACCCGCCAAGTTCCCGTGTTCCAGTCCGCATGGGGATCGTCGATGGCCAGGGTGAGTGCCCCATCCGGCAGCGACGTCTTAAGCGCCCCTAGCGCCGCAGCGACATCGACCACGCGCCCCATAAAGACCGGCTCGACACGGACGTCCATCTCGTTGAGAACCGTCTGGCAGAAGAGGGTTGTGTCCGCGGGCAGGGTCAGCCGCCCTTGCCGTGTCTGCACCCCCAAATCCCGCAGAAGCGCCAGCAGTGCCCGCTCCGCCTCAGGGCTATCGGTCATCCACTCCCGAACCTCGCCCGCCCCCTCGCCGCTCGGGTAGCGCCAGAGCAGGTAGCCCCCCTCGGTGGTGTAGGCATAGGTCAGCCGCCGGTCACTCTCCGAGAGCAGGCCGGCGAGATTGCGTGAGCCCGGCACAAATGCCCCCCGGTAGCGTGCTCCACTGGCGGCATAGACCTCCGTCACGTGCGTCTGGGCCGCCTCACCGGTGAGCCGCCGTGCCAGGCGCTTGCTGGCGGGGAGCTCCCGTAGCGGCAGGGTGGCCCCGTACTTCTCCCCCACCCAGCCCCAGCCATAGCGACCATAGAACGAAAAGGAGAAGGGGTAGAGCGCCGAGATCACCTGTCCCGCCGCCCGCATCCGCCCCAGCGACTCCACCAAGAGCCGATCCACATGCCCCTGACCGCGCGCCTCCGCATGGCTCGCCACCCCCGCGATCCCCCCCATCGCCAAGGTTCCGACCTGGCTCCCCGGCCAGTAGACCGTAAAAGGACACGTCGTCAGCGACGAGGCCAGCTCGCCGTCCACAAAGATTCCTAGGGTCTCGACTGGAGGGTCTTTAGGCTCAGCCGAAGCCTCCACGACTCCTCCACGGCCAAAGGCATGACTCATCAGCTGGCGGTGGGCCAGGTAGTCGGCAGCAGTCAACAAGCGCAGTTCAGACATAACCCTACTAGTTCGACAAGAATCTCCCATTTCCCTTGACAGTCCCCGAACTCATGATACAATACCTCCCGTTGCACTCGTAGCTCAGCGGATTAGAGCATCTGGTTGCGGTCCAGAAGGTCGCAGGTTCGAGTCCTGCCGAGTGCACTTCCTCTTTACTTAGTTTCCCCCTCTAAACATAGACCGGGCTTCATGAATGTCTCCGCCGACTCTCCCTCTGAAGGCCGCCTCTCTCAGTTTCTCTTCGCGGGCTGGCTCTTGCTCTGGCTCAGCCTACAGGTCAGCGACCTCCCCGTTAAGCTCCTCCTAAAAAACCACTTCCAGCTGGGGGCGGCAGATATCGCGATCTTTGGACTCGTGACGGGAATCGCCTGGTACACGAAGCCTCTCTGTGGCTGGCTCTCGGACTCCGTGCGGTTCTTTGGGACGCGGCGACGGCACTACTTGCTCCTGAGCTCGACTCTCTCGGGGATTGTGTGGTGTGCTCTGGCGGTGCTCCCGCTCACCTACGGCATCCTGCTGGGCGCGCTGATCCTGATCAACGCGGGCAAGACCCTCTCCAATGCGGTCTTAGGCGGGATCTTGGTCGACACCGGGCACCGCTTTGGCACGACCGGGCGCCTGAGCTCGCAGCGCAGTGCGGTAACCAGCGCCGTGACTCTCATCTCGGGGCCTGTGGCGGGGTTTCTTGCAGGAAAGGCATTTGGCTGGGCCGCTCTTGCCAGTGCGCTCTGCGCCTTTCTTCTGGGGGCCGCCTGCTACCGCTTCCTCCCCGAGGCACCCACACCGCGCCCCGAAAAGCGCACGGGAGGGTCGCCGAACCCGCTTCGGGAGCTCCTGCGCTCCCGCTCGCTCTGGTGGGGCCTGCTGATGAGCTTCTTGTTCATGCTCGCGCCGGGCTTTGGCACCCCATTGCTGTTTCTTCAGCAGGACACCCTACGCTTCTCCCCGCAGCTCATCGGCAACCTCGCCCTGCTCAATGGCGCTGCAGGGCTTGTGGGGGCTCTCGTCTACGGATACCTCTGCCACCGTGTTGCCCTGCGCCCCCTGCTCGTAGGCGGCACGCTGGCGTCGGTGGGGGCGATTCTCTGCTTCCTGCGCTACGATACTCTGCCTCATGCCGTTCTGGTGACCCTCGCAACGGGCTTTACAGGCGCACTCGCCACCCTCCCGGTAGCGGACCTGACGGCGCGGGCGACTCCTCGTGGCAACGAGGCCCTCGGCTTCTCATTGATGGTGAGTGCCTCCAATGTCGCCTGGAAGTTCTCCGATGTGCTCGGCTCCTGGCTCTACCAGCACAAGCACTTTCACTTTCCCCAGCTCGTGCTTTTGAATGCAGGCACGACACTGTGCATGCTCTTGGTTCTTCCGCTCGTCCCTCGCTCGCTGACAGACAAGCGCCTCTAAGTAACGCTAGGCGAGCGGGGCCTGAAAGGGAGTCGCGGAGATCAGCCCGACTTGCTCGACCGGTAGCCAGAACCCGGTGCCATCGAGCCGAGCAAGAGGACGCCCCTCTTTGATACTGGCCAGGGTCTTTAGAATCGCATCCGTGGCGCTCTTGCCCTCCATCTCGCATAGGAGCGAGGAGATGCCAAGCCCACTGGTATTGGCAAAGTGAATCTCAATCGTAAACATGTTTAGAGCTTATCGCATTTCGCATGCCAGAGGATGTATCTATGGCTCTAGGGTAAGCCGACTGGCAAAGCCCCTGCTAAGCTGATATGCTGGCGACGTTCAAAATCTGGGGTGCATCGCACTCCCTCTCCCCCAAAAGCCCATGAAACTCAAGCTCGGCTTGCCTAAGGGCAGCCTTCAGGACGCCACTTTTAAGCTCTTCGCGCAGGCCGGTTGGACCGTGCGCGTGGACTCTCGCTCGTACCATCCCGTGATCGATGACCCCGAGCTCGAACCGATTCTCATGCGCCCGCAGGAGATCCCCCGCTACCTCGAAGACGGGGTGATCGACGCCGGCCTGACGGGCTGGGACTGGATCAAGGACAACGGTGCCGATGTTGTCGAGGTCTGTGAGCTTACCTACTCCAAGGCGACCCGCAACCCGATGCGTATCGTGCTCGCGGTCGCCGGTGACTCCGAGATTCAGTCGGTCAAGGACCTGGAGGGCAAGCGGCTCGCCACCGAGTACGTCCGCCTCACCACTAAATGGCTGGAGGAAAACGGGGTCACGGCCCATGTCGAGTTTAGCTGGGGCGCAGACGAGATGAAGGTCCCGCAGCTAGTCGATGCCATCGTGGTCAATACGGAGACGGGCTCTAGCCTCAAGGCCCACAAGCTCCGCATTGTCGGGGACCCGATCATTATCTCCACCACCCGCTTTGTCGCCAATAAGACCGCCTGGGCCGACCCTGAGAAGCGTGCCAAGATCGAGGCGATGGGAATGCTCCTGACCGGCGCACTCAACGCCGGAGCGCTCGTGGGGCTCAAGCTCAATGTCGCCAAAGAGGACTTTGAGTCCGTGATCGCCCAGCTTCCCGCACTCAAGAAGCCGACCGTCAGCCCGCTCTGGGGCAATGAAGGCTTTGCGATCGAGATCATTATTGAGGAGCACCAGGCCCGCGACCTCATCCCCCGCCTCAAGCGTGCCGGTGCCAGCGGCCTGGTCGAGTATCCGCTCAACAAAGTGGTCTACTAACCTGTCCGGGGGCTAAAAGTCCCCGGCATATAGGGAAGGAGCGTCCCGGGGACGCAGAAGCCTCAAAGCTCTGCGCGTCCCCGGGACGCTCTCTTTTTCGGAGGCGGGTATTTCCAATGCCCGACTTATAAAACCGCCAAACCGCCATCGGGGGCGAGGTTTGCCCCCGTGATAAAGTCCGAGAGCGGCGAGCAGAAGAACAAGACGGCGCGAGCGACATCCTCGGGGGTGGCGAGGCGCCGGAGCGGGGTGCGCTCGGCGACCGCGGCCTTGAGGCTCTCGGGGAGGTTCTGGGAGAACTCGGTGAGGGCCATCCCTGGGGAGACCGCGTTCACCGTAATCCCGTCGGGGCCGACCTCGCGGGCCAGCGAGCGGGTGTAGGCCAGCACTGCGGCCTTGGCCATGGCGTGGGCACCTTGGCCGGGTGCGGGTCGCTGCAGGAGAGTCGCGGAGAGGCAGACGATCTTGCCGGACTTTTGTGCCTGAAAGTGAGGCAGCGCGGCACGAGTCACGGTCACCACCGGCTTGACCACCGCGTGCCACTCAGCGTCAATCTCGTCCCAGGTGTACTCCGCCAGCGGCTTGAGCGGCCCAAAGCCTGCGGCGTTATTGACCAGGATATCGAGCCCCCCCAGCTCCCCGAGGCTCTGTGCTACCAGCCGCTCTGCCTGCGCGGTGTCTGTCAGGTCAGCCTGAAGCGCGACTCCCCCAAGCTCCTGAGCGAGCAGCTCCGCGCTCTCTTTCGAGGCCCGGTAGGCCACCGCGACCGTCGCGCCCTCCGCGGCGAGGAGCCGTGCGATCGCCACCCCCACCCCACGCCCCGCCCCCGTGACCAGCGCTTTTTTCCCTTTTAGCATGCCTCCCAGTGTACCTGGCAAGCTGTGATACAATAGCAAACAAAAAGCAAACTATCAAAAGACGACCATGTTGGTTCTGGAAGACTGGATTGTAGATCGGCAGCGACGTGAGGCGACACACTTGCCCTCCGGAGAGCGGGTGCCGCTTGTCTGGCTGTACCGTCGGGCACGGGTCGAGGGGGAGATGATTCCCGCGTGCCTGTTCCGGGTGCCCGAGCCCGAGGACGACGAGCTGCGGGAGAGTGACCCGGTGTCTTGGGAGTGTCCCGAGGAGTGGGAGCTCTCTCAGGTGATAGAGGGGGAAGAAGAAGAATGGTCGGTACTGGATTCGAACCAGTGACCCCCGCCGTGTGAAGGCGGTGCTCTACCACTGAGCCAACCGACCGAAGCGAGAGAGAGTATACCACCCCCGTACAAAGACGTCAAACCCACCGAAAACCAAAGAGACAAATACGAGACAGTGAAACCTCTTAAAAACAGCACTCTTGCGCTACCCTTCAATTATTTAAGAGAATTTATTAAATACCTACCGAGGAATCAACTTCTCTTTGGTACAAGAAATCGCCTGTTTTTAGATTGCAAGAGGCTCGCCGCTTGTGATAGAATCTATCCGTAATCGAAACGAAAACCCTTTAGATAGCGACTATGCCCGTCCGGCAGGTCGCTGTTTTTGTTTGTGAAGGATCCCTCTAATGCATAGCGATGGTAAAGGACGACTTCTCTTAATTCGTCATACACAGTCGGTCTGGAACAGCCTGAACCTGTTCACGGGCTGGGTCGATGTTGAGCTCTCGGAGACGGGCAAGGCGCACGCACTCCAGGTGGGCCAGGAGATGAAGGGCAAGTACGCGGTCGACAAAGGCTACACATCGAGCCTCGTGCGTGCCCAGCAGACCCTCCAGCTCGTGATGGAGGGTGCAGAGATCTCCGGCATCCCCGTGGTGCAGGACTGGCAGCTCAACGAGCGCTTCTACGGGCTCTGGCAGGGGCGCAACAAGGACCAGATGAAGGCAAAGTACGGCGAGGCCGCGATTCAGGCCGTGCGCCGTGGCTTTGGCGACCGCCCGCCCGGTGGCGAGAGCCTCGCCGATACCACCGAGCGTGTCCTGCCCTACTTCGACACGACCATCGAGCCCGAGCTGGCCGCGGGGAAGACCATCCTGATCGCCGCGCACGGCAACTCCCTGCGCGCACTGGTCAAGAAGCTGGAGAACCTCGCCGATGATGTCGTCCCTGGCGTCGAGATCGGCAATGGCGAGCTCCGTGTCTACCGCTACGAAAAAGAAACCGACAGCTACGTCCGTGAGGTTTGACTTTCCTGACCATGGGGGCTTCTTTGCCGAAGGAGCCCCAATCTTCGTTGCTCGGGCCCCGGGACGCCTGGATGTCATGGGCGGGATCGCGGACTACTCGGGCTCTCTCGTGGCGGAGATGCCCATCGGGCAGGCCGCGCTCTGTGGTGCCCAGGTCGATCCCTCAGGCAACCTGACCATCCGCTCGGTTAATATCGGGCGCACGGTGACGGTCCCAACCGGCGGCGAGCGCGAGACCGAGCGCTGGGCGATCTACCTGGCGGGCTGCGTGGCGCTGCTCAAGGCCGAGGGCCTGCTGGCTCCCACGGCGGGCGTCCGGCTCCTGCTCTCCTCCGATGTCCCCCTCGGCGCGGGCGTGTCGTCGTCGGCGGCGATCGAGGTGGCGACCATGCGGGCGCTCGCGGCGGCGTTCGACCTCACGCTCGACGGCCTAACTCTGGCGCGGCTCTGCCAGCGGGTCGAGAACGAGTGGGTGGGCGCACCGTGTGGGATCATGGACCAGGTGACCAGTGCCTGCGGCGAGGAGGGCAAGCTCCTCCTGCTCCGCTGCCAGCCGCACACCATCGACGGCTACACGACCATCCCCGACGGCTGGACGGTCTTTGGGATCGACTCGTGTGTCAAGCATAGTGTCGGGGGAACGGGCTACACCGGCGTGCGCTGCGCGGCCTTCATGGGGGCCAAGCTCCTGGGCCTTACCCCCACCGACTACCTCTGCAACCTCACCCCGGAGAGCTACAAGGCGCTCGGGATAGCCCTACCCGAGACTCTTTCCGGCGCGGAGTTTCTGCGCCAGCACGGCCCGACCTGGGACAGTGTCACCCAGGTCCTCCCCGACCAGAGCTACCCCGTTCTGGCGGCCACGGAGCACCCGATCTTCGAGAACCAGCGCGTGGCGACTTTCTTAAGTGCTCTCGACGCCGGTGACTTTCGCTTGGCGGGAGAGCAGATGCTCGCCGCGCACGCCAGCTACAGCCGCTGTGGCCTCGGCACCAAAGAGACCGACTTACTGGTCGAGCTCGCCATGGCCCAGAGTGGCGTGGTCGGTGCCAAGATCACGGGTGGTGGCTCGGGGGGGACGGTCTGTCTGCTCTGCCCCACCGAGCGCGAGGCCGCTATCGCCGAGAGTGTGGCGGACTCCTACGAGAAGCACACCGGCACGGTCCCGCGCATTATCCAGGGGACGTCACCCGGCGCTCTGAGCACGCCGGTACGCCTGCTTTAGATGGGCAAGGGCGGGGCCAAGCTCCGCCTCAAAGTCGGTGAAGGTGCACTCAATGGAGAGGCGCGCCGTGTACTGCGCGGCGCTCAGGGTGCGAAAGAGCGCCTCGTGATCGTAGCTGCCTGTCCCCGGTGACCTGCGCCCCGTATCGGCGGTGTGGACATGGGCGAGGCAGTCCGCGCTGGCAAGAATATCCCCCAGGGTCTCGTCGCCGTTGCGCTCCATGTGGTAGGTATCGGCGAGGTTGGCGACACCCGCTCGCCCCACCGCACGCGCCAGCGCCGCGCCCTCCGCGACCGTGTGGAGGAGGTTGCACTCGTGGCGGTTGAGCGGCTCGATAGCCACGGTCACGCCCGTGGTCTCGTGGGCATCGGCGCATTGATTGAGAAACCAAAGAAGCTGCTCCTGGGCCTGCTCCGCACTCCAGCCATCGGGGAGCTGCCGTGCCCCACCGCTCCCAAAGACAATCACCTTGCCCCCAACCTCGGCGCAGCGCGCCAGTGCCGTGTGGACATAGCGTGTCAGCGCCGGACGGTCCGTATCGGGGCCGGTGATCTTGAGCTTACCCGGCACAAAGAGATTGAAGGTCTCGCACGGGAGAGGCAGTGCCAGGAGTGCCGCCCGCTTCTCCACCCAGAGCGCCTCGTCGGACTCGGGGATTAGCTCGCCCGATGCCCCCAGCTCGATATAGTCCCAGCCCGCCGCCGCCACTGCGGGTGCCTTGCTCAGCCCCGCACAGACCCCAAATCGCATCAGATTACCTTACGCTCCTCAATCACTTTTTCCATCCGCTCGATACAGTCGTCGGTGAGCTCCTCGCCAGGGGTGAGCGTGTGGGAGCGCGCACTGCGCACGGCCCAGGTCGCGCCTAGGACAATAATCAGCGCAAAGCCCCCCCAGAACACCAGATCGTGCATCTCCGCGTAGTCGGCACCGTTGTTCTTGCCGTAGAGGTGCCGCGACGAAAACCCGAGCTTGACACCGGCCCAGGCGACTAGGCCGTAGGCGGTGCTATCGAGCGCGGGGTACTTTCGGAGCAGGCGCAAGAACGCTGCCGCCCCCAGCCGCAGGAGAATCATCCCCAGCAGCCCCCCTAAGTAGACAATCCAGAGCTTCTCAGGCCGATTGACCAGCGAGACCGCCACCAGGATCGAGTCCACGGCAAAGACCACATCGGTAAAGCCCACCAGCGCGACCGTCCGGCCAAACGAGAGCTGCTTCTTCCCCGCCGCGAGTGCATCTTCGTCGTCTTCGTCGTGGGACTTGCTGGCAAAGTGCTTGACCGCCAGAAAGATCAGATAGGCCGCGCCCAGCCCGCAGAGCCACCAGAGCTTGATGAGGAAGCCCGCCAGCAGAATCCCGACTCCGCGCAGGCCAAACGCCATGATCAATCCAAGCGAGAGCGCGCGCTGCTGCTCTTTCTCAGAGAGATGGCGCACGAGCAAGGCGAGCACAAGGGCATTGTCGGCGGAGAGCAAGCCTTCGAGAAGCACCAGCGTTCCAACAATCAGCAGATCCGAATTGGCAAAAGTTTGGGGATCAAAAGGCATCGCTGTTATTCTACCCGCTGGGAAGGGTAAGATAGATACCTCATGCAAACCGTCTCCGTCTCACTTTGTCGGCTGCCTGGTAGCGACGATCTCCCGCTCCCGGCCTACGAGACCTTGCAGGCGGCAGGGATGGACCTGCGCGCCGCGGTCACCGAGCCTGTTGTTCTTGTTCCGGGCGCGCGCCACGCGGTTCCCACGGGCATTGCGATCGCCCTCCCCGACGGCTACGAGGCGCAGGTGCGGCCCCGCTCCGGGCTGGCACGCAAGGCGGGAATCTCCATGGTCAACTCCCCGGGTACGATCGATGCCGACTACCGTGGGGAGATCATGGTACTTCTGATCAACCTGGGCCAGGAGGCCTTTACGGTCAATCGAGGGGATCGGATCGCGCAGCTCGTGGTCGCCCCGGTCGTGCAGGCCCAGTGGCAGGTGGTGGAGAGCCTCGACGAGACCGAGCGTGGGGCGGGCGGCTTTGGCCACACGGGCGTGAAGTAGCCCTATGGAAGACGAGATCAATGCACTGCTCTCACGGGCAAACCTGGCGCGCGTCCGGGGCAACCTCGCCGAGGCAGAGACCATCTGCCACACGGCAATCGAGCTAGATCCTACCTCCGCCGATGCCCAGAGCCTGCTGGGGGACCTCTTTCTCGCGCAAGAGAAGCACGATGAAGCCCTGCACTGCTACAGCCTCGCCACCGAGCTCAAGCCGGGAAATGCGTCGTTTCGGGAGAAGCGTGACAAGGCCGTGCAGACACGCCATAGCCGCCTGCTAGCCGCCCAGCAGGCCCAGGTGCAGGCCCCAAAACCGCCCCCTGCCGCCCCCGTCGCAGAGAAAAAGCCGCCTCGCCCCCGCTGGCTGATCGCGATCCTCGTGGGGGTTGGGGGTATCGTGATGCTCCTGCTGGGAATCTGGCTCGGGACCACCCTGGCCCACCGCAACGATCTTGTCCCCATCAAGACCCCTGCCACCGTCGGGCGGGAAAATTAATAACGAACGCCGCCCAACTTTCTACCTGCTCTGCGACGATTAGAGACATAGGATCCCCACACAATTGCTGTGTGCCATTCTCTCAAATGAAAGCAGAAACGATGAAATCTCTCAAGCTCGCCCTCTCTCTTATCCCCCTTGTCCTTGTCGCCTCCACCAGCCACGCCCAGGTCAAGTACAATGTCTACCTCAACGGCCCCAGTGAGTCGCCGGCCAATGCCTCCCCCGGCCTGGGCACAGGAACCGTCATCTTCGACACGACCGCCCACACGATGTTTCTCACGGTCACCTTCAGTGGCCTGACGGGCAATACCACCGCCTCGCACATCCACGCCGCCACCGCGACCGCCTTCACGGGCACGGCAGGTGTTGCCACCCAGACCCCGAGCTTTGTTGGCTTTCCTCTGGGAGTGACCTCGGGCACCTACACCCAGACCTTTGACATGACCCAGACGGCATCGTTCAATGCGGCCTATATCACCGCCAATGGGGGCACCGCCGCGTCCGCCGAGACCGCACTAGCCGCCGCCGCCGCTGCGGGCAAGGCCTACCTTAATATCCACACGTCGGCCTTCCCCGGCGGTGAGATCCGTGGCTTCCTGACCACCGCTCCCGAGCCAGGAACCGCCGCGCTCGCGCTCCTGGGCCTAGGGGCTCTGGCGCTTCGCCGCAAGCGCGCCTAATTAGATTAGTCTCAGCAAGTCCCTGCACGAGGTGTCTCGTGCAGGGATTTTTTATGCAAGTGCCAGAGGAGCCCCGCCAGCCAGAGGAGCGCCGGCAAGACAAGGCTTCGCTGCATCAGCCCGGTCCACCAGCGCCCGTGCCAGCCGATCGCGTGCAGGTAGAGAGTCGCTCCCCCCACTCCCCCCAGCATCAGCGCCCCGCAGAGCACCGCCAGCACC
Organism: Armatimonas rosea; assembly: GCF_014202505.1. Lineage (NCBI taxonomy): Bacteria > Bacillati > Armatimonadota > Armatimonadia > Armatimonadales > Armatimonadaceae > Armatimonas > Armatimonas rosea. Next base: position 913,674 of record NZ_JACHGW010000002.1, on the reverse strand, counting down.
GTGAGAAAGCGCTCTTTCCGCACGCTACAGAGCGCAATCGCCACAAAGATCGGGGCGAAGACCAGGGTCGAGAGCGGGTTGTGGATACGCCCCACCAGCGTGCAGGGCTCGGGGCGTGTGGGCAGGCCACAAGTGAGCGCATCGGTGGAGAGATCGGCCAGGTCGGTCGGGAAGAACCCCAGGAGGAGCAGCGCTGCCCCTGCCAGCGTGAGCAGAGCACTCTCCCACCTCCACGCGTGCTTGTGGAGGGCTCGCCCTACTGCCAGTGCGCTCAGCGCCAGTAGGAAAAAGCAGGCCGTCATGAGTGGCCCGTAGTCGCTCCGCACCAGCTCACTGAGGAAGTTCCAGGGATGGTAGGCAAAGACCGCTCCCGTGGTGGCGTAGAGCCGTGGCGCAGGAAGGAGGTGCAACAGGGTTAGGTCCGCGCTCGCCAGCGCCATACTCACTGCCCCCAGCCGGAGCGCTCGCCGTGCCATGACTCCAGTGTATCGCAGGACAGACCGAACATAGAAGTAACCGATATGTCGATGGATCTTGCAACCCTCTTGCTAGAAGGACTGAAGTGTGAGCGAACCAATCCCGCGCAGGCAACACTGCTCGCGGAGCAAGCGCTCGCCCTCTGCGATAGGCTAGGCGACCCGGTTGGCCGTGTTCGTGCACTCCGCAATCGCGCCTATGCCTACCACGCCAGCGGTGCCCTAGAGCAGGCTGAGACCATCCTAGACAATGCGCTGGAGCAGGCAAAAGACGCCGCCGATCCCAGCAGCCTCGCCCTCTGCCTCCATACCAAGGCCTTCTTTCTTCAGAAGCAGGGCGAGCTCCAGCGTGCCCTCACGACCTACCGCGAGGCGGCCCTCCTTCGCCAGAGCCTCGGGGAGCACGCGCTTGAGGCGGGCACCCAAAACAACCTCGGCCTGATCTACAACGACCTGGGCGACTACGATGCGGGGCTCCGTGCACACCAGCGCGCTCTGGAGCTCTGGCGGCTCACGGAGAATACCTATGGCGAGGCGATCAGCCTGAAGAACCTGGGGGGGATCTATATCTTCTTTGGACAGTACAGCTGTGCCCTCCCCTACCTGAGCGACTCGCTGACCCTCGCGGAGCGCCTGGGGCACCCGGCTCTCCTCTGTGAGAACCTGCTTGCGCTGAGCCAGTACTACCGCCTGGTGCACCAGCCCGAGCGGGCGGCTTCCTTTGTCGAGCGAGCGCAGGCCCTCCTCCCACAGTTTGCCAGCCCCACCTACGAAGCGGAGGTGCTCTACGAGCGAGCCTGCCTCGCGGCGCTCCAAGGAGAGTGGGCCGTCGTGCGCCAGGCACTCGCACGCACGCTCCGTATCCTACGCACACTGGGCAACCGCCCCGAGCTCGCCCGGGCTCTCTACACGCTAGGGACGCTCTGTCTTGAGCAAGGCGAGCTGACCGCAGCATGCCGGAGCCTGGCGCGCTGTGCACGCCACGCCGAGCGCTATGGGCTCCGGAGCTTAGAGCGAAACTGCCACGAGAAGCTCACCGATGGCTGGGAGCGACGGCAAGACCTTGGCCGTGCCCTCAGCCACCACCGCCGCTTCCACCAGCTCGACCGCCTCTTGGTCACCGAGGCCAGCGAGCGCCAGCGCCACCACCTCTTGCAGGAGATCGAGCTGGAGAAGGTTCGCCAGCACAACGCCGCCCTGACAAGTGCAAAGCTGGAGCTGGAGCAGACCAATGCCCTCCTTCAGGAGCAAGTGGCACGGGATGGCATGACGGGGCTCTTCAACCACACCACCTTCCAGCGGCGCTTTCAGGAGCTCTTTCAGGCCGATGGGGAGCTCACGCTTCTCCTGATCGACGTGGACCACTTCAAGCGCTTCAACGACGACTTCGGGCACCCGGTCGGTGATACGATCCTCAAGCAGGTCGCCCAGCAGCTACAGGGCCTCGTGCGGGAGAGCGATCTCCTGGCGCGCTACGGCGGGGAGGAGTTCGCCCTCGCCCTGCCCCAGACGACGCTCGCCCACGCCCTCACCCTCGCCGAGCGGATTCGAAGCACGATTGCCGGCCAGCCCTGGGAGCCGCGTGGCGTGACCGTGAGTATCGGCGCGGCGGGACGCACGTCCGAGACCGCGAGCCCCGCGGCGCTTCTCTGCGAGGCGGACCAGGCGCTCTACGCCGCCAAGCGCCAGGGGCGCAACCGCTGTGTGAGTGCCCAAGCGCTCTAGAGCGGGTCGCAGACCACCCCCAGCCAGCTCTTGCCGTCGGCGACAATCACCAGGGTCGCCTCGCTGCCCTTGCCCTTGAGGCCGAGCTCTTTATGCACCGCATCGGGCTCCTTGGGATAGCGCCGCTTCTTCACCACCAGCCGCCCCACCCCCTGCTCCCGGAGCCAGCGCCCCAGAGTCCGCTCGCGGTAGGGCAAGACCGTGCGGATGGCGTAGAGCCGCGCGCCCGGATCGGGGAGAGCCTCCGTCGCCGTGAGGTAGGCATCGTCGGGCGAGAGCAGCGCCGCCCCTGTGCGCTGCGCCAGGGTGGTCAGTGCCCCCGCCCGCAGGATCGCCGGGTCGGGATCGAGCAGAAACGCGCCCGGCTCCCCCGCGACGGCGAGGGGCTCGTCGGTGGCGGCGTAGCGCTCGCCCTGGGGAAGCAAGAGTGCCTGAGGCGGCCCTGGCTCCCTCCCCAGCACCACACACGCCTCTTTGCAGGTGCGCTCCTCCGAGAGAAAGAGCAGCTCTCCCCCCAGGCTTGCGAGGGTCTCATCTGGCAGGGCGGGGGAGAGCTTGGCGACTGTCACGGGGCACCGTGCCTGCAGCTCCTGGATAAAGCTGAGGGCGGGCTGGTAGCGCTCGGCATCGGCGGAGAAGCGGGTGGTGCCGTCGCGCCGCGCCGGATCGAAGAAGGCTCCATCGAAGCGCCCGCTCAGGGTGGTCACATCGGCACAGAGAAAGGTGATGCGCTCGGAGAGCCCGTAGACCGCGGCGTTGGCCCGCGCAAAGACAAGCCGTGCGGGGTCGGTGTCCACGGCCGTGACCTGCTTGCCCGCCGCAGCCAGCGCTAAGGCATCGCGCCCCACCCCGCAGCAGGCATCTAAGACGGTCTCACAGGACGCGAAACACTGGGCATGGAAGGCGGCGATTCCCTCGGAGCTTGCCTGGGCCAGCGAGTCTGCGGTGAGAAAGAGCTGGTCTGCGTGCTTCCAGCCGCGCCGCGCGGCGCGCTCGCGCCCCTCCAGAGTCGCCAGTGCACCCGCACGTAAGACCGGGTCGAGGGCGCGGTCGTTGGTGAGCGCCCGGGCTCCCCGCGCAAGGAGCGCCGCGCCCGCCTCCGAGACTAAAAAGGCGGCTGTTTCCTCGGTCACGAGCCGCCCGTGACGGCCTTGGCTTCGTCAAAGGCAAGCTTCGGGGCGACCGGGTAGATCTGCATCAGGCCAGGGTCAGGGGTCTTCTGCCACGAGTCGACCAGAAACTCCAGGGTCGTCAGCACGGGCCGCGCCTCGGGGCTTCCCTCGGGCCGGGACTTGTTGTAGCGCTCCAGCAGGCTGGTCAGGTCGGCGAGGGAGAAGAAGGCGGGGACAATGGTCTTGCCATTCTGGGTGATATTGAGGAGCCCCTTGCCGGTGAGCTCTCCCATAAACAGCGGCACCCCCGCGATCGTCTCGGGCTTGCCTTGCTGTTTGAGAAGCTGGCGTGCCTGCTCCATCTCCGCGGGATCGGGGACAAAGGCCAGCGCGATCCCTTCCTGCGGGTTCGAGGCACGCTGGTAGAGCTCCCCCAGCCCCACGACCTTGAGCTTGAGCCCCTCGGTCAGGCTTGCATCACGTTTTTTCAGGTTCGCCAGGAAGTCTGTGGCCCCTTTTTGCCGCAGAAACACCCCCACGCTGGGGCGGGCCTTTTCCTCGTTGCCCTTGGCGGTCAGGGCATTGCCCATGGGATTGACGAGGATAAACCCGGGGACCGCATTGAGCCGCTCAACGACCTGGGCCTTGGTCAGCACCACGGGGAGCTTTAGATTGGAGAGAGCCTGAGGGGGAAGGATCATTCTTTTTCCAGCGCCCTACCCCCAACGAAGCGGTGGGGGTAGGACAGGGAGAGATTAGGCGACGTGGTAGTAGATGACGGCGTGCTTCTGGAGGGTAATCTCGCGCCCTTCCGTGGTCAGCACGTTGATCGTAAAGTCATCAAACCACTTCACCTGACCGGTCAGCGTCTGCCCATTAACCAGCAGAAAGGCCAGAGTAGCATGCTCGTCCCGAAGGCGAATCATCGCGGCGGAGCTTAGCTGAATGGTGGGCATCCGATCCCGGCTGGGGCCAAAATCCATGGTTTACTCCTCGCCCTTCTTGGCAGAGCGGGCAGGCTTGGCAGCCTTCGCTTCCACGGTCGTTCCCGGGGTCGTCTTCGTACGGGCCTTGTAGACTTCTTCCTTACGCTTCCATAGCTGACGCAACTCTTTTGCTCGAATTCGCATTGTAATTTCCTCCTCACCTTATAGGCTACTGAAATGCAGTGTATTCTACCGCACCTTGGGCTTTCCTGGGGAACACTCTTGACGCTCTGAGCATTTCGCGATAGAATTGCAAGCCTGTCGGTTCGTTGGTGTTTGTAGTGTTCGTCGGTGTTTTCCCGTCGTAGCTCAGCCCGGATAGAGCAGTCCCGTCCTAAGGGAACGGCCGGGGGTTCGAATCCCTCCGACGGGATTTAACTTTAGACCTGGAGAGGTCGCATAGTTGGTCTAGTGCGTCCGCCTCGAAAGCGGATGAGCGCAAGCTCCGTGGGTTCGAATCCCACCCTCTCCGTTTCACCCCACTCCCAAGCCTCTTTCCTACGACCGAAACCGGGACGAAACCAAGCCGCGATACAATAGCGGCATGTCGTCCCCCTCCGTGCCCTCCCCCACCATCGCCGGGCTTCAGCCACGTGCCTGCGGGCTTCCCGCCCCCCTCTCCGCGGATATCGAGCGTCTTGAGGCGCTGTTCTCGGAGGTGCTGACCGAGCAGGAAGGCGGCGCGTTTGTTGCCCTCTCCCGCAAGCTGATGGAGACCGCACACGAGGAGGCCATGACCCCCGCCAAGCTCCTCGAAGCCCTCCCCGAGCTCGCCGATGCCGCGACCTGCGCGCGGCTCTTGCGCGCGGTGACCGTGCTCTTTCAGCTCCTCAATACCGCCGAGCAGAAAGAGATCGTCCGGGTCAATCGGGGACGCACCGAGCCGCGCTCGGAGTCGATCCGTGAGGGGATTCGCAAGCTAAAAGAGCAGGGCCTCACCGCCCCGGAGATGCAGAAGCTTCTCAACCAAATCGAGATCTGCCCCACCCTCACCGCCCACCCCACCGAGGCACGCCGCCGCGCGGTGCTCGATAAGCTGCTCCGGGTGGCCGAGGGACTGGCCCTGCGCGCCCAGACCGCCGATGGCTCGCACCTGGACCAGCCGCTAGAGGGCGATCCCAGTGTCCGCGCCGATGAGAACCTCCGCCGCGCCCTCACCGAGCTCTGGCAGACCGATGAGATTCGCATCACCCCCATCACGGTCCCGGAGGAGGCACGCAACGCGCTCTACTTCTTTGAGAAGACGATCTTTAAGGTGGTGGCCTGGCTCCATGCGGACCTGCGGCGCGCCCTCGACGAGAGCTACCCGGGTGTCGAGTTTACGATCCCGGTCTTTGTCAGCTACCGCTCCTGGGTGGGGGGCGACCGCGACGGCAACCCGAATGTCACCGCCAAGATCACCTGGGAGACCCTGAAAGAGCACCGCCGGATCGCGCTGGAGTTCTTTGTGGAGCGGGTGGAGAGTGTCCGCCGTGCCCTCACCCTCTCGGTCAAGCGTATCGCCGCCGGAGACCCGCTGCTGGGGTCGGTCGAGCGCGATCTGGCCGAGGTCCCCCTCCCCGAGAGCCGCCGCCTGCGCCATATCGGAGAGCCGTACGTGCTCAAGCTCCTCTGTATCCGCGAGCGCCTGCTGGCCACCCTCAGCGAGGCGCCCCATGCCTACAAGAGCGCCGATGCGTTTCTGGCCGATCTGACTCTCCTGCAAGACGCGCTCCGCCGCAACCACGCGGGCTCGGTCGCCGATGCGGGCGATGTGGCGGACTTGCTAGTGCAGGCGCGCACCTTTGGCTTCCACCTCGCCCCGCTCGATGTCCGCCAGCACAGCGATGTCCATGTAAAAGCGGTCACCGAGATCCTCTCGCTCGCCGGGGTGACCGCCAACTACGCCGCCCTCTCCGAGGAGGAAAAAGTCGCCATCCTGCGCTGGGAGCTGCGCTCGCCGCGGCCCCTAGTCAGCCGCGATGCCCCCCTCTCGGCCCAGACCCGCGAGGTGCTCGATGTCTTCGAGGTGATCCGCCGCGCCCGCCGCGAGCTCTCCCCCCAGAGCGTGGTCTGCTACATCATCAGCATGACCCACGGTGCCAGCGATCTCTTGGAGCCCCTGCTCCTCGCCAAAGAAGTGGGGCTTGCTGGGGAGCTGGATATCGTCCCGCTCTTTGAGACAATCGACGACCTGCACCACTGCGGGGAGCTCATGGCCGAGGTCTTCAAGATCCCGGAGTACAAGGCGCACCTGGCCACCCGCAAGAACTTTCAAGAGATCATGCTAGGCTACTCGGACTCCAGCAAGGACGGTGGCTTTCTCGCCGCGAACTGGGCACTGCAAGCGACCCAGGAGAAGATCGCGCAGGTCTGCCACGAGGCGGGGATCACTCTGCGGCTCTTCCACGGGCGCGGCGGGACAGTCGGGCGGGGCGGGGGCCGCGCCAACAAGGCGATCCTCGCACAGCCGCCCGGTAGCTTCGATGGCCGCATCCGCTTCACCGAGCAGGGGGAGGTGATCTCCTTCCGCTACGGCCTCGCCCCGATCGCGCACCGGCACCTGGAGCAGATTGTCAATGCCGCGCTCCAAGCCGCCAACCCGCGCCGCCAGGCACAGGAGAGCGAGGAGGGCAAGGCCGCGCTGGTACAGATGGCACAGAAGAGTCGGGAGTTCTACCGCGCCATGGTCCACGAGGACCCGAGCTTCTGGACGTTCTTTGCGCAAGCGACTCCCATCGCCCATATCAGCAAGCTCCCTATCGCATCGCGCCCGGTCTCGCGCTCGGGGAAGGCCCTCGCCAGTGTCGATGACCTGCGCGCCATTCCCTGGGTCTTTGCCTGGATTCAGAGCCGCTACATTGTCCCCGGCTGGTTTGGCCTGGGCACGGCGCTGGAGTGGTACAGCGGCGACGATCCTACCAAGCTGGCGTTTATGCAGTCGCTCTGGAAGGACTGGGCGTTCTTCAAGGCAGTCGTGGACAACGCGCAGCTCGAGCTCACCCGCACGCACCTGCCCACCGCCAAGCTCTACGCGGACCGCTGCGACGATCCAGCACTGCGCGATAAGTTCCACAACCTAATCGCCGAGGAGCACGAGCGCACCGTTAGCTGGGTCAAGCGCATCACCGGCCAAGACGGCGAGCTCATGAGCCACGCCCCGGTTGTCCGCGCCACCGTTCACCTACGAAACCCCGCCGTCCTGCCGCTCTCCCTGCTGCAAGTCGCGCTGATGGAGCGGCAGGAAAAAGAAGGCGAGAGCGATCTGTTGCGCGAGGCCATTCTCCTCTCCATCACCGGAATCGCCGCCGCCATGCAGAGCACGGGGTAGGCGCCCAATAGAATTAGGCGTCAACAGTGGCGTCGTTCCTCCGCCGCAAAGCCCGTGCCGGGCTACAAAATCTCCAGCCCGGCACGGGCTTTGCGGCCGAAGGCCATTGCAGACGCCGGTTTCCAACCGGCGGAAAACGCGCCGGGTAAAATAGGCCATGCAAGAGCTTCGTGCCCTCGGCTACTGGAAGAGCGACGACAATCTCACATGGCCCCATCCCATCTGTTTTGTGGACCTAAGTCAAGACCCCACACTCCAAGCCAAGGTGGTGGAGTATCTCAAGAAGGGGGAGTGCTGGGTCGCGTGTGCAGGGTTTAGTTTTTGCCGTCTCTGTGGCACTCCTAACGGAAGCTACAATCAAACGGATGGCTATTATGAGTGGCCGAGCGGACTCGCTCATTATTTGGAAGTGCATCACGTCCGCCTCCCCGATGCGTTCGTGAATCATGTCTGCTCCGAGCCAATCGCACGCACCCTCCCGGATGACCTCGCAGAGATTGCCTACGACGTGAGCTGGTGGAAATCCCAGAGAGGCTGGCATGATGGCTCGCAGGTTGAGCTTGTCCCATTTCGCTCCTACTACGACAGCGTAGGAGCACTCTCGCTCACCGCAGTGACGCAGCCCGTCACCGCCGCACAGCTCAAGTTCGTCCGCCGCTTCGCGGACTTTTCGTTCTTCAGCACGCTTGCTCTACGAGAGACGCTTCGGTCCGGGGAGCCCTTACTGCTCCAGCACGAATTCCACGCCGCAGAGGTCCCGGAGCTCACAGAAGAAGCACGAGCGCTTGGACTCACCCTGACGCACCGACGCTATACCAGCCGGGAAGAGTATCTTCAGCACATTCGGTGAAAGCTTCGTTGGGTAGACTGACTCTGTGAAGCGCTTTCCTGGATACTACCGCGATGCCCACGGCGAGGAGGCGGTGTTCTTTGAGCTGGAGGGAACGACCTACGCGGTGACAATCCGGGGCGTGCGGTTTTCCTACATCACGCTGGAGGACTTGGAGCCCGACGAAGACACGCTTCCCGAGCGGCTGGCGGGCTTCTCGCTCGTTCACAACACGCCCGCCACTGCGAGTATGGGTTTTCCGTGCCCCTCACCCTGATCCAAGACGGGCAGTCTGAGGAAGTGACGCTGACGGTCGCGCTCCAGCACGCGGCTTCGTCGTCGCTGACCGTGACCTTGAAAACGGCACACGGGGAGCTTGTCGCGCAAGACGGCGATATCTACTTTGATACCGTCTTAGAGCGCTTGGTCGCGCAGCTTCCTGTGGGGGCGACTCTCCGCTTTTGCTTTAGCTGCCGCTGGGGAGCGGTGGAGCCAACCTATGGCCTCAATGGGAACTTTGGCTGCTTCCGCACCCAGCAAGCCGCACTCCTCGCGGCCCCATCCCGCCGTGCACGCATGCACCTCTGGCCGCCGCCGGAGTGGCGGCAAGAGGTCGATGTCTGCGATGCGTTCACACAGCGCTAGGCTACCGCGCGGCGCTTGGTAAATCCCAGAGCGATGGGCAGGACCAGCAGCAGCCCCAGGCTCAGGGAGGGCTCGGGGGCGGAGAGGCCGACCGGGTTCACGGTGGAGGTGACATAGACCAGGCTCCCCGAAGGACTGGCACTCCCCGAGGTCAGGATCGTGTGGTTGTCCGACTCAAAGCCACTGCTACGGTTGTTGTTCCAGAAGTCGATGCGGTCGAACTGGAAGCCGTTCTTGGCAAAGAAGTTCACAAAGGCATAGTTCTCCCCGCTATTGGTGCTAGGGCTGGCAGGCTGACCTCGGTAGGTCGAGGTATTGTAGGTCGAGCCATTGATAGCGGTCACGGTGGAGCCCCCCAGGATGCTCTGGATGGTCGCCGTGGAGAACGAGCCCAGCAGCGTGTTGCCCCGATAAAAATCCATGCGGTTCTGGCTATCGCCGGCGGCCCAGCCAAAGCCAAAGTAGCTCTGCCGGTTGGCAAAGAGAAGGCTCACCGCCCCCGTGGAGCCCGACTGCGCCCCCACCGCCATGTGCTTGGTGCCATCGAACGCCCATGCCACATTTCCCCGCTCGATATTGAGCGGCGCAGAGGCGGTCGCGTGGTAGGTGCCGATCACCGACGTGTAGTCGCTGGTGATATTCCCGGTCGCCAGCGCGTTGAAGGTCTCCACCTTGGTGTTGGAGAAGATCGAGTTGGAGGTCCGGGGAGCATTCAGGTAGATCCCAATCTGGGCATGGGCCGCACTGCCTCCCAGGAGAACAGAGAAGAGAGCAGAGAGAGCGACCATTAAACGAGCATTATTAATCATTAAATATCAATTTCTTTCATTCCATTGCACGAACAATTGGATTATTCGGAGCGGCTCAAAATAGCACTAGGCAGTAAAACTACCAGGAAAGTATAATGGGGCATGCTCTCCAAAGCCCTCTTTGCCGCCATCGCTGCCCTTGTCGTGCTCTCGCCCGCCTACGCACAGCCCTCCCGTGCCACCGACGACAGCCTGGAGCCGCTGCTCCGGCGCTTTCAGACCGACGAGGCGGGTCTCAACCGCTTCTACGACACGGAGTTCTCCCCCACCCTCCAGAAGCGCATGGCCGCGTTTCGTGCGGAGTGGCGCAAGACACTCGATGCGCTGGACTACGACAAGCTGGGCACCGGGGCAAGGATCGACTGGCTGCTCCTGGATGGCTACCTGAAGCACGAAGACGCGCAGGCGGCCCTGGCGGCCCAGCGCGAGGCGGAGATGCTCCCCCTGATTCCCTTTGCACCCAAGCTGGTCGCGCTGGAGGAGGCGCGGGGCCGTGTGGAGGCACCCAATGGCGAGCGCTTTGCCGCCACGCTCGATGCGCTCTCAAAAGAGCTCAAGGCAGCGCGAGCGCAGAAACGCAATATCTCCCCCACCCTTGCCCTGCGCACGGCGCGCGCCCTCGATGGCCTCGCACGCACCCTGGCGACCTGGTACGCCCACTACGATGGCTTCCATCCCTTGGTGACCTGGTGGTGCAAGACTCCCTACGAAGCTCTCCGCCGTGAGCTCGCCGACTACAGCCGGGCGCTGCGAGAGGAGACCGCCAAGGTAAAGGGCCGCGACGACGACCCGCTGATCGGGGACCCGATCGGGCGCGATGCCCTCCTGGCAGACCTGGCCTACGAGCGCATTCCCTACACCCCCGAGGAGCTGATGAAGCTCGCGGAGCGGGAGTTTGCCTGGTGTGAGACGGAGCTCAAGAAGGCCACGAAAGAAATGGGCCTCGGTGAGAATACCAAGGCGGCGCTGGAGAGAGTGAAGACGCTCCATGCCGCGCCGGGGGAGCAGGACACCCTGGTCGCCGGGCAGGTGCGCGAGTCGATTGCCTTCCTGCAGAAGAACGATCTGGTCACCCTGGAGCCGCTCTGTATCGAGACCTGGCGGCTGGAGATGAGCAGCAAGCAGGTGCAGCGCAACCTGCCCTTTGCCGCCTACGGAGGCCAGAAGATGCTGGTAGCCTACCCCCTGGCGGAGATGGACCACGCCGATAAGGAGATGAGCCTGCGCGCCAACAACGAGCACTTCACCCGCATTGTCACCCCGCACGAGCTCATCCCCGGCCACCACCTGCAGTCCTACATGTCCGAGCGCTACCGCCCCTACCGCCAGCGCTTCGCCACCCCGTTTCTGGTCGAGGGCTGGGCGCTCTACTGGGAGATGCAGCTCTGGGATAAGAGCTGGGCACGGAGCCCCGAGGACCGGGTGGGGATGCTCTTCTGGCGCATGCACCGCTGCGCCCGCATCCTGGTCTCGCTGGGCTTTCACCTCAAGACCATGACTCCCGAGAAGATGATCGACTTCCTGGTCGAGCGGGTCGGGCACGAGCGCTTCTCCGCCACGAGCGAGGTACGGCGCTTTATCGGCGGGGCCTACTCCCCGCTCTACCAGTGTGCCTACATGATCGGTGGGCTCCAGCTTCGGGCACTCGCCAAGGAGCAAGGGGACAGCCAAAGGCAGACTCTCAAGCAGCTCCACGACTCCCTCCTCCACGAGGGCCCGATCCCCATCGAGCTGCTCCGCGCCGCGGTGACCGGCAGCCGCCCTGTGAAAAATGCCCCTTTTTGGAGGTTCTAGCTCGGGTATAATGGCCCACAGATGGAAAGTGTCACACAGGGAGTCTTGACGCCGCAGGAGATGCAGGCGCAGCTGGAGCACCGGGAGCGGCAGATCGAGGCGATTCGGCGCACGAGCGATGCGCTCTTCTCACACCCCAGTGTGGACACGATGGTGCAGGCCACCCTGAAGATCGCGCTGGAGGTGCTCCGCGCGGACTCGGGGACGGTCTACCTCTACGACTCCCAGAACGACACGCTGGTCTTTCGCTACGTGATCGGCCCTATCGCGGACCAGCTCATGGGCAAGTCGATCCCGGCATCGCAGGGGGTGGCGGGGACGGTGTTTCGTACCGGAACCCCCGTGCTGATCGGCGATGTGAGCAAGCGCGAGGACTTCAACGCTAATGTCGATAAGCAGACCGGCTACCAGACCCAGTCGATGATGACGGTTCCGGTGAAGCGCACGGGGGGCTCCCCGATTGGGGTGATGCAGGTGATGAACCCGACGGTCCCCTTCACCCAGCACGATCTTGAAGTCCTTGAAGTTCTCTGTGCCCAGGCCGCCACGGGCATTGAGCACGCCCAGCTTTTGGAGGCGCAGCGCAACGCGGAGATTGGCAACCGTGTCGGGGAGATCTCCCATGACATTAAGAACATGATGACCCCCATCGAGACCGGTGTCATGACCCTCCAGCCGATGCTCGATGATCTCTTCCAGCAGGTCGCCAGTATCACCAGCAAGTGCCCCGAGGGCGAGACCTGGGGCGCGGAGGTGGCCGATGCGGTGGGCGGCGTGGAGGGCCTGTACTCCTGGCTCCTCGACGATCTCCTGACCGCGGCCAAGCGTGTGCGCCGCCGCACCCAGTACATCGCGGGGATGGTAAAAGGGACGCTGCCTCCGCCGGTCTTTGAAGAGGGCTGTCTCAACGATGTGGTCAACGACGTCGTCAAGACCCTCAAGCGCACCGCCACGGACAAGGGCATCAGCCTCAAGACCGACCTAGACCGCGCCCTGCCCCACACCCCCTTCGACTACGACCGCTTCTATGACTGCCTGTACAACCTGGTCAACAACGCGCTCCCGGAGACGCCCGCCGGTGGCACGGTGACCGTCCGCACACGCAGCCCCAAGTCGCCGGGCGGCAACCTCCTTATCGAGGTGCAGGACACCGGACGCGGCATCCCCGAGGAGATTCGCAAGAAGCTCTTTACCAACCAAGCGGTCTCTACCAAGGTGGGCGGCACGGGCCTAGGCACCAGTGTCTCCGCGCGGGTGGCGCGTGAGCACGGTGGGAGCATCTCCGTAGAGAGCACGGTCGGCGTGGGCTCGACCTTTATTATCTCTGTCCCGCCGGTTCCCCCCGTCCCTGAGTCGCCGGGGTAGTGCCCCCCAGCCCCCATGCATGGGGGTCAGGGGGCCAGCTCCACCACGGTCGTGTCCCCCCACGACGGTCCCGTTTTCACATCCACATCCAGGCTGACCGTCAGCGGGTAGGCACTCTCCATACAGGCCTTGACCTTCGCTCCCAGCTCCCCTGCCGCGTCCTGGTCTACCTCAAACAGAAGCTCATCGTGCACCTGCAAGAGCAGGAGTGCGGGGAGCTGCGTCTCGTGGAGCATCGCCCAGACCGAGAGCATCGCCTGCTTCATGATGTCCGCGCTCGTCCCTTGGATCGGCATGTTCGCCGCCGCACGCTCCGCTGCCTGGCGGAAGTTAAAGACCCGGTTGTTGATATCGGGAATCCAGCGCCGACGGCCGATCAGGGTCTGGACATAGCCGTTCTTCTGGGCAAACTCAATCGTGCCATCGAGATAGGCCTTCACGCCGGGGAAGCGTGCAAAGTAGGACTCTTTCAGTGCCTTCGCCTCGCTCTGCGGAATCTTCAATTGCCGCGCCAGCGCAAAGTCCGAGATGCCATAGAGCACCGCGTAGTTCACCGTCTTAGCCGCGCGCCGCATATCACCCGTCACCGCGCTCGGCTCGATCCCATACACCTTCCCCGCCGTGTACTTGTGGATGTCCTCGCCCGACGAGAACGCGTCTCTTAAATCTTTGTCCTCCGCCACGTGGGCAAAGATCCGCAGCTCGATCTGCGAGTAGTCCGCCGAGAGCAGAATCCGCCCCGGCGGCGCCACAAACGCCTTACGAATCTCCCGTCCCACGGGGGTTCGGATGGGAATGTTCTGGAGGTTTGGGTTCGACGACGAAAGCCTACCAGTCGCCGCCACCGTCTGATTCAGCGACGTGTGCACCCGCCCATCGCTTCGCACCAGCGCCGGGAGCGCGTCGGCGTAGGTGCTCTTGAGCTTCGCCAGCTCCCGGTACTGCAGCACCTGCGCGACAATCTCGTGCTCCAGCGCAAGGGGCTCCAGGACATCCGCATCGGTCGAGTAGCCCGTCTTGGTCTTCTTCCCCGACGGCAGCTTCAGCTTCTCAAAGAGCACCTCGGCCAGCTGCTTGGGTGAGTTCACCGTGAACGGCTCCCCCGCCAGCGCGTGGATTGACTTCTCCAGCGCCGTGATCTGCTCGCCCATCCCTGCCGCGATCTTCTCTAAGAGTGACTTGTCCAAGAGCAGCCCCGTGCGCTCGATCTCCGCCAAAATCGGCACCAAGGGCAGCTCCAGCTCTCGCAAGAGGCCGTCGAGCTTATCCTTTTCCAGGCGCGGCTCCAGCGTCTCGTGCAAAGCGAAGATCGTCTCCGCCGCGGCAATCGCCAGTTGCTTATCGCGCTCAAACACCGTCGCTGCGTCGAGGGTCGCACGCTCTTTTTTCTCCAGCGCAGGCGGCAGCTCACGCCCTGCAAGGTTCTGCGCGATGTCCCGCAGCGGGTAGGTCGCCCGCTGACCAGCAAAGAGCAGATACGCCGCGAGCTCTGCATCAAAGGCAAGGGCACTTAGCGTGAAGCCATGCCGCTGCAAGATCGTGATATCGGTGCGGCCGTCGTAGGTGAGCTTGCCAATCGTGGGGTCGGTGAGGAGGGCATCCATCCCAGCATCCATCCCCCCGGCCCCCTTCCTTCGCTCTGTTTCCGACTTCGTCGGGACGAAGGAAGGGGGAGTTGGGGCTGGGGGGGTGTCGAAGAGGCCGCCTAGCTCGGCTCCGCCGCTTGCGGGGACGGGGGGGGCGAGGGGGGGGGGGGCAAGGGGGCAGTAGAAAACGCGCCCGGCTCCGGTAGCGATGGCGACCCCATAGAGCCGTGCATCCAGCGCGGAGGCTTCATCGGTGTGGAGGCGAAGCGCGACTCTGCCGGCCGCCTTTGCGGCGGCAAGAAGCTCGGCCACATCGGTAGCTGTCTCGACCTCGGTGATGGTCAGCAAGACCGCCTTCGCCTCCGCCACAACCTCCACTTCAGGCTCCCCCGCTGGGTGGGGGCGGGGGGGGCTGGTCGGGGAACCTGCACTCATCGCCTCCACCCGGCGCGCGAGGGTGCGGAACTCCAGCTCATCGAAGAAGAGTTTTATGGCGGCGTAGTCTGGGGAGTAGTCCGGGCACTCGGTGGGGCTAGGCAGTGCGGCGGCTTCCGGCAGCGGGATGTCCTTGCGGATCACCGCGAGGTCTTTGGAGAGGCGCATCTTCTCTAAGTTCTCGCGAATCTTCTCCTGGATGCGCACCGGAGTCACCTCACTCAGGCGTGCCTCCAGCTCCTCCACGGTCGGGAACGCTTGCAGCAGCGTCGTGGCCGTTTTCTCACCGATACCGGGGACGCCGGGGATGTTGTCGCTGGAGTCGCCCTTCAGCGCGCGGTAGTCGGTGAGCTGGACCGGCTTGAGCCCGTAGCGCGCCTCCACCGCGGCCTCGTCGTAGATCACCGTGTCCGTGATGCCCTTGATCATGGTCAGCACCGTGACGCCCGGCTGCACCAGCTGCAGCATGTCCGAGTCTCCGGTGACAATCAGCACCTCATAGCCTGCCGCCACGCCTTGGATGGTCAGCGTTCCGATGATATCGTCGGCCTCGTAGCCCGGTGCCTCCAGCGAGATCGCCCGGAAGACATCAGCGAGGCGGCGTGCATACGGGCCTTGCTGGATCAGATCATCCGGTGTGTCTTGGCGCGTCCCCTTGTACTCCGTGAACAGCTCATGGCGAAACGTGGGATCGTGCGTGTCCCAGGCGCAGAACATCAGGTCCGGGTGGTGCTTCTCCACAACCCCGAGGAGCATCTGCGTGAAGCCAAAGAGCGCGTTGGTGGGCAGGCCCTTGGAGTTGGTCAGGGAGCGCACCGCAAAAAAGCCCCGAAAGAGCAGCGAGTTACCGTCGAGGAGAACGAGTGTTTTAGCCATTTGCGGGTATTTTACCTGCTACTGATAAAATGTCAGCGAGAGCCAAGAGAAAGAGCAAAACGATCATGACACTGATGATAAATGTTTCCCCAGAGACCGCCCGACGGCTTGTAGGAGATCCACAAGCGCTCCGTCGCGCAGGTGAGCTTATCGACGCAGCTTTTGCTGAGGATGACATTGAGCTCACCCAGGATGATTGGGATAAAGTAGACGAGGCGCTGGCTCAGGTAGCAGCCGGGAAGGTGCGGCCCCACAATCGGGCCGAATCACTGGCACACGCCGAAGAGCTCCTCAAAGCCGCAGGGCTGGTGTGATGCCTGAACCTGTACCTTGGGACTTGTTTCTCACCGATCTTGCCCATGAAGAGCGTGATGCACTGTTTCTCACGATAGGACGGCTTCGAGGAGCAGACTACGCCCGGCGCTGGTGGGAGGGGCTCCTCAGAGCAACGGATGGCATCACTGAGTTCCCTGGCCCCCGCTCTTTCATGATGAACATTGCCGAGTCAGAGCGCCGACGGGTCGAGGTGCGTATGCGGCTCTACCGTGGACCAGATCGTAAGAACCCAGAGTGGGTTGCTTGTACGATCGTGTTTTCCGTCTACGATCCCACGCAACAAGCCCCTGACATGGGCCAGGTGCGCGTCCTGCGCTATGTGGGGGCAAAGACACTTCAGGCACAGGAGCTCGCTCAAGAGACTGACGATAGTTCCCCACAAGAAACGGGGTAACCATCGTCCTCCGGTATACTGGCTCCATGACGATGAAACGACTTCAGATCGGAACCAGTGGCCTCAGTGCTTCCGAGATCTCTTTGGGCTGTATGCGAATCGCGGGGATGGCCCCCGATGCGGTGGACACGCTCCTAAAAACCTCCTGGGAGGCGGGGATCAACTTCTACGACCACGCGGACATCTACGGCGGCGGCAAGAGCGAGGAGGTCTTTACGGCGTCGGTGAAGCGCCTTGGGCTCCAGCGCAGCGAGCTGCTCCTCCAGAGCAAGTGCGGCATCCGTAGCGGCTTTTTTGACTTCTCTAAGGAGCATATCCTCACCTCGGTCGATAAGATTCTCACCCGCCTCGACACGGACTACCTGGATATCCTGCTCCTCCACCGCCCCGATGCGCTGGTCGAGCCCGAGGAAGTGGCGGAGGCATTTGAGACCCTCAAGCAGAGCGGTAAGGTCCTCCACTTCGGGGTGAGCAACCACAACCCCAGCCAGATCGAGCTCCTCCAGGCGAGCCTGCCGATGAAGCTCGAAGCCAACCAGCTCCAGTTCTCGATCACCAACACGGGCATGGTCGATCATGGGCTCAATGTCAATATGGAGATCGAGCGCTCCAACGACCGCGACGGCGGGATTCTCAACTACTGCCGCCTCAAGAAGATCACGGTGCAGGCCTGGTCGCCGTTCCAGCACGGGTTCTTTGAGGGGACCTTCTTGGGCAATCCCAAGTTTCCCAAGCTCAATGAGGTGTTGGAGGCGATGGCAGGCGAGTTCGGGGTCACTCCCACGACCCTGGCGATCGCATGGATCCTGCGCCACCCGGCGAAGATCCAGCCGATCGTGGGGACAACCAGCCCGGAGCGGGTGAAGCAAGTCGCGCTGGCCTCTGAGGTCGCGCTGACCCGGCCGCAGTGGTACGAGATCTACCGGGCGGCAGGAAATACCCTTCCCTAAACGCCTCATACGTGTCATAATAACAATATTATGAGCACTACCAAGACCAGCCCGCGCCTCCTTCTCTCGATTGCTGTCGGAGATGCCTACGGTGCGGGCTTTGAGTTTGAGTCCCCCGAGGTCGTGGCGCGCGAGAACGATGGCAGGCACTACCGCAAGCGGGCCGGGTTCACGCCGGGGCACTACACCGACGATACCCAGATGACGCTGGCGATCTGGGAGGCGGTGCGGCTAGGGGAGCCGTTCACGCCGCGCTACCTCGCTGACCGGTTTGTTTTTGTCTACCACCGCGACCCACGCCCCGGCTATGCGCGTGGCTTTGAAGGCATCTTGAAGTCCTGCAAGAACGGCAGTGAGCTGCTGGAGAAGCTCAACCCCACCAGCGACCGCAATGGGGCGGCGATGCGCTCGGTGCCGCTGGGGCTCTTGCCAAGCATCACCAAGGTGAAGGCCTACGCCAAGACTCAGGCGGCGATCACCCACAACACGCCAGGGGGAATTGCCTCGTCGCAGGCTGTTGGGCTCATGGCGCACTTTGGGCTCAAGCGACTCGGCAAGCTCAGCGAGCTTGCGGCGTTCCTCGAAAAACACGTCCCCGGCACCCCCTGGTCAGAGCCCTGGCACGGCGAGGTTCCCCTCCATGGCCTCTCCACCGCCCGCGCGGCACTCACCGCGCTCCTCGCCTGCCGCACCCAGTCCGAGCTGCTCCGCACCGCGGTCGCCTTCACCGGCGATACGGACTCCGTCGCCGCGATTGCCCTGGGCTGCTCCGCGTGCTTCCCCGAGTACAAGCAAGACCTGCCGCGTGTTCTGATTCAAGGGCTGGAGAACGGCCCCTACGGCCGGGACTACCTCACGACGGTTTAGATCGCCTCGGTTGGAGCGAGGCGTCAACGAGCCTTCGGCTGGAAAGGGCTTCGCCCATGGGCCATTTTATGGCCGAAGGCCTTCCCAGCGGAGTCTGCGACGCTCGTTGACGCCCCGCTCCAACCGGGGCGGCTACGCTCTGACCCGGTAGAGCATCTCGCCGGCCTTGGGGACATAGAGAATCCCCTCATCCTCGCGGTCTTTGTAGTCGTCGATGTTGATCGTGCGCCAGTCGCGGTAGCCGAGGTTAATTTTTTTGCAGACCTCCTCGGGGATTCCCGTGGCGAGGGTGACACGGACACGGGGGGTCTCGACGCCGTTCTCGTAGGTACCGACTCCCTTCACGTGGACACAGTGGGCCATCGTCCCCCAGGGCTCGTCCTTAAATTTGTCCCAGTGCGCCAGGAAGTAGTCGCGGACATGGTAGCCGAGGCGCTCGATATGCTCGCCATGCGTGACGGAGATCTCGTGGATATGGGGGGCGTAGATAATCAGCTCTCCCCCATCGGCGACCACGGGCTCCAGCTTGTACATGCACTTGCCGCCCACCCAGAGCTCATCGTACATAGGCGGGGCGCAAGAGAGAACCGTGTGAAAGGCGCGGGGCATGTAGGTGATATGGAGCTTGTCGCTCAGATCAGAGGCGGCGTCCCAGGCGGCTTCGGGGGAGCCGGCGTAGAGCCCGGCCAGCGCAGTCTTCTCGACCACCATACAGAACGCCGTGCGCGGAGTGGGCACCATGGCGGCGGCACGGTCCACCACCTTGCGCACCGGGGTCCACTTATGGCCGATAATCAGCGGGTTGCTAATCACCGCCCCGAGCCAGTGGAAGAAGTTGAGCACCTCAGGGCCGGAGATACCGGGAAAGAGGTACTTATTGCCGCCCGAGAACCCCACCACCTCATGCGGAAAGACCGGACCGAGGATCAGCAGGCGGTCGTAGTCGTAGATAATCTTGTTGATGCGCACCGGGACGTCCATCGCAAAGAGGCCATCGGAGAGCGCGGCGATCTCGGCGCTGGGGATGGTTCCCAACGACGCCAGCGCATTGGGATCGTCCCAGGCGTGGTTCAAGAACGCCACCGAGCCGTACTGCGCCGTGCGCTGCTCCCGCGTGATCTCCAAGCGCTGGCAGATCTCGTCCTCGGTCATCGGGCGGTGGGTGCCCAGGGCGATCATGATATCCAGGTGCGCTCCAGCGGCGTGGGTCTGGGCGTAGATCTCACGGAAGAGCCAGCCGACCGGGGCGGTGCGGGTGGCATCGGGGACAATGAGGAGCAGGCGCTTGCCGGCGAGCTCCAGGGGGGCCAGGGTCTGCGCGACAATCTGCGCGACCTCGGGCTCGGTGAGGGCGCGGTCGGTGAAGCCTTGGCCAAAGGCGGTCTCGGTCATGATGCCTCTATCATACCGGCTCCCACGGAGACATGGCTCGATTCATCGATCAAGATCAGGCTCCCCATGGTCCGGTTGGCGGTGTAGGCATCCACAAAGAGCGGTGCTGCCAGCCGCAGGCGGACCTGGGCGATGGCATTGGCGGTCAGCGGTCCGTCGGCGGGAGCCTGCTCCAGGGTCTCGATATCCACCACAAAGTCGATCCCGGTCACCATCCCCAGCACTTCCCGGCTCGTGTGGCGCACCCGGTAGCGGGCGTTGAGCCGGAGCGGCGTGGTCGAGAGCCAGCACAGAGTAACGGTCAGCTCCTGCGCTGTCGTCGGTGGCGCGGCGACCGGCGCGAGCAGGTCCCCCCGGCTCAGATCGAGGTCGTCCTTGACCAGCACCGTGACACTGCGCCCCGGCTCCGCGACTTCGAGGGGGCCGTCCATGGTCTCGATTCCCGTAATCTCGGTCTCTAGGCCGCTGGGAAGCGCCACGACACGCTCCCCCACGTGCAAAGGCGCCCCGACCACGCGGCCGGCGTAGCCCCGGTAGTCGGGGAAGTCCGGGCTCTGGGGGCGGATCACATACTGCACCGGGAAGCGCGCGGGGCCAGCTTGCTCGGGAGCGTCCAGGGTCTCCAGAAGCTCTAAGAGTGAGGGCCCCTCGTACCAGGGGAGTCTCTCGGAGCGCTCGACCACGTTGTCGCCGTGGAGCGCGGCCAGGGGCAAGTAGTGCACTTTTGCGGTTGGGGCTAGGTGCGTTGTCACTTCTTCCAGCGCCGATTTCACTCGCTCAAACGCCGCTTGCTCGTAGCCGACTAGGTCCATCTTATTGATCGCAAAGACCAGGTGCGAGAGCCCCAGAAGCGCTGCGAGGTAGGCATGCCGCCGTGTCTGCTCGACCACGCCTTGACGCGCATCCACCAAGATTACCGCAACTTGGGCCGTAGACGCCCCCGTGACCATGTTGCGCGTGTACTGGACGTGGCCCGGCGTGTCGGCGATAATGAAGCTACGGTGCGGGGTGGCGAAGTAGCGGTAGGCCACATCGATCGTGATCCCCTGCTCCCGCTCGGCGCGCAGGCCATCGGTGAGGAGCGCCAGGTTCACCTGCTCCTCGCCGCGCCGCAAAGACGCCCGGTGCAGGGCATCGAGCTGGTCGTCGAAGATCGCCTTGGAGTCGTAGAGCAGGCGGCCGATCAGGGTGGACTTCCCATCATCGACACTCCCCGCGGTGGTGAATCGTAGTAGGTTCATGGGCTAGAAGTACCCCGTGCGCTTGCGGTCTTCCATCGCCGCCTCGGAGCGCTTGTCATCGGCGCGGGTGCCACGCTCGGTGGTGCGGGCGGCGGCGACCTCGGCGACAATCTCCTCAATGGTGGCGGCGGGCGAGTCCACGGCCCCAGTGCAGGTCATGTCCCCAATCGTGCGGAAGCGGACACGGCGCTCGGTGACGGTCTCCTCGGGCAGGCGTGGCAGGATCTCACTAGCAGCCAGCACCATCCCATTGCGCTCAAAGACCGGCCGGGTGTGCGTAAAGTAGAGCGACGGCATGGGGATCTTCTCGCGCTGGATGTAGCGCCAGATGTCCAGCTCAGTCCAGTTCGAGAGCGGAAAGACCCGGAAGTGCTCGCCAGGCGCTTTGTGGCCGTTGAAGAGCTGCCAGAGCTCCGGGCGCTGGTTCTTCGGGTCCCACTGCGAGAAGGCATCCCGGTGGGAGAAGAAGCGCTCCTTGGCCCGCGCCTTTTCTTCATCGCGCCGTGCCCCACCCAGGCAGGCATCGAGGCCCAGCTCCATGATTGCATCGACCAGCGTGACAGTCTGCAGGACATTGCGGCTCGCATGCACCCCGGACTCCTCGGTCACGCGCCCCTGGTCGATGGAGTCTTGGACAGAGCGCACCAGCAAGCGTGCCCCCAACTTCTCCGCCCAGGCATCGCGGTAGGTGAGGGTCTCCTCGAAGTTATGGCCCGTGTCGATATGCAGAAGCACAAACGGAATCCGCGCGGGCCAGAAGGCCTTGCGGGCCAGGTAGCTCAGCACGATCGAGTCCTTGCCGCCGGAGAAGAGCAGCGCGACATTCTCGAACTGCGCCGCCACCTCCCGTAGCACATAGACACTCTCAGACTCTAGCTCATCTAAGTGCGTCACAGCCTCCCCCTCGCCTCCAGAAACGCGACTATCGCCCCCACACTCTCCTCCACACTCTGCCCCTCGCTACTCACCCGAACATCGGGGTTCTCTGGTGCCTCGTAGGGATCGGAGACCCCGGTGAAGTGCGCCAGCTCTCCAGCGAGCGCCTTGGCGTAGAGCCCCTTCACATCGCGGCGTACCAGCTCGGGCAGGCCACAGTCCACGTGCACCTCGACAAAGCCCTCGCCAATCCGCTCCCGCGCCGCCGCCCGCGCCTCGGCGTAGGGCGAGATCGCCGCCACGATCACGTTGACATCGTTGCGTGCCAGCAGCTGCGCCACAAACGCGATTCGCGCGACATTAGTGTCGCGGTCCTCTTTGGAAAACCCCAGCCCCTTGGAGAGGTTCTCGCGCACCGCATCACCATCGAGCACCTCGAGCTTGCTGATGCCGCGCACCCGTAGCGCCTCGGCCAGCCCCCGCGCAACTGTGGTCTTCCCCGCACCACTAAGACCGGTTAGCCAGACCACGAAGCTCCGCCCGACCACCTCTCCCACCCCGGCTTCGCACAGCTCAGCCCCCCCTCCCGGGTACCCTCTGGGTGCTAAAGGCAAGGGAGGGGATTCAGGGGTGGGTCTTAGCCCCTTGCCTTTAGGTGAGGGGTTGGGGAGAGGTAGTTTCATTTCTTATGCCTCGCCAGCAATCGCTTCATAAAGACCTCGTAGCTCAAGCTCAGACCATTCTCCTTGATGGGATCGTGCCCGTTGCGTTGGGCGATTTCTTGGGCGTGCCAGTCCAGCAGCTCTGCGAGAAGTGCCTCACGCACCTCGGGGTGCGTCTCGGCGAGATTGTGTCTCTCGCCGGGGTCGTGCTCCAGGTCGAAGAGCAGAGGCGCAGGGTCGCGGGGCGTGCCGTGGAGGTGCGGCAGGGGCTTTCCGTGCGCGTCGTCGACAATCGGCTGGATGAGCTTCCACTTGAGCGTGCGAATGGCAATCGAAGCCTGCCGCGACGACTCTATGCAGAAAACGCGCTCGCGGCCGGCAAACTCCTCGCCACGCAGGGTGGGCGCGAAGCTCTGCCCCGTGAGCTCGTAGCCCGTCGGCAGCTCCCAGCCACAGAGCGCCGCGAGGCTGGGCAAGATGTCCTCGGTGGAGACCAGGGCATCGGTGCGACCGGGCGCGATGCCGGGAACCTTGGCCATCAGCGCGACATGCGTGACGGCATCGTAGAGGCCGTGGTGGTCGAAGTGAATCTCGCCCTCGCCGAAGGCCTCGCCATGGTCGCTCATGAAGATAAAGACGGTGTCTTCCCAGATTCCAGAGTTCTTGAGATGCGCGATAAGCCGCCCGACTTGCACATCGACATAGGAGATCTCGCCGTCGTAGAGCGCCACGTAGCCCGCGTAGTCGTCGGGTTGCGCGCAGGGCATCTCGCCTAAGAAAGCCTTGTAGTACTCCGGCGCGTGGGCGTAGACCTCGTCCATCGTGTACTCCGCACTGCCAGGGGTGTAGTGCATCGTGTTGTAGGGCGCGGGCGGGCCGTAGGGCGTGTGTGGGTCCCAGAGGTGGCAGTAGAGAAAGAACGGCACTTGCTTGTCTTGCTCATCAATAAACTGGATCGCCCGGTCGATCAGCTGCTCGCTCTGGTTGGTGAAGGGGGCGTAGAGAAAGCCGGAGTAGTGGTCAAAGCCCCGCGCGAACCACGTCCCCTTGCCGCCGCCTTGAATCACCAAGTTGTCGATCCCGATAGTGGTCCAGCCCGCCTTTTGCGCGAGCTGCGGCAGGGTCTGGACACGTGCCGCCACCCGCTGCTTCTCCCCGATATGCGCGACAATCCCGTGCCGCAGGGGATGGAGCCCGGTGAGCATGGTGGTAAACGACGGCATGGTCGGGATGCCCGCCGCAATCGCCTGCTCAAAGACGACCGACTCGGCCGCCAGCGCATCGATCTGCGGCGACGTGTTTTTACCATAGCCGTAGCACCCGAGGTGGTCGGGCCGCAGGGTGTCTATGGCTAAGAGAACGATGTTCATAGCTTCCCCCCTAGCCCCCGCCCGGCGGGGGGAATAAGAGGATTCCTTCCTTATTGTCCCCCCGCTTGCGGGGGTTAGGGGGCAGCGGGCTTCTCCACATACCCGTGGAGCGGCTTACCCGACTTCTGGTCGGTGGCGGAGTTGAGCTCCTCCGGTTTGGGGATATTGGCGGCCTCTTTTGCCTTACGCAGGTGCAGCGGTGTCGCCCCCGCGCCGGGGGTCTCGCCCTCGATGGGGGTGCCGATCTTGCTCCCACAGCGCCCTTGCACCGGAACGGGGTCCTCCGTGCGGCCGGTCTCCGCAAGGCGCTTGGCGACCCAGGCATCCAGGCGTCCCTTCAGCTCCGCCACAATCTCCGGGTGCGTCTCGGCGAGGTTGACTTGCTCGGTGGGGTCGGCCTCTAGGTCGAAGAGCTCTTGCAGGGGGCGGCCGTGCGGGTCGGGCTCGAACGAGTGGATAAACTTCCACTTGTTGTTGCGGTACGCACGCTTCACCTCCCAAGTCGCCTCCGAGAGGAATAGCTCGTCGTAGTTGCCGTCGCGCTCCCCGAAGATGCAGGGCAGCAGGCTCTTGCCTTCGAGCTTCTCGGTATCCGGGATTCCAGCCAGCTCGAAGAAGGTCGGCAGGTAGTCCAGGTTCTGCACAAAGCCCGGGACACGCTTGCCGGCAGGGAGCTTGCCGGGCCAGATCAGGATCAGCGGGATATGGACATTGCCCTCGTAGAGCCCGTGGTGGTCGTAGAAGCCCAGCTGCTCGTCGAGAATCTCCCCATGGTCGGCGGTAATCACGATCAGGGTGTCGTCCTTGATGGGCTCGATGGCCGCAAAGAGCCGCCGTAGCTGCCAGTCCATGTAGGCCGTCTCCGCATCGTAGAGCGCGTTGACATAGCTGCTATCCGTGACCCCCGGCATCCAGTCATGGAAGTACCACTGGAACATCTCGTCGTTCCAGGCCTTGTCCATGGAGTGGTTGTTCACATCATACGGATCGGCGCCCTCGGGGTAGAACATCGTCCGAAAGTCCGCAGGTGGAAGATAGGGTGTGTGCGGGTCCCAGTAGTGCAGAAAGAGAAAGAAGGGCTTCTCTTTATCGGCCTTCAGCTCGGCGAGAACCGGTAGCGCCGCATCGGTGATATGCTCAGCGCGACGCAGGGTGAGCGGGTCGGAGCGATCCCACTGGGGCGAGATGTAGGTATCGAAGCCGCGATTAAAGTGCCGCCCCATCGTGTCGATCGCTGCGGTGTTCCAGCCGTGCTCTTTGAGAATCTCGGGCAGGAGGCGCACGCCTTCCTCAATCGGGACGCGCCCTCCAATATTGACAATATTGTGGGTGATGGCCTCCTTGCCCGTGAGCATGGTCGTAAACGACGGGTGGGTCGGGATATTGGGCGCGTAGCAGCGCTCAAAGACCACGCCCTGGGCAGCAAGGGCATCGATAATCGGCGATGTGTTTTTTTCGTAGCCGTAGCAGCCGAGGTGGTCGGCGCGCTGAGTGTCGAGTGCGATAAAGACAATGTTCATGAGTTTGTATCCAGACATCCCTCCCAGCATCCCTCCCCCCGGCCCCCTCCCTTCGCTCTGTTTCCCGCTTCGCGGGGACGAAGGGAGGGGGAGTTAGAGGGGGTGGGTTCTCCCTCGGCACCCCCTCTCCTCCCGACGAA
The DNA here is from genome assembly GCF_014202505.1 of Armatimonas rosea. Lineage (NCBI taxonomy): Bacteria > Bacillati > Armatimonadota > Armatimonadia > Armatimonadales > Armatimonadaceae > Armatimonas > Armatimonas rosea. The sequence goes on along the minus strand of NZ_JACHGW010000002.1, from coordinate 887,978 downwards.
GGAGGAAAAGAGGGAGAGGGGGTCGCAGGGGCCCCACTTGTGGGGTATGCGGGGGGAGTGCCCCGCTACCGCGCCCCACACGCTTGCAGACAGGCCTGCATATGCCCCCGTGCCTCCGCAGCGATAATGGCGCACTGCACGAGCGAGTACTCCTTCGCCCCGATCACCTCTAGATCGACCGGCCCCGTATAGCCGCTCTCGTGGAGGACTCGGATGTAGCCCAGCAGGTCGATATCGCCGCGGCCATTGGCCTGCTGCTCGGGCTTGCCAGGGTTCTGCTGGCGGCCCTTGCAGTCGCGGATATGGACGTGCTTGACGCGGGAAATCACCGCACCGATCGCCTCAACCGGGTTCTCTTGCCCACGGTGGATATGCGACGGGTCCATATCAATACCAAACGCGGGCGACGTGATCGCCTCCATGAGCTGGAGGGTCGTGGGCGTGTTCCAGATCGCCGCCCCGACGTGGGCTTTTACGCAGAGCGTCACGCCGTATTTTTCGGCCATCGTCGCCAGCGCTCCCAGCGAGTCGATAGATTTTTGCAGGCTCTCATCGTCGCTGGTCTTGCCGCCGGGGCCACAGTTGACAATCGGAATCCCGATCTCCACGGCGGCCTGAAACGCCTTCTCCATCTTCACGGCGTCTTGCGACGGCTGCTCCATCGCCAGCAGCTCCAGCCCAAACTCCGTCGAGAGCGCCTTGATCTCGCCTGCCACTTCCTGCCAGCGATCCAGCACCAAGTGCTCGCTCATGCCATCGATTGCGGAGAGCTCGATCCCATCGTAGCCCGCCCGCGCGATCTGCTCGAACGCCTCGCGCATCGAGAAGCCGCCAAATAAAACCGAATTCGCGCCAAGTTTCATAATCACTCCTCCCCCCTAGCCCCCGCCCAGCGGGGGGAATAAGAGGAATCTCTTTCCAAATTGTCCCCCCGCCGGGCGGGGGTTAGGGGGTGAGGTTACACCGTCACCACTGTCCCTGTGTTGAGCGACTCAATCGCCGCCTGTAAGACTCTCTGCGCCGCGAGGCCATCCGCCCCGGAGCCGTCGATCGCCTCGGGAGCGACCCCCTCCTCGACCTCGCGGACAAACGTGTGGATGCGGTCCTTGAACGTGTCCGTGAAGCTCTCAAAGCCCCCAAAGAGCGGGTTGGTGTAGACCAGCTTCTCCGGGTTGCCCGCCGGAAAGAGTGTGGCCTCGCGGTACATGTCGTCGATCACCAGCCGCCCACCGGTTCCTGCGACCTCGCAGCGCTCCATCGGGTGGCCGCGTTCGATATCGTAGGAGCCGGTGAGCCCCCCCACGACGCCGTTCTTGAACTGCATCGAGAAGTGCGCCGTAGTCCAGATCTTTCGGCCCGGCGCGACGGTCGCAAAGCACTGTACTTTCTCCACATCGCCGCAGAAGTGCCGCATGACGTCGACCGTGTGGGGGTGTAGTGCCTTGATCTGAAAGTAGGGCGAGCTCTCGGTCGGGTTTAGGATCCACATGCTCATGTTGATAAAGAGCAGGTGCCCCAGCCGCCCCTCGTTCTGCCACTTCTTCGCGATCCGCGCCGCCGGGGTGAAGCGATGGTTCAGGTTGATGCCGTAGCAGAGCTTCTTCTCTTTGGCGAGGGCCACCATCTCCTCCGCCTCGGAGATCGTGTTGGAGATGGGTTTCTCGCCCAGCACATGACAGCCTGCCGCCAGCGCCTGCATGGTCGGCGCGTAGTGGTCGCTACCGTACTCGTAGCCGCCCGTTGCGACACTCACGATATCGGGCTGGAGCGCGGCCAGCATCGCGTCTACATCATAGAACGCAGGCACACCGAGGCGCGCCGCGCCGGCATCCGCCCGCGCCCGATCTTTGTCACAGACCCCAACCAGCTCCGCGAGCGGGCTCAGCTTGTACATATCAGCATGGCGGTTTCCAATCACCCCCATGCCGACCACACAGACTCGTTGCATACAGTCTCCAACCTCTCCCCTACCCCCTCTCCCGGGCGTTCGTACCTCACTGGGAAAGGGGAAAATCCACCCAGAAACTCCCTCCTTTCCCACGCCCAGAGGGCACCCGGAAGGAGCGCCCGCACCCAGAGGGTACCCGGGAGGGTTGGGGAGGAGAGGTTAAATCGTCACCACCGTCCCGGTCTCCCAGGACTCGATAATGGCCTCGATGATCTTCTGCACGTGGAGCGCGTCGGCTCCTGAGGCGTCGATCTCCTCTGGCGCATCCCCGGCGATATTCTGCTCCACCCACTTCCCGATTCGGCTGGGGAAGGTCTCGTTGAAGCCCATCATCCCGCCCAGGTAGTCGTAGGTCTCGGTCTGGCGGGAGCGGCGTGGGTAGAAAGTGAGATGCTCGCAGGCATCGACCAGCACAAAGCGTCCCTCAGAGCCGACCACTTCTAGGGTTTCGAGGCCATAGCTTCCGCCCGCATCGTAGCTGCCCGTCAGGTGCCCGATCGTCCCGTTCTTAAAGAGCAGGTTCGCCTGCACATTGGACCAGCAGACACGGCGGCCATCGGGGCCGTCGGCCTTGGGGCCACGCTTGAAGAACGCCTGCACTTTTTCCACATCGCCGCCAAAGAAGCGCATCACATCGAGGGAGTGCGGGTGCAAGGCGCGGATATGGAACCAGGGCGATGTCTCATTGGGGTTGTTGATCCACATCGTCATGTTGATGATATTGACCTCACCCAGCCTCCCTTCGTTGATCCACTCCTTGGCGCGGAGCGCCGCAGGCGTGAACCGGTGGTTGAGGTTGATGCCATAGCGCAGGTTCTTCTCCTTGGCCAGCGCGACCATCTCCTCGGCCTTGTCGATCTCGTTGGAGATCGGCTTCTCGCCCAGCACGGGAATCCCCGCCGCCAGGATCTCCATGGTCGGGGTGTAGTGATCGCCACCGTTCTCTTTCCCCGCCGAGCAGACACTCACCGCATCGATCTGAATCCCACTCGCCAGCATGTCCGCGATGGAGTAGAACCCCGGGCAGCCGTACTTCTCAGCCGCCTTATCGGTGCGCTCCTGAATAATGTCACAGACCGCGACTAGCTCGCAGTCTTCCCGCTTCATATAGACACCCGCGTGGGTATTGCCAATTCCACCAAGGCCAACTACGGCCACTCTTAAGCTCATGATTTATTTCCTACCCCCCATCCCCCGCCCGGCGGGGGGGATAAGAGGATTTTTCCTTATTGTCCCCCCGCCGGGCGGGGGTTAGGGGGCCGACTTATTTCCCCTGCAGCTTCGCCGCCTGCCCTGGATCGCCGATATGCATCGTGTCGTAGGCTTGCTGGCTCGATGTGAACGGGCCGACTCCCGTATGCCCATGCCAGTCGCCCTGGGTGTGGATCGGGTTGGTCAGGCCCGTCTCCGCCTCGCGCTTGACGATCCAGGCATCCATGCGCGCCTTGAGATGCGCCACCACCTCGGGCTCGCTCTCCGCCAGGTTGTTGTTCTCGTCGGGGTCCTGGATCAGGTTGTAGAGCTCGATCTCCGGCTTGAAGTGGAAGTCCGGCTCCAGCGCGACAATCAGCTTCCACTCCGGGGTGCGCCAGCCGTGCTTGCGCATCCAGGTGCACTCTGTGATGTAGATCTCGCTCTCGTGGGAAACTTCGTCACCGGAGATCAGCGGGAGGACACTGTTGCCATCGAAGCTGCGCTCGGTCTCGATCCCCGCCAGCTCCAGAACGGTGGGCACCAGGTCCTTGTGCTGCGTGTAGCCCGCAACCCGCTTGCCCGCCGGAACCTTGCCCGGATAGCGGATGATCAGCGGCACATGGAGGGTCGTGTCGTAGATTCCGTGGTGATCGAACCAGCACTCGTGGTCGTAGAGCGTCTCGCCGTGGTCGCCGTTGAGAATGATTAGGGTCTCGTCGTAGATACCGTGGGCTTCCAGCGCCGTGAAGATCGTCTGGATGCAAGCGTCCATGTAGGCGATTGCGCCGTCGTACTGCGCGATGACGTAGTCCTTGTCGGAGATTCCCGGCGGCATCCAGCTGGCGAAGAAGTCGCAGAAGGGCTTGAAGCTCATCACCGGGTCCATCGAGCGGTTGTTCGGGTCGGACTCGTTGCCGTGGTAGAACATCCGCTCGTAGGGCGCGGGCGGCAGGTACGGCGCGTGCGGGTCCATGTGGCGCAGGAAGAGAAAGAACGGCGCGTCGCCTTTTACCAGCTCGTCCAGCTCCGGGATAGCGACCTGGTTGAGGTTCTCGGCCTTGGGGCTACGGCCCTCGTTCCAACTTCCCCAACCGGCGAAGTTGAGGTACTTGTCGAAGCCACGGGCGCTCGGGTTGCCGCTAAACCCGACACAGGTCGTGGTGTAGCCCGCCTCTTTAAGCAGCTCGGCCAGGGTCGGGACTTCCTCACGCAGCGGACCTTTGTGGCGTAGCGCGACCACTTGCGTCGTGAAGACATCCTGCCCCGTCAGCATCGAGCCGTAGGCGCTGGTGGTCGGGATATGGGCGCTGATATTGTGCTCAAACAGTGTTCCCTGGGAAGCGAAGCGATCCAGGTGCGGGGTCGTGTTTCGGTGGTAGCCGTAGCAGCTCATGTGGTCGGCCCGCAGCGAGTCCACCGCAAGCAAGACAATATTGGGATGTTTTTTCATGCGTTACGTCCTTTCGTCGGGGCCTGAAAGTCCCCGCCTATGCCGCCTTCGGCGAAGCGGGCCGAGCCCGCGAATTGGTATTGTTTACTCATTCTCAGCTCGATTCACGAGGAATGCCGTAAAAGAGGGGGCGCAGTTCAGATTCTTAAAGGCACCTCGCTGATTCAATTCGTCTAGAACTTGTTGCATCGCAAAAGTGTATTCACTGGCTCGTTGTTCTTCAGGTGACATATCTAGGTACTCATAGTAAGCAACTTTATCGAGACCTGCTTCTTCCGTGAGATGAGCAAAGCCTTGGTACTTCCAGTCACCCGGATTTTTCCAAAGTTGCTCACGAAAGCCGTCTGCTTCATAAAAAGGACGAAACTCATCAGATGCCGTCTCAGTGTAGTAGTGCAGTTTTTCCTCAAAGAAAAATTCCGTATTGAGGCAGAGAAGCTGGCCATCTATTGCAAATGCACAAAAAGTTTCCTCTGGGTGTGCAGCCGCAAACGCGTTGATTTTTTCCTCGATAAAAGCCACCAGAACTTCACAATTCAACATTATTTGGCTCCTACGAACAGACATTCTCTGCGCGGGCTCGGCCCGCTTCGCCGAAGGCGGCCTAGACGGGGCCTTTCCGGCCCCGGACAAATCGGCCCCGGCAAAAACGGCCGCATCATAGCGCCACCCGCCGCCCCTCACGGGCGCTTTCGTAGGCGGCGAGGCACATCTCGGCGCTGATTTTGCCATCGCGGACTGTGATGCTGGGGGGATTGCCTGCCTTGAGGTTGTCGAGAAAGGGGCGCGGGATCGCGGCGAGGCGCTCGCCGTGGTTGGGGGGCAGGGGGCAGTCGAATGTCTCCCACTTGCCCGTGCTCTTGCGGAAGAGCTTCAGCGCGACCGCGTTCTCCGGCGCGTGGCCCACAGAGACGCCATCGTCGTAGTTCTGGATAATCACGCCCTCATCGCCGTAGATCTCGCAGGTGTTCTCGCTCGCCAGGGTCACGGAGCTATTGAAGAGCACGCCCATCGTCCCGGACTCCCAGCGGTAGAGCGCGATCCCGGTGTCGTCGGGGGCGACGGAGGTGAGGATATTGTCGATCTCGGCCATGACACTCACAGGCTTTCCGAGCAGCCAGTAGAGGAAGTCGGCGGCGTGGACGGCATCGTCGAAGAACATCCCGACATTGGCGACCGGGTCGATGTGCCAGGCGCTCGGGCCGGTGGCGATGGTCGGATTGAACAAAAAATTGATGCAGTGCCGCCGCCGCAGGGAGCCGATACGCCCCACCGCGCCCTCATCGAGCCACTTCTTGATCTGCTGGTTCAGCGGGTCGCAGCGCATCTGGAAGGCCATCTGAAAGTGCACGCCCGACCTCTCGACCGCCTCGATCATCCGGTCGCAGTCCGCCAGCGTGGTCGCCATAGGCTTCTGGCAGAGAATGTGCTTGCCCGCCGCCGCCGCCGCAACCGTCAAGTCCGCGTGCTTGTTGGTCTCGCTGGTGATGATCACGGCGTCGATATCGGTGCGATTGACCAGCGCCTCGTAGCTCTCGACAAACTCCATCCCGTAGCGCTCTGCGGCCTCACGCCCCCGCGCCTCGTTGTCGTCCCAGCACGCCACCAAGACGGCATCGTCGAAGGTCTTGATCTTGTTGCAGTAGGCATGGATGTGCCCATGCGCAAAACTCAATACACCGAGTCTTATTTTTTCCATCGTTGTCCTACGCGCCATTGCATCCGGCAGTCCTCGACGGTAAACGTCGGGCTATGGGGCACGTGCGTGCCGCCTCGCTTCGCTCGGAAATTTACCGACGAGGCATGAGGAGGCGGCCGAAGGCTCCATAGCGGGACGATCTCCGTCCACGCTCTTCCATGCGGGAACTTGTTTCCAGAGTTGTACCCGAAATCCACGGGAGGACGTTAGGCCGTTGCTGTCGAAAATATAGGACAATCTTGACTTCTGCTCCACGACGCATCTTTGGTCGCCAGATTTTCGGCACCGGGCCGCTGACGATCTATGTCCACCGGCATCTCTTCACGGGGACACTCGCGCCGCACGACCACGACTTCCTCGAAGCGGTGCTGATCCTGGGCGGCACGGGGACCCACCACACAGCTCAGGGAGATACCGCACTTCTGCCAGGCCATGTCCTCTTCCTACGTCCCGGCACCTGGCACGCCTATCTGGATTGTGAGGACCTCGACTACATCAACTGCTGCTTCGGTGCCGAGCTCCTGCGCGGTGTCCTCGACGAGCCGCTACTCACACGCGCGGCCAGCACGGTGCTCCAGCCAGACGATCTTGACTTCTGCGTACGCACCTTGGAGAGTATCGAGCGCTCCCAGAGCGGCCTGGAGCGCCTCGGCTACCTGCTGGTCTTCCTCGCCCGCCTCGCCGAGCAAGTCCCCCCCGAGACCGTCGCTCACCTCCCGCATCCCAGCACCGCGCTAATCAAATCGCACCTTGAAGACACCCTTGCGCGCCCCTGGACCCTCACTGAGCTCGCCGCGCTCGCCTGCCTGGAGCCCACTTACTTCGTCCGCCGCTTCCGCACCGACACGGGCCTGCCGCCCATGGCCTGGCTCGCCAAGCTGCGCGCCGAGCGCGCCGCCACACTGCTCCTCCAGACCAACCTCTCCATCCAAGAGATCGGCGAGCGTGTCGGCTGGAGCGACCTGAGCTACTTCGCCCGCCGCTTCCGCGCCCACTTCGGCTGTAGCCCCAGCGCCTACCGCATTCGTCTCGGGCAAGCCAACGCCACCAGCGCCGGTCTGGCCTACACCCGCTAGGAGTTCTCCATGGTTGGTTCTATGCGTTCCAGAACTTCGATCCAATCGTTAGAAACGGGTCCCCACTCTGGCTCAGTATCGTGCCACTCTCGGGTGCGTGGATTGAACCAACATCGCCGAAAGTCATTGCCTGCTCCATCTATTAGCCAACCATATTTATACTGGTGAGGCATATAAAAGACGTACACAGAAGGCAGAGATCTGTTGGGCTGTAGCCCTTGTAAGCAATGGGCGGTATGCCAAAAATCTCCCTCAAAAGGCATCAAGGCAATATCTTCCGGGAGGCGATTGAGGAGTACCGTAAATGTCTTCAGGCTCTCTAGCCAAATACGGCTCACATCCAACTGGGTCTGAAGATTTCCTATCCCAAGGACTGATGAAGTGGATAGACAGAAGAGGCTAACTAGACAGTTTTTGCGAATGCGATTCTCTGGTGTCTTATCATAGAAGGCATCATCCAGTGTCCAGTGATCGGGAAGTTCGCCAATTTCCCACTCGTCGTCTGGGTTACCCCATTCGATTTCCTGTGCATCGTTTTCAGGCATCAGTCATATTCTTAAAAAGCCGAGCGATAGGAAACGTGAAGCCGGGTAGCATTTCGCCGCCGTCAAAAATGCTCTCGCGGGTGAGAATTTCGGGGTCGGTGTTGGGGCGATAGACGGTGAGGACTTGCTTGGCAGGATTCAGCTCCAGCACGACCTCCACGCCTGCCTCTAGCCACTCGCGCACCTTGACGGAAACCTCCCGCGCCCGGTCGTTGGGCGAGCGGGTCTCCAGCACCAGATTAGGAACGGCGCGGACATAGCCACCAGGAAGCTCGTCGGGGAGCCGGGCGTGGGAGACAAAAGCAAAATCCGGGGCGAGCACGGTATCCGGGTTCTGCGCGATCAGAAACCCCGTCTCGGCAGCGAAGCACCTCCCAAGCTGATTGTCCTCGACAAAGACCTGGACGCGTGCGGAGAAGATTGCAGTGAGATTGCCGTGTAGGGCACCAGCGGGCATGTTCAAGCTCCTGAGCTTCCCCCGGATCAGCTCGTAGTGCCAGTCGCTGGGAAACGCAAAAAGCTCCTCTGCGGTATAGGTCTGCCGGAGGTCAGGGGTATCGGTACTCGGTAGTTGAAGCGCGACTGCCATAACTTGCTCACTCCTGCAATATTCTACCAACCGGAAAGCTACTTCCAAATAAGTGTGAGTGCTGCGCCCGCAGGAACCTTCACCGTGGTGGCGCGGCTCTGGTGGCGTAGGGTGAAGCGGGTCTCTTTCTCGGCGCAGCAGGCGAGGACATGCTGGCCGTCGGGGCGGATGAAGGCGGCGGCGGGGAGCTCGGGGAGGGGCGTGGAGGCGAGATGGTGCGAGCCCGGCGGGACGAAGCGTCCGAGGTGCCCGAAGGCATAGAACTCCTCATTTTTCGTGATCTGGCCGGTCTTGCGGTCCAGGGTGACGATCCCCCGGCAGTCTTTGCAGCCGCCGTTTTGCGGGCCGTGGTGTTCATCGAGCACTAGGTTCCATTTCAGCACCGAGCGCGCCCCGTAGCGCACCGAGCCGAGGAGCAGGTTGGTCAGGTCCCAGCGGATATTGCCCCCGAAGTCCTTGGCCCAGTCGCCGCCGGAGCTCTCGGTGAAGTGAATCTCTTTCTCGGGGTAGGCAGCCTGGATTTTAGCCTGCGCGCTGACCTCGCCGCCGTAGCCGTGGAACGCGACTCCCGTGGTGAAGGCACGTGCTTTGTCGTCGGCGAGGACGGCCAAGGGAAAGTCGATCCCATCCCAGTTATGGTCCCAGCAGAGAATCTTCGTGGGGAGGCTGGCTTGCTTCAGCGCTGGCCCGAGGTGCTCCCCGATAAAGCGGGCCTGGTCGGCGGGTTCCATGCGTAGCGACGGGTAGCTGGTGCTCTCGTGGCGCGGCTCGTTCTGGGGCGTGAGGTAGTCGAAGGCGATCCCCTCAGCAGCCATGGCCTTGAGGTACTTGACCAGGTACTGTGCGTAGGTGCCGTAGTGCGCCCACTCCAGCCAGCCGCCGTTGAGGCTCTTGCCGGTCTTCATCCACGCCGGGGCGGTCCAGGGCGAGGCGATCAGGGTGAGCTTGGGCTGGATTTTCTTGATCTCTTTGAGCAAGGGAACCAGAAAGCGCTTCTCCCGCTCGATCGTGAACGCCGCCAAGGTCGGGTCGGGCGTGTCGCAGTAGGTATAGCTGCCGTCGTGGTTGAAGTCCGACGCCCCCACGCAGACGCGCAGCACCGCAAAGCCATTGCCGGTCTTACTGTCGAAGAGCGCCTTGAGAGTGGCTTGCCGTATCTTGGCATCCATCGCCTGCATCAGCAGCCACGCCGACGAGTCCGTGAGCGCGGCCCCGACTCCCAGAAACGGCTGGAGCCTGCGCTCGCTCTCCACCACAAGCTCGGGGAGCCCCGTAACGCCACCGTCCCAGCGCAGCGACGGCAGCTTGGTCAGCAAGTTCTTCTTATCCGGCGTCGTCAGAAAAGCATCCATGCCCTATTGTAGCCGAATCAGAAACCGCCCTAGGTGTCTTGCTTGAGCACGTAGGACTTGTAGATCGACATGCCAAGCAGCAGCAGCCACCAGGAATTGAGCAGGAGCGCCCCCAGAAACAGCCCCATCGCCTGCGCCGGAGCGTGCCGAAGCCGGCGGAACGCCAGCACGACCAGCCAGAGCCCCACCAGAAGGGTCAGCAATGCAATCAGACTCATCTCACCTGTCCTTTCGTCCCCGCCCGTGCCCGTAGCTCCGCGCCGGTGTGCAGGCCATCGAGCACCAGAAACGCTAGCCACCACGCATTAAAGCACACCCCCAATAGGATCAACAAGACCCCCTGCTGTCGCGCCGTCTTGAGGCGACGCATGCCCAGCCACACCAGAAACCCACCGACAATCAAGCAAAAAACAAAAAGGCGGGCCATGTTATTGGCCCGCCACAGCTCGCTGCTTTAGATTTTCCGCTTCCCCTTGCCGCTTCCAGTAAGTATTTTCTTCCGAGAGCGCAAAGAAGCCAAACCGCCACTGCTGACGAGAAGTGCTCCCCGTGGGGCCACACGCGACCATGCCTTCGGGACGAAAGCCCCATTCTGCAAGGGGCAACCACTTCCAGTGGCGCTCGTAGCTACGGACGATAGTGCCCTCAGTTCTTTCCCAGCGTGTGGGAGGAAACGCCACAGCCGCAACCACGCTCAGAATCACGCTCACAGCTGCAAGGGACAACGCTATTTTTTTGAACATCATCGTTTCTTTCCCTCCATGCGCTGTTTCATCCACTCGCGCTCTTGCGCCGTCACAATCCAAGTCCCCTGGGCTTCGGAGAGTGCAAAGAATCCAAAACGCCAGTATTGAACAGTCTCCCCCCCATTGGGACCGCACCCTTTGACGAACATCGGGACCACACCCCACTCCGAAAGGGGCAGAAGTTCCCACTGACGATCATATGTCCTCGTCGTTTGCTTCTGGCTATCGCCTTCGACTTTTTTCCAGTGCATGGGAGGAAACGCCACGACCGCAACCACGATAAGGATCACGCTCACAGCAGCAATAAACAAAACCACCTTCTTGAGCACAGCAACTCCTCCTCATGGGCGGCACGCCCTTCGTAGCCGCAGGCTCTACAGTCCCCCCGCTCCAACCGGGGGGACAATCAGAGGGATCAGTTCCCCAGCTTGAGCACGGACATAAACGCCTCTTGCGGAATCTCGACATTGCCGAACTGCTTCATGCGCTTCTTGCCCTCTTTTTGCTTCTCCAGCAGCTTGCGCTTTCGGGAGATATCACCACCGTAGCACTTGGCAATGACGTTTTTGCGTAGCGCCGAGACACGCTCGGCGGCGATGATCTTGCCCCCGATCGCGGCCTGGAGCTTGATCTCAAACATCTGGCGCGGCAGGATCTCCTTGAGCTTCTCCACCAGCATCTTGCCACGCGGGAAGGCCTTGTCGCGGTGGACAATGAAGCTCAGCGCATCGACCGGATCGGCGTTTACCTGGACATCCACTTTCACCAGCGGGCTGGGGCTGTAGTCCGAGAGCTCGTAGTCGAAGCTGGCGTAGCCCTTGGTACGGCTCTTGAGCTGGTCGAAGAAGTCCATGATGATCTCGGCGAGCGGGAGCTTGTAGTAGAGCATCACACGACCCGGCGCGGGGTACTCCATGCGGTCTTGGATCCCCCGGCGCTCCCGGCCCATCTCCATCACCGCACCGACATAGTCCGTGGGGACGATAATAGTCGCATCGACATAGGGCTCCTCGGTGCGCTCGATGGTCGTGGTGGTGGGCCAGTTGGCGGGATTGTCGATCACCTCCATCGTGCCATCGGTCTTGTAGACATGGTAGATGACGCTCGGAGCGGTGGCCAGCAGCGCGAGGTTGAACTCTCGCTCTAGGCGCTCCTGGACAATCTCCATGTGCAGCAGCCCCAAGAAGCCGCAGCGGAAGCCAAAGCCCATCGCGGCGCTGCTCTCCGCCTCGAAGCTGAGCGCGGCATCGTTGAGCTGCATCTTGGAGAGCGCCTCGCGCAGGTTGGGGAAGTCGCTGGAGTCGTGCGGGTAGAGGCCACAGAAGACCATCGGCTTGGCAGGCCGGTAGCCCGGAAGCGCCTCGACCGCCTTGCCCTCGCGCCCGGCGACCGTGATGGTATCGCCGACACGGGCATCGGTGACGGACTTGATCGCGGCGTGGAAGTAGCCCGTGCCCCCCGCGCGGAGCAGCTCGGCGGGGCGCATGCGCGGCGCAAAGGTCCCCACCTCGCTCACCGGGAACTCCTTGCCCGTGGCGATAAAGTGCACCTTGTCGCCGGCCTTCAGAGTCCCATCCACAATGCGAACATAGGCCACCACCCCAAGGTAGCCATCGTAGTGGCTATCGAAGACCAGTGCGCGCAGGGGCTTGGTCGGATCACCTGCGGGCGGCGGGACCTTCTGCACCACGGCCTCCAGGATCTCCTCGATCCCAATCCCCTCTTTGGCGCTACAGGGAATCGCCTCGGTGGCATCGATCGCGAGGACACTCTCGATCTCCTCCGCAACCCGGTCCGGGTCGGCGGCGGGCAGGTCGATCTTGTTGATGACCGGGATGATCTCTAGGTTGGCGTTCATCGCGAGGTTGGCGTTGGCGAGGGTCTGCGCCTCCACTCCCTGCGCGGCATCCACAACTAAGAGCGCTCCTTCACAGGCATTGAGCGAGCGCGAGACCTCGTAGGTGAAGTCCACGTGACCGGGCGTGTCGATCAGGTTCAGCTCGTACTCAAGCCCATCTTTGGCGGTGTAGGCCATGCGGACCGCGGCCATCTTAATCGTGATGCCCCGCTCCCGCTCGATATCCATCTGGTCGAGGAGCTGCGCCTGCATGTCGCGTTTATCCACCGTGCCGGTGAACTCCAGCAGACGGTCAGCGAGCGTGGACTTTCCGTGGTCCACGTGGGCGATAATACAAAAGTTACGAATGCGATCCTGAGGAACTGCCATAGCCCTCTATTGTACCGCGTGTGCCGCCCCATGGAATGAGGCGTCTGCAGTGGCGTTCCGCCGCAAAGCCCGTGCCGGGCTACGATGTTTCAAAGATGCGATTCACTGCGTGTAACAGTTCCATAGGATTGAACGGTTTGGGAACTATTGCAGCAACGCGAAACCGCACTAAGGCTTCCGTGATTTGCTCAGCATGGGGAAGATGATTGTAAAGAGGGAGTGAGATTAAACAAATGGGAAGTGAATACAGAACAGGGTCGGTCTGAACTTTTTCGATCAGCTCCAAGCCATTGAGTTGAGGCATGACACCATCGGTGATGAGGAGATCAATCCCGCCTCGCTGAAGCCGCTCCCAGGCTTGTTGCCCATTCTCTGCCATCTCGACTCGATAGCCTGCCCGATCTAGGTGGACGCGAATTAAACCACGGACATGCGGTTCGTCTTCGGCAATGAGGATGGTTTTCACAAGAAAATTATAAGACAAAAAGCCCGTGCTCTCTCCCCCTTCGCTTGCCGGAGGGGGTCGCGCTCTCAGGCGCGGGGGGAGGTAAGCACGGGCGATTTTTTGTGGCTACTTCTTGACGCCTTCCAGATCGAGGCTAATCTCGACCTGCTCCCCAACTACCTGCGTGCCCTCGACCAGCGCGTTCCACACCAGACCGTAGTCCTTGCGGTTGATGGTAAAGCGTGCCTCGACTCCCGCGCGGGTCTCTTTCTGCATGCCCTTGACGGGATTCGAGACAGTAAACGGGAAGCTGATGACCTTGGTGACCCCGTGGATCGTGAGCTTGCCCGTGGCCTTGTAGCCCGCGCCCGCCTTCTCGATCTTGGTGCTGGTAAAGCTGAGCGTGGGGAACTTCTCGACATCGAAGAAATCGCCGCTACGCAGGTGCTTGTCGCGGGCCTCGTTGGCGGTGTCGATACTCTTGGCCTGCACCGTGAAGCTCACCGACGATTTCGCAAGGTTCTTGGGGTCAGCGGTCACGACTCCAGTGAAGTCGGTGAACTTCCCGCGGGTCTTGCCTGCACCGAGGTGGCGCACGGCAAACCCGATCTCACTATGGGCAACGTCCACGGTCCATGTTCCCGTGGGATCTAGCTGAAAAAATGGCATTGGAAAAAACTACCTCCGCTCTCTGATACAACCTGAGATCAGAATAGTTCCAATTGTTATCAATAGTTTTTATGGTAGAGTCTCGCCATGACGCTCAAGATCGCCGTTGTCGGCACGGGCAAGGTCGCCCGCAACAACTACCTTCCCTACCTAGCCAAGCAGCCCGATACAACGCTCCGCTACTTCTCCCGAACCCCAGAGCGCGCCGAGGACTGCGCCCGAGACTTTGGCGGCACCGTGTTTCCGTCGGTGGAGGCCCTCCTCGCCGACCAGCCCGATGCCGTGCTCGTCCTCACCCACGAGACCCAGCGCGCCGACGCAACCGAGGCGCTCCTGGCGGGCAGGCCCAAGCGCCTGTTCTTTGAGAAGCCCCTTGTCGCGAAAAACGGACAAGCGCATGTCTCGGAGGACGACTTTCTCCAGGCACGCTCGCTCCTCCAGCGCGCCGAAGCGATCGGGAGTGAGACCGCGATGGTATTTAACTACCGCTTCTTTGCGCAGACCCAGCGGGCACAAGCAATCCTGGCGGAGCGCGACTTTGGCAAGCTCACCCAGGCGAGCCTGCTGGTGAACTACGCCTGCTGGAGCCACTGTATCGACCTGCTGCAGCTCTTCGGCGGGCGCGCCGCGGAGGTCGCTGCGCTAGCAGGCACCACGGAGCATCAAGGCGCACTCGATCTCAGTGGAGCATTTCGCCTGGAGAACGGTGCGACCGGCACGGTTCTGGGCACCAGCGGCACAAAGTTCGACCACTCCCTCTACGAGCTGCACTTTGCCTTTGAGCGCGGGAGCCTGCACTTCTCGGACCTCGACGGTCCCCTAGAGATCTGGGACCATGCCACGCGCTACAAAGAGACCCACGGGCTGATCGGCAACCACTCGCGCTGGGACCAGTATCGGCTCTCGTTTGAAAAGTCTCTGGCGGCCTATCTAGAGTCGATTCGCCAAGGAGCTCCCCCGCCCATCCCCGGTCGGGCAGGCCTGGAGGAGCTCCAGTTCGAGGCCGCCCTGCGCCGCTCGGTCGCACTGCAGCGCCCCGTGCAGGTGCAAGAAGAGCTTGGCCTACTTCTTCCCGGTTGAGCCGGGGCGTGTGATGGGAATCGCAGCGAGCCAGTCCGGAACCTCGCCCTCGGGGTAGCTGACCACATCCATCGAGAGGGTCGCGGCCAGGGGGGCACCAAAGTCGAGCTTGCCCGCGCTCCGGTCTACTACCACCCCGACCCCACAGAGAGTCGCGCCAACACTCTCGACCAGCTCCATGCACTCGCGGATCGAGCCACCGGTCGTGAGCACGTCATCGACCACCAAGACGCGCTGGCCGGCCACCAGGTGCTCCGGGCGACGGAGCATGCGCTTGCCACCCTCGCCTTTCTCGCCGTAGGCTGCGGGAACCCCGAGCTGTTTTGCTACCTCGTAGGCCAGCAGGATCCCCAGCGTGGTCGGCCCGAGGACCACATCGGGCTTGGTGGCCGCGCAGCGCGCAGCGAGCACCTTGCAGAGGGTCTCGACATGCGGCGGGTAGCGCAGGACATGGAACTTCTCAAAGTACGTGTCGGAGTGGCGGCCACTGGTCAGGACAAAGTGCCCCTTGAGCAGCGCGCCACTCTCGGTAAAGATCTCAAGGACATCGTGATCGGTCATGCCCTCAAGTATACCGCTAGCGTGCCCCACGGAACCCCGCGGCGGAGACCGTAACGCCTCGGCCAGCCCCGACAAGAGCGGTCCCCGTTCGTGACAGGTTCGGCTTCATCAGCTCCTGCATGCTGGCTTGATGGCGAGCAGCCACTTGCTCTAGAGTCCAGTTAGGTGTGTCTGCACCAGGGATCTGATTAAACGCGAGCCGCCAAGCAAGAAACGTCATGAGGGGCTGCTCTCCCGCTCCAATAAAGGAGATCAAACGCGCTCCCTGCTGACCTGAGATCGCTTTTTCCTCAAAGGCAAGCCCAGAAAGGAAAGGGTCTATCGAAGGGCGTGTCTTCAAGGCAACCCCCATCGTGTTCCCCAACCCCTGACAAAACTCGGGGGCATTCACATGGACATGGCGCACACCAAAATCACTGATATCTTCCGGGAGCGCAAAGATCGAGTGGGACTGTCCTGGCATGAACTTAGCCTCGCCCGGACGCTGCGGTTCTGCCTCACCCACCTCAGCGGGCGCACCAGGGACTCTCTCGCCTGGCAAGGCAAGATGAATGGCGCGCTGGCTAGACTCCAAAAAGAGCTGATCCGCGAGCCGAATCCGTTTTAGTGGTGTCATCTCCAGCTCCAGCGGTGCGTATGTCTGAATGGTGCTCTGGTCCTGCGCCACCAGCCAGGTCATGTCTTTTGTATAAGCCGCCCGCAAAAACTCAATCTCGGTCAGCATGCGCTTGTTCTGTGAGGCGACGTAGCGCCCTGCATCTTCGACACGAACCCCTGCAACAGGATAATCCGGGTAGTGGTAGGGCCGGTTATTCAGGTTTTGCATGGTCTGGGGCAGAGCAGGCGGATATTTCTGATTGGCTGCCCAGGGAAACCACTCCCCATTCGTAACGGGGTTCACGTCGCAGTAGAAATCCGCGGTGCAGACAATGTCGGTGCCAAACGAGGTCATAAAACGACTAAAGTGCTGCCCCGAGAGGCGCACGGGGCCACCCGGAACCTTGACCATCGCGGACCCGGTGCTGGGAGGACGGTTTTGCGCCGCCTCGCGATCTGGGGCCAGCCCGACCTCGTTGACCATGTCGTGCCAGTAGCGCCAGGTGGAGAACTGGGTTGGCTTGCTCGCCTCCGTGATCATCCCCACCGCCGCCCCCGAGGCTTCGTCCACCACCAGCGCACCGGAGAGCAGCCCCACCGGGGGAGCACCCGCGGTGTACTCCAGCTGCGCCTGGTAGGAGTCGGCCCCTGCGGGTAGCTCACGACAGCGGGCACGGCACTTCTGGACCTCCAGAGTCTTCCCATCCGCAGCCAGAGTCGCCCACATCACCACCAGCGGTGTGTCTTTTTCCAGCTGGGTGCTACTGAGCAGCGGGACACTCCGCAGATGATGGTCGTTGACCTTGAGGAGCCGGTAGTCCGCACGCCGGGTCTCGCGGCGCATCGCGGCAACAATGGGAAAGGGGCCGACGCTTGTCTCGTTCTCGGCCTGGGTGACGACCACGCTGAGCGGCTCGTGGGCGAGCTGGGCACTCCAAGTCGCCTCCGGCACGACCAGAAACCCATCGCAGCGCACGACAAAAGCACTGACACGAGGACCATTTTCCTGGCGAACCACCACCAGCGCGTCCTCCGCCCTCCCCCGGTGCGTCTTCCACTTGCTGTAGGGCTCGGCCGTGTCCACATACGGCCCAAGCGGCAGACGATCGTGGCGCTTGGGCCGGAGCGCCTGTGCACCGGCCTTGGCATCCCCCAAGATCAACAAAGCGCCACTCAAGGCAACCAACAGGCCTAGGCCCGCACGAAGACGATCAAAAGCTCCACTTCTCATCAGCACACCTCATGCCAGTACCACGATTTAACGAGCTCCCCGAAATGAAAATGTCGTCACTTTCTTGTAGTCCACGACTATTTTCCAATGATAGTCCACGCCTACCGTCTCACGAATCGCATTATCAAAAATACTAGCGCCTCCATTTCCCAGTCGAACTTTTTCACGAGATAAAGGACTTGCTACGGCACCACCAAAATCGAATGGATACACAAACTCACCAAATTTTGTCATTCCATAATCATTAAGCCTATTCTTATTTTTTCGAAAATCATAATCTTTACCTTCAATCATAATTTGCAAATAAGAACCCAAACAATTCTTATACGGAGCCCCCGCCTTTAAAACATCAAAAAGGTCGTTCTCAATAATTAATGAACTGTATTTAGGATCATACACCATCCTTTTCGAATTAAATTCCCCGACGTAATTAATCCGCGACAGGAAAGAATCAGCCATTGAGGGCCTTATCTTTTCACATAAGACAATATTACGATTCCATCCAAGACATATCTCAGGCGCATTAAGGTGGACATTTCTTACACCAAAATCACTCTTGTCTTTTTCATAAAGATTCACAGGATGAGTACTATCTGGAACAGGTACTTGTTTAAATGCAGCCGTGCTTCGACCCTGGCTCCACTTAGTTTCGACATGTGCCAGTACAGCCCTTAGTATATCAGGGATAAAATTCTCTTCACGAAAATTATCATTTTTAAGACTTATATACTGATCTTCAAATTCCAATAATGAGTCGTAAGCATCAATTATTTCATAATCCATATCAATCAACCATTTCATTTCCTTTGTCCGTGAAGCTCGCATAAATTCAACTTCTGTCAGGAAACGTTTACTATGATCGGACAAGTAGTCCATCATATCTACCAGGCTAGCTCCTCCAACGGGAAACTGGGGGTGGTCAATAGGTTTATGGGTAAGGTTTGCCTCGGTTGCGAGCGGCTCGGTCGGGGTGGAGCGGGTCTTGCTCCAACCAAACCACTCCAAGTTCGTCACGGGGTTGATATCACAGTAAAAATCAGCCGTGCAGGCTACGTCCGTGCCAAAGCTCTTGATAAAGTCCTCGCACTGCTGCTCCTTTAGACGCACGGGACCACCAGTGACCTTCACCATCCGGGAGTCTTGCGTGGGGACTTTATTGAGCGCCGCCTCGCGATCCGGTGCCAGCCCGACCTGGTTTATCATGTCTCCCCAGTAGCGCCAGGTCGCAAACCGAGTGGGCTGAGTGCCCTCTGTGATCATTCCCACCGCCGCCTGCGATACCGCATCGATCACCACGGCCCCACTGGGGATGCGCTGCGGCACGCCCCCCTCGTAGATGAGAGTCGCCAGCTCGCCGCGGCGCGGATCCACCAGCTCTCCGTAGCGGGCCGTACACTGCTCCACCTGTAGTCCTCTTCCGTTAGGAGCCGGAGTTGCCCAGAGAACCCGTAGCGGCGCTCCGGTCTGGAGAGCCTCGGGGGCGAGGACCGGCAGGCTCCGTAGGTGGTGGTCGTTGACCTTGAGGAGCCGGTAGCTACAGCGCGAGCTCTTGCGTCGTAGTGCCGCAGAGATCGCAAAGGGCCCCGTGCTGGTCTCCCCCTCGGCCTGTGTCACCAGAGTATCCCCCTTCTTCTTGTCCATAAAGGCCTGCCACGCGGCCTCGGGGACAACTAAGAACCCGTCACAGCGCACCACAAACGCGCTGTAGGCTCCCCCCTCCTCCAGCTGCACCACCGCGAGGCACTCCTCGGGCGTCCCCCGGTGTTTCTTCCAGCCACTGTAGGGCGCGATCGTCTCGATATCAGGCTCTACTGGTCTTCTCTCAAGGTACGTGCTCCCTTTTACCGGTTTAGCTCCAGCGTTATACACCTGTGCCCCAGTAGGCAGACAGCTCCCCCAGAGAGCGATTAATCCCCCAAGCAAAGCCCTGAAACGTGTCATCGCACCCCTCCCAAGATCGAAAACCGAAGTCAGTGCTGCGCTAGCGGGCGCAGCGGAACCCAAGGTTACACTTTGAGGCAATATCTAAAACATAGTCGCCGATGGCTTTATTCTTTTGAGCGTCGAACCGTGGCCCCAGGCTTGCGAGCTCAAAATCCGGTGCCCCCGGCTTGGTCGGTTGGTCGTGGTCTTTCCCCCCAAACTGGGTCTTCCAGACCGCTGCCCAGATAATCGGGTTGTCCAGGCCCGCCCCCGCGACCGTCCCCCAGACCCCTCCGATCGCGGAGCCCGTGTCGGTGAGCAGGTTTCCCGCGAAGTAGACCTCACTTGTGAAGGGGTCTTGGCCCGCAGGAAGGAGCTTGGGCGCGATCGCGTAGTTGTTCGCCCAGCCCAGGCAGGCCTCCGGGACATTCATGGTCATGTCAAAGATCCCCAGGTCGCTCTTATCCTCCCCGATCGAGCCCGGCTCGTGGGGCTGGCCGGGGAGGCGCGCGATAAACTTCTGGTTGGTCTGCCGAATCCGCTCCAGGGTCTTGGCGAAGGCCTGGGTCAGGTCGAGGATCGAGCCCTGGAAGTCGGCCCCGTTGCGCAGTGCCTGTCCCGCCACACCCGGAGAGGCGGCGGTCTGCTCCCGTTTTGCCAGATCGCGCTGGACACGTAGCATCGCGGAGCTCTGTAGCTGCCCTTGTGCCGTGAGGATCGCGGCTCGTATCCCCTCGGCCTCGGCCTCAAGACGCTCCAGCCAGTCCAGGCTAGTGGTCTTGGCCGCAAGCATCCACTCGACTGTCGTGATGAGGCGCTTGTGGTGGAGGGCGGCGTAGTCCTTCATCTCGCCGGCGGTAGGGCCGGTCACCGGGAGCTTGGGATAGAGGGTGGGAGGAAAGCGCCGGTTGCGCGCATCCCAGCCCTCCGGCAGCGGCCGGTCCTTGCGCACCGAGAGAAACTCCTGCCACTCCCCGATAGTCACGAGGTACTTATCGCAGTAGAAATCCGGGGTGCAGGCGATTGCGGTCTGGTAGGTATTGACAAAGTCCTTGGCATCATAGACCACGGGACCACCGGGCACCTTCACCATCCCGGCGTCTTGCGGGTCTTTCCCCTGTGCGGCGTCCCGATCCGGGGCCAGCGCGACCTCGGCGCAGAGATCGCCAAAGAGCCGCGTGGTTGAGAACTCCGTGGGCCGCCGCCCCTCGGTGATCATCCCCAGGGCCGCCCCGGACTCTCGGTCCACCACCACTGCGCCACTGGGAATATCGGTGGGTGGCGCGCCCCCTTCGTAGGTGAGAGTCCCCAGGGTTCCGCGGACCTCCGTGGGCACACTGCTACAGACCGCCGGGACACTCCTCGCCTCCAGCTTCCCCCCCGCTCCCAGCACGCCCCAGACCACCTGGAGCGCGGTTCCCTTAGCTAGGTTCCACGATGCCAGCACGGGCAGGCAGCGCAGGTGGTGGTCGTTGAGCTTCACAAAGTGAAAGTCTTTCTGGCGGGACTTGTGCGGGTTGCGATGGCGCACGAGAAAGGGCCCGGTCTCGTCCTCGCCCTCGGCCTGGGTGACCAGCACCTGCACCGGCCGCTTCTCTCTGACCGCATCCCAGACCGGCTGGGGAACCATCAGGAAGCCATCGCAGCGCACCACCAGCCCCGAGTACCGTGTCCGGCTCCCTCCCTCGCCCTGCACCTCCACCAGCACCAGCGACTCCGCGGCGGTCCCTCGGTGGGTCTTCCAGTGGTCCGGGAACGGGGCATCGTCTTGCATCCACAGCTGCACCAGCTCCCAGTCCGAGAGGGTCGTTCGCTCCCGCTGCGGCGCCGGAGTCAGGTCTGTAGACTCCTCTTTACGGTAGTTCTTCGCCACCCCATTGAGGACCGCCTTGGTCCCACTGCCCGGCTGCTTTCCCGGCTGCCGGTTGGGTAGTGCCCGGCGCTGCGCACTATTGAGCAGGTAGGGGTTGTTAAAGTTTTGGAGCCCTCCTGCCTGAGCCTGCACCTTTGCAGACGGCAAGATCGCTGCCACCAGAGAGAGTAACAATGTCCACCACAGTAAACGCCTCATTGCTAGGGCCTCCTAAGTGTGAGAATTATATCAAGGAACGCAGGTTTCGCCAGCAAGGTTACGTTAAAATAACAGCGAGATGATTCAAGACATTTTTGTCCCCCTGGAGCCGTCGCAGGTGAAGCTCACAGGCTGGCTCGGTAAGCGCGTCGCGGTCAATGAAGCAACACGGCTTCGCAATGTGGACCTCACTCCCCTCCTGGCGGGCTACAAGCAGCGCCCCGGTAGCCACCCCTGGATCGGGGAGCATATCGGCAAGTGGCTGCACGCCTCCACGCTCGCCTGGCAAAACACCGGCGACAGTGCGCTCAAGGCAAAGCTGGCGGGAGCCGTGGCGGAGCTGATCGCCTGCCAGGAGCCCGACGGCTACCTGGGAACCTATGTCAAGGAGAAGCGCTTCGGGCTCTTCCCCGGCGCAGACTGGGATGTCTGGAGCCATAAGTACTGCCTGCTGGGCCTGCTGACGTGGTGGCACTACACCAAGGACGCCGCCGCGCTGGCCTGCTGCGAGCGCATGGGCGACCTGCTCTGCGCGACCTTTGGCACAGGGCCAGGGCAGAAGAGTATTATCAGCGCCGGAACCCACATGGGCATGGCCGCCACGAGTATCCTAGAGCCAATGGTGCTGCTCGCCCGCGCTAGCAAGAAGAAGAAGTACCTGGAGTTCTGCCGCTACATGGTCGATGTGGCCTGGGAGGAGCCACGCGGCCCTAAGATTCTCTCGACCCTCACCGCAACCGGCAAGGTCAATAAAACCGCCAACGGCAAGGCCTACGAGATGCTCTCCAACCTGGTCGGGCTGTGCGAGCTCTACCGGGAGACGGGCGAGAAGCGCTATTTGGTCCCGGCCCTGCGCGCCTGGGACGATATAGTCGCCAACCAGCTCTATCTCACCGGGACAATGAGCTACGGCGAGCACTTCCACGACGACCACGCGCTGCCCAACACACCGAGGAGCAGTATCGGGGAGACCTGCGTCACCGTGACCTGGCTCCAGCTCAACTGGCAGCTCCTGCGGCTCACCGGGGATGGCAAGTACGCCGACCAGATCGAGCGCTCGCAGTACAACCACCTCGCCGCCGCCCAGCGCCCCGATGGCGCACAGTGGTGCTACTACACCGCCCTGGAAGGCACCAAGCCCTACGGCCCCGGCATCAACTGCTGTGTTAGCTCCGGGCCGCGCGGCATGGCCCTCGCCCCCCAGAGTGTCTGCTTCCTCGCCGATAATGGCAAGACCATCGTGGTCACGTCGCAAGACAGCTTCGAGGCGACCGTCACCATCGAGGGCGTGAAGGTTAAAGTAACCCAGAAAAGCTCCCTGCCCAGCTCCGGCAAGCTCACCACGCAGTACGCGTCAGAGCGCCCTGTCCGCTTCAACATCCGCCAGCGCCTCGCCCCCTGGAACGACAAGCTCAGCGAGCTACGCAAGGCTCCGAAAAGTCGCACGAACGATGGGGTCTTTCAAGTCCACGGCGACTGGATGGAGCTCACTGCCTCGCCCAAGAAGCCCGATCCAAACCGCTTCCGGGGTAGCCTTGACTGGACCCTGCCCCTCACGTTCTCAACCAAGACCATCGAAGGCAGCTTCACCAACACAGGCCGCAAGGCCAAGACTCTAGGGCCCTTTGTACTCGCCACCCAGAACGGCAAGGAGCTTCTCTTCGCCGAGGCGGGAGCCAAGGGCGAGAAGTACCAGATCTGGTCTCCCCTGCCTGTGGGAGCCGGGGGGCCCGAGGAAGACCGGAGCCGCCTAGGCAACGCCGATGGCTCGATCTGCGACGGCGACCCCAAGAGCATTGTGGTGACCTTCGATGGCTCCAAGCAGCCCTTGGACTGGTTTAGTCTGAGCTATCCCAAGCCACAGACCGCCACCAAGCTCACCTACTGCCACGGGCGTAGCTACCACGACGGCGGCTGGTTTGATGCATCGGAGAGGAAGCCCTGGATCGAGGTCCAGCGTAGCAAAGACGGCCCCTGGGAAAGACTCGGGGAGCTGGCAGGCTACCCGGCGACCACCGCCACCAACTCCCAAGGCCTGCGCGAGGGCCAGCCCTTCACGCTCACCCTCCCGGCTCCCACGACCTTTGTGGGCGTCCGCGTTGTCGGCAAGCCCGCGTGCGGCGACAACCCCGACCAAGCCTTTAGCTCCTGCGGCGAGCTGAGTATCGGGTAGTCCCGCCCGTTGGAGGGGCGGGACTGGAGAGCGCTTCGCGCGGCGAAGGGCGTGCCGCCCATGGGAATTTGTATGGCCGGAACGGCCTTTGCAGCGGAGCCTGCGACGCTCTCCAGTCCCCCCGCTCCAACCGGGGGGATCCAAAGGAAAAGAAAATGATCGCGTGTCTTGGGGTAATAGTCGCGGATGTGGTTGCCAAGCCGGTGGATGCGCTCCCGGAGCGGGGCACCCTGGAGCTGATCGAGCGGGTCGAGCTGCATATCGGAGGCAATGCCGCTAACTCCGCCGCGGTGATCGCCAAGCTCGGGCTCCCAGTTCAGCTCGTGGGCAAGGTGGGCGATGATAACTTCGGGGCGTTTCTGACGGGGGCGCTGGAGCGGCTGGGAGTCGGTACCCGCGCGGTCGCACGCGATCCCCATGCCCCGACCTCGACCTCGCTCGTGACGGTCCACTCCGATGCGGAGCGCTCGTTTCTCCACGCCGCCGGGGCCAATGCGACCTTTACAGAGAGAGACATGAGCTGGGACGCGCTAGAGGGCACGCGGTTTCTCCATGTCGCCGGGCTCCAGCTCATGACGGCCCTGGAAGGCGCGCCTGTCGGCAGGCTCCTCGCCGAGGCGCAGCGGCGCGGCGTCACCACGACACTCGACACAGTCATGAACCCACGCTCCGCCGGCTGGGCCGGGCTCGCCCCCGCCCTCCCCCACCTAGACTGGTTTGTGCCGTCGGTGGACGAGCTCACGCAGCTCTGTGGCGAGCGCTCCCTGGAGGCGCAGCTCGCAGCCTGCCGCGCGGTCAATCCCCGGCTGAACCTCGTGGTCAAGGTCGGCGGCGAGGGCTGCTGGGTGGCCGAGTCAGGAAAAGCCCCCATTCTTGTTCCCGCCGAGCCCGATACCACGGTTGTCGATACCCTCGGTGCCGGCGATGCCTGGTGCGGCGGCTTTCTGGTCGGGCTTGCGCAGGGAGACACGCCGCTTGTAGCAGCAACACTCGCCAATCGCGTCGGAGCGGCGTGTGTCCAGGCACTAGGCGCTACCACGGGAATCCAGCACAAGAGCACCTACGAAAAGAACCGTTCATAAAAACAAAGCGCGTGCCAATAATAAAAACCTGTCAATAACCCTATATTGACAGAGATTCTATGGCTCTTTTGTCGTCACCTACTGTCCCCCTCACGCAGGATGCTCCCCTACAGGACCTGCTGGAGCGCGCACGTTGCCTCTTTTGGCAGTCACTCGTTGTCGAGTGCCCCCTAGAGCAGCTCTATCCCGATGCCCGCGTCTTTCACCCGGAGCGCGGAACCGGGCTCCACTGGCGGGGGGATTTTCTGAATGCCGAGGGGCTCCCAAGCTGGCTCCCTCTTGCCCGCAACGACAGCGAGACCCTCGCCAATGCCTTCCAGCGTGCCCTCCTCCGTGAGGACAGCCAGAGGCGGGACGCCACCGCGCACCAGGCCCTGCACGCCCAGCAGTCCCACTACGATACGGAGTTCCGTGTCCGGCTAGCGACAGGGGAGCTCCGCTGGCTCCATGAGGAGGTCCATATCCAGCCCCTCGCCGCCGGTCACTGGCGCCTCACAGGAATCTGCACGGATATCACCTCGCTACGGAGCACCTCCACGCAGCTTGTCCGTCTTATCCAGGAAGGCGGGGTCTTGCTCTGGGAGGGACATGCCTATCGCCAGCCCGACAGTAGCCTTGTCTGGCATAAGGCGTTCCAGGAAGAGACCGTCAGCCGCCAGCAGTTCCCCCTCCCCGGCGAGCCCACGACCTACGCCCGGGACTTCTTTCTCGCCCGCTCCGAAGACGACCAGCAGCGCTGCACCGCTAATATGCAGGCCGCACTGGAGCAGGGCCTGAAGCACTTCTCCCAGCAGTTTCAGGTCACCCTCCGCGATGGCACGGTGAGCTGGTTCACGGAGAATGTCCATATCGAGCCCCAGCGCGACGGTGTCTGGCAGCTGAGCGGGGTCTGCCACGAGATCACGGCCCTCAAGAGCTACGAGGCCAATATCCGCCAGCTCGTCGGGAGCATCCGGTGCCTGCTGGGCTCGGTGATTATCGAGCGCAAGCCGATCCCCCACGACGATCCCTTCCAGCAGAAGCTCGCCGCGTACCAGGGGATGACCGAGACGGGAGAGTTCTACGAGTTTATCAACTACACCGTCCTGGAAGAAGAGGCGGTGCGCCGCTGGATTCCCATTGCCTGGGCTAGCCCTAGCCTCACCGGACGCCAGCTCTTTCTCGCCCGGCTCCCCGAGGATCAGATGCGGACAATCAACGACATGGTGCGCACGATCCAAAATGGCGAGAAGCGCTGCCTCTCGGAGTACCGTATCCGCCTCGCCAGCGGCGAGCTCCGCTGGATGCGCGACCAGATGGAGCTCACGGTGGAGAGCGCCAACCGCTGGCGGATGAGCGGCTTTACCATCGACATCACCCAGGAGAAGCAAGACCAGGAGCGCCTGCACTACCAAGCCCACCACGACATGCTCACCGGGCTTCCCAATCGCCTTGCCTTCCAAGAGACACTGGAGCAGTGGCGGCAGTCGGAGCAGGGGGCGAGCCTGATGATCCTGGACCTGGACAACTTCAAGCACATCAACGACAATGTCGGGCATCCGGTGGGGGACGCGGTACTGATCGAGGTGGCACGCCGACTGGAGCGCTGTGTCCACGACGGTCTCGTGGCTCGGCTGGGCGGCGATGAGTTTACGATTGTCCTCCCCGGGATGCCCCCCTTCGAGGCACTCCAGGCGCAGGCGGACCAGATCGCCGAGGCACTGGCAGCCCCCCTCGCGGTCGGGCAGAACACCTTTGCAATCACCGCCAGTATAGGGATCGTCCGGGGGAGCGGCCTCACCCACACGGAGTACCTACGCAACGCGGACCTGGCGCTCTACGAGGCGAAAGAGCAAGGACGTGCCCGCAGTGCGTTCTACACCCAGACTCTCCAGCAGAGTGCGCACGAGCGCTTTGAGCTCGAGAGCGCACTGCGGCTCGCCCTGGAGACGGACCAGCTCACCCTCTGGTACCAGCCTCTCATTGATCTCGAAACAGGCACGCTCCTGAGCCTCGAAGGGCTCGCACGCTGGACCCACCCGACCCTGGGCTCGATCTCCCCCACACGCTTTATCCCCATCGCGGAGCAGTCCGGCCTGATCGCGCCGCTGGGGCGCAAGCTCTTCACGGTGGCCTGTGCCCAGCTGGCACGCTGGCAGCGAACCCTCCCAGGACTGCGCCTGTCTGTCAACCTCTCCGGCGTGGAGCTCAAGAGCCAGAGCCTGACGGAGGACTTGGCCGCGACTCTCAAGCGCTTTGGGATCGCCGCCGAGGACATCACCCTCGAGATCACCGAGAGCGTGACGATGACCAGCTCGGGGGGCCAGCTCCCGCTCCTGGATCGCCTCAGCACACAGGGGTTCCGGCTCGCAATCGATGACTTCGGCACCGGGTACTCGTCGATGGCCTACCTGACCCAGCTCCCGGTCCAAGAGCTCAAGGTCGACCGCTCGTTTGTCCGGCACCTGGATAGGCTCGCCCACGACAACCAGGAGATCATCCGGGCGGTTGTCGGACTGGCACGCGCACTCCAGCTGGAGGTAATCGCCGAGGGAATCGAGACCGAGGCACAGCAAAGAATTGTCCATGCTCTGGGTGTCCAGATTGGCCAAGGCTACCTCTTCGCACGGCCCTGCCCCGCTCAGGAGATCGAGGCACGCTTTCTCCGCACCTCGCCCCCCGTCCTCGCACGCGCCGCCTAGCGGGAAGGAATGGCCTCCCTCCGCGCCGAACCTTGGGACGGAGGATTCTCAGACGTGAGCCAATCAATGACGCGACGTGGGCTGCTTGCTGGAGCAACCACGGGATTTTTTATGACGGGACTGCCTGCCTGGGCCGAGAGCGCCGAGTTTCAAGAGCAGACCATCCCCACTCCCCGCCGGACCATCGGTCCCAACGATAAGATTCGCATGGGCCTGATCGGGGCGGGCGGTAGCAAGGGTGGCTTCCGCCAGGGCCTAGGCGATATGCGCGGGATCGGCAGCAAGGCCGGGGTGGAGGTTGTGGCGGTCTGCGACGTGGACCTGACCCACCTGGAGGAAGCGGCCAATGTCTTCGGCGGCGCTGCCAAGGGGATCGCCAAGTATGTCGATTTCCGCTACCTGCTGGACCGCCAAGACATTGATGCGGTCGTCATTGGCACCCCGGATCACTGGCACGCAATTGTCGCCAGCATGGCCATGAAGGCGGGCAAGGATGTCTACTGCGAGAAGCCGATGACCCTGAAGCTGGCCGAGGGCAAGGAGCTGGTCAAGATCGCCCGCAAGCAGAACACGGTGTTCCAGACGGGAAGCCAGCAGCGCTCCGATGCCCGCTTCCGCCTCGCCTGTGAGCTGGTCCGCAACGGGCGCCTAGGCAAGCTCAAGAAAGTGGTCGCGCACCTGCCCGGTGGCCGCGAGCAAGGCCCCTTCGAGGTACAGCCCGTCCCCGAGGACCTGCTCTACGACATGTGGCAAGGCCCCGCCCCGGAGCGCCCCTATGTCAAGGACCGCGTGCACGGCAACTTCCGCTACTGGTTTGAGTACAGCGGCGGCATGATGACCGACTGGGGTGCCCACCACCTGGATATCTCCCAGTGGGGCCTCGGCCGCGACGGCGATGGGCCGGTGAAGGTCAGCGCCAAGGCCACGGTTCCGAAAGAGGACCCGACCCTCTGCTCCTACACTACCGCGGTGAACTTCGAGGTAACCTATACCTACGCCGATGGCGTGGAGCTGATCGCGAGCAGCCAGGGCGAGAACGGGGTGCACTTCTACGGCGAGAACGGGAGCTGGATCTTTGTCAGCCGGGGCCGGATCGGGGCCAGCGACGAGAAGCTCATCACCGAGCCCCTGCCCGCCAACGCCAAGCGGCTCTATGTCTCCAACAACCACCACCAGAACTTTGTCGACTGTATCCGCAGCCGCCAGCGCCCGATCTGCGATGTGGAGATTGGCCACCGCAGCGTGAGTGTCTGCCACCTTGGGAATATCTGTATCCGCCTCGGCGGCGGCGAGCTGCTCTGGAACCCCAAGAAAGAGGAGTTTGTCGGCGGCGAGAAGATGAAAGAGGCCAACGCCCTGCGCTCCTACCGCTACCGCGGCGGCTGGACTCTCTAGTCTCGCTCCCATGAACGGGAGCGTCTTGCTGTCCTCGTGCCTCGGACACAAAGGGCGCTTCGCGCCCATGGCCGGCACGGCCTTTCCAGCCGAAGGCTCTCCAGCCCCCCCGTTCTGATCGGGGGGGCAATGCGAAGTATTAAAATCATGCCCACCCTACTCGAAGACAAACCCACGCTCACCGAGGGCGCGCTCGCTCCTTTCCCGGAGCTGCTGGAGTCGCCCTCGTACCCGTTTCGCTTCTGCTTCAACACCAGCACGGTCCGCAAGCACAAGCTCCCCCTGCCTGAGCTCTGTCGCCTCGCCGCCGCCGCGGGCTACGATGCGATCGAGCCCTGGATGGACGAGCTGGAGCGCTTTGTGGAGGAGGGAGGCAACCTCGCCGAGCTACGGAGCGAGCTGCTGGATATCGGCCTGACAGTTGAGTCCGCAATCGGGTTCTTCGACTGGATCAACGACGACAACACGGCGCGCGAGGCGGGGCTGGCCCAAGCGCGCCACGACATGGAGCTCCTGGCACGCCTCGGGGGGCGGCGCGTGGCGGCACCGCCGTTTGGGGTGCACACCGCCGGGAGCCCCAAGATCGACCTGCTCGCCGCCGCCGAGCGCTACCGGGTGCTCTGCGAGCTGGGAGAGAAGACCGGAGTCGTGCCGATGGTCGAGGTCTGGGGGTTCTCCGCCAACCTCAACCGGCTCGGGGAGGCGGCCCTGATCGCGCTGGAGTCCGGGCACCCTCAGGCCTGTATCCTCAGCGATGTCTACCATCTCTACAAAGGCGGCTCGCCGGTCGATGGCCTGACCCTGCTCTCGGGCAACCGCCTGCCAGTCTTCCATGTCAACGACTACCCGGATATCGCCCCTGCCCAGATCACCGATGCCGACCGTGTCTACCCCGGCGATGGGGTCGCGCCGCTACGTCGCATCCTACGCAACCTAGACTTCGCGGGCTTCCGCGGCTACCTCTCCCTGGAGCTCTTCAACGAGGCCTACTACCGAGAAGACCCGCTCTCCGTGGCGAAGACCGGCCTGGAGAAGCTCAAGCGGGTAGTCGCAGACGCGCTATAGCAGCGCGCTGGAGTGCTCCTGGACCGCCGCCGCCACTTGTGGATCGGGGTGGGTGGTATAGGCGGAAAATCGCCCTTGGCGTAGAGTCGCCAGGGTCAGGAGCGCGGCGGTGGCAAAACGGGCATGGGTCGGGTCTTTTTGCTGGGGGCGCCGTGAGGCACGGAGGGCCCGCTCGGTGAGCGCCACGAGTGCCTTTTGCGCCTCCGGGCTCAGGTGCTCCACCTCCCCCACCGGCATCCGCGCGAGCCACTGGGTCACGTGCTCGCGTGCCAGCGTCCCAAACTCGCGCTCCAGCTGCCAGCGCTGCTTATGGCTACGGTGTGCAAACCTCTCGGCGGGATCGACACACGCCGCCATCAAGAGCAAGATCGGCTCCAAGCTCTCTCGCCCCGCCTTGCGTACATACGGCATGGCGTCCCGTAGGCACCACTGGAGCCGCCCGGTAGTGAACGGCCCCATCAAGTGCGGGAGGATGAACATCTGGACGAGCATGACAAAGAGCTTCAGCGCCACGATGGGCCAGCCGTGGTTCTGGTAGTCGCTCCCGATGCTCCCTAGATGGATAAAAGCAACCAGGCCAAGGAGCAACACCCTTGCAACCGGACGCAGGAAGCGCAGCAATCGCGCCTCCCGGCTCGCCACCACGGAGAGGTCAGCCAGCACCTGCTCCGGGCCTTGTAGCATCTGTGGGAGGTGCTTTGTCTTCTGCTGCTGCATTCCCCCAGCCCCCCCGGCTTACTTTCCGGATTTCTTGGGTGGTGTCGTGGGCTTCTTGGGTGGTGTGGTTGGCTTGGCGGGTGTCTTCCCTACCGGGGTATCGTCCTTGGCGTCCTTCACCGACGGTGCCTGCGACGCGGCTTCCCAGATGTCGTCGCCGGGAACCACGACCGGCATCATCCCCCGAGACATGTCCATGGTCGTGCGGGTCGTGGTCTCCATCTTGCCGCGTAGCGTGACAATTCCCAGGGCCTCGCCCTTCTCGTTAAAGACCACATCGCCCAGGGCTAGGAGGCCATTGAAGGTCTCTGCCACATAGAGCGTCCGGGGCTTCTCAATCACGCCGATAATGCGCGGGGTGACCACACGAGGAGCGCGGTTGGCCCCTTTTCCCAGGCGTCCCAGCACCAAAAGCGAGTCCCCGATCTGAGCCACCGGGGGCTTTTTCAGGTCCACAAAGGCCAGCGGCTTGCCCACGGGAGCGATGGGGCGCAGGAAGGCGATTCCCTTATCGGGGTCGCGGAGCACCACTTTAGCGGGAATCTCCTGGCCGTCTTCCAGCAGAAGGCGGGCACTCACCACCTTCACCGAGAACTTAGCGCTATCGGTGTCTCCCCCCATCATGGCGGCGGGATCGATCGCGGCGTTGATAACCGCCACCAGGCCCTCGCTGGTGAGGACAACGCCCTCGGTCTCCAGCTCACTGTCCTGGCTCTGGCCGCCCATGTTGTACTTCAGCACCAGGCTGACGGTCACCATGCTCGCCCGGTTTTTCTGCACCACCCCCCGGATCGCCTCCCCGAGTGTATCCACGGCAGGACAGACCAGTGCGGGAGGAACCGCAGTAGCAAGAGGAAAAAGAATCGGCATAGAACTACTCCTTACGACCCGCTGGCAGCGACCAGTCGGTCTGAACTTCCACAAACACGGTATCCGCCCCTCGCTGGACAAAGAGCGGGAGGAAGCGCGCCTTGGCCGCGGCGGCGGTATCGAAGGCGGCGCGGGCGGTGGCGAGGTCCTTCACCGGAGCGCCCGCCACTCTTAAGATCACATCCCCCTGGCGCAGGCGGGCGAGGGCGGCCCAGCTTCCCGGAGTGACTTCGAGCACGACCGCGCCCTCGGCGATCCCCGGCTGACGTAGCCTATCCTGGAAGGTCACGGAGCGCAGGCTCACCCCGAAGCGCGGGTCGGCGTGGCGTGCCTCCTCCCGCTCCTGGCGCGGCGCACGGGTCATGGTCACGCTCACACTCAGCGGCTTGCCGTCCCGCAGCACGCTCAGCTTGGCGAGTGTCCCCACCTTGTACTGGCGGATCAGCGACTGCACCTGGTCCATCCCCTCCGGCTCCTCCGCCTCGGTGGGGAGGCCGTCGATCTTGGTGACGATATCCCCCACTTTTAGCTTCTGGGCGACCTCCGCATTGCCGGGGTAGAGCTGCGTGATCCGCACGCCCTTGGTCCCCGCAGGGAGCTTGAGCGCCTCGGCCAGCGCCCGCGGAAGCGGCTGGAGCCCGACCGGGAGCCAGGAGCGGGGCACCGCCGCGCTCGTATCTTCCTCGGTCGCCCGCCCCACCGTGACCAGCGAGAGCACCTGCGCCCCCTCACGTCGCACCTGAACCAGCAAGGGAGTTCCAGAAGCGCTCTTGGGAAGCGCCTCGGTCAGGCGCTGGAGCTCTGTGAGGCTCTTGACCGGCTTGCCCGCCACGGAGAGAATCACATCGCCCGCCGCGAGCGGCGGCTTGGCCTCGGCGGCGGCGCTCCCCGCCTGGACATCCTCGATATAGACCCCTTCCGTGCTGGTAAGCTGGAGGTTCGGGAGGTCATCGGGCAGGATCGGAACCGCGGTCAGCCCCCAGTCCCGAATCACCACAGACTCCGCTGTCGCGGGCTGGCGAACGGTCGGGGTGAGCTGGGCTTTCTGCTCCTGGCCATCGCGCAGGAAGGTCACGGGCAAGGGCGCGCCCAGAGGCAGCGCTGCGATCAGCTGGTTGGTGAGCGGGACATCCTCAGGCACCTTGATATCCAGTGCGGTCTCCCCGATCTTGAGCAAGAGATCCCCCGGCTTGAGGCCCGCCTTGGCCGCAGGGCTCCCCGGGTGGAGGCTCCCGACCAGCGCGCCCGTGGTGGCATTGCTGCTCTTGAGGCGCGGCTGGAGCGCGGCCCCGATACTGGCGCGGGTGACCTGCCCAGTCTTGATGAGCTGCTCCACCACGCTCTGGGCAACCAGGCTCGGGATCGCCCCGGAGAGCCCGACCTCGATCTCATTGACCCCGATGATCTCCCCCGCGAGGTTGACCAACGGGCCGCCGGAGTTGCCGTGCAGAATCCGGGCATCGTGGGCGATCCAGCGCACAAAGGAGCCAACATCTTCACCGTCGAGCGCCATCCGCCCGCCCCCCGTGCTCGCCTCGGAGAGGATGAGCTCGGTGTTGCTGACGATCCCCGACGTAAACGACTGGGAGAAGGCCAGCGGGCTCCCCACGGCCAGCACGGGGTCCCCGACCCGCAGCTTCGACGAGTCCCCCCAGCGGAGAGTGGGGTAGGGCGTCGTCCGGGGCGCGAGCTTGATCACGGCGATATCGGCGAGGGGATCGGTGCCGACAAGGGTGGCGTCCACTTCCTCTTTATCGGCCAGGGTGACGGTCAGCCACTTGGCGCGCGCCGCCACATGGTGGTTTGTCACGACATAGCCGTCGGCCGTGAGGATCGCTCCCGAGCCAAACGACTCCTGCTTGACCTCTTTGCCTTCGTCGACCTCCACCGCGACCACGTGGATACGGACAATTGCCGGGCGCACTCGCTCCGCAACCTGTCGGATCAAAACAGCATTGGTATCCTCGACACGGGCGGGAGCCGCGACAAGCGCAGGCAGGGCAGGGGCGAAAAAGAGTACAGGAAGTGCCATGCACTCTATCTTACCCTAGCGGACTCACCGTCTCATAGCCCTGGGTTTTCTCTCAGTGTTGTTCTTTTTTAAAGACCCTATGGTATACTCGCGCTACGACGAAATAGCAAAGGGGTTTCGAAGGATGCAACAGGCAGAGAAGACAGAGAGAGTCAAGCCACTCAAAGAGGCGTACAAGGGGAAGTTCTTGGTGGGGACGATCCTGGGGGTTGCGGCGCTTCAGGGGAAGTCGCGCCAGGATACCGAGCTGGCCACGACCCACTTTAGCGCCATCACACCCGAGAATAGCCTCAAGCCCGAGGCAGTCCAGCCACGCGAGGGGGAGTTTCGCTTCGCGGAGGGCGATAAGCTGGTCGAGCTGTGCAAGAGCTGCGGGGCCACCGCGATCGGGCACACCCTCCTCTGGCACGCACAGACCGGACGCTGGATGTTCGAGGGCAAAGAGGGAAAGCCGCTGGATCGGGAGCTGGCACTCAAGCGGATGCGCACCCATATCGGCACGGTGGTCGGGCACTACAAGGGCAAGATCGCGCAGTGGGACGTGGTCAACGAGGCGATCAACGACGGCCCCGGGACACTGCGCCCCTCGCCCTGGCTCAAGGCAGTCGGCGATGACTTTATCGCGGAGGCGTTTCGCGCCGCCCACGAGGCCGACCCGAAGGCGACCCTGATCTACAACGACTACAATATCGAGCTGAACTACAAGCGCCCTAAGGCCGTGGAGCTTGTCAAGGGGCTCCTCGCGCAGAAAGTCCCGATCCACGCGGTTGGGATTCAGTGCCACTGGCGCATGGACAACCCCAACTTCACCGAGGTCGAAGAGGCGATCAAAGAGTACGCAGCGCTGGGCCTGAAAGTGATGATCACCGAGCTCGACCTGGGGGTGCTCCCCACCAAGTACCAGGGTGCCGATATCAGCTTTAGGCAGCAGATGACGCCCGAGCAGCAGGCCGTGATGAACCCCTACACCAAGGAGCTCCCCGACGCGGTCGCCCAGGCCCACGCCGAGCGCTACCGGCTGGCCTTTGAGATGTTCTTGCGCCACCAAAAAACCATCGGGCGGGTGACCTTCTGGGGAACCCACGACGGCTCCTCATGGCTCGATAACTTCCCGATCCGGGGGCGCACCGACTACCCGCTTCTCTTCGACCGCCAGGGCAAGACCAAGCCCGCCTTCTTCGCCGTGCAGAACGCCACCAAGAAACGCTGAAAGGACCAGCTCAATGAGGACTAAATCCCTACTCACCGCCGCGCTCTCGTTTGCCGCACTGAGCGCACTGGCACAGCCGCCACAGGCTCCCCCGCAGGCTGTCACGCCGCCGCCCGCAGACTCGGTGCCGGCGGCCTCGAATATCCGTGGGGCGCAGTACCCGCGCGTGCTCCCCGACCTGAACGTGCTGTTTCAGGTGCGCGCCCCCGATGCCCAGAAAGTCGAGTTCAACCTCGGGGGGGGCAACCGGCTCGCCGCGACCAAGGACGCCAACGGCTACTGGACCGCTAAGACCAACGCGCCGCTGGTGCCCGGCTTTCACTACTACTGGCTCGTGATCGACGGTGTCCAGGTCAACGATCCGGGCAGCGAGACGTTCTACGGCACGGGCAAGCAGACCAGCGGGATCGAGGTGCCGGAGAAGGGCGTGGACTACTACCTGCCCAAGGATGTCCCCCATGGCGAGGTGCGTGAGCGGGTCTACTTCTCCAAGACCACCAACGAGTGGCGGCGCATCTTTGTCTACACCCCCCCGGACTATGACACCAGTCGCGAGACCCGCTACCCGGTGCTCTACCTCCAGCACGGCGGCGGCGAGGACGAGCGCGGCTGGCCGATCCAGGGCAAGATGGCCAACATCATGGACAACCTGATCGCGGAGAAGAAGTCCAAGCCCATGCTGGTGGTGATGGAGCAGGGCTACGCCCGCAAGGCAGGAGAGCCGCAGGCACCGCAGGGACCACCCAACTTCTCCCGAATGTTCTCCGCGCTCGATGAGGTCTTCACCAAGGACCTCATCCCGATGATCGACTCAACCTACCGCACCCTTACCAACCGCGAGAGTCGGGCGATGGCGGGGCTCTCGATGGGCGGGATGCAGACCTTCCAGATCGGCCTGGCCCACACAGAGCTCTTCGCCTCGCTGGGGGGCTTCAGCGGCGGCGGCGGGGGATTTGGTGGCCCGATCGACCTCAAGACCGCCCACAACGGCGCGATGGCCGACCCCGAGGCGTTTAATAAGAAGATGAAGCTGGTCTGGCTGGGGATCGGAACTGCGGAGCCGGCCAATATGTACGCCAGTGTCAAGGGCTACCACGATGCGCTGGAGAAGGCGGGGATCAAGCACGGCTACTACGAGTCACCGGGGACCTCGCACGAGTGGCTCACGTGGCGCCGCTGCCTCCATGAGTTTGCCCCCCTCCTCTTCCGCGAGTCGGCGCAGGCTCCGGCCAATCAACCACCACGTCGCCCCGGCGGCTTTGGAGGACCTATCAAGCTCAACCCCGACGATATCCAGGCCTTCCCGGACCCGCCCGCGGAGGTCAACGCCAAGCGCGATGTCCCCCACGGCAAGCTGGAGCTGATCGAGTACGACTCCAAGACCGTGGGGGTGAAGCGCAAGGTCAATGTCTACACCCCGCCGGGCTACGATCCCGGCAAGAAGTACCCCGTTCTCTATCTGCTGCACGGGATCGGCGGCGATGAGACCGAGTGGCTGCGCTTCGCGTCGCCGAACCTCTTGATGGACAACCTGCTGGCCGACGGCAAGGCGCAGCCGATGATTATCGTCCTGCCCAACGGCCGCGCCCAGAAAGACGACCGTCCTGGCCCCAACGCCATGGCCACCGCGCCGGCCTTTGCAGTCTTTGAGCGCGACCTCTTGGACGACCTGATTCCCGCAATCGAGAAGCGCTACTCGGTCAAGAGCGAGCGGGAGAGCCGCGCCGTGGCCGGACTCTCGATGGGCGGCGGGCAGTCGCTCAACTTTGGACTGGGACACCTAGACACCTTCGCCTGGGTCGGCGGGTTCTCGTCGGCGCCCAACACCAAGCCCCCTGCACAGCTCGTCCCCGATGCCAGTGCGGCAAAGGCCAAGCTCAAGCTGCTCTATCTCTCGTGCGGCAACAAAGACGGCCTGATCGGAATCAGCCAGGGTGTCCACGGCTACCTGAAAGAGAAGGAGGTCCCGCACCTCTGGAATGTGGACAGCCACGCCCACGACCCCACGCACTGGAAGAACAACCTCTACTACTTCTTGCAGCGGGTCTTTCAGGAGAAGTAAACTTTAGGTTATGGCCCACCCGACCATCGCGACTCTGGCTGAGCACTTGGGACTCTCACGGGCAACCGTGACCCATGTGCTCAATGGGCGCGGCGATACGCAGCGCATCAGCCCCAAGACCCAGCAGCGGGTGCGCGAGGCGGCGCAAGCGCTTGGCTACCGGGCCAATGCGTCGGCGCGGGCCATTCGGGCGGGGCGCTTTGGCAGTATCGCTCTGATCCAGTCGCTCTGGGGGCAGTACCTTCCCCCGGAGCTTCTCTTTGGGCTCACCCGCGCCGTGGCCGACCAGGACCTGCACCTCGTGCTCTCGCAGGTACCGGACCCGGTGATCGAGGACGAGACCTACCTGCCCCACACCCTCCATGATCTCTCCGTGGACGGAGTGCTGCTCAACCGCCATGTGGCCTCGTCGCCGGGCTATCTGGAGACGATCCTGCGGCTCCGCATCCCGGCGATCTGGCTCAATGTCAAGCAGGAGTTCGATGCGATCCACCCCGATGACTCCCAAGGAGGGCGGCTCGCCACGGAGTTCTTGCTGACGCTGGGGCACGAGAGAATCGGCTATGTCGACTCAGACGAGCCCCTCAACACCCACTACAGCAAGTACGACCGTAGGCGGGGCTACGAGCAGACGATGGCCGAGGCCGGACGGGTGCCCCATACCCACCTGCTGCCCAAGCTCTGGCACCACGAGCCCGGCGACGAGCGTATCGCAGCGGCGAAAGCCCTGCTCCAGAGCCCCGAGCGCCCCAGCGCCATCGTCGCCTATGAGCTGGCCGAGGCGATGGCGGTCGTTCACGCGGCCCACCAGCTCGGGCTGAGCATCCCCGGCGAGCTCTCGATCCTGCTCTTCCACTCCCGCAACGATGACCGCTACTTTTTACCGTTCCACACGATTAGCAACGAGATGGAGCAGGTCGGGCGCGGAGCGGTCGAGCTCCTGCTGGAGAAGATCAAAGCCCCACAGGCTCCCCTGCCCACCCGCGCCATCACCATGCGACTACGAGAGGGAATGACCTGCCAGAGAAAAACCCCCTAAAACGCTATGAAAAAACAAAACCTGACACTCACAATAGACGCGACCAAGGCGACCGGCAAGGTCAGCCCCCTCCACTACGGCCTGATGACCGAGGAGATCAACTACAGCTACGACGGTGGTCTCTACGCCGAGCTGGTCCGCAACCGTGCCTTCCTCAATGACCCGCAGAAGCCCGCGCACTGGACCGCTGTCGGAGGCGCGAATCTGACACTTGCAACCGAGAGGCCGGTCAACGATGCCCTACCCAAGTCGCTGAAGATCGAGTGCGCCACGCCCGGTGCGGGAGCGGCCAACGACGGCTACTGGGGCTTCCCGATCACCCCGAACACTACCTACACAGCCACGCTCTTCGCCCGCGGCGATGTCGGAGGGCTCACCCTCACGCTCCAGAGCCGCGATGGCAAGACGGTCTATGCCCAGACCCGGCTCCCCGCCGTGGGGGAGGGCTGGACGAAGCGCACGGCGACTCTCAAGACGGGAAAGGCCACGCCTACCACCGATGCGGTCTTTGCGATCACGGCGGAGAAACCCGGCACGCTCTGGCTGAGCCTGGTCTCGCTCTTTCCTCCCACCTGGAACAACCGCCCCAATGGCTTCCGTAAGGACCTGATGCAGCTCCTCGTGGACCTCAAGCCCGCGTTTTTGCGCTTCCCTGGGGGCAACTACCTGGAGGGAAACACGATCGCGGAGCGCTTCGACTGGAAGAAGACGATCGGGCCAATCGAGACGCGCCCCGGCCACCCGTGTCCCTGGGGCTACCGCTCCACCGACGGCATGGGGCTCTTGGAGTTCCTGCTCTGGTGCGAGGACATGGGTGCCGAGCCGGTGCTGGGGGTCTACGCGGGCTACTCCCTGCGAGGCGAGTTTATCAAGCCCGGCCCCGAGCTGGAGCCCTACATCCAAGACGCGCTCGATGAGATTGAGTATGTCACGGGCTCTGTCTCGACAAAGTGGGGGGCGCAGCGCGCCAAAGACGGCCACCCGAAGCCCTTCAAGCTACAGTATGTCGAGGTCGGCAACGAGGACTTCTTCGACCGCTCGGGCAGCTACGACGGCCGCTTTGCGCAGTTCTACGATGCCATCAAGGCCAAGTACCCGCACCTGAAGGTGGTCTCGACGGTCGGCAATGAGCAGCCTGCCAGCAAGCGGGTCAAGAGCCGCAAGCCCGATGCCCTGGATGAGCACTACTACCGCAAGGCCGCCGACTTTATCCGCGACTCCCCCACCCACTTCGACCGCTACGATAGAACTGGCCCCGAGATCTTTGTGGGCGAGTGGGCCGCACACGAGGAGGTCGCCCCGTGGCTCCCACCGTCGCGCAACCTCCCCGCCACCCCGAGCATGAAGGCAGCCCTCGGCGATGCGGCGTTCATGACCGCGATGGAGCGCCACGCGGACTTCGTGACGATGCAGTGCTACGCGCCGCTCTTTGTCAATATCAACCCCGGTGGGCGGCAGTGGCGCCCTGACCTGATCGGCTACGACGCGCTCAAAGCTTACGGGGCACCTAGCTACTACGCCCTCAAGCTCTTTAGCACGAGTGTCGGCGACGAGCTCCTCAAGGTCAGCCTCGCCGGTGCACCGCTCCTGGCGTCGGTGACGCGCCAGAGCAAGACGGGCAAGATACTTGTTAAGTACGTCAACCCCGGCGACACCCCCCAAGCAGTCACGATCCAGCTCCCGGGAGTGCGCTCCATCAAGCCCGATGCGACCGTCATCACCCTCGCCGCCCCGCCCGACGAGACCAACTCCATGGAAAAACCGACCCATGTGGCCCCGAAGACCACAAAACTCAGCGGCGTGAAGCCCGAGTTCGCCTACACCTTCCCGCCCTTTTCCATCACCCTGCTGACCCTGGAGGCACGCTAACCCCATGCGACAAGACAAGAACTTCTATGTTTTCCTCTCCCTCGGGCAGTCCAACATGGAGGGCTTCCCCGGGATCGAGGAGCAAGACAAAGGCCCCGTCAGCGAGCGCTTCCAGGTGCTCGCCGCTGTGGACTTCCCGAGCCAAAAGCGCGAGAAAGGTCGCTGGTACACAGCCACACCACCACTCTGCCGTCCCAACGCCGGCATTGGGCCGTCGGACTACTTTGGGCGAACCCTGGTCGAGAAGCTCCCCGCACAGATCAAGGTCGGGATCGTCAATGTCTCGGTGGCGGGCTGCAAGCTGGAGCTCTTCGACAAAGACCACGCCGCCGAGTACGCCACGACCGCGCCAGGCTGGATGAAGGGCATTATCGCGGCCTACGGCGGCAACCCGTACCTCCGGCTAGTCGAGCTGGGAAAGCTGGCCCAAAAAGACGGTGTGATCAAGGGCATTCTGCTCCACCAGGGCGAGTCCAACACTGGCGACAAAGACTGGCCCAAAAATGTCAAGGCCCTCTACGAGAGCCTGCTCAAAGACCTCAGCCTCAAGCCCGAGGACGTTCCGCTCCTGGCCGGAGAGCTGGTCCACAAAGACCAGGGCGGTGCCTGCGCCAGCATGAACCCGATTATCGGCGAGCTTCCCAAGCTCATTCCCACCGCCCATGTGATCTCGTCGGCGGGCTGCCCCTCCCGCCCGGACCACCTGCACTTCACGCCCACAGGCTACCGCGAGCTTGGCAAGCGCTACGCGCAAAAAATGCTCTCGCTACTGGGGGGCTAATGCCCTCACGGTAAACATGCCCGGACAACGAGTGTCCGGGCTTGAAAGGGCTACGGCTGCCTTCGCAGCCAACAAATACGAAACGCAGCCAACCGAATCCAGTGGGCACGAAGGTGCCCGTAGCCCTCTTAAGCCCGAGGACTCGTTCCTCGGGCTCACGGGTCCGACGGTTAGGGTTTAGGCTTCATGTAGCCGTGCATCTTCAGCCAGCTAGAGAAGGCGTCGAACCAGCCGGTGCTCGTGGTCTCCTTGGGGTACATCCCAAAGCCATGCCCGCCCTGCTCGTAGTAGTGAAACTCGACCGGGCGCTTGGCCTTGCGCCAGTTCTCGATCAGGCCCACATTGAAGCCAAAAAGCGGATCATCGGCGGCGATTGCGGCAAAGAGCGGCGGCGCATCGGCAGGGACTTCTACAGCTCCGAGGGGACCGTAGATATTGCCCAGAAACGCCGGCTTGGCCTCCTTGCTATTCAGCCCCGTGGTCATGGTCAGCGCCGCGCCCGCCGAGAAGCCGATCATCCCGATACGATCGGGATCGACATGCCACTTGGCCGCGTTGGCACGCACCAGCGCAAAGGCCGCGTTGGCATCGGCGAGCATGGGCGCGATTCGGGCGGCCATGTCGCCACCGACCGTCCGAGGCGGCGGAGCGCCCGCAGGAGGCGCACCGCCAGGGCGCGGGGCGGGCGGACGCGCGAACTCCTCAAGGTCGGCGGGGGTTTGGTTGAGGCGGTACTTCAGCACGAACGCCGCCACCCCTTGGGCCGCAAGCGCACGGGCGACCTGCCAGCCCTCGTTCTCCATCGACAGCGTGCGGAAGCCACCACCGGGCGCGACAATCACCGCAGCGCCCGTCGCCTTCCCCGGGGCGGGGAGGAAGGGACGCAGGGTGGCAACCGTGACATTGCGGGCGAACATGCTGCCGTACTGCTGGTGCCAAGACTCGGGCGTGGGCGCGTTGGGAAGCGGCCCCGTGCTGAGTGTGATGGCATCCGGCTGCTCCGGGATGGGAATCGCGATCATTTTGTCGTTCTGTGCCATAGCGGGTTGAATCAGCAAGAGAGCTGCAAATAGTCCTAGTGCTTTTAGTGTCATTTCGAAAACTCCTTCATAGGTGTTAGTTGGGAAACGTAAGATCAGTTAGGGAACATGAGCTGGGCGGTCTGCCAGAGGTAGCGCCGCCAGTTGCCCCACTCGTGACCGCCGGTGCTCAGCACCCAGAAGGCGCGGATGTGGTTTTTAAAGAGCAGCGACATAAAGTGCTGGCCGTTGTGGAGCGCGATATCGGTCTCGCCCTGGCCCATGTAGAGCGGGACGCGTAGCTTCTCGTTGATCTTGGGATCGGTCAGGATCGCGGCGAACCGCTCCTCGGCGAGCTTCTGGCTCTCCCCGATGTAGCCTGAGCTAAAGATATAGAGCTCGGAGAAGGTCTCTAAGTGGGCCAGCCCGGTATTAGTCACCACAAAGCCCCCCATCGAGAGGCCCGCGATCGCGCGCCCTTCTCGGCTTGCCTGGGTCCGGTAGCGCGTATCGACCAGCGGAAGAATGTCCTTGAGGTACTCCTGTGTGCAGAGGTCGTCTTTCCCGGGCTCCGGGGGCGTGAACGAGGCGAGCCCGCCGGTGTTGGGCATGACGATAATCATCGGGCGCGCCTTGCCCGCCGCAATGAGATTGTCGAGGATATCGGGGGCGCAGCCGCCTGTCGGGCTGGACCAGCGCGCATCGTCCTCCCCGCCGCCGTGGTTGAGGTAGAGCACGGGGTAGCGAGTGTCCTTGTTCGCAGCATAGCCCGGCGGCAGGTAGACATGGAGCCGCTTCTCCTTGCCCGCGTGGTTGGTGTAGCGCACTTGCTCCAGGGTCCCGTGCGGCACATTGGCATGGGCGTAGAAGCTCGTCTCGGTCAGGGTGGGAAGCGCGGCGAGTATCGGGAGCGGGGTGGGGCCGGGCTTGGGAGTGGCCAGTCTTCCTTGTGGCATAACGAATTTCCTTGTTATTTCCCCTACTTTGGGAGTGGTTCTTTTTTAAAGACACTATGGTATACTCCAGCTACGACGAAATAGCAAGGGCGTTTTTCTCCGAAAAAGTCATGAAGACACCACCGACCCAAACTTGGCACGCCGATAACGGCAACGGCACGTTCTCCAATCCCCTGTTCTACGAAGAGTTCTCCGACCCCGATCTGATCCGGGTGGGCAGCGATTTCTATCTCACCGGCACGACCATGCACACGATGCCCGGCCTGCCCGTGCTCCACTCCAAAGACCTCGTGAACTGGCGCTTTCTGAGCTACGCCTGCGAGCGTCTGGACTTCGGCCCGGAGTACCGGCTCGAAGACGGCAAGGCGATCTATGGCCAGGGAATCTGGGCCCCAAGCTTCCGCTGGCACAAGGGAACCTTCTATATCTTCACCAATGTCCGGGGCCAGCCGATGCAGGTCTATGCCGCCACCAACCCCGCCGGTCCCTGGAAGCACTGGGCGATGAAGACCGGCTTTCATGACCCGTCGGTGCTCTTCGACGACGACGGCAAGATCTATGTGGTCTACGGCTACCGGGACCTGCGCCTGGTCCAGCTCAATAGCGAGCTCACCGATGCCATTCCCGGCACGGAGCGCACTCTCTTCAAACAGAGCGATGGCATGGGCGAGGGGGCGCATTTCTACAAGATCAACGGCAAGTACGTCATCACCAGCGCCTGGTACCTGGGGACGATGAAGATGCCCTGCGCCCGCGCGGACCGTCCCGAGGGGCCCTACGAAGTCAAGGTCATTTCTGAGGGCGAGGACTTCGGAATCGCAAAAGGCGCGATGCACCAGGGCGGGATTGTCGAGACCCCCGCGGGCGAGTGGTGGGGCTTCTCGATGATGGACTTCAACTCGCTGGGGCGCCTGACGGGGCTCTCGCCGGTGACCTGGAAGGACGGCTGGCCCTACTTTGGGCTCCCAGGCAACCTCGGGCGCTCGCCGCGCACCTGGGTCAAGCCCAAGACCGGGGCAAGCTCCAAGCTGTCGGCTCCCTATGAGCGTAGCGATGACTTCTCGGGCAAGACCCTCAAGCCGATCTGGCAGTGGAACCACGCGCCGGACAACACAACATGGTCCCTCACCGAGCGCCCGGGCTTCCTGCGCCTGCACGCCCTCCCCGCCCCCGATTTTTGGCAGGCGCGCAACACCCTCACTCAGCGCGCGGTCGGCCCGGTCTCCATCCCCACCGTGGAGTTAGAACTGGCGGGCATGAAGCCGGGCGACCTCGCCGGGCTGGGCCTGCTCAACTCGCCCTATGCCTGGATCGGGGTGCGCTGCGAGGGGAGTGGCTTTACGCTGGAGCAGTTTGATAAAACCACCAACAAGACCACCCAAGCGCCGCTCCGCGGGACGCGTGTCTGGCTACGGGCGGAGTGTGACTTCTTCACGGAGAAGGCAAGATTTAGCTTCAGCACCAACGGCAAGAGCTTCCAGCCCCTGGGCGAGAGCTTCAAGATGGTCTTCCAGCTCAAGACCTTCCAGGGCATCCGCTACTCCCTCTTCCACTACAGCACATCGGGAGCCGCGGGGGGCC
Source organism: Armatimonas rosea (assembly GCF_014202505.1). Lineage (NCBI taxonomy): Bacteria > Bacillati > Armatimonadota > Armatimonadia > Armatimonadales > Armatimonadaceae > Armatimonas > Armatimonas rosea. Next base: position 844,043 of record NZ_JACHGW010000002.1, on the reverse strand, counting down.
ACGCCGACTTTACGCGCTTCACGGTAGACGAGCCGCTCTGCCATGGGCTGACCAAGCCCATCCCCTACGGAAAACGCATCACGCTCCGAGAAGTGGGAAGCCAGCGGGCCCTGACCCTGGACACAGCGACACAGTTCAAGGTCCTTGACCGTGGTCAAGGCCGTGTCGCGCTGGAGTCTGCCCTAGGGTTTGTCTCGGTCGCCAGCGGTGAGTCGGTTGTCTTGATGCGGGAGAAGCCGGGGGAGCCCGAGACCTTTCAGTGGATCGAGACGCCTCAAGGCGAGCTTACCCTGCTCTCCCTCAGCACCCAGCGCTACCTCCGGCTCGCCCCCGAGAGCGGAAAGCCCCTGGCCGACGGCACGGGAGGCAACCGGAGCCGCCCCGACGGCTCCCGGTTCCGTTGCGAGGGCTAGCGATCCCCTACTCTACCGCGACTGTGACAACCAGGGGAAGGTGGTCCGAGCCGAAGTCCTCGCCGGTGTGCCGACTGAGGACATGGACCTTCTCCGAGACCAGGCAGTGGTCGATCGGGATGCGGATCGGCAAGTGCGCGGGCCAGGTGGGGGTGAGGCCGTAGTCCAGCTGCGAGTCGCGGAGCGAGGAGAGCGCCTGGAGGTACTGGAACCCATGGCTCCAGGGAGTCACATTGAGATCGCCAATCAGCACCAGTGGCCCAGACTCCGCCGCGATATGCTGGCCCAGGAGCTCTAGCTGCTGGTCCCGACTCGCGGCCCAGTCGGCGTTGCGGGGAGACCACGGGTGGGCCGCGACAATACTCACACAGCGCTTATTGAGCTGGAGCTGCGCCAAGATCGCACAGCGCTGTTGTACCCCCAGGTACTGCGGCTCCTGCCGGACGATCGGAAACCGACTCCAGATCGTCAGCCCGAAGCGATCCTGTGTCTCGTTGTGGACCATGTACGGATACTGCGTCTTGAGCGCTCCCAAGCCCGTCATCCAGCCAGAGGTCAGCTCCGTCAGTGTAACCACATCCGGATTTTCTTGGATAATCTGTGTCAGTAGCTCTTCATAGCAGGTATTGGGAGCGAGCACATTGGCATGAAAGATCTTGAATTGCTGGGCACTGGCCGAAGGCCTCTCCTGAGGGGCCGTGATCAGATACGGGGCGATGGCACCAAAATTTAGGACCAGTGCACTGAGCGCCACTCCCCCCAGCCAAAGGTGTCTGCGCCAGAGAAGCAGTGCCACAGCGGGGACGAGCACCAGCGCCAGCACGGGACGAAAGTGAGAGAAGAGGTCCAGCACCCACCACCAGATTCCCAGATAGCCCAGGTAGGTCGCTGCGCAGAGAAAGACCGCCACCAGCCGTAGCACACGGTCTAGGCGAGCAATCAGCTTTTTCTTTCGCCGCTTGGCACGGGTAGGAGGGTTCTTCGACATTGGACAGACCTAGAGGTCTATTCCACATCACACCGAAAACTTCACCGGAACCAAGCGCAGCTCACCAGCGTACCCTAACGCAGTGAGCATCTTTCTTCTCTCCAATCCCACCTCAGGTGGGACCAGCACTAATATCCTGCTAGAGCAGGCACGCCGACGGCTCGGGGAGCGCCAGGGGCGCTGGACCGAGGTGATGGTTCGTCCCGGAGAGAACATCACGCAGCTGGTCGAGGAGCTTCTCCCCGAGGTGAGCACGCTCTTTGTGGCGGGCGGCGACGGAACCGTCCGGGCGGCGGCACAGGCGCTTGCGGGCACCGATGTCGCGCTGGGAATCCTGCCCACGGGGACGGTCAATGTCCTGGCGCGGGAGCTGGGCATTCCCCTGAGTGACCCCGCCCTTGCGGTCGATATCGGGCTGGGAAGCGCCGAGCGCTGGATCGATATCGGCAGCTGCAACGGCGAGTCGTTTTTGCTGATGTGCTCCGGGGGCGTCGATAGCGCGACTATCGGGCAGGTCAACGAGGGGCTCAAGAGTGCGGTGGGCGCGACCGCCTACGCCCTCGCGGCGGTCGGAGCGCTGGCGACCTTTACGCCGCACCGTGTCCGGGTCACGATCGACGGTAACACGCTCCCGGAGACCGATGTCTTCCTGGTCGCGGTGGGGAACACATCGCTGTACGGCGGCGATCTCAAGCTCCTGCCCGATGCGAGCCTCGATGACGGTCTGCTGGATATTATCCTCTTTACCGCCCCCAACCTCCCAGCACCCGTGCGCAACGCCGCGTTTCTGCCCCAGCTGGCCGACATGGCACTGGGCCGCCACCCACAGAGCGATAGTGTCTGGATCTACCAGGGCAAGCACATCACCCTGGAGGCCGAAACGCCTCTCCAGCTCCAGCGCGACGGTGACCTAGGCAGCTGCACTCCCGCCACCTTTACGATTACCCCCCACGCCCTGCGGGTCAAGACCCCCGTGCGCTACTAAGCCGATGCCAGAAACGCCTCGCGGCAGGCGGTGAGCTTCTCGGGCTGTTTGCCGAAGCGCGCTTCGTAGGCGGCCAGGGTGGGCAGCAGGCGCGCCTCCCACTTGACCGCGGCCCCAACCGCGATCATGGCGAGCTTGTGCACCAGAAACGGGTTCTTCATGCGCAGCAAGGTCAGCCGCGCGAACTCGTCGGCGTCGGTGCGCTCCAGTGGCGGGCAGATCGCCGGGACGATCTCGTCCCAGAGCAGCGACTCCAGCCACGGGCCAAGCTCGGGGTGCTCCAGCGCCTCGCGCACGGTCTCGACCCCGTACTTGCTGGGGCCAATGCTCGCCATCGACGTGTGCAGGCCGTTGAGAATCCGCACCTTTCGCAGCTGGTAGCGTTCGATACTCTCGGCGACAATGATCCCGCCAGGATTGGCCGCGGCCAGCTCCCCCAGTGCCCCCGTGGGCTCACCTTGAATCGCCCAGAAGGTGTAGGGCTCGACAATCGCCGCAAGGGGATCGCTCTCATCTTGCGTGCAAATGCGGTCCACCAGCGTGTCGCAGAAGACACACGCACTGTCTAGCCAAGCCAGGAACACCGGGTCGGGGTTGCACTCGGCGACCATGGCACGCAGCTTCTTCCCATTCTCCGCGATCAGCTCCGACGGTAGGATGGTCACGCCGGGCGCACCCGACTCCATGCGCGCCTTCAGCCACGCCGCCAGCCGCCCCGGAAACGAGAACTCCTTGGGCTCGGTGATCTTAAACCCGGACTCGCTGACATTGCTAATCACCAGCCCGATCTCCGGGTCGCTCGCCGTCGCCAGAACCGCCTCGGTATCGTCGCTGGCCGTCAGTGCCCGCTCGATAATGGCGACCTCGCGCGCCGTGTCCACCACGCTCCCATCGCTACCGAGGCCACGCTCACGGAGGGTGAACTTCCCGCCGCTCGCCGTGAGCGCACGCGCACGGTCGTCGCCCGAGGGGGTCGAGCTGACCATCGTGATAGGCATCTGCGCCTTTTCCGCACAGTCGGCGATCAGGCCGCGCAGCAGCACGCCGGTTCCAAATACAAGAATCTTCATCTTTATTTCCCTGCCCTCATGAACGAGGGCGGCTCCGCTTCGCTTCTGGCCTTCGGCCGAGATGTCACGGAGCGACTTTTTGGCGCTTGCGCCAGCAGCGAAGCGAGCGCCCCTCGTTCATGAGGGGCTAGTTAATTACGCCGTCCTTGAAGAGCGCGATCTCACGGCAGCCGTTGCGCTCGGCCTTGGTCTGGTACTCGCCCGAGGCGGCTTGGACGACGAGTGCGAGTAATTCATCGGCGAGGGTTTCGAGGGGGACGCCCTCCTCGACCAAGCGGCCGGCGTCGAAGTCGATCCAGCCGGGCTTGCGAGTGGCGAGGCCCGAGTTGGTAGCGATCTTAAAGGTCGGGGCGCAGGTGCCAAAGGGTGTCCCGCGGCCCGTGGTGAAGAGCACGAGCTGCGCCCCCGTTCCCGCGAGGGTGGTACAAGAGACCACATCGCTGCCGGGGCCGTAGGCAAGGGCGATTCCGGGCTTGGGATCGGCGGGCAGCGGCTCGCCGTAGCCAAGGACGTGGGCGATGGGCGCGGTCGCGCCGCCTTTCTGGATGCAGCCGAGGGACTTCTCTTCAAGAGTCGTGATCCCGCCCGCTTTATTGCCCGGCGCGGGGTTCTCGGAGATCGGCTCGTTGTACTTGCGGAAGTAGTCCTTGAAGTCGTTGATCATGCGCTCGATAGCGTGAAAGGTCGGCTCATCCGCGGCGCGCTGCATGAGGAGTTTCTCCGCGCCGAACATCTCGGGGACTTCGGTCAGGACGCTCACGCCCCCCGCGGCGGCGAGGCGGTCGGAGAGCACCCCGACAAGCGGGTTGGCGGTGAGGCCGGAGAAGCCATCGGAGCCGCCGCACTTCATCCCAAGGACGAGCTTGGAGAGCGGCTGGGGCGTGCGGACATCCTGAGAAGCGCGCTCAGCGAGCTCGGAGAGCAGGCGGACGCCCTCCTCGATCTCGTCGCTGACCTCCTGGGCGGAGAAGTAGCGCACGCGGGACATGTCGGCCACACGGAACGCGGCGACTTGGTCCATGAGGGCGTTGTTCTCGCAACCCAGGCCCATGAGCAAGACGCCCGCGCAGTTGGGGTGTGCCGCCAGCGCCGCGATCAGCCGCCGGGTCTGCTGGAGGTCGCCACCGAGCTGGGCGCAGCCGTAGGGGTGCGTGAAGGCATAGACCCCATCGATCCCGTTCTTGCCCGCGAGCCGCGCGTGTGCTTCTCGCGCGACCGTCTCGGCCATCTTGTTGATGCAGCCCACGGTGCAGAGCACCCACAGCTCGTTGCGAATCCCCACTTTTCCGTCGGCTCGCAGAAAGCCGTTGAAGGTTTGCACTCCCCCTGCCCCCTCTCGCTCTTTTCCTCCTTCGTCGGGACGAGAGGGGGTGTAAGGAGTGTAGGTGTAGGCCTCGTTGGCCCCGAGCATGGTCTTGGCGTTGTGGGTGTGGAGCCAGTACCCCGCCGGCACGGCCTCGGTCGTGCGGGCGAAGGGCTGGCCGTACTTGCGCACCACCTCCCCCGCCGCCAGAGCGTGCAGCGCGATCTTGTGGCCGGAGGGAATGGCCTGGTCGGTGAGGTAGTCCTCCCCTCCGACACGAATCCGTGTGCCCGCGGCAATGGCGGGAGAGAGCAAAACGGCGACATCGTCGTCGGGGTGAATCTTAAGAGCGCGGGCTTCCATAGGCTCTCAGGTTCGCCGGACACCTGGCTTGCTCCTTCCTGAGAAGGAATTTGGTAACATTCTGAAGAAAAGAAATTTCAACTATGGCTCTCTATCTTGGACTCGACACTGGCACCAGCGGCACGAAGGCCGTCTTGATCGACGAAAGCGGGAGGCTCCTCGCCTCGGACTTGCAGGAGTACGGGCTCTCCACCCCGCGCCCGCAGTGGGCGGAGCAGCACCCGGACACGGACTGGTGGGAGGCGGCGGTCAAGGCCATTCAGGGCGTGCTCGCCAAGGCGGGAAAGAGCGGCGCGGAGGTCGCCGGGGTCGGGCTGACCGGGCAGATGCACGGCTCGGTGTTCTTGGACAAGAGCCTGAAGGTCCTGCGGCCCGCCCTGCTCTGGTGCGACTCCCGCACCGGCGCGGAGTGTGCCGAGATCACCGAGGCACTGGGCGGCGCAGAAGGCTGCTTTGAGATCCTGGGCCAGCCGGTCTTTACCAGCTTCACCGCGCCCAAGATTGTCTGGCTGCGCAAGAACGAGCCCGCGGTCTACGAGAAAGTGGCCCAAGTGCTCCTGCCCAAGGACTACATCCGCTTCAAGCTCACGGGCGAGCTCGCTGCCGAGGTCAGTGATGCATCGGGGACCTCGCTTTTTGATGTCCGAAAGCGCACCTGGTCGAAAGAGGCACTGGCAAAGCTCGGGATTCCCAGTGAGTGGCTTCCCCGCGTGGTCGAGTCGCCGGAGCAGACCGGGGTGATCTCGGCGGAGGCAGCGGCACTGACCGGTCTCAAGGCAGGTACGCCCGTGGTCGGGGGCGGCGGCGATCAGGCAGCGGGCGCAGTGGGCTGCGGCGTGGTCAGCACCGGGCAAGTGGTCTCGTCGCTAGGCACCAGTGGTGTGGTCTTTGCCCACTCCGATACCGCCGCAATCGACCCACAGATGCGAGTCCAGACCTTCTGCCACGCCGTTCCGGGCACCTGGGGGCAGATGGGCTGCGTGATCTCGGCGGGCGGCTCGCTCCGCTGGTACCGCGATACGTTTGCCGCCGGCACGAGCTACAACGACATCACCGCAGGCGCGGCGACCGCCCCGGCGGGCTGCGAGGGCCTGCTCTACCTTCCCTACCTCGCGGGCGAGCGCAACCCCTACTTCGACCCCGATGCCCGTGGGGTCTTCTTTGGCGCAACCCTGCGCTCGACCAAGGGCGCGGTGCTCGAAGGGGTGAGCTATGCCTTCAAGGACCTCTTCACCCTCTTTGCCGAGATGGGAGTCCCCGTCAGCGAGATTCGGGCATCGGGCGGGGGGGCCAAATCCCCGTTCTGGCTCCAGCTCATGGCCGATGTGATCGAGAAGAAGCACGTGCTGCTCACCATCGACGAAGGCCCGGCCCTTGGGGCGGCGCTCCTGGCGGCGGTGGGAACCGGTGCCTACGCCAGTGTCCCCGAGGCCTGCGCCGCGACTGTCTCCACGCGCCCCGGCGCCGAGCCCGATGCCACCCAGTCGGCGGTCTACAACCGCTACTATCCCACCTACCGCGCCCTCTACCCGGCGCTGCAGGAATCGTTTGCGCAGGTCGCTCGCCTGCCTCTCTAACTCTCTCTGTAGGAGCCTTGCCCATGTGGCGTCTTGCGATTCTCTTGTTGTTTCTCAGTAGCAGTGCCTGGGCACAGAAAAAGCCCGCGCCGCCGCCCTCGTCCGCGAGTACGGCGGCGCGCACCGCGATCCTGGCCGTGCTCGCCGAGCGGGACCGGGCGTTTGGCGCGCGCGATACCACAGCCTACCTGGCGGTCTGCACGCCTGACTATGTCCACACCGACACGCTTCAGGATGTCGTCCCCACCGAGACCCTCAAGGCCGCGCTCCAGAAGCAATTAAGCGCGGCCAAGACCGCGGAGCAGAAGACCCAGCTCGATAGTCTCAAGCTCGAGAGCGGTGCCGCGCTGGTCGAGACCTACGAGACCCTCCGGCTCGTCACGATCGCGCATGAGTGGCTAGAGATCACGGGGGTGGGCTACCGCCGCTGCCGCTACCGCTTTGTGCAAGACAGCAAGGGCTGGCGTCTCGCCCGAGCGCGGGTGATCGAGGAGAGCCTCACCGAGAAGCCGCGCCTCCTGGCCCCTCCCGGCCTGAGTGAGCTGGAGAGGCGTGTCAAGGCTCCCGCTGCGCAGGAAATTGTTAAGCGGCTCTTCCCGACTCTGGAGGAGCTCGCCGCCGCCGAGGAGCGCAAGGACTTCCGCCTCTTTCAGGACCACCTCGCGCCCGAGTTTGCCTTTATTCGCCTGGGAAAAGACCCGGAGTCGCGCCAGACCTATCTGGAGAAGATGAGCCAGGGGCACGAGTATGTCTCCAATGAGCAGGTACGCTACTACCTCACCGGCGCGGAGCTTCAGGAGAGCGGTGAGCTGGTCCTGGAGGTGGAGCAGTCCCTGCGCTTCACCCTCAAACTCCCCGACGAGCCCGCGGAGGACCACCTGACAATCGCGAGCCTGGTGCTCACCTGGACCAAGGCACCGGGCCTGTGGTGCCTACGCCGCTGGGAGAGCTTCACGGTCGAGGGCTTTGAGAATGGCGAGCGCGTCGACTATGTCCAGAAAGAAAAAACTCCCAAAAGTGCAAAAAAGATCTCAGGAAACCAATAAATGAGTATGAAAAACGGAATTCTCGTCCTTGCCGCCCTCGCGGCTCTCGTCCCTTCCGCACGCGCCGACGATGCCCAGAAGGCGATCCAGGCCCAGTACGATAAGCGCTCTGCCGCCGCGGCCAAGAAAGATGTGGACGGCTCGGTGGCGATCAATGCCCCCGAGTTTGTCGCCATTGGCCTCAAGGGAGACAAGCGCACGACCGCGCAGATCAAGCCGCAGCTCACCCAGGTCTTTGCCAGTATCAAGTCCTACACCATCACCACCAAGATCACCAAGTGCGTGGTCAAGGGCGATAGCGCGACCGTCACCACCCAAGATGCGGTTGTTGTCGTGGGCAAGGGCACCCAGGAGTCCGAGGCGACCAGTGAGGACACCTGGATTAAGAAAGGCGGCCAGTGGCTCCGCACCCAGAACAAGCTCCTGACCAGCAAGATCAAGAGCAACAAGCCGGGTAACTAGCTCAGAATCTCCTTAACTACCTGGCCGTGGACATCCGTGAGGCGGAAGTCCCGGCCGGCGTAGCGGTAGGTGAGCTTCTCGTGATCGAGGCCCAGGCAGTGTAAGATCGTGGCCTGGAGGTCATGGACATGGACCTTGTTCTGGGCCACATGGAAGCCGAGCTCATCGGTTGCGCCATGGGTTAACCCGCCCTTGATTCCGCCGCCTGCGAGCCACATGGTGTAGGCTTGTGGGTGGTGGTCGCGGCCCAGGGAGCGGCCCAGTGCGGGGTTGTTCTCCACCATGGGCGTCCGCCCAAACTCCCCACCCCAGACTACCAGGGTCTCGTCGAGCAGGCCGCGCTGCTTGAGGTCTTTGACCAGCGCCGCCGATGCCTGGTCGGTCTCGCGGCACTTATTGCGGCTCGTCCCTGCCACATCGGAGTGGGCGTCCCAGCCCTCGTGGTAGATATTGACAAAGCGCACGCCCCGCTCGATCATGCGCCGTGCCAGCAGGCAGGAGCGTGCAAAGCTGGGCTTGTCCGGGTCGCAGCCGTACAGCGCCAGGGTCTCCTTGCTCTCGGATTTCAGGTCCATCAGGTCGGGCGCGGAGGTCTGTAGCTGAAAGGCAAGCTCGTAGCTGGCGATCCGCGATGCGATCTCGGGGTCGGAGTCGCGGCGGTTCAGATTCCCCAGAAGGTCCAGGGTCTCGCGCTGGAGCCGTGCATCCACGCCCGCCGGGCTGCTCACATCGAGAATAGGATCGCCCGAGTTGCGCAGGCGCACCCCCGCGTACTTGGTCGGCAGGAACCCGCTCGACCAGTTGGCTGCCCCGCCGGAGATACCCGCTCCCGTGCTCATCACCACAAAGTCCGGGAGGTTCTTCGCCCCCGCCCCCAGGCCATAGACCACCCACGAGCCCATCGCCGGTCGCCCCGGCTGGCCGTTTCCAGTGTTCCAGAAGATCTGCGCAGGGGCGTGGTTGAACTGATCGGTGCTGACACTCTTTACCAGACAAATATCATCGGCAACACTCCCCAGGTGCGGCAGTAGCTCCGAGAGCTCCATGCCACACTGCCCGTGTTTCTCAAACTTAAAGCGCGGCCCCAGCACGGCGGCATCGGCGCGGATAAAGGCATAGCGCTGGTCTTTGTACACCGACGGTGGCAGGGGCTGGCCTTCCAGCTTGACGAGCGCGGGCTTGTAGTCAAAAAGATCGAGCTGTGAGGGAGCGCCCGCCATGAACAAGTGAATGACGTGCTTAGCCTTTGGGCGAGCCAGCTCCCTAGCCCCCGCCGAGCGGGGTAACTCGCTCGTCAGCAGCCCCGCCAGCGCGAGCTTGCCCACCCCCACCCCGCACTCCTCGAAGAAGTGCCGCCGCGTGATACGTAGATTCCGTTCGTTCATCGTTTAAAATCCTAGCACTATGATAACACCATGCCTACCCCAAAAAAATATATTTTCTGCTATAGTCCATACACATTATATTTACTGGGTATGATGATCCATCTTGTCTGCATCCGTACCTCTACACAGGCAAACTTAGGATAGGAATCTGAACCATGCGCTCTCGTCTTGTTAGCACTCTCGCTCTCTCCCTCACCCTCTCGGGTGCCGCCCTTGCTCAGACTCACACCATCAACTTCGATTCCCTCGCGATCGGAACAATCGTAAGCAACCAGTTCACCGCTACCACGGGTGCGACTTTTAGCGCAGGCGGGCTCCCCACCGCACTTGGGCCGAACGGTGCCTGGGCAACCAACACCGACCTGACCGCAGTCTCCGCCACAGGAACAGATATTGGGGGATTTGGTGCCGCCAACGGCTTTACTCCCCCCTCTGGCAACCTCCTGCGTAGCTTCAACGGCTGGTTAGGTGAGAATGGTGATCCGGTCTTCACGATCAGCTTTGCGACCCCGATCACGTCGTTTAGCGCGACGTTTACGGGTATCTCCACACCCGCATCCACCCGTATCTTCGCCTACAATGCCAGCAATACCCAGATTGGCTTGATCGCGGCCTCCTTAACCGGTACCCAGCGCCTCAGCCTCGCGGGCCTGACGAACGCGACCAAGGTGATCATCACCCCCGGCGACTTCAACGACTGGGTGGGCGTGGACGATATAACGTTTACGCTTGCCGCGGGGAGCTCCGCTCCCGAGCCGGGGACGCTTGCGCTCCTGGGTCTGGGCATTATGCCGGGCGTGCTTATCGCCCGCCGCCGCCGTGCCAGCTAGCGCTTGACAATCGCCTCATCGAGGTTCAGTACCGCCCGAGCCAGCGCCGTCCACGCGGCCTGCTCGGGCGTTGCTGTGTCGGTGCCACAGAGCGCCTTGGCGCTGAGCTCGCCACTGGCAAAGCGCCTCTCTTGCTTCTCATAAAACGCCGTCAGGGCCGTGAGCTCGTCCCAGCTGGGCGGGCGGGTGACGACGCGGCGAAACAGCCGGGCGACACGGGTTTCGAGCAGGCCGGGCTCGCTTGCCATGTGCTTGCCCAGTGCCTGTGCGGCCTCCATAAAGACCGTGTCGTTGAGGAGGGTGAGGGCCTGGAGCGGTGTGTTGCTGATGTCGCGGCGGGCGACACAGGCCTCGCCGCTGGGGCCATCGAAGGTCTGGAACATCGCATAGGGCGCGGTGCGCTTGGCGAAGGTGTAGAGCCCCCGCCGGTAGCGGTCCTCCCCCGTGCTGACATTCCAGGCGAGCGCGCCGTAGGCTCCCTCGGTGGTGACACTGGGCGGCTGGGGCGGGAAGACACTGGCCCCCCCGAGCTTGGGCGAGAGCAGGCCGCAGGCGGTGAGCGCGGAGTCGCGCACGAGCTCCGCGTCCAGGCGCACCCGTGGCCCGCGCGAGAGCCAGAGGTTCTCCGGGTCCTTTGCCAGGGACTGGGGTGTCACCTTCGACGACTGCCGATAGGTCTGGCTCATCACGATGCGCTTGTGGAGTGTCTTCTGGCTCCAGCCACTGCGCATAAACTCCACCGCGAGGTTGTCCAGCAGCTCGGGGTGGGTGGGTGGTGTCCCCTGGTAGCCAAAGTCCTCGGTGGTCTTGACGATCCCCTTGCCAAAGAAGGCCGCCCACGCCCGGTTGACAATCACCCGCGCGGTCAGCGGGTTCTCCGGTGAGACCAGCCAGCGGGCAAAGGCCAGGCGACCACCTCTCCCCAACCCCTCACCTAAAGGCAAGGGGCTAAAGAGGGCGGGGACTGCGGCGCTTACCTTCTCGGTGGGCTGGAGGAACTCACCGCGATTGTGGATAAACGTCGCGCGGGGGTTCTCTTTCGGGCGCTCGATAAAGACAAGCGTGGTCGGGGGCTGCGGCAGCGAGCGGCGCAGGCTCTCCAGCTCCGTGCGGGCGCTGGCAAGCTCGGGAGCGACACGGACAAACTGCGTGCGGAGCGCCGCATCGTCGTTGCGTGCCAGCGCGTCTTCCAGTGCGGGCAGGAGCGCGAGAAATCCGCCGCCTCCGCCATTTTTTGGGGCAGGGGGGCTGTCCGTTGTCACCGAGAGGCGGAACTTGCCCAGGCCGGCAGCGTAGTACTGCTCAAAGACCATCGTCAGCGCGAGCGTGTCGGTCTCCAGCGGCTTCTCAAAGCTAAAGACCGCGACACTAGGCTTACCTTGGGAGCCGTTGATATTCCAGCCGGTCTGGGGGTTGGTGTCGAGTGCGTTCTGCGCATTGCCGACATTGGAGACTCCCTTGACCAGCTTCCCCGCGCTCGGAGTAAGAGTGCTCAGGTGAAAATCGCCGTGCGGCCCTTCGTAGGCGACCCGCCCGGGGCCGTGGCTGGGTAGGCGGTCATCGGGGAGGGCTTCGAGGCGCACCCCCGTAACTCCCTTGGGCAGGCTGGCCAGCTGGATGTCGTAGACATCGCGCTTGGTGCCATCGCCGCTCACGTAGACAATGCCATCGGGCTGAATGGTGAGCAGAGGCAGGTTGGAGCTCGCCTTGACCGGCTTGACCACCTCCCAGCGCACCGCGCCGGCCTGCTGGGTGGCTTTCCAGGTGGCAAAGGCGCGCTCAAAGGCCTCTTTACGGCGCGTCTCCACGGGGCGTGGGTCGGAGTCGGGCTGGGGGGTAGCAAGGCTCAGGCGGAACTTCCCTAGGGTGTGCTGACCGCCGTAGTCTTGCCGCAGGGTGACGGTCCATGTCTTCGCCGCAGTCGGCTTGGCGAGAGAGAAGGTCGCCGTGCGGTTCACGTTCCAGTTGCCCGTGCCCGCAATCGCCCAGCCCGTGTTGGGCTTGCCATCGAGCGCCGCCTGCGCCGAGAAGCCGTCTTGTGCGAAGTCGTGCTCGCCGCGTACGAGCTTCACCGGCTTGCCGTCGGCCTTGACCTCGAGCTCGGTGAGCACAAAGTTCCCGTGCGCCGTGCGTCCCGGCCCCATCCCCCCCAGCGCCGGGTCGGTGAGGGCCTCCAGGCGAAGCGCCGAGACGGGCTCGGCACCACCGGCGAGAGTCAGCGTGTAGGTGTCTTTGTCGGGGTTCGTCCCCGAGACAAAGACCGCGCCATCGGGGCGCACCTCGGGCTTGGCCCCCGATGCCACCTTGACCTCGCCAACAGCCGGCGTGCTCCAGCGCAGGGGCAGCGCCAGCGGCCAGCTCTCCGCCAGGGTCGCCTCCCGCTCCGCGATCGTCTTCTCGACCTCGGTGCGCTTCTTGGCCAGCTCGGGTGTCACCACATCCAGCTCGGGCTCCTCGGTGTTGTCTAAGAACGCCATGAGCTGGTAGTACTCTTTGTGGGTGATCGGGTCGTACTTGTGGGTGTGGCACTGCGCGCACTGGATCGTCAGCCCCAGCCAGGTCGCCCCGGTCGTGGCCATGCGGTCCACCATGGCGTAGTAGCGAAACTCCAGCGGGTCGATCCCCCCCTCTTCGTTGAGCATCGTGTTGCGGTGGAACCCTGTGGCGATCTTGTCATCGAGGGTCGCACCGGGCAATAAATCCCCCGCGAGCTGCTTGATCGTGAACTGATCGAAGGGCATATCGTTGTTGAGGGCCTTGATCACCCAGTCCCGCCACGGCCAGATTGTCCGCGGCTTGTCTTTTTCGTAGCCATTGGTGTCGGCGTAGCGTGCCAGATCGAGCCACTTGCGCGCCCAGCGCTCCCCGTAGTGCGGGCTTGCCAGCAGCCGGTCCACGAGTTTTTCATAGGCATCGGGGCGCGTGTCTTTAACAAAGGCCTCGGTCTCGTCGAGGGTCGGTGGCAGACCGGTCAAGTCCAGGCTCACGCGCCGGATCAGCGTGTAGCGGTCGGCCTCCGGCTGGAGCGCCAGCCCCCGCGGCTTGAGGCGCGCCGAGACCAGCGAATCGATCGTGTCCCCCCGCCGGGCGGGGGTGAGGGGGGAAACAAACGCCCAGTGCTTCTCGTACTTGGCACCGCTGGCCACCCAGCGCTGGAGGATGCTCTTTTGCGCGGCGGAGAGCGGCTTGTTGGTGTGGGAAGGCGGCATCTGGAGCGCATCGCCCGCGGGCTTGCTGATGCGCGCCAGCACCTCTTTGAGCTTCGCCGCTCCCGGTGACTGATCCAGCCGTAGCCCCGCCTCACGGTGCTTGTCGTCGGGGCCGTGGCACTTCAGGCAGTAGTTGGCAAGGATGGGCCGCACCTCGCGGTTGAAGTCCGGTGCCGCGCTCTTGGGTTTGGACTGCGCCAGTGCCGCCGCTGTGACAAGCCCTGTCAAGGCGAGCAATCCCGCTAGCTCTCGTTTCATCTTAAGAGTAGGGGTTCGACAGGGAGCGCGGCATTCCTCCTGTGGAAAAGAAAAAGCCCCGCGCGGGTCCGCACGGGGCTCTTCGGGGCACACTTAGCGAGTGCGCCGACGGCGTAAAACCACCAGGGTTCCCCCGAGGCTGAGCAAGGCGAGTGTCCCCGGCTCGGGTGCGGTGCTCGCGGTGACATTGTCGAAGAAGGCGCGCTCGGGGGTTGTGGTATAGGCAGCTCCCAGCGGAGCCTGTCCTCCAAGCCCAAGGTATCCCGTTCGTGCCGTAAAGTTGATATCGTTGCGAAGCGGGAGGTTTTGGAGAGTACTTATGGGAGTTCCATTGAGCAAGATACTCATGGTCTTGGCGGAGAAGTTTACCCGTAGGCCATAGTTTGCCCAGTTGTTGTAGCCCACCGCTGTTGGCGAGGCGAGTCCATAGGTAGTGGCGCCGCTTCCCCCAACCAGGAACCCTCCATAGAAGCCCAGGCTCGCAATTTCACGCAACCCCTGATCGAAGACACTGAGGCCCCACTGGCCGGTCTGGGCGCTCGGGGCTGTCACCAGCATGTCGAAGCTCAGGTCGAGGATTCCCGTGCTGGTACTCACGCCGATACCGGTCGCGGTACCAAAGATCGTCTGCTGCGCGACGGCACCATCGCTCCGGAGCGCCTGGCTCCCGGTGCGCACAGTCGCTGTCTGTATCTGACTGGCATTGAGGGCATTGGGGTAGTTGACCGCCTGCTGGGCGTTCGTCCCTGGGGTGAAGAGCGTCTCCCAGCCCGCGTTGTGGATCGCCCCCGGGCTTGTGGTAAACGTCCCTCCCGTGTAGGGGTTAAAGACCGTCGAGGTCGCGGTGGCGCTATAGCCGGGGGCTTCAAAGCCCGTAGAAAAAATGGTCTGTGCCTGTGCAAGGGTGGCGCTGAGTGCCACGAGGGTAGCGAGTGTAGAGCGTAGTGCGAGACGAGTTATCATGGAAGTATCCTCCTGAACAAGCAAGATAGACCCTGGCTCTTAAAAACAACATAAATCGCAAGCGGGGTCAGGCTTAAATTTCAAGAAGGAATAATTAAGGCAAGAGTTAAAATTTAAGGCAACCATGTCGGTTCATATCGAGCTTCTCGGTCGCCCGGCTATTGTCTTTCGCGACGGTAGCCGTGTCGAGCACTTCCCCACCCGTAAGGCGGCGGCCCTCCTGGGCTATCTGGCGCTCTGCCCGGGCGTCCCCCAGCCCCGTGAGGTTCTGGCCGAGCTCTTCTGGCCCGAGGTCGAGCCGGTCAGTGGACGCAATAGCCTCAATGTCGCGCTCAATGCCCTGCGCACCAGCCTGGGTGAGGCGCTGACCACCGACCGCACCTATGTCCAGCTCCTCCCGGAGCACGTCACCACCGACCTCGCGCTTGCCCTGGAGACGGGCCGTAGCTTCGACCCCGACCAGCTCCTAGCGGGCTTCTACGACGACTTTGTGATTGCCGAGCGCGAGCGGCTCAAGGCGCTGGGGCTGGGCTCGGCCAAGAGCGCTCCCACCCTTACAGAGACCCGCCGGATCGTCCCTGGGGGCGCGGTTCCCTTGGAGGCGAGCTACTATATCGAGCGGGCGACCGACGGTGCTCTGCGGGATGCGCTGCGCCGCACCGACTCCATTATCTTGCTCAAGGGGGCGCATGAGGTGGGCAAGACCAGCCTGCTGGCGCGGGGGGCTCAGGCCGCCCGCCAGAGCCGCGCACGGGTCGCGCTCACCGATCTGGCCACCCTCCCCGAGACCGATGCCACGGCCTTTTTCCGGGCGCTGGCCACCTCGCTCGCCGATGAGCTGGGCGTAGACGAGTCCCCTGAGGCGCTCTGGAGCGAGGCGCGCAGCCCCGCGATGAACCTAGAGCGCTTTGTCCGTCGCGCGGTGCTGGAGCCGCGTGGGACCTCGGTTGTCTGGGCACTCGACGAGGTAGACCGGCTCTTTGAGCTCCCCTTTGGCCCTGATCTCTTCCGGCTCTTCCGCTCCTGGCATAACCGCCGCTCGCTGGAGCCCGATGGCCCCTGGAGCGGGCTGACCCTCGTGATCGCCTACGCCACCGAGGCGCAGCTCTTCCTCACCGACCTGCACCAGTCGCCCTTCAACGTGGGAACGCGGCTGACTCTCTCGGACTTCACGCTGGAGGACACCGCCGAGCTCAACCGGCGCTTTGGCTCTCCCTTGGTTAGCTCCGACCAGCTCCTGGCGCTACGCGAGTGGATTGGGGGGCAACCCTACTTAAACCACCTCGCCTTCCACGCCCTCTCCGACGGCCTCCCGCTGGCCGAGCTGCTTGCCCAAGCGCTCAACCCCGAGGGGCTCTTTGGCGGCCACCTGCGCCGCCTGAGTGCGTCTTTGCAGCGCAGCCCCGGCCAGAGCGCCGCGATCCAGAGCCTGCTAGAGGGCAAGCAAACCCTCAGCCAAGAGCCCTTCTACCGCCTCCGCGCCGCCGGCCTCCTCGCCGGAGACTCGTCAAGCGAGGCCCGCTTCCGCTGCCGCCTCTACCGCGACTGGCTCCTCAGGAACGCAGAGCCATAAGTGCCCCCCTGAGGCATCACATCACACATCTGGTGTAAATACGTAGTGAAAATAGCTATTGAAGACAATGGCACTACAAACAGGACAGCGAGGCTTAGCGGCGATGGAGAATGGTGCCCCACAATCGCAATGGCGGTCTTGAAATGTCACATCATAATCATGGGCGAGTTTAAGAATATCGTCTTCAACCAATGTGATATCTCCTGTGTTAACGAATTGCTCCCGAAGCTCTGAGAGCTGCTTGTAGGCTAACGCAGTACGAGAATCATAACCACTCACGCCTTCACAGGCTTGCCAACATTCTGTACACTGAACCTCCCATGATCCTGCTCCCATGCCAATAGCCTTCGGATTCATCGCGAGTTGCATTCCACACAGGGGGCAAGTTATCGGGAGTGCGAGTGTCATAAGTATATTTGCCATAAGGATTTTGGGAAACTATACCACAGCGTTTTTCAGATAAGAGCGCTCTTGTAGAGAGTCGGTATAATCGCCTTATCAACGACGCACGAGACAACTTGGCACCGTTCTTTGTGACGGGGGGGACACTCTCTGCCGATGCGCGGAGCTATATCGCACGAAGCGCGGATAGTGAGCTTCTGGAGGCACTGCAAGGCGGGGCGTTTTGCTACGTCCTCAACACGCGCCAGGTCGGCAAGTCGAGCCTGATGATCCGCACGGCCCATGCCCTGCGGGAGCGCGGCGTCACGAGCGTGGTCTTAGACATCACGGCGGGCGGCTTTAACCTCACGCCCGACGCCTGGTACGATGGCCTGCTCCTGCAGCTCGCCGAGCAGCTTGCCCGTTTTTTGAAGCGCCCCGAGCTGGAGGAGACTCTGGAGACGGCGTTTGCCGCACGGAGCCAGCTTGGGGCGGCGCAGCGCTTCTTCCATGTGCTGGAGCAGGTCGCGCTCCCCGCAGCAGGCGAGCGGGGGCTGACGGTGTTTGTGGACGAGATCGACGCGGTGCGGCTACTGCCCTTCTCGGTGGACGAGTTCTTTGTGGGAATCCGTGCGCTCTACAACCGCCGTGCCGAGCGGGCAGAGCTGGCGCGGCTGACGTTTTGTTTGGTAGGAGTGGCGACTCCCAACCAGCTCATCGCAAACCCCTTGGTGTCGCCGTTCAATATCGGCAAGAAGATCACCCTCACGGACTTCACCCTCACCGATGCGGCCCCGCTGGCGGCCAGCCTTCCCGGTGGGAGTACAGCTCTGGCGCGTGTCCTCCACTGGACCGGCGGGCACCCCTACCTCACCCAGCGGCTCTGTGCGCGGCTTTTGGAGACGGGCGGGAGCGTGGACGAGGCAGTGACGAGCCTCTTTTTTACCCACGCGGCCCGGGAGAGCGACGACAACCTGGCCTTTGTGGCCACGCGCCTGCTCCGGGGGGAGGACGACCGTGCGGCCCTGCTGGAGCTCTATGGCAAGGTGCGGGGCGGGCAGCGGGTCGCCGACGATCCCACATCGCCCTTGTGCGACACGCTCCACCTCGCGGGGATTGTCCGCTCCCAGCCCGAGGGCACCCTGGCGGTTCGCAACCGGATCTACGCCCATGTCTTTGACCTTGTCTGGGTGCGGGAGAACCTCCCCGACGGAGAGCTGCGCCGCCAGCGTGCCGCGTTCCGGCGCGGTGCCCTACGGACGGGAGCCCTGGCGGGCGGGGTTCTGGCCGCCATGGGTGGGCTCACCGCCTGGGCGCTGCTCAGTGCCCGCCGCGCCGACGAAGCCGCACAGCGGGCCGACCGTGAGGCTGGGAGCGCCCTGCGTGCCCAGAAAACCTCCGAGCAGAACCGCACGCTCGCCCAGAAAAATCAGGCCCGTGCGGAGCGGCTCGCCCAAGAGCGCGCCCGTGCCCTCGCCGAGAAGGAGCAGGCGCTGCGCGAGAAAGAGGCCGCCCTTCAGGCAAAAGAGAGCGCTCTCAAGGACCGTGAGGCAGCTCTCGTCGCGGAGAAGACCGCACGGGGCCGGGCAGATCGTGCCACGGTCGCGGCACAGACCAACCTCGGCCGCGTCGAGCTGGCGCTGGCACTGCGGGCGCTCGGCAACGCCGAGACCGAGGCGGCGGCGGAGCATCTCACAGCAGCCCTGCAGCAGGGTAGGCTCTCCCCCGAGCAGGCACAGCTCGCGCAGTTCTGCCAGCAGACGATCACCGCCTGTGCGCCTCGTCTGCGACGCAAGATTGTCTGTCGTGGAACTCCCTCCACAGCGCTCTACTCGTCGGATGGGAGCAAGCTTGCGGTGGGAACCGAGAATGGCTGGGTCCAGGTATTTGAGAGCGTCACAGGCAAGCCCCTTAGCCCCGCCTACTTCCACGGAGCGGGAGTCACGGCGCTCGCGTTTCTCTCGGGGAACCGGCTGGCATCGGGGGGGAACGATAGTCGCATTCACCTCTGGGGAAAGGGAGCGCCCACCAGAGCCCTGGTCCACACGGTGCAGCACGCCCCGATCCTGGACCTTGCCCCCAGCCGTGAGGGCACGAAGCTGATCTCCAGTGGTCAGGGTGGGTGCGTGGTCTGGGACACGCGTACCGGAAACGAGATCAGCCGTGTCTGGGACGATGACATGGGGGGACGCTGGACGGCGGAGAAGAGTACCAAGATTCCCTACGCTCATGTGGCACGCTTTAGCAACCCCCAAGAGACCGAGCTCGCCTTTGGGGCCTATGGCTATGTCTGCAATATCGCCCGTGTCGCCACAGGGCAGATGACCCGCGCCTTCTCCACCGCGCAGAACAAGGCCGCCGGCCCCGACTGGGCCTACCAGTTTGTCCCCACCCCAACCCCCGGCGTGATCGCAGTGATCGGGCACTACACGGATGGAACGGGCAATGCCTGCCTCTACAACCTGGAGACGGGGCGGGCGGTCTCTCCCCTCATGGTCACGACCAATCCCATCACCCGCTGTGGGAGCTTCAGCCCCGATGGCAAGACCCTGGCCGTGGGGGACGAGGCAGGCAGCCTCTTGCTCTGGGAGCCCCGCAGTGGTCGTCCCGCCGACGGCCCCTACAGCCTCTTTCCTCCACAGCACTTCGTTCAGCAAGTCGCCTGGCTCCCCGATAGCGACCGCGTCCTAGCACAGACTCTCGGCGATCCCGTGGTTCTCTGGAGCAAGACGGAGAGGCGCATCGTCACGGCCCGCTTTCGCAATAGCCGTAGCTTTACCCTCTCCCCCACACAGCCCCAGGTCGCGATCCTCGGGACAAGCAGCACGCTCTCCCTCTGGAGCATCCCGCCCAGAAACCCCTCCCCCGTGCTACGGGTTCACTCGACAAACAATGGCCTACGGGATGAGCAGGTGGCCAAGGACAGCTACACCTGGCTAGGTTGGCTCGACAGTCCTCTGGAAAGCAGCGTGGTGCTCGATTTGGAGACGCGGCGTGTCCTCCAGAGCTCGCGCCTCTCTCTCAGCTGGAGCCCAGAGGGCCGCTATGTCGCGATCCACGATACTAGCTGCGCGGAGGTCTGGGATACGAAACTGCAGACGCGTGTGTGGCGTACCATTGTCCAGGCAAGCCCCAGCGCCCGTGTGCGCTGGGAAAAAGACCAGGCCAGCTTTATCCGTGAAAACGGCCTCACCGAGAAGATTCCCCTCACGCAGCCCCCAAAATAGAAAAGCCCCACACAGCGCTGCCGTGCGGGGCCTTTCCGGGCGAGAGTGGGCCTAGGCCTCGGGGGTCTCATCTCCCCCGACCAGAGCACTCAGATCGGGCATCCCCACGAGCGAGGCAGCCGCGTTCTGGATCGTCTCGATCAGCACCTCGGGGTCCACGGTGGGCGCGAGGGCCTCGGTGGCGACCATGATATGCGCGGTCGGCTGCTCGGGAACCGGGTAGCCCAGGTTCTCGATATGCGCCGCGTCGTCCTCGTTGGCCGGGTCGAGCGGCTGGACAAACTTCTCGTGGCGGTAGGGCTTGTGGGCGGCCAGCAGGAGCGCCTGGGTCCGCGGATCGCTCGCGCCCCCAAGGACATGCACCAGGACCGGCGGCAGGACCGCACGCTCGATCGCGAGGGCCATACTGGCTCCAAAGAAGCCCATGTTCGGGGCCGCGGGCTGGAAGGACTGGAGGATGCGCTGGGCGAGCTGGGCGTGCTCGGTCTCGCCGGTGGCCAAGAAGAGGCGCAGGAGCGAGTCGGCTAGGAGCATGTTGTCGGCGACATCACGGGTCCCGACCTTGAGGTTCCCTAGAGCATTGGGGCGCACCGGGGCATCGTAGAGCCCACCGGACTCCGCCGACTCCAGGTTGGCCCGGCTCCAGTTGGCGATCTCTTCGGCGCGGTCCAGGTACTTCACGCCCTGCCCGGCTTCGTAGAGGTCTAGCCCTGCCGCCACCAGATCGGCCGCATCCGAGAGCATCCCGGTCGGGATCTCCCCGACATCTTCGCCCTCGGCGGCTTGGAAGTGGGTCGGGCAGCCGCTCTCATCGACCAGGTTGGCCAGTAGGTAGTCCATCACGCGGCAGGCCTGGGCCAGCGCCTCGGTCTCGCCGGTCGCCTGCCACCACGCCACAAGCGCACGGACCGCAACGGCATTGGCCCCTGTCAGGATAGTCTCATCGACCGCAGGCGGGTTCCACTCGGCGCGCTCTTCCAGCGGCTGGGCGTAGTACTCCCCATCGGCAAACTGCGAGCCACCAAAGACGCCAAGGTCCTCGAACCAGAGCTGGGTGCGCAGGTAGTCGAGGCCCTTCTTGGCCGCGGCCTTGAGGGACTCCTCGCCCAGCAGGTTGTAGCCGCGGCAGAAGAGGCGCACGAGCGCGGCGTTGTCCTCGAGCAGCTTCTCGACCTGGGGGTTGCGCCAGTCGGGTGTCTGGGCGTAGCGGAAGAACCCGCCCGTGCCCTCATCGACCAGCCCGCCCTCGGCGATTCCCTTGAAGGTACGCTCCAAGATCAGCTTGAGGTCGGCATCGGGGGTCCCGGCGCGGAGGGTACGGGAGTACTGCTCCATCACCAGCTCGGTGACCTCGTTCTGGGGGAACTTCTGGCCGTTGTGCCCGAAGCCACCAAAGGCGAAGTCGAACTCAAACTTTGCGCCCAAGAGCACGCCAAAGGGGATATTGGGATCGACAGGCAGGTTGGGATCGAACGGCGGGGCGGCGTGCTGCTGGCGGATCTGCTCGCGCTGCCCGGCGACATGCTGGGCGATCCCGGCCTTCTCGTGGCGGTAGGAGTTGAGCACCTGCGGCAGGAGCTGGGCCATGCCATCGGGCGGGACACTCGTGCCGCCCCAGAGGATATCTCCCTCTCCGGTTAGGACACAGGTGGTCGGCCAGCCACCCTGCGTGTAGCGGGCGTTGACATCAGGACGCTTGTCGGAGTCCACGCGAACGGGGATGACATTGTCGTTGATGTACTGGGCGAGGGCTTCGTTGCCATAGGTGTTCTCGTCCATCGCGGCGCAGTACTGGCACCAGGTTGCGGTGATCGAGAGCAGAACGGGCTTATCCTGCGCAC
Source organism: Armatimonas rosea (assembly GCF_014202505.1). Lineage (NCBI taxonomy): Bacteria > Bacillati > Armatimonadota > Armatimonadia > Armatimonadales > Armatimonadaceae > Armatimonas > Armatimonas rosea. The sequence goes on along the minus strand of NZ_JACHGW010000002.1, from coordinate 822,169 downwards.
GGGCCTCGGCAAATGCCTCTTCACCCCAGGTGCGCCACTCCACTTGACTCATAATTTACATTCCGTTTAGTCAAAATTTTAGGGAGCGCGGCCCATGGGCGAACGCTCCCCCAACGAGAGAGTATACCACGTCGCCGCTAGCGCCGGATTTTAATAAAGTGATCCGCCATCGCATTGGGCAGCGGGCTCCCCGGAAAGATCGGCCGCGTCGGCATGTGGCAGGAGACACACTTCTCTTTCGGGTTCACCGGGCACTCTTTTTTCGGCGCAGCGTGGCACGAGAGACAGACCGCCTCGTAGTGCTTGGTGTCCGTGGACGCATCTTCGTGCGGGTTGTGGCAGGTCAGGCAGGTGAGCTTGTCCTTGCTCTCTGTAAAGCACTTGCTCAGCGAGAGGCCAAAGGGCTGGAAGCGCTGGGTGCTGTCGCGCTCACGGGGGTCCATGGTCGCCAGCTCGGCCGCGGTGCGGTGACAGCGCCCACAGAGCTCATTGACCGCCGCGCCACTCTTGGCATCGAACTGCCGTAGCCGGGAGTCGTCGGTGACACGCCCCTGCTGCTTGGCGGCGACATGGCGGCTCCCCGGCCCGTGGCAGGACTCGCAGCCGACCCCATAGAACTTCGGTTCCGGCTTGAGAGAGTTTGTCGGCAGCGTTGCCGTGTGGCAACCCAAGCAGTGTCGGGTCGTGGACTCGTCGTAGGGGCGCCCCAGGCCACCCGGCGCGAGCCCCTGCTGCCCCGGTGTCGTGTGCCAGGTCTTCTGGATCGGGAAGTAGCTCTGGTAGCTCTCCGCACTCCCCGCCTCAAAGAGCGCGAGGAAGGTCATCCCGGTCTTCCCCGAGCCCAGCACCAGCTCCAGGGGGATGGTCTTTTTGGTGATCGCCAGCGCCACCGCCAGCTTCTCGCCCTCTTGCACCAGAGTCAGCCCTCCCGGAATCGCCCCAAGTGCGGGGGCGAGCGGCCCCAGCGCGGCGAGAGTCGCATCGTGGAGCGTGCTCATGTGCCGGGTCTTCTGGTGGCTCTCAAACTCCGCGGCGTGGCAGGGCTGGCAGGCGGCGTTGCCGACATAGACGGAGAAGTTCGCCTCCGGGGGGAGCGCCACAGGGGGCTTTTTCTCCGGCGCGCACGCCACCATCGCGAGTAGCACAAGCGGGAAAAGAAGGCAGCAGAGCCCACGGAGCGCGTTTCTCATGGCAAGTGCCCTGAGTGTAGCTCATGCGGTATCCTATTTGCCATGAATATCGCAGACTTAAACGAAATCGCCGGGCGACGCTACCCCGCCCGGCGCTGGACACGAAACCTGGTGGGAGGGGCATCCCCGGTTCAGTGTGAGAACTTTGCCCTTGGCTACGTGGTGCTGGAGCCAAACGGCGGCCAGGTGCCCTGGCACAACCAGGAGCAAGAGGAAGTGTACTTCATTGTCGAGGGCGAGGGCGAGATGTGCCTGGGCGACGAGCGCCAGGCGGTCAAGGGTGGGCAGTGTGTCTACATCCCCCCGACCGTCTTCCACCAGCTCACCAACACCGGCTCCACGCCGATGGTCATGATCTACGCCTACGGCCCCGCCGGCGATGTGGCCCACTGGAAGCAGGAGCTCGAAGGCACCCTCCCCCGCGCCGGGATCGATGTCCCCGCCCTCCCCGAGGGCGCCGCGCCCCAGTGCACGGAGAAGCCGTAGAGTTCCCGTCATTTAGATCGCCCCCATCGTTTATCGCCCCCATGAACGGGGGCGTCTTGCTGTCGTCGCAGGCTCCGACACGAAGGGCTCCGCCCATACAGAATTATAGGGAGTGTGTAGGGGGTTAGATTTCTTCGTCGTCGAACGTGGTGTGGTTGGCGTGGTGTTCTTTCTGTTTGAGAACATAGGCCTTTGCCGCACAGACATGCTCTGGGCTTAGGGAGAACGCGGCATAGCCCGGCTCCCATGCGAAGAACCGACCAGGGCCAACGTGGTTGCGGATGGTCGAGGAGGAGCTCCCCTTGATCTGGTTCATGAGCTTGGCAATGCTTAGCGTGCTGGGGATTGTCACGACGAGGTGCACATGGTCTGCAATCCCACCGATGGCGAGAACTTCACAGCCGAGCTGAGTCGCTTCGGCAGAGATCGCATGGTAGACCACACGCTCGATATCGTCGGTGATCAGAGGGCGACGCTCATGCGTGGCCCAGACGAGATGGAGAGCGAGAACCAGCATATTACGGCGCTGGGACCGAGAGTCTTCTTTCACGCCCCTATAACGGGTGAGCACCGCCAAATCTGACAAAAATCACGAAAAATATTTTCAGCCCCATAAACTTCCCATGGCCGAAGGCCTTCGTGTCCGAGGCACGAGGACAGCAAGACGCCCCCCTCCAACGGGGGCGATCCAAACGAGGGGCGATCACAGCTCCGTGTACTTCTTCGAGCTCCCGCGCGCTTTCTCCACCGGATACTTCTCCGCATTGCGTGCCATCTTCGCGGCAAATGCGGTCTCCAAATCAACTCCGAGGTCGTGGGCCAGCAGGAGCGTGTAGTAGAGTACATCGGCGAGCTCCTCGCCGACGGCCTCCCGGCGCTCGGTGAGACGGGTGGTGAGGGCATCACCGTTGGTCCACTGCATGTGCTCTAGGACCTCTCCCACCTCCAGCGAGAGGGAGAGCGCCAGGTCCTTGGGGTTGTGGAACTGCGCCCAGTCGCGGGCATCGCGGAAGGCGACAATCTGTGCCGTCAGGTCGGTGAGGTCGGGCTTGGTCATGGGGTTTCCGTTAGGAGGGGCTTTCTTTGAGCTCGGTGAGGATTACTTCGGCCAGCTCCTTGCTCTCGGTGTAGCGCAGGGCTTGCTGGAGCAGGCGGGGACGATCCGCGGGAGTCGCACGGGCCGCGAGGCGCTGCCAGAGCTTGGGCAAGGGTAGGTAGGTCGGGGAGCGCCAGCCTTCCTCCGCGAGCGTGGCGAGTGCCGCCGCCGCCACCCGGGCTTCGTCGGGGGTGAGCGACTCGATATCCAGGTTCCGAAGCTGCTCGCCCACCTGCAGGAGAGCCTGGAGCAAGGGCTGCGCCGCGCGTGTCGGCTCGGCCCTATCCGGGCTCAGCGTCAGGCGCTGGGTCCCCTGCACCTGCGCCGCCAGCTGGTCTAGAAAGAGCCAGAGTGTCCGCTCCGGTGTGCCCGAAGCCACCGAGAGCAGGCGGACATTCTTGCGCTCCCAGTAGGTGCGCTGGTGCTCACTGGGCTCGTCAAAGGTCAGGACATAGGCGGGGCGGCGCGCCTCGCGGAGCTGGCGGTCGAGCTTGTTGAAGATCAGGCGGAAGTTAGGATCGCGCAGGCTGTAGCCCACAAACAGAAAGGTCCGGTTGAGCAAGAGCCCCTCCAGGAGCGAGGCCATGAGCGGACGCCGGTCGAAGAAATCGTCGTAGTCGTCCCGGCTGAGCACCACATCGTCGTAGTCCCCGCTCCAGTCGCCGTGGGCCAGGTCGCCGTGGAGCTTGACCGTGTAGACCCCCCGCCCCCCGGTCTGCGGGATATCGCGTGCCTGGGCCACGGTGACCGGAAAGCGGCGCAGGTGGGTCAGGGTGCGCTCCAAGAGGTCGTCGTAGTTTGTGGTGAGAATATGGCGAATCGGCAGGCCCAGCAGGAGGTAGTGGCTCAGCGACGGCAGAAGCTCGGGGCGGTCCAGCAGGCGCAGGAGGAGCTGCTGAACCCGCGCGGAGTGCGCCACGCCGTGGTGGTTCCGGTACCACTGCGCGATCTCCAAGGCACTCTCTTGATCGTCGCCCACCGCGGTGATCCCCAGCTCTCTTGCCATCGCGGCGATAACCGCCTTGTAGCCCGGGAGCCCCGCGCCCTCAGAGACTCCCGCTCCCACAAAGAGCGCGCTCTCATCGGCGGTGATCGCTGTGGCGAGCTCGGGGATGGCGGCGGTGAGCGTGTCCGGCAGCGTGGGAGCTGCCCCGATACGCTGGCGGGCATCGCTAAAGAGCCGGTAGTCGTTGGGGGTGTAGAGCACGAAGACGGCATCGACTCCGGGGAAGTCCTGCAGGGCACTCCGCGCCGCCTCCAGCTGCGCCTCCGCGACCTTGTGCTCGTCCCAGCGCCCTCCCCCACCGCCTAGCAAGAGCGCAGGGAGCGCGATAGTCAGGGTCGGCTTCTTGGCCGTGCGGCGCGACTCGAGCTTGGGCGCAGCGCAGCGGATCGCCGCCGCCGCCGCGAGGGCGGCGTGCTGTGCGTGGGAGTGCCCGCCCGCCGCGGCCACACAGACAATTCCATAGGGTGGCTCGGTGCGGCGCAGTGGCACCCAGAAGGTGTCACCAATCTCGAGCCACTCTTGGTTTTTATGGGCTAGAAACGCCTGGTAGGCATGGCGGTAGTCGTCGCGAAATCCCGGAATCTCGGTCACGGCCCGGTGGAGGCGCCCGCGAAACCGGCTCTCTAGCCCCTGGCGGTCCATCGGAAGCACCAGCGCCTCGCAGCCCAGCTGGGTGAGGTCGCCCTGGGTGAGTAAGATCGCGTTGTCCGTCACTCTGTTGTTATACCGCGCTGACTGCGATACAAACGCTGTATGAAGCTCTCTCTTAGCCTGCTCTGCCTGGCTGCTCTTACCCTCCCCGCCGCCGCCTGGAACAAGCCCGGTCACATGACCACGGCCGCGGTCGCCTACCACGATCTCAAGTCCGACACGGCGCTGATCGGCAAGCTCGTGGCGATCCTGCGCGAGCACCCGGACTACGCCACCCAGTGGAAGCCGCAAGTAGACGAAGGCGCGGCGGCGGGGGTCCCCGAGGCGGAGGTGCTCCTGATGCTGGCGGCGCGCTGGCCCGACGACTCCGACGATGGCCATTCCGGGCAGAAGGGCGAGTGGCACTACATCAACACGCCGCTGGTCTTCGATGGCAGCCCCACCAAGCCGGCCAAGCCCAACAACCTGGTGACCTCGTTCGCCGAGCGGGTGCAGGAGCTCAGGACCGCCCCGGAGAGCGCAGAGGGTAAGGTTCAGCGGGCAATCGCGCTGTGCTGGATTCTCCACCAGATCGGCGACTCGCATCAGCCCCTGCACGCGGTCTCCCTCTTTAGCCAGCGCTTCCAGGGCAACGCCGGCGACCTGGGCGGCAATATCTTCTATGTCCGCTTCTCCGAGGGCGGCGCGACCCAGAAGCTCCACTTTATCTGGGACGAGGCCATCACCACCAGCTACAACCTGCGCCAGCTCAACAACCTCGCCCTGACACTCCGCGCCGACAACCCGCGCGCCAGCTTCTCCACCCTGCGTGAGCAAAAGCCCGAGACCTGGATCGCCGAGAGCGCCACGCTCGCCAAGAGCGTGGTCTATCTCAATGGCGCGCTCCAGAGCGGACCCAATAAAAACAACGGTATCGTCCTCCCGGCCGGCTACTCCCAGGAGCGTGGCCGGGTGGGCAAGCAGCGCGGAACCCTCGCCGGCTACCGCATGGCCGACTGGCTCCGCGCCAACGTGAAGTAGCCGCCCAATCGAATTGGGCGTCAGCAATGGCCTGCGGCCACGAAGCCCGTGCCGGGCTGAGGAATTGGGTAGCCCGCACCCGGAGGGTACCCGGGCTTTGCGGCGGAGGAACGACGCCATTGCAGACGCCGGTTTCAAGCGGCGGCTACTTGGGCTTGTTGAAGACCTTCGGGTCGATAGGGACATCCCAGCGGGTGCTCTTTATGGTGATGGCGATATCGCCCATGGAGGGGTTCTTCTGAACGGTCTTGTGGGGGACGATCACCCCACCACTGGGCCGAAAGTCCGAGTAGAGCTCGGGGCCTTCGGTGTCGCGGCGTAGGATGAGGAAGCTCTTGGTGGAGACATACTCGGTCAGGCGCTCGCCAGACTTGGTGGTCTTTAGGAGAACATAGCACTCCTCACCGCCCACCTTCTCGGTGCCGGTAAGCTCGATTGTCGCAAAGAGCTTGCGCGGCTCCAGTAGCCCAAGCGAGAGATCGGCCTCGGCGCGGGCGCGCTCACTGGGCGGAATCTCCTGCGGCGGAAGAAAGCTCGCACTGATCCACGGGCCCTTGCCATCGTAGCCTGCGGACAAGGTCCCAATCTTCTTGCCCACCGCCAGAATACTAAGCCGCTGCGCCTGGCGCCCCTGAGCGGCGTAGGCCTCGCCGGCCGCCTGCATCCCCTGGTTCTCAAAGTCCACGGCCACCGTGTCCACACGGCTCTTGTGCTTGCTCCACGCCGCTCGTCCGCCCGCCGCCGTGAGCATCTTCTCCAGCAGAGCATCTACCGTGAGTGGCGCGACATAGGTGTTCTCTTTCACCCGTGCCAGCACCAGCTTCACCCCGGGCTGCTCCCAGGTCAGTCCCTTCTCATCGAACGTCGCCTTGAATGTCTCGGGCAGCGGCGGCGTGAGGCGGTAGACACGGCCCGTCACGTGTTGCATGGCGTAGGGCGGCTGACCGGGCACCGTGAGCACCAGGTGGTCTTTCTCAAAGCCAACCTTGAAGGTAACAGAGGGAGTCGTGCTCGTGTAGCTCCCGGCTTCGTCCTTGCTGGGCACGGTGGGCGGGGTCGCGGGCTTGCTGGGCTCGGCTGCGGGCTTCTCCTCCTGAGGCTTCTCCCCACTCAAGCTCCGCCAGACCAGCTCTTGGATCTCGCGTGCCATGGGGCTCTGGCTGACATTGCTGAGCATCACCAAGCCCCATTTTTTCTCGGGGACAAAGGCGACCTCGGCGTTGAAACCATCGATATTGCCACCGTGCTCAACCACAGACGCCCCCTTCCACTTGTCCAGGAACCAGCCGTAGCCGTAGTCCACCGTCGGGCTCATGGAGATATGCTTCTGGGTCATGGCTGCGTAGCTCTCCGGGCTCAGGAGCGGCTTGGCCTCGCTTAGGAGCGCCTCTACCCACTTGGCCATGTCCACCACCGACGAGTTGATCGCGCCGGCGGGAGCGGTGGCGGTGATATCGCGCCAGGGGAGTGGCTTCTGCGAGGCGGGGTCGTAGCCCGTGGCGTGGTCCTTATCGGCGAGGGCCTTGGCGACCGAGAGCGTGCTTCGGGTCATCCCGAGCGGCGCGAAGATCTTCTGCTCGATCACTTTCTCGTAGGGCATCCCAAACGCCGTGGCCGCGACCTCACCGGCGGCGGCGAACATGAGGTTCTGGTACTGGAACTTCTCCCCCAGCTTCGCCGTGGGCTTGGCGGCTCCCACCGCCTGGATGAGCTCTTTGCGGCTGAGGGTTCCCTCGCCCGCCAGCATCAAAAAGTCGGTGCGCGGCAGGCCCGAGCTGTGGCAGAGCAGGTCGGAGACCGTGAGCTTGGCGTTGGTCTCGGGGTCGCGGAGCTTGAAGTAGGGCAGGTAGGTCACGGGGCGCTCGCTGAGCTTGACCTTGCCCGCATCCACGGCCATGAGCACCGCGGTGGCGGTAAATGCCTTGGTGGACGAGCCGATACAGTAGAGGGTCTCGGGGGTGGCGGGGAGCTTTTTGGCCACATCGCGCAGCCCAAAGCCGTGTGTGTAGACCAGCTTGCCGTCCCTCAGCACCCCCAGCGAGAGCCCGGGAATCTTATACTTCACCCGCGCTGCCTCCACCTGTTTCTCCAGAGCGGCAAACTCGGAGGGGGTCTGGGCGGAGGCAAGCGCGGGGAGCGTGAGCGCAAACAGCGAGGCAAGAAAGTAGCGTTTCATCGCCTTTAAGATCGCGCTCAGAGACGATTGGTTACACAGTAGCCCCTAGTGCATCGTCTGTCCTTAGCGATCCCGGCGTGTTGAGCGCCGGGATCGCCACAAGGCTAAAGCCTGCGGCTTCCGCGCACATTTCGAGTTGAAGGACTGAAGCTCGCGAAACGAAACCCTAGATCGTCAGACTCGCTCGTGGGCACTTGGTAAACGATGAAATCGGGTTCCATTCCTCTTCCCGGGCTCGTGATCGAAGCGAACTCGCCGCCCATCGTGCCCTTAAAACCCTGACCGAACGCGGGTGTTTCCTGGAGCCACTCACGCACGTTGCCGTTCATGTCGAATGCACCGTAGAAGCTGGTGCTCTGACATGCACCGACGCTCGTTAGATTGCCGTTCTGCCCGTTCCAGTCGGCACCCTGACTATAGTTGACGGTCGTTGCACTCGGGTTGGCGACGCCGCCCGTCGCGGTTGCTGCCGCAACCGTCGGTGCGCTGTTGCTCCGCGTTGCATACTTCCAGAAGTTGTCGGAGTCGCCACCCTGACTGGCGGGTTGGTGGAAGGCGGCCTTGTTAAACTCGTCATACGTGAGAAGGAAGACCTGATTGGGATTCGCAGGGTCGCGTGTGATTGCGGTGAGGGTGTTTCCGCTCAAGGTGTACACGCCGCTCTCCGTGCTGCCAGAGCCCTGCCCATTGGTCAGCCAGTTGCTCATTCGGGCTGCATCGAAGAAGCTCACGAAGTTCACGGGCTTGTCGCCCATGTTCTGCCTCACCGAGTACGTGAACGAGCCTGCGGTGCCCGTGCGGGTGATGCCGCCGCGAGGGTCGGTGCCCGTGCGGGTGATGCCGCCGCGAGGGTCGGTGCCCATGCTGGTGTTGAAGAGGCCGTTGGGGTCGCTCGCAGCGACATTGTTGAGGAATATGACGTACTGCGCGTTGGTGACCTCAAACTTGCCGACGCGGTACTCGTACGCGACCGCGCCCTTGCCAAAGGCGTTCGGGTCGGCCGCGTTGCCAGCGTCGCCGACATTGACAAAATCAATGGTGACCCGGCTGGGAGTAGGGGTTGGAGTAGGGGTTGGTGTCGGGGTCGGGGTTGGGGTAGGAGCGGGTGTTGGGGTAGGAGTAGGGGTTGGGGTCGGAGTAGGAGTGGGGCTGGGTGAGGGCGTTGCGCCGGGTGAGGGAGTCGGAGAAGCATTGGGGCTGGGTGAGGGCGTTGCACTGGGCGAGGGAGAAGCAGTGGGGCTAGGCGACGGTGTCGGACTAGACGACCTGCCGCCGCCGCAACCATCCAGTGTCAAAGTTGCCCCGCAGAGCAGAAGAAGGGCTGCTTGAACCGAGATCTTGCGGCGGGTAAAGGTTGACGTCATCATGATTTCTACTGTTTTCCTTTTGTCTAACGACTAATTCGGCAGGCAATTTTGTTCCAAATTTTTTAGGCCGCTCCTAGCAACTTCTGCAACGATCTGAGTAGGTTGGTCCAAAAATCCGATACTGGTTAGGCCAAATAATTCAGAAAGCTATAAAGGATTTCACGGACATTTCCCTCCTAACTTGAATATATTAGTTGAAATTTATCGAACCCAGCGACACCACTGAGACTAACGATACCTTTGCAAAGTCCCCCTCCCCACCGCAGTTCATTAGACTCCATACCAATTTTTTTACATTAATATACAAAAATAATATAAAATTTCCGAATATAGATTTCGCGGGCATAATAATTTTGACTTATGAAATATTCATAAAGACAAAATTAAAACTACTAAGTCTTATCAGCCTGATAGAAGAAGAATTTGCAACTCTCAGGAACCTTTTTTTCATGAATCGTATTCCGCTGAAGAGGGCGGAACGCAGATTTTAATCGGCGGGGATTCGTGAAAAAGCTCCTCTGTATTTGGATTTTGTGTTAGAGCAGGGAGTTTTTTCGCGACATCGCGCAGGCCAAAGCCGTGGGTGTAGACTAGCTTGCCGTCTTTAAGCCCCCCAGCGAGAGCCCTGGAATCTTATACTTCACCCGCGCTGCCTCCACTTGTTTCTCCAGAGCGGCAAACTCGGAAGGGGTCTAGGCGGAGGCAAGCGCGGGGAGGGTGAGCGCAAGCGCAGCCACAAAAAAAGCGTTCTTCATCGCCTTTAAGATCGCGCTGTGCTTGGTTTGGTTACACTCAGCGCCGGGCGAGCTGGGCGTGCCGGAGCCTGCGTGTGTGGAGCTTGGTGTCGAGGGTTGGCCAGGAGAGAATCAGGGTCTTCTCCGGTTTTAGCTGGCAGACCAGCACGGAGACAGACTTCCCGGAGGAGTCGTAGAGGACATGGTAGTCAAGGGAGTCTCTGACGTAGCAGCGCCAGTTCTGTCTCTTGAGGCCCATGCCATCGTAGGGCGCGCCCAGCTCTTGCTCGACCTCGGCGAGAGGTCGCTGGTACAGGCCCTGGGCGAGAGCGCGTAGCTCCGCCGGGGACGCATCCGCTTTCACGGACGCCATAGGGGTGCAGATCGTTCTGCTGGCAATTGCAAACACCAACAACATTGTGAGTGGCAGCCACGAGAGTAATTGTCGTGGTCGCACTTAAAAAGTAGCTCCTCTTGTTCTGTTTTTTGGGATTTGCCGGCTAGCCGACAGTCAAACTATATCCTGATATTTGGAAAAGATCCTTTAAAAAATTAGGCGGGGGCTGAAAGTCCCCGCCTACGGCGCAGCGCCCCGAGGGCGCACAGAGTATTTCGCTTTCCTGCGGGCCCGGCCCGCTTGACGCGAAGCGTCGCCCAGGCGGGGACTTTCAGGCCCCGGCAGAGCCCGCCGGGCGCAGGAGGAGCACGGAGTAGGGCGAGCTAAGCGCGTGGTGCAAGGAGACACTGCCGGCGACCAGGCGCTCGACGACACTATGGCCATGGGCTCCCAGGATCAGCAGGTCCGCGTTGGTCTCTGCCATGGCCTCCGCGATGGCTTCGGAGATGGGTTTGTCCACCACACGAGACTGCATCACCGGAGCGGCGTCCCCGAAGGCGGCGTCCAAGCGGGCGATCGTGTCGGCGTTGCGGGTGCGGAGCGTGTGCTCGAGCTGGGCTCCCTCGGCGATCCCCGCCTCGCCCCGGTGGGTAAGCTGCTCACGCAGGGTGGCGATGGGGAAGGCGGTCAGCACGGTGAGCTCCGCGATCCCCTGGGGCAGGAGCTCCCCGAGAAGCGTCGCACACTGGTCGGCGTAGGGCGAGTGATCCGTGGCAAAGACCGCGTGAAGAGGCCGGTTCTCCAGGGCATCGGGGCGGGCGAGCAGGACACTCTCTTGTGCTCCCAGAGCCGCGGCGCGGGCCACACTGCCGATAAAGACGGTTTTCCAGGCCGGGTCGTGCGAGGCATTGAGAGCAAGGAGCCGCGCCCCCGCACGCTCCGCCGTACGCAAGAGTGTCTCGGCAGGATTGCCGGTCACCACGGTCTCGGTGACCGGATAGAGGCTCCCCAGGGTCTCCGCGACATGGGCGGTCGCCGCGCTGGCATCGGGCCACTCGGTGTTCTCATACTGCGACGCGATCAGCCCCGAGAGCACGGGGAGCAGCTCCCCGCCGGGAAAGACCGGCGGCGCGACCACGTGCACCACCTCTACCTCGCTGTCAGCAAAGGCCAGCCGCTTCAGGAGCGAGACCACCGGGGCATTGGCCTCCGGTGTCCGACTATCCACACCCAGAACGATCTTCATGCCGCTAGTGTAGGCGGGATTGCGTGGCCCTGGCTCAGCCCTTCGGCGGATTCGAGGCCCGCTGGCCACTCAGAAACGCCTCGACCATCTCCGGGTCCCACTGCGTCCCTGCGCCCTCCCTCAAGATCGCCAGCGCACGCTCGGGTGGCATTCCCTTGCGGTAGGGTCGGTCGGTTGTCATTGCGGAGTACGCATCCGCCACCGCCATCAGGCGCGCGATCCAGGGGGTCTCTCGCTCGCGCATTCCCTGCGGGTAGCCCTTACCGTCCCAGCGCTCGTGGTGGTGGCGCACCGCATCGAGCGTGTCTTCAAGCCCGACCACGGCACCGACAATCGCGGCTCCCATGGTCGGGTGGAGCTTGATCGTGTCGAACTCTTCCTCGGTGAGCTTGCCGGGCTTGCGCAGGATCGCATCGGGCACCCCGATCTTGCCCACATCGTGGAGCAGAGCCGCCGCCGCGATGGTCTGCTGAAGCGCCTCGGATGCCCCCAGTGCGCGGGCGATCTGGAGGCTATAGGCCATCACGTCCTCGGAGTGGCGCTTGGTGTAGCGGTCTTTGTTGTCCACCGCGGTCACCAGCGCATCTAGCATCGAGAACCCCTCTACCAGCTGGCTCATGTGGACACGGGTGCGGGTCGCCTCCTGCTCCGAAGCGCCTCCCGTCTTGGCACGGATCAGGCGCTCATCGGCGAGGTGCACCATCTCGTGCCAGCTATTTCGCCCCTTTGGGTATAGCGCTGCCCCGAGGGAGCTCGTGATAGGGATGGCACTCTGTGAGCCCTCTGGCTGGAAGGTAAACTTGAGCCCCGCCTTGAGCCGTGCCTCGATCTCGGGGAGGGGTGTGCCCTCACACCCGGGTAGGATCAAGGCAAACTCATCGCCGCCGAAGCGAGAGATCGTGTCGTAGGGCCGACAGGACTCCTGGAGGCGCTTTGCCACCTGCCCGAGGACATGGTCCCCGGTGGTGTGCCCGTAGACATCGTTGAAGAACTTGAAGTTATCGACATCCAGCATCACCACTGCGACGCTATGCCCTTCGCGATTTGCCCGTGCACACTCTTCTTCGAGGCGCTTGTGAAAAGCCCGGTGGTTGTAGAGGCCTGTCAGCGGGTCTCGATCTGCGCGCTCTTGTGCCTCATGAAGTGCCTCGGCGCGCTCCTGTTCGATCCGCTTGTGCTCGGTGATATCTCGGGTAACTCCGATGATCTCGGTCACTTGTCCGGTGGAGTTGGCAATCGCTTGCCCGCGGGCTGCCAGCCAGCGCTGTGTCCCATCGGGGAGCGTCACCCGAAACTCCACCCCCTGGCTCTCCCCGCTCGTGAGCGCATCGGTAATCGCCATAAAGACCCGCCCCCGGTCCTCCAACAGGATCGTAGACAAGAAGTAATCCCAGGTGAATACTTCGTCGATTGTAACCCCAAAGAGGCTCTTTAGGTACTCTGAGACCTTGAGGAACCTCCCTTGGGACACATCGGCATGCCAGGACCCGAGCTGTCCTCCTTCAAGCGCGAGGCGCAGGTAGTTTTCTCCCGCCAGAAGCGCCTCCTCCTGGTGTTTCCGCTCCGTGATCTCGGTACATACCCCGATCACCCGCCAGTGCCCCGGGGCGAGAGGCTCGACCTGGACATCTTCCTTGAGCCAGACAAGCTGCCCATCCGCCTGCCGGCAACGAAACTCCTGGCTATAGCCGTGTCCGCTACGAATCGCCTCAGCGGCGTTCCGGTGCAGAGGCTCCCACTCCTCTTCCAGCCGACTTGCCATCCAGGCATCGGTGTAGGACTGGCCACGCGCCTGGGCAACCGGCAGAAATGCCATCGCGGCCGCTTCATTGGAGACAGTCAGGTTCCAGTCCAAGCCAAGCCCGGGGCCAAGGTCTTTTACAATGGCATGCCAGAGGAGGCAGTGTGCCCCCATCATGAGCTGCTCAAAGTCACTCTCGGCCTGTTTCTGGGGAGAGATATCGGTTATGACCCCTACGACATTCCAGAAGCCCTCACGTACTACCTGCACCATCACATCGTCTTTGAGCCAGACCTGACGACCGTCTTTTAATCGGCAGCGAAACTCCTGCGAGTAGCTCTCTCCCGCCCGCACTTTCTGTGTCCCGTACTGATCCGACCGTGCCCGGTCTTCCTCGACACGTGCCAGGTAGAGAGACCAGACAAAGCCCTTCTCCGGGTCCACCTCCACCGGGAGAAACTGCAAGGCCGCCGCCTCATCTTGAAAGTGAATCTTCCACCAGAGCTCGCCGTTGCCAAGCTCCTCCACGGTCCCCGACCAGAGCATGCAGCGTGCATGATGCACCACGAAGCGAATCTCGTCTTCCGCTGTGGTGCGCTTTTGCTCCGCGAGTTTCAGCTCCGTGATGTTCTCATGGGTAACCAGTATATAGACCTCCCCCGATGCCTGCTCCGGGAGCCGTGTGAACTGGGCCAGAAACCACTTCTCTTGGTCTGGAGAGTGACACGGATACTCAAGGGCAAAGGTCGTCACCTCTCCCGCCAAGAGGCTCTCTAGCCTCGCCAAGAACGTGGCCTGCTCTGGCCCGGCATGCCGCCACACCGTGAGGTAGTTTGCGCCCTCGCAGACCCCCGTGAGCTCCGCACCGCTCTCGATCGCGAACCGACGCCAAGCGGCATTGACAAAGATAATCTCGCCGCGCCGATCTAGGAGACAGAGCTCGGTGGGCAAGGCATCTAGGCTCGCTTGGTAGGGTGCATCCATTTGCCGAGTATAGCGGCTCTCACACAACTTAGCCATTTCTATATATTCCATAGGTCGGGCAACAATTCACCTCAAAAAAAGAGCCGTTACGGGTACAACGAAGCCATGATTGAGATTGCGGCACGCTACGAAGGCAAGACCAAGTGCCAGCTGACGCACCCCGAGGGGATGGTGCTACAAACCGACACTCCCAAGGAGCTAGGCGGGGATGCCGCGGCGTTCTCCCCAACCGACCTGGTGGCATCGGGGCTCGTCACCTGTATTCTCACGACGATAGCGCTCTGGGGGGAGCGTCGCCAGCTAGACTTGGTCGGGATGAGCGCTACGGTGGTGAAAGAGATGAGCACGACAGCAAACCGTATTGGTCGTCTCGCCGTGACAGTCACTGTGCCTGCCGCGCTTGTGCCAGAGGGGCTTCGTCCACGACTGGAGGCAATCGGCCACCGCTGCCCGGTGCATGCGAGCCTACACCCAGAAATAGAAGCGCCCATAATCTATCAATACGTATAAAATCCTCTCTACGTGTGAACCGAATCGGACTTTCCGTTGTCTTTAAGGATGCCATGAAAACGCTTGCCCTTGCCCTCACTGTCCCTGCGGCCCTCGTTGCCGCCGCGATTGCCCTGCCCCACAAGGCCGATGCACCGCTGGTCGGCACGCGCCTCCCCGACTTCCGCGCCGCAACTGTCGAGGGCAAGGAGTTTCATTTCTACGGCCTCGCCGGGAAGAAGGCCGTGGTCTTCTACTTTCTGGGCGCGGACTGCCCCATCGCCAAGCTCTCGCTGCCCAAGCTAGCCGCGCTCGCGAAAAAATACGAGGCAAAGGGAGTCGCGTTTGTGGGGATCAACTCCAACGGCAGCGAGACCGACTCCCAGACCCTCGCGGCGGCAAAGGCGGCGGGAGTCCGTTTTCCCATCCTCACCGACCGCCAGCAGAAGCTCGCCGATGCCGCAAAGGTCACCCGGACCTGTGAGGCGCTCGTGGTCGATGGCAAGGCGACCCTGCGCTACCGGGGCAGTGTCGATGACCAGTATGGCCTCGGAAGCCGCAAGCCCGCCGCGAGCAAGCACTACCTGACCGATGCCCTCGATGCGATCCTGGCTAGCAAGCCGGTCGCGACCGCCAGTAGCTCGGTCCCCGGCTGCCTGCTGGACCGCAACAAGCCCGAGCTGGAGCGAAAGGTCGTGAAGGGCGGGCCCCGTCTCGACGACGAAACCCCGGCCACGGCCAAGAGCCGCGATGCGGAGCCCGAGCCGATCCCGGCCATGACTCTCCCTGCGGTGGGGAAGGTGAACTACAGCCAGCATGTCGCGCCGATCCTGCAGGAGAAGTGCGAGAGCTGCCACCGCCCCGGACAAGTCGGGCCCTTCCCGCTCCAGACCTACGCCCACGCCAAGCGCTGGAGCGCGATGATCTCGGAGACGGTCACCACCAACCGCATGCCCCCCTGGCACGCCGACCCGCGCCACGGCGACTTTGCCAACGACCGCAGCCTCACCGCCAAAGAGAAAGCCACGGTGCTCGCCTGGGTGAAGCAGGGGACGCCCGAGGGCGATCCCAAGAAGCTCCCCGCGCCCAAGACCTTTGTGGAGGGCTGGAATATCGGCAAGCCCGATGTGGTGCTGAAGATGGAGAAGCCCTACAAGATCCAGGCAACCGGGGTCGTGGCCTACCAGTGGTTCCGGGTCCCCACCAACTTCACCGAGGACAAGTGGATTCAGGCCGCCGAGGTCAAGCCCGGCGCACGCAAGGCGGTCCACCATGTGCTGGTCTTTATCGACGATAAGACGGGCCGGCGCGGGCCGGGCAACGGACTAGACGGCTTCGTGGCGGAGTATGTCCCTGGCGAGAGCCCGATGGTCTTCCCGGCCGGAGTTGCCAAGCGCGTCCCCAAGGGAGCCGACCTGATGTTTCAGGTCCACTACACCCCTACTGGAGTCGAACAAGACGACCAGAGCGAGCTTGGGTTTATCTTTGCCAAGGAGCCGCCCAAAGAAGTGGCAGACAATGTCGGGATCCTGGCGCTGAACCTGCGGATTCCCCCCGGCGTCGAGAGCCACCGGGTCGAGCGGACCTTTACCGTGCCGATCAACGCGACTGTCTACTCCTACTCGCCGCACATGCACGTCCGTGGCAAGGCCTTCCGCATCAGCGCGACCTACCCCGACGGCAAGCAAGAGACTCTGCTCTCCGTGCCCAAGTACGACTTCAACTGGCAGACCCGCTACATGCTCAAAGAGCCCAAGAAGATGACCGCAGGCACGAAGATCCTGGTCGAGGCCTGGTACGACAACTCGTCGAAGAACCCCTTCAACCCCGATCCCACCAAGACCGTCCACTGGGGCGACCAGACCTTCGATGAGATGATGATCGGCTACATGGACTTTGTGGCAGAAGGCAACCGCTCGCAGCAGTTCCGCATGCAGAACCTCTTGGAGGGCCTCGGGCAGCGCCGGCGCACCAATCCCTAGTGTTCTCCCCGTTGCACGGGGGCTAGGGGGCCGGTATAGTTAAGATTGCCCATGCCTGACCAAGACTCTAAAGCCGCACGTCTGGAGCGCCTGAAACGCCTGGAGCGCCTGATTCTGATTCCGATCTTACTGGTTGTCGTGGGGGCGTTCTTCTCCTTTGGCCGGGTCGTGGTGGTGGGGCAGTCGATGCTGCCCACCCTCAAGCCCGGTCAGCGGGTGACGATCCTCAAGACATGGCGGCTCTTCTCTCCCCTGAAAGTAGGGGATATCGTGGTGATCGGCACCCGTGACGGTAAGAAAAACCGGGACGAAGACGTCGTCAAGCGCATTGTCTTTATCCAGAATGCCGGCGGGAGTCGCACCTGGCCCCAGAGGCTCAACACAGTCTCGGGGAGCTACCCGACCACCGATCTCTTCCACGATGAGCACGTCTCGCGCAGTGCGAAGGGCGGTATCTATGTCCTGGGCGACAATATCAACAACTCCACCGACTCCCGCGACTTCGGCGCAGTCTACGAGTCGGAGGTGATTGGAAAGGTTCTGCAGTGAGCGCGGTTTTAACGACGAATATCGCCGGGCTGACAAAGCTCGGGCAGGGCAAGGTGCGCGATCTCTATGCCGTGGGCGACGACAAGCTCTTGCTGGTTGCCTCGGATCGGATCTCCGCCTTTGATGTGGTGATGGCGCAGGGAATCCCCGGCAAGGGCCGGATTCTCACCCAGCTCTCGGTCTTCTGGTTCGCCCAGACCCAGGGGGTGATCGCCAACCACTTGATCACCGCGGACGATACCGAGATCGCGGCGGAGATCGCGGCGGTGGGCGGGGTCTGGGATGAGACCCTGGCGGGCCGGGCGATGCTCTGCAAGCGCACGCGCCCCCTCAAGATCGAGGCCGTGATCCGCGGCTACCTCTCGGGCTCGGGCTGGAAGGCGTACAAGACCGATGGCCCCAGCCTCTGGGGAAACCCGCTCCCAGCAGGCCTCGTGGAGTCCGACAAGCTCCCCACCCCGATCTTCACGCCCAGCACCAAGGCGGACGCCGGCCACGACGAGCCCATGACTCCGGGCGAGGCCAAGGCGCTTCTCGGGGAGCACTTCGATGCCGTGGTCAGCGCCGCGCAGGGCCTCTACGCCTTCGCCCTCGCCCACGCGGAGAAGCGCGGCATCATCCTGGCCGATACCAAGTTCGAGTTTGGGCTCGATGAAAACGACAAGGTGATCCTGATCGACGAAGCCCTCACCCCGGACTCGTCGCGCTTCTGGCCCGCCGACACCTACCAGCCCGGTGGTGCCCAGCCCAGCTTCGACAAGCAGTTTCTCCGCGACTTTCTCGAGTCGGTCCCCGGCTGGAACAAGCAGCCCCCGCCCCCCGACCTCCCCGCCGAGATCATCGCCAAGACCGCTCAAAAGTACGAAGAGGCCTGGCGACGCCTCACGGAGTAGCCAGATAGTCGGTCGCCGCCTCGCGGACACGGCCCTCCGTGTCGTGCGCCGCGAGGCGTTGCATCAGCGGAGCCACGTTGGGATTCTTCACCGAGCCCAGCGCCAGGATCACCGCGATCGTAAACGGGGCCTTCATCCAAGGCAGTCGTCGGATGGCCTCGATCTCGATGCGCTGCTCAAGCGCATAGACCAAGAACTCCCAGCACGGCTCGGGCAGGCTCGACAGCTCCGCGGGAGTGAGAAACGGGAGCAAGTCGGCGATGCGGCGCGACAGGGCCACCTCTAGTCTCGCCTCCTCGCCCACCCGCTCGCTATCGAGGGTACGGAGCACCAGGATCAGCTCGGCGACACTCGCTGCGGAGCGGGTCTCCCCCGCCTTTTCGGCCAGCAGCTCCGCCAGCCGTCGCCAGCGCGGCGTGTGGACCGAGAACAGGGTCGCGGGGGGCTGCTTCTTGCGCACATAGAGCCGGTAGAGCCCCGCAGGCCAGCAAAAGATCAAGAGGAAAGTCGTTGTCCAGTCAAAGAGCTGGAACCGGTACTCCGACCAGCGCCGGCTCAGGGTCCGCTGGTCCTGCCTTGCCTGGTCAAGGAGCTCCTCCGCAAGTAGCGAGAGTGCCACCTCAGGAGCAACATCGTCCACCAGTGTCGGTTTTTCGTCGCTCCTCAGCTGCAACCGCAAGCGCTCACGGAGCCACTCCTGGTCGGGGTCACGCATGCGAAGCTTCTGCATCTTAGGCACTACTCCCAGTAGTAGCCCCACGCTCCAAAGCGCTCCAGAGTGCCCCCGTAGGCATCGTGGGGGTAGCGCCCATTGGAGTGGTAGGCAAACGTATCGCCGAAGGAAAGAATGCCATTATTGGGCGTGTACTCCGTGTCCACGGAGATCGCAAGCGTCCAAGAGCTGGTTTCCTCAAGGCTATACTCCCAGCCTCTGCGTGCGATTGGCCCCAGCGGGGGGAGCGCTATCCCGAGTGCCTCAAGGCTTGCCGGCGGCTTGTGGTGCTCTTTCTCATAGGCGCGGATGGCTGCGATCAGCGGCTCGGCCCGAGCGACCACCTCCCGTATTCCCACGAGGCGGCGCTGCTCGTAGTAGGCACGCCGGTTTTTCTGGTAGCGCTGGACAGACACCCCGATCGAGAGAAAGATGCCCACCGACAGCAGCACTGTCAGCCAGAGAGTCGAGATCGTGCGCAGCATGGCCTATTTTATCGCCTTGCCGCTCGGAGATACTCGGTGGCCGCTTCCCGCAGGTGCTCGTCGTAGTGCCCCCGCTCTAGCCGTTCTGCGGCGCGTATGGCGCGCGTATCGGCCACAGCGGCCAGTGTCAGGAGCGCGATCACCGCAAGCTCAGACGATGCCCACTTCCCGCTGGCACGGCGCTGCACAACCAGCACCAGTGCCCGGCGGGCGGGCTCGGAGAGCTGCAGGGCCTCGTCGGTGGTGAGATAGCGGAGCCGCCGGGCAAGGTGGTCTTGGACATCCCGGACAAATGTCTGCACATCCAGATGCATCTCCGGCATCAGCTCCCCCAGGAGCGTGAGGAGGGTGTCCAGGTGCTCAAGCCGACGAAGTGTCGGAAGCAGGCGTAGCAGGGGCCAAGCGCTGTCGTGCCAGGCCACACTGCGCTTGCTAAAGTGCTTGTGGATGCCCTGCCAGATCCAGGGGATGCTTAGGAAGGGAGCCTCTAGGCCGACCGTCAAGAGAGCCAGCGGCAGTGTTACGGGAAGTGCCACAATAAAAAATAAAGGAGTGAGAAAAATCAGCGCGAGGTTGCGCCGACGACGGAGCGCCTGGTTCTCCCGCCGCAACACCGCGGAGTGTGTCTCAAAGAGCGCATCCGTGTCAAACTCCGAGAAGGTCTGGCGCTGCACCATAGGCTATTTTATCGCCCCCGTGGGAGGGGGGCGTCTCGCCCCCATAAACGGGGGCGTCTTGCTGTCCTCGTGCCTCGGACACAAAGGCCTTCGGCCATAATTCGGTATGGCCGGAACGGCCTTCGCAGCCGAAGGCTCTCCAGCCCCCCCGTTCTGATCGGGGGGGCACGACGCTCTCCAGCACCGCCGTTCTAATCGGCGGTGCTGACATCCAGCACGACCTTGCCGCACTGCCCGGAGCGCATCAGGTCCATCCCCTGCTCGAAGTCCGCAAAGGGCAGGTGGTGGGTGAGGATCGGCTCGACATTGATGCGGTTGTTGGCCAGCAGGCTCTGCATTGTGGTCCAGGTCTCGTAGAGACGGCGGCCGACCACGCCATGGAGTGTCAGGCCTTTGAAGATAATGTCCTCCGAGATACGCAGCTCCACCGGGCGCGACGGAATCCCCATGAGCGAGACGCGGCCACCGGGGCGGGCGAGGCGCATGGCCTGCTGGATCGCGGGCGGCGCACCGCTCATCTCCAGCACCACATCGACCCCTTGGCCATCGGTGGTATCGAGGACGGCAGCCTCCAAGTCATCGCCGGGAATCTGGAAAAGGTGATCCGCGCCCACTTTTTGGGCCAGTTCTAGGCGATACCGCGACGTGTCCGAGGCAAAGACCACGCCCGCGCCCAGTGCTCGGCAGACCGCCACCCCAAACAGCCCAATGGGACCACAGCCCAGCACGGCGACACTGCGCCCGGCCAGCTCGCCCTGCATCGCCGCATGGACCGCGTTGCCCAGCGGGTCCTGGAGGCAAGCGATGTGCGGGGGAATGCGCGGGTCGTTCTTGATCACGCTGGCCTCAGGGACCGCGAAGAACTCACGGAAGCAGCCATCAGTATCCACCCCAAAGATCTGCGTGTTGCGGCAGACATGCCCCTGGCCCGTGCGGCACTGGAGGCAGTGCCCACAGACCTTGTGCGACTCCCCGGAGACAAAGTCCCCCACCTTCAGGCTGGTCACCCCCTCGCCCACCTCGACAATTGTCCCGGAGAACTCATGGCCCATGATCACGGGCGGCTTGACCCGGCCCGCAGCCCAGGCATCCCAGCTATAAACATGAAAGTCCGTGCCACAGATGGCAACGGACTGTACTTTGATCAGAACATGCCCAAAGGGCGCGGTAGTGAGGGTAGGGACATCCTGGAGCGTGGCACCCTCCCCGGCGAGGGACTTGACAATAGCTTTCATACTGTCCTAATTTTACCACCCAGAAGATTTTTTCGAAGCTCTGAACTTTTCGGGTTTCTGGTTTGTTTCTTGAGCAGACGGGACATTCCCGAACCCTGGAGACAAGAAACAATCATGAAGAACCTACTCACCCTGGCCACTGTAGCCCTGACCCTCGGCACCCTGCTCAGCCCCAGCTTCGCTCAAGACAAGATGGGCAAGATGGATAAGATGGGCGGCGAGAAAAAGATGGCCGGCAAGATGCAGTGCGCCGAGTGTGCCAAGCTGACCAAGAAAATGGGCAAGCCCACCGAGTGTGCCGCTTGCAAGAAGATGCATGCCGCCGAGAAAACCAAGATGGGAAAGATGGGCAGCAAGATGGCAGATAAGTCCAAGATGTCGGGCGACAAGAAAAAGATGTAGCCCGTCACCGAGCCAGCCACTCCAGCCAAGCGCGTAAGAGAGCTACCCCGCAAGTCGCGCGCTCAAGGCCGGAGGGCTGGTCTCCTAGGCCACCGTAGGGGCGTAGAGTGGTCAGCAGGAGCTTACCTGCCCCCACCTGCGCCTCACAGATATAGGAATGAAGCTTCGATGTCCGCGCGTCCACCCGAGTCAGGATGGGGGTGAGGGCCACGCCGAAGCTCTGCAGGGCATCGAGCTCCAAGGCACAGTCGCTGGCGAGCCCATAGAACAGCAGGTCCGTTGTCTTCTCGTGCGGAAAGCTCCCCCAGCTCGGGTGGTTCTCAAAGAGCCGTAGCGCCTCGCGGAAGAATGGAAGCTCGGTCGCGCGGAGCCCGGTCGCGGCGTTGGGCTGGAGGTAGAGAACCCGCCCTCCGTTCTGAGCGAAGGTCAGCAAGGCATCGCTCCAGGTGGTAGTCACGACAATCCCCGGCCCTCCCAGCCCCAAGGGAAGCGGTGTCTGCGGTGCCACCTGCCAGCGAGTAGCCTCGGGGAAGCCCTTGAGCACCTGAAAGGGATCGTAGAGCGAGACACTCTGCCCCGTCCGCGGCGTCTCAAAGGCCCACAGCGGCCAGGTGTTCTGGGAGAGGGTCTTTCCCGCCGCGGTGAGCTCCACGGTGAGGGTTAGCTTCTGCGCCTTCTCGGGTGCCACAAACTCGATCAGCCCCAGCTCCTTGACCTCGCCGGTCGTCAGCGGTGCCAGGGTCAGCTGCCCGCTCTGCCCCGTGCTCGTGCTCCAGCGCAGGACCGCGCCCGGCCCCAGCCCCTTGCCAAAGTGCGAGACCCCGACATGCCGCCGCACCTTCTCGCCCACACGGACTCCCCAGCGGTCCGGCCAGGCGGGACGATCCCCCCCCGCGGTCCAGGCACGGCCCCGGTCCGGCTCGATAAAGAGCACCGTGTCGCCGTTGAACGCCGACGGGTCATAGCGCAGCTCTCCCAGGTCGTCGTAGAGGCCGGCGGTGGTGATGGGCGTATCGCAGAGGCCGGTGACAACATAGCCCGTGGTGAAGGGGTAGGAGCGGGTGAGCTCCAGCGTGTGCTTGCGTGCCAGGAGCGCCTGCTTTGCGCTCGACTCCCGCAGCTCCGCCAGGCGTGGGAGCAGGCCATTCTCCTCCAGTGCCTTGCGCTGCTCGGTGACCGCATACTCCCAGCGGACTCCCTTGGGGTTTCTCTGGGGATCGCTCAGGGTCCACCAGGGCGGAGTTTTATCCCGCTTGAGGATCGCGGGCAGGTCCCGGAGCGCGTCCTGGTCGGCGAACTCGCCAAAGAGAAAGGGCTGGCGCTCGCGCCAGCGGGGCGCGAAGGCGTCGAAAGTAGTGCGGGCGAAGGGCAGGTCACAGTAGAGGTGAAAGTCCCAGTAGTCGGCGTGCTCGGGGAGCGGGCCGCCGTAGCACTCCGCCGAGCCCGAGTTGTCCCGCACCAGGGTCGAGCCGGTCTGCTTCTTCACCTGGGCATAGAGCTTTCCCTGAAACGCCGTGTCCAGCCCCTCCCCCAGCTCACAGCCGATCGTCCAGAGCACGATCGAGGGGTGATCCCCGATCTGCCGCACGATCCGCTCGTACTCGCCCGGGGTCTGCTGCGTGAAAAACGCGCTCTTCTCCGGGAGCCAGAGCGGCAGCTCCACCCAGAGCAGGACTCCCAGGCGGTCCGCCAGCTCGAAGTAGCGGCGGGGGGGAATCCAGAGACAGAGCTTCATCCCGTTAAAGCCCAGGGCCTTGAGCTTCTTGAGCTCCTGCTCAAAGACCTCCAGCGGAGGGTTGGGTGCCATGCTCTGCTCGTACCAGCCCCAGGAGAGCGGAGCGCGGAAGTAGATCGGCTGGTCGTTGAGCAGGATACGGTCACCCTCGACTTGTAGCTTGCGAAAGCCCACCGTGCGTGTCTGCTGGTCCGAGAGGCGCCCCCCCACTCCCACAACAACCGTCAGGAGATAACAAGTCGGCGACTCCGGGCTCCAGAGCTGCGGCTTGGCGAGCTGCAGCTCAAAAGGCACCTTCCCCGAGCCTGAGGCCTGCAGAGTGCGGCCCACTACCACTTTGCCTTCCGCATCGCTCAGGCGAAGCTCCAAGGTCGCCGCGGCTCCCGGCGCGACATCCAGCTCAATATCGCCACTGAGCCGCCCCGACAACTCCCCCAACGCAAACACCGACTGGATGCGTGCGGGGCCGGTGGCGCGGACTCGGACATCTTGCCAGGGGCCGCCCCAGGTTCCCCAGACATAGGGAAGAAAGCCCGCGAGGGTTTGTTTGACCGGAAAGCGCTCGTTGCCGGGCTTCTCCACCTTGAGGGTCAGCTCGCGTGCGCCGGCGGGAAGCTCCCAGGCAAAGGCATCCCAGAGCCCCGTGTGCTCCCCGATCTTTGCTCCATCCGCGAAGCCCTCACAGTGGTACGAGACCGCATCCAGCTCCCACCAGAGCCGTGTCCCTGCTCCCCCACTCGTGGGAGCGGGGGGGGCGGTTCGGTACCAGACAGGGCCACAGACCGCGCCGGGGATGCCATCGCGCTCCCAGCAACCGGGAACCGTCGCGGGCTTCCACTCTTTGGCCCCCTCGCGGCGTAGCTCCCAGCCACGGGCGGGCTCCTGCGGCTGCTCCGGCTCACTCATTGTCCATACCCCCAGGGCCGTTGACTGCAAAAAACGACGTCGGTCCATATGCCATTTTACCGGTAGAATGACATATGTCACGCCGAAATCGCCATCTCGTCCTCTTGCTCGGTGCTGTCGTGGCGGTGGCGTTTACGCTCACGCTCCAAGTCGGCGAGCGGCTCGTTCGGATTCCGGGCGATCTGGTGGCCTGTGAGCCCGAGGGGACCTGGCTCACCTCGGCCAATGAGCAGCTCCTCCCCGATGGCTCGGGCCGCGAGCTTCGGCTGGAGCCGGGTGGGGTCTACCAGCTCGTGCGGGCCACAGAAGAGGTCGCGCACCATGTCGATAAGCCCACGGGGCATCTGCTGGGAATTACCCCCGACCTCCGCGCGGTGGTCTACGAGCCAGGCTTTCCGACAGCACGCCCCAAGAACCCGGAGGTCGCCGCGATCACCGCATTTGGCATTGGTGAGCATGGCATCGCCCCACCCCAAACAACACGTCTTCCCCTGCCCAAGACCGTGCGGACAGTCGCAGACGGCGTTCTCTCCCCCGATGGCCAGCAGGTTGCCTGGTGCTTTGTCAGCGAGTACGAGCGCCCCGGGATCGGGCTCTTGCGGCGCTTCTCCCCACCCCTGGCAGACCGCTTCCCTCCCCACCGGATGTGGGAGGTCTGGCTCAGCCGCACCGATGGGAGCCAGCTACGCGAGGTTGCGGCCGCACCGGAGCCGCCGTTCGACGGCTGGCATGTCCCGCCCCCTACTCCCACCGGGTTTCTTACCGTGGGCTGGAGCCGCAAGACCGGCCAGCTCCAGCTTGCCTACCACGGCACGCGCTACCGCCTCCGCTAGCTCTCCTCAGCAGGCTCCCCCTTGCCCACAAAGACATCGGCGTACTTGCGAGCATCTTTTGCCAATGGGTGCTTGGGGTAGCGCCGGACGAAAAGTGCCATGAGCTGAGAGGCTTCCTTGCGATGGTCGAGGAGGGGGTGGTTGCGGCGGCGCACCTTGCCCTCGTCCCAGCCGCTGTCGGCCGCCCACCAGCGTCCCTTTTCATCGGTGCGCCACCACTCATTGAGGTGCTCTAGCTTCTCGGCGGCACAGGCAGCGCGGTAGAGCGCGGCGGGTGCGCTCTTTGTCTGGGGGTAGTCGGCAGCAATCTCCAGACAGATCTGCCGGGTGTGGGCATAGACCTCGTGCTGGTACATGTAGCGCTGGACCGCTCTATCATCGGCAGGAGTCGCGACATCACGGTTCCAGAAGTAGTTGAAGGCAAACATGCGCTCACCCTGCCAGAGCGGCGCATTGTAGAGCTGAAGGAGCCCCTGCGTGTAGTAGGCCCGCGCGTAGGCAAAGCGTGCCGCCGCCTTCGCCTCGGCACCCCGTGCCTGCTTGGACTTCAGGTCCAGAAACGCCAGGCTCTCCAGGGTCTGACGAGTTGGGTGGAGAGACTCCGCCCACCACTCGTCTTTGTAGCTCTCGGGGAGGGCAAAGGCGGCGTAGGACTTCGCAGGTACACGGGCTAGCCAGCGCCGGGCCTGCGCCCACTGCTCGATCCGCAGGTGGCGCAGGGCGATGCTATAGGCAAGGAGCTCTTTGTGGTGGGTGCGGGTGCGCTGGTAGCTCTCGAGAGTCGCAATCGGCAGGCGCGCATCGATGAGGTAGGCATAGTCGTCGCGGTAGTCCAGCGCGAGGTACTGGTCCAGCGCGGTGGGCAAGTCCCCCTGTGCCTCCGCCACCAAGGCAAGTAGCTCACGGGTCGCGTGGCGGATATTGCTGCGGGGACAGCGCGTCAGAACCTGCTCAAGATCTGCCCGCGCCTCCTCGAAGCGCTTCTGGCGGTAGCGGCTCCCCGCCCGTACGTAGAGCGCCCGGGCGCGAACTTTCTCATCGGCCATGCCGGTTGCTGAGCTAGCCCAAGTCGCAGCACGACGGTAGGCATGAGCCTGGTAGTAGAGCTCCGCAAGCCGCACACGCACCACCGGCGGGAGTGCCTCCCGCGCTGCGATCCGATCTGCCAGCAGGGTCAGGCGCACCAGGTCAGCGGGCTTGTTGTCGCAGTGGTAGAGCCGGAAGTAGAAGTAGGGCGCAGCGAGCTCCGGCTCGCGCACCAGCCGCTCCAGAAAGACTCTGCCCGTGTCCGGCTTGAAGAGAGCCAGCGAGTGGGAGATGCCCTTGACGGCGAAGCGGTAGGCGCGAAAATCGGTGGCTTGGGGCAGGGCGCGGAGGTAGGCGATGAGCTGGAGAGTGCGCAGGCGTGGCTCCGCCGCCGTGTTTTGAAACTGCCGCCGCACCGCCGCGATCGAGTCGCCGTCGTTGAGGGCGCAGTAGGTGGTCGCGGCGGCCTCGTAGCGCCCTTCGTCGAGGTCGGCACGGGCGAGCAAGCCACGGGCAGCGACACGGAACCGCGTTTGCGGGAAAGCACGCAAGAGCTGCTCGGTGGCGGCGCGGCCTGTACGGACACTATCGGGGATGGCTTTGTGGAGCAGGCACGCCCGGGCGATCATGAGCAAGGCCGCCTCACGCTTCTCCCCTTCGGGAAACTGACGAATCTGTGCCTGCCAGAGGGAGGTCGCCTCTTTGTAGTTCAGCCACTGCACCAGCCCTGCAGCGTGCTGGTAGGCGGCATGCTCTCGGAGCCAGGGCGGCAGCGTGCTCTCGGCATGAAGCGCAGCCAGCTCCCGACGAGCGGCGTTCCAGCCCGTGTTGGGACCTTCGAGCGCATCGAGCGCCGCGAGATAGCGACGGAGCGGCTCCGCAGGTGGATTGGTATGGACGAGCACCTCACACCGATCCTGCACGATGCCACTCTTTCCAAAGCGCATCGCGAAGCCCTCCCAGAGCCGTCGCGCACTCAACCAGTCTCCACGCTCGGTCGCAGTACGCGCCCGGTGCTGGGTTTCCCGTAGGGCTCGCTGACGGTTTGCCGCACGCTCGTTGTCGTGCTCGTAGCTCAGCTCCGCGTGCTCAATCGTACCATTGCCCCAACCCGAGCCTGGACGGTCATCTTGCTCCCCGCCACCCATCAGTCCCCGACGCGGAGGGATACCAAAATCAGGCTTGTTGCTGTTAAAGTGAATCGATGCCAGGTTATCGCTCCAGCTTGCTCCCGCAGGTGTCGTGAGTGCAAGTGTCGCCGCGAGTGCCAGTACCGCCGAGCCCCCTCTTGTCATTTCCCCTCCCCTACCAACGGCGTTGTACCGTCTTGTGTGACCACGCGCCAGTGCACCTTCAGCGCCCCGATGTCGGTGCCTTTTAGATGGAGCGGCCCCGCCGTGAGCACGCTCTTCGGAGCCAGGTTCGCAGCGCTCCAGCGCACGCCCGTGGCGCGGAGCGGGCTCGCAACGCGCTCGGGGCTCTCGGCAAAGAGCGTCGCCTTGGAAAAGCCTCCCGGCGCGACCTCTAGCACGCCCGGCGAGGCAAGCTCCAGGTCCAGCGTGACGGTATCCGGCCCCAGCGCACTGCCCGCGTCACCGTCGTTGACCAGATCGACAAAGACCAGTGTCCCCGCCTCACTCCCCCCTTCCAGCGCGCTCCAGGCAGCGGCGGGCTTGGTACGGAGGCGCACTCGCGGACGTAGCTGCGGGGTCTGATGGTTCAAGAGTGCGGTCAGGGTGGGAAGCGGCAGGGTGGCGGTCTCGCCGGGCTCGGGGAGGCGAAAGAGGACGATCCCTGTGCAGCTTGCGGGCCGGTTTGGCGTGGTCAGCGCGAGCGCTCTCTGGAGCGAGAGCAGAGTTGGCAGATCAAAGAGAATCCGAAAGTCCACGGCCTCCGCGTGGGCCGATGTGAACTCTAGCCGGCGGTTGCCGGTGCGCGGGTCGGTCTCGGCGCGGAGGCAGCGAAAGCTGGGATCGCCAGAGAGCGTGTCGGCACCGCCATCGCGGTACATTCCCCGGAGCCGCCCCGGCCCATCGAAGACCAGCGCGTGGCCGTAGGCCGGCAGCCCCGCACGAAACGGCTTGCCCCGCCGCCCCGCCGCCGCGAGGCCTCGCTCCAGCACCTTGGGGCTGAAGATCGGGGTGAAGTCGGTGTAGCGCCGTGGGGTCTGCGACTCGTAGAACTGCGGCACGGAGAAGTCCAGCGCGTCCAGCACAGGGTCGAGGTTGCGGCTGCTGTACCAGCTCGTGAGTAGGGTCGCCGAGAGCTGCCAGCCGGGGAGCTTGGCGCGCAGGGCCCTGAGCAGCGTGGCGTAGCGCGGCAGGAGGCGTGTCGGGAAGTCGAGATCGCACTGGAGGCCAACGACGTCCCCCCCGACACTCTGCGCCGCCTGCTTCTGCGTGCGAGCCGCACCCGCGATCGCCTCCGCGAGTGTCTCTTCCGGGATGCTCTCCAGCCGCGCCAGCACATCCGCCGATGCATTGAAGACCAGGTGGACCTTGAGCCCCTCGGCGCGGCTCTGCCAGGTCTGCTTGAGAGTCACCCCCAGCGCCCCGTCGCTGTCGCTTCGGTAGAGCAGCCCCGCGTGGACAAAGAGCTCGCCCACGCCCGCGGCACGGAGCTGCTGGGCCTCGTCGGGCTTCAGCCGAAACGGGCGGTGCCAGTACCAGAGCGACTTGGAGAGCGGGGGAAGCGGCGTCCTCGCCCGCCGCCAGGCCCAAGCTCCCCAGATAGCGCTGGCAAGCGCAAGCCCCAGCAGAATAAACTTTGAGCGGGGCTTCATCGTAGGCCCATTCTACCTGTGAGAAACGCGTTATGCCCTAGGGCTCTCTCCGGCAAAGAGGTACAATGCGGGTGTTATGCCTAAGCTTACGCAGCTGATTGCCGGTGTCGTGGTCCTTGGCGTCGTCGGAGGCGGGGTCTCCTACTGGCGCTCCCTTCCCCCGAAGATCGAGGTCGTTCTTCCCCAGACCAAGACCGTCACCGAGAGCATCTCCGCCTCGGGGCGGCTTCGAGGCGAGCTGGAGACCAGTGTGGGGGCGCGGGTGAGCGGCCGGGTCGCCAAGGTCCTGGTGCGCGAGGGCGACCGCGTGCGCCAAGGCCAGACACTCGCCCTGCTCGACGATGAGGTGCTGCGGTCTCAGCTGGCCCAGGCCGACGATGCCGTGCGCACGGCCCGGGCGACACTGGCCCAGTCCGAAAATGCCATCCAGACCGCCCAGTCCCAGGTGAGCCTCGCCGCGCGCAAGCCCCTCGCCTCGGATCTGACCCGCCTCAAAGCCGATACCAACCAAGCGGTCGCGGTGGCTGAGGCGCGGCTGGCGGGGGCAAAGCAAAAGCTCATCTTCGCCCAGAGGCGGCTCGCGGAGCTGAAGAAGGGCCCGCGCGACGAAGAGATCGACGCCACGGAGGCCCAAGTGCGCCAGTCCGAGGCGAGCCTCGCCCAGGCCGAGCGCGATAAAAACCGCCAGGCCCAGCTCGCCAGAGAGGGCGCGGTCGCACAGAACGCCGCCGACCAGGCCGAGACAAACTACTGGGTCGCCAAGCGGACACTGGAGAACGCCCAAGCGCGGCTGAGGCAGCTCAAGGCGGGGACCCGCCCCGAACAAATCGAGCAGGCAGAGGCCGATGTCAAGGCCGCGGAGGCCGAGGTCCGCGCCAGCGAGGCGACAGTCGCCGGCGCAAAGGCCTCGGGGACGGCGCAGGTCAGCTCGCTGCTCTCCACGCCCCGCTCCGAGGACATCGTGGTCGCCCGCAACCGGGTGAGTGAGGCCACCCGTGCCCGTGAGGTGGCCCAGTCGCGCCTTGCGGAGGCGGAGCGTGCCCAAGAGGTCGCCAAACAGCGCCTCGACGATGTGATTGTCACCGCACCGTTTGAGGGAACCATCACCCAGATCGTCACCGAGGCCGGCGGCGTGACCGGCCCGAGCGCCGCCCTCGTGCGCCTCGTGCGAACGTCGGTGCCCGAGATTCGCATTGATCTGGATGAGGTCAACCTGGGCAAGCTGCGTGTCGGGCAGGCCGCCGTGGTCTCCTGCGATGCCTACCCCGGCGAGACCTTCTCCGCCAAGGTCCGTGAGCTTGGCGCTCAGGTGGACACGGAGCGCGGGACGGTCGAGGTGCGCTTGACGCCCGTCGATCCCCCCAATTGGCTGCGGCCCGGCCAGACCCTCTCGGTCAATATCAAGCTCGGGGAGCCCACCCAGCGCCTCGTGGTTCCGCTCACAGCTGTCACCACCATTGGCGGCATCTCGACGCTCTTTGTCGCGGAGGGGGGCACGGTGCAGAAGAAGACCGT
Organism: Armatimonas rosea; assembly: GCF_014202505.1. Taxonomy (NCBI): domain Bacteria; kingdom Bacillati; phylum Armatimonadota; class Armatimonadia; order Armatimonadales; family Armatimonadaceae; genus Armatimonas; species Armatimonas rosea. The sequence continues at coordinate 791,914 of NZ_JACHGW010000002.1, read as the reverse complement.
CAAGGTCGGCCCGCCCGGCCCCGACGGCATCCCGGTGATCGAGGGGATTGAGGCGACCACGCAGATCGTGCTCAGCCCGGTCGGCCGCAAGCCCGGCGACCCCATCGCCCCGGTCGTGATCAAGCCCTCCCCTGGCCCTGGAAAGTAGGTACGTCATGCGATTTGAGAGCAAGCTCGCCTGGCGCCACCTGGTCTCCGGCGGCGGTCAGACCGTCTTGACTGTCTTTGCAGTCGCCATCGCCGTGACCGTGATCATCTTTATCCAGACCCTGATTACCGGGGTCCAGAAGCGCTTTATCGGTGATCTGGTCGGCTCCCTGCCGCACGTGACGGTCAAGGCACCCGATCCCCTGCCCAAGACCCTGGCCGAGGTGACCACGCAAAAAGACGGCGAGCTGCTCGCCAGCGACCAGCAGAAGTCTGTCCAGCAGCGCACCGACCTGGAGCAGTGGCAGAAGCTTGAGGTCGAGCTGGCGCAGTTTCCCCATGTCAAAGTGGTCGCTCCCGCGGTCCGTGGCAGCGCCTTCCTCATCCGCGGGGAGAAGCGCTTTGCCGTGACGGTCTCCGGCGCCGAGCCCGCCAAGCAAGAGCAGGTGAGCTTCCTGCAAAAGGACCTCATCGCCGGGCGCTGGCTCGACCTGCGTCCCGGAGAGGTGGTGATCGGGATTCGCCTCGCGGAGGACGCGGGCGTGCGGCTCGGGGACCGGGTGCGGATGCAGTCCGCGCAGGGGGTGAGCGAGAGCTTCACGATCGCCGGGTTGGTCTACACGGGCAACAACGCCACCGACCTCGGGCAGGCCTTTATCACCCTCCGCGATGCCCAGAGCCTCTTTCGCACCGGCCAGAATGTCAGCTCCATCTTGCTCAAGCTCGACGATGCCTTTCTCGCCGACACGGTGGCGGACCAGATCAATGCGAGCCTCCCCTACAAGACCGAGTCGTGGATGAAGGACTCCGCGTTTATCCTCAATGCTATCCGCTCCCAGAACCAGTCGCGGGACATGATCTGCACCTTTGTCCTGCTAGCAAGCGCCTTTGCGATCGCGTCGGTTCTGATTGTCTCCGTGATCCAAAAACAAAAGCAGATCGGTATCCTCAAGAGCATGGGCGCACGCGACAAACAGATCCTCACGGTCTTCACGCTGGAGGGGCTCGGGGTCGCTATCGCCGGTGCGCTTGTCGGCTGCATCTGGGGCTACTTCTTACTCCGCGCACTCGAAAACATCCCCCAGGCTGCCCGGTTTGGAAAAGTGGATAAGCTCTTCAACATCATCTACGACCCGACCATCTTCGGCGGTGCCTCCGCCGCCGCGATCATCGCCACCCTGATCGCCGCCATTCTCCCCGCCAGCCGCGCCTCCAAGCTCAACCCCGTCGAGGTGATCCGTGGCTGAGCGCCCGATTGTCCAGACCATTGCCTTGCGCAAGACCTACAACCCCGGCACCAGCAAGGAGGTGGAGGTGCTGCATGGGGTCGAGATGCAGGCGTTTGCGGGGGAGTTTGTGGCCATTATCGGGCAGTCCGGCTCGGGGAAGAGTACGCTGCTCAACATCTTAGGGGCGCTGGACACGCCCACCAGCGGGCAAGTCCTCATCGACGGTATCGATAGTGCGACTCTCTCGTCGGACCAGCTCGCGAGCCTACGTGGCACCAAGATTGGCTTTGTCTTTCAGTTCCACCACCTTCTGGAGGAGTTCACCTGCCTGGAGAACGCGCTGATGCCGGTCTCGATTCAGAAGGGCGCGCCAGAGAAGGACGATATCGCCTACGCTAAGAAGCTGCTGACACGGGTGGGGCTGGAGAGCCAGATGAACAAGCGGGCGAACCAGATGTCGGGAGGGCAGCAGCAGCGCAATGCGATTGTCCGGGCGCTCTGCAACAAGCCCAAGCTCGTGCTCGCCGATGAACCGACCGGCAACCTAGACTCCCACTCCGGCGCGGAGGTCTTTGCACTGATGCGGGAGATCGCCAAGGAGACCGGGGTTGCGTTTCTCATGGTCACCCACGACGACCGCCTCGCCGCCGCCGCCGACCGCATCCTCCGCATCGAAGATGGCCTCATGACCGAAATTATTCCCCCGTCCGGGTACCCCACGAAGTGAGGGTGGTGGGGTTAGGGGGCCGTCAGGTACGGCTGGGGGGTGGCGAGGTGGTTCTGGACGTAGTCTGTGACCGCGTCTTCGAGGGAGCGGAACGGCACATCGCAGCCTGCGTTGCGTAGCTTCTGGATGGTGGCCTGGGTGTGGTACTGGTAGTTGCCCTTGAGGCGCTCGGGCATCTCGATGTACTCGATCTGCGGCTCCAGGCCCAGCGCCGTAAAGACCGCGTTGGCCAGCGCGTTCCAAGGGCGGGCATCGCCGGTGCCGATATTGTAGATGCCGTTCTCCTCCGGGTGCTGCAAGAACCAGAAGAGCACCTCCACACAGTCCTTGACATAGACAAAGTCCCGCGTCTGGCCACCGTCGGGGTAGTCCGGGTGGTAGCTCTTGAACAGCTTGATGACACCCGTCTCCTGCACCTGATGAAACGCCTTGTGCACCACAGAGCGCATGTCGTCTTTGTGGTACTCATTGGGGCCAAAGACATTGAAGAACTTGATGCCCACGATCTCCTCAACCAGCCGGGTGCGGAGCGCGTGGAGATCAAAGAGATGCTTGGAGTAGCCGTAGCGCGTGATCGGGCGGAGCAGAGGGACCAGCGCGTCGTCGTCGGCGAAGCCCAGCTCACCGTCGCCGTAGGTCTGCCCACTGCTGGCGTAGAGAAAGCGCACACCCCGCGCGGTCGCCCACTCCGCCAGGGTCTTGGTGTAGCGAAAGTTGTTCTCCATGAGGTAGTCGCCATCGGCCTCGGTGGTGACGGAACAAGCGCCCAGGTGGACAATCGCATCGGGCTGAAAGTCGAGCTCCCCCGCCTTGAGCTGCGCCAGAAACGCGGTCTTGTGGAGGTAGTCGCTGTAGCGCAGGCCCAGCAGGTTGCGCCACTTCTCCGATGTATTGAGGTTATCCACGATCAGGATATCGTCGATCCCCGCCTGGTTCAGGCGCCAGACCATGGCGCTCCCGATAAAGCCGGCACCCCCGGTGACAATGACACGATTCACAGGGAGCAGTGTATCATTTTGTGGCCCGTGTTCTCTGTCCACGGCGCAGGATCGGTAGCTCGAAGCCATAGGTCAGGAGCGCCGAGAGCGCCAGGGAGACACCCCAGGCGACCAGCGTAAAGCGCACCCGCAGGCCCATGTCCGTGACCTTCCAGGGCTCGGTGATCCCCATGGCCTTTTGTAGGAGAGTCGCCACCAGCGTATGCCAGAGATAGAGGTTGTAGGAGACCAGCGCCAGGAACCGGAGCGGCAGCCCACAGCCCAGCGGCGAGAGCGCTCCCCCCACGGTCGTCACGAGTAGCGCGACCGCCAGAGGCAGCCGGACCAGCGCCTGGTGGTTCATCTCCCCGTTGTGCTCCTGGTCGTGGCCATCGAAGGACTTAAAGAGCCAGAGCACTACCGCTAGCCCCAGCAGGCAGAGCAGGCTCCAGGCTGCGTGGGGCTTGACCCGCTCTCGCAGGACGCGCACTAGCGCCGCACTCGCCATCCCGCCGCCAAACAGATCGAGAAACGCGGGGAGCTGGTTCATCCGCATCGTGTAGCCCATGCCCTCGGTGCCGGTTCCTACTACCCACTGCCGGTAGGCCAGCGCCAGCAGGGTTAAGAAAAACCATCCCAGAATCGGCCCTAAGAGTGGGCGGCGCAGGTATAGCACGGCGAGAAGGGGGAAGAAGAGATAGAACTGCACCTCCACCCCCAGCGACCAGAAGACCCCATGGATGGAGTAGTAGGTCTCAAAGGTCAGCGGGTGCAGGAAGCTCAGGTGGGAGAGAAGATGGAGCCAGGGCTTCTCCCGCACTCCCGGCTCGGGGAGGAGCACCAGCGCAGCGACCAAGCAGAGCCAGTACGACGGCAGAATCTTGAAGGCGCGCCGAGAGAGATAGTGCACGAGCCCCGGCCACTTCCCGGCGCGGGCGAGCGGCCAGTAGAGGCAGAAGCCACTTAAAAAGAAGAAGATCTCCACCCCGAGATAGCCCCGCCGAGGCAGGCACTCCAGGATGCCAAGACGCTCCAGCGGGTTCCACCACGACTTCTGCCAGAGGTGAAAGAGCACCACCAGCGCAATGGCTAGCCCACGCAGGCCATCCAGAACTTCCAAGCGTTCGTCACGTCGCACGCTCTATAGTATCGGCAAAAAATAAACAAAAAAATAAACCAGGAACCTGAACCGGATTCCCTCGGTAACCATCTATTAAATAGCCATGCTTCGACGTGCCTCCCTCTTTGCGATCGGGCTTCCGCTTGCCGCCCTCACGGCAGCGGCCGCACTGCCCCAGAAAAAAGCGGCTCCTAAGAAACCCGCTGCCGCGCCGACCGCGCAGAAAGCCGCGACGGTCAGCGCGGGTGCGTTTGAGCGCGACGTGCTCCCGCTCGTCCAGAAGTACTGTGTCGGGTGCCACACCGGGCCCAATGGCTCCGGGGGAATCAACCTCAGCGGCGAGAAAAACTTCGCCGCCGTGCTCAAGGGCCGTGTCTCCTGGGACCGGGTGAGCGCCGCCGTGCTAGAGAAGCGCATGCCGCCGTCGGGGAGCCCCGCCCCCACCGACCCGGAGCGCAAGAAGCTCGGCAACACGCTGGAGAGCCTCTTCTCCCAGGCCGACTGCCAGCTCAACGACCCCGGCCGGGTCACCATGCGCCGCCTCAACCGCGCCGAGTATAACAACACCCTCCGGGACCTGCTCGGGGTAGACCTGCACCTGGCGGACTCCTTCCCCAACGACGATGTCGGCTACGGCTTCGACAATATCGGCGATGTGCTCTCGCTCTCACCGCTACTGATGGAGAAGTACCTTGGTGCCGCGGAGAAGGCCGCGCGCGCCGCCATTGTCGCCCCGGAGGACAAGCTCCGCGCCGTGAAGTTCACCGCCGCACAGCTCAAGGGCCCCGGCAGTGTCACGGGCGAGGGCTACCTACTCTCCAGCAACGGCGAGGCGGGCACGGAGTTTGACTTCCCCGCTCCCGGCGAGTACACCATCGTGGTCCGGGCAGGCGCGACCGCCGCCGGCCCGGATATCGACCTGCCCAATAAGAAGCGTGGCCCCGATCCGGCCAAGATGGCGATCAATGTCGGGGGCAAGCCCGTGCGCATTGTGGCTGTCATCACGGGACCAAGCAACCCGCAGGACTACCGCACCACCGTCGCGATCGAGCAGCCCGGTAAGCAAAAGCTGGGCGCGGCGTTCCTCAACGACTTCTACGATGAGAAGCTTCCTCCGGAGCGGCGCGACCGCAATCTCTATGTCGAGTCGGTCGCGGTGCAGATTCCCGATGATGTCCAGAAGATGATGATTAAGCGAGAGCTTCCGTTCTCGCACCGGAAGATCGTAACGGATACGCCCGAGAACGCCACCGATGCGGAGTGGGATCGCGCCGCCAAGGCCGTACTGGTCCCGCTGGCGCACCGCGCCTTCCGCCGCCCCGTGACCGACCCTGAGGTGCAGCGTCTGATCGGGCTCTCGCGGCTGGCCAAGAACCAGAAGCAGTCGTTTGAGCGCGGGATTCAGATCGCGCTCCAGGGCATCCTGGTCTCCCCCAGCTTTCTCTTCCGCCCGGAGCCGGATGCCAAGCCCGACGATCCCACGGCGCGGCGGCAGCTGACCGACCACGAGCTGGCGACTCGGCTCTCGTACTTCCTCTGGTCGAGCATGCCCGACGACGAGCTTTTAGGGCTGGCGGACCAGAAGAAGCTCCAGAACCCGGCGGTCTTGCTCGCGCAGGCCAAGCGGCTCCTCAAGGACCCACGCTCCCGTGCCTTGGCCGATAACTTCGCCGGACAGTGGCTCCAGCTGAGAAAAGTGGGGGTTGTCCAGCCCGATACCGCGCGCTTCCCCGCCTTCACGGAGCCCCTTCGCCAGGCCATGCGCACCGAGGCCGAGCTGTTCTTTACGGGGGTTGTGCAGGAAGACAGGAGCATCCTGGAGTTTCTGGACTCGGACTACACCTACCTCAACGAGACTCTGGCCAAGCACTACGGCAACCCCACGGTCAAGGGCGACGAGTTCCGGCGCGTCCCGCTTCTTTCCGGCCAGCGCGGCGGTGTGCTCTCAATGGCCTCCGTGCTGACTCTCACCAGCAACCCGGGACGGACATCCCCGGTGAAGCGTGGCAAGTGGGTGCTGGAGAACCTCCTCGGCACGCCGCCGCCACCGCCGCCACCCAATGTCCCCGCACTCGATGCCCCTGGCAAGCCGATTGAGGCCGAGAACCTGCGCAAGCGGCTTGAGATCCACCGTGCTAACCCCGCCTGTGCCAACTGCCACACGCAGATGGACGCGATCGGGCTGGCAATGGAGAACTACGATGCGGTCGGTAAGTGGCGCACCGACGATGGCGGCAAGCCGATCGATGTCAGCGGTACCCTCCCCGATGGGAGCAAGTTCGACGGCCCCAAGGACCTCAAGAAAGTGCTGCTCGCGAAGAAGGGCCAGTTCACCAAGGCCATGACCGAGCGCCTGCTCACCTACGCCCTCGGGCGCGGGGTCGAGCGAACCGATAAGTGTAACCTAGAAGTCATGGCAAAATCCGTGGAAGCCAAAGGCTATAAGTTCTCGTCGATGGTAGAGGCCGTGATCACCAGCCAGCCGTTCCGCGAGCGGCGCGGCGATGAGTCCGGCAAGAAGTAACACTAGTGCCGGGCACTGAAGACCCCGGCAGAAGAGCAAGGGAGCGTCCCGAGGACGCGGCAAGCAAATTGGTCTCTGCGTCCACGGGACGCATTTCTCGGGAGCCGGGTACTTCAATGCCCGGCCCCCTCGGTTGAGTAGGTATAATTTAAACTATGAGCGATGCAAAAATGACACGACGAACCCTCCTGCGAGGCGCGGGAGTCGCACTGGCGCTGCCCTATCTTGAGGCAGTGGCGTTTGCCCAGACCGGGAAAGTGGCCGGAGAGGCTCCTCTACGCATGGCGTTCCTGTTCGTGCCCAACGGCATCAACATGGCCCACTGGACCCCCGACTACGAGGGCAACCTGACCACACTTCCCTCGACCCTGGAGCCGCTGGCGGGGATGAAGGACCACTTCAATGTGCTCACCGGCCTCACCCAGAACTGGGCCTTTGCCCACGGCGACGGCGGCGGGGACCATGCACGCTCCGCGGCGGCCTGGCTAACCGGCTGCAAGCCCAAGAAGACCAGTGGTGCCGATATCAAGGTGGGCCTCTCCGCCGACCAGCTCGCCGCGGCCAAGCGTGGCCACCTCACCCGTTTTCCCAGCCTAGAGATCGGCTGTGAGCGCGGTGGCCTTGCCGGCGACTGCGACTCGGGCTACTCCTGCGCCTACTCCAACACGATCTCCTGGCGCACCGAGGCCTCCCCGATGGCCAAAGAGACCGACCCGCGGCTGGTCTTTGAGCGCCTCTTCGGCGGCGAAGATACCAACGAGAGCGCCGAGGCACGGGCTGCACGCCAGCTAAACAGCAAGAGTATCCTGGACTTCGTCCTGGAAGATGCCAAGGCCCTCCAAGGCCGCCTCGGGGCCCACGACCGCCACAAGATGGACGAGTACTTCACCGGCATCCGCGAGATCGAGCGGCGCATGGCGTTCCTGGAGAAGGCGGGCAAGGAGACCGGAGTCAGCGGCGAGGCACTCAAGGCCCGCATGTCCGGCGGCCTCCCCGACTACGCCGACCATGTCAAGCTCCTGGGAGATATGATGGTGCTGGCGTTCCAGGCCGATATCACCCGCATCTCCACCTTCATGTTCGCCAACGAGGGCTCCAACCGCGCCTACAAGCAGGTCGGGATCAACGATGGCCACCACGAGACATCGCACCACGGCCGCAACCCCGAGAAGCTGGAGAACCTCAAGAAGATCAACCGTTTCCACGTGGAGCAGCTAGCCTATATCCTCCAGAAGATGCAGAGCATCAAAGAGGGCAACCGGACCCTGCTCGACAACACGATGATGGTCTACGGCGGTGGGATCAGCGACGGTGACCGGCACAACCACGACGATCTCCCGCTCCTGCTGATCGGCGGCGGCGGTGGAACGATCCAGGGAGGCCGACACCTGAAGTACAAGAACGGCACCCCGATGACCAACCTGCTGATTACGATGCTGGACCGCTACGGTGTCCCCGGCGAGACCCTCGGCGACTCCACCGGAAAGCTCCAGCAGCTCTTTTAGCCCCCCCGATTGGAACGGGGGGGCTGGAGAGCCTGCGGCTACGAAGGCCGTTCCGGCCATACCGAATTATGGGCGGCACGCCCTTTGTAGCGCGAAGTGCTCGCCAGTCCGGCCGTTCCAATCGGCCGGAGCTCCCGTCCCCCCGCTCCAACCGGGGGGATTCGTGTTAAAATACCTCCCGATGGCACGTAAAAATCGTCTGGCCGAAGCATTCAAGGAGAACTACAACGTCGTTGGGCTAGCGGGTGCCGCGGCGCTCTCCGCCGCCCTCCTCAACCCGATCCCCCTCCTCATCGGGGCCGTGGCCGAGGCTGCGTACCTTCTCTTTGTCCCCGACTCCCGCTGGTACCAACAGCGCCTCTCCCAGCGCTTCGATGCTGAGGTGAACGCGCGCCGCAAGAAGCTCCGCGATCAGGTTTTCTCTGTCATCTCCGAGAATGTCCAGGAGCGCTTCACCCGCCTCGAAGACATCCGCGCTCAGCTCGATGGCCACCCCCTCTCCCAAGAGACCTGGATGCGCGAGGTCTGCCGCAAGCTAGACTACCTGCTGGAGAAGTTTCTCCTCTTCGCCCGCCGCGAGGTGGAGTTTGCCCAGTACCTGGAGAATGTCTACGCCGAGGTCGTGGTCGGGCTCAAGGGCAAGCGGCGCGACAAAGACGGTCCCCCCATCCCCAACGAGGACCGCGCCCGCCGCATGGTCACCACGATCCAGGAGCGCTTCGACGATGAGATCGCGCAGCTGGAGAAGAAAAACGAGGACGATAGCAATACGCAGGCGGTTCTGGACAAGCGCAAGGAAGTGCTGACCCAGCGCCATGAGTATGTCGGGCGGATCGGGCGGATTCTTACCAACCTGGGCCACCAGATGCAGCTCCTTGAGGACTCCTTTGGCCTCATCAACGACCAGATTCGGGCAAGGCCACCGGAGCAAGTCCTGGCCGATATCGAGGGCGTGGTAACGCAGACCGATGCGATGACCAATCTATTAGATGAGATCGCTGCCTACGACGATATGTCGCGCCGTTTTGATTTATAGTAAGGTAAAAATAACACATGCCAATTACGGATAAGCTTCGTAAAGCCGTCGGGCTTTTTGTGGTGATGGACGAGCCCACGGAAGAGACTCCGCCCCGTCTGAACTTCTCCGAGCCCGCCGCAACCCCGACCCAGGCCCCGAGCGCCGAGATGTCCGAGCTCGACCGCAAGCTCGCCGAGATCGAGAAGCGCTCTCAAGCAATAGCAGCAGGAGCCACGGGAGCCACACCGCCGCCGCTTCCCCAGACAGTCGAGCAGCTTGTCCGTCAGAGTGCAGGCCCGAACCTCGATGAGATCAAGGTCTCGGCGGAGCAGACCTCGGGCGCGCTCCTCCCGGATGGCAAGGTCGATGTACAGGCGATCTACGCCGGGGCGAAGCTCCCGGCGGTTACCTTTGGTGCCGAGCAGACCCGCGAGCTTCTGAGTAAGCTCCCTCCCGGGCTCTCGCTAGACATGCAGCGTCAGATGGTCGCGGCGACTCTCACCACGATGGGCGCGACCATGGGGGCCAGCGCCGAGACCATTGTCGCCGACGCGTCGCGTAAGCTCGCCGCGCTCGCCGCCTATGTCACCGACCTCCAGAAAGTGACGTCGGAGCGGGTTAGCTACGCCCAAGCGGAGATCGAGGCCCTCGAAGCGCGGATTGCGGAGCAGAAGAGCATCATCGCCAGTACGCAGCAGCAGCTCACCACCGCCCAGACCCAGTGTGAGGCTGAGGCGGACAAGATCGACGATATCCTAGAGTTTTTCAGCCTCGATACCGGCCCCTCAAAATACGCCGCGGGCATGCAACCAACCCAAACGCCACGTGTCTGATTCCGCTGTAGAAAGTAAAGGAGGCTAAAAAATGCCACAACTTACCCCCGCTGGAAAAGCGGTTATTTTAGTTCTAGTAATCGGCGGTGCCGTCGGTGCCTACCGCCTCTTTGGAGGCAAGGCCAAAGATGGTCCGAGTTCTCAGAATGTCCCGCCCATCGTACTGCCTAGTGCAGGCCCAGGCACAGAGCCCGATAAAGGCGTCGGTGACTTCTCCGTGACGATGCCTGGGAAAGAGCCCGGCTGTACGGAGCTGCCTGAGGTTCGTCTGCTGGGCTATGCCTGGAACGCGCACATGGGGCTCCACTTTGCCAACGGCGGGCCGCAGGCGACCAAGGGAAGCCTGATGTGCCAGAACGGGGTCAACCTCAAGTTCGCCCGCCAGGACATGAACGATAAGCTCACCGAGGCGCTCGTGACCTTTGCGACCGCGCTCTCCCGCGGCGAGAAGAACCCCACCGTCGGGGCGCACTTTGTCACGGTCATGGGCGACGGTTCCGCGGCGTTCCTTAAGGGCGTGGACGATGCCCTGGCCAAGATCGGACCGGAGTACCGGCCCAAGGTGATCGGGGCGATTGGCTTCTCCCGCGGCGAGGACAAGTTTATGGGCCCCGCCGACTGGAAGAAAGACCCGCAGAGCGCACGCGGCGGCGTGATCGCGGGGGTCCTGCGCGACGGCGACTGGAATATCGCCCAGAAGTGGATCGGGGACAACGACCTCAAGACCAACCCCGACGAAAAGACCTACGACCCGGATGCGATCAACTGGATCAACACCAGTGACTACCTCGACGCGGGCGAGAAGTACATCACCGGCTACACCGAGGAGCGTGATGTGGTGCGCAATGGCAAGAAGACCGGCCAGCGGATGAAGATCAAGGTCGATGGCGTGGTCACCTGGACCCCCGGCGATGTCAATGTCGCGCAGAAAAAAGGCGGTCTTGTCTCCATTGTCTCCACCAAGGAGTACGCCAGCCAGATGCCCTGTGTCATTATCGGGGTGGACAAGTGGTGTAAAAACAACCGCCCGATTGTCGAGGGCTTGCTCAAGGCCGCCCTCTCCGGCGGCGAGGCGGTCCAGAAGAACGACCAAGCTCTTGGACAGGCAGCGGAGATCAGCGCCGCGGTCTACAAAGAGAGCGATGCCGCCTACTGGAAGAAGTACTACAAGGGTGTGACGGAGAAAGACAAGACGGGCCTCGATGTGGAGCTGGGCGGCTCCCGGGCCAATAACATCTCCGATGCCGCCTATACCTTCGGGCTAGGACAGGGCTCGGCGAACCTCTACGCCGCCGTCTACAAGGTCTTTGGGGATCTCGTGGTCAAGCAGTACCCCGAGGTTGTGAGCGGCTACCCACCCGCAGACCAGATCCAGGACCTCTCCTACCTCAAGGCCGTGGTCGCCAAGGCCGGCTCTGGTGCTGTGAGTGTCGCCCAAGCCGGTGGTGCGGTTCCCACGGTCACGGCAAGAGCGACCGGCAACACCAACGAGGGCTCGAAGAGTAAGTGGCCCATTCAGTTTGTCACCGGGCGAGCGGAGTTCAATCCCACCTCCATCAAGGACCTGGAGAAGCTCAAGCGCAACCTGCTAGTCGCCTCGAACATGGTGGTGGAGATCCACGGCCACACGGACAATGTCGGCGATCCCGCCAAGAACATGCAGCTCTCCGAGGCGCGTGCCTTCGCCGTGAAGACATGGCTGGAGAAGCAAGCTCCCGTTAACTTCAAGGGGCGCATCAGTGTCTTCTCGCATGGCCAAACCCAGCCGCTTGCTCCCAATACGACCGAGGACGGCAAGGCGAAGAACCGCCGTGTCGAGATTATCCTGAAAGCCAACTAGGCATCTCATGGGAATCTTCACCCCCAATAAAGTCATCTCCCCGGCAGCCTTTCGGCTCGTTCTGCTCGGGGAGCTGGCGCTCTTTTTCCTCTTTTGGCTCCTGTCCCCCTTTAAAGTGCTACCGCGCCCAGGCGAGGTACTCTCCGCGCTAGGCGCGCTCTGGCGCGGTGGGATCGGGCAGGAACTGATCGTGAGCACAGGACTGTTTCTCCAGGCACTTGCCCTCTCGACCGTGATCTCCGCAAGCCTGGCCTACCTGACTGTCCTTCCGGTCTTTCGCCCCCTCGCGCTCGTGGTCTCGCGGGGCCGTTTTCTGTCCCTGGTCGGCTTCTCGGTGGTCTTCACCCTCCTGCTTGGCGGGGATCGGCCCGTGAAGCTGGCGATGCTGACCCTGGGAATGAGTGTCTTTCTGCTAACCAGTATGCTCGCCATTATCGCCGAGATCCCCCGCTCCCAGTACGACTACGCGCGGACCCTGCGGCTCTCCGAGTGGCGCGTGGTCTGGGAGGTGGTGATCCGTGGCACCCTAGACAAGTTCCTGGATGCCGTGCGCCAGAACGCCGCGATTGCCTGGACTCTCCTCCCCATGGTGGAGGCCCTCTACCGCAGCGAGGGCGGGCTTGGAGTGGCGCTTGATATCGAGCGCAAGTACTTTCACATGGACAAGGTCTATGCCATCCAGATTATTGTCCTGTGCGTGGGGCTCCTCCAAGACTACGCCGTGGGCCTGATCCGGCAGATTATCTGCCCCTGGGCCGACCTCAACAAAGAGCGGAGCGATGCATGAGCACTGCCTATGAGATCCGGGAGACCCTGCTCAAGCTAGAGGGCATCTCCCATAGCTACAACGGCCGCCCGATCTTAAAAGAGGTCAACGCCGAGGTGAAGAATGTCCATATCCCCGGACGAGAGCAAGGCCAGATTGTCGGGCTCCTGGGGCCGTCGGGGGTGGGCAAGACCACGCTCTTTCGCATCCTCGCCGGCCTGATGGAGCCCACCAGCGGCAAGGTTCTGCTCGGTGCCGACGCCCATCCGGTCAAGCGTGGAACGGTCGGGGTGGTGGCGCAGGACTACCCGCTCTTTACCCACCGTACCGTCCTCTCCAACCTCCTGGTCGCCACCAACAACGACTCCGCCAAGGCGCTGAACATGCTGGAGCGCTTTGGGATGGCCGAGCACGCAAAAAAATATCCCAGCCAGCTCTCGGGGGGGCAGCGCCAGCGTGTCGCGATCGCCCAGCAGCTGCTCTGCTCCGAGTTTCTGGTCCTGATGGACGAGCCTTTCTCCGGCCTCGACCCGGTCGCGGTCAAGAATGTCATCAAGCTCTTGGGCGAGGCGGCAGCGGTCGACGAGCACAAGACCTTTGTCCTCGTGACCCACGATATCGAGGCGGCGATCGAGACCTGCGACACGCTCTGGCTCCTGGGGCGCGACCGCGATCCGGCGGGTCAGCCGGTTCCGGGCGCACGTGTCCAGAGAGTGATCGACCTCATGGCCTGTGGCCTTGCGTGGCGTGAGAGCATCACCAGCGACCCCGAGTACCTCCGGGTCCTGAGCGAGATCCAGGCACTCTTCCCACAGCTCTAGCAGGAAAATCGACGCGCACTGTTGAACTCAGACAGTATGAAGCGACGATATTTTCTGATGATGATGGCCCTGGGGGCGCTGACGCTCACCGGGTGCCCGAGTAGCAACACCAGCGCGGGCGGCGATACCGCGGCTCCTGCCACGGGTGATAAGCCTGCCGCCGCCGCAGGTGATATCAAGATCGGGTTCGTGGTCAAGGACTCCGCCGAGCCCTGGTTCCAGACCGAGTGGAAGTTCGCCGAGGAGGCGTCGAAGAAGTATGGCTTCCAGCTCATTAAGATCGAGGCCAAGGACGCCGAAGGGGTCGATAGCGCGATCAATAATATCGCCGCTCAGGGCGCCAAGGGACTGGTGATCTGCACTCCGGATACCAAGCTAGGAACCACGATTGTCGCCAAGTGCAAAGAGAAGAACATCAAGCTCCTGACAGTCGATGATCGCCTGCTCGGCCCCGATGGCAAGCCCCTCACCGATGTCCCCTACCTGGGAATCTCCGCCCCCGAGATCGGCAAGAGCGTCGGCGAGGCAATCGCCGAAGAGGCCAAGAAGCGTGGCTGGAACCTGGCCGAGGTCGGGGCGGCGGTGTTGACGGTCGATGAGATCGAGACCTGCAAGCAGCGCACCGATGGCGCAAGTGAGGCCCTCAAGGCCGCAGGCTTCCCGGAGAAGAACTTCTTCCTCAGCGCCTGGAAGAAGCCCCAGCAGATGGAGACCGCAGTCAATGCCGCTAATATCATCCTGACCCAGCACCCCGAGATCAAGAAGTGGGTCGCGTACTCGTCCAACGATGACGGTGTCCTGGGCTTTGTCCGTGCCACTGAGCAAAAAGGGATCGCCCCGGAGAATGTCATCGGGATCGGGATCAATGGCACCAGCGGCAAGGACGACCTGAAGAAGGCCAAGACCGGCTTCCATGCATCGGTTCTGCTCTCCGCCCGCACCCACGGCTTCTCGACCGCGGAGGCGATGTACAACTGGATCAAGGACGGCAAGGAGCCCGCCAAGGAGACCTACACCAAGGGCACCCTGATCGACCGCACCAACTTTGTCGCCAAGCTCAAAGAAGAAGGCATCGAGTAGAATCGCCCCGTTGAGATCGCCCCGATAAACCGGGGCGTCTCGCCCCCGTTAGAGGGGGGCGTCTCGCTGTCCTCGTGCCTCGGACACAAAGGGCTCCGCCCATACCCCCTTCGCGAAGCCGGAGGGGGTCGCCGTCTCAGCGGCGGGGGGAGGCATGTCCCCCCCTCCAACGGGCGGGATCATAAAACTATGCTCGACTTTCAAAACCTCTCGAAAGCCTTTCCGGGTGTCCAAGCGCTCTCGGAGGTCTCGTTCTCGGTAGCCGGTGGCAGTGTCCACGCGCTCTGTGGTGAGAACGGGGCGGGCAAGTCCACGCTCCTGAAGATCCTCTCGGGGATGTACAAGCCCGACACGGGACAGCTCGTGCTCGAGGGCCAGCCCCTGCGCTTTGGCTCGCCCTTCGATGCCATCCAGGCCGGTGTCGCAGTGATCTACCAGGAGCTGCATCTCGTGCCGGAGATGACGGTGGCAGAGAATGTCTTTCTGGGGCACCTCCCCGCCAAGACCGGCTGGGTCGATAAGCGCAACTTGGTATCCCAGACCGCCGCGAAGCTGGAGGAGCTGGGGATTGTCCTCGATCCGCAAGCCAAAGTCGGGGAGCTCTCGCTGGCGCAGCGACAGATGGTAGAGATCGCCAAAGCGCTCTCCCGCGATGCCAAAGTGATCGCCTTCGACGAGCCCACCAGCTCTCTCTCAGCCCGCGAGGTGGAGACCCTCTTTGCCATTATCGCCAAGCTCAAGGCACAAGGGAAGGCGATTCTCTATGTCAGCCACCGCATGGACGAGATCTTTGCCATCTGCGACACGGTGACGGTCCTGCGCGACGGCAAGCATATCGAGACGATCCCCAGCGCCCAGACCGATGCGGCGGGTGTGGTCAAGAGCATGGTGGGGCGCGATATCGCCGATATCTACGGCTGGCGCCCCCGCACCGCCGGAAGTGTCGTGCTGGAGAGCCATGGCTTGCGGGTGCGTAGTGGAGAGATCCTGGGCATCTTTGGGCTGGTCGGTGCCGGCCGCACGGAGCTGCTCAAGGAGCTCTACGCCAACCCAGCCAAGAGCATCCAGAGCGGCATCTGCCTCTGCCCCGAGGACCGCAAGAAAGAGGGCATTGTCCCCGTGCGCTCAGT
This sequence comes from Armatimonas rosea, assembly GCF_014202505.1. Classification (NCBI taxonomy): domain Bacteria; kingdom Bacillati; phylum Armatimonadota; class Armatimonadia; order Armatimonadales; family Armatimonadaceae; genus Armatimonas; species Armatimonas rosea. The sequence goes on along the minus strand of NZ_JACHGW010000002.1, from coordinate 776,197 downwards.
GGCCGAGAACATCAACCTCTCCGCGAGGCGGCGATTCTCCAAGCTAGGCTTCTGGATCAACGAGCCCGCAGAGCGTGACAATGCCACCCAGCAGGTCGAGGCGATGCGTGTCAAGACCCCCAACTTAGAGCAGCAGATCGGGCTTCTCTCGGGGGGAAACCAGCAAAAGGCGATCCTGGGGCGCTGGCTCAGTGAGGACGTCAAAGTGCTCCTGCTCGACGAGCCTACCCGTGGGATCGATGTGGGAGCCAAGCGAGAGATCTATGATATTTTGTACGACCTATCGGAGCGAGGTGTGGGCGTGGTAATGATATCGTCGGACCTACCGGAGGTGCTGGGCGTGGCGGACCGTGTGCTGGTCATGCGCCAGGGCACGTTCTCCGCAGAGCTCACGCGCGAGGAAGCGACTCCCGAGAAGTGCCTCGCCGCCGCGCTTCCCATTGGGGATGCCTCCCCCTCCAGCTTCGCGAAGGGGGTGGATCAATGAAAAAACTCTGGCAACAAAATGGGATGCTACTGGTCTGCGCCCTGCTCTTTCTGGTGCTCTCCTTCACGGTTCCCAACTTCGCCACGGTCGAGAACGCCAAGGGGCTGACCATGTCGGTCACGACTGTGGGAATTGTCGCCTGCACGATGCTCTTCTGCCTCGCGGCGGGGGACTTTGACCTCTCGGTCGGCTCGGTTGTGGCGCTGGCGGGCGTGGTCGCGGCGACCGTGATCAACAAGACCAATAGCATCCCCCTCGCGATTGCGATTCCCATCGCTCTGGGCTTTGGGATCGGGGCGGTCAATGGCTTTGTGATCGCGCGGCTGGGTATCAACGCCCTCATCACCACCCTCGCCACCATGCAGATCGTCCGCGGGATCGCCCGCCTCCTCGCCGATGGGTCGTCGATTGGCATCAGCAACGAGGCCTTTGGCAAGCTCGGACAGCTCAAGCTCTTGGAGTTCCAGTCGCCGGTCTGGGTGATGGTGCTGTGCTTTGTGGTCTTTGGGCTACTGCTCAACAAGACCATCTACGGCCGCAACACACTCGCCATCGGGGGCAACGCCGAGGCGGCACGGCTCTCGGGGGTCAATGTGGCGCGCACCAAGATCCTGATCTTCGCCGTGCAAGGCGCGATCGCCGCACTCGCCGGTGTCCTCCTCGCCTCGCGGGTCTCGTCGGGGCAGCCCAACACCAGCGAGGGGCTAGAGCTGCAAGTGATCTCCGGCTGCGTGCTGGGCGGCGTCTCGCTCACGGGCGGCGTCGGCACGATCAGCGGGATGATTGTCGGGGTGCTGATCATGGGCGCGGTGCAGAACGCCATGAACTTGCTCAATATCCCGACCTTCTGGCAGCTCGTGGCCAGCGGCGCGATCCTGCTGACGGCCGTCCTGCTCGATAAGCTCAAGAACCGCCGTCGCGTGTGATGGCAACCACGCACCTCTATATCGCCCAAAGCCTGGATGGCTTTATCGCCACGGAAGACGGCAGCGTGGGCTGGCTGGATGCCTTCCAGGATGCCGACTATGGCTTTGCGGAGTTCGAGCGCTCTGTGGATGCCCTCGTCATGGGCCGCGTGACCTACGAGCAGGTGCGTGGCTTTGGGGCATGGCCGCATCCGGGTAAGCCCTGTATCGTCCTGAGCCACAGCCCCGCGGTCGGGGAGCACCCAGAGGGCGTCGTCTTCCGCACCGCTGTCCCCACCGACCTCACCGGCAAGGTCTGGCTGGTGGGGGGACGGCAAGTGGTCCATAGCTATCTGGCGGCGGGCCAGTTCGATATCCTAGAGCTCTTTGTCATGCCGACACTCCTGGGTACGGGTATTCCCCTCTTCACCGGCGGCACGCGGCCTCACAAGGCCACTTTAAGCGAGCACACCATCTACCCCAACGGTGTCGTGCGCCTTGTCTACGACCTGAACCAGCGCTGAACTCTGCGTACCCAGCTCTCTGGCGGTTCCACAGGCGAAGGCTTTGGGAGTTCCGCCGGCAACGGCAGATTCTCAGCCTCCGCGCTCGCCATCGCGGTGAGCGGCAGGTCCTTCAAGTGCGCCGTTGCCTGGTCGAGTGTCTCGATGAGCTCGCGGAGCTGGCGACGTTTGCGGGGAAGGATGAAAAACCGCCGCGACTCTTGCTCCAAGCGCGGGAGCACCGTGCGCATCCCCGGCTGTGGGACGCGCCGCGCCAGGCCCACGAGCGCTTCCTGCACCACCTCTAGCTCCGCGCCGCGCTCCTCCCAGAGTGCCACCAGCACCAAAAACGCCGTCAGTCCCCCCTGTGTCTTCAGTGCCGCCCGTGCAGCCCGCACCACGAGCTGCGAGCGGTCCGCCAGCGCGAGCGCTAAGAATGCCTGCCCCTGCTCGGTGGGGTGCCGCGCCAGCACATGCACCGCCTCAGCGCGCACATGGCGCCAGGAGTCGGTGAGCAGGACCCAGCCAAGGAACAAGAGGGTTTCGGGATCGGGCAGCTTCTCTGCTAGGTGCCGCACGAACTCTTGCCGCTGCTTGTGCTCCTTTCTGGCTCCCCGCAAGTGCTGCTCACAGGGCACGCGCCATGCCTGTGAGAGCTGCTCGTCCCATAAAAAGAGCTTCGTGCCCACCTTGATGATCCCCTGTGTCTCTAGCACACGAGTGGTCTTCGGGTAGCGGCTTAGGTCAATCATCCATCGCCTCGACGATGCGGATGAGCGTCCAAAGGTCTTCCGTAGAGCTGCTCATGGAATTTGATCCTCAGCAGGAACAGGGAGATCGTCGGTGGTATTTGGTACTTCAACAATGCATGGTAGGTTCTTCCACGGTGCTGTCGCCTCCTCAATCAGCCGAGCAACGAGTGCGAACTCTTTGGGAGGAAAGGCGCCACTTAAGAAGTTCTTCTTAACCTTCAGCAGAGGAAGTGCCTCGCGGAGCTGCGGTGTGGGCTGGTGCTGGGCAAGGTTTCCCAGCGCCGTTGCGGCAAGATACGAGGCCTCGCTACCTACTTTTGAGTGCCCCTCCCCTTCCCAGTAACGCCAACAGCCTAAAAAAGGCAGCAGTAGAGCGATATCGCCCGGTGTTGCCTGCTCGCCGATGCTTCGCACCAAGTGTAGTACTGCCTGATTTAGACTTCGATTATTGAGATTCCAGCGCCAGTACTGAACAATTGTCTCCATCACCAAAGGCTCTCTTGTGCCAATCGCAACCAGTGCAGAAAGCAGAAGCATTGTCTCAGGTTCGGCCTTAGGAAGAGCTTCCCGCAGCAGAGGAACCGCGGCATCCCCTGCCTCGACAAGTCTTCCCAGAGCAATCAGCTGTTTTTTATAGTCGGGCTCTTGGAGCTGGGCTACCCAACGAACGATCTCACTGTAGGTCACTGGCTTTCCTCAAGGCATGGCGAGGCATCCGCGGGGAGCGGAAGGTCTGTGACGAGAGCAACGGGTGAGCTGGTGACAAGGGGGAGGTCTTGCCACTGCTCGGTGGCCTCTTCGATAGCAAGACGGGCACTCTTGAAGCCAGGTGGTAAAGGAACAACAACCGGTTTGAGCCACTTGAGTGCGCCCCGAAGGCTCGGTGTTGGGCGCGTTCGGGCGAGGTGCTCTAGTGCCATTGCCGCGGAGAGGGCAACATCATGGGTGGAGAGGTCATAACGCAGGCGCTGGATGAGCGCGATGAGGAGGGGGATGTCTTCAGTGGTCGCGGTTGCGGGGAGCTGCTTTGCGAGCTTGATCAAGGCACGGTTGCATGCCTGCTCGATATCCTGCCCACGCGTCTTGCGAATGGCGATCAGAGGCGCGATGGCACGCGTGTCTCCAATCTCGCCTAGTATCTCCGCCGCACGATAGCACAGTGTGGTGCTACCATTATCGAGCAGGTCCATGAGCGCAGGGACGGCTTCCTCTCCGATTGCGATGAGCGTTGCTGTTGCCGCTTGACGTGTCCCATAGTGAATGGAGCGAAGCGCTTGTATCGCGTCGGGCATATCCTCGAATGTGGGAACCACGACAGGAGCCGGAACAACGATCACGGGAGGAGTCCAGCCCGGCGAGAGAGTGCGCACTCGTGGGAGAAAGTCCTCCCAGATTATAGAGGGCATCTGTGACTGCTTGTAGCGCTTTGCGATCCGAACGAGCTCTTTTGCGGCCCACTCTTTTGGCAATTCCTGCCACTGCCACTCAGCTAAGATATCAAGAATTTGAGGGATTGGGGCACTCTCACGCAAGGCAAGACGGGCAACGGGCAAGACACCACGCTCATCACTAATACGGCTGAGGGCGGATGCAGCACGCAGGGCTGGCAACATTAGTTGGTGCACAACTACCATGATCAGCGCCTCAACAGCTTCTTTTCCCAGGGTAACTAACTCGTTCTCGGCTAGGCAGCGCTCTCTGTACTCGTCGTGGTTAAGCTTGTAGATAAGCTGCGTGAGCTTGGCACTAGCCATCGTTTTCCTCACGTGCCCGCACCGGAATAGGAAGGCTCTGTGAAGTGGGTGCGGAGGCCGCCGAAAGAGGCAAGAAGTTCTCTTCACCAAGAGCACGGGTAAGACGCTCAGAGAGAATGCGAAACTCTTTTGGTGTACCGATACTTGGCTGTAAGAGTGCACGCACTTGGTGTAGCTCTACCCATGGTGCACGCTCTGCACTGGCTACTAAAATCTCTGCAACCAAGACAGCCTCTCTTTGATACAAAATAGCACGACGGAGTCGCCGCAGCGCAGCTACTAAAGCAGTAATTGTTTCTATATCATCACGTGCCTCTAAAAAAGTAAGCAACTTTTTTAGAGGTTTACGGAACTCTTCGTATCCTTGATCGGGACTCTGCTGAGCGATTCGTACAAGCAAGTCTAAGCAGCAAGGCTCACCATATTCTGAAAGCAGCTGAGCATAACGTATTAGCGGCTGAAATGGTGGATACCCAATTCCTGGCTTATAAAACTCTTTTAATTTTTCTTCTGCGATGGTTATTATCCAAGGAATTGCCGCAGGGCCACATGCGAGAAGCATCTCCCTAGCAGATTCTCTCTGTGAAGCGACGCCATTTACATATAAAAGACATTGCAATCGGTACTGTTCAGGAGTCATTTTTTTGAGGTGATAAAGTTTGATATGAGGATGTAAGAATAAGAAGTGTCTTTTTAGAGTTATTCTGAGACTGTACAAAAATAGATAGACCTACAGCTTCTTTGCCCAGAGCAACTAACTCGTTCTTGGCCAGGCAGCGCTCTCTGTACTCATCGTGGTTAAGCTTGTAGATAGGCTGCGTGAGCTTGGCACTAGCCATCGTTTTGCTCGTTGATGGGTGGCGAGAGGTTCTTGCCGGCCCATTCTACATTTGTAGCAATAGGAAGATTCTCAATGGAGATAGCCATATCTGCAGGGAGTGGTAGCGTAGCCTCCGTGCCAAGTGCTGCATCGAGGCGCTTACGAAGTTGGGCGAACTCTTTGGGAACACCAAGCCCTGGACGAAGCAGCACACGGGTTTGGTGTAGCTCGGGACAGGGGACGGTCTCGGCGAGATTGACTAAAAGCCCCGCAATCTTGAGGGTCTCTGGTCCAAAGGAGAAGTTCTTGCGAAGCAGAAACCCTCCGGTCAAGAGCGCCTGAATGGTTGCGAGGTCATCGCGCACTTCTAAGCGCCAGAGAAGTCGAGCGAGAGGCATGTTGCGGCTAGTTGAGAGACGCACTTGTACTAATAATTCAATGGTACTCGGTTCGCCAAAAGCGGCGAGAAAGAGGGCAAGACGTTCTATCCGCCAATGTGCCTGTTCACCGGCAAAAAGCATACGTCGGTAGGTATCAAGGGCTTTCTCAACGGCCTCGTACACCTGAGGGAAAACAGCGCTGCCCTGTGCATAGAGTGTTTCTTCGGCGTACTTGCGCTGCGCTTCATCCCCCAAGGCAACCCACTGTAGCAATGTCGGTGTGTCCTCAGGCATCTTTGTCTTTGTTGGATGCAGGAAGCGGAAGATCCTTCTCGTTATTTTCCTGCGCCTGGGTAGGAATGGGAAAGTCTCCCCGAGGAAGCGAGGCGACCTGTGTCCGTAGCGTACTAGCGGCCTCTTTTAGAGCGCTGTGCCGCTCGAGTGCCTTTAGCTCTGGGAGGAGTTGTCGGAGTGCAGGGTGAGGAGAAAGTCCCGAGATCAGCGTCAAAACAGCCTGTCCTGTGAGATCGTCAACGGCAGTATCAATGGGTTTGAGCGCCTGTTTTAGATGCACCACGGTTGTCGGCGTATCCCAGTGCAAGATCGTATGGCGAATCGCATCCGTGGCGAGATAGAAACAATCAGCCGAGAAGGTATAGCGCTGCACCCCAATACATAAAAGTTCCCAGAGACAAGGGTGCTGTGCTGCTGCATTTCCCAGTGCTACAACAGTGGCTTCTCGTGGCTGGCTCTGGAGATCAGGAAAGAGCTCTATGGCAAGATTGAGCGCCTTCTCTTCCCGGGTAGATAAAGCCATGCGAAACTTTGCAAAGAACTTGTTTCGTCGGTACTTCTCCAGATTAAGCTCACTGAGGTAGTCCACAAGCCATTCGGTCGCGGATTGTTGCTGACGTGGATTTCCTGAAACAAAAAGCTGCACCTGGTGTGTACGTACTTGTGCATATCGCTCTTCGGCATCTTCTGTAAAAGGCTCGATGTGGTTGGGTTTATTTTGGTAGCTCATCAAATTTCTTGTCCGTGGTAAGGCTCTTCTTTTTCTCTCGTGCTGTCTATAGGAATCGGCAGTCCGGTAGAAGTTGCAGGAGCCTCGGCGGGGATAGGCAGGTTGTTTAAGTTCTTGAGCGCCCGCTTCATTTTCCAGTGGAGGGGAATGAACTCTAGGGGTGCATGATCTTGTTTTAGAACCACGGTCAGCTGCTCGATCACAGGAATCAGCTCACGTGCTGGCTGTGTCTCTGCAAGACGAAGGAGAGCCTTCATTGCGTGAAATGCCCTGCGATCTAAAATGGCTTGGATGCGATCTTGATCCAGCGTAAAGAACTGAGTAAACGACCGCCACTGTCGGTGTTTTATTCCCTGTTGTGCAAGCTGCATGAGATACGAAACTTGACAGAGCCCTGCATTGCGGCAGAATAGCGCGGTGAACTCTTCGTATGTGACAAGCCAGCCCTCGTGTGTGAGTAGCTTCCACTCCCACTGCGCGGCGTGACATCTCTCCAGGAGCGTTTCGATCCGCGATTCGAGGGCTGTCAGGTCACTCTCGGTCATGGCTTTGGCTTACGCACGGGTGCCTTTCGATCACTACGCTTGGTGCGCCCGACTGCCTGAAGCTCGTTCGAGTCTCGTCCAAACTGGACTTGTACTTCGTCGCGTGCCTCGATCATCCGCTGGGTAAAGAGACTCCCGGTCGCGTGGTAGTTATCGATTGCTCCGGCAAGCTCTGCACGAAGTTTGGTCACACGATTTGCCTTTGAGTCCATCTGCGCTTCTAGTGACCGTAGGGCATCGATGGAGAGATCAGGGTTACGGGGTGCATAGCCTGTGATTCCTTCAAGTGCAGCCAGTGACCGACGATCTTCAACAATGCGCGCTGCATTTGCTTGTGTTGCTATTAAAATAGCTCCTTTCAACTTTGAATGTGACTCCCCTATCATTGTAGGATGAGGCTCGCACATTCAATGTGCAGAGGTCATCTTTAAAGAATCACAGGTCATTTTAGCATACAACTCTCTCAGCTTTCAAGAATAGGCTCTGCATCAACAGGTATTGGCAGTGACTCTTGAATGCTCTCCTTTGCATCTGCTGGAATCGGCAAGCTGTTATTTGCGAGCGCAGCCTTTAGTCGTCGGCGCAGGCCTATAAACTCAAAAGGCCTTGCCAGGGTAAAGGTTAGCATGGGAAGTACTGCTCTCAGCTCTGGTTTTGGATCCTGCTCTGCCATACGGACAAGGCTTTGTGCAATAGCAAGCGCTTCTGTGGCATGCAGCTCGGTAACATATGCCGTCGCTACCCACTTTGGCTCTGCCCTCTGTAGAAGTGCAATGAGTGCAGCAATATCCTCCTCTGTCGCCCTATGCTCCAGTGCCATACGTATCTGATGCCAGTAGGCTTCTCCAAAGTGACGATTGGTCTGATACATAAAACGCACAAAGAGAGGAAGGCTGCGCGGGTCTGCATACTGGGCAAGCACGGCCATCAGTCGATCCATCTTTTCATATTCTGGCCGGTACTCTGTCTGGACAATACTCTGGAGCTCCGCCTCAATAAACTCCATGAGAAAGGGCACGATATCGCTTCCCGCATCTACCAGAGCCACCTGTGCTTTTACCCAGCCCGACTCCCGATGATAGATCGTGTAGAGGTATTTAACAACTTGCTCCCGCGCTAACGTCACTCTGTGGGTTCCTTTATGGGGATTGGCAAGTTATCATCGGTACTCATGGCAGCCTTTGAAGGGAGCGGCAAGCTCTCACTGGCAAGCGCTGCCTTGAGTCGTCCACGCAGGCCAATAAACTCTAAAGGAGCACTCGGTTTACTAAAGCCTGCCTTTAAGAGAGGAAGAACCTCACGCAGCTCTTGTCGTGGCTCCTGCTCTGCAATCTGAACCAGCACGTTAGCTACATAAGTGCTGTTTGTTTTAGCTAGAAACGCGATCAAAGCACTGAGGTCCTCTGTCTCGGCACGCTGTTGCAGCACGGGAACAAGCTGATGAAAAAACGAGACCTTGACTTCATTAAAGAGTGGCACGATACAATCGTAGAGTATCATAAGACTTTGTGGATCATGAAACTCTGTCAGTAACTCAGCAAGTCGTTGTAGAGGTTTTCGATTGGGAATAAACTGTCTACTAAGTATATTTCGTTCTTGCTCCACAAGCTTCATCAGCTCAGGAACTACCTCCCGGCCCGCCGCCAGCAAGATGGCGCGCGACTCTTCCCAGTTGTGTTCTTCGTTTCGTATCTTCTGAAGGTGCTCTTGAATTTGCTCCTGTGTCAGTGCCATTTACGATGCTCCTCTCCAGGGATCGGAAGATCGGTATGAGTTTGTGCTGCCTGCGCGGGGATGGGGAGAGTCCGCGTAGAGAGTGCAACTCTAAGCGCACTATGAAGGCGAAGGTACGCCAGCGAGGCGAGGTTGTAGCGTCGCAGGAGCGGCAGTGCATACGCGAGCTGTCGGTGGTGCTCAGGGTGGTTCATGGCAATACGCACGAGTGCCTGCCCAATCGCAAGCGAGAGTACGGTCTCTTTCAACGTGCCGATCAACCAGCGCAAGACAGAGATCAGGGCAGAGACATCGTCCTCTATGGCACGTTCTTCCAGTATCGCAACAGGCTCCAGAAACGGTGCCCGGTTGACCTGCTGCGCCACCCCGGCAAGCACTCGCAGGCTACTTGCAGACCCATAGCTCACGAGCAGGAACGCCATCCGTAGGACTCTTTGCCGTGCTGCCTCAGGTATCTCTTGGTAGACCTCATCTTTCCATGGTCTATGGGCATGTAGATACCGAACGATAGTCTGCACCAGCGGCTCCACTGCCTGCTCTCCGACAGCACGCAAGCGCTCCAAAGCCACTTCTTGCTGCTCCTCGCTACCATGCTCCAGCGCGGAGAGAATCTCACTGAGCTCATACTCTGTCATCGGGAGCCTCCACAGGAATCGGTAAGGCCTCTACAGTGCTCGGTGGTGCCTCTGCGGGAATCGGTAGGTTCTTCTTTGAGAGCGCTCCCTTCAGTAGTAAGCGTAGAGCAACAAACTCAACGGGCAAGTAGGGATGAAGCGTGAGCATGGGCAAGGCAGCACGTAGCTCGGGCCTGGGATCGCGCTCAGCAAGCTGAACTAGTGCCGCGGCCACCCAAACTGCATAGGTCGGGTGTACATTACAGATACGCTCTTCGTCTTTTCGGCCTGGCTTGGCATGTCGGAGAATATCTAGTAGCACGACAATGTCCTCCGAGCTCCCACGTTTTGCAGTCGCATGGAGCGCATCCTGAAAAATTGAATGGAGAATATAGTTGTTTTGAGTAACTCGAAGAAGAAACCAAAGACTTCGGGGACTGTTCAAGGCAACAAGGAGCTTCAGTCCTGCAACAAGTGTCTCGTGCGAGTATTTCTCTGCGTACGCAGGAGCATCGATACTTCCCTCCGCCAGAGTCTCAATAATAGGGGGAACCGCTCCCTCCCCCATCGCCAGCAGGTTTTGACGCGCATCTTCTCTCTCCTCAGGCGGCCCCTGAAGAAAGCGTTTGAGCTGAAGATGAGGATCGTCTTTCATAAGACACTCTAGCGCAGGTGCTCGACGAGGACATTGTTGTGGCGGGATCACATAAGACCAACCTGAGTCCATGGCGCAAAACGTCGATTGGCTTCATGATAGGTTCTTAATGGACAAGCGGCAAGTGGGCTCTTGTCCTACACCTCAAAGCTCCTGTAAAATCGATCCATGAAACTACGACCACTATTGTCGGCCCCGTGGGCAATTTCGCTGGTGTCGTTGGCAAGCCTGACCGTGGCAGCAGGATGTGGCGGTTCTTCGTCCAAGACCGGAGCAGAAGCCACACGCAGCGCCAGTGTCTCTTTAAGTATTCGCTGGCCGGAGCAGACGCGTCTCATTCCCGTGGGGGCGCAGAGCATTGCGATCGAGCTCCGGGATAGCGCCGGAGCCCTCCTTCTCCCTCTACGTGTGATCCCGCGCCCTACATCGGGCTCTACGTCCACCGTTGTCTTCAACAACCTAAGCCGTGGCGATATCGTGATCAAGGCAAGTGCCTATCCCACGACCACTGGTACCGGTGTGGCACAGGCACGTGGCACGGTCGGAGCAACACTCGTCAGTGGCCAGACAACCGCGGCGGCCTTAACCATGGACTCCACGATTGATCGTGTGGAGATCTACTCACCCGGCCCTCTCTCCTTCACCAAAGGCGGTCGGCTAGACCTCTTCGCCATTGCCTACAACAGTGCAGGAGAGTCGGTGTTTGTCGACAACAGCCAGTGGGAGTGGTCGATCAGCAATGGGACAGACTTCTTGTTCTACCCCTCGGGTGACTACGCCGCTGTGGAGTCCAATGCAATCGCCTTTACCTATATCACCCTGCGCGACAAGGAGTCGGGGAAGACGACAACGGTACCTGTCTTCAGCCACCGGACCAACAGCGAAAAGATTATCTTCACCAGCAATCGGGACGGGGATGAGGAGATCTATAGCATGAGTGCAGACGGCTCGGGAGTGCAGCGCCTCACCTCCACAGCCAACCGTGACGATCTTTCGATTCTCTCTCCCGATGGTAGTAAGATTGCCTATGCCTGCCAGCCAAGCTCCGATGGCGAGGTATGCATGATGAACACAGACGGCTCCGGCCAGGTCAATATCACCAATACTGCCTTCAACGATCAGCCTTTCTCTTTCTCTCCCGACAGTAAAAAAGTCGCGATAATGACAAATCGCTACTTAACGGGCGGATATGAGATCGCAACCATGAACTTAGACGGGACAGGAGTCACGCGGCTTACCAACAATACCAATATCGACGATGCCGCACCGATGTTCTCCCCGGATGGGAAGAAAATAGTTTTTACGAGTAAGCGTAATAACAATACAGATATCTACATTGTCAATGCAGATGGCACAGGAGAGAACCGACTTACCACCGATCCGAAATTTGATGAATCGCCAATGTTCTCCCCGGATGGGAAGAAAATAGTCTTTACCAGCTTTCGTAATACCTACAATGAGATCTACACAATGAACATTGATGGCACGAATCAAACAAGACTAACCAATGCAAATGAGGGCAACTACAATCCCATATTTTCTCCTGATGGCAAAAAGATACTTTTTGTCCGATTATACTATCTATTCTCACGAGATATCTGCATCATGGATGCAGACGGAAGCAATTTCAAGCGACTTACCAATAACTCCATTGAGGAGACGCGTCCAACATTCTCACCCGATGGCCAGTCGATTCTTTTTGAGAGCTACACTGCGGGCAAGGGCGAGCTCTATAAAATGAACCTAGATGGTACGGGCTTGATCAATCTGACGAATAATCCAGCCTCGGATAGCTACAGCTCCTGGCTCGGGTCGCGCAATGACTATAACCTGTTTTAAAAGATAGCATTGATTGCAGAGTACCAAGCCCGTTAATGGGATCGCAAGCAGGACATTCTATTCCTCTGACGGATTCCCCTCCGTAGGAATCGGAAAGTCCTGTGTTGCTTGTAGTGGTGTGGCAGGTATCGGCAGGTTTCTCTCACCAAGTGCTGCTTTGAGACGACGGTGGAGAGCAATAAACGAAACGGGTGTTTGAAGACTAGGTCTCAAAAAAGGCAATGCTGCTCGCAGCTCAGGTTTGGGATCGCGTTCTGCAATACGAATCAACGCTTTAGCAACAGCAATAATATCTTGTGCCATGACCTCTGAGCCACTGACGATTTTCCACTGAGGACGTGCGCGCATCAGTTCGAAGATAAGCGCTTGAATATCCTCCGGCTCTGCTCGTCTCGCCATAACATCCAGCACGTTTCCTAAAAAATCTGATCCCTGCCGGTTGACGACACTGGTGAGCTGGCTTACCTGCAAAAGGGGCCAGAGACTTCTTGGGTCATTAAACTCCGCCAAGAGCTCGGCCAACCGTAGGAGCTTTCTGTAGCTAACCACGGGAGCTACAAAAGTGGCCTTTTTTGCCTTCGTCATCTCCACCTCAATCTCTTCAAGGAGGCAGTGCACAGCCTCACCGCTTGACTTACGCAGAATCTCCCATGAGTCTTGCCAGCCGGGCTCGTGCTGATGAACGGCATGGAGATGATTGAAAATCTGCTCACGGGTGAGGCTCATGCAACGATTTTCCTAGCGCAGGCGCACGACGGGGACATTGTCGCGGAGGGTTTGCTTTTTCACCAGGTCCTCCACCGTCATGCAGAGCCAGCGGTCGGCGTTGATGTTGTAGGTCACGCGGAGGCGCGGCGAAGTCCCGACTCCTGCAGGGTTCAGCGGCAACGGCGCATCGGCGGGATTGAGCTCCATTACCTGCGCACGCTCCGTCTCGCCCTTGGGACTCCAGTAGCGGCTACCGTTGGGGCGTGGCTCCCAGGCAACGGGCTTCTGCCCCAGCCGCCCGATCTCACAGACCCGGAAGCGCATCTCCTCCATCCCGGCGTAGTCGGCGTAGTAGCGCACCGCGAAGTCCGGCGCGGTGGGGTAGCGCGTGCGGCGCGGGGAGAGCAGCTCGTAGCCCACACTGCCATCGGATTCTTGCACCGCGATGGCGTAGTCGTGGTAGATGAAATCATCGACGGGGACACCGCCAGCAAAGCGTGCCGCGCCGCTGGCGACCGCGGTGAAGACAAACTCATTGTCGTGGCGAACAATGGCCTCGGGGAAGAAGCTATCGACGACGGCGGGCACCTCGGGCAAGAGTGTCGAGCCGCCCGTGAGCAGGACTTCGTCCACTTTTAAGTCCGGGGCCGTCTCCGCGAGCTGGATCTTGATGTCCGTGAGGGCGGTGCGCAGGTCGTCGTAGAGGCCGCGCTTGGTCAGCAGGGCTACCAGGCTCTCGCGGTCGAGGGTTCGCTGGATTCCCCGCCAGGAGATCGGGGTCGAGCCGCCCGTGCGGCTCACGGACTCCTTGGCGCGCATCACCTCCCACTTGGCATCGTAGCGCCCGGCCGCGATGTCCTCAAAGCCGGGGAGCAGTTCCTCCATCAGCCAGTAGTCCACATCGTCGCCGCCCTTGCCCACCATGTGCTTGGCGAGAATGGGTGCCGCCCCCGATGCCAAGACGCCTGGCCCGAGGCGAATCACCGCGAGGTTGAGGGTTCCCCCACCCCAGTCCACCACGAGTAGGGTCTCGTCCCGCCCGACATTGACACCGTAGCCCAGTGCGGCCGCGATGGGCTCGTCGATGGTCTTGAAGCTCTTGACTCCCAGGCGCTTGGTCAGGGTCGCCAGCTCGGCGCGGTAGGTCTCGAAGTACCCCACGGGGCCGGAGATCGTCAGCTGCGTGAGTTTCTTATCGCCGGGGGCGGCGGCGGCGCGTGCGGCGGCGGTCAGCTCCCGGAGAAACAGATAGGCCGCCTCGCGGGCCGCGATGGTCTTTCCCTGCACGGAGGCCACGGGGCGGTGGGGCTCTTGGGCCAGGGCCCGCTTGAAGCTCTGGGCAAAGCCGGGAGCGCCGCCCTCGAAGTTGTGTGCCAGCGCCGCCTGCCCGATCAGCGCCTCGGGCTCGGTCATCCAGAAGCGCGGCCAGAGGCGACGGCGTTTCTCGCGCACAAAGACACAGGTCGGCACCAGGGTCGCCTGCGTTGTCGGCTGCTCCCGCGCGATTGCGGGCAGGGAGATCACCCGAATATTGCCCTCTTCGACCACGGCGACCACACTATTGGTCGTCCCAAAATCAACAGCAAGTTCCACGGCTCTCAGTATACGCTACTCTGCCTGCGACGGGCGGGGAAGGTCGGTACCATCGAGCAGAGGCGCATCGGCGGCAACGGGAAGGTCTTTCCAATCGGCGAGCAGGGGCAGAAGGGCCTTGCGGATAGGGCCAAATGCCGGGGGCGCCGCGTAGAGAAAATTTCCCTTGAGCAGCGCCAAGATCGGCAAGAGCTCTGGCCCTGGGTCGCTCTGGGCCAGCGTGAGCGCTCCGCGTGCTGCGGCGACCGCGATGGACTGGCCGTAGGAATCAAAGCGGTACTTCCGAACGATCGCGATAAACCAGGCGGCATCGCTGCGGACAGGAGCGATGGCGAGGCGCTCGGCGAGCTGAGTGAGGGTTTTGCGGCGGGTCATTGTCAGCTCATAGTCGTCGTCGGGCAGGGTGAGCTCCGCCAGTGGCCAGAACGCGCGTCGGTCCCCTATCGTTCCCAGCGCTTCCATAGCGCGCATCCGTGCGACCAGCTTGGGAGCGCAGGCGACCTCGATCAGCGCAGGAACCGCTCTCTCCCCCAGCGCCACTAGCTGCTCGGATGCCTCCTGACGCGTCTCGTAGCTGGAGGCATGGAGCTGGGCGATCCAGTGCTCAACCGTGCTCATGGGCGCTCGGGCTTCTCGGCGGGGAGCGGAAGCTCACTGGCCTTGGGCTGGGGCGCAAAGGCAGTCACCGGCAGGTCTTTCCACTTATGGGTGGCATCCTCGATCCACTCGCGCGCCTCGCCAAACTCATCGGGGCTACTGTGCCAGATATCGCGCTTAAGCAGGGGCAACGCGGCGCGGAGCTGCGGTGAGGGTGCGGTGCGTGCGAGCTTGCTCAGCCCCTCCGCCGCGAGCACCGAGATCTCCTGGCCCACCACCCGCCCACTGACTCCGTTTTTTGTCTCACTGGTCTTTTTGTAGCAGGGCAAGAGCTCCATTAGCGCGGGAATGTCTTCGGTCTGTGGCGCGCGTGCCAGCTTCCCGGCAAACTCGGAGAGGGCCTCAATGGCGGAGGGATCGAAGGGATCGGCCTCCCAGAGAGCAACCAGCGGGAGGGCGGCACGTGGCGTCCCGATCCCCGCCAGCGCACAGGCCGCGCAGGCTTTCAGAAGAGGGTCCGGGCGTCTGAGCGCCTCCAGCAGCGCAGGCACGGCTGCCTCACCAGCCTCGACCAGCTTGCCCAGCGCGATCAGGCGCACCCCATAATCAGGGCTTGTCAGCTGGGCGATCAGCGCGGATGTTTCCGTTGGGATACTCATTTTGTCTCACTTGCCTCTGTCTTTTCGGACTTCTCCGCCGGAACGGGCAGATCACGGCGGTGGGGATCGAACTGCCATTGCTTGGTGGCCTCATCCAGCACTTTGTGGGCATGCGTCAAGACAGCGGGGCCCGAGGAAAAAAAGCCGCCTTTTGGCAGATGCGCAAGTGGGGTGAGAAGCTCACGGGTGGGCGTGCGCTTGGCGAGAGTCTCCAGCGCTCCGGCTGCCATCGTGGTCACTTGCAGCCCTACAGGCACCGTCGCGGGTGCGGATGAGCTCGACAGAGGGGTCTTTTTGTAACAATCTAGGAGCCGTGTCAGTACCGGGATATGCTCGGGTCGGACACCGGCGGCCAGCTCACGCACCACGACCAGGAATGCCTCTCCAAGGACACTATCAGCGGGCAGCTCCTCCCAGAGATCGGCTATCGGCAGAACGACACTGGCATCGGTCGCGCCAATCCCTGCGAGCGCGCAGGCAACACGAATCCGCAGGGCCTTATCGGGGTGGTAGAGGGCCTCGGTGAGCAAGGGAATCGCGGACTCCCCGAGCTCGATCAGCCTTCCCAGGGCAACAAAACGTGCGCCGTACTGGTGGCTCTGGAGCTGCTCAATCAGCTCTTGCGTTGTCTTAGCTTCTGTTTCCATCGTTTCTGTTCTATCGGCTTGCGGGACGGGGGAGGTCAGCACTACGCTTCTCCGGGGAGTCGGCGATCCGGGGGAGGTCTTTGTAGGCGGCGAGGTGCCGCTGGAGCTCGTGGCGCAGGTCCTCTAGCTCGTCGGTGAGGAGCGGCAGGAGCGGTGCGAGCTCGGGGCAGGGGTCGCGGCGGGCGAGGCTCAAGGCGCCCTGCACGGCGGCTTGGACAAGTTCTTGGCCTTGCGGGTCACGGCGGAAGGTCTTGATAATCCCAATCAGCCAAGCGGCGTCTTCTCGGGTGGGTGCCTCAGCGACGTGCGCCACAATCGCCTGCATCGCCTTGCGCCGTGTCAGCAGGAGCTCATGCCCCAGGTTGGCCAGCGGCCAGAAGGCATCGGGGTCGCCCAGCTCCCCTAGGGCCTCGATCGCACGCATCCGCGCGACCACTTTGTAGGAGCACGCCAGGTCGATCAGCGGCGGGATCGCATCGTCGCCGAGCTTTCGTAGCAGCTCCAGCCCCTGCCTCCGGATGAGGTGATCGTCGGTATCCAGCCACGCCAGCCCTTGTTCCAGCTCTGTCATTGTTGCTCTTCTCCCTCCCTCTGACCCGGTAGCACCTCCTCGGTTGCGGGGAGCGGTAGGTTCTCTTCTTTTTCGGGAGCCGTGGCGGTCAGCGGGAGGTCTTTCCACTGCTTTGTCGCCTCTTCGATCGCTCTGTGTGCCTCTTTAAATGTCGGAGTAAGCGCGAGCCCAAACGACCGGAGCCACTTGAGCGCCCCGCGTAGTGCGGGCGACGGATGCCTGCGCGCCAGAGTGGTGAGCGCGACGGCGGCATCGTCGGCGGCATCGGGGTGGGAGAAGCGCAGGTGCCTTACGAGAAGGATCAGGGCGGGGACATCGTCGGGCTCCGGTGTCTGCATCCGCTTTCGGGCGAGATTTCGCAGTGCCTCGGTCGCCGCCTGCTGGACATCAAAGTCAAGGGAGAGCACAGAGGCCAGCTTTAGCAAGGGCTCCACCGCACGGGGATCGCCGATCTTTCCCAGAGCCTCGGCGGCACGAAAGCGCACCAGCGGGGAGTCGTGGGACAGGGCTTCGAGGAGCACAGGGACCGCCTCGCTCCCGAGCTCGATCAGCCGTGCGGTCGCCGTGTTGCGCTGCTCGTGCTGTGGCGAGCGGAGTGCTTGGATCAGCGGGGAGAGCTCACGCAGGTTACGGAAGCTCCCCGTCCCGACGACCTGGGCCCGACGTGTCCAGCCGACCGAGTGCTTGCGGATCGCTTGGAGAAGCTTCCCCTCCAGCAGCTCCTGCGAGACAAGGGCGGAGAGGCCATACGAGACCGCTCCCCCTAGTGTCTGTGCGCTCTGCGCCTCGGTGCAGTCTCGCGCCAGGGAGATCAGCTCACGGGCGACGGGATCGTCTCCTCCCCCCGCAACCTTCCACTGGGCAAGGAGTAAGATAATGTCCTGTCGCGCACTCCCGACCTGGTCGAGGAGCAGGCGCGCGACAGGGAGCGTGCCACGCGTGTCCCCGAGCCGAGAGAGGGCGCTTGCGGCGCGGAGAGCGGGGACAAAGAGCCGGGTCTCGACCACGTCGATCAGGGACAGGACGGCACTCTCGCCCAGCGCGACCAGTGCATCTTCGGCGCGCCGACGCTCGTTATAGTCGGGGTGGCTTAGCTGAGTGAGGAGCGACGTGGAGTCCATACGTGCAAATTATACTTGCTTGAGCCCCTTCGTCGTGATAGACTTCACACCGACAATCAGAAATTGTAGTAGCGATGACGAGGCCAGTAGGCACGTTTCGGACTTTCAGAGAGCAGCGGGTTGGTGCGACGCTGTAGACGAACGTGACGCAAAGCTCCCAAGCTTTGCAGCGAACTCCCCTCTGAGCTGAGGTGGTGAAGCGGCGATTTTGACGAAGAGCCGTGAGTAGTCCCTCCGGGTGCGCCCGAGACAGCGCAGCGAGTGGTCGTTTCCTTCCGACACTCCCCTACTTGTGGGGGCCAGGGGGGCGGAGCGACAATTCGGGTGGTACCGCGGGAGCGTCGTCCAGGCAAGCGTCTGGCAGCGCCTCTCGTCCCGATCAAAACAGCACGACGGGACGAGGGGCATTTTTGTTTTTTGCCTCCGTCCGTGAAGTTTGCGGAAAGGACTTTTAAGATGGCAAAGATCAAATCAACCGGCGCGAAGGCGGTTCTGGAGTGTATGCGGCGTGAGGGGGTCGAGATCATGTTCGGCTACCCCGGCGGCGCGGTGATTCCCTTTTACGACGAGCTCTACCACTGCGACTTCCTGCACCATGTCCTGGTGCGCCACGAGCAGGGTGGCGGGCACATGGCCGAGGGCTACGCCCACGCAACCGGCAAGGTGGGAGTCTGCCTGGGAACGAGTGGCCCCGGTGCCACCAACCTGGTCACCCCCCTCTGCGATGCCATGATGGACTCGATCCCGCTGGTCGCCATCACGGGCCAGGTGCGCACTGAGGTGATCGGCAAGGACGCCTTCCAGGAAGCTGATATCACCGGGATCACCATGCCGGTCACCAAGCACAACTGGCTGGTCAAGGACGCCAACGAGCTTCCGCGCATCATGCACGAGGCCTTTCATATCGCCCGCTCCGGCCGCCCCGGCCCCGTGCTGGTCGATATTCCGGTCGATGTGTTTCGCGCCGTGATCGAGTACGACCCGGACGAGGCTCAGCAGGTGAGCATCCGCTCCTTCAAGTCCGACTTCAAGGTCCATCCCCTCTCCATCAAGCGCGCCGCCGAGCTGATCGCCGAGGCCAAGAAGCCCGTGCTCTATGTCGGAGGCGGTGCCAAGGCAGCCGGCGCACACGCGGAGCTGCTGGAGCTGACACGGCGCACCAATATCCCGGTCACCACGACCCTCCACGGCCTGGGAACCTTCCCCGAGGACAGCCCTCTCTCGCTGGGGATGCTGGGGATGCACGGAACCGCCTACGCCAACTACGCGGTCCACAACTGCGACCTCCTGATCTCGGTGGGGGCGCGCTTCGACGACCGTGTGACGGGGAAGGTGAGCGCGTTTGCTCCCGAGGCCAAGGTCATCCACATGGATATCGACCCCGGTGAGATCAACAAGGTCCGCCGCGCCGATGCCGCGATTGTCGGGGACTGTAAGGCCGCCCTGACCGAGCTGCTGAAGCTGGTCAAGGATGCCAACGACTTCTCCGAGTGGCACGATGAGATCGGCAAGTGGAAGGCGGAGTTCCCGCTGGAAGCGCCCGATGGCACGGAGGACGGCATCATCCACGCCGAGTTCGCCATCCGCGAGCTGGCGCGCCTGACCGACCACAATGTCACCGTGGTCACCGATGTGGGCCAGCACCAGATGTGGGCTGCGCAGCACTTCGGCACCCGCAAGCCCCGGCAGTTTATTACCTCGGGCGGGCTGGGAACCATGGGCTTTGGCCTGCCAGCCGCGATCGGTGCCTCGTTTGCGTCGCAGGGCAAGGAGCCGGTCTGGTGTATCTCGGGTGATGGCTCGATCCAGATGTGTATCCAGGAGCTGATGGTCGCCAGTATCTACAAGCTGCCCGTCAAGGTCATGATCCTCAACAACCAGTTCCTGGGCATGGTGCGCCAGTGGCAGGAGATGTTCTGGCAGAAGCACTACTCGTCGGTGAACTTAGAGCAGGCACCGGACTTCGTGAAGCTGGCCGAGGCCTACGGGATTCTGGGCCTGATCTGCGACAAGCCCGAGGAGCTGGAAGCCACCCTGCGGCGCGCCATGGAGCACGATGGCCCCGTGGTGATGGATATCCGCGTCGCCAAGGAGAGCAATGTCTTCCCGATGATTCCGTCGGGGCAGACCATCAACGAGATGATGGTGCGCAAGCCCGAGCCCGAGCTCGCCCCGCCCAGTGTCTGCCACTTCGAGCCCAAGCCCAAGGACACCCGGGTCCCCGATCCCGATGAGGTCGTGGATGTCGCGCGGTAAATCCACCCCCCTAACCCCCGCCGGGCGGGGGGACAATGAGGAACTTCTTCCTTGTATCCCCCCCGTTAGACGGGGGATGGGGGGGATGCTCTCCCTGGGCGTTGTCAATGTCTATTTTCTGGACACGGACGAGCCCGGGGAGGGCTGGGCGCTGGTCGATACCGGGCTCCCGTGGCACTTCTCGGCGATTGTTCGAGAGGCACGGCGGCGCTACGGCAACACGGCTCCGACCGGTATCTACCTCACGCACGGACACTACGACCATGCGGGCAGTGCGGCGGCGCTGGCGGCCTACTGGAGCGTCCCGGTCTTCGCCCACGAAGCGGAGCTCCCCTTCCTCACGGGCCAGTGCGACTATCCCCCCGCCGACCCGAGCTCCTGCGGCGGCTGGCTCTCGCTGGCCTCGCACTTTGCGAGCACCCACGGCCGGGATCTGCGTCCCTATATTCTGCCCCTCACTGAGGGGCCTCAAGGCTGGGAGCCGATCCCCCTCCCCGGCCATACGCTGGGACAGGTCGGCTTCTGGCAGGAGTCAAGCCGCACGCTGATTGCCGGGGATGCCCTGATGAACCTGAAGGTGGATAAGTGGCTCCCTCGCAAGGGGCTGAGCTGGCCGCCGCCGCCCTTCACCACCGACTGGTTCGCTGTGCGCAAGAGCCTGGAGCGCATTCTCGCCCTGGAGCCCCAGACGCTCTACTTCGGCCACGGCGAGCCGCTCACCGAGCTAGCGCCGGGAGAGCTGGCAGAGCGCACCGAGTGGTTTGCCATTGCACGCGCCGGCCGCTATGTCGGTGACCCCGTGCGTCAGGCAAGCGACGGCAACCCGATTGTCGCCCCGATCCCGCCGGACCCCACCAAGCGCCTCACCAAGGCGCTCGTGCTGGGAGCCTTGGCCACCAGCGCCTATTTTCTTTTGAAGAACAAACAAAACTCATGACAGAAACACATACGATCACCGTTCTGGTGGAGAACCGCCCCGGCGTCCTCGCCCGCGTCTCCGGCCTCTTTGCCCGCCGTGGCTACAACATCGAGAGCCTCACGGTCTCGATCACCGACGACCCCAATGTGAGCCGGATGACCCTCGTGGTGGGCGGCGACTCGGATATCCTAGAGCAGATCACCAAGCAGCTCCACAAGCTCGTCGATGTCCTCAAGGTCTACGACTATGTCAACACCCCGATGCTGGAGCGCGAGCTGGCGCTGATTAAAGTGACCGTCACCCAGGAGCGCCAGATGGAGCTGATCCAGCTGGTTACGCAGGTCTTTGGCGGTAAGATCATCGACACCACCGACAAGGCGTTCGTGGTGGAGGTGACCGGTGGCGCGGAGAAGATCGACGCGTTTGAAAAACTGATGGAGAGCTACGGCATCCGCGAGCTGGTCCGCACGGGCCGGATCGCCCTGATGCGCGGCGCCCGAACTGTCTAGGACGTTAATTTTCTACGACCATGCACTACCCGGAGTTCGATGTTCTCTGTCACGAGGTGGCTGGCAAGCTCGCGGAGCTGCGCCGCCTGACGATGGAGACGCCTGTCCTGACCGACGAGCAAGAGGCGCTGCTGGCGGAGCTGACCCGCCTGCTGCGCCTGCTCGATGCCGTCTCGTCACAGCAGATTCATTCCCTTCTGGGCGACACCGCCACGCCCGATAGTGCCTTCCTCACCGAGCTCTACGAAGAGCTGCCACTTCTGGCTAAGCCAGCAGAGCGGGTGAGCCATCTCCCCCGGCCTCGTCCCTCGGCCACCCCCTCTTCCCCTGTTGCTCCTTCGTCGCGGGAAGAGGGGCAGCCCAGCGAGGAGATGCCAGCCTTTCTTCCCAGCGAGGAACGAGCGCCCGGGGGAAGAGAGGTGGGTGAGTTGGGCGAACCCGGAGAGATGGCCCCCACCGAGCTCCCCGTCCCCCCCGGCCTCCTCAACGAGATCTACTGGGACATCCGCCCTGTCTACCCAAACGACACACGCCTGCTCTACGCCCACGATGCCGACTGGCGCTTCTGCCTGATCGTCACCGACGAAAACGGCCAGACCGCGCTCCTCTTCGACACCGACGAAGCCCGCGCCGCGTACCTAGACAGCTTGGTTAAGGAAGCATAGCCCCATGGACCCAGAGGATGTCTCACTAGAGAAGCTACAAAAACTCAACGATGCCGCCCAGCGTGAGCTGGAGGAACTAGAACGCAAGCTAAACCTCGTGCGCCCAAAACGGGGCAGCGACGAAGACAACGAGACCAACGAGAACGAAGGTGAGGAACCCGACGCGCCTGTCCCTGCCCCTCTACTCCCTCGCACTCCGGTCCTCACAGGTGGAAACGCACGACGGCTTGAAGATGCCATTGAGGAAGCGGAAACGACTTAACACACTGCGCGGCTTTTGGGCCGTGTGAATTTGCAGAAAGAAAGAAAAAGAATAACTATGCCTGTTACGATTTACTACGACGCCGATGCGTCGTTTGATGTGTTGGTGGGAAAGACCCTCGCGGTCATTGGCTACGGCTCGCAGGGGCATGCCCATGCGCTGAACCTGAAGGAGTCCGGGATGAGTGTCATCATCGGGCTGCGACCGGGCAAGAGCTGGGATAAGGCCGTCGCGGATGGCTTTGAGGTGCTGACGGTCGCGGAGGCGTCCAAGAAGGCCGATGTGATCATGATCCTGGTCAACGACGAGTTCCAGGCCGATCTGTACAAGAACGAGATCGAGCCCAATCTCTCGGCGGGCAAGGCGATTGCCTTTGGCCATGGCTTCAATATCCACTTCGGGCAGGTCGTGCCACCCGCCGATGTTGATGTCTTTATGTGCGCTCCCAAGGGCCCCGGCCACATGGTGCGCCGTGTCTTCACCGAGGGTAGTGGCGTCCCCTGTCTGATCGCCATTCACCAGGATGCGACTGGGCTGGCAAAGGCCCGTGCGCTGGCGTGGGCGAAGGGCGTGGGCGGAACCCGTGCGGGCGTGCTGGAAACCACGTTTAAGGAAGAGACCGAGACCGATCTGTTTGGCGAGCAGGCCGTGCTCTGTGGCGGCGCGACCGCGCTGGTCAAGGCGGGCTTCGAGACCCTGGTCGAGGCGGGCTACCAGCCGGAGATCGCCTACTTCGAGTGCCTCCACGAGCTGAAACTCATCGTCGATCTGATGTACGAGGCCGGGATCGCCGGGATGCGCTACTCCATCTCCGACACCGCCCAGTTTGGCGACATGACCCGCGGACCGCGTGTCGTGAACCCGCAGACCAAGGCCGAGATGAAGCGCATTCTCGATGAGATCCAGACCGGACAGTTCGCCAAGGAGTGGATCCTGGAGAACAAGGCCAACCGCCCCAGCTTCAATGCCCTGGCAAAGCGCGATAATGATCACCTGATCGAGGTCGTCGGACGCGAGCTTCGGGGTATGATGAGCTGGATGAAGAAGCCCGCCACCGCCACGGCCCAGACCGAGGTGCCCGTACAGCAGGCGGTTCAGACCAAGATCGAGCTGTAAGAGACCATGAGCAACACCAGTGAGGAGGAGAGAGTCCCGAGCCCCGAAGAGCTTCCGGCCCGCGCGGACCGGGACTACTTCCCCCCACTGGCTGCCAAGATCGGGGATGTGGACAAGACCTGCCTGGGGTGCCTCGCGGGCATCACGGCGATCGTTCTCTCCTTTTTAGTATGGGGATTAGTCTGGTATCTGCGCACCCCCGAGGTGCAGCAAAGACACTGAGCAAGAAGCAACAAGCACGGCGAGTCCTTGTCGTGCTGGGGCTTCTGGCCGCCTTGCCCGTACTCGCCCTACTGACCTGCCAGCTTGCCGTGCTTACCAGCGCCTCAAGCAAGCACACCGACTCCCTCGCGGCGCTTCCCACGAACCGTGTAGGACTGGTGCTGGGGACGAGCAAGTATGTCGCCAAGGGTCGCCACAATGCCTACTACAGCCAGCGGATCGCGGCGGCGGCCAAGCTCTACAAAGCGGGCAAAGTGGAGTACCTGCTGGTCTCGGGCGACAACCGCACCAGCCACTACAACGAGCCCGTGACCATGAAGCGGGATCTCATCACCGCCGGGGTCCCCAAAGAGAGGATCACCTGCGACTTTGCGGGCTTTCGGACGCTCGACTCGATCCAGCGGGCCAAGGCTGTCTTTGGTCAGAGCAAGCTCACGATCATCTCACAGCGCTTCCACAACGAGCGGGCGCTGTTTCTGGCGGGTGCGAGCGGGATCGACGCCGTGGCCTACGATGCAGGAACCGGAGCCCTGCCCACCGGCAAGACGGCCGTGCGTGAGCTGGGTGCTCGCGTCCAGGCAGTGCTGGATATCTGGGTGCTGAGACGACGCCCGAAGTTTCTGGGGGAGCATATCTCCATCGGTAAAGAGTAAGTTATGAGTAACCGAGTACACATTTTTGACACCACGCTCCGTGATGGCGAGCAGTCGCCGGGGGCCGCGCTCAATGTCGACGAGAAGCTGGAGATCGCCCGGCAGCTAGAGCGCCTTGGGGTGGATATTATCGAGGCCGGCTTCCCGATCTCATCGCCGGGCGACTTCGATGCCGTGCAGCGGATCGCCAAGCAGGTGCAGAATGCAACTGTCTGTGGGCTGACCCGCGCCGTGCGAAAAGACATCGATGTCGCCTGGGACGCTCTCAAAGGTGCCAAGCGCCCCCGTATCCACACCGGCCTCGGGGTCTCGGACAACCACCTCCAGCACAAGCTCCGCAAGAGCCGCGACGAGGCTCTGGAGATGGGAGTGAGTGCGGTCGCCTACGCCAAGTCCCTGGGCTGCGACGATATCGAGTACTTCACCGAGGACGCGGGCCGCGCCGATCCCGACTACCTCTGCCGCGTGGTCGAGGCCGTGATCAACGCGGGTGCGACCGTCATCAATGTGCCCGATACAACCGGCTACGCCACCCCCGAGGAGTACGGCGCGATCTTCAGGATGCTGCTAGAGCGGGTCCCCAACGCGGACAAAGCCATCTTCTCGGCGCACTGCCACGACGATCTAGGTCTGGCGGTCGCCAACTCGCTCGCGGCGGCCAAGAACGGCGCACGCCAGATCGAGTGCACTATCAATGGGATCGGGGAGCGGGCGGGCAACACAAGCCTAGAGGAAGTGGTGATGGCGCTCAAGACCCGCCGGGACTACTACGGCCTGGAGACGGGCATCAACACCCGTGAGATCACCCGCACCAGCCGCCTCGTGAGCAACCGCACGGGAATCTTGGTCCAGCCCAACAAGGCCATTGTCGGAGCCAACGCCTTTGCACACAGCTCGGGGATCCACCAGGACGGTGTTCTCAAGGAGCGCACGACCTACGAGATTATCGACCCCGCCGATGTGGGCATCAGCGAGAGCAAGATCATCCTCTCCCCCCGCTCGGGCCGCGCCGCGCTCAAGCACCGCTTGGAAGTTCTCGGGCATACCTTCGAGGACGCCGCCTTCGAGAAGGTCTACGAGCGCTTCCTAGAAGTGGCCGACCGCAAGAAGATGGTCTACGACGAGGACCTGGAGGCGCTCGCCACCGACGAAGCACGCCTAGTCAACCAGACCTACGAGCTTGTCCAGCTCCAAGTGACCTGCGGCGATAGCGCCATCCCCACGGCTACCGTCAAGCTACGCCACGCCAACCGCGCCGTGCTCATGGACGCCGACACGGGCAACGGGCCGGTGGACGCGATCTATCGCGCGATCAACCGGATCGTGAAGGTGCCCAACGAGCTGATCGAGATCAGCCTGCAGTCCGTCACCGAGGGCACCGATGCACAGGCCGCCGTGACCATCCGTGTCCGTGCCGGCGACGAGGTCCACTCCGGCCACGCCGCCCACACCGACATCATTGTCGCCGCGGCCAAGGCCTACCTCAACGCCCTCAACAAGCAGCTCCTCAACCAGCCGGGACGCATCACCCAGCCCGAGAGCGAGCGCGTCGGGGTTTAACCGCCGCCGATTGAAATCGGCGTCTGCAATGGCCTTCGGCCGCAAAGCCCGTGCCGGGCTCCCGAATTTGAGCCCGGCACGGGCTTCGCGGCGGAGGAACGACGCCACTGTAGACGCCTACTTCGAGTGGGCGGCTACTTAGCCGCCAGCGCCTTCTTGACCGCCGCCTCAAACGCCGCCGCGTCCTGCCCCCCAATCAGCCGCGCGCTGATGCGTCCCTTGCGGTCGATCACATAGGTGCGAGGAATCCCCAGGCTATCGGGGATCTTGCCATCGAGCCACTTGAAGTACCCCAGGTCCGGCTCGCCGCCCTTCTTGTTGATAAAGGCTCCCGTAGTCGCCCCCTGCTGGGTCAAAAACTCCGCCGCCTTCGCCGTGTCATCGAGGTCATCGAGGGTCACGGTCACGAGGTCCACGCCCTTGGACGCGTACTTCTTCTGGGTCGCCACCAGCTCCGGAAACTCCGCGCGGCACGGGGGGCACCAGGTCGCCCAGAAGTTAATCACGACCACCTTTCCCTTGTGCGCCGCCACTTCCTTCTTCAGCCCCGCCGCATCAATCGGCTTGACGGTCGCTTTCTTCCCCGCGCTCTGGCTCACCGCGCCCAGCCCGAAAATCCCCGCCAGCGCCAAAGCCGCCACAATCGTTGTCTTCACAGTTTCAATACTCCTGCCCTTTAATACAGTGGAATGGCCCAAAAAGTTCGCACGGTACAATAGCGACTATGGAAGCACGACAAAAAGTAAGCCCACAGGAGTATCTTGCCTGGGAAAACAGCCATGAGTGCCGAAGCGAGTACCGCGATGGTGAAATCCTCGCCATGGCTGGTGCCTCGGCTCCGCACAATCGAATTGTCGCCAACCTCCTGGGGGAGCTCCACCAACCGCTAAAAGGCAAACCGTGCGATGTCTATCCGAGCGACCTCAAGACACGAGTCACCGCAACGCGCTACACCTACCCCGATGTGATTATCGTCTGCGGCGAGCCCCTCTTCGACAGTGAGGCCAGCGATGTGCTCACCAACCCAACAGTTGTCTTTGAGGTGCTCTCACCGAGCACCGAAGCGGCGGATCGCGGCGAGAAGTTCTCTGCCTACCAGCAGTGCGAGTCCCTTCAGGAGTACGTCCTAATCGCCCAAGACAAGGTCAGTGTCGAGCGCTACACCCGCCAAGAGAGCGGCCTCTGGCTCTACGAGCGCCTCGCAAAGCGCGAAGACACGCTCACTCTCTCCAGTGTAAGCGCCTCCCTCAGCCTCGACGAAATCTACTACCGGGTCTCTGTCTAGCTCCCATTGAGCAGTATTTCCCCTCCCTGCGATACTGAGATATGAACCGATCCCGCGCTTGGCGCACTGTCTGTGATGCCGCTCTCCTTGACGACATCCAAGCCAAGACACTCCTTTGCGAAAAGCTAATAGCTCTTGAAGCGATCACCAGGGAGTCTGTCGATGTCGCCAAAACGCTTCTCGCTGCCCTCGCGTGGCTCGATCCTGAGCTTGCTCGTACCCAAGTGGGGGCTCTTCCCAATGCACTTTCCTCTCAAGAGCTTCATTTTGTTTTGCGAGAACAAATGCTTGATCAGTTTCAGAAAGCAAGATTTCTCCATTTAGGTGGCCAGGAGGCAATCCAAGCACACCTCACGCAGCTTAGTACCTTGCCAGCACACTCTCCTGCTTATGCGTATCAGTGCCAAATTCTCCACCTGGCTCAGCTTCACTCTACGCCCCCAACCAATCCTACACATGAGGTATCTTATTATTCTCCCTGGGATCACAATAATTCATACTATTCTCCTCTCCCGACAGACTGGCAGATACTCTTACCCGTTACTCGACTCTGGCAAGACAACCCGGCTCTAGCAAGCAGTGCTCCTTATAAAATTTTCCCAGTCGCAATCTACACTCTCGCAACTCTTAATCGAGAGAGCGATATTGCTCCCCTGGTTTCCCTTCTTCGTGAAAGAGTTCAGCGACGAGCCGAAATCATTGGTTTGGAGGCGGCGGCGATATTTAAAGCTCTGGACGTTCTGGCGCAGCACGATCTCTTAGGTCTCAGGGAGCTCCTTCCTCGCTTGATTGATGTCGTGGCTGCTGGAGTGGGCAACTATGCCTCGATCGTCACCGCAAAAATTCTAGCCCTGGCGGAGAAGTATGAACTGGAGCTCACTCCCCTCCTTCAAAAACTTGTCGAGAGGATCTTGCGCGAAAAAAATGCCCGGACAGCCCGGCGCTGGACACGCACTCTTTCTTGGGCACTCCGAACCCTTTACCCTGAGGCACCTATCGCTTACCGAGGTGCGCAAGACCTGCGTATCCTGGCCCTCTCTCGGACAGTTATTACGGGCTTGACAAGTAAGGCGAGCCTGAGTCCCCGAGAAGAGCCACGGCTACGACTCTGCTGGCGCTGGCTAGGGCGGAGTGAGGCTCTGGTCGCATCGGTGAGCCACGCACACTGGCAGGCAGACTTGCTCCACCGGAAAGCCCGACTGGAAAATCAGGTAGTGCGCTCGCGCAAGGCACGGCACCGGGCGCTGATACAATAGCGTCAATGACTCGGCGTGAACTGTTGCGGGCCTCTGCCGCTTCTCTGCTCCCTCTTCCGGCGCTTGCCGCCTCGCAAAAGAAAACCATCCAGCTCACGGGAACCGTGCTCTACTCCTACAGCGAGTGCTGCGATCTGATCCTACGGGTGACCCAGGTGACACTCGCCGACGGCACGACCCTGGCGCTGAGCCCGCCGCGGGCCAAGCGCATCGTGCTCGATGATGTCAGTGATCCGCCGGTGCTCGACGAAGGCGCGGCGCTGTGCGTGACGGGAATCGACCTGGGGCGCGGCAAGGCGCTCCGGGCGACGGCCTGGGAGAAGTCCGAGAGCGCTGAGGCAGGAGAGAGCGCCACCGTCCCCACCGAGCCCGAGCCTGCGCCCGCCGCGGTGACCCTGGAAGACGGCACACGGGTCGAGGGGAAGCGCCTGCTCACCCTGACAGCGACCGGCTATGGCCCCGGCGAGAACGGACAGTGGGGCGACCGCACCAAGCTGGAGACCTCGGTCGGCTACGGCACGGTCGCGGTCGATCCCCGGGTGATCCCCCTCCGAACGCGCCTCTGGGTGGAGGACTACGGCTTCTGTATCGCCCTCGATACCGGCGGCGCGATCAAAGGCATGCGAATCGACCTCGGGCACGACACCGACGAAGCCGCGGCGCTGGTCGGGCGCGTGCGTCGCAAGGTTCTTGTCTTAGGCTAACGAGCAGGCTTGCCATACTGGATAAGGCTGTACTGTAGAAGCGGCTGTGCCTCCCGGTAGAACCAGAACTGGTAGGTACGCGCATGGTGCTTTTCCGCTCTATACATGAGGACCTCATCCCTCAGTAACAGCTTGAGCCGCACTCCTTGCAAGTTGCTCTTCTGCAAGCTCGGCGGCATGCCCGCAAGGAGATCACGGTGCGCCACAATGCCCTGCTCCGAGGAGAGTTCCTGGAAGAGCCCCCGCTGGCGACAGTAGCGCCACAGGGGAAGGTGGTTGCACATCTGCCTCAAGAAGCTCCGATCAGGCTCCTCGAAGTACGCAAAGTCCACCGTTTGCAACTCCAAGAGGCCCTCCGTTAGTGGCTGTAGCGCAAAGAGCCCTGTCTCTTTCTCCTGTGCTTGTTTCACCTTCTGGATCGCCTCAAAGTTGACACAAAGCGAACGCTGCCCCTGGAGGTGCCAGCTCGACAGAGCTAAGATCAGTGTCCCATGATTCCACTTGTGGAGGCAGCTGAATAGAAATAACCACAAGAACTCCTCCAGGGTCGGCTTACAGTCTCCCGCCATACTGGTACTTCGGAGCGCCGCGGGGCCGAGAAAGAGAACATTAAGCTTGTTTTTCTTGTGCAGCTCCGCAAGAATGCGGTAGATCTGCGGTCTCTGTGCCTCGAAACGGCCCTCATAGCGAAAAGCAAGTTTCTCCTGAGGATGGGTCTCGGTGTCTCCCGCCACGAGCCAGTCCCGCCGGAGTTCCCTCTCAAACTGAAGCCCAAAGAGCTGTCCTCCTACCCCCGCATCGGGGAAGAGGTTCGAGTCTATCTCAAGATAGCCACTGGGCATGTCTCGTGGGAGGTGAAAACTCACTTTCTCTAGGGAGCGGCTCCGCTCACCAAAGAGAGGGAGCTGCTCGCGTAGAGCCGGGGAGAGCTGGGCACTGGCAATCTCGAAGGGTTCTCCTTTTAGGATGGCATCCACTGCCGTCGGGTCGGGGAGGCAGGTGACGAAGAACCGGAGCATTCGTGCCGTCTTAGCGTCCATTATCGGTGCCGCACTAAGCTCCCCTTGACGGAGACGTAGTGGCTGTGCCTGCATCTTAGGGAGAGACTGCTTTAGCTCTGCCTCGATCTCCGCATCCTCGTGGTTTTGTGCGTACTGAATTTGCTGGTTTAGGTAGGCCTTGAACGCATCGTGCATCTTGCGCTGTAGAACATCCACGTGATCGCGGTTGGCCCCAGATCGCTCCAGTGTGTAGCAATATGTTCCCCCCACCTTCTCCCGTCGGAAAGCGAAAGGTGCGTTTCTGTAGGACAGTGCGGACGCCAAGCTCTGCATCAATGCAAAGATGGTGCCCTCGGCGAAGAGGCAGCTTAGAGGGACGCCCGAGGCCCGGTTCTTTGGGGAGCAAGCCAGAGCGATCCCTGTCTGTTTTGCCAAGGACTGCACGAGCTCTCCGGTCAGGATATCCAGCTCGTACACCGACACTTTTTGCTGAAGGCGTGGGTCATCAGTGAGCCATGTCTCCGTAGACTGCTGCGTGGCAACGGCAAAAGGGAGCTGGACGAGCCCTGTGAGAGCAACCAGAGCTACTCTTCGTGAGAATTCCATGAAAACCTCCTCACCCCGACGGTATCAGGCTGTAGTATATCCCCTGCATCCATAGCGCTCCCAGGTAGAATAGGTGCATGCCCCTTGTTTTTGCCGCTATCGCCCCCCACGGTGGGGAGATCGTCCCCCAGCTCACCGACAACCCGGCGCTCATGGCCAAGACCCGCGCCGCGATGCAGGAGCTCGGGCGGCGCTTCGCCGCGGCCAAGATCGACACGGTGATTGTCCTCACGCCCCACGGGATTGTCGTGGAGGGGGCGCTCTCGATCGGGGGAACACGGCACGCGGCAGGGATCGTGGGAGAACCCGACGGCAAGCACATCAAGGCAGCCTTTACCAACGACCTGGAGTTCACCGAAGCCGTGATCCAGACGTGCGAGCAGGTGCCGATTCCCCTCGTGCGGCTGGTCGGGGAGGAGGGCAAGGAGAAAGCGGTCTTGCCACTGGACTGGGGAGTCGTGATCCCGCTCTGGTTCACCGCCCACCCGCTCACCAGCCCGCGCCCCCAGACCGTTGTCGTCGCCCCCAACCGAGGCCTGCCCCGGGAGACTCTCGTGCGCTTTGGTGTCGTGCTCGCCCAGTGCGCCGCGGAGACCGAGAAGCGGATCGCGCTAATCGCCTCGTGCGACCAGGGCCACGCGCACGACCCCAATGGCCCCTACGGCTTCTCCCCCGTGAGCGCGGAGCACGATGGCCAGATGTGCGCAGCGGTGGTCGCCGAGGACCTCGGGAGCCTGCTGGACTGGGACGAGGCCTTTCTGGAAGAGGCCAAGGTGGACGCGTTCTGGCAGACCATCATCCTGGCGGGCGCTCTCGGGCACACTCCGCTCACCGGCGAGCTCCTCTCCTACGAAGCCCCCACCTACTTCGGGATGCTCGTCGCCGCGTACGAGTAGGTTGGCTCGTTGAGATCGCCCCCGTTGGAGGGGGGCGTCTTACTGTCGCTGCGCGACACAAAGGGCTCCGCCCATTCCAAATTATGGCCAAAGGCCTTTGTGTCCGAGGTACGAGGACAGATAGACGCCCCCCTCCAACGGGGGCGATCTAAAACGAGGCGAGCTACTTCTTGGGCCAGTCCTTAGGCATCCAGCGCGGCAGGCGGGCGACCTGATTGCGGGCTGCCTCGCTCGTGGGAACTCCCCAAGCGGTGAAGAACGGCCCTAGGTTTTTATTGACCGCGCGGGAGAAGCGCACCAGGAACTGATCCCGCTTCTGCTCATCGGTGCGGGGAAGCGCGTCCTTGGTCGCCTTCTCGTACTCCACAAAGACTTTCTTAAAAGGCTCCCAGCCAAAGGCATCTCGTAGCTGCACAAAGAGGGTCAGCGCCAGAAAGGGATCGTCCTTCCACTTCTCGTAGGGAGCGCCTGCGGCCAGGTAGGCCTGTAGACGGTCGTGGGTCGCCTTGGGTGACATTCCAGGGTGGCCCTGCCTATCCCCGTTGAGCTTCTCGCAGGCATAGAGCGAGAAGAGGTTGTTGGTCACCTCGCCACAGCCCTCCCAGGTCCACCACGCGCGCTGGTGGTTGTGGCCCAGCTCGTGGTAGAAGCCCCAGTTCGGCTCCCCGCTCTTGCCGCGTAGCACGCTCAGCTCCACAAACCGCCGCGCGATCTCATCGGTGTAGGTCATGATCGGGTAGCCAGAGTGCATGTAGCCCGCGCTGATCTGCTTGTCCACGACGTAGCGCTCGGGGCGGGGGCGGTTCTTGGGGATCTGGTAGAGCTCTGCGGCCAGGTCCGCGACCTCGTCCCAGTAGGTCATCAGTGCCTCGGGGTCATCGAGGCCACGCACCACACTGGAGGGAACGGAGAGAATGACGCTCTTGCCTTCGAGCTCGGCCCACGGGCCGGGTGCCATGCGCAGGCGGCTGCGCCAGTCGGCGAGGGAGGTTGTCCCGCGCACGAAGCGCGGAGCGGCCACGGCTCCCGAGACCTGCACCACGACACTGCCCTTGGAAACCCCTTCGGGAACCTCGATATAGACACTCCCCCCAAAGGCGCTGGCGAGCTTCAGAGTCGGCTGCACCAAGCGGCGGCTCACGGTCACCTCTGGGAAGCGCTCCCACTTCTCCAGATGCCAGAGGGTATCGTCGTGACACCCGATCCGCACCGAGAGCCCCTTGCCCGCCAGCTCCGGCGGCAGGCTCACCGTGATCGGCACTCCGGGCGCGGCGTAGAGGCCCGTCCCATGCCAACCCGGAACCCCGGTATCGACCGCGACCGAGACACTCTCCAAGCGCGGGGCGTCAAAGGGAACACCGCCTGGGAAGTTCCCCGACGAGATATGCGCGGGCTGGCGGTCGGCGGGAGCGCGGCGCATGGCGCTTTGCTCTAGGACTGCACTCAGGCGTGCCACGGGCTGGTCTAGGCCGATAGGAAAGGGGACATTGGCGGCAAAGCGCTTGGTCAGGGCGGCGATCTGTGGCAGGAAGCGCGGCTCATCACTAGGAAGAGCCCCGACCGCACTCGTGAGGGTCTGCCCCACCTGGGCAAGGTCCTCGGCGGCGAGGGGCGTGGTGCCTTCTGCATGTCGCTGGAGAGCCGCGAGAGCGGTGCGTGCGTGGAGATACTCCAGTGAGCCCGTGTCGGTCTTCCAGCCCTTGGCGCTGGTCTTGTCAAAGAAGCCATCGGCCCAGGCGATCCCCAGGCGTGCAAAGAGCTTGTTGCCCCCGTGGGTACCACTGAGGGTCTGGTTGGGGTGGGTCTGGAGCCAGCCCCAACCGAGGGAGTCCATCACGATCCCTCCCCCACTGCGCACAAAGATCGTCAGTGCCTGCCCCATGCGCTCGCCCGCCTTGCCATCCAGAGCGGTCGCATCCATCACCACGGCATCGAAGTCTGGGGACTCCAGCTGTCCTTGGAGCTGGGTGGTGGTCAGGCGCACCACCTTCATCCCCGCCTTCTCCAAGACATCGGCAACTTGTGGCTTCTCCACCACCGCGACAGCGGCACCGGGGCTTGCGTTTACCCAGCGGACACTATTGAGAAGAAACTGCGTGTTGTCAAAGTTGGCCAGCGCCTCACGCCCCAGAAAGCCATCATGGCCAATGGCGACCACTTTCCCCCGCTCAAAGCGGCTCGCGGCGATCAGAGGCAGGCGGTACTTGCCCTCGCGCCCCGCCACCACCACAAAGGCATTCTCCCCAAAGACGGCGAGTGGCCCTGGAATGGCCCCAGGAGCGATCAGCTCCGTGACCCCTGCCAGCAAGGCAGTCTGGTCGGCTTGGGGGGAGCGAGCAAGTGTGGCATAGAGTGCCACGGGAACAACAAACGGCATGCCAGAACCCTACCACTGGGCAGGGGCGCTTGTCAACCTTCCTCAAGGGATAGGAGACGATATAATCTTGCATGGAACGAACGCTCAACGACGACCTTTTCTTTCACATGTACTTTGGCGACCTAGAGGGAGTGAAGACAGCCCTCGCTGCTGGTGCCGATCCCAGCGCAACTGCGTCGCACCACTGGCGCCTCTTCACGGGGCAGCGCTGGAAGTGGCTGGAGGCAGGCTCCCCCGCCGAGAAGAAGGAGCCACTCTTTGACCGACTCTGTACGGTCGATATTCGGGAGCTCTACCCAGGCCACGAGGATTTTTCCGACTTTCTGCCCAAACGAGAAACTCGCTCGATGTTAATGCTAGCCTTGGACCATCCTCACGGTGCAGTCGATCTTGCCGGATTGCTCCTAGAGGCAGGTGCCGATCCCAACCACGCCGATGAGAGCGGAAAGACCGCCCTCCACACCGCTGCCACACGGGGCTCCGCAGGGGTGGGGAAACTACTGGAGTACGGAGCCAATCCCCATGTTTTCTACATTCTGGGGACACCCCTGCACCTTGCTGCCCAGCGCGGCGATGCGGAGTCGGTGCGGCTCTTGCTGGCGGCAGGAGCCGATCCCAATGCCCGCAGGCTGCACGAGGCCACTCCGCTCCACCTGGCAACGGCTCACGGGGAGCTGGGTCTCTACAGCAAGGTCATGGAGGAGTTTCGTGCCCAACGCGAGCCCCACCAGTGGCGAGAGACCGTCCAAGCGCTCCTGGACGCCGGTGCCGATCCCGAGGCGGCTCTAGCACAGGACCAGAGCTCCCGTGCTCTGACACCGATGGGTTTTGCCGCCGGCCACGGCGATATCGAGCTTGTTGCGCTCCTGGAGGCAGCGGGTGCCTGCGCCTCGACCGGCCTTGCCAGCGCTTGTAGCACAGACAACCTGGCACTGGTACAGCGCCTCCTGGCCGCGGGAGCCGACACGGAGCAAGTGGATGGCCACGGCTACACGCCCCTGATGAACGCAGCAGGTGAGGGGCAGCTCGCGATTGTGGAGGCCCTCCTGCAAGCGGGAGCCCGCGCCGAGACGCTCCACGCCGAGGGCGGCGTCGATGCGCTCATGCGTGCGGTCTGTGCAAACCGGGTGGCGGTGGTGAAACGGCTCGCTCAGGAAGGGCTCCCCCTGAATCTGCTCTACCAGTACAAAGACGAGCGCAAAGAGACACTGCTTCACAACGCTGTCGAGCGGGGCTATGGGGAGCTGACCGCTCTGCTCCTCCAGCTTGGAGCCGATCCCGAGATACAGGATAGCACCGGGAGAACGCCGCTGGACTACGCCCGGCTGACAAAGTGGCAAGAGCACCAGCGCTGGCAGGAGGAGTGCGACGATCCCGAGGTAAAGGCAGTGTTCGCCCGGCTTGGGGAGTCTACCGAAGAGAGCTTCTATGCCAGCGATACCGAGGGACGCTACAGGGCCACGGACGCAGGCCGCGCTGCCTGCCGCGTGCTTCTGGAGGCGGCTAGGCGGCCCGGAGCGTGAAGAGGGTTACCTCGGGGGGGCAGTTGAGGCGGATGGGGTAGGCGGTGCAGCCGACGCCGCGGCTGACATAGAGCCGGGCCTTGTCGTAGGTTCCCCAGCCGTCGATCTGATGGAAGCCCTCCATGCCAGGAGGGAAGTGCGGCGCGATCCCCGGGACACGGAACTGGCCACCGTGGGTGTGCCCCGCAAGCGCAAGACAGGGCCGGTCCGAGACAAAGCGCACCCCGACCGGGTTGTGCGTTAAGAAAAGAAGCGCGGCATTGTCGGGGACGTTTTTCAGGGCCTTGGTGGGGTCGGGCGAGCCCCGCCAGGTATCCTCAATCCCCGCCAGGTGCAGGCCCGGAGCGAGCTCCTCACTCGCGTTGCGGAGCATACGTACCCCTGCGATGTCGGTCAGGAGCTGCGCGACACGCCGAGGGTCCTGGTAGTCGTGGTTCCCCAACACTCCCGCGATCCCCAGGCGTGGCTTAAGAGGAGCGAGCATCCGCGCAAAGGCATGGGTATCGACCGGGTCCCAGCGGACATAGTCGCCCGTGAGCACCACCAGGTCGGGCTTCCAGGCGGCGGCGCGGCGCACTGCGGCTTGAATCACCGCATCGGGGGTCAGGTTGCCCCGGTGCGGGTCGGTGAGCTGGGCCACACGGAGCCCATCGAGTGTCTTGGGAAGGCCGGGGAGGATCAGCTCATGGGCAACCGCCTCGACCCCAAAGGGCTCCGAGAGCCCCTCGGCCAGCACCGTGGCAGCCGCTCCCACACAGAGCTTCAGAAAGACCCGCCGTGTCGCCTCACGTCGCTCCTGAGGCGTGGAGGCACTTTGTTTCGCAAAGTTCATCGTGACTTAGTTACGAGCCCTCACCCGCAAATAGTTCCCAAGAGAAAAAAGTGGCGAAAATAGCGAACGGGCGGTATACTCGCATTTCTGTGTGACGGCAGAAATTGCCGATCCCTAACGATTTCTTTTTTTAGATTAAGGACAGCAACCATGCCCCTGCCAAAGCGACGACATTCGAGCACCCGTCAGGCCAAGCGCCGCACGCACTACAAGCTCACTCCCCCCACCCTGACCTACTGCAAGCGCTGCAACGAGATGGCGCGCTCGCACTACATCTGTGCTAGCTGTGGCTACTACAACGGACGCCAGTGGCTGACCCCCAAGGCGGAAGCCGAGGCGTAGGCTCTCTATTAACGGTTTGAGTCGGGAAGCCTGCCCTTGCCCGAGATGATCTCGATAGCGCTCGATGCCGTCGGTGGTGACCATGCCCCGGCGGAGGTCGTTCGTGGTGCAGTAGACTTTGTCCGCTCCGAAATCGGAGAGGGCGTACGAGTTCTGCTTGTCGGTGACGCACAGGTCATCGCGGCGGAGCTGGTCGCCTGTGACGCGGACGGAGACACGCGCCTGCCCATTGTGCATGCTCCTCAAGTGGTTACCATGGAGGAGCATCCCATGGAGGCGATTCGGAAAAAGCCCGAGTCCTCCATCGCCCTCTGTGCCAAGCTCGTCAAGAACGGCGAGGCACAGGCCACCCTCTCCGCAGGCAATACCGGTGCCTGTATGCTGGCGGCGCTGCTGATTATCGAGCGCCTTCCCGGCATCAGCCGCCCCCCCATCGCCTCCCTCCTCCCCACCGAGACCGGCCGTCACTGCCTGCTCGTGGATGCGGGCTCCAATGTCGACTGCCAGCCCTCCCACCTCGCCGACTTCGCTCTCCTCGGGGCACTCTACGCCGAGCGTGTCATGGGAATCTCCTCCCCGAGTGTCGCCCTGCTCTCCAACGGCGAGGAAGACACCAAGGGCAACGAGCTGGTCAAGAAAGCACGCCCCCTCCTCCAAGCGCTCCCTATTAACTTCGTCGGAAATATCGAGAGCAACCACCTCTTTGAGGGCGGAGTCGATGTCATTGTCGCCGATGGGTTCGAGGGAAATATCCTGCTCAAGGCCGCCGAGGGAATGGGCAAGCTCGCCATTGTCCATGTCCAGCGCACTCTCGCTGAGGCCCAGACCGACGGCGAGCGGGCCGTGCTTAAGTCCGCCCTGAAGAAGCTGATCGCGGCGGGTGACTACGCCGAGTACGGTGGTGCCCCGCTCCTGGGGGTCAATGGGCTCTCCCTCATCGCCCATGGCCGCTCCAATGCCCGCGCGATCTTCAGTGGGCTCCGGCTCGCCACACAGGCAGTGCGCTCTGGCTATGTAAATGCGGTAAAATCCGCCCTAGAAGGAATGCCCAAAGAATGAGGACGCTGCGGCGGGCCACGATTGCAGGAATTGGTAAGTACACTCCCGAGCGGGTAATGACCAACGACGATCTCTCTAAGATTGTCGACACGAACGATGAGTGGATTGTCCAGCGCACCGGGATTCGGGAGCGGCGGATCGCTGCAGATAATGAAGCGACCTCGGACATGGCGATCAAGGCGGCCCAGGAGGCTCTGGACCGCGCAGGCATCACGGCCGACCAGCTCGATGTCATCCTTGTCGCCACCTGCACCCCCGACTTCAATAACTTCCCTGCCACCGCGATGCTGGTCCAGACCGGCCTAGGGGCCTCCCAGACCACGGCCTTTGATATCTCGGTCGCCTGCGCAGGCTTTGCCCACGGGCTGGATATCGGGGCGCAGTTTGTCGAGACCGGGCGCGCCAAGAATGTGTTGGTGGTCGGGGCCGAGAAGATGACCAGCGTGGTCAACTGGGAAGACCGCGCCACCTGTATCCTCTTTGGCGATGCCGCGGGCGCGGTGCTGCTGCAGCCCAGCGACGATGAGAGTGGCTTGCTGGCATCGGACCTCGGGGCGGATGGGAGCGGCGCGTGCCTGCTCAACCTCCCCGCCGGCGGAAGCCGCCACCCCATGACCCCCGAGCTGCTCGCGGGCAAAGAAAACACAGCGCACATGGACGGCAAGGCGGTGTTTCGCTTTGGTGTCAAGGTCATGGGCGAGACCGCGCTCAAGGCACTCCAGCGCGCCGGCCTCACCGAGAGCGATGTCGATATGCTGGTTCCCCACCAGGCCAATATCCGCATCATCCAAGCCGCCGCCGAGCGCATGGGCCTGGTCGAGAGCGATGGGACCATCAGCAAGAAAGTCGCGGTCAATATCGACCGCTACGGCAACACCAGCGCCGCCTCGGTGCCGCTGGCACTCTACGAGGCCTGGATGGACGGCCGAGTCGCCGAGGGGGATATTGTGGTCACCATCGGCTTTGGTGCCGGGCTCGCCTGGGGTGCCAATGTGATCCGCTGGGGTAAGCTCAAGCCATGAAGCTCGTCTTTGTTTTTCCCGGCCAGGGTGCCCAGGCAGTCGGAATGGGCCATAGCCTGTTTGAGAGCTCTGCCGCCGCACGTGCCGCGTTCGAGGCGGTTGATGCTGCCTGTGGAGAGGCGATCTCTACCCTCTGCTTCGAGGGCCCCGAGGCGGCGCTCAAAGAGACCAAGAACACTCAGCCCTGCCTCTTTGCCACCAGTGTCGCCGCGCTCGCCGCGTGCCGTGAGGCGGGCCTAGAGCCTTCCGCGGTGGCCGGTCACTCGGTCGGGGAGTACGCCGCGCTGGTTGCCGCCGGAGCGCTCGATCTCGCCACGGGTGCCAAGCTCGTCCAGCAGCGCGCCCTCGCCATGGCCACTGCCGCCGCGCAGAACCCCGGCTCCATGGCCGCCGTCCTCGGGCTGGATGCCGGCGTTGTGAAGGAAGTCTGTGACAGTGTTGAGGGCATTGTTGTCCCCGCCAACGACAACTGCCCCGGTCAGGTAGTTATCTCCGGTGAGGCAGAGGCGCTTGCCACGGTCGCGCCGCTACTAAAAGAGCGCGGTGCCAAGCGGGTTCTCCCCCTCGAAGTCTCCGGTGCGTTCCACTCGCCGCTGATGGAGTCTGCGGCAGCGGCACTCAAGCCAGTGATCGAGGCCGCAGCGATCTCCGCCCCCGCCCTTCCGATTATTGCCAATGTCACGGCGGGCTACGAGAGCAGCGCCGACGAAGTCAAGGCCAACCTGGTTGCGCAAGTGGCGGGGCCCGTGCGCTGGACCGAGACCATCCAAAAGCTAACCGCCGACGGCTACACCCACTTTATCGAGTGCGGCAGTGGGAAGGTGCTGGCAGGCCTGATCAAGCGAATCGCGCCCGAGGCCGTAGTCTTCTCGGTGGGCGATAGCGCGAGCCTGGCCGCCGCGGTTGAGGGACTGAACGTATGAGCCTAGAAGGAAAGATCGCGATTGTCACCGGTGCCGGACGGGGGGGCCGTGGGATCGGGCGCGGGATCGCGCTGGCGCTCGCCCAAGCGGGAGCTGATATCGCCATCACCGCGCGTACCAATATCGCCGATGCCGAGGCGGTCGCAGACGCCGTGCGCGAGACCGGCCGCACCGCCTTGGCGATCCAGTGCGATGTGAGCGATGCCGCCTCCGTGGAGAGCCTCTTTGCCACCGTCAAAGAGCAGCTCGGGCGGGTGGATATCTTAGTCAACAATGCGGGAATCACACGCGATACCCTACTCTTGCGGATGAGCGAGGACGACTGGGACGGCGTGCTGGACGCGAACCTGAAGGGGACGTTTCTGTGCACCCGTGCCGCGGCCAAGCTCATGCTCAAGCAACGGTATGGGCGCATCATCAATATTACTTCGGTCAATGGGCAGGTGGGAAGCCCCGGACAAGCGAATTATTCCGCGTCGAAAGCGGGTATGATCGGGTTTACCAAGAGCGTGGCGCGGGAGCTAGCCTCACGCAATATCACGGTAAACGCAGTCGCGCCGGGCTTTATCGATACCCAGATGACTGATTTCGTCTCGGGCGACTCGCGAGAGAAGCTTTTAGAGAAAATTCCACTGGGCCGCTTCGGCTCGGCGGAGGACGTGGGCGCGGCCGTGGCGTTTCTAGCGTCGGAGGCCGCATCGTACATAACGGGGCAGACACTAACCGTGGATGGCGGATTAACCGTCTAGCGCCCCAGGCTTTTATTGAGGAGCATAAGGAAATGTCTACATTTGAGCGTGTGAAGAAGGTTGTGGTGGAGCAGTTGGAAGTCGACGAGAAAGAAGTCACTCCGGAAGCTTCCTTTGTGGATGATCTGGGAGCCGACTCCCTCGATGTGGTGGAGCTGGTCATGGGCCTCGAAGAAGAGTTCGATATCGAGATCCCCGACGAGTCCGCGGAGAAGATCACCACCGTCCAGCAGGCAATCGACTACATCGAAGAGAAAACCAAGGGTTAATTTCCCCGTTATACAGCGGTATGGGACCAAGGTCCCATGCCGCTGTTTGTTTTTTATGGTATCCCAAATACGTGAATAAGCGCATTGTCGTTACGGGTATAGGAGCGGTGACCCCGCTCGGCATCGGGAAGGATGCCTACTGGCAGAACCTCACCGCAGGGGTCTGTGGAGTCGGGCCGATCACGCTCTTTGATACCGAGGGTTTCGATGTCAAGATCGCCGCGGAGGTCAAGGGCTTCGACCCGACAGCCTACGTGACAAGCAAAGAAGCCCGGCGTATGGACCGCTTTGTCCAGTTTGCCGTCGCCGCGTCGCTGATGGCGCTGGAAGACGCCGGCCTGAGCGTGACGGAGCAGAACGCCGAGCGCGTGGGAGTCGTGATTGGCTCCGGGATCGGTGGCCTCCAGACGCTCGAGGACCAGGTGCGCATCTTAGTCGAGAAAGGCCCCAGTCGCGTCTCCCCGTTTCTGGTGCCCATGATGATCGGGAACATGGCCTCGGGGCACGTCTCGATCCTCACCGGTGCCAAGGGCCCCAACTCCTGTACCACGACCGCCTGCGCCTCCAGCGCCCATGCCCTCGGCGATAGCCTGGAGATCCTGCGCCGTGGTGCCGCCGATGTGATGATTACCGGTGGTGCGGAGGCAGGTGTCGTGCCCGTCTCTATCGCGGGCTTCTCCAACATGAAGGCCATGGCCTCCAACTTCAACGACAACCCCACGGCAGCATCGCGCCCCTTCGATGCCAACCGCTCCGGCTTTGTGATCGGGGAGGGTGCGGGGATCATGATCCTAGAGACCCTGGAGCACGCTGAGGCGCGCGGTGCCCATATCTACGCCGAGCTGGTAGGCTACGGCATGACCGGCGATGCCTACCACATGAGCTCCCCCCCGCCCGATGGCAACGGAGTCGCGCGTGCGGTCAGCTACGCCCTCAAGAACGCGGGGATCGAGCCCGAGCAGGTGCAGCACGTCAATGCCCACGCCACCTCGACACCGCTCGGGGACAAGGCTGAGGTCGCTGCGCTCCGCTCGGTCTTTGGGGATCACTTCGACAGCCTCGCGGTCTGTGCGACCAAGTCCATGACCGGCCACTTGCTGGGCGGCGCGGGTGGGATCGAGGCCGCCGCCACCGTCCTCTCCATCGCCGAGAGCCTCGTCCCCCCCACCATCAACTACGAGACCCCCGACCCGGACTGTATCGTGGACTGTGTTCCCGGTGTCGCCCGTAAGATGAATGTGGATGTAGCAGTCTGTAACAACTTCGGCTTCGGCGGCCACAACGCTGTCCTCGTCTTTAAGAAAGTCTGATGAGCCTCTTCACCCGGCACCCTGCCAATCCGATCATCGTGCCGGGTGAAGAGCTCTGGCGCCGAGCCTGTGTCTTCAATCCCGGCGTGCTCCTCGACGATGACGGAAAGTTCTATCTCTGGGAGCGGGCTGCGGGACAGCTGCGGCCGTTCCACTGCTACATTGGCCTCCAAGAGTCCGACGATGGCGTCAACTTTCGGCTGGTGAGCCCGGAGCCCGTCTTCACCCCCGAGCAGGCAGGTTGCGCCTTTGGGAGTGTCCAAGACCCGCGCGTGGTCAAGCTCGATGGCACCTACGTCATGACCTACGCCTACCGCCCCTATGCCTGGAGCAGCCATCCCACGGGCGTCGGCGTCCCCGAGTCGCATGAGTCTGAGTTTCCTGGCATCCCCTCGCCGCCTGTCACCGCGTACCAGGGCTCAAAAAATGTCATTGGGGGCAGACCCGATAATCTCACGCGCTCCGGGATCGCCGTCTCGAAAGACCGCGTGAACTGGGAGCACCTCTGCTGGGCCACCCCTGAGGACACCGACGACCGCGATGTGATTCTCTTCCCTGAGAAGCTCAACGGACGTTATGCGATGCTACGCCGCCCGCTCCACTGGGTCGGCGATGCATTTGGCACACCTGGCCCGGCGATGTGGATCTCGTTCTCCGACGACCTCCACCACTGGACCGACACACAGCTTCTCGCCAAGCCAGAGTTCGCCTGGGAAGACAACCGCATCGGCGGCTCGACTCCCCCCCTACGCACCGAAGCGGGCTGGCTGGTGTTCTACCACGGTGTCGAGACCATAGACGCCTCGGTGAAGCGCGTGGTCTATCGCATGGGCGCCTTGTTGCTGGATCTCGACGATCCCACCAAGGTTCTCGCACGCACCAAAGAGCCCTTGATGGAGCCAGAGCACTACTATGAGCGCTTCGGGCTCTACATCCCCAATGTTATCTTCCCCACGGGCAATGTCGTCAAAGACGGCCTGATCTATCTGTACTACGGCGTCTGCGACACCGCGATCGCCCTGGCGACGGCCCCCTTGGAGGCAGTCCTGGAAGTTCTACTGCAGAACCCGGTCTAGCACTACCGCTCTTTGCACCGCTCTCCAGCATTCCAGTCTTTCGTAGAGATCAGGTAGGTTCCCTCAGAGTCCGTACAGGTTCGCCGGTCCTCGTCCCAGCACACCCAAGGAAACCAGAGCAACGAAAGAGCCCCTAGCCCCAACCAGGCGAGAGCTCTCTTTTTGTCTTTCCGAAAGGCCTTTGCTCCTTGGTAGATTAACGTACCTCCGACAAGCCAGGAGAAGAGAACTTGTAGCCCAATAAACATAAAAAGCCCCCTCCCGAATTATCGGGTGGGGGCGTAAAGCTACTTAGCGGCCTTGGCGGCGGTGATCTCGGCGGTAAAGGCGGCGGCATCGTGCTTGCCAGACATCGCCTTGACCAGCTTGCCCGTGGGGCTAAAGACATAGGTACGCGGGATCGGGGACGTCGGCGGGGCCTTGGGCTCTAGCCACTTTAGGTAGGCGGCGATATCGGTGTTGGCCTTGTTGAAGAACGCATTGGCAGTCGCGCCCTGGGTCGTCAAAAACTTGGCAGACTTAGTCGCGGCGTCTTGAGGCGTGTCGCAGGCAACCGTGATGAGCGTTGCGCCGGCTGCCTTGACAGCCGCAACTAGATCGGGGAACTCCTGCTTGCAGGGCACGCACCAGGAGGCCCAGAAGTTCACCACGACAACCTTCCCTTTGTTCTTTGCGACAACGGCCTTCAGGCCAGCGGGGTCGATGGGAGCGGGACCGGGCATTAGTGTTTTTCCTCCTGGAGCTTCTGCAGCATCGCCACGGTATCGTCGGCGGCGTTCTTCACATTGATCTTGGTATCGACTGCGACAATGCGGCCTTTAGGGTTGATATAAAACGTCACGCGCCGTGCCACGCCACGCTCTTTGTTGAGCACTCCATAGGCCTCGGTCACTCTCGCCCCCACATCGGAGAGGAGCGTGTTGGTGAGGGCATCGCGCTCGCAGAACTTCTGCTTACTCTTGGTGTCTTGAGTCGAGATCGTGTAGACCTGGGC
Source organism: Armatimonas rosea (assembly GCF_014202505.1). NCBI lineage: Bacteria > Bacillati > Armatimonadota > Armatimonadia > Armatimonadales > Armatimonadaceae > Armatimonas > Armatimonas rosea. The sequence goes on along the minus strand of NZ_JACHGW010000002.1, from coordinate 731,903 downwards.
ATTGAGCGGAGCGAACTTGTCTTTTCCTGCGGTGTAGGACTTGTTCTGCAGGGTGCAGCCCGCGGTCATGTCGGCGGGGTAGAACGCCAGTACAACCCATTTCTTGGCCTTCAATGCGTCTTTGAGGACGACAGGCTTGTCGTTCTGATCGGGTAGCGTAAACTCGGGGGCCTTCTTGCCGATCAGCGCGAGGGCGGGGTCGGCAGGCTTGGCGGCGACCGGGGGCTGGGGATCGCCTTGCACAAGGGGCTTGGCGGAGATCTCCTGCGCAAGCAGAAAGATAGGTATAAGGGAAAGCATTCTCTGGGTTCCTCCAAGGGATATTTTATCGTGTTTGTCGGTAGGTAAGTGCCAGGGACTGGAGCTGCTGGCGAAATGTCTCGCGTGTTTCACTATCGTCAGGGAGCACGGCATTTCGGCGCTCGACAGCGGCATTGGCCTGGGCGACGATCTCCGTGAGGAATGCCAGGTACTCGGGCAGCTCAGTGGTGTAGGCGGGGAGATAGAAGATGCAGAGGGTATCACCGCGAAAGACCACAGGGGGCTTGGAAGCGCGGACAGCGGCAGTGTAGATCCCCTCAAGCTCGGCGGCCCACTCCGGGCCAGGGTCACAGGAGAGTCGCACATAGAAGCCGTAGGTCCCTGGGAAGTGCGGGCTCACCTCAAGCGTCTCCGGGTCCACCCCGACAATCTGTGCAGTTCGGATTTGATCAGGCATGCTCCTATAGTACCCACTGCCCTGGGATCGCTTTGGTACGAATCTTGCCCTCTCTATTTTTTTTCCTGAATTGCGCGTCAAAATTTATTTTCTAGGGTATACTGTCCCTGTGTGAGGGTGTCCCTTCGCCTCGGCGAGTCCCCTCTGTATAGATTTCCAGGGGTTTTCGTCTCCCCCTGTGGTTTGGATCAACGTCCTATCGGGCACTGATTTTCAGGAGCAAAGCATGAAGTTTAAGAATCGCTTTATTCGTATGGCCATGGCCTTCGCAATCGTCGGTGTGGTGGCCACGCAGATCCCGGCTCGTCCTTCAGTCAGCCTGGCTGCGGACGGCTATGTAGATAATGGTAATGGTCTCCTGACCCTCAAGGGTGCAGGGGGTGCTGCGGTAGGTGGTGTTCTTGTTGGAGCCGTCTACGGTGCCATCGTCAACGCAGGCAAGACCAGCGGTGGTGCTACGATCAAGGGAGCTGGCCTTCCGGGCGCGGCCTCGAGCATCTACGAAGTCATCAGCGGCACCCCTGACTTCAGCGACCTCGCGAAGCTTATTCGCAACTCGGGTTCTGTTGATAAGTTCAGCCAGGGTTCCCTGACCATCTTCGCCCCGACCAACAGCGCCCTTGCTAAGGCTCTTGGTGCAAACAAGGTTGGCCTTCTGGGTGAGGCAGCGGGCAGCGATGAGGCCAAGAAGTTCCTGGACTCCATCACGGTGGCAGGTAGCTACAACCTACAGCGCCTGAAGGATGCCGCCAGCCAGGGCAAGACCCTACAGTCCCTCTCGGGCGATCCGCTCGTCCTCAAGCTTGAGGGTGACAAGCTGACGGTCAATGGGATCGAGATCCTGAGCAATGAGTATCCTGCAAGCAATGGCTGGGTTCTCTCTGCCAATGGTGTGGTCGCGGCCCAAGACTAGTCTCTAGTCAACAAAAAACACGAAAAAACCGGTAGCTTTTCTGCTATCGGTTTTTTTGCGTTCTGGCCTGATATTTGCATTCTCTTTTTCCGAAGATACAAACTGGAGTTACAGACTCCCCAGTTTTAATGGGAGAAGGAAATGAAGTATCAAGAGCGAGCTCTTCGTCTAACCGCAGCCCTCGCCATCGCGGGACTAGTCGCCAGTCAGATCCCCATGCGGGGCCAGACAGCCCTAGGCTCGGTTCAGCCTCCTTCGGGTGGTCAGCCAGCCGATGGGTATCTTAGTGGCAACAGCGACAATAGCGGCAGTTTTCTAGGCATCAAAGGGCTAACAAACCGAAATGCCATCACAGGCGTGGCCCTGGGGCTCCTTGGCCTTGGTGCCTACTCCACCATCCTGGACTCACGCGCCGTCGGAGCGGCGGCCGGTGGAGCAGCCAGTGGGCTCAATGGAGCCATGATTGCCGGGGCCAGCAATCAGCCCATCTACGATGTCCTCAAGAGCAAGCCCGAGGACTTCTCTGAGACCGTCCGGCTGATCGACTCCGCAGAGCAGGTCAACCTCCTGCGTGAGGATCACCCCTATACGTTCTTTGCACCGAGCAACTCGGGCCTCAGCCTGCTGAGTGCTACACAGCTTGCACAGCTCAAGGATCCCAGCAACAAGAGTGCTCTGGTCTCCCTGATCAAGCGCCACACCGTCTCGGGCCGCTATAAGATCAGCGAGCTCTTGGCGCTCAAAGACGGTACGACACTCGAGACTCTGTCTGGTGACAAGGTGACAGTGCACAATAAAAACGGGATACTGACCATCAACAATATCCTCGTGTCCCAGAACGATATCGCAGCTAGCAACGGCTGGATACACCCGATCGAGGCCCCTCTCCAAGAGCCTTAGACCACGAGCTCTCGTCCCAAAAACAGAGGCACCTGTGCCTCTGTTTTATTTTGTCACGTCGGCGACACGCGATGCGGAGTAGGTGCGCCCAAAGGAGTCCTGGTAGACAGCTTGCACTTGCACCATCCCTGTCTCGGCGGGTGGGAGGCGTAGGGATAGCTCGGAGTAGCCTGTTGTGGTGTCTTTAGCCACACGGTGCAGGGCCCACTCCTGGCTCTGAACCGGGCGCGGCACCGAACCAGGAGCCTGCTCAAACCAAACAGGGGCGACCCACTCCGTGCCAGGATGAGTAGGAAGCTCAGCGCCCTGGCTTGTGCGATAGAGGGCACGCCAGCGCAGCGTCTCTCCAGGATGGTAGGGGCCCTTACTCTGCTCGACAAGCTGAAAGACACCGCGTGGCTCTCCTCTTGGGTCCCACACACGCTTTCCAAGCCAGAGCCCTCCCGCACAGACAAGGACAGCAAAGACCGCTCCCGCGCCGAGTGTTGGCAGCTCACGCTGTAGCTTGGGCTCAGGATCAGCCAAGCGAGCACTCGCCAAGAGAATCCCCGCCAGGGTCCAGAAGATCGCCCAGACACCACAGAACTGAAAGGCGGGTGAGCCTGCCACCTCGGCCAGTGCTCCCAGCAGTGTCGCAAAGCAGGCAATCAGCAGTGTCTTCTCCCAGCCCTGTGCAAGCCGTGGTAGAGCCTTTGCTGCATAGCCCAAGAGGCAAAACATGGTCAGCACAAAGAGCAGCAGCCCAATACCCCCGGTCTCAGCAGCCCACTGAAGGTAGTAGTTGTGCGCGATATTCTGGTGCCCTGTCCCGTAGAGCAGGACTTGCTCCGGCGCATCACCGAGGTGTGTCCAGCGTCCCTGGAGGATTAAGTAGCCTCCCAGTCCCCACCCCAAGACAGGCTTGAGCGAGAGCATCTGGAGGGCGCCCTTCCACATGACCAAGCGAACCCCTAGTGAGCCATCCTCCAAGGGGTTGATCAGTGCAGCCGCACGACGAGAGAGCAGAGGTGCAACCCCTCCCACGAGTGCCATCACCACCAGAGCAGCCACCACCAGCACCAACGGGGAGGTGAGATTTTCTTTCCACGACTGCCGCCCCTGCCGTTTTGTCGTGCGCTCAGAGAGGGGGTAGCGCCACACTAGAAAGCCCATCACCAGCAGGGCAACGATCCCCCCTAGCCAGGCAGAGCGGCAGCGCACCATGATCCAGGCAAATCCTAGAACCAGGGATGCAGCTTGGGCGAGGAGACGCCCACGCTCCTCAATCGCCCGAGACAGCCCCAGTGTCAGCGCAAGAGGTAAGAGCAGAGCAAGCAGAGAGCCAACGCTCTCGTGGGTCCCGAGGATACTGAGGTTATTGGCCGAAAAATGCCCGGACTGCAGCCCTGTCTTCTGAGCGAAGTGTGCAATATCGTAGAGGGCGATCCCACACCCCAGACAGATCACCCCTCCTAGCACAACCCCAAGCTCTCGACGATCTTTTAAGGTATAGGCAGCAACTAGATAGGCCCCTGCACCCGCCAGCAGCCGAACGAGCTCCCCTGTCGCAACAGTTGTGTTAGGTGCCCAGAAGAAACTAGCCATTCCATAGAGTAAGCCGACCAGCCACACGATGTTTGGCAAACGTTTAAAAAAATGGATCAGTGGCTCGCTATAGTCACGACAAGATGCCAGCACGAAGAGCAGACCAATGGTCGCGCCCATCGAGAGATAGAGTCGGCCACGCGCCTCGATCAGAGGCACCTCAGCCAGTAACAAGAGCGCCAAGAAGAACAATAGTCCGAGCGGGCGCTGATTGCGTTGCAGCTCATCGAAGAGATCACGTGGCTCGCCTTGCTTCTTACGAAACCTTGCCCGTTCGACCTCACGCCGCTCCCAAGGGTCCGGTGCCTGGCTCATTCCCGCACCCTACTCACGCCTGCTCTCCGTGCTTGGGCGAGATGCACTCATAGCGCGCACGGTGCTCCACGAGACGGCGCTCCACTAAGACCGAAAGTCGCCGCTGGAAGGCATCTTTGCTGAAGGTCTCTGCGTGGGCACAGATTTGGGCAGGATCCAGCGAGAGCTTCTCCAAGCGCGTGATGGCATCACAAACGGCCTCTGGGGTGGGCTCATCAAAGAACAGCCCGGTTCGTCCTTCGATCACCGTCTCAATCGCCCCTCCTGCGCGGTACGCAATCACCGGCCTCCCCGATGCCATTGCCTCCACGGGGGCGATCCCAAAATCTTCCTCACCGGGAAAGAGAAAGGCACGGCAGTTAGAATAGAGCTCGGCGAGCTGCCCGCCATCAGGTAGCCGCCCAAGGAGCTCGATCGTGGGTCCAGCCATCGCTTTCAGTCGGCCCATATCGGGGCCTAAACCCACAATTTTCAGGGGAATTTTCAGACGGTTACAGGCTTCTATTGCAATATCGATTTTCTTGTAGGACAGCAACCGTGACACAATAAGCAAATAGTCATTTTTCGGGTTAGCCTCCACTCTAAAACGTGCAATATCTACAGGAGGGTAGACAACATCAGAATCACGACCATATACCTTACGAATTCTCCTCGATATATTAAAGGAGTTCGCAATATAGCACTCTATTCGCTGAGCAGCAATATAATCCCAGAGGCGAATGCGATGAATCAGAGGTTGCAACGCAATTTTCGAGAGTCTTCCAAAGTCTCCCTCGGTAATGTACTCATGATAGCGCCATGCAAACCGGGACGGAGAGTGGCAGTAGCACAAGTGACAGGTCTCAGGTGTTGTTAAGATACCATGCGCAAATCGTGTCGAGCTTGAGACCACAACGTCATAGCCACGCAGATCAAGGGTCTCAAATGCAAGGGGATACAAGGGTAGAAAGAGCTTGTTGTACCGTGCCTGGGAAGCCAAAGGGATTTTTTGCATAAACGAGGTACGTATATCCATCTTGGCAAAGGACGAAAACGTGCCCTTGGGATCGTACACAGACGTAAAGACAGGCGCGTCGGGCCAGATCTCGTGCATTGCCTCGACCACACGCTCCGCTCCCCCTCGCTGGGTCAGGTCATCATGGACAATTGCAATCCGCACGCTTTTCTTCCTCTAGCCTATTTTCTTCCAAGAAGCTCTTGGTAGAACGATTCTACCCCACGTGCAGAGTGAGCGGCAGTAAATTTTTCCCGAACCCGCGCATGTGCCGAGCGCCCCAGCATGCTAGCCTTCTCAGGGTGCAGCAACAGATCCTGGAGTGCATCTGCAAGGGCAACAGCATCCCCCATCGGAGTCCGAATCCCGTGTACCCCTTGCTCAATAATCTCCACCACGCCTCCCCCATCACTTGCGACCACAGGTAACCCTTCTGCCATCCCTTCCACTACCACCTGGCCAAATGGCTCCGGAGAGATACTGCAGTGAGCGAGTATGTCAAGCTGGCGCAGCAGTGCAGGCACATCACTTCGAAACCCTAGAAACTCCATTTGGCTCCCCAAGGGTTCCGCCTGTTTTTTTATCTTAGCCTCATAGTCAGCCTCCCCAAAAAGAGGGGCACCAATAATCTGGTATTGCGCCTCGATGCCACGATTTTTCAGTTCCCTAGCTGCATCGATAAAGACATGTTGCCCTTTCCAGGCAACAATCCGTCCCAGTAAACCAATCTTAGGTTTAGCGTCTCTCCACTCCGTAAAAAGAGTAGGACAAGCAGACTGAAGTTCACTCTCCATCAGCCCATCATAGACAACGCGAGAGAGCTGACGTCCAGCACCTTTAGGGAAAAGACCTAACTCGGTACTTTTTGAGTTTGTGATCACTCCATTTGGAATTTTCTGAGCAAACTTCTGAAAGAGAGTTGCAACCTTCGAGGGTAGATATGAAGAATCGATATAATCGCGTACATGCCATACGACAGGAACCCGTGCGATTTTCCCTGCAACTGCTCCATAAAAATCTGATTTTAACGAGTTACAATGGATCAAATCCATTTTTTTCGCTTTTGCGCGTTTCGCAATTCGGAGGGAATATCGGATGTAGGAAGAAGCAACTCCAACATCGCGGAGAGACCGTTTCCCCAAGCTATCTTTACGAATCTCTAGGATCTTCTCATCAATGGGATCGATCTCCGTTGTAACCCCCACGGATTGCAGACGACTAGCAAACTCTCCCGGCATGGGTAGTAGGACATTAGGCTCAACAACGCTTCGATCGAGTGCACTCAAAGTCCTATAAAGAGCAATCTCTCCACCCGACCATTTTGCCGTATGATCTAGATAAAGAACCTTGACTTTTGTACTACCGTCAACCATTACGAGCTAGCGCCTGCCTTAAGAATTTCAGACCGACGCTCATTATCAGGATTCGATTTCTTGTTCATGAAATAATATTCAAAAATAATCTTATCCATCGTACCAATGATCAACCAAAAGAACATTGACTGTGCATAATGCCCACCGGAGGACCATCGACCATTACAAGCAGTCATTAAGGCGAGAGTACTTAGTGCTAAAACATCTCTTGAATCATGCCAATATTTAGAAATGCCTATAAAAATACGGATACATAAAACAACATACAAGATCCCGCCGATAAACCCTAGGGAAGCAAACATATCCGATACATCCGTCTCGCTGGATCCACCACCGGCCCCAAACTTAGAGGCTCCAAGAGTACCTGCTCCCAAGCCAATTCCAGTAGGAACACGAAAACCCTGTAAAATCCCAGATGTAATTAGCCCGACGTGGAGCCCGCCGGTAGAATCTTTGCCAAGCGGATCAGAAAGTCCTTTGATTTGATGATTTACCAATATCTGTGTCTTATCATCAACTTCAACTTCTTTTACTCTCTCTAAACCAAAAGTGATTCCCCATAAAGCAACAACAACAGCGAAGGCGAGGCGAGGTAGCCAGGCACGATAATTCTTACCTTGGATTGCCCACATAACGACCATCACAAGAAAAATTGAAACCATACCGCCACGAGAAGAAGAAACAAATAAAGTGACAAACAAAGCAATAAATGGCACTATATAAATATATTTCTTTTGTAGGAAAGAAACCCAACACAAACCGGCTCCAATCACAATTACCACAACATATTCAGAAAATGACAGGAATGTTCCAAAAGGCCTAAAATACCCTTTACCAGCAGATTGCGTACCACCACCAGATGCAATCCAAAATTTCTCCACCTCACTAAACCCACCAAACCACTGTCGATTACCGATTATAATTTCAAAAACAGAAACTAAAACCATTACAAAAAACAATAGCGAGGCCATCTGCCTACTACCACGCATCTTGCCTACATAGTACCACAACAATGGCCCCAATCGGAATATGAGACCCGATAAACCAACTGCAATCCCACCCTGCAGAGGGTTAACAACCTCAAGAAACATTATAATCACAAGAGGCAAAAGAGTCTTCGAAATTGCAGTATTAATCGGAATTTTCCGAAGGACAACCAACCTCAAAAAATATAAAAGCGATACAAATGTACTAATCAGTGTAATGGGATCATTTGATATATAACCCGTCGATGGAATTAAAGCACGGCGAATCCAGCCCATATCGGCAAGATAAACCAGCATAATAACCGTACCAATGGAAACAGAGAACTCCAAAGTTGCCCAGATAATGGCAAAAATCAATATCGCAAGAGCATAGTGAACAGGGAGGCTTAGAGAATCCCCTGCACGAGCCAGCTCGCTAAAACTCCCCATCAGTACGGGAGACATCAAGAGAAAATTCGTAAGAGCAATACGCGAACCAAAAGTACCAATTTTACTCAGTCCGTGGCTCAACAATTGCTTTAAACTTAACATGAAATACTCTCTGATCAAATATAGGAAGTGACCGAAAAATCACCAATCACTTCCTATATTTAAATACCGGACTAACTTAGAATTAGCGACCTCTTAAGAGAAAGTATAAACTCGGCAAGATACCAAGCAGACTCAGGTACTCTTGAGTTCCCATACGGCGCTTTGAGCTATCGACTGCAGGGACAAAAACCTCATCGTTTGGGCGAAGGGTAGGATCTTGAGAACGATCCCCTTTTAGCATCTTCTCCACGTTGTAGTCCTGAGTCGTCGTCACCCCATTTTCGGTACGGGTCAACTTTACCTTCTTTAAGTCTGCTCCCGACGTAGGAATTCCTTGCTGAGTTAGTGCTTCAAACAATGTTAGAGTACGATCATCAGGGTAAGGGAGCTCACCTCCCCCTTTACCGAGAGGACCATTAACCTTATAGTGTTCCTCAATACGAGGGATTGTTAGGATATCCCCCGCTTCTAAGAGAACATTATTTGTTAATGACCCTTTCTTGTACCCTCGTAGATCGAGCTTTATGACCTCTGACTTACGCAATAGGGTTGCCTTGGAGAGAGCTGCATTATCCGTCACGCCCCCCATGTCGTTGAGTAAGGTGATAATGGAGCGATCCTTGGGTAGATCGATGGAGCCGCCACGCCCCTGACCAACCTCACCGATCACGGTGACATAGACCTCTGTCCGCGGCTTGATCACGACATAGATCTTGTCCTCATTTTTTAATAAGATGTTCGCTGAGGGATCGTTGGCATAGACTTTTGCTAGGTCGAGGCTGATTACCTGTGTGTCGCGGAAAAGCTCGGCGCGGTAGAACTCAAAGCGGTCTGTGTTAGCAGCTCCCACCGCGCCCACGCCTCCTGCTGCTCCAAGTGCGTCCAAGACAGTCCAGTTGTCTTTTAAGACAAGCTTTCCCGCGCCACGCACCGCTCCCAGCACGGTGATTTCACGAGCGGTCTGCTGCAGAATGTTCACGGTCACATCGGGCTTGACAAGCTGACGCTTATCTTTGAGCCCCTTGGTAATATCGGCACTGATCTGCTCACGGGTCTTGCCAGCAGCCTTGAGACGCCCCAGGATAGGAAAGGCAAAGGTCCCATCGGGGAGCACCTGGGCACTCAGCGTAAACTCCGGATGCCGCAGAACCGTGATCCCAATGACATCTCCCGGCGATACACGATAGTCGTCGGCCAGCTTCTCCTGCTGGAGCAACACGGGCTCACGTGCCAGAGCCACCTGTGCCCCTCCCCCCATGAGTACACCAAGCGCTACTAAGCTCCCACAGAGCATCCCTAACCTCATGAGTCCTGACCCTTCCCCGAGTTATTCCCTAAAGTGTTCACTTCTACCTTATCACTGGAGTCCATTGCTCCCTCAATTCCACGCGCGACCGGCTCAGACACACCACGCTTGGTCTTCGTGCTCTCCACCGATGCGGGGACATAGTACTTGCCATAGTAGTAGCCCGAGCTTGGCCCTTCAATTCGGTTGAGCACCGTCCCAAGAACCTTAGCATTGGCGCGACGTAGCTGCTCAACGGCCTTGCGTGTATTGGTTTTCTTAGTCTCACCATAGCCAATGACAAGCAGTACGCCATTTGTACGAGCGGCCAGAACGACACCATCCGCAACCGCCAGAGCAGGCGGGGAGTCGAAGAGGACGATATCGGAGATTGCCTCAAGCTGCGCTATGAGCTCCACCATCCGCGCCGAGCCTAAGAGCTCCGCAGGGTTAGGAGGCGGCGAGCCCGCGGCAATCACACTGACGTTGTCCACACCACTGGGGCGAATGACATCCTCAATCTCGTGGGTACCAACCAAGACATCGGTCAACCCTGGAGACGACTCCAGGCGGAAGAGCTTGTGAAGGCTTGGGCGGCGAAGGTCCGCATCGACGATAATCACACGCTTGCCATCGAGCGCCATGGCCATGGCCAAGTTTGCAGCCGTGGTCGATTTCCCTTCCGCGGGCACGGAGGAGGTCACCACAATGCTCTTGAGCGTACTTCCCACAGCCGCAAAGTTGATATTGGTTCGCAGGCTACGATACGACTCCATCAAGGGCGAGAAGGTGCTAATATCGCGGATGAGGCGCAGGCCCTCTTCCTCAACAAGCGGCACGTGCCCCAGGTTAGGCAGGCGCAGCACACGCTCCGCCTCCTCAGGACTGTTGATGCGGTCATCCAGGAGCTCCTGGAGCAGCGCAAGACAGAGCCCTAGGAACACTCCCAGCAGGCCAGCGAACATAATATTCTGCGGCTTATTGGGACGAATCGGGCTTCCCGGCACCTGGGCTTCTTCGATCACACGGCTGGTCTCGACCTTTGCATTCTTGCGCAGCTCGATATCCTGCATCTTCGTGGTGAAGTAGCGAATCTGCTCATTGGCAAACTCACGAGCCTGCTGCTTTTCCGCGATCGTATTTGCAAAGTCAGGCACGAGGTTCAGGTTCGCCTTGATTCGCTCGATCTCTATCCGGTTTGGCTCCGCTGCACGGCGAATACTGGCAAGGTCGATCTGGGCATGCTTAAGCTCGGCATCGAAGCTCTCGTAGGTGGGATCGCGCCGCGTATTCATGAGCTTAAAGCTCTTCTCGTAGGCATCCCGGTACTTCTTCAGACTATCAAGCTCTGACTTGGCCGCGATAAAGACATCGTTATTGACATCGGCATCCGCCTTCAGAATGGCAAAGGCGGCCTCTTTATCGGCGATTGTCTTCTTGATCCCCTGCCAGCCAAGATCTTGCTCGATACTGAGAAGCTCGGGGCGGGTCTTGCTGCTGCGGGCCATGTAGCCCTCGATCTCCCCGATTCGAGTCGTGAGGTTGGTGATCTCGGTGAGCTGCTTCTGGTACATCTGGCTTAGCTCGCCCAGCTGCTTCTGGTTAGACTCGGCCTGGATCTTATACTCCGAGATCTTGTTTTTCTTTTGGTAGTCCAAAAGATCTTTCTCGGCCTTGTTCTTTGTCAGGAGCCATTTCTCACGGTTCTTCTTGGCTTCGTCGTAGACATTCTCCAGCTTTTTCTTGCCACTGGCATCGACATCTTCGATATAGGCCTTGAGAATATTAGTCGCCGTCTCCGCCACGGCATTGGGATCATCGCCCTCGGCCACAACCTCGACAATCGATGTCCCGCCCTCAACAGGGGTCACGGTAAACGGTGTGAGCGACTTCCCATTGGTCATCCGCTCGCTGGCCTTCTTCTTGAGAGCATTGCTCTTGAGAAGCTCCACCTGGGTTGCCGGGGAGTACGGTGAGTTCAGCTTGAAGAGCTCTGCCAGAGGGTCGTTGTTGACCGTGTTGATCAAGTACGACGGTGGCTCCAACAAGATACGGGAGCTCGCCTGGTAGACCAAGGGCTGAAAGAGGGTAATCAGCACTCCCGCCACCAAGACAATGACGAAGGTCTGCAGGATGATGGCACGTCGCCGCCGCAGAATATCGCCGTATTCGCGGAGGGAGATTGAGGAGGTTCCCTCAGCCGAGAAGTCAGTTTGCTCTTGCATACGCTTTCCTAAAAACTAGATGCCCACTGCCGAGAACCGCCCTAAACTCTCAGCTCCGCACCGAGTGGGAGAGAAGAGAGGTACCGGTTGGAACGAGCACAAAGAGGGATTTTATACTGGCACAACGGCTATCTACGGAAGGAAACTGCCAAGAGTTCCCAGGCCTGATTCCCTTTACTACCCCTAACCTGTGGCACCGTTCCAGGACGCACACTCGGGGGCATTGTAACACAGGCTGAGGGAGTTAGCACCTCCAGAGAGCAACACTGCCCCCTAGAATGCAGAATTCCGCACCGTCTCACTAGACAGCGCGGCGGGCTTGCTGGATCACGTCACCCAGTAAAGTGTAGACATCGCGGTCGGCCTGCCCTAGTGCAATTACCTGGCGTAGCGCACTCTCAGCCTTGTCAAATTCACCGCGACGAATATAGAGATTGGCGAGGGCTCGGTAGCTCTGGGAGTCGCCCGGCCCAAGCTTGAGATACTGCTCTAGAGCCCACTGCTCCATCTTCGTATTGCCCTGTGCCCGGTAGAGCTCCACCATCTGCAGGTAGGTCTCAGGGTTTTCCGGCTCAACATTTGCCGCGCGCTCGTAGTAGGTCTCGGCGCGCAGCATGCCTTTCTCCTCAAACTTGAGGTTGAGGCGAGCAAGGTGCAGGAGAGTCTGGGTATGGTTGGGGTCGATGCGCTCGATAATAATCTGGAAGATGCGCCGGGCATCTTCGCGCTTTTCCAGAGCCAGAAGGCTCTCGGCGAGGGCGAGGTGTGCCTCTAGGTTCTTGGCTCCCACGGGCAAGATCACCGCGCGTGCCAGGACATTGACCGCTCCCGTGAAGTCGCTGAACTGCTCTTTGAGCAAGAGGCCGTACTCCAGAAGAGTCAAGAAGTGGTCGGGCATGGCATGCTCGGCCTCCTGGTACCAGCGCAGTGCGGTGGTGAGGTCCCCCCGCGACTTCCACTCCTGGGCGACCCGGAGCAAGAGGGGCCCGGGAACCGTACTTCCCTGTCGGGACATCTTCTGCAAGAGCTCCAGAGCCGTGTCGCTCAGGCGCTCCTCACGCAGGTAGGCCTCGGTCAGGGCGGTGAGGATCTCCAAGGTGACGCTCCCTTGGCGGTACAGATTCTCCCAGAGGACCAGCGCCTTTCGTCGGTCTGCCCCATCGTGGACCCGGTTCTCTTGGTAGGCCGTCGCCAGCGCCAGCGCCAGCTCGTTGTCGTCTTTGTTGGCCTGGTGCGCCCGCTCGTAGATAGGAATCACCTTGCGGGAGTAGTCCTTGGCCTCGACAAGCGCCACGGCGTAGTAGTTCCACAGGACCTTTTCCTCGGGGCAGAGCTCACAAGCACGGGCATAGATAAACAGCGCCAGAGAGTCGCGGCGTCCACTCTGTCCCCATGCCAGGGCGAGTGCGCGCGGCACCACCGACCACTGCCACTGCCGCTCCGTAAAGTGCGGGACGAACTCGGACTCAAAGGCGATCGCGGTCTCCATGTGCTTGATGAGCGAGGGCTCCAGCAAGACCAGATCGCTCCGCCCCACGGAGTAGGCCAGCGCCGCCTCCAAGAGCCGATCCCCCGGCCTGACACTCAGCGCGGCCTGGAGCGGCATGATCGCCTCGGCTCCCAGGCGGTTCTGGGCAATGTACGTGTTAGAGAGCTTCAGGCTCCACTGTGCTTTCGACGACTGATCCCCTCGTTTATCGGCGATCGTCACCATCCGCGAGTAGACCGCGCAGGCATTGGCATCATCGAGACCACGCCCGGCAAAGAGATTCGCCAGGTACTCGTTGTTCTCGTCGTCGTCGGGGACATTCAAGAACAGATAGCGGTAGATAATCTCCGCGCGGTCGTCGCTGCGGCCGCTGGCCCGGTAGGCCACTCCCAGCCAGCGCGCGGTCGTGATGCGCTGCTCATCGGTTAGTGAGGTCGCATCGAAGGCCGCCTCCAGCACGGGCAAGCGCTCCGGCGTGATCCGAATCTCATCGTCGGCGATGGCATCGGTCAGGCGCTTGAGGAGCTCGGTGCGCGGCAGGTCGAGCTTACTCCAGTAGCCCGAGTCCCGCCAGGTTACCTTCATCAGCCCACTCAGGACCTTCTCCAGCTGGCTGGAGTCGGGGGTTAAGAAACCATGGTAGTAGAGGGCCGCAACATAGAACGCACAGCGCTCGTCATCGGGGAAGGTCTCCGCGGCGAGGGGGTACCAGTCTTTGCAGAGGGAGTGAAACTGACGCGCCTTGATATCGGCCCAGAGCAGGGCGCGCGCCACCCGAGCAAGACTGGGCTGAGGTGTCTTTCCCACGAGTGCAGCGTAGTAGGAGGTCACCGCCTCCGGCGTCAGTGCGGGGCTCTCCGCCTTGGTTAGCCGCGCCGCCTTAAACCCACCGAGCAGACGTTGCCAGAGACTGGGAGGCTGCTTAATATCTTTGAGAACACCTTTTGCCATACTACTTCCGTAAGTATCGGCAAATCTAACCAAAAAACTCAGCGGGTATACTTGCGACGCCATGCCTCTTTTTGTCTGTGTTCCCCCCACCCTCGCCCCGCTTGCCGATGCCCTTGGGCTCGCCCGCCGCGACTCCGCCACGCTGGTGCCGGCCTCCCCCACAGCAGTCCGCCGTGCCTGGGCGCAGGGTGCGCGTGAGGTGGTCTGTCGGGTCGAGAACGCCGGTGAGCTCTGGGCGCTCCGGCCCCTGGCACTCTTTGCCGCCGCCTTTGGGGAGCCGCTACGCGCAGGGACCTTTCACGAGGGGCTGCGTGCCTACGGCGGATTGGTGGCGTCGGAGTGGCGCACCAAGCAGCAGGGCTCTCTACTCCTCGCCCACAACCCCACGGACAAGGCGATGGTCGGCAGTGTCTTTCCCGCCTTTGACGAGCGCGAGATCGCCGCCGAGGAGACTCTGCTCTGGGCGCACGACTTCCCCCTCGGGCCCGCGGAGAACTACCTGGGTGCCTACGCCGGGCTGGTCAAGTCCGATGCCACGCTCCTCACGGCCCAGCTCCGCCCCGATCCCTTCCCCGGTGCCCGCGTGTTTGTCACCGGCAAGCCCGGCGAGGAGCGTGAGGTCTCGGTCTTCAATGCCGGCCCCGGCGAGGCAGCCCTGGTTGCCTTTGGCGAGACACCTGCCGTCTTTGCTGTCGGCGTCTCTCAGGTGATCGCGGTCCCGGAGGCCCTCGCCCCGCACCTCTGGCTACGGGAAAACACGACTTGGCTCGGCCCTCGCTGGGAGCTCACCCACGCAGGCGCGCTCATCGGACACACCGAGCTCCAGGAGACCACGGTCCTGGGCGATAGCGAGCCGCGCACCGCCCAGCTTGTCTTTGAGGGCAAGTCCCCCGAGTCGGTCTGGCTCAATGGGGTGCCCGTGGAAGGCAGTGAGCTCACGCTCCTCCCCGACCAGAACCAACTCATCGTCCGGGGTGAGCACGGGCCCGCCTTTGTGATCCCCGATGGCGCGTGCTTCCAAGTAGAGCTCACCGAGTGGCATCTCCCCACGGCGACAGCGCCGTGACCCCCTTCGACGAACCGGCGTTCCGCCTGCGAAGGGGGTTTTAGTCTTCCCAGTAGGTGAGCATGGAGTCTTTCAGCGTCCCCAAACTCATGCGCTTGACGTGACCGTCGCAGAAGAGCCCGTTGAAGCCCTTGTGGTGCGCGGACTCCCAGTGCCCCGGTGAGCTCGACCAGGTCTCGCAGTGGACCGCGGGGTTGTTGTGCTCCCACATCAAGAGAGTCATGGTCTCCACCGCGGTCTCGCTCCGGGTGAGCGGTCCCACGGTCGAGCCGCCATCGGGAGCGACAGTATCTGGGGCGCGGTTGAGCAGGTCGTTCATGGCATACTGGGGGAAGCGCACGCTCTGGCCGTTGATGGTGCTGACCTTCTCTTCGGGGCAGTTGAGGATGCCGGTGTTCTTGAGGTAGGGACGCAGGAGAAAGTCCTGCTTCTCGTCCCAGGCAGAGCGCGGGATGGTCCAGCCCACTCCCCCCTGGTCGTAGGCAAAGAAGATATCGTCGTTGTCCTGGAGGTACATCCGCACCCCCAGCCCGATCTGACGCATGTTGCTCATGCAGACGGTCTGGCGGGCCTTGGCGCGGGCTTGGGCAAAGACAGGAAAGAGAATCGCAGCAAGGATCGCAATGATCGCGATCACGACCAGGAGCTCGATTAAAGTAAAGCCACGACGCATAGGAAACCCTCCGTTTCTCCAGTGTATCGCAGGATACAATGCACACATGACATCCGAAACAAAAATCGCGGTCGTCACCGGTGCCTCCAGTGGGATCGGGGCGGCGACCGCACGACAGCTCGCCACGGCGGGCTACTCTGTGATCTTGGGCGCACGACGCACCGACCGTATCGAGGCCCTTGCCGCGGAGCTGGGCGGCGCCGCACACGTCCTCGATGTCGCCGATACCGCCTCGGTCGAGGCGTTCTGCGCGACCGTCCCCGATGCCATCCACGTCCTCGTCAACAATGCGGGCGGTGCGATTGGGCTGGAGCCGCTTGCCCAGGCCCGCGACGACGACTGGCTGCAGATGTACCAGACCAATGTCATGGGCCTGATGCGTGTCACCCGCGCCCTGCTTCCCAAGCTCCACGCCGGCAAAGGGCATATCGTCAATATCACCAGTATCGCCGGCCGCGAGACCTACCCCAACGGCGCCGGCTACTGCGCTGTCAAGCACGCCGCCCGCGCGGTCACCGAGACCCTGCGGCTAGAGCTCAACGGCACCCCCGTGCGGGTTACCGATATCGCGCCCGGCATGGTCGAGACCGAGTTCTCCGAGGTGCGCTTCTTCGGTGACAAAGAGCGTGCCGCCAAGGTCTACGACGGCCTCACGCCGCTCACCGCCGACGATGTGGCAGATGTCGTGGTCTTTGCCGTCACACGCCCCTGGCACGTGAATTTGGATGAGATCGTGCTGAAGCCCGTCGCCCAGGCACGAGCCACGGTCGCCGTGCGCGGGGTCGGGCTATAGTTCCTAGAGATCGCGAAGATGCCTCCATGAGCCGCCAAGACAAGCGGCGGCTCGGCTTCTTTGGCGCGTTCTGCACTCTGGTAGTGATGGTACTTGCAGTGAGTACCTGCAAGCCCAGCCGCTATGTCCTTGCCCGTGAGCTCACCTACGACCTCAGCGCCGACGGCAAGCGGGCGGTGTTCGCCCTCAACAGCCCTCTCTCGGTCCTAGAGCTCGCAACCGGCAAGCGCACCACAGTCGATACCCCCGGCTTCCCGCGCAGCTTGGCCTACCCCGCGCTCTCGCCCGAGGGAAAGGCCGTGGCGTACTCCGCGGAGTCGGACCTCTGGCTGGCCTCACTCGATGGCAAGAGTGTCCGGCGGCTCACCCACGACGATGCCTTCAGCGAGTTTAAGCCACGCTTCTCCCCCGACGGTCAGAAGCTGGTCTTTGCTCGCCCGAAAAACAATCCCCTCTCCCCCACCGGCGTCTCTTGGATAGAATCCGATGTCTGGACCATCCGCCGCGATGGCACGGAGCTTCGTCAGCTCACCCACAGCAAGTACCGTGAAGTCAGTGGCGTCCAGTTCACCCCCGACAGCCGCTCTGTGATCTTCGCCGCGCAGGTTCCCACTGATGACCTAGGCGGAAGCCGAGAGGCGCTTTTTGAGGTCGATGCGGAGGGCAAGCAGCCCCCACGTGAGCTCTTCGGGGGAAAGGCCGACGAGACCGGGGGGAGCTTTGTCGGTGACCCCAGCCTCTCCGCCGATGGCAAGCAGTTTGTCCTTATCTCCGACAAGGCCAACCCATTCCACTACGACCTCTGCCTGCTCCAGCGCGATGGCTCGGGGTTCCGGCCTCTCGGGCTGGCTGGCCCGGCGGAAAAAGGGTCGTTTGAGCAGCCCCGGTTTGCCCCGGATGGAAAGACGATTTTCTATCTCTGGAAGGGTGCTCTGTGGCAGGTAAGCACGGAGGGGAAAGAGGCACACGCGGTACAATAGGCTCCAAGGAAACCTCTCGCCCCATGCTCCCTTTCGGCAAACAAGATGAGTTTTACGCGCTGCTCACCCCGCAAGAGCGCTACCACTACTTCCTCCAGTACCTGCTGCTGACCTTCCATAACATCGCCGCGGGTGCCTACTGGTACGCTGTCGCGGCGCTTGTCGAGCCGGAGCTGGGACGCAACTTAGTAATCTTGAGTTTTGTTCTCTTTTGCCTGGTTCCTATCCATGGGAGTATCGCCCGCTCGGCCCGGCGCTACCGCGCCACAGATGCCGTCCCTGCGGAGCCCACCGGGATACTCAAGTTCCAGCTCCAAGCGTTCCGCCGCGCACGTGTTCCTCTCTTGCTAACCATCGGCTACTCCCTCACCTGCGATCTGCTCGATGCCCGTCACTTTCTGGCAGAGCCCCAGGTCGGCCTGCTCTGGAAGGTGCTGTTTGTCGGAGGCCTGCTACCTGCCTGCATTGTCTACGGCTTTCTCGTCCAACATTTCTTTGCACACGCCCGAAGCAAAAGATAGTACGCCCCGCGGCGGCGTGGGGCGTTTCTAGCGGTACAATAGCCTCCGTATGTCTGCCCTTCGCCCCCCCATGGCGCTGTTCTCCGGAACCGCGCACCCCGAGCTCGCCACCGCTGTCGCCCAGAACCTGGGTATTGAGCTCGGTCCGCTCAAGATCACGCGCTTCCCGGACTCCGAGATCTACATCAAGTTCGAGGACTCGGTGCGCGGTACGGACGCCTTTGTGCTCCAGCCGACCTGTGCGCCCATCGATGCGAACTTGCTGGAGCTGCTGATCCTGCTCGATGCGCTCAAGCGCGCCAGTGCCAATAGCATCTCGGTGGTGCTACCCTACTACGGCTACGCCCGCCAGGAGAAGAAGGACCGTCCCCGTGAGCCCATCACTGCCAAGCTGATCGCCAACCTATTGGTGACCGCGGGCGCGGACCGCATTGTCGCCATGGACCTGCACGCCGATGCGATCCAGGGCTTCTTTGATATCCCCGTCGATCACCTCACCGCCATCGGGGCCATCAGTGATTATTTAGCGACCAAGAACCTCGAAAACACGGTTGTGGTCTCGCCCGACGAAGGCCGAGTGAAGAAAGTGCGCAAGATCGCCTCGCGCCTGCACTGCCCGCTGGCGGTGGGCTACAAGTTCCGCCCCGGCCACGGGATCGCGGAGATTAGCGGCCTCGCAGGTGATGTGAAGGGCAAGACGTGTATTGTCTACGACGACATGATCTCCACGGGGGGCTCGATCAATGAGATCATCGACATGCTAATCGCCAGCGGTGCCAACCCCGAGATCTATGTCGCCTGCACCCACGCTGTGCTCGCCGGACCCGCCGTCCAGCGCCTCTCCCGCCCCGAGATCAAAGAGCTCATCATCACCGACACCATCCCCCTCTCCCCGGAGAAGCGCACCGAAAAAACCACGGTTATCTCCGTCTCGCACCTCTTCGCCGAGGCCATCCGCCGCATCTGGACCGGCGACTCCGTCAGCGAATTGTTTAACGACTAACCGCCCGCCGGGGCCTGAAAGGCCCCGCCCCACCTAGGTGGCGTTTGCCATTTCGTCCCAGCGGGCTTGAAGAAGCTTGGCGTACTCGACCGGGCGCAGGTTGTAGTTGCCCAGCGAGTGCCCGTCGTTGACCTCAACAAGCAACGTCTTGCCGTCGTCGGTGATCCCGAAGTCGATGCCGTAGCCTGCAGGAGCAGCATCCCCCCACGCGGCGATGGCGGCGCGGACCACGGCGGGATCGGGGAAGATCAGCGGATCGTCTTTGTAGTGCCCCAGCCCCAGAATCTTCCCGTAGCGCACATACACCCGCCACTCAGAGACAAAATTCACGGGCTCTTGGGCGAGCACGGGCAGGTCCGAGTCGCACCCGGCGGCGACAATCAGGTCCGGCCAGTCACGGATCACGTGCCCCACAAAGAGCTTGGCCTCATGCAGCGGTTTCACAAAGAGCGGCCAGCTCTCCGGCTTGCGCGCCACTCCCAGTGTCGTCTCCCAGACCTGCCGCCCGGCAAAGGCAAGCAGCGCCTCCGGGATATTCAGTTCGTCAGGAAGCGGCGCTCCAACCCGTGCCAGCGCCTTGTGCACCAGCCCGATCCCCCCGACCACAATCACCTCCCGCACCCGCGGCAGGCTCTCTAGTTCCTCAGACTGGTAAAGACGCACATCGTAGCCGAGCTTTGTGAAGCCGTCCCAGGCGGCGTAGCTGGTGGGGGCGAAGGGAATTCCCTCGGCATTGGCGTGGATATAGACAACTCGGCTCATGGCAAAGCCTTATCGCCCAAATCTCACATTCGCTAAAACAGGTAGCTGTGCTACAATCCTACATGACCGCACAAGAACTCCTTGCTGAGCAGATTGAGCTTATTGGTGACTCCCTAGCACACTACATCGAAACCACTGCCCCGGATCGGCTCAACTGGCAGCCACAGCTACCTAGCTCCGCGCCCACCCGATCCGCTCTGGAGCAAGCTGCTGAGTGCATAGCGGTCAATCGCGCCTTCGCCGCGCTCTTACGTGGGGATACGGCTGTGCCGTCCCTCGCCGATGAGGTCACACCAACGAGTCCTACCGAGGCCCGTGCTCGACTCCAAGCGAGCTGTGCTGAGCTGGCCGCAGTGATCCGCGTGTCTCATGATTCCCTCTTCGAGAGCCTATTCCCGACCCGCCGTGGGCAACGTACAGGCAAGGGGCTGATGATCGGCGCGTACCGCAACATGGCCTACCACTCGGGGCAGATCAACCTCCTGCAGATTCTGGCAGGCGATGGTGAATTCCACGTTCCCAGCACCTGGATTTAAACGCTAAAATAGCCGCCCAGGCATCGGTGGCGTAGGCAACTCCCGCGTCTCTTTCCCTGCCTTCGCCGCTCCAGGTAGCCCGCTCGTCCCCAGTCCCTCAACCAGATTCTGAAGCCGCTGCGAGAGCCTTGTGTAGCGCGGCTGGACATGCTTATTTGTAACGGAGCGCTTCAGCGCCCATTTCGTCCCAATAATCACCGCAAATTTCTTTGCACGTGTCAAAGCAGTGTATACTAAGTTACGTTGGAGCATCATATAGTGCGTATTATGGCAAATAATCACACAAGCAGGGTATTCTGAACCCTGGGAATTATGGCAAATCATGCCACTTCCTGCCACAAACGAGTGAATGCCTTCCACTTCAATATCCACCATATCAACCACTTCGCTCGTCTTTTCGACACGTATCAGTGGGTCAAAGTAGTGGTGCAGGCGTAGCGTCTGGCAAGCACGTGGTGGAGTTGGCAAGCCTTCTTGCTCCAGGTAGGCCAGGCACTCACCCAAGTGCCGATAGCTCATCTGCAGTACTCCGTGACGGACACGGGAGAGGATCGAGCGTAGGCGAGCCACTTCCGGGCAGTTGCGCTTCTTCAAGACGCCCCAGAGCTCTTCCGCCAGCGACACACCAAAGGGAATCGTATCGCGGTTTGTCTTGCCAACCTCTCCCTGGCTTGCCACCAGCTTCTCCAAGCGCTCTTGTTTGTAGCCCAGTCCAAACCCGATACGCTCGGCAAGAACAGGCAGGGAGGGGCCGCTGACCTCAAGCATCACGGCAACAGCGGAGTGGCGACGGTTCGAGACAATTCCTAGCGAGAGCAAGAGCTGCTGCACCCCATCGGCAAGCTCCGGGGATGCTGTGACCAGACGGACGGAGCGATTACTACCGCCCTCCTTGCCTGCACTACCGTCGGTGTCGAAAAGCCCACGGAGAAACGCCGCACGGGATTTTGTCGAGGCGCGGAAGATAATCTCGGGGATATGCTTCGCACTTGCAGAGACGTAGTCCAGCCCCAGCTCCAGAAGCCATGCTCGAAACGCACGCGAGACAACATAGAGGCGAATCGCCCGGCTCCCCTTGGGAGCGTAGCGGCACACACGCAAGCCGTAGCTTGTCAGCGTTTTCTCGTAAGCTTCCTGAATCTCTGTGTCCATGCTGGTCAGATCAACCGTTCCGTCTTTCTGATCGCGGTACGAACCGTCGCCAACAATCAGGCCAAGTAGATACGCCAGCTCTGCGTCCATCTGAGACGGCACCCGGGGAAGTTCGGCATTTGGTCGCCCCACGAGCGGAACGACTTCGGGGAGCTCTGGCTCTTTAGCACTCTCCCAGACCGTGCGGTCTAACGCCAGAGTATCGCCGACTCCTAGCTCGCCCGCAGTCCGCCAGAGAGCAGCGCTTTCGCCACTTGGAATCGCCCAGAGCGGGTGCTCCGGTGAGACTCGAAGCGTCTGCCCGGAGCGCGTTTTCAGGACGACAATGGGCCGCTCGCCTGTCTCGAAACGTGCTACCACGGGTCGCTTTTGGCCGAAGCCCGTCTGCACCAGATCACCCGCTTGAATGTCGCGTATCGGGATCAGGCCACGCTGCGTTCGGATGCGCTCATCGGGATGCAGGCACTTATGCGTCGTGAGACTGAAGGCATGATTTAACTCATCTGTTTCGGCAAATTCGTACTCAACAGGACCTTCGGGATAGTCCACAATGAGCATTTGATCTTCGGTATTGATCGTCTCAATGTGCCCGACATCGCCGTTGAAGACATTCTTATCGTAGTTGTTGCGCCGCTGCATCACCCGGTCGCCCTCGCGCAGGATCATGCCGCCGCGTGGGTGCTCTTTTTTCTCCGCATGGGGCGGGTTGATGATCTTCTGCAGCTCCTCGTTGAGGTTGCGCACCCCGACCATACCGCGCTGCATCGGGGAGAGGACCGTGATCTCGTCGGCCTTGAAGCCTAGGTTCGGCAGGCTCTTGGCGACAATTCCCTTGATCTTTTGCAGCAGCTCCTCGGTCTCGTCCACCTCGATAAAGACACAGTCCGCGCCGTTTTTCGCCTCGCTAGGCGGCAGGAGCTCGGGGACTTTCCCCTTGTTGATCGCGTGGGCATTGGTGATGATCTTGCTCGCCGCCGCCTGCCGGAAGACCTGAGTCAGTCGCGCCACGGGGACCCGCCCAGACTGGATCAGATCGTTGAGCACATTGCCCGGCCCGACACTGGGGAGCTGGTCGACATCGCCCACAAAGATAATCTGGGCACCGTCGGGGATGGCGCGGATCGTGTTGTGGGTGAGCATCAGGTCCAGCATCGACGACTCATCGATCACCAGCACATCGAGCTCCAGCGGCTCGCCCGGCCCGTGCTTGAAGCCCTTCTTCTCCGGGTCGAAGACCAGCAAACGGTGGATCGTCTTCGCCTCCCGCCCCGAGACCTCCGCCGCCCGCTTCGCCGCACGCCCCGTCGGTGCCGCGATCTGAATCCGCCGCCCCAGCTTCTCCAGCGCCTGGACAATAAAGTTCGTGGTGAAAGTCTTGCCGCAACCAGGGCCACCAGTGAGCACCAAGACGCTCTCACTTAAAGCCCGGCGGACGGCCATGTCTTGCTCCTCGGAGAGCTTTTCGTGGCCGGGGAGGCTCTCGAGGATCTTGTCGATCTCGGCGGGCTTGGGGCGGTTGCGCCACGGGGAGTTGAGGAGCTGGTGAATCCTGTCCGCGACCGCTTTCTCCGTGGTGTGGAAACTGGGGGTGTAGATCGCGGTCTCTTCGTGACCCATCAGCTCGATGGTCTCCGCTACTAACAAACCGCGCTGGATCAGGTCGGCGAGAACCGGCTCTAGCTTCTGCCCAAGCTGGGCTTTCTCGTGGGCTTGGTCGTGCTCGGGGAGATCGTCGGCGGACTTGATGTAGAGGTTCTCGGCGGCCTTCTCGATCAGCTCGCGCTGGGGCAGGTAGCAGTGGCCCCCGCTCTCCATCTCGTTGTTGAGGATATAGACCATCCCCGCCTCCAAGCGACGGGGCGCGTCGTAGGTGATCCCGAGGTTGAGCGCGATCTTGTCGGCGCTGCGAAAGCCGATTCCCCAGATATCCGTGGCGAGCTGGTAGGGGTTCTGCTCCACCTGCTCGATAGCCCGCTCTTTGTAGTACTTGTAGATCTTGACCGCGTAGGTGGGCGTGATCCCGTGGCCGATCAGAAACTCCATGATGGCGGCGATCTCTTTTTGGGCGATAAAGCCCGCCTGGATCATCAGCGCCTTCTTCTCCCCGATCCCCTTGACTTCCTGGAGCTTGTCCGGGTGGTGCTCAATCACCTCCAGGGTCTTGACCCCGAACTTCTTGACCATCCACTGCGCCGCCTTGGGCCCGATCCCCTTGATCATCCCCGAGCCAAGGTACTTCTCAATCGCGGCAGCGGTGGCGGGGCGCATGACTTCGTAGCGGACGGCCTTGAACTGCTTGCCGTGCTGGGGGTGCTTGTCCCACCAGCCAAAGATACGCAGGCTCTCGCCCACTACCGGGTTGGAGAAGTTGCCCAGCACCGGAATCACATCGGCCTTGACTTTATCGCGAGCATCGGCGGGCAGGACCTTGAGCACCGCGTAGCCATTCTCTTCGTTGTGGTAGGTCACACGCTCGATCGTGCACTCCAGCACTTCGTTGGGGCGGTAGCTCTCCGCTTCTTCTCGGGTTCGGGGGGTAAATGCCATCGCAGCTATTATACTTCCCCCTCAGCCCCTGAGCCGGAAAGCGGTAGAATAGTTCAAGGAGTGTTTGCCAATGTGCCGGAAGAACGAGTCTTCCGGCTTAAGAGGGCGACGGCTACCTGCGTAGCCAGCCGAATCTATTGCCCGCGGAGGCGGGCGTCGTCCTCTTAAGCCGGAGGTTTCAACCTCCGGAAATCAAGGAGTGTTTGCCATGCCCTCGCCGTTTCCCGGAATGGACCCGTTTTTGGAGGCCCCTGAGCTTTGGCCCGCGTTCCACAACGCCTTTATCTACTGCCTCAACGCGGCTATCAACCAGCAGCTCCCACCGGGATTTGCCTCGCGTCTGGAGGAGCGCCTCGTGGTGGAAGAAGGCATTCGTCACGTTGTCGCTGATGTCTCCGTAGGGCAGAGTGGCCCACCGTCGAGCGGCGTGACCATTGCCGAGTCTCCCGCAAAACTCGCGATGGAGTGGGCCATTGAGGAGAGTGAGCCCTTTCGAGAGACCTTTATCGAGATACAGACCCGCGAAGGCTCCCAGCGGCGTGTGGTCGCGGTGGTCGAGCTGCTCAGCTATGCCAACAAGCTTCCTGGTAAGGGCCGCGATGAGTATCTTGGCAAACAGAAAAATCTCCTCTCCAGCGAGATTCACCTGCTGGAAATAGACTTGCTTCGAGCCGGGCCGCACACCCTTGCGGTCTCGGAAGCCAGCCTCAAAGAGCGCTTTGGACGCTACGACTACGCCGCCAGCCTGCACCGCGCCCGCGACGGACGGCGCTTCCAGATGGTCGCCTGGCAGCTCCCCCACGAGCTTCCAGGCGTTCTCATCCCCCTCGAAGACCCGCACCCCGACCTCGTGATAGACCTCCAGCCTCTCCTGCCCCGTGCCTACGACGAAGGCCGCTTCTCTGAGCTGGTAGACTACTCCCGGCTCCCTGAACCCGGTGTAGACAAGGAAACAAGGGCATGGCTCACAGAACGTCTCCCGTGAGTTTCGGACGGTGGCTCAAGGCGCTGGAAGCGGCTCGTGATTGAAGCGATAAAATGGTGAAAGGAGTGTTTGCTATGCCCTCGCCGTTTCCTGGAATGGACCCCTATTTGGAGCGTCGGAGTCTCTGGCCAGACGTTCACAATGCTTTTCTCTTTTGTCTGCGTGCGGAGATTAACCGCAAGCTTCCCCAAGGCTTTTCCGCTCGGATGGAAGAACGCCTGGTTGTCGAAGAAGGTATTCGCCACTTCGAGGCAGATGTTGCCATTGGGCATGGTGGGCCTCCTTCAGAGGGAGCAACTCTCGCTGAAATACCCTCCAAGTTTATGGACTGGATCGAGGATGGGGTTCCCGTACGCCAGCTCTTCATCGAGATTCACTCCCACAACACACCGGAGCGGCGTGTGCTTACCGTGATCGAGCTACTTAGCCACTCCAATAAATCCGCAGGCCGAGGGCGCGACGAGTACCTTGCCAAACAAAAAACGCTTCTGGAGAGCGAGGTACATTTGCTGGAGATTGACTTGCTACGCGCAGGCGAGTACACACTGGCCGCGTCTCAGAGTGGCCTCAGGGCACGGTTTGGTGCTTTCGACTACGCGGCGAGCCTACACCGAGGCGGCTATGGACAGCGCTTTCAGGCCGTGGCCTGGACGATCCAAGAGAGACTTCCGACTGTTCTCGTGCCACTCGACGAGACCCATCCCGACCTGGAAATCGACCTCCAGCCTGTCTTCGAGCGCACCTACGATGAGTGTGGCTTCGAGCGCATGGTGGACTACACACAGCCTTTGCCCTCCTAAGCGCTTGCCGACTCTTTGGGGCGCTTGGTAAAATGTTCCATGGAGACGGTACACGACAAACGCATTGTAAGTGCCGAGATCGAGCTGGCACTGGGACGCTACACCTCCAGTGGGGAGCAGGTCGCTGCCCCCCGTGAGGTTCTCTTCGATCGCTTGGGCTTCCGCCGCGACGGTAGCCGTGTCTACCTGGACCGGGGAGCGCGTGAGGATGTCTTTCCCGAGTTCGCCTTCCCCGAGTGCGCCTCCGTGGTCGAGCTGATCGCCCGCATCCAGCACCTGCGCTGGTCGGAGCTCTCGGGGCGCCTCCACGATGCGGGCAGCGAGTACTTTATCGACTGTGTGGCCACACTAGGGATCGGTCATCTGCCGGGCCAGCCACGTACCGCGCTCGGTATCCACGAGAACTACCTCACGTTTCTCTCCCCCGAGCGCCTCACCCATGCCCTCGCCCCCTTCTTTGCCACCCGTGCTCTGCTCGCGGGAGGCGGCGGCCTCGACCCGGACACGCCCTTTCGTGAGGGACAGCCCGCCTTTCTCCTCTCGCCCCGTAGCCTCGTCACCACCCAGCTCCTGGCGGCGGAGTCGCTCGGGCGACGGCCCTATGTGAAGAACAGCCAGGAGCACCACTGTGGAAAGTCCGAGCCCGAGAGCCTGCTTCGACGCTTCCAGGTAATCGGGGGCGACCCTCTGCTCACCGAGGTCGGGATGCTGCTCCAGTTCGGGGCGACCCTGGCGATGATCCGTCTCACCGAGAGCCATCCCCTCCCCGAGCCCCTGCGCCGCTACGATCCCCGCCACTTTATCACCGACCTCGACAGCACCAACCGCCTCTTTGCGGCCCACAAGCTGGTGGGGCTGGAGCAGGGCTACAGTGCGCTGGAGTGCCAGTTTCTCTGCCTGGAGGCCTGCGAGGAGAGGCAGGAGACCCTCTTTAGGCACAGCGAGGACCGCCTGATCCTGCGGTACTGGCGCCGGGTGCTGGAGGCCCTGCGCACCGAGGGCTGGGAGGGAGTCTCGGGGCTCACCGACTACGGCACCAAGTTCCGGCTCCTCACCGATTTCTTCGAGGAGGCACAGATCCCCACCACCCACGATGGTGCCATGCATCTTTTCTCGGTCCTGCTCGCGCTCTCCCGGCTGGGGGGGAGAGAAGAAGAGTCCCTCGCGGGGGCCTTCTCTCCCCAGGCAGACGACTCCGCGCTCGATGTGGTCTGGATCGCGCCACAGCAGGGCCGTGAGCCCCTCAAGCCCCCCACCAACACGCGCGCCGCAGCCCGTGCACAGCTCCTACACAGCACCCAAGTCTCCGCATCGTTCAGCGAGCTAGAGGGGCTCTCGTCGGGGCTCTTTCTCAACTGGGATGGCCTCTACCAGAAGGCGAGCAACCTTATCTCTCCTCTGGTCGTCTTTCCCGACCCACGGGAGTGCTACACCGCCGAACTAAAGAGCTTTCTGTCGGGAACCTGGGAGTCGCTGAACCGCTTGGTGCAACCGAGCCGTCTACAGCGTACTTGAAGGCGGGGCAGGGGCCTCCATATCGGCGAGCTGCATGTCCAGAGCCCGCCCGGAGAGCTGAATCTCGTGCAGGGAGATGGTCAAGGAGAGGCTGAGGGCGACCAGGCTCGCGCCGAAGAACCAGGCACCAGCGCGAAGCCAGTTTTCAAAGAGGCAGAACATCGCCACGACGCACAGCAAGATCGCGCTCACCCCCAGGGTCTGCATGCGGCGGATCAGACGCACCCGGTAGCGGAGGTTCTCGATCTGGGGCGGGATCTTCGGGTCGTGGGTATCCCCCCAGCGCTCGTAGAGGCTGCGGGTGAGCGCGGCCAGCGCCAGAAACCGATTGGTGTAGGCCAGCAAGATCAGCGAGACCGCGGGAAAGAGCAGCGCGGGAGTCGTGAGGGAGATATCCATCTCTTAGCGAGCGGTGAGCAGGCGCGGGACATCGGCGGCGGCGAGGGGTTTTCCAAAGAGGTAGCCCTGGATAATGTCGCAGCCCATCTGGGTGAGCTTCTCAAACTGCGCCTGGGTCTCCACGCCCTCCGCCACGACCTTCATCCCCAGGGTCCGCGAGATGTCCACCATCGCCCGCACGACAGCCTCATCGGCGGTGCTCTCACAGATATGGGTCACGAAGCTCTTGTCGATCTTGATACGATCCACCGGGAGCTTGGCGAGACGCCCAAAGTTCGTGTAGCCCATCCCGAAGTCGTCCACCGAGAGCTGGAGCCCCATGTCCTTGATCTTATAGAGCACATCCTTGACCTTGGCCTCGTCCTGTTGCAAGAGGTCGCTCTCCGTGATCTCCAGATCCATCTGTTCCGGGTTCGCATTTGACTCCACGAGCAGCTCTTTGATCTGGTCGATCAGGTTTTTCTGCCCAAGCTGACGGCCCGAGAGATTGACCGAGACCCCTAGACCCGCGACCACGTGCTGCCAGCGAGCGGCCTGACCAAACGCCTCACGCATCACCCACTGCCCCAGCGGGACGATCAAGCCCGAGTCCTCGGCCATGGGGATAAACGTGTCCGGGGGAATCAGGCCCAGCTGCTGGTGGTTCCAGCGTGCCAGGGCCTCGAAGCCGACCAGCTTGACCGTGGTTGGATCCGAACGGTCCTCCAGGCCAACCTGCGGCTGGTAGTGCAGGAGCATCTCGCCGCGATCCACCGCCTGTGCCAGCCGCGACTCCAGAGCGAGGCGCTCAATCCCACTGAGGGTCATGCCATCGCGCCAGAGGGTGACATTGCCGCGGCTCGCCTTCTTGGCACGGTACATCGCGGTCTCGGCACGCTCCAGGAGGGTGCGGGGATCGGTGCCATGATACGGAGCTAGGACAATCCCGATACTGGTCGTGAGCCAGGCATCCTCGCCCCGAATCGAGAAGGGGGTCTGGATGGCATTGAGAACTTTCTGCGCCACGGAGCCCGCATCGCCCTCATTGGCGACGCCGGGTAGGAGCGCCACAAAGGTATCCCCCTCCAGGCGCCCGATAATGTCCTCGGCGCGCAGGGCGGCTCCCAGCCGCCGGGCGATAATCCGCAGTGCCTGATCGCCGCCATCGGTGCCCAGTGCCTGGTTGACCACCTTGAAGCCATCCAGGTTCAGCACCAGGACACCAAACGCCCCGTAGGCCCCCGATGTCAGCAGGCGCAGGATCGCCTCCTCGATAGCCTTACGATTGGGCAGGTCGGTGAGGTTATCGCGGTGGGTCTGGCGGCGGATCTCCAGCTCGACTGCCCGGCTCTGGGTGATGTCGCGGGCGGCGCCGTAGGCAGGAGCGCCCTGTGCCCCGGGCGCGAGGCTCCAGTTCAGGTAGTGAAAGTCCCCCGAGGCCCCGAGAAACCGGCACGCGAGGCGCGCGGAGCTCCCGGAGGCCACCTGCGCCAGCGCGGTCGTGACATCGAGCCGGTCTTCGTCGGGGATCAGCTCAAAGAGCTTGCGCCCCGTGAGCGTCTCGGCAGGGTAGCCAAGTGCCTGATGCCAGGCGGGATTGGCGCGGACCAGGGTTCCTGTCGCGGGCTCCAGCAGGCAGAGCATGTCGGCGGCACGGAGAAAAAAGTCATCGGCGGGGTCGGGTGCGGAGGCCGCAGGAGCACTCTCGGGGACTCCCTGTGAGAAGACCACGGCGGGCTGGATGGTGACTGTCACCCCCATGGGAGTGGGAACCATCTCCACAACTTGGCGGCCCTCGTCGGGGAACTCGGCCTCGTAGGTAAAGCGGGTGCGGGTGGTCAGTGCCTGCCGTAGGCCATCGTGGAGGAGCTCCCAGAGCGGCGCGCTACAGACCGAGCGCAAGGTATCGCCCAGCTGCGCACTCTCCGTCGCGCCCTCAAGCGCGGTAAAGCGGAGCTGATGATCCAGTTGAAATCGTCGAGGCAACATAGGCATAATAACCAATTAGCACCAAATTGTACCAGAAACCAGTAATTCCCTTAGTAGTAGATTATCGGCGAGTGCGGAATAACTATTTAGGCAGTTTATGATTGAAGACCGATTGGGTGAGCTTGAGAGGGAGGCGGAGCGCCTCCAGCGAGATGTTGCAGCACTACGCACCCACTTCTCCGAGCGCCAGCAGCTCGACGCGCTCAAGGCAGAGAACCAAGTCCTGCGCCAGGCGATCCTGCGCTACGCCCTCGCCTGTGGTGCGGTCGATCTCCAGATGGCCCTTGTCCGCTCCCGCCACGAGCGAACGGGCGAGAGCGTCGACCAGCTCAAGCTCGCCACCGACGAAGAAGAGGCGGCATCGCGTGGCCTCCGTGAGCTCGCCCAGACCCTCCAGCTCGCCGCCAAAGAGCGCAACGAGGCGACGGTCGCCTAGCCCCGGGGGATAGGGCTCTCCCGCACCAGCTCCAGGCACTTCTCGATCAGGATCTCCCCGGTCTGCTCCCCCAGCGATGTCCGTGAGACATAGTCGTAGCGCGGGAAGCTGTGAAAGTCCACCGGCGTCAGGATATAACCAAAGGCATCGTTGGTGAGCCCAAAGAGCAGGTTATGTGCCCCGCGCATCTTTCGCTTGAGGTAGAAGCCGATATTGGGCAGGGCCTCACCGGGGATGGTCAGGATCTGGGCGTCCCCGACATTCACCAGGTTGATTCGGGACTGGATGGTCTTGTCTTTCCCATGCGGGTAGTGGAGCGGCGAGGCGGAGACCACCTGCCAGAGCTCAGGGGACTGGACAGGAAATGTCACCTGCTTGCTCTGGCAGAGGAGCCCTGGCCGCACTTGCACGGGAGCCTTTCCCACCAGCCGGAGCGCCTCATCGGCCATGGTTGTCCCGATCCGCACGCACTCGTCCCAGGTGCGGGAGTCCTCCCAGTAGCCCTTGAGCGGGTCCTTGGGGCGGTCTAGGTTGCGGTTGTCGGCGGTGACCATGCCGCCTTGGGCTCCGTTCATAAAGAGTGCCATCCCGCCGGCCCGTTCCTCCAGGCGCTCACACAGCGGCCCACACAGATCGGGGCTGAGGATACCGACACTATTGCCCAGCACCTCCGGGTGGATCGCGTAGTTCACCAGGGTCGCCAGGGTCTTGCCCTCGGGAGTTAGCGCCTGGATCACCGATATCCGCCGGTCGTAGAGCTCAGGGGCGTAGTAGTTGTAGGCGATCTTTCCCTGCGCCTCACCCGTGGCAATCTTGAGCAGTGCGGGTCGCGCCGCCGCGACCGCCTCGTTGATCGCCTCCGCAGCGAGGACACAGACCCGCTCTATAAAGGCCAGGTCTCCCGTGTGGCCACCCTGGCCATCGGGGAAGGCGTAGCAGTCTGGAGCGCTGTGGGTGTGGGTCGCGCCAATGAGAATGTTCTGTGGCGCCACCTGCGGGACACGCGCACGCACCCGATCCCCTAGGACACCGGGAAAGCCCAGCAGGTCCAGCCCCACAACGACCACCTTGGTCGCCCCACGCTGGAGATAGAGCGCCCGTGCCATCAGCTCCCCCCGCTTCTCCCGAGTCGGACGGGTCGGCCCCATCCCCCCGGAGACCGGCAAGAGCGGGTTGGGCGTGATGACGCGCTTTGCCACCCCTACCTGGAGTGTGTCGTTTGCTTGCATGGGGCTCACTTCCCTACAAGCCGCTCGGATTCCTTCCCTGCGTCGTTGGTTCGCCCAATGGAATTGGGCGAAATAGGTTACAATAAGGCTCCATGCGCAAGACAGTCCTCTATGGCTTAGGCTCTCTTCTCCTACTCGTCAATGCCTACTTCGGCACCTATGCCTACGTGGTCACCCAGGCGCTCCTCTGGACACAGACGGCGCTCCAGCGTGGGCCGCTGGTGATGCTCTTTGCGCTGGTCTGCATCAACCTCGCCTTTCTGAAGTTTGCCAAGAGATGGGCACTCAACCAGAGAGAGCTCATCACCCTCTACGCCATGCTCTGCGTGGGCACCTGTGCGGCGGGCTATGGCTTTGTGCAGATCCTCATCAACCAGATTCCTGCCCCCTTCTACGAGAACTACGCCACGGGGGGCAGTAAGTTCAAGGACTATATCTGGCCCAATATCCCCACGTGGCTTGTCCCCCGCGACCCCGCCGTGCTCAATGGCTTCTTCCGGGGCAACACCAGCCTCTGGACCCCGGAAAACCTCAAGGGCTGGGCGATCCCCGTGCTCGCCTGGAGCGCGTTTATTATCACGATCTTCTGGACCCTGCTGTGCGCCATGTCTCTGTTTCGCAAGCAGTGGATCGAGGAGGAGCGCCTGACCTTCCCGCTGGTGCTCTTGCCGCTGGAGATCACCGAGAACGGAGGGCGCGCGCCGATCTTTAAGAACCCCCTCTTCTGGGCGGGCGTCGTGGTCGCAGGGCTCTTGGAGAGTGTCAACTACCTCAACTTCCTCTATCCCTCGGTGCCCAGTATCGCCCTCAAGCCGGGGATGGGCTTCAACGAGCTTGGCCCTCTCTTCACCGAGCGCCCCTTTAGCGCGATCGGGCGCTTCACCCTGGCGTTCTATCCGTCGATTATCGGGATCGCCTATCTCCTCTCGCTGGAGGTGAGCTTCTCCTGCTGGGTGATGTACCTGGTGCAGAAAGCGCTGATTATTGGCAGTACCTGGCTCGGGCTCTCGGAGAGCGGCGGGAGCGGCCCGACCAACCGGATGCCCTTTATCAAAGAGCAGGGCCTCGGGGCGTTTGTGGGGATCGCACTCTTCTCGGTGTGGATGGCGCGCAAGCCCTTCAAGAAGGCGCTGGAGTCGCTGGAGAGACGCCTCCCCGACGAGGCCCCCCACGACGAGCTCATGAGCCCCAAGACCGCGCTGGTAGGCGGCGGGGCGGGCCTGCTCTTCTTGACCCTCTTTCTCACGGCGGCGGGGGCGAGCTTCTGGCAGTCGCTGGTCTATGTCGCGCTCTACACCTGCTGCGCCATCACCCTCGCGCGGGTAGTCAGCGAGGCGGGCGCGGGCTGGGCCTGGGCTCCGATGTGGGGCAATGGGCAGTTTGTTGCCGATGTCTTTGGACAGAACCATCTCACCGGCAAAGAGGCGACCGTGCTGATCGGCTACACCAGCTGGATGAACGACATGCGCGACAACCCGATGCCGCACTCCGCCGAGGCGCTGAAGATGGCGCAGGGCGGCGGACTCTCCCCCCGCGCCCTGCTCAAGCCCCTCCTCTTTGCCGCCGTAGTCGGGACAGTCGCGGCGTTCTGGGCGCACCTGGATATCTACTACACCTACGGCGCCGCGACGGCCAAGGTCCGCCCCGCGCTCCAGAACGGGGCCACCGGCCCCGCCCGTCAGACCGTCTCCCTGCTGGTCTCCCCCCTGCTCGCCGATATTCCCGGTTTGCTCGGTGCGGGCTTTGGGATGCTGGTGGCGATCGGCATCTCCCTGATCCGCCAGCGTCTCACGGGCTTCCCCCTGCACCCGCTGGGCTACGCCGTGGGGATGACCAACACGATGGAGTACATGTGGTGCCCGTTCCTGATCGCCTGGGCGCTCAAGACCATCACGCTGCGCTACGCCGGCATCGGGGGCTACCGCAAGCTCCTGCCGTTCTTCCTGGGCCTGATCCTGGGCGACTACGTCATCCCCACCCTCTGGGGAATCTTCGGGATGCTCACGGGCTACCAGATGTACATGGTCTTTCCGCACTAGCCGGGGATTTGCCGGGGGCTGAAAGTCCCCGGCTGAGAACAGGAGCGTCCCGAGGACGCGCAGAAACAAGCGCTCTCCGCGCCCTCGGGGCGCTCCCTCTCCTTGTGCCGGGGATTTCCAATCCCCGCACATCCCCGGCGACTACCCGCCAACACGCACCTTGACCGACGCGCCCTTGAGCCCGGCGGCCTCTAT
The DNA here is from genome assembly GCF_014202505.1 of Armatimonas rosea. Classification (NCBI taxonomy): domain Bacteria; kingdom Bacillati; phylum Armatimonadota; class Armatimonadia; order Armatimonadales; family Armatimonadaceae; genus Armatimonas; species Armatimonas rosea. The sequence goes on along the minus strand of NZ_JACHGW010000002.1, from coordinate 698,040 downwards.
CCGGAGCGTGACCTCGCCCTTGGTGTCGTGCTTGGCGCGAACAATCGCCAGCGCGAGGCCGTGAAACGCGGGGTACTCGGTGGTCTGGAAGCGGCGCGGGTTGGTGGCATCGCCATTTCCCACCGCGGCGAGCTCGGCGGCGCTCCCGGTGAGCGTGAAGCGTAGCAGGTGGTCGGCGGAGGGCACCTGCTGGCCCTTGGCATCGACAATTGTCACCGTGACAAAGCTCAGGTCGCGGCCCTCCGTGAGCTTGGTGCGGTCGGCGGTCAGCTTGAGCTGCACCGCGGGGCCGGTCGTGCGCTGCACCGCCTCCGCCCACGGCTTGCCACCTTTGTAGGCCACTGCCTTGAGCTCGCCCGGCGCGTAGAGAACATCGTCCCAGACCAGCCGGTAGGTCAGGGGCGCGCGTGTCTTCCGCCCCAGCGACTTGCCATTGAGAAAGAGCTCCGCCTCATCGCCGCTGGTGTAGAGATGCACCGGGGTGACTTGCCCCTCGCGGCCCGGCCAGCTCCAGTGCGGGAGCAAGTGTGCCATCGGAAGCTCCGGGCGCCAGCGGGCCTGGTAGAGGTAGAAGCGGTCTTTTTTGAAGCCACACAGGTCCACGATCCCAAAGTAGGAGCTGCGCGACGGGGCATGGTTGCCCAGCTTCTCAAAGAGTGCCATGGCCTTCTCGCGCTCCTTGGGGTCGGAGAAGTTCAGGGCATTGGTGCGGTCGGAGTTAAATGGGGTGGGCTCGCCCAGGTAGTCAAAGCCGGTCCAGACAAACTCCCCGGCGACACTCGGGTTTTTATCCAAGCCCTCCCACTCGATATCGGGCTTCATCGCCCAGCTGGGGGCGTAGAGGTCGTAGGAGCTGACCTGGAAGTTGAAGAAGCCCTTGCTCTTGTCCTTCTCGACCGGGAAGAAGTACTCGCTGTAGCTGCTCACGCACGAGCTAGTCTCGCTGCCAAAGAGCGGCTGGCGGGGGTAGCGCGCCCGAAACGCGGCGTAGAGGTGCGGCTTGTAGTTGTAGCCAAACAGATCGACCGTCTCCGAGAAGCCATTGCTCCCCGCGTTGCCATTGTTGCATCCCGCCGCCACGAGCCGGGTCGGGTCCTCGCGGTGGAAGAGCGCGGTGAGCTCGCGGGAGAGGGCCGCCCCCGCCGCGTTGCCCTGCTCGGGGATCTCGTTGCCGCTGCTCCAGGCGATCACGCAGGGATGGTTCCGATCGCGGTGGACAAAGGCGACAATATCCCGCTCGTGCCAGGCGTCGAAGTCCCGGTGGTAGTCGTTGGGTTTCTTGCCCTGACGCCAGCAGTCAAAGGCCTCGTCGATCACCAGAAAGCCCAGGCGGTCGCAGGCATCGAGCAGCTCGGGGGCGGGCGGGTTGTGGCTGGTGCGGATCGCGTTGCACCCCATCTCCTTCAAGATCTCCAGCTGGCGCTCGATCGCACGCTCATGGACCGCACCGCCGAGGAGCCCGAGATCGTGGTGGTTGCAGACCCCGTTGAGGGTCACACGCTCGCCATTGAGCAAGAAGCCCTTGGCCCCGCTCCACTCGATCTTGCGCACGCCAAATGTCGTGAGCTGTGTGTCCGAGAGCTTACCGTCCACCCAGAGCGTGGTCTTGAGCGTGTAGAGATTCGGGGTCGCGCCGCTCCAGAGCTGCGGTCGCGTGAGCACGACACGGGCCGTGAGCCCCTCAGCCTTGGCGACCACTTTTCCCTTCCAGAGAACCTCGTGGCGAAGCTCGCCCATGCCGCCCTCGACACTCGCCTCAATCGCCACGGTCGCGCGCTCCGCGCTGACCTCGGTGGTGTAGACAAAGACCCCGTTGTGGGCCAGGTGCACGGGCTCGCCGGTCACGAGCCAGACATGGCGGTAGAGGCCGCCGCCGGGGTACCAGCGCGACGAGTCCGGGGGGTTGTCCAGCCGCACGGCGATCAGATTCGTGCCCGAACTCTTCAAGTGGGGCGTGAGCTCCACCCGGAAGCTGGCGTAGCCGTAGGCCCACTCCCCCGCGAGCTTGCCATTGACATAGACCTTGGGGTGGCTCATCGCGCCATCAAAATCGAGGTAGACACGCTTGCCGGCAGGCGGTGCGGGCAGGGTCTTGCGGTACCACCCGATCCCCGCCCAAGGCAGCTTGCCGGTCTCGTTGGGCAGGTCGCCGCGGAACGGCCCCTCGATCCCCCAGTCGTGCGGCAGGTCCAGGGTTCGCCATGCCCCATCCGAGAAGCCTGGTTGCTCCAGTCCCTCGGGCTCGGGCAAGGAGCCTCCCTCGGGCATCAGCCCAAAGCGCGCAAACTTCCACCCACGATCAAAAGACAGACGGTTCATACACGCATTATAGAAGATTCGTCCCCGCTCTGTGTGCGGCACCATTGCAGATAAATAACAATTGTTCTAAACTCTGAAGCAGTTATTAGGGGACAGCACATGATTGAGATTGGCCTAGATTCGTTTGTGGGGACCTCCCTGGATGCCGCAGGGCTGCCCGTCGGTGAGGAGCAGCGCATGCAGCAGCTGCTCGAAGCCGCCGCGCTCGCCGACCAGCAGGGGCTCCATGTCATTGGGATCGGGGAGCACCACCGCCCGGACTACATCGCCTCAAGCCCCGCGGTCGTGCTGGCGGCGATCGCGGCCCAGACCAAGCACCTCCGGCTCACCAGCGCGGTGACCGTGCTCAGCTCCGACGATCCCGTGCGGGTGTTTCAGCAGTTCGCGACTCTCGACCTGATCTCACAGGGCCGGGCGGAGATCATTGTCGGGCGGGGGTCGTTTATCGAGTCCTACCCGCTCTTTGGCTTCGACCTGCGGGACTACGATGCCCTCTTCACGGAGAAGCTCGAGCTCCTCCTCCAGCTCCGAGAGAGTGTCACGGCCCACTGGAGCGGCAAGTTCCGCGCACCCCTCACCGGGCAGGGGGTCTTCCCGCGCCCCGTTCAGACCCAGCTCCCCATCCGCCTTGGGGTCGGGGGGACCCCCGCATCGTTTGTGCGCGCCGGAAACCTGGGCCTGCCTCTCGTGGTGGCGATTATCGGGGGCGAACCCGCGCAGTTCCGGCCCTATGTCGAGCTCTACCGGGAGGCCTGGCGCGCCGCCGGACACGCCGCAGGAAAACCCTCTGTCAGCATCCACACGATTGGCTATGTGGGCGAGACCACCGACGAAGCCGCGGCGACTCTCTACCCGGGCTACGAGGTGGTCTTTGGCCGGATCGGGCGCGAGCGTGGCTGGAACGGCTCGCCCAAGCTCCAGTTCGAGCACTCCCGTGGGCCGAAAGGGGCCTTGATGGTGGGCTCTCCAAAAGATATCGCGGAGAAGATCCTGCGGGTGAACGATGACCTCGGCGGGATCGACCGGGTGACGATCCAGATCGACGGGGCCATGGTCGGGCATGAGAATGTCCTTGGGGCGATCCGGCGCATCGGGGATGATGTCCTACCGCGGGTCAATGGATAGGCACAGCAAGAGATGCAGCCCACTGTCCTCGTTGTCGGAAGCTCGATCTTTGAGCAGTGGGCCTGTGTCCTGGCTGTCGCGCCGGCTTGCCGCGTCGTCAACCGCGCGATCGGGGGGACTGTCACGACGTTCTGGGCCGAGCACCTCGCCGCCGTGCTCACCGAGGAGCCGCCGGACGTCGTGCTCTTCTACTGTGGGAGCAACGACCTCAACGCGGAGGTCCCCGATCACGAGATTATCGCCAACGTGTGGGCCTGCCGCGCGACCCTCCAAGCGCAGGTGCCACACGCGCGGCTAGCCTACTTTGGGATCATCAAAGCCCCCCAGAAGCTCGGCAAGTGGGAGCAGATCGACTCGCTCAACGCCGCGATTGGCGCACAGCTAGCCCCCGGCGATCTCTATGTCGAGAGCAACGCGGTCTTCTTCCCCGAGGGCGCGCCCCTCGCACAGTTTTTTATTGAGGATGGCCTACACCTCACCGACGACGCCTACCTCGCCCTCACCGACTACGCCCGGCCTTTGCTGGCGGAATGGATTTTCTAGATGCCTCTCCAAAACACCCCCCACTGGCCGCAGTTTCGTGGCCCCAACGCCGCAGGAGTCGGGGCGAGCCGTGCGCTTCCCACCCGCTGGTCGGCGACCGAGAATATCGCCTGGCGCACCGCGCTCCCCGGCAAGAGCTGGTCGTCGCCGATTGTCTGGGGCGACCGGGTCTATCTCACCGCCGTTGTCCGCCCGAGCGAGGGCGAGAAGCCCCGGAAAGGGCTCTACTTTGGTGGCGAGCGGCTGGAGCTCCCCAAGGACGAGCACTCCTTCAATGTCAGCTGCCTGAGCCTGACGACCGGCAAGCTCCTCTGGGAAAAGACCGTCTTTCATGGCCCGCCCTCCACGACCGTCCACCTCAAGAACAGCTACGGTGCCGAGACGCCGGTCACCGATGGCGAGCGGGTCTATGCGCTCTTTGGCGGCCTCGGGCTCTTCACGCTCGATGCCAAGTCGGGCAAGGTGCTCTGGTCGCAAAAGCTAGAGCCGCGCAAGACGCGCAATGGCTGGGGCTACGCGGCCTCGCCGGTCTTGCACCAGGGAAAGCTCTTTCTGCTCAACGACAACGACGAGCACGCGGAGCTGCTGGCCTTGGATGCCAAGACAGGAAAGCCCCTCTGGCAAGTGGAGCGCGACGAGAAGAGTAACTGGGCGACTCCGTTTGTCTGGCAGAGCGGCCCGCGCACCGAGCTGGTGGTCCCTGGCACCCGCGCCGTGCGGAGCTACGATCCCCAAGACGGCAAGCTGCTCTGGTCGCTCAAGGGGATGTCCAGTATCACCATTCCCACCCCGACCACCGGTGATGGCCTGCTCTTTGTGAGCTCCGGCTATGTCGGGGACTCGCTGCGCCCACTCTACGCCATCCGCCCCGGAGCCAGCGGCGATATTACGGGAAGTGCGACGGCAATCGCGTGGTCGAACCCCACCGCCGGGCCGTATAACCCGTCGCCGCTGTACTACGAGGGGCGCGTCTACGTGCTCTATGACCGAGGCTTGTTCAGTGCCTTCGATGCCAAGACCGGCAAGCAGCTCTACGACCGAGCACGCCTCCCGATCGGCTCCGGGTTTACGTCGTCGCCGTGGGCCGCCGGGGGCAAGCTCTACTGCCTGAGCGAGGACGGGGTTTGCTATGTCTTGAAAGCGGGGGATACCTTCGAGCTCCTCCAGACCAACCGCCTCACCGACGACGACATGTGTATGGCTACGCCCGCTCTGGCCGGTGATCGGCTGCTGATCCGCACTGCCAACACGCTCTACTGCGTGAAAAGCAAATAAAATAATGCACCTTACCAAGACAAGCCCGCACGGTGAACGTGGGGCACTGGGGCGTCGTGCCTCCGCCGTTCGCTTCTCTCAAGACTTTACCGTCCTAACGGTGTTTGGAATCGTCCTGAGCCTCCTGGTGCCCACTGCCGCTCTCGCGGGGCCGGGGCCACGCAAGAGCCACACGCTTCCGACCACGAAGACCGTGCCCCAGCTCGACGGTGACCTCTCCGATGCGTGCTGGAAGGGCGCACTCCGGGTCGAGAGCTTTGCGCGCTTTGGCGGCAGCACCCCGGTGAGTGAGCGTACCGAGGCCTGGGCGACCACCGATGGCAAGACACTCTATGTCGCCTTCCACTGCCACGACTCCCACCCCGAGCTCATCCGTGCCAGCGAGACCCAGCGCGGCAGCGGAGCGGTCTACGGCGACGACCATATCACCGTGCTGATCGACAGCCAGCACCAGCACCGTGGGCTCTCGGCGTTCTCCATCAACCCGCTAGGGACGCTCTACCACACGCTCGAAGGGGGGACGGCGGACAACATCACCTGGGCGGGCGACTGGCGCGGGGCGAGCAAGCGGGTCGCGGATGGCTGGACCTGTGAGCTGGCGATTCCCTTTGGCCTGATGCGCCACCCCACCAAGTCCAAGGTCTTTGGGATGCAGCTCATCCGCCAGCTCGCCCGTGAGCCCAACTTTGTCATCTGGCCCGCGGTTCCCTCCGAGGCACAGTCTCTCTCTCTCCTGGCACAGAACGCCCCCGATATCCACCTCGCGCAGCCCATGCCCGATGCGACTCCCAAGCCGGTCTTTCTGCCCTACACCATCGGCACCGCGAAGTCCAACGGCGAGAGCGGGCGGGTCGGGCTGGACATTAAGTACCCCTTCTCGACAACGCTCACCGGGCTGATGGCGATCAACCCGGACTTCCAGACCATCGAGCAGAATGTCGCCAGTGTCAACTTCTCCTACAACGAGCAGTTTGTCGCGGACCGTCGCCCGTTCTTTGCCGAGGGCAGCGAGTTCCTCCCCGATGCAGACCTGTTCTACTCCCAGCGCATCCCCCAGTTCGACACCGGCATGAAGGTGGTCGGACGCGACGGTGCCACGTCGATTGGGCTTGTCGCCTCGGAGGCACGCTCCACCAAGACCGACCGCGATGCCATGGCGTTCTCCCTAAAGCAGGCGATCGGGCTCTACAGCGAGGTCGGGGTCTCGGGGACAGCGGACAATCTCTACGGCCTTGTCGCCAGCCGGGTCGCACGGGCACACGGCACCTACGGCTGGCTGGCCAAGGACCGGCGCAACACGTTCTACGCCCGCCGCACGCAGTCCTGGCTGGGAGCGCAGCCCAAGGGGAGCGATAGTGTTCTCTACCTCAACAGCAGCGCCACCAATGGTAAGCCCTCCTACACCCTCATCCGCTCCCAGCTCTCCGCGGACTTTATCAGCACGCTCGGGCTTATCCAGAACCAGGACCGCCAGGGCTGGTCGGTCAGCACGGGGCTCCACAACCAGTTCGACCGGGGCCGCCTCTTCTCCTACGACCTCAAGCTCGACTACAACCAAGCGGATCGCCTCACCAGCGGCGCGTTCTTCTACGAGAACCTCACCAGCACCGCCAGTGTCCAGACCCGCAAGGGAACGAGCCTCTCCCTCGATGCCAGCCAAGGCCGACGCGAGGACAGCGCCACCACGCGCTACAAGGACTTCTCCACGGGGATCGGGCTGGGCTGGAACCAGCGAACCCTCTTTCAGGGCGGCGGCCTGCGTGTGGGGCAGGGCCGTCAAGGCGGGCTTCCCACCACCGATCTGAACTTCGGACAGGGCTTCCTGGTCAGCAAGCCCCTCTCGGTGAGCACCAGCTACAACCAGCAGAAGCGCGGCACGACAACGACGCGCCAGGCAATCGCCACGGGCACGTTTCGTCTCGACACGCTCCGCACCCTCTCCGCCCGCCTGATCTCCCAGAACGGCAGTGGCAACGCCGCCAATGTGGGAGCGCGCAACGGAACAAATCTTTACCTTGCCTACACCCAGCGCTCACGCTCCAACGGCGCCGATATCTTCGTCATCCTGGGCGATCCCAACGCCAACAACACAAAAACTCAGGCAACCCTCAAGCTCGTCCGGCCCTACTAGGCAGTAGCTTCCGTCGAAGAGCAGATTCTTTTCCTGCCCTAAGCGGAGACAATAACGCAGGTGCAAGACCATGACTACTCCTCAAAATAACAAACTGGACGTCGTTGTCCTCGCGAGTGGTATCAACCAGATCCCCCTCTTTGAGGGCTATGTCCCCGGCTACAAGGCGCTCCTGCCCTACCACGGGAAAGCCTCGATCCAGTACGTGCTGGAGGCGCTCCAGAGTGTCCCCGCGGTGGGGCGCATCTGTGTCGAGGGGCCATGTGCGCTCTTGCAGCAGGAGCTCGCCGCCTCGCTCAACAAGACCGACAGCCCGCTTACCCTCATCGAAGGCGGCACGACCTTCCTGGAGAGCCTTGTCCTGGGGCTGGAGCACTTCGCCACCTCGAAGCGTGTCCTCTTTATCACCGCCGACCTTCCCCTGGTCACCCCCGCCGCGATCCAGGACTTTCTGGAGGCGGGGACGAGCGCGCGCACGGGCGATGCCCAGCTCGCGATCGCGGTGGTGCCGCGCTCTTGCTACACAGGGCCCTACCGCCACTTCACCAAGCCCTTCAACCGCTACCGCGATATCGCCATCTGCCACGGGAACCTCTTTCTGGTAGACCCCCTGCTCCTCAAGCTCCCCCAGCTCCAGGAGAAGATCAACAAGTTCTACGCGGGCCGCAAGAACGCCCTCCTCACCACTCTCGCCCTGGGCTGGCGGCTGGCGCTGGTCTACATGGTCGGGGTGGAGCTTCTCCATCTCCTCACCCTGCGCCAGCTCGCCCGGTTTACGTCGCAGCAGCTCGGGTTCACGGTCGCTCCGGTCTTGGTCCCCCATCCGGGCATCTCGATCGACGTGGACGAGCCCGATGACTACGCCTTTGTGCGGGATCGGATCGAAGAGTCATGGCGCTGACCGTCATGACCCTCAACCTGCTCTACGCCGGAGCGGTCAACCCGGCGGGCTCCTGGGAGGCGCGGCTTCCGCTGGTGCTGGAGGTGATTCGCCAGGGCGCGGGTGTGATCGCGCTCCAGGAGGCCACCCCGCCCCAGCTCCACGACCTACGCCACGCCCTCCCCGAGTTTAGCGTTGTCGAGGGCCCGGAGAGCGGCCACTCACGCCTGCCTCGGGTCTTTCAGCGCGGAAAAGGGCCTCGTCACGGCGAGCACTGCGCGATCCTCTACCGCACCGATGACTTTACCGCGTCGGCGGGCAGTGCCTTCTGGCTCTCCCACACCCCCGACTCGCCCGGAAGCATCCTGCGGGGAACCTGGCTCCCGCGCGTGGTCAACTGGACCCAGCTCCAGGTGAAGGCAACCGGGCGCTCGTTCACCATCTACAACGCCCACCTGGACTTTCTCCCTTGGGCCCCCCTGCGCTCCGCCAAGATCCTGCGCCGCATGCTCGATAGCCACTGGGACGGCTCGCTCCAGATCCTCCTGGGAGACTTCAATGCCGCCCCCCGCTCCGCTGCCTACAAGCACCTCGGGGCGGAGCTCACACAGACTCCTTACCCGCCTCTGGTAGATGCCTGGGAGGTGGCGCAGGAGCGGGTCGGCCCGGAGAAGACCTACCACGGGGGGACGGGGCGGCTACGCTGGATGGGACGGCTGGACCGGGTCTTGTTTCGGCCTCAGCAGCGCCCCGATGCTGTGATACGGGTGACCACACTTACCCACCACCGGGGGAATATCTATCCCTCGGACCACTATCCCCTCCTCGTCGAGTTTGCGGAGGACACCGATGTCAAAGCCTAATCTTACGTCGCTTGCCCAGCGACTCCTGACCGCGGCGGTGGGGGTTCCCCTCCTCGTGGGGGTCTGTCTGTGGGGTGCGCTTCCCTTTGCGGTCTTTACGGTCGTGCTTGCCCTGATCGCACGGTCGGAGCTCCAGCGTGCCTATGCCCAGCTCAGCATCCACCCCAATGCCCTCCTCTCGCTCCTGGGGGCACTGACTCCAGCGGCGGTCTTTCAGCTCAGCCCGACACTGAGCAGGGGGCTTGTGATCGCCCCGCTTCCCCTCCTGCTTCTCCTTGCCTGTGCCCTGGTCATGGCCAGCCTCTGGGAGACCGGGGTCGCCTCGCACAGTAGGCCGGTCCAGCCGGGGAAGAACCTTGCCTACGGGCTCCTGTGTGGGGCCTATGTCGCGCTTTTTGGAGGCGTTACCCTCCTGCGTCTCTGCCCCTGGTACGGCCCCCAAGGAGCTCTCCCCCAGCTCGATGGCGGCGCACGCCTGCTTCTGCTGACACTTGCCTGCACGATGGCCGGGGACAGTGGTGCCTATTTTGTGGGGCGCGCCGCGGGCCACCACAAGCTGGCAGAGGGGCTCTCCCCCAAGAAGACCACGGAGGGCCTTGCCGGCGGCGTCTTGGCGAGCCTGCTGGTCGGTACGGGCGTGGGCACTTTACTCCTAGGCTCCCCGATCCTAGGCCTGATCGTCGGAGCGCTCGCCGGCCTCCTCGGCCCCTTGGGAGACCTCTTCAAGTCCGGGCTCAAGCGCGAGATCGGCATCAAGGACTTCGGGGCACTCCTCCCCGGCCACGGCGGTGTCCTAGACCGCTTCGACAGCCTTCTCTTTACCGCCCCGCCCGTCGTCTTAGTGGTGACGACTTTCTTTTCTCCTAGCCCATAAGCAAAAAAACCACCGGTTCTCGGTGGTTTTCGTGTTTGGCGCTGCTAGAAAAAAGTATAGCCCGTAGGGGGATCGAACCCCTGGTCTCCTCCGTGAAAGGGAGAGGTCTATTTTTTCTCAACAAGTGCCTTCCCGTAGAGAAAACGGCGTGTGTTTTGTACCTTAGTTTTGGAGAAAGGAGGAACCCATTTTTTAGGACTCTTTCCTACGCTGATTCCTTATACCACAAAGCTACAGAACCTACAAAACCTCTCGGGCACTTTCCAAGTTTTTTGCAAAGCGTCGTACACTTTCAAAATTCATGGTATCTTTCTTTAAAAGATGGACCCGGCAGACTATACTCATGATGATGCGGGGCGGGTTGTTCAGACGCCGCAGGGCTACGCGGCTTTTGTACCCGCGCCCTTGCCGCCCGAGCTGGTCTACGATCCCGTGCTGGTCTTGGCGCTCTCACGGGCGGATGCTGCCCTCTCGGAGCTGGCGGGGCTGGGACGCACGCTTCCTAACCCTCACTTGCTGATCCAACCGTATGTCCGGCGGGAGGCAGTGCTGTCGTCGCGCATCGAGGGGACACGTGCTGATGTGGCCGATGTGCTCCTGGATGAGCTAGTAGAGCCTGGGCAGGCGGTCGAGGAAGACCTGCGTGAGGTGCGTAACTACATCACGGCGCTGGAGTACGGTATAGAGCGGCTTTCAGAGCTGCCTCTTTCGCTCCGCTTGGTACGCGAGATCCATGGCAAGCTACTGGAGGGGGTGCGCGGCAATGTAGCAACGCCTGGTGAGTTTCGGCGCTCTCAAAACTGGATCGGGGCTCCGGGGAGCACGCTGGCAACGGCTGCCTATGTGCCACCGCCCCTTGAGCACCTGATGGACTGCCTCTCGGACTGGGAGCGCTTTGCCCATGAGCGCGACACGCTCCCCGAGCTGATTCAGTGCGCTTTGCTCCACGAGCAGTTCGAGGCGATCCACCCGTTTCTGGATGGCAATGGTCGTGTAGGGCGATTGCTCATCACGTTGTTTCTGATCGAGCGGGGGCGCTTGGACCAGCCACTGCTCTATCTCTCGGAGTACATCGAGGCGCACCGCCAGGGCTACTACGACTCGCTCCAGCGGGTACGTACACACGCAGACTGGCGGGGCTGGCTCATGTACTTTCTGGAGGGTGTGGCGGTCACAGCCAAGAAGGGTGTGGTGCAGGCAGGGAAGCTGTTTGCGCTGCGCGAGGAGCTGCGGGAGAAGCTGCGCTCCAAGCCACGGGCAGTGGCGCTGTTGGATGCGCTCTTTGATAATCCCTATGTGACCGCATTGCGTGTTCAGGAGCTGCTGGAGGTCTCCGATCCTACGGCGCGGCAGGTAATCGCGTATCTGGAGCGTGAGGGAGTGCTGATCGAGAAGACGGGGCGCTCCTGGGGGAAGGTCTATGTCGCCATACCGATCCTGGCTGCGCTGGAGGCACGCTCGTGACCGAGGCACAGACACGGCAGCACCAGATAGACCGCTTGCTTGCGGCGAGTGGCTGGCACCTTACACCCCGCAACACGGTGACAGAATTTTTGCTGAAGGGCAGTTTAGACTCAGCGGAAGAGCTGGAGACACGTGGCTTTGCGGACTATGTGCTCTTAGATGACAAGGAGCAGCCGCTGGCGATTGTGGAGGCGAAGCGCTCTAGCCGCGATGCGATTGCGGGGCAACAGCAGGTGCGGGAGTATGCTGAGCTCACCCAGCAGCGCTTTGGTATAGTTCCGTTTCTCTACCTGACCAATGGGCGGGAGATCTGGTTCTGGGACTGGCCACACTCACCGCCCCGACTCGTATCCGGGTTTCACACGCGGGAGGACTTGCAGCGGCTGCGTTTCCTGCGACAGTACCAACAGCCACTTGCTGGTGTTTTCATCTCCACTTCGATTGCGGGCTACCGGCGGCCCTATCAGGTGGAAGCAGTGAAGCGTGTGACCGAGGCGCTGGAGAGTGGGCAGCGCCGGTGTTTGCTGGTGATGGCGACGGGCACGGGCAAGACACGTGTGGCCGCGGCGATTGTGGATGTGCTTCTGCGGGCACGCTGGGCACAGCGGGTTTTGTTTTTGGTGGATCGTCGCTCACTGGGGCGTCAGGCGCTGGGAACCTTTAAGGAATACCTACCCCACGAGCCACGGACACGGATTGAGGGCGGTACCGTTGACCCCGATGCGCGTATCCATGTGACCACCTATCCCAGTATGATGCAGGTCTACCAGAGCCTCTCCACGGGTTACTACGATCTGATTATCGCGGATGAGAGCCACCGCTCGATCTACAACCGCTACCGAGTTCTCTTTGAGCACTTCGATGCCGTACAGCTAGGGCTGACAGCGACCCCAACGGACTTTATAGACCACAACACCTTCGAGCTGTTCAACTGCCCAGATGGCCTGCCGACGTTCCACTACCCCTTCGGCAAAGCAGTCGAGGAGGGCTATCTGGTCAACTACCGGGTGCTTGAGGCGAAGACGAAGTTCCAGATCACGGGGATCAAGGCGGGGGCACTGCCGCCGGAGGTGCTGGAGCAGCTCCAGCAGCAAGGGGTAGATCTCGGCGATATTGATTTCGAGGGCTCGGAGCTGGAGCGGAGGGTTAGTAACACGGGTACCAATGATGCGATGGTACGCGAGTTCATGGACAAGTGTCGCAAGGATGCCACGGGCACTCTGCCCGCCAAGGCAATCTTCTTTGCGATGAGCCACCACCACGCGAAGGGGCTCTGGGAGAGCTTCAATCGGCTCTATCCAAACCTCCAGGCGCGGGGGATGGCCCAGATCATTGACAGCCACATGGAGCGGGCTGAGGTGCTCCTCGATGAGTTCCGGTTCCGGGATATGCCGCGTGTGGCGATCTCGGTGGACATGCTCGATGTGGGGGTGGATATTCCCGCCGTGCAGACTCTGGTGTTTGCCAAGCCGGTGTACAGCCAGGTGAAGTTCTGGCAGATGATCGGGCGAGGAACCCGGCTCTGGACCGATCCCGCCAACGGGCAGGCCAAAGAGGACTTCCTGATAATTGATCACTGGGATAACTTCGCCTTCTTCAAGATGCAGCCCACGGGGGAGCGTGAGCACGTGAGTGAGCCACTTCCCGTGCGGCTGTTTCGCACGCGACTGACAAAGCTCACTTTACTCTCACCGGGCGCGGAGCGGGATGAGACAATTGCACGTCTTGCTCAGATGCTGGCGGCGCTCCCTGCTGATCTGCCTGTGATCCGCGTGCATGCCGATGAGCTGGCGCACTGGAGCTCTGGGGCAGGCTTTGAGAATCCCCTTACCCATGAGGCACTCACAACTCTCCAGAGTACTCTTGCGCCGCTCTTGCGCTACCTCTCCGATGTGCAGCTTGCGGTGATGCTCTTTGAGCTACGGGTGGAGCAGATCGCTGTCGCCTGGCTGACAGGTGAGGTTAAAGAGATCGAGCGCTTACGGGAGTTGGTGCGGCAGGATTTAGCACGGCTTCCCGCGAACTTACGCGAGGTTCAAGCGGTCGAGGCAACTCGGACCTGGGCGCTGAGTGAGGGGTTCTGGCGGGCGCTGGATCTGGGGCGGCTTCGGCAGCTCCGTGAGGTCTTTGCACCTCTGATGGTCTTTCGGCAGATGGTATCGTCCGAGATGATCACGCTAAACTTGCCCGATACGATTGCACAGCGGCGCTGGATTGTCTACGGGCCAGGGGGTGAGGGGGCGTTTGCACCACGCTATCAGGAGCAAGTGGAGGCGTATGTCCGCACTCTGGTGGAGGAGGTGCCCGCGCTGGAGAAGCTCCGCCAGGGGGTGGTACTCACCGACGATGAGCAGGAGAGCCTCTCGGAGGTGTTGAACTCGCCGGACTTATTTATCACGGAGGAGACTCTGCGCACGGTCTACGAGCAGCCGGATGCGGATCTGGTGGCGCTCTTGCGCCATATCCTGGGAATTCATCGGCTACCGGGGCGGGAGCAGCGTATCCGGGCGGCGTTTGATGCGTTCATCGCGGATCATCCGACCTTTACGGCAACCCAGGTACAGTTCATCCGTACGGTGCGCCATGCCGTGCTCCAGGGAGCCCAGCTCTCCGAGGACGACTTGGCTCAGCCGCCGTTCTCACGGGTCGGGCCGGTGGCTCGCCTCTTCTCTGCCAGTGGTGTAGAGGAGATCCTGAGCCTGGCACAGCGCTTGGCCGATGGAAACTAAAAAGAAGAATTATGTTATCACCACAACTACGCAGTCAGGTCAATGACCTTTGGGAGATGTTTTGGTCCAGTGGGATGACCAACCCATTGACGGCAATCGAGCAGATTACCTATCTGATCCTTCTGAAGCGCTTGGAGGGACTCGACGATGAACGAGTCAAGCCGATTGAAAAAGGCGGACAAGGTAAGCCCTCATTGTACGGCTCACGTCGCAATTGTACGTTGCCTCACCATCCCATTCTTGATGGGGAAGTAGTTGATGGGATTTGCCCTGGCCATAATTCATGTCGCTGGTCAGTATTTTCTCAAGACCCAGAGCACGACCTCTTAAGTCAATATGTATTCCCATGGTTGAGACGCCTTGATGAGACATTTGAGGTAATGGGCAATGGAGCTGCCGAGAGCCAACGAAGGGTTGCCGGTTATTTGGAAGATGCCTATTTTGGGCTTCCTCCTGAAAAGGCAAGCACACTAATCAAAGCAGTTGGCATGGTTAATCGACTCTTTGACGCGGTGGGGAAGCGTGGGGCCAACGCGGACTTGATGGGCGATATCTTCGAGCACTTGCTCAGCGAGATCAGCACGTCTGGCAAGAACGGGCAGTTCCGCACGCCACGCCATATCATCCGCTTTCTGGTGGAGTTGCTCGATCCGAAGCCAAGCCAGCGGGTGGTAGACCCTGCCGCAGGTTCGGGTGGCTTTCTGATCAACACGATCCAGCACTTGCTGGTGCAAGCCTCAGACTCGGAAAGCGTGGTCTACGAGTGGGACGGTACGCCGCACCGTTACACGGGGGGAATCGGGACGGAGCAGTCGCTAGCAGGCCGTAACTTTGTGGGCTACGACAATGACCGGACGATGGTACGAATCGGGTGGATGAACCTGATCCTCCACGGCATCGAGAATCCGGAGATTGTCCTGCGTGATGCGCTAGGGCCGAAGCTGATGGATCAGGCGGAGTATTCCCTGGCACTGGCTAATCCGCCGTTCACGGGTAGCATTGATGAAGAAGATCTGCACGAGCGCTTCCTGGTGGCAGGTAAGAAAAACAAAGTTGCATTAACCAATAAGACAGAGCTGCTCTTTGTCTGGTTACTACTTGATCTGCTGGAGACGGGTGGCCGTGCGGCGGTGATCATTCCCGAGGGAGTGCTATTTGGCTCGGCTGGAGCTCACCGCGAGTTGCGCCGTCAGTTGCTCTTTGAGCACGAACTGGAGGCGGTGATCTCACTCCCAGGTGGGGTGTTCCAGCCCTATACGGGGGTAAAAACGTCAGTTTTGATCTTTCAGAAGGTGGGGCAGAAGCACAAGCGTGAGGAGATGCCACGCACAAAGCGTGTCTGGTTCTACGAGGTGGAGTCGGATGGCTACTCGCTGGATGCAAAGCGCAACGGGCAACCGACCGGGGATAACGATTTGTGGGATGCGCTACATAAGTTCCGCAACCGGGAGACGCTGGGCGAGTCGGAGGAGTACTTCCAGCCGGAGGTCTACCAAGCCCGCTGGCGCACGGTGGATACCAACCTGATCGCCTCGTACTCTCATTTGGCTCCTGAAGAAGGGCAGATCCGTGGCATCACAGAGCTTTGGCGCGATCTGCCCGAGGATCTTGCAGAGACAACCAGGTCTGTCTCCGAGGCTGCGATACCCATTCTCGATGAGCTGGTCATTCTACATTATGGTTTGGTCCTGGCTGCTAATGCGAACAAACGGGGACGCAAATCAAGTGAGAAGGCAATGCTTCAAACGGCACTAAAGGATCTGCGTGCTGGTTTGACTGGGACGAATAGCAAGATCAAGAATAATCTGGAGCGTGGCGATGGAAGTGAGGAACATGCCTGGAAAGCACTTAGAGCAGCCCTTGATCTATTGGACCAGCGTGTACTTCCTGCCGACTCTGTGGACGAGGATTTATACACGTTACCAGCGTTTATCACTGAGGGACTTCCTAAGTACAACCACCCCCAACCGACGAACCTTTTTGAGGGGCCGCAATCAGGTCACAGTGTCGGATTCACGGCAGAGCACCACGTCTTTTTCAACCAGCTTGAAGTGATCAAGCTCTTCATGAAGCTGGATGGTTACAACGTCCAACTCCTACGCTCACGTGCCGTCGCACCATCGCTGAAGCCGGAGAAGAAGAAGGTGCGCTCCTGGTGGGTGGATGTCCGCGTGTTGGCGCGGCACGATGAGTGGACCAACAAGGAGGAGACGATCAAGGGGAGCCATGATGCTAATGGCAACCTACGCCCCGAGTTTCTGGCCGATGATCGCATCTACAACCCTGATGGCACGGTAAAGTCGGTGTATCTTGAGCGGGGTTGCATTGAGGCAGACGATCTGAATCTCTCGGCGGGGCGCTACCGTCCACTGAACCTAGACACCGAGGAGTACGCGCCGCCTGCGGAGATTATCAAGGGGCTTCAGGCGATGGAAGGACAGATTCAGGAGAAGCTAAAACGCCTGCTGGAGATGGTGGAGGGAGTTTCGTGAAACGGCCAAAGCTTCCTGATTCCTGGCTCATGCCCCCTTTGGGCCATCTCTGCTCATCAGTGGATTCAATAAATCCTGCCAGTAAGGGAGAGGGAACTTTTCGCTATATCGATATTTCGTCGTTAGACTCTGTATCGAAGCGCATCACAGCGGCTCAAGAAGTTCAGAACTTGGAAGCACCAAGCAGAGCTCGGCAGGTTGTTCGCGCGGGCGATGTACTGGTTTCCACTGTTCGTCCTCGTCTCAATGCCGTTACACTGGTGCCCGAAGATTTAGATGGTGAGATTTGCTCTACGGGATTTTGCGTTCTCAGACCTGACACTTCGCTCATTGATCCCACATTTTTGTTTTCTTTTGTGCGAACGGCACAGTTCATAGAGAACCTCGCAAAGCTTGAGCGTGGGCAAACGTATCCGGCAGTGAGCGACGCCGATGTACGGAGCGTAAAAATTCCTCTTCCCCCTCTCGCCGAGCAGCGCCGCATCGTTGAAATCCTCTCCCTCGCCGAAGAAATCCGCGACGACCGACGGCTCATGCTAGAAGGGGGTTGGGTGGAGCGCGAGGGGAAGAAGGAACGAGTCTGGGGAGCGCGGGACCTGATGCCTGCGCTGTTTCATGAAATGTTTGGAGATCCAACCGAAAACCCAAAAGGTTGGCAGAAGGTTCGCGTGGGTGATGCTGGCTTAGTGCAACTAGGGCGGCAACGAACACCTCAATACCAAACAGGACAACATTTTAAGCCATATCTCCGTGTTGCAAATGTTTTTGAGGATCGCATTGATATATCTGATGTACTTCAAATGGATTTTGATGATCGAGACTTTAAAATCTATCGTTTAGAGTATGGTGATATTCTTCTAAATGAGGGACAGAGTTCTGAACTTGTAGGGCGTCCTGCCATGTGGAGAGGTGAGATTCCAGATTGTTGTTTTCAGAATACTCTGATTCGTTTTCGCGGAAAATCAGATGAAGTTACTCCTGTTTTTGCCTTGTCTCTTTTCTTATATTATTATCGACGTGGAGAATTTGCTCGCATTGGCTCGAAAACTTCTAGTATCGCTCATCTTGGCGCATCACGCTTTGCCGCTTTGCCATTTCTGATTCCCCCCAGAAAATTACAAGATTCATTTGTTGATAGTGCGCGTTGGACGCGTGAAATATTCGATTTTATTCAAAATGGTTTATCTGAAGCGGACAAACTAATTCAGTCAGTTGCAATAAACGCATTCCTAGGTAATCTTACTGAGGCTTGGCGTAAGAGTACACCGGAGAAACAGGAAGCGGTTTCGGTTACTCAACAGAAGATTGATTCACAAAACGAATCTGATTTTGAAGGTGAGTCTCGCTGGCTTTTGGCTGATGTGGAAAGCGATTTTTCTTCGCAAGCATCTTGGACCAAGGAGCCGGACGATGAGCCCATGGAGATCGAGGAGTTCTTTCATGTTTACGCGATGAATAGGTGGCGTGAGCATCTACCGCTGAAGGCAAGGCGGCCCGAGGCGCTGGCGGAGATAAAGGGGTCTTTGGAAGAGTTGGTTTTGGCTGGTATAACCGAAAATGCGTCGCGGTATTGGACAGCAGAGCTCCTAGCACAGCGTGAGCCGCTTCAGCGCAGCCAGATTCCTATGATCCAGCGGGCATTGGAAACGCTTTCTGAAGCTGGATTAATTGTTGCAGTTGGAAAAGAACTACCAAGTCAAACTGTTTTTGACAAACAAAGTTATATGATCGTTTATAGAGCAATTCGAAACGATGAACACTTACAATACAATGACATCTTGCCTAAAGGCGATCTTCGAAATAGAAATCTGGCTGGGCTCAAATTGCGGATGGTAGATCTCCGAAGAGCCGATTTGTCTGGTGCGATTTTAAATCGTGCTGATCTCGAAAGTGCGGATTTGCGTGGAGCAAACCTGAAGCAATCCGATTTGCGATGGGCGAATCTTCGAAATGCTGATTTATCTTATGCAACTCTAACAGGTGCAGACCTGGAGAATGCTGATTTACGAGGGGCAAACTTAGATAATGCCGACTTACTTGGAGCAAATCTGTTGAGAGCCATTGGTTACATAAAAACCGAAATAGGTGACCTGTGAGACTACGCTATTTCCATGTCGAAAATCTTCCCCCACTAAGTGATGTAACTCTAACGTTTGGGCATGAGGAGATTTTAGGGCGACCAGGTGCGATTCATTTTGTTGTTGGAGTTAATGGAAGCGGAAAGAGTCGTTTGCTCCAGGCAATTGCCGATGTTTTTCTGTCGTTGGAAAGCCGTACAGTCCCGCCATTCCCAGTTACTTTGGCATGGGATATAGGAGCGACAGATAAAAGTGATAATCGCACACTTATTTTACATTCGCGTTACGGACTTAAATCCCGAGCAGTACTAATGGAGAGTCTCCAAATTCTTTCTCCAGAGATACTAAAAAATAAAATCAGAGATTTTGATAATATTCACTTTGAAGGGCCAACACAATCCGTTCAGGAAGCATTAATCGCACGTGGAGGATTTAGTAATGTTTATATGGGAAGCTTTCCTGGCAGTACAGGTTTTTTACCTCGGGTGATGCTTTCCTACACATCAGGTAATACGCGAGCCTGGGAGAGTCTCTTTGGGTCGCACCGACGCGGGTTAGAGGAAGATTTCGCCCCCTCCAACGATGCAGAGGAGTTCTCCCCCCATGCTATCTCCCTCAACCCACGTCCCAACAATATAACGGAGGCCAGCATCGGCCTACATGTCACCCATAATGCCCTCCGCCTCGCTATGATCGTCATGGCCATCTCGCAAGCTGCTGAGGAGTTCGAGAGTACTCTCAAGACCGACGAACTGCGCCAGAAGTTTCTGAAAGAGCGCGACGAATCTGATGGTGGGCAACGCATCAGTGGATTCCGGGGGATTCTTGACACGATTGGCTACCTATGGCCCGTCACCCTCAAAATCCATGTCGAGGAGCCTGACAGCGCTTTTCCAGGTGGTCGCGAGGACGAATCTGAACGACGAAAAGGACCTTGGGAAAAACTTATCGGCATCGCAACCAGCCGCCTCAGTGAACCCGGTATGCCTGATGATAGCAGCTTCGCCAATCCTCGCTCACTCTTCTTTGATCTTAGGGCGATGTACCGAGGTGAAGAAACAGACGGCGAGAATAATACCGCACGAGCCATCTTAAATGCACTAGGCGGAACGGCGTTCTTAGCCTTCAAAACCATTCACGAATGGCACCTACGTGGCCTGATTAACCTACACGATATGCAGCTAGTCTTACGAAAACATGGCGTGGAGAACCTACTGCTGCTCGACTCTCTCAGTGATGGTGAGCGTGTCTTCGTGGGCCGGATGGCACTCTTCTACCTCCTACGCGACGAGAAAGACGCTCTCGTGCTCCTCGATGAGCCCGAGACCCACTTCAACGACTTCTGGAAGCGCCAGATGGTGGACATCGTAGACGACAGCCTCGGTGACGATCCCAACGATGTCGTGCTCACTACCCACTCCAGCATTGCCCTCACCGACGCCTTCACCAGCGAGGTCACCGTGCTGCAAAACGACAACGGGCAAGTCACTGCCAATCAGCCTCGCATTCAGACTTTCGGAGCCTCGCCCACCGAGATCCTCCAGGATGTCTTCAACGCGCCCGACAGCATCGGTCAGCGCGCCTCAGAGTACTTGGATATG
The DNA here is from genome assembly GCF_014202505.1 of Armatimonas rosea. Lineage (NCBI taxonomy): Bacteria > Bacillati > Armatimonadota > Armatimonadia > Armatimonadales > Armatimonadaceae > Armatimonas > Armatimonas rosea. The sequence continues at coordinate 677,666 of NZ_JACHGW010000002.1, read as the reverse complement.
GTGCTTGTCCTTGCTGAGAACCCGGAGGATATTGAACTTTGGTGGAATAATGAGAGTAATGATACTCTTGCCAAATTTATAAAATCAGTTGAGAACGCATATCGTGCCAGACGTGTACCTGCCCCCTCGGAAAGTGATCTTCAAAAACGAATTCCTGAAGTTCTTCGTGCACTAGGAGAACTGAGTAGTAAAAACATAGCCATAGCAATCGAACTCCTTTATAACAAACTTGGATCTGGATACTATCGATTTGAATTTCACCAACGACTAATTGCAATAAGAAACAATACTGATTTAGAATAGAAGGATCCCCACAGTTGCTACATGAAATTTATCGCCCTATTAATCATAAAAATGTGATGTATACGTTAAAGCTTCAGAAAAAAATACTGAAATTTATCGTTGATCCAATTACAATATTTCCACTTGATGAAAATCAACTAGCCAATTTTTTTGGCGATGATACAAAAAAATGGATATGGAATAAACCAAAACTTCGGAAATTGTTAAGTAGTTCCGTAGAGGCAGCTCAGTGCATGCCAAGATCACCACGCATATATTCTATTATTGACGATTTTTGTCATGATATTAAATTTAGGAAACATATAAATGATCCGAGTTTTATATTTAAATTTGTTGTAACGAAAGATAGTCCATGGTTTGACAGAACGATTCAAGAATTAATGGTTTATCTATACTCAGATGTCTTTGACGGCAAGCCAGGTTTCAATGTAAATCCCCTGAAGGTATCCAATCGATCAAACTTTGTATACGATTTTTCGATTCATAATAGAGACCTACTAGTCTGTCCTGTATGTGATCAACTTATGCCTCCTCCGAAGAATAATCATTCAGCACACACATTAGATCATTTTTTTCCAAAAGCCACCTTTCCATTTCTCTCGATTCATCCTGAAAATTTTTTACCTGCTTGTCATCATTGTAACAGTACATTGAAAGGTACTAAACATCCTATAAAGTATGGAAATGGGCTACCTGATAGTTTCTTGCCGTTCCATGAATCCGTGTCTAATGTTGCCAAAGTTAAATTCAGTCGCAATCAGAACGGTGTACTCAATATAGAAGTCATCGAAAGCAATGGAGGGCATTCAAACCGCACCAAAAACTTCATGTATCTTTTTGAAATTGAAGATCAATGGAGATATATCGTTATGGAGCATGTAGTTGGCAGAATAAAACATGAAATCAACAAGCAATTACGAGCGAATAAACATTTAGATTTTTCAGATTTACTTCCTCATATACAATATATAAAAACAGATCATGATAATAATAAAGGGAAATGGCCGTATTCTTTTTTGTATTCTGGCTATATAGATTACTTATTGAGTAATTCTGTGGAATTACAAGGATTCATACCGTCACATATATCGATTCCTGCCTCGTATAATCAAACATAAATTTGGAGTATTTAGATATATTATGACAATGTCTCAGGCGATCCGTGCCTATGTAGAAGCCCAAGGTGGCAAAGTGACTGCGGAGGCAGTGACACGCCATATTAACACGGAGTATCCAGGTCGCTGGAGACCAGGTACTCTCACGGCGCACCTCTATGCCTGCGCGGTCAACAACCCCAAAGCCTACATTCACCACGCCTCTACACCAAAGTTCCTCTACCGCTACAGTGATGGCAGCATGGAACTCTACTCCGAGGAACTGCATGGGCCAAACGAGTGGGAGCCAGAATCTGAGGGTGATGGGGAAGGGGATGAGCTGACGCTGGCACCATCCGCCGTTCAGTACTTCGAAACCTCCATTAGCTTGGAACGTGATATTGAAGACCACCTCATTCATCATCTCGATGCTCTGGAGCCGGGGCTGAAGTTCATCGGTCGGCAGGTGACGACCGATGTGGGCCGCATTGATATCCTAGCCGAAGATGCTAGTGGGGAGCGGGTCGTGATCGAAGTGAAAGTAGGCGATGCCAAAGACGCTGCCGTTGGCCAGATCGCCCGGTATCTCGGCTGGTATGCCAAGACCGACGGCAAGCCGCCCCGTGGGATTCTGGTGGCTAGACACTTCCCCGAAGGCACACGCTACGCCGCTAGTGCGATCTCGAACCTCACGCTGATCGCCTATCAAGTCCAGTTCTCATTCGAGAGCGTCTCTCTGAATCCATAGAGCTGAAAGGTAGTACCCCTCCCAATGCCCCTCGATAATAGCCTGATTCCTAACCTCGTCACGCTCTACCAGCGTGGCCTCCTGGTTCCGTTCATCGGCTCCGGCATGAGCCGCACCACATGCACGAGCTGGAACGAGTTCCTAGCTACACTTGCATACCAGGCTGGGATGGACGATGATGCCAGAAAGCTTACGGACGCGACAGTAACTCTGGAGAGCGCCGCCCTCTACCGAATCGCCGACACCGTTGTCCACAAGATGCACGCTCTACCACCCGAGGAAAAAGCGCGGCGCTATCGGGAGGGGATACACAATCACCCTGTCGGGAGCCAAGCGATTCCCGCACAGATGAAGGCACTCACAAACGGTCTATACTGGCCGCTGGTGCTCACCACCAACTACGATGACCTCTACTGGGCAGCCTGCAAGGAGCGCTCACAGGTAGCATCCGATATTGTCCGCTCGCATGAGCGCCAGATGCCCGAGATCGTGGGCCGTGGCCTAGAGGACTGTCACAGGGTTCTACGCTCCCTGGACCGAATCGCACCGCCTCTTTACTGGGCACTTCAGGGGTTCCTGGGAGGGCAGCACAATCCGCCAGAAGAGATCATTCCTGACCCAGATCGGCGGTTGCAGTTGGAAAGCCAGGTGGTCGTTGGGCACCAGCAGTACCAGCAAGCAATTAACGGAGACACACACTTTCGCCGAGCCTTCGCGGAAGTCTATCGCCGCCGCTCCTTCTTCTTTGTTGGCTCAGGGATTCTCGAAGACTACTTGCTGAACCTGTTTAGCGAGATCATCTACAACCATGGCCCGAGTGCTTTTCCACACTTTGCACTCCTGCCTGCGTCTGAGCGCGACAGTGGGCGCTTCGATGTGCGGTTCTTACAGACACGCCTTGGAATCACGCCACTCTTCACCACGAGCCACGATGACATTCCCGATTTTTTAAGCCAGCTCCGAGCTGAGTTGAAAGTCTCCTATTCCCCAGTATCAGGGTTGCCCCAAGGCAGAACGGCGCTCACCTCTCGAACCTACACTCTTTCCCCGCACAACTTAAGAGTCTTGCTCTCCCATCGAACGACACCTGTTAGTATTCCTGAGGGAGCGGCGGTTGTCGTCAGTGCTGGGCGTCGCAATAACCGACCGGTTCTAGGGAACTTTGGAACCGGGTACCTTGCCGCAACGGGGCGAGTAAACAAGTCCAGTCTCTGGAAACCACTCGACTCCACAACCAATGCCAATATATTTCAGTACAATAACGAGCCACTCTTTGCCATCGCAGCGCGCCGCCCTAAAGGGGACAGTGATTATCGTGACTTAGCCGTGGTGCCCGAGGCGGTGGCGGCTGGACTTGCTGTGATTGCCCAGCAGGGATTTTCACGGGTCTTTCTTGGCTCCATCGCTTCCGGGTTCTCCGCGAGGAATCTCTGGCATCCCATCCACCCCTTCGCGCAGACTTTGCGGGGCATTCGCCAGTTTGAACGAACCAGCCCCGGGGGAGCACTAGAAGAAATCGAGCTTTGTATCATCGATCCCCAGATATTGGAGATGATCACCTCCGATAAACTCCCCATCCAAGAAATGCTCTCAGCAGAGTTCTTCCCCTTCACCGTTGAGATGCACCGCTCCGATGGATACGTGGAAATCTTCAACCTACTCATCAAAGACGGCTCGACAGTACAGAGTGTCCTTGAGGAATGTGGATTAGCCCCATCCCTCTGGAACGTCGCACTGCGGCCCCGCCCGACAGATGGGCATGAGGATACAACGATGCCAGATCAGATCGTAACCGCCACGATGTCTCTGGTCGCTACGACGAAATACTAAGAACTCACACCATGATCTCTGAGCTAGAAGCCCTAAACTACGACCCTGATCTTGCTGCACTAGAGCAGGCACTCCAGCAATTCAATCTCTTCGAGGCCATGGGGATAGCTCGGCAGGAGGTTATCCACTCCAAAGCCCTCGCCTTCCTGCTGGACCCGCACCAGACACATGGACTGGGCGAGCATTTCCTACGCGGCTTCCTCCATCACCTTGGCCTCACTGAACCAGCCGACCTCTCCGATACAGAAGTGCGCACCGAATGGGAGCGGATAGATATCCTCATCCGTTGTCCTCGTGCCCGGCTAGCAGTGGTCATCGAGAACAAGATCGGGGCAGGAGAGCACGGCGATCAGCTCAAGCGCTACAAGGAGCTGGCCGCACGCCACTTCGCGGGCTGGAAGGTGGTCTTTGTCTTCCTCTCACCACTAGGAGCACCCGCCTCAGACCCTGACTACCTGCTCGCCGAGTACAGTACTATCATCACACTACTTGAGGGGGCAACGAATCTCCCTAGTCTTCAGCCTGAAGTATTGACTCTCCTGACTCACTACACCGCCACTCTCCGACGGCAGGTACTCCACGAGAACGAGCTCGATGCGCTCTGCATCCAGCTCTACCAGCGCCACCACCGCGCCCTCGACTATCTCTACGCCCGCCGCGCTGACCCCCAGACTCGAATTCGTGAAGAGCTGGAATCGCTTGTGAAGGCGAACTCTATCTTTGTTCTCGACTATGCAAAGCCCGCCGCCCGGTCACAAGTGAGTTTTGTTCCTGTTGTGTGGGATGACTTTCTGCCTCGCAGGCGGCCCTGTAAGTGGTCTGCGGAGGGGCGTGTTCTGCTGTTCTGGTTCTCCAACCAGCCTCAGTCGTTGCGTCTTAGTCTTCAGATCAGTGCCGGGACCGATCCCGCAGATCGTGCGCGGCTCATCGCGCTCGCCGAGGCACAAGGAGCTCCCTTCACCGTTAAACCAAACGCACGCAATGCTGCCTGGACTATCCTCTACTCACGCGAGCTTATCGCGCCGCGCTCCTATACCAAGAAGACACTAGAGCAGATCCTCGACGAGCTCCACGCCAGCTGGGAGTCCTTCCTCACGGGAGATTTGCCTCTTTTGAACCAAGCCATTCAAAGCATACGATGAGAACCCAGCACATTCCGATGCCCATCGACGAGTTTCATGCTCTACACCGTCACTACGCCTGGAAGTACGAGTACTGGGATGGCACCGTGCACATCCGCCCCCGTGAGCTAGCAGTAGTTGGTGCCTTACCACTCCACAACATTCCCGAGCCAAGTAGCACGCCCCCCGCCGGGCTGGTGCTTGCCCCCCTCGCCAATGCCACACCAGAGGCACTGGCCCAGCTCTACCGCGCGGCATTTCGTGATACGCCTGACCTCTGTGATTATGTCGGAGAGATTCTGGAGCGTGAGATCCGGCGCTGGCTCACCCAAGATATCGCCCGTGCCCATCCCACTTCACGAATCCTGCGCCCCAAGCGGCATCCGCGCTCTGTAGCGGCTCTGCTACTGGTCAAGAAAACCGCCAGTGGTTTCCTTCTCGATACCCTCGCCGTGCGCCCACGCTATCAGCACCAGGGCGTGGCGACCTATCTTCTGCGCTACGTGATTCCTCAGCTCCTCGCCGAAGGGGCCACAGAGCTTCTCACCACCTACCATCCCGCCAACGAGCCCAGTGTGGCCTGGCACACGCATCAAGGCTTTATCCCGCTGCCGTGTCTTTCGCTCACAAAGCTCAAGCTCCACGCAGCCCGCTCCAATGGAGAAGATACGACAGTGCTCCAAGCCGAGGTAGAGCGCTTGGAAGCACAGGTAGAGCATGAGGGCTACGATTCTGTCGAGCCAATCCTACGCCTACACTAAACTCCCAAAGCCATCTTCACGAAACGACTAGAGAATTCATCATGCCCCTTATGATCTATCATCGGCTCCCTACCATGGTGGCTTCGTTTGGGCGATCCTGTACAGATACATCTGTGGAACCCCCTTTGGGAGGAATCTCCCTAGCATTATTCTCACTCGTCCGATAAGAACTTGGCAATAAAGGCTTGGCTCTACTAGATGCTTCCATCTGCCTCTTTGACTGGCTGTCCCTATTCTGTAAATAGGCGGTGATCCAGCGGAGAAACGACGGTGTGGCATGAAGCTTCATCAACCGATCAATCTCTTCATTAAAATTCAATTGTGCTGACTGCACATCAAGCTCTGCCTCGTGGAGGGCCGAGCGCATCGCCTCACTCATTCGGTTGGAATGTTCATCTTCAAGCAAGCGAACTTCAATCGCGCGCTTCTGATCCATGAGTTGCTTTCTCCGCTTACCATACTGGGTATCCAGACTTCGGATCATGCTCTGGAGCGAGGAGACACGTGCTGCATAGAAACGGATCTTAGGGTCGTTTGCAATGGCCCCACGTAAACTATTCCACCGTTCGCGTGCCATCGTCTCTTCCCAGGTTTCAACTTCTGTACCCGCCGTATTGGATGGAATAAGAGCTTTCTCGGCTATAGTTGCTGCGATACCAAATGGTGAGGTAGCCCCGCCCAAACCACCACGGGCCGCCTGCGATGCCAGGTTCAGCGCTCCTGAGACAAGCTCGCCCGATTTTTGACCGAGTGCTTCCGCAACACTGGAACCTGTCCTAGTGATGAGCTGTCGAGCCGCGTCTTCCAGTGCAAAGGCCAGCTCTGATTCGGCGCTCTCTGCTTTGCGATGGGCATCATTTGCCGCAAACCGCGCTTCTTCCGCAAGAAGCCGCGCACTCTTGAGACGTGGATCAGAGTCGAGGCTTTGCTTTACACGATCCCACTGAGCCTTTGCTTCCATCAGAAGTGGATCGGTTGACAAATGTGCATCACGTCTCGCAACAAATTCCTGCCACCGGACAATATCGGGATGTGTCGTCAGTAGTGCATTGATTTCCTCAATGCGCCGCTCTGCTTCACGTCGTGGATGGTGAAGTCCTTCCCCAAGCAGCCGCAACTGTGCCTCCTCTGCATCAAGCGTACCCTTGGCAACCTGAGCCTTTAGGAGTCGCTCTTCATTGAGTCGCTCCTCTTCTTTTTCCAGCTCATAACGCTGCACAGCGAGTAAGCTCTGATGCTGCTTTTCTCCCAGTCGGTAGCGCGTCTCCATCGCCCCTTCATAGGCATGGTAGATCATAAATGGAGCAGAGACAATAAAGGCTATGACCCAGAGAGAGAACTCCTGATACTTATTAGGAACTCCGGATTCCATATTCAATTCCATCTGTTTGCGGATGATCTCACCTAAACCAAAGCGCTCGACACTAGCTTCTAGGATAACAACGCCAACTAGAACCAGATAAGCTAAGACAACTGCAATCACACCTCGATTTTTTTCGTCGGATTTTCTGGATGCATCCATCTCTTCAGTGGCAAATGTACTCGCTTTCAATGCAAGACGACCAATCAAAAAGAAGATAAATATTCCAAATACACAAGAAACATAGACCGAATTATATCCAAATTTCTGTATACTTTCTGCATCCAACCTAGCAAATTTTGTCAGCAGTCCCAAGCTTAGTCCAAAAATACTACCAAGAGCAATATGTGCAACAAAATCCCCGACATTATGAAGATATTTTTTAAATCCATGGTGACGATTTGAAAAAGAAAGATGTGCAGTGTTCGTCTGTGCGGTAACGATATCACCAGCACCTTCTTTGTTCAGTGAAGACAAGCCAGGCAACTTTGCCTGCGAGCTGACAGTGGTATTGAAAGTCCGACGCGCAGCATGAACTGTGTCATTTTGTCGAGCCGCTTCTTCAGCGGTCTCTTTCGCTATGGAGTGCAACCAGTCTTCGCGCTGACTTCGCTCAGAAAGTAGCTCGGCCTCGATCTTATCGGCAGCCTCGCGGAGCTCTGCTTCCATCATCTCGACCCGCGTGACCGCTTCCTCAAAGATTTTCTGGTACTTTTCGGACGCCGCAGTTAGCTGTTCCTGGAACCGAGCAATAACCTCAGCCTCAACTTGTTGTTTCGCTAGCTCGGCAGCTTCGGCACTGGCTTCTGCTTCCTCGGCAGCTTGCAGTGCAGCCACACGCCGCGCTTCACGTGTTTTTAAGACCTCTTCTTGAAGGGCCTTCTCACGCTCACGTGCCTCCTGCTGCTCCTCAAAGAGCTGTTTATCACGTTGCTTTGTGAGCTCATCAACATGTTTTTGGTAGTCCCGTTCTTGCCCTTTCTCAAACTGACGGCGTTCTTGGTCCCGAATATCACGCTCTTTGGCACACCGCTCTTGCACCTCCCAGTAAACACTACGGGCCGCCTCGATCTCAGAGTGCCGCTCCATGCGGTATGTAATGCGGTCTTCCTCGATGCGCTTAATTTCATCATTATAGCTCTTACGTGTTTCTTCCCACCATTTACGCAAACTTGCGAGCTCTTCATCCAGACGAGTATTATTGACCTGGTTACGCCAGTTCAAGTTCTGACGTTCGAGCTCCTTAAGGGCAAATAGCCGCTGATGGCGCTCTCCCGCTGCTACGAGCCGGAAACGTGCCTCACGGACGTGGGCAACACGCAACGCAAACCGCGTATTCAGATCCTGAACCGCTTCTTCATAGGCACCGAGGTCGTAGGGATTCGACTGCCGGGACGAGGGAGCAGAAATGACAATCCGCTCGCTCAGCCCAACCGTTTGTGGTACCGTGGCCACCGGCACCATGTCATACTGCACCTTGACTAGCTCATTTGGTAGTGAATACCGGGGGCTCCCTTCCTCATCACTAAGAAGGTCATCAGGGATGGGAACCTCACCACTAGCATCAATCAACTCTCCTTCAATCGCTTCGGTCTCAATAACGGGAGACTCTGCCTCCGTGAGAGGTACTGTTGCAACATTTACCATTATTTTTTCTCTCTCCACTTAGTGATCCCGGCAGCAATGGTAGATTTTTCTTTACCTACTGATAATGTCACTCGACCTCCAAAACAGGAAAACTGGGATTTAAGTCCCTCTTCTGTATCCTTATTCAATCCAAGTATTGCAATTGTTATTTTTGAATTCTTAGAAATACTTAGCAAAGCTCTACTTATTAGCCTTTCATCATCTTTCCAATCGTTATCTCCATCCGTCAGATAAAGAATACGAACACTCTTTTGTTTACCTGCATATAGCTTCTCCATTTCTTTCCATAAGTTATAAGGACGTGTACCTTGAGAACGTAAAGCATCTAATTCCTTCAACTGATCAAAAACGCGTTTTTTGATTCGAGAGTCGTCATTGATCTTTTCGGCTGGAAGTAAGCAGGTAATCTCTCTGTCAACCATGTAGATAGCAACTTCTTCACCCCAATCGGCAGCTCTGGCGAAAGCAGATTTTAACGCCAGCAGCTGAGTCTCACGCATGTTCGCTGTGCTACCACTGCGGTCTATCGCAACCACATTCAAGACAGGGTCTTCTGGCTTCTGTACAGTTGGTAGAGGGCGCGACTGATTACACCCACTAAGCATAAGAAAACTCAGGAGAAGCATTTCTTTGTTTTTCAATTTTAACACCCTATTCCTATACACTTAACTCGATACAATCCGTCCCGCTTCCATCGTGATACGATGGGGGAACTTGTCCGGATCAAAGGACTTACTATGAGAAACTAGAAAGATCTGTTGGAACTGTTTATGTATCAAGCCTTTCGTTAACAAGTCGATCAATGATAGTGTACGCGCTTCGTCGAATGAGGAAAGTGGCTCATCTAGGAATAACCAGCCAGGACGGGTGGCGCTTTCTCCTGGCAGAGTAGCAAGAGCAAATGCAAGTCTCAATGCCAATGATATCTGGTCACGTGCACCTCCAGAAAAAACTCTCTTCTCGACGTATTCTCCCTTACGGGAATCTAGTACAGAGACTTTGTTTTCCTCGGAATTCCACTTAATGTCCCGGTAGCGGTGGTTTGTCAAGAGAGGCAGTAATTTCTTCACCCAGATCTCAGTCGAGGGCATCACGCGGTCTAGTATCTGCTTGCGGGACTCCTCAACGATCTTACTAGCGAGCTCTTTACGTCGCAAAGCTCGCTGGGCGGTTTGCAGCGCCAGTGACTCTACCGTACTCTCCAAGAGCTCATCTGTCAGTCCGAGACGATCCGCTAGTGCCTTTCGACGACTCCGGTTCTCCAGTACATTCTCACCTGCGCCAAGAGCCTCCGCTTGCCAGAAATCGCTGGTACGAGAGGTAACCTCAGGGTGACTCTGGAGAAGCGCTGTCACTCCAGCTGAATCAGTCGCAAGCGCCTCCTGCGCCGCCTCGCGTTGCTTCGTCACATCACTCTCCTGTTGCCGAAGTCGCCCCTGCTCCTGTTGTAGACTCGCCTCCGCCTCCCTATGCTGGTCTTGCTCAATCCGAAGCGCGGAGGGATCGAATACCTGAAGTGCCATGCGAACTGCTTGTTCTTGTTCAGGCAAGAAAACCTCCAGTACCTGAACCACCTCGCTGGGAATCACGACATTTTCCGTCAGTAGATTCTGGCAAGCCTCATGAAAAGCATCCCGCCGCTGATCCCGCGCCAGCACTGCTGCTTGGTGAGCTTGTTCGCAAGTGGGAAGTGTCGCAGCAAGCTCCTCTTGCCCTTGCATTTTCTGTTTGAGCTGGCCAATCACACTGGCAAGAGAACTTGGCTCCGAGGGCAATTTAGCTTGTGAAAGCCCCGCTTGTACCTGAGCCAAGAGCTGGCGCTCTGTATCCGTTGGTTGTGGCACAGTTGGTATAGGAGCTTGCTTGACTCCAGACTGTGTGGCAATCAAGCTGTGATTCAGGCGCTTACTCTCTTCTTGGGCTTCCCGTGCCCTAGTACGAATGGGCTCAAGCGCATGGGTAATAGCCTCAGCACTGGTACGCGCTGCATCAGTATCCGTGGGGAAAGGGGCATCCCCAATCAGGTGTTCTAGTGTGGTTCTGCATTCCTTTTCTTGCTTCTGTGCCTCCGGAAGCGCCGTGACCTGGCCACTGCCATGATGGCCCGCCGCTTTCTGTTCCGCCTGGCGCTTCTGCTCGAGCACTTGCGCTTGCTGCTGAAGAAGCCCTTGCTCCAATATACGGTGTTGTTCCCGCGCCATCTTGAGGTGCTGGGCTTGCTGTTGCTCAAGGGCGGTTCGCTGGTCTTTTGCGGCTTTCTGTACTTGCTCAAGCCGCCCCACTTCTTGCGATAGCTGTATCGCTTGTCCCTCGGAGGCTTTCCGGGCTGTACTGATCTTCTGAAAGGCCAAGCCCACTCCGACAAGAAGAAGAACTAGACCAATCAAGAGAAGTGGGACTACTTTCAAACCACCAAGCGTGAGTGCTAGTCCGAGCCCCATAACACTCCAGCTCGGTACCCCAACCAGTGACATTATGGGTAGAGAAGTCTGCCCCTTCTTCATGCGCTCTTGTGCAGCAAGTAGCTCTTGACCTGTTTTAGCTACCGTCGCTTCCCACTCCCGAATTGCCGTGACGTGAGCCGCCTCCAACTCGCGAAGCTCCTGAATATTTTTAGTACGCACAGTCTCTAGCTGCTGAGTGAGCTGAGTATGATTCGCTTCCAGTTCCTGCATACGCTGGGTTCGTGTGGCTTCTTGTTCCTGAACGAAGCGGGCACGATCCATCTCGATACTCTGGAGCTTCGTGAGGTTTTCAGAGGCATTAGCCCAATCTTGGAGAGCTGTTCGCAGAGTCAGTTTCTGCTCCGCTCCTGCCAGTGCTACCTGTGCGAGCCCCTCCGCCCGCTCAGCCTCTTCAACCTTTTGCTTCAGGGACTCAATCTTGGTCAGCGCTTCCTGTTGCTGGTTCTGCGCTTGGTGATAGTCCTCCCAAGCGCGATGGGCTTTTGCAAACTCCAGCGCCTCGACAAGCTGTTTGTGATGCATTTCTGCCTGCTTCAGGTTTTCCTTAAGCTCCGTGGCTTGTAGCGCGGCGTTCTTCGCGGCAGTAACGGCGGCCTCGGCCTCAGCAATTCGATGCTCACCATCCTGCCAAGCGCGTGCCAGAGGTGCCAGTTGTCTCGCAATAGCCTGGGCTCTCGCCTCAAGCCGATTGATAGTATCGAATTTTGCTTTGATTTCTCTGAGGCGCGTTTTTATCTTGTCTTGCTCCGTCGCAATTTCTCCTTGGCGCAGTTGTATCCGGGAGTGTTCACGATCCGCTTCTTGCCAACGAGAAAGCTGGCAGCAAGTCTTCATCCGCTGCTCTTTTTCCTGAAGTGCGGAAAGTAGCCCATCCAAATTCGCGATATCAACCCGCTCCTTAGCCCTTAGAACAGCGTCTTTATCTGCCCGTACTACCTTGAACTCCGACTCCAGCATCGAGAGTGACTTCAAGTTTAGGAGCTCATTGATGGTTTGCTTACGCTCTTCGGGCTTTGCAGACTCAATCCGCTCTAGGCGTTTCTGCTCGACGAAGCAGGTATTGAGAAGCGACGCGTCACTCATACCCAGTTCATCAATGATGCGCTTATTGGCAGGAGTCAATGTCTTGATAACCTCTACCTGACCATCTAAACCCACAGGGCACGTGAGAGTCACTTTTTGGCTGGATGCAAGGCGACGCTCCACGGTGAATTGACGTCCTTCCACAGAGAATCTGAGGGTGACCTTCATCTGATCTGCGTGGTAGCGCTTGAGGTCTCCCACATCTAATCCACCCAGCCCCTTACCGTAGAGTGCAAAGTAAACGGCTTCAAAGAGCGAGGACTTACCTGCCTCGTTGTGCCCCTCGATGAGCACAGCACCACGCTCGGGGAAATCCAGCTCGATCTTCTCGAACTGCTTGAAGTTTTCGGCCTCTAGCCGGTGTAGAAGAATCATGCTGCCACCCCCGTTCCACGCAGTCGCTGATACGAGGCCAGGATCGCCTCCCGCGCCTCGCGGCAGAGTGCACGCTGCTCTTCATCCGTTGCGGATAGTTCCATAGCCTGTGCTACCTCGCTGAGTACCTCATTAAGCTCAAAGCCCCCCGAGGAGAAAACAAGTTCCCCAAAGGGATAGCGGATCGCAAGATCATCCGTTTGTATCTGTGAGTGAAAGGACCGCTCACTCGCAAACGTCTGCAAACGGTTGAGATCCACCAGCTCATAGACCTCCTGACGAAGTTCCCCCGTCAAGGTCAGCCGGAAGAGAGTCTCTGGGCTCGTGGCCTCGGCGATTCGTCTCTCCAGATCCGCCTGGGGATCGGTTTCGTCCAACGTTTCGCCTGAAACTTCTAGGGTGCGCATCGGCTGAACGGTATGGCGCAGGTACTCTGCCTTCGCCGGTTGCCCAGTGGCGAGCGTCAGAAGATAGCAGCCACAGTCAAGCTTTTCCTCACCAAAGTGAATGTGCTCTGTCGAGCCTGGGTTCAGCAGAAGTGCACCACTCTGGAGTCGGCGCTCGTTGCGTCGGTGGAGGTGCCCCACACAAATAACATCCGTATCAAGCTTCTCTAGATTTTCTAGGGCTAGACGTGGTTCCTGGAAGTTCTCACCAGACCAGCCTTCGACACCATAGTGGAGCAGGACAATATCCAGTGCACCGCCTCGCTTGTCAGCGGCGAGGGTACTAAGTGGGCAGCTACCATCGTCGTGCTGGAACGAGGCACTCATCCCCCGAACCGATACAGTGGCTCCGCTTCGCACCGTTATCTGGACGCCCTGCATAACATCGTCCTGTCGGAGGAGCTGGACACCGCCCAGCGCGTGCATCTCCTGCAAGGGAACAATACCGCCGTCATAGCCGTAGGAGCGAGGGCTGTCATGGTTACCTGCAATTGCCACTGCGGGGATCTTCGCCGCTGCTAGTCGACCAAGTTGCAGTGCAACAAAGTGCCGGTCTGCATTGCGCGGATCGGGACGATCAAAAAGGTCTCCCGCGATGAGGAAGAGCTCTACGTCATGGTCCAGTGCTGCTTGAACCGTCTTAGCAAATCCCTGCTGGAGCTGGCGTCGTCGCTGCTCCAAGCGCTCAGGGCGAAACCGGGCGTAGTAGGTTCCCAGGTGGCAGTCAGATACAACAATTGCTTTTATCAACGGATCATCCTCAACCGGCAGGAAGCCGGATCTATCGCGGTCAGAAGGGGGCGGGTCAGGCTAGAGAGGGACACAATGGCCTGCCCTGGTGCAAGGCGAGAAACGCGTCCCCAGAGCGAGTCATCCATCCCGCCAATCGTGCGCTTTAAACGGCTCACGACGCCGGTGTCGCCGATCTTATGAAGGATGTAGTTATTGACCAACCCAAGCATCTCATCAGGTAAGTGCTGGGGCAGCTGTGTGATAAACACCAGTCCCAGCCAGCGCTTACGGCCTCGTTTCGCGATGCGGGCTACCTGCTGATGCAGAATCGGCATGCGTGCGATTCGGGCGCTAGAGAGAAACTCGTGTGCCTCTTCAATCATGACGACAACAGGCGTAGGCTCCCGTCCCATATCCTCGGCCTCTTGGTAGGCTTCTTCCTGCTGGCGCTGTACTTCGCGGAGAAGCTCACTGATCACGAGGTTGTTCACCACAGTAGATTCAGAATCTGAGAGGTCAATGATAGTCACCCGCCCAGGCTGAAGCATCTGCCTAGCATCCAGTGAAGTGGCTCTCGGGTTATCAAAAAGCCCAAGCCGCTCGATCCGTCCAATCCGTCCCTGCACCTTGCGCCAGCTTTGCCAATGTTTTGTTTCGTCCTTAGCGGCCTCTTGAATAATTCCCACAAATTTGGCGCGCTGGTTATGAAAATCTGGCGACCGCAAAGCTGTTTCTTGAACGGAGCCATTCTGCAGCACATCCGCGATACAGCGGGCGACATCATAGACTTGCGAGAGGCGCATCTTGGGCCAACCTTCATCGAACTCGTCCATCGCCTCTTTTGCGTACTGCCGGTTTTCCTCAGTCCAAAGATCAAGCTCATCGAGCAGTCGCGCGGTTGTGGTGACGGCTTTCTGAAAGCGCTCTTCCTGGGCTTCATTGAGATCGAAAATCTCCATCGCTGCATGGGGCGAGATCCGCGAAAATGATGGGGAGAAGGGACGGCAATCGGGATGAAGAGGGTTGGCAGCGTCGCGCCCTACCAGATACAGAACATGGGTATCGGCGACACCCTCGGGCTTACGGCCCAGTCGCTCTAGAGCCGCCTCCATGCGTGGGTCTTCTGTTGGGAGGTTCATCTCTGTATACTCACCCTCCGTATCCAAGAGAATCACCGCCGCGCCTGCGTTCTGGAGCTTATGAACCATGCCTGCAACGGTTGTGGACTTACCTCCACCCGTGGTTCCAAGGATCGCCGTGTGACGTGGGAGCACCTCTTTGCGCATCAGATCGAACGAGACAGCTAGATCTTCGTGGCCAAACGCAGCTCCAAGACGCACATTTCCCCCGGTCTTCCAGAAGGCTTCGATCTCCGCGTCTTCCAGTGCCTCCACCGGGCTATTTGGCAGAGGGCGGAACCGATGAGGCATCAGTGCACCATCTCGCTCTTCTCCTGCCAGCTCGACAGACACTAGGCCATGGTATTCCGGTAAGAAAACAGAGCCATGTAGCGCCGTCGCCACAACCGGCGGGGCATCCGCCCGAAGCCCATCGGGGAGGGCATAGGGGCCACGAACCACCGTTCCCAGATAAACCCGCCCATCCCGACTCCGGATACGCACACTCGCTTGAGAAGGCAGACGCTCGATCCGATCTTTGGGTACCAGTACCTCGATCAAATTGTCGTCGCTATTGGGCGTATCGAACATGGTGAACCCAGCTGCGTTGGCACGATCTACAGGAACGGTGTAGGCTCCCCCTCGGAGGGCAGCATCCTCCCGCATCTCCTCCTGAACCTGATCAAAAACGCGCAGTGCGCCTCTGCTCTCTTCTTGCTCCATAGTCATTTCCTTTATCTCTCCTAACCCTAGCGCGAGCGTGTCTCGCGCTCTCCTAAATAACGAACGGGTGCCCCAGCCGCAGCGTAAGCAGAGTGCACCAAACCTGCGAAGCTTCCCCCATCAAACGTCGTTCGGCAGACTAGATCGGCTAGGTCAATCAACATCGGAAAGCCCCGGTGGGGCTGTAAGACGCTATCTGCCATTGCCAGTGACGCCGCGGTGTGAACGTGATCTTTATGGGCGTAGAAAACCTGCGCGGGTGAGTAGTCGGTAACTCGGTAGACTCCATAGACAATCTCTGTCCGAACATCAACAAGAAACTGCCGTAGTGCTATTCGCTCTTGAGGGTGGCCCGTTGACTTACTCGTCAGGCTATCAATGTGATGATCGTTAAATGAATCAGCCAAACTTCCGATCACAGCATATTCGAGAGGATAGAGCGAGTCTCCGATTGTGCGAGCCAAACGATCTGCTGGGCTACTTGCCACATAGAGAAACTTCTTATGATCTAGCAAAAGTCCACGGAGTACGTCTAGAGATGCCAGGAAAAGCGAGCGAGTTGTCGGCAGCAGAATTGTCGTTGTCACTGGGTGACCATGACCAATGCGCCAAGGGGCAGTGGAGCGATGTAGTAAGATGGCACGCTCAGCGTACTCCATCAACCCACGACGTAGCAGACGGCTGACCGGATCACGCGTGTCATCCGCATCGGCACTATCACTTCGGCTCCGGCGCTCCAGTAAAGCTATGGCTTCCTCAACAGGGTCTTCGTAGGTCTCCCGTAGGTCCCGTCGGTAGAGCCGCTGAACCCAGGAGCCAGTGCCTCCTTGGTAGGCAACGAGAGCGACGCCGATCTGTGCCACGGTTAGCAAGAGGGAGTCATGTGCGATGACCGTGCCATCACAGGCTTCTGCCGCTCCGTTAAAAAGTAGCTGGCGATGAACCTCCGCGATATCCCCCGGATTAAGGGAGTACAGCCCCGCTTCCTTGGGTGAGGTACCTGTACCCGCACTTGCCCGTAATCGCTTGACGACGATATCGCGAATTGGTTGACGAGTCCGCTCGCTCTGGGCGACACTCTCCGCAACGACTGTCCTTAATTGCTCATAAAGTACACTTTGATCTCTTCCGTCTCTCCAGGAGGTAAGGTCCAACACACTGTCAAGTGGCTCTCCCAATGTTGCCGTCAGGCTTTCTTCTTCCATCTACAGTATTGCTTCGTTCTCTTCAGACACAGTGCGACAATTTAATAAAACATTATATATGGTTGTATGATGCGAGGCGCTCTAGGAGCACACAATTGTTCTTGGGTCTTTGTTCATAGGATAGGCGTAGAACATACTCCTTGGCAATCGCGAGAGGAATCTGGTAGGTATCCGCGACCTCATCAGCACTGACCTGCTTTTGCTCACCTTGTAGAATCACTTCTGGAGGCACCAGTAGGCCACAAGCCAGCCAGTCGGCTCGCTCTTCGGCAAACTGGCGACCCTGGGCGTCTTTTGGAAACAGGTGTGCATGCCATGCCAGAGCAGTGTTTCTCAGCAGTGCGTCGGAGCGCTCCTCAAGAGTCGGGGGGCGTTCCCCATTCAAGACAGGACGGATTCGCTCTCCCAAGCAGCGCAAGGCTTCTTGGCGTGGAAAGTAATGCTCAAGAAGGAAATGCGCACCTTCATGCGCATAGGTGTAGCGCTGCTCGATCCAGGGGTCGTGTTCGTCCGCAAGCAAGAGCCCTACGCCACGCCACGCGAGGACGGCACCATGTAGCGGACGATCTTCCTGTTCTGCGAGTAAAAGCTGAGCAGGAAACGACTCTACACGCTGCTCCAGCCACTGTCGGATAGCCCCCACACATAGGCTGGGTATGGCAACACACGCCACGGGATAGGCTGACTCCAACACCGCAATAGGATCAAAGACCTCTGTTGGGACCATCCCCAGTTCTTCGCGTAAGCGAGTCGCCAGGACAAGTGTCTGTGAAAAGGCGTCAGGCATCGGGGCCGAGCTCCCGATCACGTGCTGCTAATAAGATCGCTTGAGTGACCGAGTTCGGCAATTGCCCAGTAGTCGGTGCAGACCCCGCCAGAGTCGTTAACACCTCCAGGCGTCGTAGAAGATGTCGTAGTGGCTCAATACGGCATCCGGAGTACCCTGCGATCACCTCAATATCTTCTATGTACGCACTTTGGCGAGGAGGTCGGCAGAGAGCAAGGCGGCTAAGTCCTGTTGCATCCGTGCCGAGGAACTGCGCCAGTGCCTCTGGTGTTTGACTCTCACTCTCCATCCAGAGAGACAGTGAGGAAATGAGAAGATCCGTGCGTTGATCTTCTTGTGCGTAAGCAACCGCTCGATCACGGAGCCGTCGCAGTACAGTGGATTCCTCAGCCATGGATGGCCTCCCAGAGTTTTTCTCGATTGCGCTTGAGTCGCAGCATCACACGATCACGGTTCCGTTTCATCTCACGTTGCTGTTCTGCCAAGGGTAGACTCTCTAAAGCATAGACTTGGACAAATATCTCTACCGAGAGCCTTCCTGCTAAGAACTCTGTCGCAAGAAGCCGATCTCGTATATCAGGCAGCAGCTCTTCCATCAAATTCTCAAGCTCTGGGGAGTACTCCAAAGCAGGATCACGTCCGGAATGCAGAGCAACGCGTTCCGGATCTTCTGTAAGGCTATTCGCTATAGGCTCGGCAAGTGCGACATCTTCCAGAAAAATTATTTTCTCTGTTTGCCTTCTCTCTTGCCGCCTAAGGCGATCTATCAGACGCCGCGTAACAATCATCTGAAGATAGCCAAGTATGCTACTCTTACTCGGGTCAAAACGCTCTGGTGCTTGAATTAACCCAAGAAGGACATCTGTGACCGCATCCTCAATGATCTCGCGGGGAAACTGAAGTTTGCCCCACCGGATAAGCCGAGTTACGAGGACAGGAGCCACTGCGACATAGAACCGATCAGGAGCTGTCGGATGCCCTCCCCGCAGCTCCTCCCATAACTCTTGGTACCTTTGGTTCACAACGAACTCCATTTCGCGATGTCGTACTTGTACTCCTCCCAGCGAATGTAAGGGTAATTCGGCGGAGGAGGAAGACGAAATGGTGTTACAGCAGTGTGATGTCTTTTCAGAGATGGGGTTTCAAAAGACAGTTCATTTTGAACGTCGTCAAGTCCAGCGTGGCATTCGAGATCAGGTGGTAATCCTAGCCTTGAAATTTGGGCGTCGTTTCTACGAGAAAGGAGGGGATCGCGTCTTCTTCCTGGGACGAAGACAACTCCCACAGGGGATCGCTCCCCAGCTCGCCGACCGTGCACAAGGCACAGCGGTTGTGGTCAGTGCAGACGGCTCACTTATCACAACCTTCCGTAATCCCGACTTCAGCAAAACACTTCGTCATCGGCAGTAAGAACGTTTCGACAGAGGCCAAACCATGAGTTGCCCGTCTGTACCACTAAATACCATTACCCCTTCCAATAATTAGCCTCTGCAACAATAATTTCACGAATTTTTTTGTTGAATCTGCGGCTATGCCAACCAGGTGGTGGGGCAAGTGGGAGTGGCGCGTGAATGCCACCCGACTCCTGACCAAGTTGGCCGCGCAACTTCAGTATTTTACGGAGCAGACGTGATTTATGTCCCTCACTTTGGCAGGTGTAGGCCAGGTTCAAGCAACGGCGACACTCCCAAAGTTCCCATGAAACATAGAAGAGGGTTCCAGAGCGCACATGACAAGTGGGACAGTTTAGCCAAGGGCGATAGCCCCCATAGTGGCATGGTGTCCAGTCAAAGTCAAGAGGAACTCGATAGTTGCACCCCTCAATCAGGTACTTCAGCGTCAATCTGACGGGACGATGGCAATCTTCATGAAGAACCTCGCTGACTTCATACTCCAGCCAGTTCGTCTGCTTACGCCCTTCAAAGCTACTCGTCCGCCACCAAGTGATACTTCCCTGGTAGCCCGCCGCGATCCCAGCCCGCTGAAGCACCTTTACGCTCAAGCAGAGGTGTTCCTCAACCTTTTCCGTGGCACCAATCATGACATCTCAGCTCCATTCCGATACGAAATCATTAGGAAATTGTCTGATCATGCCGCATGCGTGACTGTAGAACCGCTTTTTTCTTACTGGCCGCTACTATGCGACCTGTGCCATTGATCGGCAAACAGGACAGCTAAACTCTTTAGATCGTTTCGCAAAAGAACCGCAGCGCTCTGGCAATCCGGGAAAGGCTGAGCCTGAAGACGACAACAACGACGATAGGTAGCGGTCCACCACTCGATCAGGTCAACTCCTACGACTCCGCCACTGGGAAGGTGAATCGTCTCACTATCAGTGAGCAGTGGCAATCCGCCAAGATGGATCATCGTAGTAACCCAGTCTAGCAAAACCTGGCGCTTATCCTCAGAGCAGTAAAGTGGTGGAAGCAAGCCCTGACGCGTTCGCGCGGCGAGTGCAATGTCTCGTTCAATTTCGGCGATTGGCACCTCCACAACCAAATCAGGCTGATCTGGGGTGTCAGGGAGTACATGGAGAATCTCTGACCGAGCTGCGGTGATCGTTGCTCGAATCGGAGCCGTTAGTGTGCCCGCAGGCGCTCGAAAGCGCACACAGTCCCCCTCACGCCAGAGGACGATCCCCTGGTTTTTCAAGGTTGTCAGGTAGCCGAGAGTATCCATGATTTTAGGAGAAGATCCGCCCATCAAATCTCCCCCTCCTCATACTGAATCTCTTCACCGCCATCATCAGTCGCAGACGTTATAAAACCAAAAGAGCTATCCGAGATCTGGTTTTGTAGGTTTTGTAGCGTCTTCCCCCCAGACACAGAAGATTTTTTATTCGCTCCTAAGAGAGCCGGATTGATCCAGATCTGAACAGAAGGGCGACCACCGCCTGCTTTCTGAACGCCGCGGGTTTGAACCCAACCACGCTCTTCGAGGAGCCCTATCGCGCGTTCGACATCATCTGTTGTTGAGAGTCCAGCCCAGTGCTTTTGGACAACCTGACGAACCGTAAACGGATTGGGGAGGCTCTGCTTAATGCGTTGCCCTAATCGCTGACCAGCTTCTGGATCCCCCTCCCCCACAGCCTGATAAATCCGCCGTGCATGAGTCTCCAGAAACTCTGCCCAAGCCAAGGCACGCTCTAGCGAGTCGAGGGATACGGGAGGAAGCTCTGCTGTCAGGGAATCAATGCTCTCCAGCAAGTGAAAGATCAAGGCCAAGGCAGGCACAAGTTTTCTGTATTTTGAGAGATGCGTTTCCATGAGGGCTGTCTCCCCACTGTCACGCATTCGATACTCCAGACTCTCCAACCAAGTGTAGAAGAGTTGCTGTGCCTCGGGAGCGAATCGCAAGCAGGCGACAGATTCTTCATCTGCTTCAATGTCCGTCTTACTCATTGCCCATTCGGCAAGAGCATCGAAAACTTGGGCGACTCTTTTCTTTGCCTCCGCATCAGCCCAACGATCCACGAGATGATAGCCAGCGGGATCTGGCCAAACTAGAAGCTGAAAACGCGAAGTGAATCCATCGTCCCCTCTCTCCTCGGATGAAGCTCTCAGATAGCTAGACAGCGGCCCAGGCTGAATGCTCCCGACTAAAGAAAGGCATACGGAGGGGATGAATACTGTTCCACGACCGATACGGTCGTACGTGAAGCACCCCTTCCCATTCCAAGCCTCTAGGTAAAACGCGCGATCTGACTCGTGCCCCTGCCGCTCCAAGGTGCGCAGAAACCCCATGAGCTCGTCACGATACAGAAGCATGCCATTTGGGTTGGCCTTGAGCAACTCCCCGAGTTTCTCGATAGTCGTATCGTTGATAATCCAACGCGGACAGTTGGGCTCTTCGTCCTCGGTTTGGAGAACCTGCTCTGCGAGCTCGTATTTCCGCGCCGCGGTCAAGTTCTTGTTCTTTAGCTCAGTACGGGCACGCTCTGCCTCGCCTTTCTTGATTAGTGATTCTACTGCCCAAAATTTACGCAGCTCCTCGTGTTTCTCTCTTGTACGCTTCTCTAGACGATACAGATGCTTGAGAGCTTCAGAGATAGCTGGCGTTTTGAGTGCCCCTGGTCGGCCCACAATTGCCCCCCAGAGGTTGGGATACTCCCTCCAGTCATCGTAGCGCTTGGGCTGGATACCAATCTTTTTACCAATCACCGCTCCGACCGCCACAATGGCTGGGATGGCGACATACTCCAGTGGACAAGAGAGTCTCTGGGCAACATCCAACAGCCAGGCACGAAGAGACGGAGGTAGCATTTCCGGCGTGAGTTGGGAGACAGGCAAAAGCTCAGCCTCTAGAGAGGAAGGTAATGAATTGAAAACGGGCGGCGAGTTATCTTCCGTAATCTCCGAACTGGCACAGCTCTCACCGTCAGACCCCAGAGCGGTATTTTTGTAGGTTCTGTAGCGCCCTGACTCAGAGGAGTCAGAAACATTTTCCATGTCTTCCTGTGTGAGTCTTGGACTTGCTTTCACAAGATCAAGCAGGCTCTTACGTTGGCCTCCCAATTTTAACCAGTCACTCACATCTCCCTTAACAGGGAGCCCCGGCAGTTCCACGATACGCACACTAGCTGCATAGGGAAGACAAGACATAGCGACTTCTCGGGCGTGCTTCGTACCAGGCTCGTCATTGTCAGGCAAGATGATCACATGAGCCCCAGAGAGGTACTTTCCAAAGCCCTCCAGCCACTTACCAGCCCCTCCCGCATTCGTCGAGGCAGTTAGGCCAAGTTCCCCCAAGGCATCGGCATCTTTCTCACCCTCTACGATGAAAACCGTCTTGCCCGCATTGGCTTGCTCAATCACCTTCGGAAGGCGGTAAGGTACCCGTCGCACCCCTTGAAGGCTCCAAGACCAGCCTCCTTTGCCATCAGGGGCACGTTGTCGGAATTCCTTGGGCTGATAACGTAGCGCCTGATAGAGCAATTTTCCGGATTCGTCTATGTAATCGTACTGGTTAGTTAGAATCTTCTTCGGCAAGCTGCTCGGCGCAGCCTGCTCCCGAGGTGGAAACAGATCGGATATGGTAAGCCCGAGTGCTTCGACAACCTGTCGCCATTCGCAACCGGCGTGGCACTTCAGAAGTACTTGACCATCCTTTCCCTCTGAAACGCTTAGGCTTGCCCGTTCGTCGTCGTGAGCCGGACACTTAGCTGTGTGACAACTGCCTTGAATCCTCACCCGCTCCAGACGAGTGAGGACGTTCTGTAGAGGAGTCATTGGCTGCATAGGGCTCATCGGATCGATCCTTCTGTGCAGCTAACTTTCCCCAAAGCTTCTGCCTGAAATTTCACGACATGCGCCTGGTAGCTTGATGGGTCGCTTAGTCCCCCATCAAGCTCATAAGGCAACCCATGATGACGGTGGAGATGATAGGCAACGACATGACGCTCGCGACTATTCAGCTCCTTGCTACTCGTCAGCACCCACATGAGATAGCGTGGTGGTACATCATCGATATGACGTCCACGAAAGTGCCCAAAACGGATGCAACAGTTGGACTCATCAATGTAGCGCCCTACAGCCTGTGGACGCTGATAGTCCACAAGTGGCCGAATTGCCAAACGCCGGTAACCTGGGATTCCAGCGACTAGGCGTAGACGAGGACGATATGTTGCCGATGAGCGGCGTTTAAGATATACTTTCATCGAATTGTGTTTCTAAAGTTGTTAGCAGCAACTTTACTTTGAAGCCTGCCTCCACCAAGGCAGGCTTCGTCGTTTCCAGCCGTGGTGCTTCTGGAAGCTTTCGGGAGTGGTGATCCCTGGTGGAAAAAACAGCGTAAGGATCTCTCAACCTAAAGTGTGTTTGTACTCCTTCAGCTGCCCTTCACAGGGCCGATTACGAGATTGTCAAGACCAACACCATAGAGCGCGGCCAACCGGCAAGCTAGGGCGTAGGGGATTCGCCCCCCACGCTCCAATCGCTTCAGATACTCCACCCCAACCCGAACGCGCTTTGCTGCTTGCTCCAAAGTGAAGCCCGCGCTAGATCGGATTGCCATCCTAGTCATCGCTTGCCTTTCTTTGGCGAGCGTGAACCACTCTCACTATCTGCCCTGGAGCTCCCACCCGATGGCCGTATAGCCCCCATCTCGTGTGTAGCCTCTAATACTTTGATCTGGCCTATCATCAATCGCAATGCCTTGACGACGGCAGGATCGTCTGTTCTCCTCAGAATGAAGCCATTTTCTCCCGGCTCACTCGACACGCACACTGCTGCATAAATATGCATTTTAATCACCTCTCAAATCTAAAGGATTTGAGAAAGGCGTTTTCACAACATCACTCTAAAAGTTTTTTCTTTTTTTCATCTACCTGAAGTGCTATCTGGATACGCTCCAACATAGCTGAGACCGCTTGCTGGGATCGACCTGTTAATCGGGCAATATTCGCATGAGTCAACTTCTCGCCTGAGTCAGATAGCTGCACCATTGCTTCAATCAATCTCCTCTGTGAAGGTGTTAGCTTAGGCAGCAAAGACTCCAAGTTCAAAACCGAAGCTGGCGAGGGTTCACAGGCAACTAGGTCTTCAATGTCATCCGACATCTCAACTTCGCGCTTACGCTTAGTACGAAACGCTGATCGTATCTTATCCAGAATCCGTGAAGGCAATCTGCCTGCTATAAACTCACCACTTCTATCAATATCAACATATGCTACAGCGGTCATAAGAATTTCGTGTAATATTTCTCGCATTCCCTGTCCTTGAGTTTGATCAGCAAGGGCATTCCATACCTCTTTACGCATTTTTTTTGACGCTGTCCATACAGTAGCTACCATAGCAGCGCGAAAACAATCTCTAATATCCCTCCATTCTTCGATACTTACTTCGTAGTAGACGTCCCATAATTTTTTATCCAATTCGTAAACTGCATAAACCCACCCTTCAGGTGATATATTATTAAATATTTTTCGCATATAAACTAACATCCTAATATTATATTTATATTTAATATAGTAATCAAATTTCATCAATCTAAAAACAGGGTCTTCATCGTCATTTAAATACAACGTTACATCTGAAACAGAATCACCCGATTTATGAGCATTCATAAGTGATAACATCATATAAGCTAAGAACAGAGATTCAATCAACTGCGTTGTATATTTGAGCATAAATACATAATTTTTTTTATCATCCAACATATCTACTTCATTAAAGATATTTCCGTAACATTTTTTAAATTCACAGAACGATGTCAAATGAGAAGCATTGATTTTTTTACATTCAGAAGAAGCAATTTCAAGAAAATCTTCACCATTCTTATAGCTATTACAAATTCTCGTGTACATATCTTCGTATTGTATTTTTTGTTTTTGAACATAAACATTAATATCATCTCTATAATCATTATCAATTTCATATCTGGAAAAACATTCATTAATTTCAAATTCCCGACTTAAAAATAATGACTCTTTCATATTTTCACTTTTCAAAAAAGCTTCTGCAGCATAGAAATATCGTGGGTTGTTTTCCATCAATATACTTTCTATATATATAGGTTCATTTTTATTCATATCAGCACTCCTTGTTATTTTCTAAGATTGAGTCAATTTCCCACGTTTCAAGTGGGCAACGGGTGAAAAGCGTCGAGCAGCTTCAGAGAGGTCAGCTTGGGCGACAGATACGTAGCGGTTGGTCATGGCCAGAGATGTATGCCCCAGCAGTTCCTTGAGGGTGAAGACATTGCCTCCAGCACGCAGAAACGAGATGGCGAAGGTGTGGCGAAATGTGTGAGGCGAACAGCGCACTGAGGCGATGCCTGCCTGTTTACCCATGCGTCTGATTGCGACGAGTAAGCCTTGACGGGTGAGCCCTTCTCCTGCATCGCGCCCACGGTCAGAGAGAAAGAGCGCCTGGTCTGCGTGACGTTCTTCCTCAGCGAGGTAGAGGTAGAGCGCCTTCTTAGTCTCTCGGTCGAAGTGGAGAGAGCGCTTCTTGCCTCCCTTTCCTTCCACACGAATGCTCCCTTCTTGTAGGCTCAGATCACAGACACGAAGCGAGCAGATTTCACTGGCGCGAATTCCCGTATCGAGCAACAAGAGCAAGATCGCCTCGTTACGGCGTGGGTGAGTTGTCTTCTTGGCGGCAAGAAGCAGTTTACGAAGCTGATCGTTGCTGAAGGGCTGGATCTGGTCAGGACGATCTATCGGAGGCTTGATGCGCTCCATAGGGCTTGATTCAAGCTCACCTTCTTCCACAAGCCAGTTAAAGAATGTACGAAGGCTTGAGTGGTAGCTCTTGATGGTACCTGGTGACGAGGCTTTTGTCAGGCGGGCACAGCCAAATCGTCCCCCTGGCTCTTCGTGGCCATGACCGAGGTAGTGCATGAACTGACGCAGTTCATCCAAACCACAGGTCTCAAGCCCACGCTTTCCTAGGAACCACAAGAGTCCACGGATGCGTTCGCGACGGTTTTGGATGGTGCGGTCGCTATGGCTTGCAATGTCGCAAGCCAATAGGTAGGAATCGAGCAGACGCGAAAGAACACTCGCCGAGATAGAGTTTTCCGGCGAGCGGTTTTTCGATAAAAGATGTGTACTTTTTTGCATTTTGTTTCTTCAGTCCAAGACTGAGGAGACAAAACACACTTTATTGTTGAGAGTTACTGATACTACTCACCACAAGCAGGGATCAGTTTTTTTAGTCTATCAGGTTTTTATAGCCCGTAGGGGGATCGAACCCCTGGTCTCCTCCGTGAAAGGGAGGCGTCCTAACCGCTAGACCAACGGGCCAAACGTCGGGAGTATATCGTGTCTCAGGGGTGTCGTCAAGCGCGGCGGCGACGCCAGAGGGCCAGGAGGCCAAGACTCCCGAGGAGAAGTGAGCTCGGCTCGGGGACAAGCGACTGGGCAAAGAGCCAGTTTCGGTTGTCCAAGCTCCCAAAGACTGCATTGGAGACCGTGTAGTGGTTCGTGCCCGCGACGAGGTCTGCGGTCCCCACGCCGCCTGCGTTGCCCATCGCCGCCTTCATCTTTGCGATCGCGCTCTGCTGGTCGGTGAAGTCTCCATCGGCGGCAAAGGCCCGCACTTGCTGGGCGGCAAGGGCAGGCGTGCTCGCAAAGGCACCGGGATCACCGACACCGGAGACCGGGATGGCCGCGGCGTACTTCAGCGGGTTGCGCACAATCGCATCCCAGACCCCATCGCCCCCGGCAGACCAGCCGACCAGGTACTGGCGATTGACATCCACACTGGGGAGGGTGAAGTTTGTTCCATCCACCAGGTTGGTGAAGGTAGGCGTTGTGAGGAGCGTGTCTCCCAGGCTCATCGCGCCGCGCAGGCTCGCGGAGACCGGGAAGGCATTGTGGTCGTAGGAGTCGGTGGAGCCGTAGTTATTGAGCCAGTACTCCCCGGAGCTGGCGTAGTCCGAGCCGTAGCGGGCGAGGTTCTCCAGGTACTCCGCATCGGTCGTGGCAAGGTCCTTGATCCCGCGAGGGGCCACGTAGATCGCCGGCCGGTCCAGGAGCTGGAGAGAGTCGGAGAAGGCCCAGCTATCGATCCCTGCGAGGCCGTCCACATCGATCCCATTGCCGCGCTCGCCCGAGCCATGGAGGTACATCACGATGGGCAGGGGGACAAGCGGATCGTAGGTTCCCGCCGCGGGGACATAGATCTTCGCAGGGATCGTGCGGGTTACCGATGCCCCCCCCGCCGTGGTGTAGCTGTAGGTGTAGTTCACTACCTTCAGGCTACTCTCCAGCGGCTGCGCCCGCACGCCCCAGGAGGTAAGCCCGATTACGAAGAAAGCAACAACAAATTTTAGGTAGTTCACAACGGAGAGCCCCTCTGCAAGAACTGTGCCTGCCAAGAACCTATCGGCAGGCTCTCTCTTCTTCGTTAGGGTGTCTCGGTCTCCTCAGCAGCGACACCGGGGGCACTTCGTGGGCGAGACCGCCCTACCAGGAGCCCTAGCGCCAGGAGGCCCAGTGTCCCTGGCTCCGGGACACTATTGGGAGCGACAGGCCCCGGCTCAGGGGTCGCGGGAGTGGGGTTGGGAGCAAGGGGCGGCGGAGGAAGCAGCGTGGGCTCGGGGGTCGGGGCGGGGACAGGAACGGGTGTTGCGGTGTTGGGGAGGCTCTGGGCAAAGAGCCAGTCCATAAACCCCGCCTCACTATAGGCATCGGCACCAATGTAGTGCGTACCGTCGGCGTACTCCGTGTAGCGAATATTGCCACCTGCCGCCTGGATCGCCGCCACCATCTGCTGAGAGCCGCTTGGTAGGGCGGCGGTGTCTTGCGCCCCGTGGAACACCCAGAGCGGTGTGCTTGCGAGGCTGGCAGCCTGGGTCGGGTCCCCGATGCCCGCAATCGGAGCGCCTGCGGCAAAGAGCCCTGGGTTGCGCATGAGCAGGTCCCAGGTAGCATCGCCTCCCATCGACCAGCCCGTGGCGTAGAGGCGACTACTGTCGATGGAGAACTCGCTCTGCAGGGCGGGGAGGAGATTGGTGACCGCACGCAAGCTGGTCGAGACGGGGTAATCGGCGAGCAGGTAGGAGTCCCAGGCAAACCCAGGGTGCGGGGTTCCATCGGCATAGTTCTCAAAGTTATTGACCCAGTACTCCCCCTGTGGATCGCCCCCGATAATTTCGAGGGGGCACTGGGGCACCAGAAAGAAGCTCGGGTGGGCGGCCTGGACCTCGGGCGAGAAAAATGTCTGGGCAAAGGGCTCGTTGAGCAAGGGAGACACGTTGTCCGTGCCACGCTCCCCGCCCCCGTGGAGAAAGAGCACAAGCGGGTACTTCTGGGACGGGTCGTAGTTTTCGGGGACATAGAGCCGGTAGGGCAGGTTGAGGCCGGAGCTATCCACAAAGGTCCGTGCGAGGAGAGGGCTCAGGAGATCCTGGGCCTGTGCCGCGGTGCCGAGGAGGAGCGCTCCGGCGGCGAGCGCCCCTCCACGGAGGTAGTAGCGAGAGGAAGTTGTCATGATGGCAAGTCTCTTGAGGAAAAAATGGCGAGTCCACCTTAAGGTCTCAAGGTGGGCTTCCCCTTCCCAGAGCAAGAGTCATGCCAAGCAATTATAGCAATATCAGCAACTGCGACGTTTTAAGGCATCGTAGGTCGCGTACTTATAGGCCTCGGAGAGGGTGGGGTAGTTGTAGCAGGTGCGCACAAAGAGCTCGGCACCTTGCTCGGCGAGCATGGCGGTCAGGCCGATATGCACCAGCTCCGAGGCGCTCTCCCCGATAATATGCACCCCGATAAGCCGCATGTCGTCGCGCCGGAACACCAGCTTGATAAAGCCAAACTGCTCCCCGATAATCTGCCCACGGGCATTGGCCGCAAAGCTGGCGCGCCCGCAGACAATATCCAGCCCCTTCTCTTTGGCGCTCTGCTCGGTCTCCCCCGCGCTGCTTGCCTCGGGGATGGTGTAGATCCCGTAGGGGAGGATCGGGGCGAGGTGGCCGGTGAAGTTGCTCTCAAAGGCATGGCACATCGCCAGGCGTGCCTGCTCCATCGAGGCCGATGCCAGCGACGGAAACCCGACCACATCGCCCGCGCCGTAGATCGAGGGCACCGCGGTCTGGAAGGACTCATTGACCGTCAGCAGGCCGCGCTTGCCCACCTCCAGCCCGGCGGCGGCAAGGTTCAGGCTCTCCGTGTTGCCACTGCGCCCCGCCGCGATCAGGATCGTGTCGGCGACAATCGAGCCGCCGTAGCGCAGGGCGCAGCGCCACCCCACCTCCTCGCCTTCGTCGTCGCGCGCAACGTTCTCGATCTCATCGGGCATCCGAAAGACAATCCCCAGCGCCACCATGCGCTCTTTGAGGGCGCGGGAGAGATCGCGGTCCAGGAAGGCGAGCAGCTCATCGCGCGCCTCGATCACGGTCACCTTCACACCCAGAGTCGCAAAGAGGCAGGCATACTCACAGCCGATCACCCCGCCGCCCGTTACAATCAGGCTCTGGGGGATGCGCTCCAGGTTCAGGATCGTGTCCGAGTCGTAGATATCGGGCTGCCCCCAGGGAAAGACCGGCGGGTGCCAGGGCCGCGAGCCTGTCGCCACCAAGACAATATCGCCCCGCAGGACCCGCTCGCTCTCCCCCGCCACCTTGACCGTGTGGGCATCCACAAACGATGCCGCCCCGCGGATCAGCTCGATCCCATGGCTGCCGATACTACCCGCGATCCGCTGGCGCTCGGTCTCGGCCACCCGCCGCTCGCGCCGCAGGAAGTCCTGGACAGTCGCCTTGTCACGCAGGCAAGCGTCCATGCCGTAGAGCTCCCGCTGCTGAAACCCCGAGAGAAAGAGCGCGGTCTCCCGCAGTGTTTTCGAGGGTAGTGTGCCCGTATTGGCCGCCGCCCCCCCGAGGTGCTGCCCCTTCTCGATCAGCGCCACCCGCTTGCCCAAGAGCGCCGCCTGCGCCGCCCCTTTCTCCCCCGCCGGGCCGGAGCCAATCACGATCAAATCATAGCGCGTCGTTTCTTCCATACCCTTATCGTACCCGCCCAATTCGATTGGGCGGTATGATGAGCGCATGGGTGTAGGAGGCGGCTGGCGCGGACCGGATCAGAGCTTGGGGGGGCTGCCCCGGACGTTTGGGTTGCAGAACCGGAACACGGGCGGCGATGGCCCACAGAAGCCGCTGGATCGCGTGCTACTCCGGCGCGTCTTGACCTGTCTTTCGCCTTACAAGACTCTCTGGGTGGGGATCTTTGCCTGCTTGGGTGCCACGGCGGCGCTTGGGGTCGTGCCACCGCTCCTGGTGCGCGGAATCCTCGACGATGCCATCCCCAAGCACCAGCCGACCTTGCTGTTTGGGCTTGTGGGCGGGATTATCGGGGTCAATCTCGTCATGGGCCTGCTCGGGGTCTTGCAGAGCTTTTTGAGCGCGCAAGTGGGCGAGGGCCTGCTCTACGACCTGCGCAATCGCTTGTTCTTGCGCTTGCAGCAGATGTCGCTCTCCTACTACACCACGACCCGCGCCGGGGAGATTGTCGCGCGGGTGAGCAGCGATGTCGGGGCGGTGCAGGGGGTGGCGACCGGTACGGTGATTAGCATTGCCAACAATCTCTTGACCGTTATTGCCACTATTGTCGTCATCTTTGGGATGAACCCGCGCCTGGCGCTCCTGGCGCTCGTTGTCGTGCCGGGGCTCTACCTGCCGACCAAGCTGGTCGGGA
Source organism: Armatimonas rosea (assembly GCF_014202505.1). Classification (NCBI taxonomy): domain Bacteria; kingdom Bacillati; phylum Armatimonadota; class Armatimonadia; order Armatimonadales; family Armatimonadaceae; genus Armatimonas; species Armatimonas rosea. The sequence goes on along the minus strand of NZ_JACHGW010000002.1, from coordinate 646,733 downwards.
AGCTACGGCGCAAGCTCTCCGCAGAGGCGCAAGAGACACAGGCAGACCTGCTGGCCTTTGTGCAGGAGCGCCTACATGTCGGGGGGATGCTCCTGACACAGCTCTACGGCCAGGCTCCTGCGGATGCGAGCGCGTTCGAGAAACTCACGCAGCGGGTGAAGGCACTCAACCTCAAACAAACGCTGGCGGGGCGCTGGCTGTTCATGAGCCTGAGTGTCTTCTCGGTGGCCGGCCCCGCACTGATCTATCTCTTTGGCGGGATCGAGGCGCTCAACAACCGACTGACTCTAGGGAGCATTATCGCTATCGTGGCCTACCTGGCGAACCTCTACCGGCCGCTAGCCAATCTCGCCAATGTCTATGTCGATATCCAGGCGGCGCTGGCGATCTTTGAGCGTATCTTCTCGCTGCTGGACCATGACCCCGAGATCGCCGATGCGCCGGGGGCCAAGACTCTCACCCAGACCCGCGGCGAGGTGCGCTTTGAGAGTGTCGGCTTCTCGTACCCCAATGCGGCGACGCCCGCACTCTCGGAGCTCTCGTTTACGATCGCGCCGGGCGAGCGGGTGGCGCTGGTGGGGCCGAGCGGGGCGGGAAAGACCACGATCACGTATCTCCTGCCGCGCTTCTTCGATCCCACGGAGGGGAAGATCACCCTGGATGGCCTGGACCTTCGTGAAATTACGCTAGAGAGCCTGCGCGCCCGGATTGGGATGGTGACCCAGGAGACCTTTCTGTTCCACGCGAGTGTCAAACAAAACCTGCTCTACGCCCGCCCGGACGCCACGGAGGAGCAGCTGACCGCCGCCGCCAAGTCCGCCCATATCCACGACTTCCTCGCCGCCCTCCCCGATGGCTACGACACAATCGTGGGGGAGCGGGCGTTTCGGCTCTCGGGCGGGGAGCGCCAGCGGCTCTCGATTGCGCGCGCGCTGCTGAAGAACCCAGAGCTGCTGATCTTGGACGAGGCGACGAGTAGCTTGGACGCGACCTCGGAGTCGCTCATTCAAGAGGCGCTGGAGACCCTGCTTCAGAACCGCACCGCGCTGATTATCGCCCACCGGCTCTCCACCATCCGAACGTGCGATAAGATCGTGGTCTTGGAGCATGGACATGTGGTGGAGGTGGGACCGCACGAAGCACTCCTGGCAAAAAACGGCCTCTATGCCGAGCTCTACCAAAAACAGTTTCGTCCGGTAAGTACCAACTAGCGAAATTTAAATCAGGAACTAAATATCACGATTACAAGTACATAGCATCAAGACTCCTAAAGGTAACTTGTATGCAAAACTCCCCCTCTCGTCTCGCCTTTGACCAAGCCGCAGAAGCGCGTCGTCAAGCCCGCTTTACGGAGAGTCAGAAGATCACCACCGACGGCATCGCTGCCGCGCAGAAGCGTGGAGACCGTGCGGAGGAGGCCCTCCTCCTTGTCGCTCTGGGTGTCGCCATAGACCGGCAGACCGATGGTAACCAGGCAGAGCCCTACTTTGACAAAGCCCTCACTCTCGCCCGAATGGCACCTGCGCCCCTGGCCGAGGCACACGCTCTCTACTTTCTGGGATCGCTGCGCAATGAGATGGGACAAAACGCCGAGGCCATCCCCCTGCTCAAGGAGTCTCTGGCACTTGCACGAAAGCTCATGGATCGCTCTTTGGAGATCATGGCTCTAGGCAGACAAGGAGAGGCTTACCAGGATCAGGGGGAGCCGGAGCGAGCGAGGAGCTACTTTCAAGAAGCCCTAGCCCTAGCCCAGAAGAGCGATCCAACCGACCTTTGCTTTGTCCTGCTCCATCTCCACGACTTCCACCGAGAAAACGAAGAGTTCTCGCAGGCAGAGCAGGTACTGGCACAGCTCTCGCAGACCTTGGTGCGAAAACCATCTGTCCTCGGGGATATCTACTACTCGCTGTCCCAAGCTCAGCTCTCGCTCAAGAAAAAACAGCTTGCCCAGGCCCTGATCCAGCTCAATCGTACTCGGAAGAAAGCACAAGCCGCAGGAGCCACACGGATTGAGTCGCTCGTGCTCCTCCTCCTGGCAAATCTCTACGACGATCTGAAGCAGGGGGAGAGTGCCCTTGCGAGCGCAACCGAGGCACTGAGCCTCGCCCGGAAGACGGGCTCGCGGTGGGACGAGATCAATGCAACGGTTATGCAGGCAATGGCTCTGTCACACAGCGATCGGGATAAAGAGGCGGCCGATACCGCGCGCCAGTCGGTTGTCCTCGCGGATAAGCATGGGTATCCCCGGATGCAGCTACGGGGGCTCACAACCCTTGCCATGTGTGAGTACGCCTCCGACCAGGCCGAGAGTGCGCTCGCGACAGCCAAGCGTGCGGAGGCTCTGCTCGAGAAGTACCCCGACGACGACTTATCTTCCTACCTGGCTATAGTCTTTGCGGGTATCTATAGCCAGAAAGGCCAACATGACCTGGCGGAGAGCACGCTTCGGAAGTCGATAGATCGTATCAAGCTGGCGAAAGAGAAAACGACTCCTCTCATGACCCTCATCGGCCTTCAGGTGCAGGCGAAAAACTATGATCGCGCCCTCGCCACTTCGGTGGAGCTCGTGACGCTTGCACAGAAGATCGGGGATAAAAAATCGGAGGGGTATGGCCTGATGCTCCGCGCCTCAACCCTTAGCTCACAGGATAAAGATCAGGAAGCGGTCGTGGTGATGGAGCAAGCCGTTGGCCTCTACCATGAGGCGGGACTCATCGATGAGGAGGCCAGTGCGCTCGCCCAGCTTGCGGTCTACCACTACAATGTCGACCAGTACAACCAGATGGAAGAGTGTAGCAAGAAGAGTGCGGCTCTCTTCGTGAAGCAAGGCAAGCCCAAGGTAGCGGGCACTACGTTGACGAGCCTTGTGGCTTATCTCATCAAGGATGAAAAATTCGATGCCGCACAGCGCCTCCTTGAGGAAGCCCTGCCTCTTCTGCGCGAGAGCAAGGCGGTTCGTGAGCAGGCAGTGGCACTCCACTACCTGGCACAGATCCAAGGGAATGACGAGCAGTACGATAAAGCCTTCGACACGCTTGAAAAAGCGCTTGCTCTTTATCAAGAGGCGAAGGACAGATCCAATGAAGCGGTCGTCCTGCGTAGTATCGCAGCCATTCTGAGCTACCAAAACCAAGAAGACCGGGCGCAAGAGTATCTCGAGCGTGCCAAGGCAATCGAGGCGACTCTAAAAAAGTGAGTGTCTGGGAGAGGGCTACTTCTCTCCCAGATAGAAGCCGGGCTGGGTGGGCTGGTTGTAGCCAACATTCTGCCAGGCAACGCTCAGCCGGTACTGCGGGTCGTGGAGGAGTGTGGTGAGGCGATGGCCGGTGGGAATCGTGGTCGTGTAGATGCGCAGGGACTTGTTGTCGGTCGTGCGCAGGACCACTTCTTCGCGCCAGTCGCCTAGGATATCAGCGCAGAGGGCGGGGTTGGACTTGGTGCCATTGTTGCTGGTGCAGTCATCGGCGGTGAGCAGGGGCTTCTCGGTCTCGGTGGTCCAGTCCCACTTGGTGATCTTATTGCCATCGAGCAGCTCGCGCAGGAAGTCGCCGTCCCACCAGACCCCGAAGTTGCAGGAGCGCGGCTTCGCCTTGGAGATCTGCTCCCCCTTGACATTCCAGACACCGCTGAGGCCCTCGCCCGACGCCCACATTTCATAGCCGGGGTGGCGCGGGTCGATATCGAAGGCGACACCACGGCCGACATCGGGGCAGGGCTTGCCAAAGAGCAGTGCGCCGGTGCGGGCATCGCGAAACTCCGCGCCAGACTGGTGGTTGTTGTGCTCGTGGATATCAAAGACCTCTAGCCCGGGGCGGCTGGGGTCGATATCCGAGAGGTGGAGCGCATCGCCGTGGCCCAGACCCGTGGAGTAGAGCCCCGTCCCGTTGTCGTCGATTGCCATCGCGCCGTAGATAATCTCGTCTTTGCCGTCGCCGTCCACATCCCCCACCGAGACATTGTGGTTGCCCTGGCCACGCCATTTCTTGGGGTCGGCCTGCTTGTCCGAGTCGAAGACCCAGCGCTGTGAGAGCTTGCCATCGCGCCAGTCCCAGGCGGCCAGCACGGTGCGGGTGTAGTAGCCCCGGCAGAAGACCAGGCTGGGGCGCTTGCCATCGAGGTAGGCCACACAGGCCAGGAAGCGATCCACCCGGTTGCCGTAGCTATCGCCCCAGTCCGCAACCTTGCCGCGCTCAGGGGCATAGTCGGTCGAGGCGAGCACCATGCCCGTCTTCCCCTCGAAGACCGTCAGACGCTCCGGGCCATCGAGGATATAGCCCTTGTCGTTGGCCCAGCTCTTGCTCACATTCCCAAGTACTCTCCCCGTACCATCGACCGTCCCATCCGCCGTCCGGCAGGCCAGCTCCGCCTTGCCATCGCCGTCGAAGTCGTAGACCAGGAACTGGGTGTAGTGAGCTCCCTCGCGGATATTCTTCCCGAGGTTGATCTCCCACAGAAAAGTCCCATCCAGCTTGTAGGCCTGGAGAATTGGCGGATCGGTGGGGCCGGCCTGGGAGTTATCTTTCGAGCGCCCCGTCATGTGGACCACCAGCTCCAGGCTCCCATCCCCATCCAGATCCCCAACCGAGCAGTCGTTGGGGGTGTAGCCCGGCGGGGTGCGGAGGGGAATGCTGAGGTAGGGAGTCTCGGAGAGAGTCACGGGCTTGCTCTGTGCCCCCGTGCCGGCCTGGACCGTGTAGCGTGCGCCACGGGGGGCCTTGGGGTCGACAAAGCAAGTGGCACCAGTCAGGGGCTTGGGTGTGAGTTTCTTACCATCGCGCCAGAGCGTAAAGCCGGTGGTCGGAGAATCGGTTGCCAGGAGCCGCCAGCTCACAAAAGCACTGCCCGTGCTATCGCGCACCGCCACCAGCCCTCGGTCCAGCGCCTCCCGCTGCCGCAGTGCGGCGGGCGGCTCCGTGGCGCTACTGGCCAGTCCCAAGCACAAAAGTCCGATAGATAAAAATAGCTTCATCGTGGTCCCCCGGCAAAACAACCGGTTTATTATACCCCACTCCCCTCCAGCACCGACTTTTGTTGTGAAATACACCACCGGAACAATTTCTACCGTATACTCATCCAAGAGCAGAACCCCGCGGTTAAACATCCATTCAGAGGTAGTAAAGAAGAGATATGTCCAATAATAGTACTAATAATATACGTCTAATGAGCCTATCCCTAGGTTTAGGACTTATTACACCCACTCTTGTACATGCACAAGCCCTGCACTTGCCGACGTCGAAAGACGCCTTTATGCATGTCCAGTACAACACCCCCGGTGAGCTGGCCGATGCGCTTGCTAAAGATGCCCACGCTCGCAAGGCGATCGCCAAGCACTTCAAGGTCTCGGAAGCGGCTCTGCTAGACTATATCCGTACCAACCTTGTCCTAACCACCACCACCACCACCATCAAGGTTCCCAACTACGGCCTCACTCCCAAGGGCTACATGTACTACAAGATCTCCACCTTCAAGCCCGGTCTGAAGGTCTGGGCCACCCGCGATGGCAAGCCGGTCATCAAGTGGATCTGTACCAACCCCATCACCATGACGCTTCCCACGCCTCCTGCTCCGGTGGCCAAGGCACCCGCCCCCGTGAAGCGTGTCGCCCCGCCGCCTCCCCCGCCCCCCGTGGTGGTCGAGAAGCCGGTGGTTGTCGAGAAGCCCAAGCCCGTGGAGAAGCCGGTCGTGGTCGAGAAGCCCGCACCGCCTCCCCCGCCCCCGCCCGTGGTCGAGAAGCCCGTTGTTGTGGAGAAGCCCGTTGTGGTCGAGAAGCCGACCCCGCCGCCCGCTCCTAAGCCGGTAGAGCCGCCTAAGCCTCCCGTCCAGAAGGCAGTCGAGGCCCCCAAGCCCGTGCTTCCGCTAGTCGATCCTTGTACGCTCCTCTCGGCCGGCGCCAAGACCCGCTTTAACTTCAAGTACGGCAAGGTCAACTACGCCGATAGCAAAAACGACAAGTTCGGTGCCAAGAACCAGACCGGCCTGTTTGGGGTTAGCTTTGATATCCAGCAGAGCCCCCGCACCGCCACGAGCCTCTACGCTGACTACGTCCGCAACTCGCACCAGGCGATCTGCTCGGAGTCCCTGGGCTATGGAATCGAGCGCCGTGTCTACCTGCACTGTGTCCAACAGGCCACGCGTCCCTTCTACGGCGCAGGCATCGGCAACTACAAGTCGCTGTACCAGACCCTTCCCCAGCAGACCATTGGGAAGCCATCAGGGCTCGGTGGCAAGCTCTTTGTGGGCCTAGAGACACGCCGACACACGTTTATCGAGCTGGGCCAGCAGATACTGAAGCAGCAGCCGATCCTGGGGAACCCTGCCAAGAAGGTCAACCTCAACAACACCTATATCGCGGCGGGCTTCCGCTTCTAGAAGCGAGCGATTGCCATGTCCTCAAGCCGGGGTGCTCGCACCCTGGCTTGTTTCTTTTTGAACCCTTGTCACTCCCCGAGGAACCAAAGGGGCAGAGCCGTATACTAGCAGTGTTTAAAGGAAAGATGAGATGACAAGAAAAACGACGCGCTGGGCCGCCATCAGCGCCGCCGTGCTCGCCAGTGCCGCCGGGGCCAGCTACCTTCGTGGCACCGGTGCCGTCAGGGCAGCCGAGGCGGGCGAGGAGATAGAGGGGCTACGGTTCCGGCTGTCGGCGGGCAAGCTCGGCGATGGGACGAGCCCCGCAGAGCGCAACCCCATCGCCCCTGTCCAGAAGCTCTCCGATACCGACGCCGACAAGATCCTGGCACGGGTCAAGGCGATCGAGACCCAGCCCGACGATGAAAAAACCTTTGCGCTTCGAGAGGCATCGCTGCCCGCACCGCGCGCCGGGCAGACCCTCACCACCGAGTTTCCGCCCAAGCCCACCCAGGCCGCCGCGCCAATCGTGGAGTCGGGGGCACTGACCCTGCGCCGCTTCCAGCCCGAGGGCGAGGTCCCGCTCGCCGACCGCATCAGCCTGACCTTCTCCCAGCCCATGGTCGCGGTCACGGGCCAGGAAGACGCCGCGGCGCGTGTCCCTGTCACCCTCACACCGGCGGTGCCGGGCAAGTGGCGCTGGCTAGGCACCCAGACCCTGATCTTTGATGCCGGCTCCGGCAAGCGCCTCCCCATGGCGACCGAGTTTGCGGTCCATATCCCCGCGGGCACGAAGTCCGTCACCGGCGGCGTCCTACAGAGCGCCCAGAGCTTTACCTTCAAGACCCCCGCGACCCGTCTCTTGGGCTACGGCCCCGGCAACGGCAGCACCGGCCAGCGCCGCGATCCCCTGATCTGGCTGAGCTTCGACCAAAAGATCGCCCCCGATGCCGTCCTCAAGACCGTCAAGGTGCTCGCCAGCGGCAAGCCCGTCCGTGTGCAGCGTGCCAGCCAAGCCGAGCTGGAGAAAGCCGTCGGTAAGAGCGAGACACCCGAGCGCTGGCTGGCACTCAAGCCGGTCGAGCTGCTTCCGAGTGATACACAGATCACCGTCGAGGTCGGTCCTGGAACCCCCAGCGCCGAGGGCCCCCGGGTCACCGAGGCGGCGCAGAGCTTCTCGTTCCGCACCTACGGCCCCCTCAAGCTGGTCGAGCAACAGCCCGAGCGCGGACGCAGTGTCCCGCCCAGCAACGGCTGGAGCCTGCGTTTTAGTAACGCGCTCGACTCCGACGCCTTCGACCCGGCCTGGGTGAGTATCTCCCCAGCGGCTCCCGGGGTCAAAGTCAATGCAAGCGGCAACTTTATCAACCTCTATGGCAGCCCGAAGGCCCGTACAACCTATAAAGTGACTGTCTCGCCCAAGCTCAAGGATATCTACGGGCAGACCCTAGAGAGCGCGGAGCCTGCGGTCTTCACCGTGGGGCCCGCAGAGCAGCAGCTCTCCGGGCCACAGCAGGCCCTGCTCATCCCCGATCCCGCCGCAGCGCCGCGCGTGGTCTTTAGCAGTGTCAACCTTCCCAGTGTCAAGGTAAAGCTCTACCGTGTCAGCCCCACCGACTGGGACGCTTGGCGCACCTGGCAGAGCAACTGGGAGGAGCGTCGCAAGGGCGCAACCCCACCCGGCAAGCTTATCAAAGAGCTGGACCTGGCGCTCAAGGGCACCGAGGACACGCTCCATGAGAACGAGCTGATGCTCCCCATGAGCGGCAGTACCGTGGTCTGGTGGGAGGCAACCGGCTGGAAAAAACGCAACCAGTACGACGAGCCCCCGCGCGGCGCAACCTGGGTCCAAGGCACAAAGCTCGGGCTCACAGCCTTTGGAGACAGCGACGACCTCTACGCTCTGGTGACCGACCTGGCGACCGGCAAGCCTCTCTCCGGTGCCGAGGTCGGCCTGATGGGCGGCGGGCAGAGCGCCAAGACCGACAAAGACGGCCTCGTGAGGCTTCCTCTCAGCGACAAGCTGGGGACGATCCTCACGGCCAAGCGGGGCAACGACACGGCGTTTCTACCCGCACGGTTCTGGCGCTGGGACGAGAGCAGCTGGCGCAAGCAAGGCCGTGGGGTGCAGAACCTCTCGTTTATCTTCGATGACCGTGGGCTCTACAAACCCGGCGAGAGTGTCCACCTCAAGGGCTGGCTCCGGCAGCTCCCCGGCACCAAGCTCGCCACGGTGATTGTCCCCACGGGCTCGGACCTAAGCTGGCAGCTTCGCGATAGCCGGGGCAATGAGATCGCTAAAGGCCAGACCAAGCTCAATGCCTGGGGCGGCTTCGATGTGGCATTCTCTCTCCCCAAGACCATGAACCTCGGGCAGGCAAGCGTGAGCTTCAGCGGCCCCGGTGGGGGCGCGGGCCATAGCTTCAGTGTCCAGGAGTTCCGCCGTCCCGAGTTTGAGGTAACGGCAAAGAACGAGAGTACCGGGCCGCACATTGTCGCCGATCCCAAGGGTGCCGAGCTCTCGACTAAGGCGGCCTACTACGCCGGCGGCCCCCTCCCCGGCGCACAAGTGACCTGGACCGCCACCGCCAGCCCGACCAGCTACACCCCGCCGGGACGCAGCGAGTTCACGTTTGGCAAGTGGGTGCCCTGGTGGAGCTACGGCGGCTTCGACGAAGTCACCCCGTTCCGTCGCGGCGGCTTCTCGGGCCGACCGGGGCGCCAGGCCAACCTCAGCCAGACCTTCGCCGGGCAGACCGACCCCACGGGTGTGCATCGCCTGCACCTGGACTTTGATGGCGTCAAGCCCGCACGTCCCTACACGATCAGCGCCCAGGCCGCGGTTCAGGATGTCAACCGCCAGACCTGGGCCGCGAGTACATCGGTGCTCGTGCATCCGTCGGCGCGCTATGTCGGCCTCAAGAGCAAGCGCACGTTTGTCGAGAAGGGCAAGCCGCTGAGTATCGAGGCGATTGTCTGCGATATCGACGGCAAGGCCGAGGCGGGTCAAGAGATTCAGCTCCGGGCCAGCCGCTCCGAGTGGGAGTGGGTCAAGGGCCGCTACCAGTCGGTGGAGAAAGAGGTCAAGGAGTGGACCGTGCGCTCTGGGCAGAAAGAAGTGACTGCGGAGTTTCTCCCCAAAGAGGGCGGGCAGTGGAAAGTCGCCGCCACGGTGCGCGACAGCAAAGAGCGCCCCAACGAGAGCGAGCTGACTCTCTGGGTGGCGGGGGGCAAGCCCAGCCCACGCCGTGATCTCTCGCAGGAGCAAGTCACGCTGATTCCCAGCGCCAAGGAGTACACGCCCGGCCAGACCGCCGAGCTACTGGTGCAGGCACCGTTCTACCCCGCAGAGGGGGTCCTCACCCTGCGCCGTGACGGGGTCCTCAAGACCGAGCGCTTCACGGTCAGCGGCCCCACCCACACCCTCAAGATTCCGATCCAGGCGAGCTACCTTCCCAATCTCTTTGCCCATGTCGAGCTGGTGGGAGCCGCAGCCCGCACCGACGATGAGGGCAAGCCGTTACAAAAACTCGCCAAGCGTCCGGCGTTCGCCAGCGGCGAGCTGAACTTGGCGGTCTCGACTGCCAGTAAGAAGCTCACCGTGCTCGCCCACCCCAAAGTGGCCGCACTGGCTCCCGGCGGCGAGACCGAGGTTGCCGTGAGCGTCAAAGACGCCAGCGGCAAGCCCGTAGCCGGCGGCGAGGTCGCTATCGCCGTGGTCGATGAGTCGGTGCAGGCACTGGCGGGCTGGAGCATGGGCGATATTGTCGCCGCGTTCCACCCCAGCCACGGCTCTGGTGTCAACGACTGGCACCTGCGCAGCTATGTCAAGCTAGAAGATCCCCTCCGCGTGTCTAGTAGCGAGTCCGACAAGAAAGATAAAGATACGGGACGTGCAAATCGCTTCGGGGGGCTAACCGGTGGCGGTGGCTTTGGAGGCGGAGGGCGGGGCATGATGGCCGATGCAGCGGCAGCCCCTGCGGAGTCCGGCATGGCACTTTTCGCAGCCAAGCCCATGCCGAAGATGGCGAAGATGAAGGGGGCAGTGGACAACAAGCCGGGCGCTCCCGAAGCCCCCGAGCCCGCCATCGCGGTGCGCTCCAACTTCGACCCGCTGGCGCACTTTACCCCCAGTGTCGTCACAGACTCCGATGGCACGGCCCGTGTCACGGTCAAGCTCCCAGACAACCTGACACGCTACCGGATTGTCGCAGTCGCCGTCGCAGACGCCGACCGTGGCGGGAGCGGGGAGTCGTCGCTGACGGCGCGCCTGCCCCTCATGGCCCGCCCCAGTGCGCCGCGCTTCCTCAATATCGGAGATAAGTTCGAGCTTCCGGTCGTGCTCCAGAACCAGACCGACTCCCCCATGACAGTCGATGTCGCGGTGCGCGCCACCAACGCCACCCTCACCGATGGCCGTGGGCGACGCGTCCAGATTCCCGCCAACGACCGGGTCGAGGTGCGCTTCCCCACCGAGTCCGCCAAGCCCGGCACCGCACGATTCCAGTTCGCAGCCGTGGCCCCCTCCGCCCCCACAAGCGGGGGAACTATTGCGGATTCGGCAGAGGTCTCGCTCCCGGTCTGGACTCCGGCGACCACGGAGGCGTTTGCGACCTACGGGACGATTGATAGCGGCGCGATTGTTCAGCCCGTGCGTGCCCCCAGCGATGCCCTACCACAGTTTGGCGAGCTGGAGGTGACGACGTCCTCGACCGCGCTCCAAGAGCTCACCGATGCCTACATCTACCTGGCGCACTACCCCTACGGCTGCGCCGAGCAGATCAGCTCCCGGGTGCTCACCACCGCCGCCCTCAAAGATGTCCTCTCGGCCTTCAAGGCGGCGGGGATGCCCAAACAAGACGAGATGGACGCCGCAATGGCCCGCGATCTGGCGCGGCTGGGAGAACTGCAAAACAGCGACGGGGGCTACGGGTTCTGGTCGCGCACCGAGCGCCCCTGGCCGTATCTGGGGGTGCATGTCGCCCATGCCCTGGTGCGCGCCAAGCAGAAGGGGTTTGCGGTCCCCGACGAGACCTACAAGCGCTCGATGGCCTACCTGAAAGCTATTGAGAGCAAGTTCGACGAGACCTATCCCTACCCGTGCCGCCGGATGATTATCGCCTACGCTCTCTATGTCCGGCACCTAGCGGGCGATAGCGATAAGGTCCGCGCCAAGAGCCTCCTGGGGGAGACCTCGCTGGATGCACTTGGCCCAGAGACCATCGGCTGGCTCCTGAATGTCCTGGCCGGGGACCCATCGCTGGGCAATGTCCGGCGCTGGCTCGACAACAAGGCCACCGAGACCGCGGGCGCGGCGCACTACACGTTCTCGTACAGAGACAGTGCCTATCTCGTGCTCCACTCGGACCGCCGCGCCGATGGTGTCATCCTCGATGCCTTGATCGCCGACCAGCCCCAGAGCGAGCTGATTCCCAAGCTGGTGCGCGGTCTACTCGATGGTCGCAAGCGCGGCGCGTGGGGCAATACGCAGGAGAATGCGTTTATCTTGCTGGCGCTCGACCGCTACTTCCGCAAGTTCGAGGGAGTCACTCCGGACTTTGTCGCCCGGCTCTGGCTCGGTGAGAAATTCGCGGGGGAGGGCACCTTCAAGGGACGCACCACGGACCGGATCGCGACCAAGATCCCGATGGCGACTCTCACCGAGAAGCCGGGGATGCAGCCGCTCACCATCGGCAAGGACGGCCCTGGGCGGCTCTACTACCGCATCGGGCTGCGCTACGCGCCCAAGTCGCTGGCACTTCCCGCCGCCGACTACGGGTTCTCGGTCAGCCGCACCTACGAGGCAGTCGACAACCCCGCCGACGTGCGCCGCGACCCCGACGGCACCTGGGTGGTGAAGGCGGGGGCAAAGGTTCGGGTGAAGCTCAGCATGGTCGCCACCACGCGCCGCTACCATGTCGCCCTCACCGACCCGCTGCCCGCCGGCTTCGAGGCACTCAACCCCGAGCTCCGCGGAACCGAAGCCCCCCCCGCCCCCATGAATGGGGGAGCCATTGTTGGAAGGGGCTGGCGCTACTGGTCCTGGTGGAACTGGTACGAGCACCAGAACCTGCGCGACGAGCGGGCGGAGGCGTTCTGCTCCTACCTCTGGGAGGGGGCCTACGAGTACAGCTATATCTGCCGTGCCACAACCCCGGGAAGCTTTATCGCGCCCCCCGCCAAGGCCGAGGAGATGTACGCCCCCGAGACCTTCGGCCGTAGCGCCTCGGACCGGGTGCGCGTCGAGTAGCTCTTTCGGCCATCTCCCACTCGCTTAGGCTCGTTGCCCTCTTCCCCTCTTGTTCGCAAGCTCACGGGAAGAGGGCTATTTTTGTTCGCGGATGACCCAGTACATAAGAGAGCCCGCATGGGGCGCGCCCGAAAAGCTCGGGGAGTAGGTCTGGGGCACGGCAAAGACTCCCATCGGCGGGATCAGGAAGTAGTTGCCATCGGCCTGCCGGTAGGTGAGCTGATCGACATTGCCGCCATCGCTATTGATCGCCCCCCAGACCCCGAGCTTGAGCCAGAAGTTCTGCAGATCGGTGAAGGTCCAGCCCCCGCCGAGCGGGATGCCGTACTCGACCGCCCAGTTGCTGATCGCCTCTTCATCGGGCTCTTTCACAAGCAGCAAGTACAGGCGCTTGGAGTCCTTTGTCCAGCCCAGTGAGATGCGGCTGGTGCGCATCCACTCAAAGTTCTTGCCCAGCTCGGTGTAGGGCTTGCCATCGGCCTGGAGCCCAGGCTTTTTCGGGAGCGGCGCGAGACCGTAGGGCTTGCCCTCCAGCACCAGGCAGTGGGCCGCCCCAGATGAGAAATCAAAGGTCCTCTCGATAGTGGCCGTGTCGGGACGTCGCAGGTGGGTAAAGACCGGCCCGCTCTCGGTGTTGCGCACCCCAAAGGTCCAGCGGTGGTTCTCCCCATTGGTGTAGTGCGACTTCCCCCCGAGCACCACCGGCGAGACATGCCACGCCGTCCCGCGCGGCCCGCTGCTATCGTAGCCGTAGTAGAGCCCATTGCAGGCCAGCAGGACCGTCCCCCGCCCCTTCTGCTCCAAGTGCGAGACCACCTGCGCCACGCCCCGCTCGTAGATCTTGGCCTTGTTGTCAAAGGGAGTGTCATCGTCTTCGTCCTGGTCGTAGATCTCCAGACGGAGCTTGGGATTGGCCGCCAAGTCGAACTCAAAGAGCTCCAGGCGTGTGGCATCGCGCGACGAGATCTGGTGCCAGTGGGTGACACCGGGCCAGAGGGTCTCTTTGGTAGCAGCGGGCCACGGCCAGGTCGCCTCAGGGTGCGGCGCATCCACCGCCTCGCCAGAGCGAAAGTGCAGGTCGCCCACAAAGCGCGCCTTGGCGATCGCTCCCGCCACAAAGACCACCACCCCGACACTCACCCCCACCCACCAGCGTTGTTTCTTCGCCCCAGTTTTCTTTGCCATGTGCGTCAATACCGAAAAACTCCGCTAAAAATTCCCCGCCAGGAGCCGCAACCAACCCTAGCCTCCCAACGTCCATTTCCCAGGAGTGCTGATTTTATGAACCGCTGTGGAGGCTGTGGAGCCCGAAAATCCTCACCATCGTCGCCTTGTACCGTCTGTGGGCTCGCGCCCGCGCCGCGCCGAAGCGCCCCGCCCCTGCAAGCGCCTGCCCCGCAGACACAAACCTCACACACTCCCCCCTCCCTGGGGGCCGGGGGGCCAAACCGCCGCCGCCAGGGCTTTGTGGCGATCTTCTCGCTACTCGCACTTGTCGGAAGCTCCAGCTATTTACTTGGGCGAGCCACCAACCCGGGCGGGATTCTCTCTGCGCCGGGCTCGGAGCGGCAGAGCGGCTCGGCGGGGGGGCTCTTCACTGCCGCACGCCAGCCCATGCCCGCCGATGTGGTGGCCTACCTGCGCTGGCTCAAGTGGTTTGAGAGCGAGCGCCACCGGATGCAGCTCAATCAGGTCTTCTCTCTGGCCCCGCTTGCCACCACCGCAGCCTACGCCGACCTGCTCTCCGAGGACGCACCCCCGATCCAGGGCCCGCCCGAGCTCGCGGTCGCCAAGCGCTTCGAGGAGAGAGTCAGCCCGGTCGTGAAGGGCTGGGGCGCGACTGTCGAGGTCTTTGACAAGCAGCCCGTTCCCGCCGCGTGTCAGGAGCTCGCCCAGAGCTACCGCACCGCGCTCACCACGACCAAGAGCGCTCTAGGAACCGTGCTCGAGAAGACAGTTGGGACGATCAAGCAGCTCGCGGGGCAGAGAAATAAAGAAGAGCTTGCCCAGCCCACTCTGAGCTGGCTCACCGATCAGCGGGACAACAAAGCCCTCTCCAACCGCGCCGACGACGGCTTCTACGGGGCGAACCTGGCACTGGAGCAGCTCCGCAACCGCTACCGCGATATCCCCGCCGACCTCACCCCCGCCCACTTTCATATCGTCCCCGAGGAGAGCAAGCTCAAGCTTCCCTCGCTCCCCACCGGGCTCTTTGGGAAGTAAAAAACGTGCGTCGCCTCAAGTTGTTTCTCCAAGGGCTTCGCATGGTCCTGACAGGGCTCACCCAAGTTGTCGTTAGCCTGGGTGAGTTCCTCTACAGCATGCTCACGCTTCTCCTGATCTCTCTACAAGAGTGGGCGTTTTTGAAGAACCCTGCCACCCGCACCGTCCTCCTGACCGCCGCTCTGGTCAGTCTCTGGCAGCACAACGCCTGGATTTTTGTCTGGGTATTTCTCACCTGCAACGGTGCCCTGCTCTACGCAAAGATGCGCTTTCTCACCACTTAGGCTAGGTCAATCGCAATATGATGGATTGTCTCCAACTCAGCTTCTGGCTCACTGCGGGGCTCTTTCTGGGGCTTGCACTTGTCTTTACCGAGCACCCTTGGATGCTGCCTCGACTGGTGCGCTACACTCGGTACCAGCTCCGGCTTGCCAAGTTGCGGCTCCGTCTGTACACCTGGCTCCTCACTGGCGTGGCGCTCCTCTTTGCCGCAAGCTACGGCGAAGCACTCTTCACCCTGGACTGGCTCCTGAATCCTCTCTCACGGCTCCTGGTGATCGGCTCCGCCCTTGTGAGTGCCTGGCTCACCAACTTCTGGATTCTAGTCTGCGCCATCCTCCTGTGCTCCCTGGCTCTGGCATGGCCCGCCTTTCGGCGGGACCTCCTCAAAAAGATGAGCTAGCCCCTAGCTCCCCGCGCCCTCGGGGCGCTCCGAATGTCTCAGGCGGGGATTTCCAATCCCCGACCCAACAATCAGCGCGACGCCGACCACGCCAGGAACCCAGAGCCCCATGTTCAGGCAGACACTGGTCCAAAAGGCGATACTCAGCAGGCCACTGGTGCGCACCTCCGCAGGTGCCTCGCGCCAGTCCAAGCCCCGCCCGAGCCAGGTGCCCAGGGTTCCTGAGAGCAGCCAGCCAGCAAAGTTCGAGAACGGCACCGCAAAGTACGCCCCACCCGCCGCGTAGCTCCAGAACCCCTGGGCCACCGCGCCCGGATCGAGGCAGAGATCGACCGCGACCAAGAGCACTCCCGCCAGGATCGCCTTGCCCCGCGCACGCCAGAGCGCCCAGAGCGCTAGCGGGGTCCAGGAAAAGGGGACGGTCCACGGCACGGCGTCAAAGAGAAGTTTCCCGATCTTGGGGCCGTAGGAGAAGCGTCCGTAGGGCACGCCGGTCTTCACCGCAACGGTCTCCAGCACCAGCGCATAGACTCCCAGCACGACCAAGAGCCGAACGCCGCGTTTTACCCCCAGCCAGCGCACGATCGCCGCGTAGCTCGGCCAGGCGAAGACCAAGACAAAGATCGCGGAGACAATGGCCAGCTCGGGGCGGACGGGGAACCGCGCGACAAAAAAACCACTGATGGCGGCGAAGGCCAGCGCAGACGGTAGAATAAGCCGTGACCCTGGCACGCCTTTGGCAGACAAGCCGCCCCCGATTTTGGATGTATGTCCTTGGCCCGTTTGTGGTGGGGCTAGCGGCGCTGAAGTCGCCGGCGGTCTTTTACTCGCCACTCGCTCTGATCTTTCTGGTGTATTTTTTGTTGCCGGCGAACCTGCTGATCTACGGCATCAACGATATCTTTGACTACGAGACCGATGTCCTCAACGCCAAGAAGCAGGGCTACGAAGCGCTCGTGCCACCGGATCAGCGTAAGGCTCTGAGCCTTGCGATTGCGCTCACCAACCTGCCGTTCTTTGCCGCGGCCTACTTTCTGCCGCGCCCCGCCCAGCTCGCCCTGGTTGCGTTTGTACTACTCTCCGCATTCTACTCCGCGCCGCCGATCCGGGCGAAGTCCAAGCCCTTTCTCGATGCGTCGTTCAATGCGCTCTACATCTGCCCCGGCTACGTGGCCTATTTTCTGGCGGGCGGAACCACGCTCTCGCTCCCGACTCTCTTTGCCGGCTGGGCCTGGGTGATGGCGATGCAGGCCTACTCCGCGGTCCCCGATATCACCGCCGACCGAGAGAGCAGCACGTTTACGGTTGCGACAACCCTGGGCCTGCGCGGAACTCTGCTCTTCTGTCTCGCGCTCTATCTCACGGCAGCGGCATTGGCATTTCCCGCCATTGGCTGGCTCGCCGTGCCGCTGGGGCTTGTCTACGCCACCCTCATGCTGCTCTCGCTCCGCGCGGGAACGGAAGAGGGCGTGATGCGGCTCTACAAACACTTCCCGCTGATTAATACGTTTTGTGGCGCAGGGCTGTTCTTCGCAGCGCTTGCCCCCTAACCCCCGTGGAACGGGGAGACAAAGCAGAATCGGATTCCTTATATTCCCCCCGCAGGGCGGGGGCTAGGGGGCAAGCTTCGTCATGTGCCCCGCGGTCTTATCCCCAATGATGCGCTTGTAGGCGAGCTCGGCGGAGATGAGACAGATCGGCATACCGATCCCGGGGTTGGTGCTCGCTCCGGCGTAGTAGAGGTTCTTGACCTTCTTGCTGACATTGTTGGGCCGCAGAATCGCGGTCTGGTTCATCGTGTGCGCGAGGCCCAGCGCGGTGCCGCGGTCGTTGTTGTAGCGCTCGATAAAGTCTTTTGCCCAGAAGATGCGCTGGTACTTGATGCGCTGGCGCAGGTTGGGGATGTCCATCTCGCGCTCCATCAGAGCCAAGGTCTTATCGGCGTAGGCGGCCAGCTCGCTCTCGGTGGCCTTCATCCCGGGGGCCATGGGGACCAGCACAAAGAGGTTCTCACACCCCTCCGGCGCGACATTCGGGTCGGTGACACTGGGGGCGCAGACATAGAGCGACGGGTCCGTGGGCCACTTCGGGTTGTCGAAGATCTCCGCAAAGCCCGCTTTCCAGTCTGGAGCAAAGAGCAGGTTGTGGTGGGTAAGGCTGGGAATCTTGCCCTCGACCCCCAGGTAGAGGATAAAGGCGGAGGGGGCTAGGGTGCGCTGTGCCCAGTAGTCGTCGGTGAAGGTGCGCTCGCTAGGCTCTAGGAGGGTCTCCGCGTGGCGGATGGTGGCATTGCAGATCACTAAGTCCGCGCGGTGCTCGGTGCCATCTTGTAGCCGCACCCCGACCGCTCTCCCGTTCTCGGTCAAGATCTTCGCCGCGGGCGCATTCGTGTGGTACTTCGCACCGTACTTCTCCCCGATCCGCACGAAGGCTTTGGGAATCTCATGGATGCCGCCCATGGGATAATAGACGCCCATATTGAAGTCGATATGGCTCATGATGTTGTAGAGCGCGGGGGTGTCGTAGGGCGACGAGCCCAGAAAGACCAGCTGGTACTCCATGATCTTCTGCATCTCGTCGGTGGAGAAGAAGCGCTCGACATACTTGTTCATCTTCTCAAAGACATGGAGCTTGGGGCCTTGGAGGATGGTCTGGCGGTTGAAGAAATCAAAGACCGTGTCGTAGTTCTTGTACATGAAGCCCGCCAGCGCGATCTCGTACTGGAACTTGGAGCGCTCCAGATAGTCGCGTAGCGCCTTGCCACAGCCCGGCTCGATCGCCTCTAGAGTTGGGATGTCCCGCTCCAAATCGGAGTAGAGGCTGACTTTCTTGCCCTTGTCTTTGAAGAAGATCTGGTACGACGGCCCCAGCTTTACTAAGTCTAAGTGGTCCTCGACCCTCTCCCCGAGAAGCGAGAAGAAGTTCTCGAAGACATCGGGCATCAGGTACCAGCTGGGGCCCATGTCGAACGTGAAGCCCTCGGCGGAGAAGATCCCCGCGGAACCCCCTAATATCTCGTTCTTCTCAAAAAGCTCGACCGAGTAGCCCGCCTTCGCCAGCAGGCAGGCGCTTCCGAGCCCGCCGATCCCACCGCCGATAATAATCGCGCTTTGCTTAGCCATTCCAAACTTTCATGGTGCGTTGTACCTTCTCCAGCGTGCTCGTGCGAGCGCGACCGGCAAACGGGTTGCTTCCCTGCTCTTCTAATTTGGTCAGGATCGCCCGGTAGAGTGCGCTCGCCACTCGCACCGCGCGGCGACCTTCCGGGTTGAGGAGCGCGATCCCCGGCTCGGCGTCTTCGTAGAGCTGGTGGGCACGCTGCATCTGAAACTGCATCAGGGAGTAGAAGTTGGCATCGAAGCGGCGCTCCGCGAACTGCGTCTCCTTGACCCCAAAGCGCTGGAGCTCGTCGAGCGGCAGGTAGATGCGCCCCCGCTGCTGGAAGTCCTCGTCGATATCGCGCAGGAAGTTCGTGAGCTGCATGGCGTAGCCGAGCTTCTTGGCGTAGTCCAGCGCCCGGGGGTCCGAGAAGCCAATCGCGTGGCTCATCATGAGGCCCACCACAGCGGCGGAGCCGTACATGTAGCGCTCCAGCTCGGCGTAGGTGGTGTAGCGCGTGTCCGAGAGATCGCGGAACATCGCCTCTAAAAACGACTCGCTGTAGGCAAAGGGAATCTGGTAGCGGTGGAAGACCTCAGCGTTGAGCCGGAGCACCGGATCGTGGGAGGTTCCCAGGGCGTAGGCCTTGTGCCAGTCGGTACGCCAGTGCTCCAGGAGCAGTCGGGCCTTGGCCTCCCCGCCCTCGTCCAGCACCCGGTCGTCTACGAACTCGTCGGGGACCCGGAAGAAGGCGTAGAGCGCAAAGGTCGCCTCCCGCAGGTGCCGTGGGAAGAAGCACGTGGCGAAGTAGTAGCTCGTCCCATGCTTCTTATTCAGGCTTCGAGCGACCTCAACATCGCCGTCGCGAAGGGTGGGGCTTACTTCCCGTGGCAAGGACGCTTCCATAGAGTTGGTGCACATTGCCACTTGCAACGGTAGTATCCCTAATAGGTTCCCACTTCCTTTGCGGTTCCCATTCTTTTGGTACAATGCAAGCCAATGCCTCGCCGTGAGCTCCCTATCGCTGTTGCCCTGATCGCCCTGATCGTCGTTGTCAGTGTGATCCAGCCACGCTTCCTCTCCGAGTCGTCGATTCAGTCGGTCCTGCTCTGGCTCCCGCTGATCGCAGTCTGCGCCATGGGCCAGATGCTGGTGATCCTGACGCGGGGGATCGATGTCTCGGTGGGCTCGACCCTGGCGCTCTCGGGGATGCTGACCGCGATGCTCCTGCGGGACCACAAGGACCTGAACGTGTTTGTCGCCGCCGCGATTGGGGCGGGGATTGGCGGGGGACTCGGCGCGGTCAATGGCCTGCTGATCGCCTTTGCCCGTGTCCCCGCCATTGTCGCGACGCTCGCCACGCTGGGAATCTACCGTGGCCTGACCTTCGTGGTGAGCGGCGGTGTCCAGGTCAACGACTACGAAATCCCTAAGGCCCTGGCGGCCTGGACCACGACCGGGCTCTTTAACAACAAGCTTCCCTGGGTGGTCTTAGTGGCCGCGCTGGTTGCCTTTCTCACCCATGCGTTCCTCACGCGGACGCGGATCGGTCGGAACCTCTACGCCATCGGCGGCAACCCGGATGCGGCTGCACTCCGTGGGGTCCCGGTGCGCCCGGTGATCCTGCTGGCCTACGTGCTCTGCGGCATGGGTGCAGGGCTGGCGGGCGTCCTCTACGCCAGCCGCTTTGGCAATGTCAACCCCGCGAGTATCGGCAATGGCTTCGAGCTCCTCGTGATCGCCGCCGCCGTCATCGGGGGCACGAGCATCTTCGGCGGGGTCGGGAGCGCCACGGGGGCGTTTCTGGGCTGCGTACTTCTCGGTGTTATCAATGTCGCCCTCGCCGTCTTGCAGATCGCCGACACCTGGCAGACCGCGGTCTACGGCCTCGTCATCCTCGCCGCCGTCCTCTTCGACGATGCCACGG
Organism: Armatimonas rosea; assembly: GCF_014202505.1. Taxonomy (NCBI): domain Bacteria; kingdom Bacillati; phylum Armatimonadota; class Armatimonadia; order Armatimonadales; family Armatimonadaceae; genus Armatimonas; species Armatimonas rosea. Next base: position 626,204 of record NZ_JACHGW010000002.1, on the reverse strand, counting down.
CCCGGCGGCTCCGGCTCAACGCCACGGGGGAAGAGTAATGAAAAAGCTTCGTGCGTTTATCCCCGAGCTGGTCGCGGTGGGCCTGCTGATTGTCGCCTTTATTGTCAGCGCCGCCCGCGAGCCGCGCTTTCTGGATGTGGCGTATCTCTTCGACCGCTCGACCCTCTACACCGAGACCGCTCTGCTGGCGATTGCGCTCACGCTGGTGATTGTCGCGGGGCACATCGACCTCTCCTGCACCGCGATTCTTGCGCTGGTCGGGGCGATTGTGACGACGCTAAACAGCAAGGGGCTCCCGTTTGGGCTCTGCGCCGCGCTCGCCCCCGTGCTGGGCGGCCTGCTCGGCGCGGTCAATGGCTGGCTGGTCGCCAAGCGCCGGTTGCCGTCGCTGGTGGTCACCCTCGGGACCATGGCGCTCTTTCGGGGCGGGGCGCAGATTCTGCTAGGCGACCACTCCCTGCCCGTCCCTGAAGCGTTCCAGCACTTCGAGAAGCTGGCGATCCCCCGCACTTACTTCCACGCCCCGCTCTTTCTGACTCTGGGCTTTGCGATTGCGGCGGGTCTTCTGCTCCATAAAACAGTCTTTGGGCGCTATGTCAATGCCGTGGGCACCAACGCCGAGGCGGCGCGCTACTCCGGGGTTCCTGTGCCAGGTGTCCTGATGAAGCTCTTTGTCCTCTCGGGCGCGGTCGCCGGGATCGCCGCGCTGACCATGCTCTCCCGTCTCGGGGTCGCCCGCTTCGACCACGCGCGCGGCCTTGAGCTCGATGCCATCACCGCCGTGGTGCTGGGCGGCACGAGCATCTTCGGCGGGCGTGGGACGATCTTTGGTTCCCTAGCCGCACTTCTTCTGATCGGCGTGGTCCAGACCGGCATGGGAGTCGCGGGGGTCAAGGCCGAAAACCAAGTCACCGCCATCGGGATTCTGCTCCTCGTAGCCGTCCTGCTCGCCAACCTCACCGCCCGCAAAAAGCGATAAAATAGCCTGGAGGTGAGCCAATGCCACAAACCATAGAAGAGCGTGTTGCCCTTATCGAAGAAGAGCTCAAGGAGCTTCGCCAGCAGCTCCCCGCCGCCCAAAAAACGGGCTGGCGCAGTCTGCTAGGAACCTTCGACGATGATCCTGCCTTCGACGAAATCATCCGACTGGGTAAAGAGTATCGCAACTCCCAGATACCCAACTACGACGAAAAACAGCCCTAGCAATGTATCTGCTAGACACAAATCACCTGAGCCAGCTCCAGCGTCGTGGCCCGGCTCAAGAGTACCTGAGTGCTCGATTAGAACAAGTGCCCTCAGAGCAAGTGGCGACAGCCATTGTCTGCCTAGAAGAAGAATTTCGGGGATGGATGTCGTATCTTGCCTCGCTTCGATCTGTAGAGGCACATGTCCAAGCCTACCAGCGGCTCCAAACTCTCCTTGAGAATTTCAACTCCCTGACGGTCTTGCCATTTGACCAAACCGCACTAGATATTTTCCAGGAGCTCTGGCTACGGCGCATACGAGTCAGCACCATGGACCTAAAAATTGCGGCTATCGCCCTCGCAACAGACGCAACTCTCCTCACACAAAACACAGGCGATTTTTCCCGAATTGCGGAACATGCCCCAATGCTACGCTTCACGGATTGGACTGTCATGCCATGAACTGGACATGGCTATGGTGGGGTTTAGCAGGTATCTGGTGGGGTGCGAGCCTCATTATTTTCAGTGCTCCCGCCGTAAGTTTGGGACTTGCTTGGATTCTCGGAGTGACTTGTATTGGCTTGGCTGTGCTCTGGTTCACACGTTTAGTCGTAGCCCTGCACCAACCTGAGCGACGGCAACTCTTAGTGAAGGAAGCAGTGGTTGCGATTCTTATGGCTTTTGTGGCCCTTAGCCCTATCCTGCGTAGCGTCCGTTTTCTCCTGAGTAAGCCTGCGCTTAATGCCTATGCCAAAAATCCGCGAGAGGCCAAAAATATGATGCTTGGGCTCTATCGGTTCGAGGGGATTTACAAGACGGAGTACGGCTGGTTGTTCGATCTTGGCGATAGTGGACTGGTGGAGACAAGCGGCTTTCTCTACTGCCCCGATTCACCGCCCACAGATAATCCCGTGGCGAAGCATCAGCACTGGTACGGCCCGTGGTATCTCCAGACGATTGACAGGATGCGATAATTTAGCGCGATCTTTTGGCGGGGATGATTCGGGTACAATGGCTTCTATGTCCCACCCTATGCACGATGACATTCAAGAGGTTCTCTACACACAGGAGCAGATCCAGCAGCGGGTTCGCGAGCTGGGAGCGCAGCTGACCGAGGACTACGCCGGGCGCGACCTGCACCTGGTGACGATTTTGAAGGGCTCGCTGCCGTTTCTGGCCGATCTAATGCGCGCCATCGACCTGCCACTCACCGTGGACCTGATGGGAGTTTCGTCGTATGCGGGCATCCACTCCACCGGCGAGGTGCGGGTGACGATGGACCTCGACGAGACCATCGAGGGGCGGCATGTGGTGATTGTCGAGGACATTATCGACACGGGCAACACGCTCAGCTATGTCCTGCGCAACCTGCGCCAGCGCGCCCCTGCCTCGGTGAAGATTGTCACGTTCCTGGACAAGCCCGCCCGCCGTGGCTCGCCCCTGGAGGCAGACTATGTCGGCTTCACCATCCCCGATGACTTCGTGATTGGCTACGGCCTCGACTGGAACCAGCGCTACCGGAACCTGCCCTACATCGGCATTCTCAAGCGCGATGTCTACGCCGGACCGCTCTAGTTTCGAAAGACGCAACCGAAGCGCTGTTTTTACTGTCCTAAAGCGTATGAACGACGAATCTACCCCTGAAACAAATCCCACTCCTGAGGAGGAGCCCACCACCGTGGAAGCTGAAGCACAGGCGGAACCCACTGCCGAGACAACGTCCAGCCCTGAGACCCAGAAGACCCTGCCCCCCCTGACCGCCGAGCGTGTCACCGATATTGCCTTTGGACTGGGCAAGGCAGCGGTGGATGTGATCGACCAAGCGGCACGCCAGCTCGATGACACCGTGCGCCAGATTCGTCAGGACGCCCCCGGGTTTCTGAACGAGATGGAGGAGAAGGGCCGCCCCGTGCGGGAGAAGCTCACCGAGAGCATCAAGGGCTTTAACATCACCGATGTCTTCAACAAAGTGACCAAGCCCGGCGACTCCCCCGCGTCGGACCCGACTGCCTTCGACGATATTGAGGCGCTGGAGAACCGGGTGCGTGAGCTGGAGCAGCAGGTCAGTAGCGATCCCATCGCGGATACTCCTGAAGCCACGCCCGCTCCGGTCACCGAGAAGGCCTCGCCGTTCTCCATGCTAGAGCTAGACGACGAGCCGCCGGCTCCCGTCGCAACAGCGGAACCAGAAGCAGCGCCAGCCCCCACGGAAGAGGTGCCCCCCGTCGAGGCTCCGAAGAAGCCCGCCGCACGGCGCACCAAGAAAAAGCCTGAGGGAGAGGCAAGCGCTGAGTAAGCTCATCCTGGCGTCGGCGTCCCCACGCCGGCGCCAGCTCCTGGCCCTTTTAGGGGTGGAGTTCATCGTGCAGGTGAGCCAGTTCGACGAAGACTCGCTCGCCTACCTCACCGATGGGCAGGAGTATGTCCAGCAGGCGGCACTCGGGAAGGCACACGATATCGCCCAGCGCCACGCGGGCTGGGTTCTCGGGGTGGACACCGATGTGGTGGCCCCCGATGGGACGATCCTCGGCAAGCCCGCCGACAATGCCGAAGCGACCGCCATGCTCCGCTCGCTCTCGGGCAAGACCCACACTGTCTACTCGGGAATCGCCCTGCTCACGGTCGCAGAGCCAGGCAAGATTGTCGCCCAGGAGACCTGCGTGGTCGCCACCCGCGTGACCATGGCGTCCCTCCCCGACGAGGCAATCGCGGCCTATGTTGCCACAGGCGAGCCCCTCGATAAGGCCGGTGGCTACGGCATCCAAGGCGGCGCGATGCCCTTTGTAACCCACATCGACGGCGACCCCTCCAATGTGATCGGGCTCCCCCTCTGGAGCGTGGCGACGCTACTTTCTCAGGCAAATATTCCGCTCTGGCAAGGCAGAGAGACAAATCCTGGGTCATAATGTAGGGTAGAGATGAGTCGGTACTTAGAACTTTCGGTGGACGGCACGATGGAGCGCGTGGGAGAGCGAGCCCTGCGTGCCTTCAAACGCATTGGCAAGGTCAAGGAACAAGACCTGCCCGGAGCGCAGATCGCAGGCGTAATCCGTATTGATGGCGAACCGGCGGATGTCCGTATCTCCTGGAAGCCGGGACGCGAGGGGCGCGTCCGAATCGATATCGCCGCGACCTCGGACGATACCCTCAGCCAAGCGGCAGACAGTGCGCTCTACACCTACGCGAGCTCCTACAAAGCGGTCGGCTGGCCCAACCCCGAGCGCGACCGGCAAGAACGTCGCCAGCGCCTGCTGAAGATCGGCGGCGGCACCCTCTCGTTCGTGCTTCTCGGGGCGCTGATCTACCTCCTGGTCAAGACCGCATCCTACCAGAATCTTCGGTAGAATAGAGCCCATGACCCCTGAATCCCCCGTTCTTGGCGCCTGGGAGCGCTTCGCACAGCTCTACGGCACCCCCGAGCGCATCGACACCCTCTGGCAACAGTGGATGGCCACCCAGACCGAGACCTCCATTGCCTTCTTAGAGAAAGCCATCGCCGACCAGGCCGAGGCCAACCAGCTGACCTTTCACGAAGCCAAGAAGCGGCTCGTGCTGGAGAAGCTGGTGGAGGACCGCGGCCCCAAGTTTGTCGAGCGCTATCTTCGGGAGCACGACCAGGCGGGCAAGAGCCTGAAGCCCCTCAATCTCCGTAAAAAGAAACGCTAACCGCGACGCGATATACTGAGCCCGTGAGTGCTCGTGAAAAAGTAGTTGTGGCAATGAGCGGCGGGGTGGACTCGTCGGTGGCAGCGGCCTTGCTTGTCGAGCAGGGCTACGATGTTATCGGCATCACCCTCCAGATCTGGCAGGAGAGCACCACCGAGACAAAGGGCGCGGGTTGTTGCTCCCTCGGGGCGGTCGAGGACGCACGCCGGGTCGCCACCCGGATCGGGATTCCCCACTATGTCCTCAACTACAAGCAGCCCTTCGCCGATGCCGTGATCAAGCCCTTTATCGAGGACTACCGGCGCGGACGCACCCCCAACCCCTGTGTCAACTGCAACCGCTACATCAAGTTCGATGCCCTCTTGGAGAAAACTCTAGAGCTAGGGGCGAGCAAGCTGGCGACCGGCCACTACGCCAAGGTCTTCCACGACACGCAGAGCGGGCGCTGGGGGCTGGCACGCGCCTCCGATAGCACCAAGGACCAGACCTACGCCCTCTACGCCACCAAGCAGCACCAGCTCGCGCACATGACCATGCCCCTGGGAGAGCTCAGTAGCAAGGCCGAGACCCGTGCGCTGGCCCGTCAGTACGGCCTGCTGGTCGCCAACAAGCCCGACTCCCAGGAGATCTGCTTCGTGCAGGGCGGCAAGTACACCGAGTTTCTCGCAAAAGAGGCTCCCGAGCTCCTCCAGACCGGGACCTTTGTGGACGCCGAGGGCAACAAGCTGGGCAGCCACGAGGGCTCCGCGTTCTTCACGGTCGGGCAGCGCAAGCGCATCAATGTCGGCTCCCCGCTCCCGCTCTATGTCCTGCGTGTGGAGGCGGAGACCAATACCGTCGTGGTTGGCAAGGACGAGGAGCTCCTGGCAGAGGGCTGCGAGGTCGAGGACCTCAACTGGGTCGCGCTGGCACCGCCTCCCGTGGGCGAGCCCATCCCCTGCGAGGTGAAGATACGCTACAATATGCACTCCCGCCCCGCCACGCTCACACGCCACGCCGATGAGACAGTCTCGGTGGCGTTCGACGAGCCCCTGCGGGCAGTCGCTCCCGGCCAGGCGGCGGTTTTCTACGGAGTCGGGCCACAGGCAGATCAGCTCCTCGGGGGCGGAACAATAGTTAGGTAAGTATGGAAGAAGAAGACGATAACAGTACGTTTGTGAACCTTGCCGCGGGCTTCGTGGTGGGTCTGGCGACCGGAGGGCTCCTGGGTCTGCTCTTTGCCCCCAAGCCCGGCTCCGAGCTACGCGAGGACCTCAAGGATCGCACGGAAGAGGCGATGGACCGCCTGCAAGAGGCCACCAGTGACCTGGTCGCCCGGAGCAAGGACCTCGCCACCCAGACCAAAGAGAACCTCGCGCACTCCCTCGAAGCGGGCAAGACTGCCTACGCCGAGAAGCGTGAGGAGCTCATGGCGCAGCTGGACGCCTAGCCGGTGATGGTCGCGCGGCGGGAGGCGTTTCTTGCAGGGCTCTTTGGGGCCCTGGGCGTCGCTGTGGCAGCTCTGTCGCTCTTTTTCGCCTATCGCTTTCTCCAGACCGCGATCGCGGTCAGCACCCCCTTTGTCGCCGCTCTGGTGATCGCCCTGCTCTGCGATCCTGTTGTCAATAAGATCCAGCAGCATGTCGGCTTTACCCGTGGCAAGCGCGCCCCCGCAGTCGCCCTGGTGTTTGTCTTCTTTCTCCTGGGCTTTATCGCCCTCGTTGTCCTTGTGGTCCCCAGCCTGATCGAGCAGATCGGCAAGCTGGTCGAGTGGGTCACGGGCAATGGCATGAGCCAGCTCCAAGCCGGTGTCAATGACTGGCTCAAGGGACACCCCAAGCTCGGCCCCATCACGCTCCCCCGCTCCATCAACAGCCTCTCCCAGCAGTACTACGACCAGGCGATCGCGGCGGCCAAGCAGGTCGGGCCGAAGCTGCTCAATACCGTGATCGGCTCGTTCTCCGGGCTCCTCAACGTGATCCTGATCCCTCTGCTGACCTTCTTTCTCCTGATGGACCTGGGACGGTTTCGGCGACGGCTGATCTTCTTGCTCCCCACCAGCCTGCGGGCGTCGTTTGTGGGAGTCACCAGCGATGTCGGAGAGGTCTTTAGCAACTACCTGCGGGGAATGCTCCAGGTCAGCCTCGGGTACATGGCAACCGCCAGCCTCCTCTTCGCCGTTCTCTGCCTGATCCTCGCCCCCAAGATGCTAGGCTATGTCTTGCTGATTGGGATCATCAGCGGGGCGCTCTATGTCGTGCCCTACATTGGCTTCCTCGGGGCCGCGGCGACATCGGTGATTGTGGCGATGGTAGCCGGAGCGGGTGCCCCGATGATAATCGGCGGCGTTATCTTGCTGGCGGTGCTGAACTTCTCGTTTGACAATATCATCACGCCTCGCATTGTCGGCAGTGGAGTGGGAGTGCACCCGATTGTCGCCATGTTCGCGCTCCTTATCGGTGCATCGCTCTTTGGGCTCTGGGGAATGCTCCTGGCCTACCCCGCCGCGGGGAGCATTCAGGTCGTGCTCTTCCGCCTCTTCCCCAAGCTCGCCCAGCCGACCCCGGAGACAGCGGGCAGTGAGGTTGAAGCCCACTAGCCGCTTCTGAGTCTGAGCCTGTATGCCGCTTGTCGTTTACCTTCAGACCACGCCCCCCCGCCAGCCCCCCCGTGGTAGCCTCCTCCCGCCCCGCATGACCCAGGGCCAGGCTCCAAGCTCCCCCACACAGACGCCCGGAGACAGCGGCCAGCCCCGCGGCAAAGAGGTCTTCCCCACCGCTGATCACCTGCGCGTCATCGACGGCGGCGCGCTCCTCACGGGCAACGTCAAGCTGGTCTACGATGGCTACATTGTTACTTGTGACCGGGCCACCTACGACGACAAGCGGGACTACATTACCTTTGAGACCAATGTCAAGATGGAGACAGGCCAGGAGACCTTTCTGGCGGAGCGCATTGGCTTCAACCGCAAGACCCGTGAGTTCGAGGCGCAGGACGCCCGGACGGTCCTGCAGCCGGCTCGGGTGGGAAACGCGCTCCAGCAGCCGCTCTCGCTCTGGGGCAAGACCATCCAGCGGGAGGGCGACATCATCAAGGCCACCGATGGCTTTCTCACGACCTGCGACCTGATCAACCCCCACGCCAAGATCGGCTTTGGCTATGCCGAGCTGATCCCCAAGAAGCGCATCACCCTGCGCGATGTCACGCTCTACCGCTACGACACCCCGGTCCTGCGCCTCAAGCACCTCAGCATCCCGATCGTGGAGGAGCCGCGCTACAGCTACCTGCCCAATATTGGACGAACCCAGGAAGAGGGCTACTTTATCAAGGCCGTGATCGGCTACTCGCTCGCCCGCACCCTGCCCGGCCTGCTACGCGTGGACCTGATGGAGAAAAAAGGAATCGGGCTGGGCACGGACCAGGCCTACCGGGTCGGGCAAAACATGGCGGGCCGTGTCAATCTCTACACCCTCAACGACAAGAGCCGCAACGCCCGCAACCTCAACGGCCAGGTCCAGCACGAGCAGCGCCTCGGGGAGATCGATGCCCGCCTGAGCTCGGACTTTCAGAGCAACTCCTACTTCGCCGCGACCCAGAACTCCAAGACCCAGAACACGAACCTCGCGCTCAATCGCAACGTGGGACGGATCACCACGGGGGTCACCCTCGGGCAGAACAGCTCGGACTCGGGCGGCTCGCTCTACCGCACAACCACCTATGGCCTTAATCAGCAGCTCCCTCTGCCCAAGAACGGGAGCCTGAGCCTGCGCTTCAATGGCACCGATAGCCTCAATGCCTCAACCACCACCCGCTCGGGGCGCATCCAAGAGACCGGCGAGCTGCGCGCATCGGGGACCCTGGGGCCATTTCGCGCCGAGCTGGTCGCCAACCGCAACTTGCGCAATGCCACCACAGGCACCAGCAGCGGCAGCTCGTTCTTTGGAGGCACGGAGAAGCTCCCGGAGCTCACCCTCACGGCCAACCAGCTCAAGGGCACCCTAGGCACCTACTTCTCCGGGGTCACCCTAGGCTACGGCGACTTCCTCGAGAGCATCTCGTCGTCGGGGACCACCGGCCAGCTCCACACGCAGCGCTTTCTCTTCCAGACCGACCTCAATCGCAAGAGCACTCCCCTCGGCAAGGGGGTTCGCTTGGACACCGGCGGCGGCTTCAAGCAGTCCATCTACGACGGCGGCTATGCGGCGCAGTATGTCCTGAGCCAGAACACCAGCCTTAACAAGCAGGTCGGGGCCGCCGGGACCGCAGCGCTCTCCTACAACTACTCCCGGCCGTACGGGGGAACTCCTGCGGGGTTTCGCAATGACTTTGCCTCCAGTGTCAATAGCCTCAACCTGAACTACAGCCAGACCGGCGGCCACGCCAGCGTGAGGCTCAGCACGGGCTACGATATCCTGCAGTCCCGGCTCGATCCGATCCCCGGTGTGCGCAACTCGCCCTGGAACCAGCTCAGTGTCACCACCGAGCTACGCCCCAACGAGAGCCACCACAGCCGCTTCAATACGACCTACGATATCAACAGCGGGAAGCTGATTGTCCTAGACCACTACGGCCACTTCCAGCGCAGCACCAAGTTTATCCTCGACACCAGCTCCCGCTACGACCCGACCGCCAAGAAGCTCCGCCAGGTCAATGCCATCCTGGGCACCCAGTTCCTCGACAACGACACGCGCCTGATCGCCAATAGCAACTACAACAATGTCACCCGCCGCTTCGACGCCAACTCCCTGGCCCTCACCCGCGAGTACCACGACTACGAAGTGACCCTCAGCTACGTGGACCAGCCCTTCGGCTTCCGCACCGAGAAGGGCATCAATATCTCCCTGCGCCTAAAAGCGTTCCCGTCGCCCAAGACCACCCAAGGCGGCCGCTACGGCACCCCGATCGACACCGGGCTTGGTGGCTTTTTCTAGAACCCGCCTGAACCCACCCTGGCCCTCCCTTGCCGCAAGGGAGGGTGCCGAGGCACGAGGCGAGTGGGTTCAGGCGGGGGCGCTACTCCAGCAGCCCACCGATGCCGCTACCGGCGGGCAGGACGCCGGCTTCCTGGTAGACCGCCAGCTTCTCGCGGGAGTCGGCGATATCCAGGTTGCGCATGTGCAGCTGCCCGATGCGGTCGATGGGAGAGAACGCCTCGCCCTCGACACGCTCCATCGAGAGGCGCTCCGGGTGGTAGGTCAGGTGCGGGCCGGTGGTGTCCAGGATCGAGTAGTCGTCGCCGCGGCGTAGCTCCAGGGTCACCTCGCCCGTGATCGCGCGGCCCACCCACTTCTGCAGCGTGTCGCGCAGCATCAGGCTCTGCGGGTCGAACCAGCGGCCCTCGTAGAGCTGGCGACCCAGCTTGCGGCCCAGCGTCCGGTAGTTGTCGATCGTCCCCTCGTTGTGGATCGCGCTCAGCAGGCGCTCGTAGGCGGTGTAGAGCAGCGCCATTCCGGGGGCCTCGTAGATGCCGCGGCTCTTGGCCTCGATAATGCGGTTCTCGATCTGGTCGGAGATACCCAGCCCGTGGCGCCCCCCGATCCGGTTAGCCTCCATCACCAGCTCGACCTGACTCTCAAAGCTCTGCCCGTTCAGCGCGACCGGGAAGCCCTCCTCGAAGCGAATGCTGACTTCCTCGGCGGCGATCTCCACGCTCGGGTCCCAGTGCTTCACGCACATGATCGGCTCGACAATCCGCAGGCCCTTGGAGAGAAACTCCAGCTCCTTGGCCTCGTGGGTCGCGCCCCAGATATTGGAGTCGGTGGAGTAGGCCTTCTCGGCGCTCATCTTGTAGTCAAAGCCATGGGCCACGAGCCACTCGCTCATCCCCTGGCGCCCGCCCAGCTCGGTCACAAAGGTCTGGTCCAGCCAGGGCTTGTAGATCCGCAGCGCCGGGTTTGCCATCAGGCCGTAGCGGTAGAAGCGCTCGATATCGTTGCCCTTGTAGGTGGAGCCATCGCCCCAGATATTGACACCGTCCTCCTCCATCGCCTTGACCAGCAGGGTCCCCGTGACCGCGCGGCCTAGCGGGGTCGTGTTGAAGTAGGTCTTGCCACCGCTGGAGATATGAAACGCCCCGCACTGCAGCGCGATCAGCCCCTCGTGCACCAGCAGGTCCCGGCAGTCGATCAGGCGCGCGGCCTCGGCACCGTACTCCAGGGCGCGGCGGGTGATGTCGTTGTAGTCTTTTTCATCGGGCTGGGCGAGGTGCGCCGTGTAGGTGTAGGGAATCGCGCCATGGTGCCGCATCCAGGCAATCGCCGCCGACGTGTCAAGGCCCCCGGAGAACGCAATACCGACGTTCTCACCTTTGGGGAGAGAGAGAAGAATCTTATCCATAGTGTAGGAGTATTGTATCGTAAAGGGATTTCGCCCCCCTAACCCCCGCCCGGCGGGGGGACAAAAAGGAATTTTTTGCGATTTTGTCAGAAATGCCCCTGCCCAACCGTTATGTGGGCGATGAAACCAAAACCAAGATACTGGCGTGGCGCTTCCCCAGAGCTCCAGCGCTGGGCCTGGGAGAACCGAATGACACCGACAGAGGCCGAAGAAACACTGTGGGAGATGCTACGTGGAAAGCGTCTAGCAGGCCTTCGTTTCCGTCGCCAGCATGCCTACGAGACCTACATCTTTGATTTTTACTGCCCCGAGTTCCGGCTGATTATTGAGGTGGACGGTGGCTACCACAACAGCGAGCTACAAGCGGAGAAAGATACCGAGCGTGACAACTACCTAGCTAGCTGTGGATTTCGTATCGTGCGGCTCACCAACAGTGAAGTTCTCCACCAGCTTCCCCTCACCCTCGCCAAAATCATAGAAGCCACAAACCGCATTGTCCCCCCGCCGGGCGGGGGTTAGGGGGGAAGGAATCACGGGTCTCAGTGCCGAATAGCTTTGGTATGAGAGTAACGGTAGCGGCGTTTTTGATGCTTTCTTGTGGCGTGGCATCCCTGAGCCTGAGTGGCTGCGGGGGCTCGTCGGTGGCCCCGGCGACGGGCTTGGAGATGCGGATTCAGTGGCCGGAGATCTCCCGCCTCGTGCCCGCGGCGACCCAGAGTGTCCGGGTGGTGGTGAAGGATGCCGGTGGTTTTCAGACCTTCCGCGTGGCCAACCGCCCCGCTTCGGGGAGCTTTAGCACGCTGGTCTTCTTTGGGCTCCAGCCCGGTGACCTGAGTGTCGATGCCAGTGCCTTCCCCGCCGCCGATGCGCAGGGTGTCGCGCTGGCGGCGTCCAGTACCAAGGTGACGGTATCCAGTGGGAACCAGACCAACCTCCAGCTCTCGCTCGCCAGCACTGTGGATCGCATCGAGGTCTCCCCGGCGAGCCTGAGTATCCGCCCCGGCTCCGCCCAGACCCTCACCGGAACCGCCAAGGACAGCGCGGGCAATCTTGTCCCGCTGAGCACCAGCAAGACCCGCTGGAGCTCCAGTGATGCCACCGTGGCAAGTGTCGATAGCGCGGGTAAGGTGACCGCGCTCAAAGAGGGCTCCACCAATGTCACCTTCACCGACACCGAGTCCGGGAAGGCAGGGACGAGCCTCGTGGTGGTGACCAGTAGCGCGGCGGGGATTGTCGATCGTGTCGAGGTGACCCCCACCACCAATGCCCTGACAGTCGCCCAGACCAAGACCCTCACCGCCACCCTGCGCGATGCCAGCAACGGCGCCCTCCCCGCCGCTCCGGGAACCTGGTCCTCCAGCGATGCGACCGTCGCCAGCGTGGACAGCTCCGGCAAGGTAACCGCCCTCAAAAACGGCGCGGCTACGATTACCTTCACCCACACCGCCACGGGCAAGACTGGCACCGCCAGTGTCACGGTCACCACCCCGACCGTCAATAGTGTCACCATCAACCCCGCGACGGCATCCCTGACGGTCAACCAAGAGACCACCCTACAAGCGATCCTCAAGGACAGCTCGGGGACAATCCTCCCGCTGGAAGAGGGGACGTGGGCATCTAGCAATGCGGCGCTGGTCTCCGTAGATGCCAATGGGAAGATCAAGGGGCTCGGTGTCACCAGCAGCCCCGTGCTGATTACCTTCACCCACACCGCCAGCGGGAAGTCCGGCAGCGCCAGTGTCACCGTGCTCGGGACGCTCTAAACAGAAAAAGCGCCGGGGAGCGTGCTGCTCCCCGGCGCAAGATTATCTTAAAACTGCAGCTTGCGGCGGCGCATGCGCACGGAGAGAAGCAGGCCTATTGCGATGCAGTTGGTCCACGCCGCTGTTCCCCCATAACTAAACAGCGGAAGAGGCACCCCCACAACGGGAGCGATAGAGCAGTTCATCGCGATATTGACAAAGACGTGGAACCCGATATAAGTCAACACGCCTCCTGCAATCAGCCGACCGAGCGTGTCCTCACTCTCCGCGATACAGACAAGCCCGCGCCCCAAGAGAACCATATAAACAAAAAGAAGGCTCAGACAGCCAATCAAGCCCGTCTCTTCGGCGAAGGCCGCAAAGGCAAAGTCCGTCCAGTTATCGGGGACAAAGCCACCGCCGGTCTGAAGTCCTCTACGGAAGCCCTGCCCCGTCACAAGTCCCCCCCCCACGGCCAGTAGCGCCTGATCCCCTTGATATGCCTGATCGCGCTGCTCTTTGGTCATGTTCTGGCGAGACATAAAGAGCACCTCGACCCGCGTTCTCTGGTAGCCCTCCAAGCCCTTACCCGTCTTCCAGACAACCGTCCCCAGCGCGACAACAGCAAGCCCCAGTGCCGCTAAGTGCCGCCAGTCCGCACCCGCCAAGAAGACCATTCCAAGCCAGATCGCCGCGATCACGAGTGCCGTTCCCAGGTCAGGCTGCATCTTGATCAAGAGCATAGGGGGTAGGATATGAAAGAGCGACTTCAAAAACACGGGAAACTCTTTGATACGGGGGCCAACGCGTACGAGAAAGACCGCCAGGGTTAAGATCACGCAGATCTTAGTTAGCTCTGAGGGCTGAAACTGCAAGGGACCGATATCGATCCATCGCGCCGCACCCTTTTTCTCTTTTCCAAAAACTTTTACCAGTAAGAGAAAGGCGATATTGCCCCAGTACAGAAGGTTGGTATGGCGCTGCACCCCGACATAGTCGCGGGTGGCGACATAGGCCAAGATTCCCAGCCCCAGCAGATCAAAGACTGCTTGTCGCCCGGCTTGTAGGAGCCCCACACGGTGCGCCTGCGCGAGCTCACGAGCGTGCCCTGCACTGGCAGAGTAGACCGTCGCCACACTGGCGCACATGATCAAGACCACACAGAAGACCACCACCCAGTCGATATTTTTCCGGTGGCGCGGCTCTATGAGGGTTTTCAGGGATTCTAGCATGGACACACTCAGGCAGGAATTGGCGGACGTTGCGGCGAATGGGTAAGCGTGAATCGTCGTCACTTTCTCACAGCCATTAGCACTTACGCGATTATACCGCCATTTGTGGCCATGGCACAGGACAAAACCAAGGCGGAAAAGCCCGTCGATCCTCCGGGAACCCCACAGCGCCGCGTGCTGCCCTCAGGGCTTCGCCTGATTGTCGTGGAGCGGCCCGAGGCGGCGCTGGTGGGAATCAGCCTTGCCATCCGCACGGGGAGTGGCGATGAAGACCGCACCCGGAGCGGGACCCTCCACTTTATCGAGCATCTGGTCTTCAAAGGCACGGAGGAGCAGAAACCGGGCACCTTCGACCAGCTCGTGGAGAATCTCGGGAGCGAGGTGGGAGCGAGAACACTGCGGGACGCGACTTTCTTCGAGGCGACCGTGCCCCTAGAGGGCTGGCAGAGGCTCTTGGAGGCCCTTGGCGCACTCACCCTGCGCCCTGCCTTCCGGCCCGCGGATATCGAATCGGAGAAGAAAGTGGTCGAGGCGGAGATGGCCCTGGAGCTCGCCGACCCGTTTCGGAGCGGGACTGCCGCCGTGACCCAGGCCCTCTATGCTCCGGGCGATCCCTATGGCCCGCCTCTCTTTGGCGAGTGGCCGCAGGTTAGCAAGCTCACGGAGGACGATCTCCGGGCAGTGCACACGGCCTGCTACCGCCCCGACCGGATGACCCTCTGTGTGGTAGGGCCGGTTGTCGCACGGGAGGTCGAGGCACTGGCGCGCCAAGTGTTTACCGGCCCGGAGCGCCCCCCGGTGGCCCGCCCCCTGCGCCAGGCCCTGGTGCGACCCACAAGCCGCGATGGGGTAGGGCTACGTGCTGCGGCAGATAGTGTTAGCGGGAGCCGCGGTACCTCGACTGTCGTGCTGGGCTGGAGCTGCCCGCCCGCCGCCGATGTCACTACGGGAGCGGCCCTTGCCCTCCTTGCGGAGATCCTCGCCCAAGACGACCAAGGCAGGCTCGCGGGTGCCCTAGTGCACCGCCAAGAGCTCGCTCTAAAAGTGCGGGTGGAGTGGGTTCCCCAGCGCTGTGGAGGTCTCTTCCTGATCCAGGCCACCGGGCTCCCACGCAACGCCGCACGGCTGGAGACGGCGGTCCTCGACGAGCTCCGGCGCATCCTGGAGGATGGCTTTGTCCCCGCCGAGCTGGAAGCGGGCCGCCGCGCGTGGCTGGGCAAGCTGGCAACCGAGAAGGCAAGTGTCGAGAGCGCGGCACACCGGCTGGTCAGCTTCGATGCCCTGGATACCCCAGGCTTGGAAGAGGAGCTCGAAAAGCAGCTGGGTCTCGTTCAAGGCGATCAGCTCCAGACCCTCCTGCGCACCACGCTCCACCCCAACCTACGGTCGGTTGCGCTCCTGGGCCCCCTGCCCCTCCACATGCCCCAGGAAGGAGGCAAGCCCTGATGCGCCAGAATCCCATTGAGCCCCTGCGCCTGCCCAGTGGCACCACCCTTATCCTTGTCCCCGACCCCAGTGCCCCCGCGACCGCGATCGCGGCCAGTGTTCGGCTCGGGGGAGTCGAGCAGCGGCGCCAAGGAGGAGTCGGTCCCTTGCTCGCACGCATGCTCGGCGGCGACTCGCAGGGCCGCACCCCGGAGCTGCTCCAGCGCGATGTCGATGGCTTTGGGGCGCTCGGGACCCTCTACGACGGCAACCAGCTCCTAGCGTGGAGTGTCTGCCCGCCCACCGAGGCCGCCCTGGTACAGTCGGCCCAGACCCTGCTCCTCAACACCCTCGCCCAGCCACGCTTCACCGAGGAGGCCCTTGTCCAGGCACGCACCGATCAGCTCCGCGCGCTCGCCCTCCAGGAAGAGGAGCTCCTCCCACGGCTCCTCCGCACGCTCCGAACCCGCGCATTTGGCAGTGACTTCAGTGTCCAGGGCGATCCCGCGGGTCTGCAGCGGCTAACGGTTGGAGATGTCAAGAGCTTCTATGCCCACTTCTGCACCCCGGAGCGCACGACTATCGCGGTGGTGGGCAAGTTTGCCCCCGAGGTCGCGCGGCGCTGGGTGGAGACAAGCCTGAGTGTGGGGGACTGGAACCAGCGTCCCGCGGGTGTCAAGGAGCTCCTCCCCACTATCGACCCGGTCCCGCAGGGGCTGCGCGACCGCACGATCCCCAGCCTTCCGGGAATCTCCGCTGCCGGGGTGGGGTTTCTCTTTCCCGGGCTCAGTAAGGCCGAGGCGCGTGCGGACTGGCCCGCCCTGCTGGTGCTCGATGCCGTGCTCGGACAGGGGAAGGCCTGTCGCCTCTTCCGCCTGCGCGACGACAACGCGCTGGGCTACGAGGTGCGCTCGGTGCTCCTGCCAGGGCGGGATGCGACCCTCTGGGCCGGCTACATCCTGGGAAACCAGAGCTCTCTTGCGATGCGCGACGGCCTCCTGAAGACCCTGGGCCAGCTTCGCCAAGCCCCCCCCACCGACGGTGAGCTCACCCGCGCCAAGACGCTCCTTCTGGCACAGCGCTCCCAGCAGCGCCAGCTTGTGCTCCCACGGGCCCGCGCCTTGATCACCGCCGAGACCAGCGGCCTCGGCGCGGCCATGGAGCTGGAGTTTACCAAGCGGATCGAAGCGGTCAAGCGCAGTGATGTGGAGCGAGTCGCCCAGACCCTCTTTGGTAGCAACCCCGTGGTCGTGCGGACGTAGGCCTCTAGTTGAGGTAGGACTGCACCTGGAGTTTTTGAAGCTCAGGGGCGAGCTCGGGGTGGTCGTGCTGGAGCTCGCGGAGCTTGGCCTGCACCCGCAGCGCGGCGGCAGGGAGGGTCTCCTGCATCTCTTTCTGAAGCGCGGCGAGCTCTCCGGCAGAGCCCTCTTGCTGCAGCAGGGTCATCCGGCGCAGGTAGTCTTTCTCCAGCGCAAGATAGTGCAGGTAGGCGATATGAAAGGGCAAGCAGGTCGAGTCGGGGAGGCTCCCGGAGAGGCTCTTGTCCCAGAGCGCTGCCGCGGCCATGAGATCGGGCGGAGCAAGCTCGGGGCTCGCGGAGGTCTGGGTCTGGTTGGAGCCTGTGGCGTTGCCGGTCACGATTGGCTGGGGAGGGCTGAGGAACTTCCACCACGCCCCCCAGGTAGTCTGGCGGTTGCGCTCGACCGCACTGATCGTGTTGAGGTACGAGACAACTTGCGAGGGGCGCTCGGGAGCTGGGTAGCCCACTTGAATCCGTGGCAGCGCTGCGGGTGCAGCGGGAGAGAGCGCCCGAAACGGGCCCGGGGTGGGCGGGGCACTCAAGGCACCTACCGAGGGATTACTCGGCACAGAAGCGGCAAAGAAGCCACGATCGGTGCTCGTGCGCTCCTGCTGTGCAAGCTGCTGGCGGTGGCGGCTCCGGCGCTCAAGGTCCTGCCCCCAGCGCACGAGGGCAAACAAGAGAAGAAACAGGCCGACAACCATCGCGATGAGGACAAGGGCTCTTGGGTTCATAAAAGGACTCGTGGGAAGAACTACCAAAAATAGAATTGCCAAAATCCGAAGATATTTTCCTTCAGACTCCTAGAAGTATCGGAAAGTTCCGTCTGGTAAACTGAGGGCACGATGTTAGATAAATTTGCCCTCGCCACCGACTCTGCCTCCCCTCTAGAGGCACGTATCCAGCAGCTCGAAGCCAACCAAGAGCGCCTGTTTCTGATCTGCACGGCGCTCACCGAGCTGGTTCGGGACAAGAACCTCGCGACGGAGGCGGAGATCCTGGCCAAGCTCCAGGAAGTGGACCTGCGCGATGGGATGGCGGATGGGAAGTTCGGGGGAATCCAGATCGTGGTCTGTCCCCACTGTGGCAATCGCACCAAGCGCCGCCACCTGAGCTGTATCTACTGCGGCAAGCTGCTAGAGCAGCCCGCCGCAGAGTAAGCTCGGTCTGTCCCCCTAGCCGGCGACAATCTCGACATTGGCGCGGGGGACGGTTACCTCTTCGCCGGTGGTGGCGAGCTTGGCACGCAGGACACGCACCTCGGTGCCGGAGTCGACTTGCACGAGCTGGGTGGGGAGCTCGGTGACGGTCGCGAGGGCACCGAAGTAGGGCTCGCGGATGATGCGGATCGGGACACCGGGGTGGAGCGTGAAGTCCAGCGTCGCTTCGTCGATCTGGTTGATCCCCGCCTCGGGAGTCTCATCGGCGACAATGACCTCAGGACGGATCACGCCCGCACGAATCTGGGTCGCGCCACAGATCGCCGCACTCCGGCCCTCCAGCGACTTGAGCAGGTTGAAGGTGCGGTTGGCCATGGCGATTGTCCCAAAGCCCTCGGTGAGCACCATGGTCAGCGGGATATTCTCATGCCCCGTGATCGCCACCCCGATATCGTAGCCAAGGTAGTCGACCATGTCCTTATCGACAATCCCGCCGACGACAATCCCAATAATCCCAAGCTCCGCGGCCTTGCGTAGCGCCGCGCCCGAGATATTGGAGCCTCCGACAATCACCTTACCCGCAAGGTCCGGGGTGATATCGGCCTCGGTGAGGGGCTGGTCGGGGCTCTGAGAGACCATCTTGATCGGGGCACGGCGCTCGCCCCCGATCCCGAAGATTCCCTGGATCAGCGCGCCGTGGGCCGTGATCTGGACGCCCTCGCCCTCAAGCACCTGGGTGATACGGCCCGGAATATAGGCCGTGATCGAGACCGGTGTCGGGGCCTCACGGATGCCGACATTGCCTGAGATCGGGGAGATAATCTCCACCACCCCCGAGGTGCTGGCCTTGGCATCGGCGATAAAGAACTTGCCAAAGAGCCCCTTGGTGCGTGCGATCAGGTCGCCCTTGGTGACCCGGTCCCCTATCTTGATAGTAAGGAGCTCAGGCACCTCCGAGGCATCGACCCCCAGCCGGGAGGCGACCTTGACGGTCTGCATGATGCCCGGCAGGTTGGCCTGCGCCACTGCGGTCTCGGGGGAGACCCAGTCGTTCTCGCCCACCAGGACCTCGCCTTTGAGCGGCAGCCGTCGCGTCTTGACAATCGTCGTTCTTGGGCTGACTGTCAGCCCGGGTGTGTAGCCACTAGCCATGGTGTTGTTTTTGTCCCCAGATCAAGTGATAGTACAGGAGCGCCTCAGTGGCACCCTGGACAGTAAAGTGCGAGCCACACTGTGCTTTTAGCTCGGCCTGTGTAAAGCGAATAAAGTAGATGCCCCCCGGATGGTGGCCCTCTTGCTGGCTCATCCAGCTAATCGGCGGCCCCCAGCGGTAGGCAGATAGGGCTAGTCGCCCGCCTTGCTCGCCCATCTTGCAGGCGCGCGCCAGGTGCTTCAGCGCCCCGGCCCGCGCCTCCGGTGTCGGGATGTGCTCGTAGACCCCAAACGAGCCCACCCGGTCGAAGACCTCCGAGCGCGCCGGGAGCCGGGAGAGGTCGGCCTGGATAAAGAGTACCTTCTCCGCGAGCGCGGTAGGCAGCTTGGCCTTGGCGACTCGGAGCGACTCGCGGGAGAAGTCCACACAGAGCAGGCCACGGACGCGCTCGGCGAAGGTGCGGGTCATGCGCCCGGTCCCACAGCCCCCCTCCAGCATTAGGTGCGAGCTCTCTAGAGGCAGCGCCTTGAGGGTCAGCGGCACCTCGTAGTACGTGAAGAGCTTGAGCCCCAGCATCTGGTCGTAGGACTTGACCTGGGCATCGCGCGCCTCCATCTCCGAGCGCTTCTCCGCGACCTCGGTATCGTCGGCGGGGCCACCCCGGAGCGCATCGGGCAGGAGATTGGGAATGCCATCGGTGACGGGATAGCTCCGCCCGTCGTCTGTTTTCAGTGTTCCCTGCGCACTGACCCCATCCCACCCCGAGAGCGCCGCTCCCGTCTCAGGACAGATCAGGAGCGAGAGGAGCTCCTCACGAATTGTCACGGGCGCAGTATAGCCGAGAATCGCCTCCCTTGCCTACCCAAACCCGGCGGAAGTGTGGCTTTTTCGTCGACTGGCTTGCCAGAAAGGGGCGAAAACGGTATCACGGCGTTATGAAACGACCCATTGCCTTTGCCCTGCTCGCTCTGGTTGCCGCCGCTGCACCACGCTTGAGCCACGCACAGACCGCTGCCCCTGCCGCTCAGGCCAGCGCACCGGGCTGGACCTTTGTCTACAAGAAGGGAGAGGAGCTACGCTTCCGCACCTACATTCGGATCACGGGGCGCACACCCGACGACGCCGGGGCGGTGAACTTGACGGTCAAGAGCACCTCTAAGAACACGACCAAGGATGTCTTGCCGACCGGTGTCGTGGTCTGGGAGCAGCTCGACGAGGCGGGTGGCGCGGCCGCGCTCAATGGGATGGCCCTCCCCGTCGAGGAAGAGCCCAAGCCTGTGACCATTACCTTCAATCCCACCGGGCTGATCTCCAAGCGCCTCAACCCCGCCGCCGATCCCGCCGACCAGAGCCAGCGCATCCTGCCGATTCTCTCGTCGTTTCCCGTGCCGCCTGCGGGGGTCAAGCCGGGGGATAGCTGGAAGACTGAGCTCCCCAACCCCATGCTCAAGAACCGGCAGTTCACCGCGACCTCAACCTTTATCGGCAACGAGAAAGTTCTTGGGATCGACTGCCTCAAGGTGGAGCTGACCATGACCTTCCCCACCATGTTTGGCCAGACCGAGAAAGAGTACCTCCAGCACACCGAGACCTACTGGCTCGATGCGAGCACCCGGCAGCTAGTGCGGGGGAGCTATGTCACCAAGAACCCGGTCATGCCCTTCCCCGTGAAGTCCGCAGTCGCCAAGACCCTGGTCTCCCGGATCGTCGCCGGCCAGAACGAGAAAGAAGACCCCGAGGGCGTGGCACTGCTGAGCGCTAAGTAGGCTCGCGGCGGATACGCAGCAGCTTAAAGGTCGCCTGGTCGGAGAAAATCTCCAGCGCCCCACTCCCCATAACACTCTCGTAGCGGGTGCGGATGGCGGGCGTGCCCTCAAAGGTCGTGGCGAGCTCGGGGACCCGGCGGAGGCGTGGGGTGGTGCGCCAGAACTCTTGCGCCTCGGGCGCTCCCAGCAGGAGGCGGCCCAGCGAGATCGCGAGGGTCGGGGCGGGGCAGTGGACACAGCGCATGGTCAGCGCGTACTCGCCCGGAAGCGGGTTATTGGGGGCATCTGGCGGGAGGCAGACGACGCGGGTGGGCTTGCCACAGTAGGCGCAGCCCACCTCGCCCTTCTCCAGGGACTGCTGGCAGTAACGAAACCCTGCGGCATCGAGGCGGCTCTGGATCGTCCTAAAGCCCCGCGCCTCCCCTAAGATGCGCTGCACAACCCGCGTGGTCAGGTCCACGGCCTCAAAGTAGCGACCGGTCTGGGCGATACAGTGGGGACAGCGTAGCTGGAAGATATCCTGCGGCGTTCGAAGTGCCTGAAGGTGCGCCTTGCCACAGTCGGCGCACCAGAGCTTGGTGTCCACCCAGTCTGCGGTCTGCGGGTCGATCAACCCAAAGGCAATGGCATCGTCGCGAAACTCCGACTGAAGGACGTTCTGAAGCGCCTGACGCCCCCGGTGGAGCCGCACCGCGATCGCCCCCGTGGTGGCCCCCAGCTGGCTGGAGAGCTCACTGAGCGGGGTATCGTCGACGTACTTGGCCACAAGGAGCTCACGCGTGCTGGCGGGGAGTGAGGCGAGGGCGCGATCCAGGAGTGTGAGTAGCTCGCCCTGCTCCAGCTCGGCCTGCCAGTCCGGGGCTATAAGCGTATTTTCGAGGATATCGTCGGGGGCATCCACACTGCGGCTGGAGTCCCGCCCACGCCGCCGCCGCCAGCGCCAGCAGACATTGACCGCGATCCGGGAGAGCCAGGCAAAGGAGCTGCCCGTGCCGGTCCACTTATGCCGGTTGCGCCACGCCTCGATCAGGGTGTCTTGTGCGATGTCTTCGGCGGCATCGCTGCTACCGCTCAGGCGTGCGCAGAGGCGGACCAGCCGACGGTAGTCCTGGTCAAACGACGCCACAAGGCTCTGGTATCTCTCCTCCACCTGCAAGCGGTGCGCTCCCTCTAGAATCGGTACATACTGAACTCAGAAAAAAAGGAGCATCACAGAACAGCGATTCCATCCTGCGATGCTCGGGAGTCATGTCTCATCACTTACAAGATCGCCCACGGGCCGTTTTGGTTAACACGGAAAATACGGTTTTTCAAAAAACTTTCTGGCGGGGCTGGGTATACTCACCCGCAGATGAAGCTCTACACACGGACGGGAGACACGGGCGAGACGGGCCTCTACGGAGGCGCGCGGGTGCGCAAGGACAGCCTCCGGGTGGATGCCTACGGGAGTGTGGACGAGGCCAATGCGGCGCTGGGGGTGGCGGCGACTCTGGGGGAGACCGCACGGCTCCAGGGGCTTCAAGCCGATTTATTTGTGGTCGGGGGGGACCTAGCGACCCCGCTGGAGCGGAGCGTCCCCCGGATCACCCCGGAAGACACGGAGCGCTTGGAGCACGAGATCGATACGCTTGAGGCGGGCCTGCCTGCGCTGCAGAACTTTATCCTGCCGGGGGGAGCTCCTTTAGCAGCGGCACTGCACCTCGCGCGGACTCTGGTGCGCCGGGCGGAGCGTGCGGTGGTCACGCTGTGCGATGCCGAGCCGGGGCAGGTCAACCCCGAGACCCTGCGCTACCTCAACCGCCTCTCCGACCTGCTCTTCGCGCTGGCGCGTGCCGCCAACCAGAGCGCCGGGCAGGCGGATATTCCCTGGAAAAGGACAACAAGAGACTAGATGAGCCGACCGGAAGTGGGGCAGCTGGCCCCGGATTTTACCCTCGCCGCCTCGGGCGCGACCCAGAGCATCACGCTCTCGGAGCTGCGTGGCAAGCGCGTGGTGCTGTTTTTCTACCCCAAGGACGATACCCCCGGCTGTACGGTGGAGGCCTGTGCGTTTCGTGACCTGAGTGCCGAGTTTGCGGCGCTGGGGGTGGTGGTGCTGGGGCTCTCCAAAGACGGCCTAAAGTCACATGAGAAGTTTGTCAATAAGTTCGAGCTGACCTTTCCGCTGCTCGCCGACACGGAGACCACGGTCTCGCAGGAGTACGGGGTCTGGGTGCAGAAGTTCAACTACGGCAAGCCCTACATGGGGATCGAGCGCACGACTTTTATCATCGGCGAGGACGGTGTGGTGACCCATGTCTTTGCCAAGGTAAAGCCCGAGGGACACGCGCAGGCAGTGCTGGAGCTCCTAAGGAAAAACTAATTTAAAAAAAACTTGACGCCGCCCTAACGTCGCTGATAAAATAGCTCCGCTTTCATAGGCGCACGTGTGCCTACGATTGAGCAGAAAAGGTGGCGAGAGGGCGTGCCGGAACTACCGGAAGTAGAGACGCTACGTTTAGGGCTTGTAAAAGAAGCTGTTGGACGTCGGATTTGCGCGGTGACTGTTGCCAACCCTAAAGTGCTGAAAGGCCAGAGTGAGGCTGAGTTTAGAGATCGCGCTGTAGGTAGGCGTGTGCTTGATGTCAAGCGGCGCGGGAAATACCTGCTGTTTCCGCTGAGTGCGGAAAACTCCTCCTCTTCCTCAATTACTCTCTGCCTTCATTTGAAGATGCGGGGCGCTGTCCTACTCAAACGAGCGGACGATGCCTTAGGACGGTATGGTGTGGTGCGTGTGGCCCTTGAGAGTGGAGCCGCACTACACTACGAAGATCTGTGGGCTTGGGGAGAGTGGCGTGCGATCGCTCAAGAAGAAGCGGCGCTCCTCCCGGCTCTGGGAGAAGAACCGCTGGAGGCAGGCTGGGATACCGATGCTTTTGCTCGGAAGCTTGCCAAGAAGCGGGTCGCTATCAAGACGGTTCTTCTGGACCAGAAGGTAGTGGCAGGCGTGGGAAATATCTACGCCGACGAAGCGCTGTTTCGGGCGCGGCTGGCCCCAACTCGGGCGGCTGCACTCTTAACGGCGGAAGAGAGCAAGTGTCTTGCGGAGGCTATCCGCGAGGTGCTTACGGAAGCGGTGGCACTGGGAGGATCACTAGGCGACTATGTGGACCTCTATGGACAACCGGGACGCTATGTTCCGAGGGTCTACGATCGGGAGGGTGAGGCCTGTCCTCGCTGTGCCGAGCCACTGACAAAAATTAAGCTGGGGGGCAGAGGGACAACCTTCTGTACCACCTGCCAAAATTAAATAGTTTGAAAACTGGAAATCATGAAGAAACGGTACAGCTACCTAGTGTAATTGCTGTATCTGTTGGGAGTTATCGTAGTCTATGTCCGAGGAAATGAACGACGCGACGCCTGAGGCGACTATCGCTGAGACGTCCGTCACGACCGATGCCACTGAAGTGGAGCAGATGCCGCCGCTCGATGAGATCGAGGTGCCCGGTGGTGGGGGCGACGGAGATTTTGACGACTCTGTCCGAGAGCTGCGACCAGGATCGGTGGTTAAGGGGACTGTGGTTCACATTGACTCGGATGGTATTCTGGTCGATGTTGGGACGAAATCCGAGGGGCTAGTTCGCCCCAATGAGATCTCCCGCGAGCCCCTCTCCCGTGAAGCACTAGAAGCTGAGTTCCCGGTCGGGAGCGAGATCCGTGTCGTGGTTCTGGAAGAGGATAAGCATGGCGTTATCCAGCTCTCCAAGAAGCGCGCTGACTTCGAGAAGGCCTGGGACCGTGTCCAGGAGTGCCTGAAGTCCGGCGAGACCGTCATGGCCAAGGTCAGCGAGCGTGTCAAGGGGGGCCTTGTGGTTGACCTGGGAATCCGTGGCTTTGTCCCGGCATCCCACGTGGGCAACGGCAAGCTCAAGAACCTCGATAAGTTCGTTGGCACCGAGATCCCGCTGAAGGTCCTGGAAGTGGACCGCGGCGCTCGCAAGGTCGTGCTCTCGAACCGTATCGCTACCGAAGAGGAGCGCGAGAAGCAGAAGGCCGAGACCCTCTCCAACCTGGAAGAAGGTCAGGTTCGCACCGGAATCATCCGCCGCGTCACCGACTACGGTGCGTTTGTGGACCTCGGGGGAATCGACGGTCTACTCCATGTCTCCGAGATGAGCTGGACCCGCGTGAAGCACCCCTCCGATGTGGTCAAGGTGGGACAAGAAGTGCAGGTGAAGATCCTGCGCCTCGGTTCCAACGAGGGCCGCGTCAGCCTGGGTATGCGCCAGATCCTCCCCGATCCGTGGGAGAGTGTGGCCGAGAAGTACCGCACGGGCGATGTGGTGGAGGGTGAGGTCACCCGCCCCGTTCCCTTCGGCGCCTTTGTCCTCCTTGAGGGCGGCATCGAGGGAATCATCCCCAATAGCGAGCTCTCGCACCGCCGTGTGGCCCGTGCCTCTGACGTTGTCGAGGCCGGTCAGATCGTCCAGGTCAAGGTTGTGGATGTCCGCCCCGATGAGCGTCGCCTGACTCTCTCCCTGCGTGCCATGACCACTCGCGAAGCCGAGCCCGAGCCGCGCGTTCCCGCCGGCGGTGGCCCTGTCGCGGAGAGCACCGGCAACAAGAAGCGCAAGAAGCGCGGTCGTGACGACGACGAGGGTGGCGGCAGCGGTGGCGGCGGTGGTGACTACCGCCAGTACATGCGCTCCGACCAGTTCGGTGGCCTGACCCTCGGCGATATGTTCGGTGAGATGTTCAACAAGACCAAGGCCGGTGGCAAGCGCGAGAAGCGCCGCCGTGTTGAGGAAGAGGACGACGACCTCTCCGATATCGATGGCGACGAGCCGCTCGATGTCGCGGTGGCCGATGTCGAAGAAGACGCTACCGAAGAGTAGTGCGAAAACGACAAACCCCGGTGCTAAAATAGCATCGGGGTTTTGTTTTTTATGCAGACATGGGCGATCACAGGCGGGATTGCGTGCGGCAAGAGCACGGTCAGTAAGCTCTTTGCGGAGTGTGGGGCACAGCTTGCCTCTGCGGACGAGGACGCACGCGCCGTCTTGGCCGAGGGAGAACCGACCCGTGCCGCCGTGCTGGAGGCCTTTGGGACGGTCGAGCGCTCGGAGCTGGCGGCAAAGATATTTGGAGACCCCGATGCCCGCAAGCGGCTCAATGCCCTCATGCACCCCGCAATTCGCCAGCGCATGCGTGCAGTGATCGCAGCAGCCCAGGCCGACCCCACTCCCGGTGTTCTCCTCTACGAGGTGCCTTTGCTCTTTGAAGGCGGGCTGGAGACCTGGTTTGAGGGGGTGGTGGTGGTCGCGGCGGACCACGCCACACAGCGGGAGCGCCTGCTTGCACGTGGCCTCACCGATGAGGCCGCTCAGCAGCGGCTCGCCTCCCAGCTCGATCCCGACGAAAAAGTGCGACGTGGGGATTTTGTGGTACGCACCGACATCCCGCTAGACGAGACAAAGAGTATGGTCGTGGCAGTCTATGCGGCGATCTTGCAATCCGCCAAAACGCCGATCTCTTCCCCGACGGGCTGATCTATACTGCCTGCACAGGAGACGAGAATGAAGATTGTACTGGGAGCAGAGTTGGCGATGGCAGCGGGAGGCTCTTCCGTGGTGGGGCTTCTGAAGCGGCTTCGGTTTCCACAAGCACAGGTGGACATGATGCACGCGGTGCCCCCCCCTATCTACACGGGCTGGGAGTACGATCCTGTGATCGCGCCCTCCGTTCTGGCAGAGATCGCCCAACAAGATCGGGATAGTGCGGCAGGGTCGCTGGAGAAGCTCGCCCAAGAGCTAGGCAGTGCCCTCCACCCCGTCGCCGTGGTGACCACGGGCAATCCCGCCGAGCGCCTGATGACCTACGCCGATGAGTGCAAGGCGGACTTGATCGCGGTCAATGGGACAGTCGCGGGGCCGCTGGTGGCCTTCTTGACAGGCAGTGTCGCACGGGGACTTGTGATTGGGGCCCACCAGAGCGTACTCCTAGCGCGGGGAGAGAGCGATGAGCTTCGTCCGCTCCGTGCCGTCCTTGCCACCGACCACTCCCCCTACTCCGAGCGCTGTATTGCCCAGCTGAGCACGCTCTGGCCGCAGGGAATCCAGCATATCACCGTGCTGACCTCGTTTCCCGAGGAGCGCCTCCGTGCCATGGAGCCCATGCTGCCTCCGGTGAGCGTCCCGCCCACCCAGGCCGTCCGCGAGACACTGGAAGCCAAAAACAATGCCCTAATCGAGCGCCTCGGGGGATGCTTCCATCCCATGCTCACCACTTTTGAGTCTCGGGTCTCGCCCCTCCCCGTGCATGAGGCGATCGCGGAGGCGATGAAGGAGACCAATGCCGAGCTACTGATCCTGGGAGCACATGGGCATAGCTTCCTCCAGCGCCTCACCCTGGGGAGCACGTCGTTTCGTGAGGCGGTCTTCTCGCCGTACTCGGTTCTAGTGATGAGGGCATAGGCAATGATTCAGGTTCTCGTCGGTGTTGATCAGGAGGCAGGACCGGTCGTGCCGCTCCTCAAGCGCCTGCAGTTCCCCAGGGCGCACTACGCGTTCGTCCATACCCTCTCCGCAAGCGACTACCTCAGTTATGGGATTGAGGGAGCGCGCACGTCGGATGAGGTTGAGAAGATTGTCGTGGCGGAGAACCGCCATGCACGGCAGCTAGCGGAGAGTGCGGCAAAGGGGCTTCCAGGCGCGGTGGGCGAGGTTCTCTTTGGCCACCCCACCGAGGCGATCCTCCGACGTGCGGAGAGCCTGCATGCGGAGCTGGTGGCCCTCAATGCGGCCCACACCCACAGCGAGCGGATGGCCGTGCTGACGGGCAGTGTCGCGCGTGGAGTTGCGCTGGGAGCGCACCAGAGCGTGCTGATCGCCCGGCCCTCGGAGCTGTTTCAGGCCGATGACCTGCCGGTGCGTGCGGTCTTTGCCACCGACCACTCTGAGTATGCCAACCGTTGCTTAGAGCAGCTGATCGAGCTGGCACCACAGGGACTCTCGCATCTCCTGGTCATGACCGCTGTCCCCGAGCGTGAGCTTGAGGTGCTAGACCGTGAGCTCCCCGAGCTGGGGGTCTCCGTGGCGGCATCGGTGCGACGGGCGCTGGAGACACGCAACCAGAGCGTGGTCAAGCGGCTCTCTCAGGAGCTGCGGCACACGACTGTGGAGAGCGTGGTCTTGACACTGCCGATTCATGAGTCGATCGACCAGGCGCTAGATCAGGCGAGTGCGGACCTGCTGATCCTAGGAGCCAAGGGCCATAGTGTCCTAGAGCGACTGACTTTGGGGAGTGTCTCGCTTCACCAGGCGCTCCAAGGGCCGGCATCGGTGCTGATCCTGCGTGCCTAGAGCTCGTTGAGGGAGCGGGTCGCCTCTTCGAGTGCCTGGCTCTCGCTGGTGAGCTCGCGAACACGGGCGCGGAGAGTGGTTAGCTCAGGGGGCGTCAGGGCGAGGGGGGCGGTGCGGGTGCGCAGGAGTGCGGCGTGTGCCAGCGCCACCCCCTGGCCAAGGAGCTCCCGCTGCGCCTCCAGCCGGTGAAGAAGGAGCGGGAGCGCTTGCAGGTGCTCCTGGCGCTCCCGGCAGAGCGCGAGGCTCTCCGTAAGGGCGGTGCGTGTGAGAGGATCGGTCTCTTGGGTTAGCCGCGCGGTGAGCTGCCGGTGCTCCTCCGCAACATGCCCCAAAGCAAGGGGATCGATCACGGCCTGGAGACGTGCCTGTTGTGCCGCCATCGCACGGTCGGTCTGCACCAGGGTGTTTACCTCTCTAAGGAGCTCCTTGAGCGGCGCGGGCTTCTGGACAGGTGTCTCTAGCAAGACGAGCAGCATCTCACTGTAGAGGCGCTCCACCCGCGGCAGGGTCGGCTCCGCAAGGAGGACGCGGAGTGTCGGCGCTCCGACGTGGCGCGCGGGTAGCGCCCGGGGAAAGTGCATGGCGGCGAGGAGAATCCCCGGAGTCAGCAAGAACAAAAAGAGCGCCACGGCTCCCCCGACGCGGAAGCAGACCACGATATAGAGCGCGACCACCAGAAAGGCACAGGCTAGGGAGAAGAGCGACCAGATCGGCTCCAGCGCCTTTTGTTCGCCGACGGTTACGGTCAGGCTCTCTTGCGCCGCCCGGACCCGCCGCGCCATGCCTGTCTCCAGCTCTCGCACCTGAACCTGCATGGGCTATTTTACCCAGAGAAGTAAATTTCGGCGAGAGCCTTCACTATCCGGGAGAGTGAGCTCAAGGTGCTGGAGCAGTGTCAGCCCAAACTTCGCCGCCGTGCCTTCCTCGTCTTCCAGCTCCGCTCCCTTCATCGCGACAAAGTATCCCCCCGGCTTGACCAGTGGCGCACACCAGGTAATCAGCTTGGGAAGCGCCGCGACCGCGCGGGCGGTCACGAGGTCGAAGCGGGCGTTCTTGAGCTCCTCGGCGCGGGTGTGGATCAGCGTCACATCGGGAATCTCCAGGGTTTTCAGCGCACCCTCCAGAAATGTCAGGCGCTTGCGGAGGCTATCCACGAGGGTGAGCTGAAGATCGGGGCGTGCGAGCTTGAGGGGGACGCCGGGGAAGCCCGCTCCCGTGCCCACATCGCAGACCCGCGCGCCGGCTTTGAGCTCGGGGACGATCTTCAGGAGCGTGAGGGAGTCCGCGAAGTGCTTGATCGCCATCGCCTCCGGCTCGGTGATGCGCGTGAGGTTGAGGGTCTGGTTGGTCTCGACCACGAGTGCGGCAAAGTGCGCACACTGCGCCGCCTGGCTCTCGCTGAGGGGAACCCCGATAGCCTCGGTGGCGGTTTTTAAGGCCGCAAGAAAGGTAGCTCTATCCATGCCGCAGGCATTGTATCCTGTGGAGGCCGTAACCGGAGTGCGGTACGCGACGTTATTGCTTCTATGAAACGCTGGAATGTGCTTGCGGCGGGCCTGATCGCTGCGACCTTTGTCTCGCTCTCGCTGGTTCCCCTCACACGGGGGGCGCTGCGCTTCGACATGCAGCTGGCAGCGGGGCAGCCTCTGCTCGGGAGCACGCTACTCGACCTGGGCCTCAAGCAGAGCGATATGCCGTTTGGGGGAGCCGGCCCCGCTCTTGTGGTCAACCCCACGATGCGGCCGTCGGGCTCCACCGAGCTCCCCGTGCGGCTTGCGGAGACCCTGCTGCTGAGCGGACGCGCAAAGTGGAGCGCGCTCCAGGCACTCGCCGCCGAAGCCCCCCAAGAGCCCGCGGTGCATGCGGCGCTGGCGCGTATGGCCTGTAAAAACGGCGGCGCGGTCGGGGTGGGCCACGAGGACCTCCAAGAAGAGCTCTCGCCGCCCCAGAAAAACCGCTACACCAGCATACCCAACCCCGATGAGGCAGGCGATGCGGCGATTATGCTGCGCTCCTGTGCGGCGGGCGAGCGTCTTGATCCCGACAATGCCTACTTCCCCGCCATGGCCGCGGTTGCGCACCTTTCCCTCAACCAAGACAGCGCGGCGCAGGCCGCCCTGCACCGGGCGGTCAACAAGCCGCGCTGGTACGAGTATATCGATGTGGAGGCCGCCGGGCGGGTGCGCCATGCGGAGCTGGTCTCCGGGCCACAGAACTCGCTGACCAAGAGTGCCAGCTATGCCGGGATTCTCTTCCCCCACTACGCCGCGCTCCGTGGCATGGCGCGGGTCTTCACCGCCCATGCGATGCACCTGGAGCAGCTGGAGCAGGCAGGCGACCTCAAAGCGGGCCTCGCGCTCCGCCATGAGACCGCGCAGCTCGGAGCCAAGATGCGCGGGCAGTCGTCGAGCCTGATCGGGGCGCTGGTCGGAATCGCGATGGTGCGAGTCGCGGAGGGACGCCCTGTCGGCGCACCCGCGCTCAAGACCGAGGACGACGCAAGCCGCCAGCAGAGCGATGCTCGCTTCCTGGAGTTTGTCACCCGCACCGATCCCGCCCAAGTCGCCTGGTGGCAGAAGGAGCTCGCCGCCGGAGCGACCTGCCGCGCGATTGTAAAGAACACCGATGCCTCCGCTTTTGGGGCTCCCACGCTCTTTGAGACCCAGTGGAAGCTCCTGGCGGGCCTGGCACTCCTCGGCGCAGTGGTCTTGCTCTGCACCCTCAGTGGCCTTTCCTACCTCCAGCCCTGGCTAGGCCGCCGTGTCGGGCACCTGGCTCCGTTTGTGGCGCTGGCGATCTTCCTCGGAGTGGCGGCCTGGGGCGCTTGGCAGGGGCTGGGCAACTTCCGTAACTTCATGGCGCTGACTGGGGTGTTCCAAGGGCTTGCGGGCGATGGCAGTAGCAACAGCCAGGCGATCTGGAATGCGGTCACGCGGACGCTCTACGGAGAGTGGGCGCTGATCGCGCTCGCCTTGCTGACCCCACTTGTCTATCTGGGGGTCGTCGCCTTCCCCAAGCGTGGGAAGCGCTTCTCGATCACGGCGCGCCTCTGCCAGAGCGCCCTACCGGTCGCCGCGCTCCTGACCGTGGTCTACACCATCCACCTGACAGCCTTCTGCCTGCGTGAGCGCACGGTCGAGCACCAGCTCCAGCAGGTGCTTGCCCACGAGGGACGCACGATTGCACAGGCGATTGGGCAGACCTGGCCGGACTAGAGCGCCGTTCCGGCCATACCCCCTTCGCGAAGCCGGAGGGGGTAGCGAGCGGTGCGAGCTGGGGGAGGTAAAGCGGCCGGATTCTGGTAAAATCCTCCCATGTCCTCCTCCAAGATTGCCCCCTTTGAACTTGATGAAGTCTCTCTTGCCCAGCTTCGGCAGGCGCTGAAGGCCGGGCGCTACACCGAGCCGCAGCTGGTGCAGCTCTACCAGGCGCGGATCGCTGAGCTCGACCCCAAGCTGAAGTCCGTGATCGAGCTCAACCCCGATGCCCTCAAAGACGCCGAGCGCTTGCAGGCGGAGCGGGCGGCGGGCAAGCCGCTGGGGCCGCTCCATGGGATGCCGATCCTCATCAAGGACAATATCGCGACCCTGGACAAGATGCAGACCACGGCGGGCTCGCTGGCGCTGGTGGGGACAAAGGTAAAGGCCGAGGCCCCCGTGGCGACCGCACTGCGAAAAGCCGGGGCGGTGATCCTGGGCAAGACAAACCTCAGCGAGTGGGCCAACTTCCGCTCCACGCACTCGTCGAGCGGCTGGAGCGGACGCGGCGGGCAGACACGCAACCCCTATGCGCTGGACCGGTCACCGTCGGGGTCGAGCTCCGGCACGGGCGCGGCAATCGCGGCCTGCCTCGCTGCCGCCGGGATCGGCACCGAGACTGATGGCTCCATTCTCTCACCGTCGGCGGCGTGTGGCCTTGTCGGGCTCAAACCGACAGTCGGGCTGCTCAGTGGGAAGGGGATCATCCCCATCTCCCACACCCAGGACACCGCGGGGCCGATGGCACGGACGGTCTTTGATGTGGCAATCCTCCTGGGGGCGCTGACCGGCAAGGACTACTCCGGCGCGATGGTGACCAGCCTCAAGGGCAAGCGGATCGGGATCGCGCGCAAGCGCTTCTTTGGCTACCATCCCGCCACCGATCAGCTCGCCGAGGACGCGATCAAGGTGCTCAAAAAGCTCGGCGCGGAGGTGATCGACCACGCGGACATGGCGACCGTGGACACCTTCGACGCCGACGAGACCACGGTGCTCCTCTATGAGTTCAAGGCGGGGCTAAACAAGTACCTCGCGGAGCTCCAGCCCGGTGTCCCCTTCAAGACCCTCAAGGAGCTAATCATCTTCAATAGCAGTGTCAAGGACAAGGAGCTCCCCTACTTCGGTCAGGAGCTCCTTGAGCAGGCGCAGGCCAAGGGGCCGCTGAGCTCGCCGGAGTACGTCAAGGCGCTGGCGAAGTGCCGCAAGCAGTCACGCGAGCAGGGGATCGATGCGATCCTGACCAAGCACAAGCTCGATGCGCTCTTCGCCCCCACCCAGGCACCGAGCTGGCCGATCGACTGGGTCAATGGGGATCACTTTTTAGGCAGCAGCACCAGCCCTGCCGCCGTGGCGGGCTACCCGAGTATCACGGTTCCCGCAGGCCAGGTGCACGGGCTCCCGGTCGGGGTCTCGTTCTGGGGCCGCGCCAACACCGAGGCGACCCTGCTGCGGCTAGCCTTCGCGTTTGAGCAGGCGACACACCACCGGCGCGCCCCTACCTTCGCGGCGACGGCAGATTTCGGGGTATCATAGGCAATCGTGCCGACAACAGATCCAACTGATATCTTCATGGGCCGCGAGCCGCGCCGGGTGCGCACCCGCTTCGCCCCCTCCCCGACAGGGTTCCTCCATGTCGGAGCCTTCCGTACCGCGCTGTTCTCCTATCTCCTGGCGAAAAAGTACGACGGCGACTTCCTGCTGCGTATCGAGGACACCGACCAAAAGCGCCTCGTCAAAGGCTCGCTGGAGCACATTATCCAGTCGCTCCATGCGCTCGGAACGCCCTACGACGAAGGCCCGGACCAGGCGGCGGTCGCTGCTCTCTCCGAGGCCTACGGTGCGGTCGATCCCGCACTGGTGCCCGAGAACGGGGGCGCACACGGCCCGTATATCCAGTCGCAGCGCCGGGCGCGCTACACCGAGCTGGTCGAGCAGCTCCTCGACGACGGCAAGGCGTACTGGGCGTTTGAGACCGAGGAAGAGCTGGCCGCCAAGAAAGCCGCCTGCGATGCCCGCAAGATTCCCTACCGCTACGACCGCCACTTTCGAGACTATCCCCTCGCCGAGGCCCGCAAGCGGGTCGCCGACGGCGAGCGGGCGGTCGTGCGCCTCAAGATGCCGACCGAGGGGCCGATCCGCACCGTGGACTTCCTGCGCGGGGAGACGCTCTGGGACGCGACCACCCAAGACGACTTCGTGATCCTCAAGGCCGATGGCCTGCCGGTCTACCACCTCGCGGCGATGGTCGATGACCACGATATGGAGATCAGCCATATCCTGCGCGGCGAGGAGTGGATCAGCTCAACCCCCAAGCACGTCAGTGTCTTCCAGGCCCTGGGCTGGGAGGCACCGATCTTTGTCCACACGCCCAATGTGCTTGGGTGGGACCGCAAGAAGCTCTCGAAGCGCAACGGAGCTCTCCCGCTGATCGGGCCGGTGCCGGAGATTAAAGATGGTGGCCTGACCGGTGAGTTTTTGACCGGCTACCTGAACCAAGACGGCATCCTCCCCGAGGCGCTCTTCAACTTCCTCGCGATCTGCGGCTGGTCGCCCGGCGATGACCGTGAGCTCATGCCACGCGACGAGATTATCGCGGCGTTTGATCTCCGCCATATCTCGCTCTCGCCGGGCATCTTTGATCTGGACAAGCTCAAGTGGATGAACGGGGTCTACATCCGCAACCTCAGCCCGAGCGCCTTCTACGAGCGTGCCCGGCCCTTCCTGCCCGCGGAGCTCGATGCGGACTACGCCGCCGCCGCGATCGCGCTGGAGCAGGAGCGGGTCAAGGAGCTGCGTGAGGTTCCCGAGGTCACGGATTTCTTCTTCGTGGAGCTCCCGGAGTACAACGCAAAGTCGGTCGAGAAGTGGCTCAAGGGCGCGGGAGCGTATCTTGCGGAGCTGGATAGCACCCTGGCAGGCCTGCCCGAGTGGAGCGTGGCGGCCATTGAGACTGTCGTGCGCTCCGTGGCGGCGAGCCACAACCGAGAGAAGGGCGAGGTAACCCACCCGGTGCGCGTGGCGCTCACCGGCCGTGAGGTCGGGCCGGGCCTCTTTGAGCTGATGGAGGTGCTGGGCAAGGAGCGCCTGGCGCGACGATTTAAGAAGGCAAAGGAGTTAGCAGATGGCGGAACCGATTCTTGATCTGTACACGCTCTTCGGAGCGGTGCCCCCCCGTGGTGCGGAGCCCGGAACCGGCACACTGAAGGCCATGATGGCCAAGTATGGGATCGCGGGGGCAGTGACTCTCTCGACACGCGCGATCTTCCACTCACCATCGGCGGGCAACCGGGAGACCCAGGTGCGCTGCGGTGAGTCCGGGGGAACCCTGCTCCCTGCGGGCGTCCTCGATCCCCGCGTCGCCCAGTCCGACACGCTCCTCGGGGGCTCGCGCCTGATCTGCCTCTTCCCGACCACCCAGAAGTGGCCGATCGCCTACGCGCCGCTGGAGAATGCGTTTAAGGGCCTGGCAGCGCGTGGCGTGAAGGTCCCCCTGCTCTTTGAGGCCACGCAGCCCGGCGATGCGACCCAGCTTGCCCGGCTCCTGAGCGCGACCGGCTACGCCGGCCCGGTGGTCTTCTCCGGGCTGAGCGGCCCGGCCTTTGCAGAGGCGGTCGCACTGGCCCAGCAAGACGAGCGCTACCTACTCTGCACAGACTCCCTGCGCGGTGTCGGTGAGATCGCCCATGCGGTCAGCCTCGTGGGAGCGAGTCGTGTTGTCTTTGGCTCGGGAGGCGTCGCCCGCGGCTCCGTGGCGGCGGCACTGGCCGTTGCCCGTGTGGCAAAGCTGAGTGACTCGGAGCGCGAGCAGGTTCTGGGCGGCAATACCAAGCGGCTCCTGGCAGCCGGAGGAGCGGTAGCATAGAGATGGCAGAAGAGATCATCGATGTCCACTGTGGCTGGGGCCCCACTCCCGCAGCCCCCGACTGGAACCAAGCCGAGGCGGTCCAAACGACTCTCGCGGCCCGTGGGATCACCACGTGCTGTCTCTCGTCGCTCCTGGCACGCCGCTACGATCCCATTGGGGGCAATGAGACGGTCGCGGACACGCTGGCGAGCCCAGGCTCTCCGGTCAACCTGCGCGGCTGGCTCGTGGTGCAGCCCGCCCAGCACGAAGAGTCCAGCGCCCAGATGCGCCGTCATCTCTACTCCGAGAGCTTTGTCGGGGCCGCACTCTATCCCAACCCTGCCACCGGAGCGCCGGTCGCGCTGGAGTACTCCCGTGAGCTCTTGATCCTGGTCCGCCGCTACAGCAAGGCCCTCCTGATCGAGACCCCCACCGCCGAGGCGATGTGGCATGCGGTCGAGATCGCCGGCTTTATGCAGGGGGTCAAGATCGTGGCCTCGGGGATGGGCGGGGAGGAGTGGCGCGCCGCGATCGACTACGCGGTCAAGCCATCGAACCTCTTCTTGGATATCTCAGGTGCCCTTGCCCCGGAGAAGATTCGCTACGCCATCCAGGCGATGAGCGGTGCCCGTAAGCTCCTCTTTTCCTCCAACGCTCCCGCCAACGACCCCGCGGCAAACCTAGCCATGCTGGAAGAGGCGGGCCTCACCGCCGACGAGCGCGAGAAGATTCTCTGTGCCAACGCCCACCGTGTCTTTGGCTGGGGAACAGGAAGCACGGAGAGCCCCGCCGGGCTCACGCTCAGCGCGATGGGAAGCTAGACTGGCCCGGCTAAATTAGCCCGGACAACGAGTGTCCGGGCTTCCTCGGGCAACTTGGCCAGCTCTATGCTCCGCCGACGCAAGATTCAGGTAAAATCGGGAGCATGGCAACTCTCTTTGGGAAGTCCTACTCACGCCGCGAGGTGGCGCAGCGAGTGGGCGATCTGATTCAAGTCGCAGGGGTCGAGCGCTTCACCTACGACGAAGGCGTCCAAGGGGGCGTCAAGGCGGCCCGCGTGCGCTCCGGTGGCGGCTTGGACTACACCGTTCTCTTCTCCCGTGGGATGGATATCGGCGCGGCGAGCCTCTTTGGGGTGCCCTTTGCCTGGGTCTCCGCGACCGGCTGGGCCAACCCCCACGCCTTTGTCCCCGAGTGGCGCGGCTGGCTCCAGACCTTCCACGGCGGCCTGCTCACCGGCTGTGGCCTCAGCAACGCCGGCGCGTCCAACCAAGACGGTGACGAGTCCCTGGGCATCCATGGGCGGCTCTCCCACATCCCCGCCGAGAGCGCCAGCGCCTGGACCGACTGGGAGGGCGACGAGGCCACGGTCTTTGTCGAGGGGACGATGCGAGAGGCGACGGTCTTTGGCGAGAACCTGCGGCTCAAGCGGACGATCTCCACTCCCGTGGGTAGCAATAGCATGACCATCACCGACACGGTCACCAATGAGGGCTTCAAGACCAGCCCGCTCATGCTGCTCTACCACCTCAACTTTGGCTGGCCGCTGGTCGCGGAGGGTACTGTCATCCGCTTCCCCGAGGGCACGACCAGCACCCCGCGCGATGCCGCAGCCGCCGCGGGCCACGCCACCGTCAACACCCTCACCGCCCCGACAAAAGACTACGCCGAGCAGTGCTTCTTCCATAATATTCCCACCGAAGATGTGGTCATTGAGATGGTCAACCCCGATGGCTTTGGCGTGCGTGTCAGCTACAAACAGTCGGAGTTTCCGCACCTGACCGTCTGGAAGATGATGGGCGAGGGCGAGTATGTCTGTGGGATCGAGCCCGCCAACTGCAAGGTGCTGGGCCGCGCCGCCGAGCGCGAGGCCGGTCGCCTCCAGCACATCGCCCCCGGTGAGACCCGCCGCTTCTCCGTGACTCTGACCGCCTTTATCGAGGAAAAATAGCCCCGTGCCCGAGCGCCGCTTCTACTTCGTCTTGGGCGCTCTGGCGCTGGCTCTGGCCTCCGTGCCGTATCTCGTGGGCTGGCTCCACACCCCTGCGGGATCGGTGTACTCGGGCTTGACAAGCAATATCGACGACTGCTTGGTCTACTTTTCATGGATGCTGGAGGCGGGGCGCGGGCACTTTCTCCACCACAACCTCTTCTCCACGGAGCCACAAAGTCCCAAGCTACTCTATCTCTGGTTTGTTGTCCTAGGACTGCTCGCCAAGGCCAGCGGTCTGCCTCTCGCCTTCCACGTGGGCCGCGTGCTCGGCGGCGCGGCGCTTCTGCGCGCTGTGGTCTGGTTGCTCCAAGAGACTGTGCAGAGTGAGCGCGCCCGAAAGCTCGCCTTCGGCCTGGTCTGCTTCTCGTCGGGGTTTGGCTGGCTCTCGGGCGGCTACAACCCGGCTAAGGGCTTCACGCTCCAGCCGATCGACACGTTCCAGCCCGAGGCGATCACGTTTCTCTCGCTCTACTACTCGCCGCTCTTCGCGCCCATGACAGCTCTGATGGTGGTCTTTTTCGCCGCACTCCTAAAATCAGAGCGCACCGGAAAGCTCCGCGATCTCTGGCCTGCCTGCGTCGCCGGGGCTGTGCTCGGGAACTCCCACACCTACGATGTCGTGCAGCTACTCACCGTCGCCTGGGTATACAAGCTCTTCACCCTCTTGCCGCCCTTCGAGACGCTCTACGGCGAGGCAAGCAAAAAAGCAAGCGGGGTGAGACTACTTATCGCCACCGCGGCCTGCCTCCCCACCACCGCCTACACCGCGTGGGCATCGCGTGTCGATCCGCTCTTCAAGGCCCGCGCCTGGACCAATGAGCCAACCCTGACTCCTGCGCTCTGGTGGGTTCTCTTGGGCTTCGGCCTGCCGCTACTCTATGTGCTTTTCTCTTCCCCCCTAGCCCCCGCCCGGCGGGGGAACGAAACTCCCCCGTCGGACGGGGGCAGGGGGGGCAGGTTCCTCATCATCTGGCTTATCGTCGCCATCGCGGTGGCGTATCTTCCGGTGCCATTTCAGCGCAAGATGCTGATGGGAGCGCACCTTCCGATCTGCATCCTGGCGGGCGTGGGACTAGACACGCTGACGGCGCGGCTCTCGGGGGACTTCCCGAAGATCGCGGCGCTCTTTGGAGTGCTGCTCACCACACCGTCCAATGTGCTGTACTTGCTCGCCGATATCGGGCGGCTGGATGCGAACTCGGGGACGACAGCGCGACGCCCCTACCTCTCCGGCGATGAGCAGAAAGTGCTTACCTGGCTCAAAGAACACGCCACGGAGAACGCTGCCGTGCTGGTCGCACCCGATCCCGACTCCCCCAAGCGCTATCCGGGGATGTTCGAGCCGCATCTCAATGCCTACACGGCGGGCTGGGCAGGTGTGATCTGCTACAACGGCCACTGGTCGGAGACCCTCAGCTATCCCCGTAAAAATAGCCTCGCGCTACGCTTCTTCTCCCAAGCCGCCGACGATAGCGAGCGTGAGGCGCTGATCCGGGCCAATAATATTCGCTACATTCTCTACCTCAACCGGCTCGCCGGGGCGGATCTTGGTGACTACGTGCCCGTGGACTGGACCGATGGCAAGCAGCCTGGTGCTCTGAAGGTAGTCTACAGCCAAGGCGATATCACGCTCTTTGAGGTCGCTCCGACTTAGTGCAAAGTTCACCCTCCGATTTTTTCACGACTCTACCGACCATTAAGCAGGCGCTCTGACTCTTACATAAAGTGCTATAATTTTGTCGGGAAGGGACACAGACGAACGATGCCACTCTGGGGCAGGATGCTGCGACGCAGCGAGGATGTAACAGGCTACGACCGGGCGGTCCGCCTGTTCGATGAAGGCAAGTACGAGATGGCGATCACCGAGTTCGAGGCGGTCTTGCACCATCCCCGACGAAGTACCCTTACCGATGGGCTCGCACGCTTCTACCTGGGAGAGGCACACACCGCCCTCGCCCGGCAGCGCGCCGCCCTCGCCGCCCCCGCCGAACAAGCCGTCCTCGACAAAGAGCTGGCGGAAGAGGCCGCCACACACCTACGCCAAGCCCTGAGCCTGCACCCCCAGTTCGCGGACCTGCACTTCCGCCTTGGCTGCGCCCTGGTCGCTCTGGAGCAGCTCGACGATGCACGGAGCGCCTTTGGCCGGGCTCTGGAGCTCAACCCCAACTACGCCGATGCGCGCCGGCTCTACGAGGCCACGCAGGTCGGACAGCCCGAG
The DNA here is from genome assembly GCF_014202505.1 of Armatimonas rosea. NCBI lineage: Bacteria > Bacillati > Armatimonadota > Armatimonadia > Armatimonadales > Armatimonadaceae > Armatimonas > Armatimonas rosea. The sequence continues at coordinate 586,609 of NZ_JACHGW010000002.1, read as the reverse complement.
GCCGAGGCCGCCCTCCTCCAGACACCAGCCAACCGCGACGATGCCATTGCGATGCACTCGCGGCTGGCGCTGAATCTCTACCACAAAGGGGAGTTTGAGGCCGCCGCCGACTCGTACCGCCAGGCCCTCGCCATCGCCCCCACCTACGCCGACCTGCACAACCAGCTCGGGGTCGCGCTCCACGCTGCAGACCAGGACGACGAGGCCCTCGCGGCCTTTGTCCGTGCGCTCCAGATCAACCCGCGCTATATCGAGGCCCGGCTCAACCTCGCCATCGCCCTGCGCTGCCTGGGTCGGGAGAAAGAAGCCCGCGAGGAGCTAGAGCGCGTCCTAGAGTTCGATCCCAAGAACGCCGCCGCCCGCGAGGCGCTTAGCTAGCCACCCGCGCCAGCGCGATCGCCTCTTTGAGGGTCAGCATCTCCCCTTCCCCCCAGAGCCGAGCCAGCGTCGCCTCGTCAAGAAGCGACCGGAGCTCGGTACGGATGCCCTCGACTTCCTCAAGATCCTCCTCCGTGAGGGGACGCACCTCGTGTGCCCAAAGTGTCGAGGCCGCAGCGATAAGCTTTGCGGCATGCCCCGGCTCACCGAGCTTAAGAAAGGGATGGGCAAGGTTCCAGAGAACCAGGATCAGGTTATGCCGGTCGCCGAAGGCCTCTTCGAGGTCAAGACACGTCAGCCCCGCCTGTTGTGCCTCCTCCCAACGCCCCAAGTACCCCAAAATATCGACCGTATTACTTAGGGCAACTTTGAATGCCATGCGATCCTCCGCACGCTTTGCCCACTCCGCGCCGGTCTGGTAGAGACGTAGCGCCTCCTCATAGTCTCTGAGCCGCCGCGCAAGGAGCGCTCGGTGGATCAAAAGCCGATGCTGACCGTGATCACCAGGTGCATACAGCCTCCCTGCCTCGTCAAAAAGCGCCTGAGCGGCCTCAAAGTCGGGTGTCTGACAGAGCAAGCCTCCCTTCATACTGAGCGTCTCAGCCCGGATGAAAGGATCGGTAGTAAGTCCCAGGCAGCGATCTAAGAGGCCAAAAGTCTTCTCATAGGGAGCATCGTAGAGACCAATGTGTGCCTGGTAGCTAAGTGTCTCAGCGAGAAGTGCAGCGGGAGCATCTTCCAATGCCGCCGCCGCTTCGTCCATGAGCGCGATCGCTTTGGTGCGCTCGTTGGCTCGCAGGAAGGACTCGGCGAGGCGGTGTGTGGCAAGCATGCGAAGACGCATGTCGGTGCAGGGAAGTACAAGGGTTTGTTCCAAAAAACTGCGAGCCCGCGTCCCCAAAAGCCCAATCACATCATGACCAAGATGCGAAACAAAGCTATAGGCATCGTCGCCATCACCATCTTCAAGCGCATAACGCCATGCTGTCACGGTATTTTCATCGGGGCGGGTGCTCGTGAGGTAGTGGTGGCGAAACTGCGCCCGTGTCGTCGGGCTGTCTTCGAGGCGGGGCAGGACGAATTCCCGGACGGTTTCGAGCATCGTGTAGCGCGTCTCCCCTGATGGCTCATCGGCGGCACTCTGCACCAAGGAGTCGGCCACCAGTGCCTCTAAGCGCTCACGCGCATCGCGCTGGTCGGTCACGGAGGCCGCTTCGGCCGCGCGAAACGGTGCGCGAAACAGCGCCAGGCTCGCCAGGAAGCGCTGCTGCGCCCCTGACAAGAGCTGCCAGCTCCACTCCAGCGCCGCCGAGAGCGAGCGGTGGCGGTCTTCCTTATCCCCGCGAAGCCCCGTCCGCGCCAGCCACTCAAATCGCGACTGAAGCTCGGCACGCATCTCGGAGGGCGAGAACGCACGAATGCGTGCGGCGGCAAGCTCCAGGGCGAGAGGAATCCCCTCCAACCCACGACAGACCGCCGTGATATCGTCTTGGTTGCCCGTCGTCAGATGGAAGCCAGGTCGGGTCGCCTGGATGCGGTCCAGAAAGAGCGCAAGGCTCGCCGCCTCCGAGAGCGCCTCCAGAGGGAAGAGCCGCTCCCCTGCAATCCCCAGCGCCCGCCGCGAGGTCACCAAGAGCGTGAGGTGTGGCAGTCGCGCAAGAAGTATCTCGATCAGCTCTGCCCCCCCCGAGTCCACAAGCTGCTCTAGGTTATCCAGCACCAGCAGGGCGGAGCCATCCGTCAGTGCCCAGCAGACCTGCTCCAGCGGGTCGGCATCGACGGCGGGCAAGCCCAGCACATCCCGAATTCGCCCCAAAATCTGCGCGGCGGCAACACACTCCCCCAGTGCGACAAAGGCAGAATGGGTGTAGCTTGGCGCAAGCTCCCGCAGAATCTCCACCGAGAGGCGCGTCTTGCCAGTCCCCCCAAGGCCCGTAAGAGTCACCAGTCGCGAGCGAGTGAGCTGAGTCACAATCGCCTCGCGCTCGGCCTCTCGCCCAAAGAATGCTGTCAGGTAGGGCGGAAGAGAGAGGCGACCTCCCCGGTTTCGTCGCCCCTCTTCCCGATCGGCTCGTACCCCGTCGGGAGAGGATAAAACCCCCTCGGCGAGAGCTTCTAGGCGATGACGTTCTTCCACGATCCAGTCGTCGTAGAGGCCAGGGAGTAGCTCACCGGTGTAGAGAGTACGTACCGTCGTGAGATCTTTTTGCTTGAGCGCTTGCTCAAACTCAGAGACATCGGTCGTGATGGCGTCTGGGTTGATGCGAATGGAGAGGCGATCTGCAATCAGCACACTGCCCGCAGGCAGGCCCAGCTCCAGCGGCTGCCGTAGCGTGCGGAGCGTGTGACGGAGCCGAACCTGCGCCACTTCTCGCTCGACTTCGGGCCAGAGCAGCTCCATCAGCTCCTCACGCGGGTGTATCCGCTTCGGGAAAAGTGCTAGACGTGCAAGAAGCGCAACGACACGTGAGCTCTCGAAACGAGAGAGTGTCTTGCCCTCACGCGTCGCACTCACGCCACCCAGAAAAGTGATCCGCCAGCTCACGGGCTTAGTGTAGCACGAAAGCACCTCACGCTGGCCTCACGCACCTCACGTAAGCTTCTCTTTAAATCGAAGGATCTAAATCATGAAAACACATCGCCTGTTATTTTTGGGGACAGTACTCACCGTTCTGGTACTGAGTGGCTGTAGCGGCAGTGGTGCGCCTTCCCCCGAGCCGACTCCCACCCCGACTCCTCCTGCTGTTGCGTACACGCTGGTTCCCCTCGCACCTGCAGCGCTCGTGGGTGTCAGCACAAGTGCCAATGCCATCACTCCCTCCGGAAACCAACAGGGAGGGCTTCGCTTTACCAATACCAGTGATATGCGCGCACTGCTCTGGTCAGGAACGAGCTCCAGTGTCGTGGATCTAGGGCCAGGTGAGATCCGCGCCCTTGGGGAGGGAGTTCAGATCGGCCTCACCGGGCTTGAAGGAACGCTCTCAGAGCGCGCTCAGCTCTGGCGGGGCACGGAGGCAAGTGCGGTTTCCCTCCATCCCACAGGCTATGTCGCCAGCCATGCGCTTGGAGGAGATGCAGAGATTCAGGTGGGACGGGGTCAGACCACAGATAGCACCTCTCATGCCCTGCTCTGGCGCGGAACTGCCGCGAGCGTGATTGATCTCCACCCCACAGGTTTCACGTTCAGTCGAGCGTACGATGGTGCAGGCGGTGTCCAGGTCGGCACGGGAAGACCTGCCGGTGGACAGGATCATGCCCTCCTCTGGCGAGGAACCGCCGCCAGTGTTGTCGATCTTGGCCTAGGCGTCGCTTGGGCCATCTCCGGCGATACGCAGGTAGGCCAAGGAACCGTGAGTGGAAGCACGCATGCCCTCCTCTGGCATGGCACCCAAGCAAGCCGAGTGGACCTCCACCCCACCGGTTTCAACGACAGCCGGGCTTTTGGCGTCGCCGGAAGCCGCCAGGTGGGCTATGGCTCCAAGGCAGATGGAACCATCCATGCCCTGCTCTGGGAAGGAACGGCTGCCAGTGCCCTCGATCTCCACAGCACCACGGCAAGCTACCTAATCAACGGCACCGCACCGCGCTCCTCGTTTGCCTACGGGATTGACAACAGCGGAAATATCGTCGGAACCGTGCGTAGTGTCGATGGCCGCGACTACGCCGTTCTCTGGAAACGCAACTAAGGAAAACCAAGACTCATGAAGCACACTCTTCCCCTAAACCTGCTGGCTCTTGCCTCTCTCGGGCTCGTGATCGTTCCCGGAGCGAGAGCGCAAGCGCCCTATATCAGCACTTACTCGATCTTCGGGCGCGATACCTCCGGAGGATTTGTCGCGGATGCCTACAACGCCTATAACACAGCGTCAGGCGCAACGAATATCAATAGCAACCGCCCTAATGCGACCGCAACCGGCTCCGCAATCTACACGAACACCCTCTATGACAGTGCCCCTGTAGAGGCGATGGCCAGCACCGTGGCGGGTGGCTTTTATGTCTCCAAAAACTACGCCAAGATCTCTGTCACCAATGTCCAAGACTCAGGCTATATCGCCGGGGGAGTCTACGGGTCGCACACTCAGCTGAAGTTCTTGACCGCTCCCAATAACGCGGCGTACTCGGTCTTTCGTTGGAATGTCTCGGGGAGCACGCTGACAAGCCCAGACACGGGCTACGCTGGAGCGGTGCTGCGCTTCATGGCGGGCTACTATCCTACCGAGACCTACAACAGTGTCTTTAATACCGCCACCCCTCCGGCGGAGCTGATGGTCTTTGAGAACACCGGGAACTTTGTCTACAACCTGCCCATCACGCTTGGGCAGAATATCGACCTGTTCTACCAAGCCACTGCCTCCGTAAAGCTCGGGCGCGACGAGGCCCAGGATCTTCTGGGAGACACCTACACCGCAGAGGCGGACTTTGCCAGCACCACGATCCTGGATCGCATCGATCTCTACGATAGCAGCAATAACTTGATTACCAGCAACTGGAGCCTGGGAGATGTGGAATCGGGGCAGGCACGCTTCGACCAGAACGGGCGTGTCACTAGCACGAGCAGTGCTCCTGAGCCAGGGACACTTGCTTTCGTGGCCCTCGGTGGCACGCTCGTCCTCATCAAGCGTCGGAAGTACTGAGGCAAAAGTGGTAGCATAGGGGCCGATGAGCCTCTTTACGCTACAGAAATCAGCGAGCAGCTGCCAGGCGCGGCGCGGGGAGCTGCAGCTTCCCCGTGCGACCGTGCAGACACCTGCCTTTATGCCGGTCGGGACGCAAGGGACGGTAAAGGCGATGACCTTCGACGAGGTCTGGGAGCTGGGCTATAGATTAATTCTGGGCAATACCTATCACTTGTATCTGCGGCCCGGCTCGGAGCGGGTGGCGCGGTTTGGGGGCTTGCCGAAGTTCATCGGCTGGGACGGCGCGATGCTCACGGACTCGGGCGGCTACCAGGTGTTCTCTCTCAAGGACCTGCGCAAGATCACCGAGGAGGGCGTCACGTTCCGCTCGACCCTCGATGGGAGCAAGCATCTCTTCTCCCCCGAGCGGGTGATGGAGATCGAGCACGAGCTGGGCGCGGACATCATCATGGCCTTCGACGAGTGCCCACCCTACCCGGCGACCTGGCAGTACACCAAAGACTCGCTGGACCGGACGCTTCGCTGGGAGGAGCGCTGCTTGGCCCGCCACAACGCGCTGGGCGGCGACTCCACCGGGCACCTGCTCTTTGGGATTGTCCAGGGCGGGAGCTACGACGACCTCCGGGCGCAGTCCGCCTTGGCCGTGAGCGCGATGGACTTCCCCGGAATCGCGATCGGGGGCGTGAGCGTGGGCGAGCCGGTGGAGGAGATGCGGCGCATCACGGCCCTGACCACCCCGCTCCTGCCCGCCCACAAGCCGCGCTATCTGATGGGAGTCGGGACGCCGTCGGACCTGCTGGATGGGATCTACTACGGGATCGACATGTTTGACTGTGTCCTGCCCACCCGCATGGCCCGCAACGGCGCGCTCTACACATCGCAGGGCCGCATCAATATCTCCAACGCCCGCTGGACCGACGAGGCTGGCCCGATCGACCCGGAGTGCGACTGCAAGGTCTGCCGTCTCCACAGCGCCGCCTACTTGAGGCACCTGCACCAGAGCAAGGAGATCCTCTACTCCCGCCTCGCCACGTACCACAACCTTGCCTACTACGCGAAGGTGATGGAGGGTGCCCGCGCCGCTATCGAGCAAGACACCTTCCCCGAGTACCGCCGCGCCTGCTACGCCACCTGGGGTCTTGCACTGCCACCGGATGCTTGATATAATTTAGGCCGCTGTGGTTTGGGGCTATGGCTCAGCTGGGAGAGCGCTACATTCGCATTGTAGAGGTCAGGGGTTCGAATCCCCTTAGCTCCACTGAATTCTATTAAGAGACGCCCGGGGAGGTTCCCCAGGCGTCTTTTTTGCGCTATACTGAACGTCGGCGCGCACTGCCGCGTCTTTAACAGTACCGAAAGGACTACCATGCCCCGCCTGCACCGACGCTTACTCCCCCTTGCTGCTCTTGCCCTAGGAGCCGCTTTTCTCGCCACTCCGACCACGGCCCACCGCGCCAAGAAGAAGCTCCTCGTGGTCACGGTCACCAAGGGCTTCCGCCACGGCGACTCGATCCCAGTCGCCGAGAAAGTCCTCGCCGAGCTGGGTGCCAAGAGCGGCAAGTTCGAGGTCGACTATGTCCGCACCGATGAAGAGATGGCCCAGAAGATGACGGTCGCGGCGCTGAAGAACTACGACGGTGTCTTCTTTGCCTCGACCACCGGCAACCTGCCCCTCCCGGACAAAGACGGCTTCCTGGCCTGGATCAAAGAGGGCCATGCCTTCTGTGGTGCCCACGCCGCCAGCGATACGTTCCATGACTTTCCCGCCTACATCGAGATGATCGGTGGCGAGTTCAAGACCCACGGCGCACAAGTGGAGATCGAGGGCCTGCTGGAAGACGACAGCCACCCGGCGACCAAGGTCTTTGAGAAGAAATCCTTCAAGGTCTTCGATGAGATCTACCAGTTCAAGAGCTTTGACTGGACCAAGGTGCACGCGCTGGTCGGGATGGACAAGCACCCCAACTCCAAGGAGCCCGGCTACTACGGGGTCTCCTGGGTGAAAGAGTACGGCAAGGGCCGCGTGTTTTACACGTCGCTGGGCCACCGGGTCGATGTCTGGCAGAAGCCCTGGTACCAGGAGCACGTGCTCGGCGGGATCCTCTGGTCCCTAAAAGAAGCCAAAGGAAGCGCGAAACTCCCGAAACCAGACGCGACTCCGGCTATCTTAAAGAAGTAATGAACCAGGCGCTTTCTCTAGCAGTAATCGGGGCGGGCGAGCGCGGCAAGGAGATCCTTGCCGCGCTCAGCCTCCTGCCCGAGGCGGTCGTCAAGTACGTCTGCGACTCTTACTCTTCGCCGCTGTTTCAGAAGAAAGCGCTGGAGAACGCACCCAAGGCCACGTTTGTCAACGACTACAAGAAAGTCCTCGACGACAAGACCGTCCAGGGAGTCTTTGTCGCAACGCCGACACACCTCCACAAGCAGATCGTCCTAGACGCACTCGCAGCGGGAAAGCATGTCTTCTGCGAGGCACCGCTGGCGCACACCATCGAGGACGCACGCGCGATCGCGCTGGCGGGAAAGAACAGCAAGCAGCTCTTTCAAGTTGGGCTACAGAATAGAAGTAATCCCCAGCACCGCCATGTCAAGTACTTTGTGGACACCGGCGTGCTTGGCAATGTCGCGCGGGCGGAGGCGACCTGGAACAAGAAAGCAAGCTGGCGACGTGCGGCCCCTACCCCGGAGCGGGAGGCTGCCCTCAACTGGCGGCTGAACCCTGGCCAAGCCAACGGGCTCTTGGGCGAGGTGGGAATCCACCAGCTCGACACCATCAGCTGGTTCCTTAAAGAGTCCCCCCTCTCGGTGGCGAGCTTTGGCAACGAGAACAGTGTCACCGCCATCGTCCAGTTTCCCAGAGGGATTCAGCTCACCTACAACGCCACGCTGGGGAGTAGCTTTGGGGGCGGCTACGAGCTCCTCTGCGGCGATCAGACCTCCATGCTACTGCGCGGCACGCGTGCTTGGATGATCAAGGAGAGCGATGCCCCTGTCCTGGGCTGGGAGGTCTATACCAAGCGCGAGCCGCTGGGCGATGAGACCGGCTACATCCTTGTCGCGAGCGCCTCCAAGCTACTCAGTGAGGGGCTGGAGCCCTCGAGAAATTTGGACACCAATCCGCGCCACACACCGTTGTTCTTTGCATGCGAAGGATTTTTGAACTCCATGCGTGAGGGCAAGCCCACGGGGCGCACCAGTGCCTCCGCGCCCAACCAACCACACCCGATGCACGCCACGGCGGAGGCAGGCTTTGCTGCCACGGTCGTGGGGATTCGAGCCAACGAGGCCGTGAAAACCGGCAAGAAAATCACCAACCTACGGGAAGAAAGCACACTATGAGTGATGTAACACGACGCGATTTGCTGGGACGGGGCTCCGTCCTGGCGCTGGGAATGCTCCTGGGAAGCCAGAGCCTAGGGCATGCGGAAGAGCTAACCCTGGAGTACCAAGAGACCCAAGAGATCCCCCAGACCCCTGTCACTGTCGCCGTGATCGGAGCGGGCGAGCAGGGCAGGGAGATCCTCAAGTCTCTCTCCTATCTGACCGGCCCCGTGGTCAAGTACGTCTGCGACTCGTACTCGTCACCGCTGTTTCAGAAGAAAGCGCTGGAGAACGCACCCAAGGCCACGTTTGTCAACGACTACAAGAAAGTCCTCGACGACAAGACGGTTCAGGGAGTCTTTGTCGCAACGCCGACACACCTCCACAAGCAGATCGTCCTAGACGCACTCGCAGCGGGAAAGCATGTCTTCTGCGAGGCACCGCTGGCGCACACCATCGAGGACGCACGCGCGATCGCGCTGGCAGGAAAGAACGCAAAGACAATCTTCCAGGTCGGGCTGCACAACCGAACCAACCCCCAGCACCACCATGTCAAGGACTTTATCGACAGTGGCAAGACCATGGGAAATGTTGCCCGCTGCTCGGCACAGTGGAACCTCAAGTCGAGCTGGCGGCGCGCGGCTCCCACCCCCGAGCGGGAGAGCGAGCTCAACTGGCGGCTCGATCAGACCCGGGCCAATGGCCTTGTGGGCGAGGTGGGGATCCACCAGATCGACACGGCTACCTGGTACCTGAAGTCCCTACCCCTCTCGGTCTCCGGCTTTGGGACGGGCGAGGGCTTCCTGAGGACTGTCACCTGCGTCGTGCAGTACCCTGAGGGCGTGAACCTCACCTACGATGCCACCCTCGGCAGTAGCTTTGGGGGGAGCTTCGAGCTGATCCAGGGAGGCCAGTGTGCCATTCTGCTGCGTGGTCAGCGCGGCTGGATGTTTAAAGAGAGCGATGCCGACAACCTCGGGTGGGAGGTCTATGCCCGCCGTGAGCAAGTCGGGGACGAGACCGGGATCATGCTGGTCGCCAATGCCTCCAAGGCGCTTGCTCAGGGACTGGAGCCCGCCAAGGTCGCGCAGATGAACGCCAAGCAGACTCCCAACCGCTATGCCTGCGAGACCTTCCTCAACTCCATCCGACTTGGCAAGCCCACGGGAATCACCGAGGCCACCAAGCCGGGCTACAACCCCAAGATGTACGCAACTGCGGAAGCAGGTTTCGTTGCGACAGTTGTCGGGATAAAGGCCAACGAAGCGGCACTAACCGGAAACAAAATCACATTCTCGAAGGAAATGTTCGCCCTCTAGGCGAAAGGACGTACCATGGACGAAAAACGGACAGATGTCGAGAGCTCTCGACGTGACTTTCTTAAGACCGCGACAACTGTCGCGGGTGCGCTGGTGACAGGAGCTGCGGTGACCGCCGAGGCAGAAGCGGCACAGGGAGCAGCAAAACCCGCGGCACCCGCCGGGGGCGCCAAGACAGCAGGCAAGCCGCAGATTCCCGTCTCTACCATTGATGCCAAAGCAATGACGGGCGGTAAGTTCCCTATGGGCACGAAGCTGGCAACGGGTCGGGCCATCGGTGCCAACGACCGCATCACGCTTGGCTTTGTGGGTGTAGGAACCCAGGGCTACAACGCCCACCTGCGCTCCTACGCCGATAAGATGCAGGAATGGAATGTCGCTCCGGTGGCGGTCTGTGATCCTTTTGACCTCTACAACACGCGCGCAGTCGACTACATCAAGACCAAAAATGGCGGCGCGCCTGTCCTGGCAAACCGTGACTACCGCAAGATCATCGAGCGCAGCGATATCGACGCCATCGTGATCGCCACGCCTGAGCACTGGCACGGCCAGATCGCCGTACACGCCATGCAGGCCGGTAAGCATATCTACTGCGAGAAGCCCATGACTCGCTACCTGGACGAAGCATTCCAGGTCTACGATGTGGTCAAGGCGACCAAGCGTGTCTACCAGGTCGGCTCGCAGGGCTGTACCGATGTCCGCTGGCATGCTACCGCCAAGGCGATCCGCGAGGGGAAAGTGGGCAAGCTGGTCATGGGCCAGAGCTCCTACACCCGTAACAACCGCTTTGGGGAGTGGAACTACAAGATCGAGAAAGAGATCTCCCCCGAGACCTTCGACTGGGAGCTCTGGCTGGGCTCTGCCCCCAAGCGTGCCTGGAACTTCCTGGGACCGGCCGAGGTCAATATCCAGCCCGAGCGCGCCGACAGCGGAGCCCTCTTCCGCCGCTACCGCAAGTACTGGGACTACTCGTCGGGGATCTTGAGCGACCTGGCGCCCCACCGCCTCCACCCGTTCCTGATCGCCTCCGGCAACCCCGAGTTCCCGACACGCGTCAGCTCCATCGGAACCCACGGTGTCCAGAACAAGGACCGCGATGTCGCCGATACGTCGCAGATCATCGCCGAGTTTCCGTCGGGCTGGTCCATGCTCTTCATCGGCTCCACGGTCAACGAGCAGGGCCTAGAGGACATGTTCCGCGGTGAGAAGGCGACAGTCTACTTCGGCAACGGCGTAGAAGTCCGCCCCGAGCGCCCCTGGACCGAGGAGATCGAGGGCGAGAAGATCGACACCAGCGCAGCAGACCTGGCACGCTTCTCCCGCACCGAGAACATCCCCGACCACCAGAAGAACTGGCTGGAGTCGATCCGCAAGAACGACCCCGCCAACTGCAACGCCAACGCCGATCTGGCCATCAAGGTGCAGACCATTATCTCGCTCGCCGAGATGAGCCAGCGCCTTGGCAAGACCATGAACTTCGATCCCAAGACCCGCAAGGTCACGGGCTAGACCCAAGCCCACCCGGTGCACTGCACCGGGTGGGTATCATTTTTTTGGAGGACAATGATGCGAATGACACGACGCGGCGTTTTGACCGCACTGTTTGCGACCCTACCCCTGCTCACCCTCACCGGCTGTCCCAGCGGCGGCGGCGAGAAGACCGGTGGCGAAGCCCCGACAAATACCACCGCCGGTGGCGGCGGCGGTGACAAGAAGCTCGTCATCGCGTGGGCCAAGTGGGACCCGGCCGACAAGCTCCAGAAGCTCACTGAGGACTTTACCAAAGAGACCGGGATCAAGGTGGAAGTGAACCAGATTCCCTGGTCGGACTTTGAGACCAAGATCAACGCCGCCTGGACCGGCAAGTCGCCCGAGTTCGATATGGTGGTCGGAGACTCCCAGTGGCTCGGAAACGCGGCAACCGGTGGGCACTATGTCGACCTGACCGAGTGGACGGGCGATGCCGCCAACTTCCCCAAGGCCGATAACGAAGAGGCCGCTCTCAAGAACTACGGCGAGTACGACGGCAAGCTCTACGCGATCCCCTGTATGGCCGATGCCATTGGCTTTGCCTACCGCAAGGACCTCTTCGAGGATGCCAAGAACAAAGAGGCCTTCAAGGCCAAGTTTGGCAAGGAGCTCGCGGTTCCCGAGACCTGGGAAGACTTCGCCAAGATCGCCGAGTTCTTCACCAAGGACGGCAAGTTTGGCTGCGCCCTGTTCTACTCCAAGGAGTACGATGGCGCGACCATGGGCTTCGACCCGATCCTCTGGAGCTTCGGCGGCGCGTACACCAAGGACGGTAAGGCGACGGGCGCGATCAATGGCCCCGAGGCGGTCAAGGCCCTGGAGTTCTACGCCGGCCTGAAGAAGTTCTGCCCCAAGGGCGGCGAGAACTTCTACTTCAGCGAGTGTAACACCGCCTTCCAGGAGGGCACGGTCGCGATGGCCGAGAACTGGTTTGCCTTCATGCCCGCCCTCGTGGACAAGGCCAAGAACAAGTTCGCCGACCAGACGGGCTACTTCATGATGCCCAAGGGACCCGCCGGACAGTTCGTCTCCCTTGGTGGCCAGGGGCTCTCCCTCTCCAGCTACTCGAAGAACACCGACGATGCCAAGAAGTTCATGGCGTGGTTTAGCAAAGAGGAGAACCAGAAGAAGTGGGTCGCGCTGGGTGGTCTGACGGCCAATAAGAAAGTCTCGGCCACCGACGAGTTCAAGAAGGCCAACCCCTACAACGAGACCTTCGCCAAGTCCGTGCCCTTCCTGAAGGACTTTGACAACTCGCCCAAGTACAGCGAGCTACTCAAGGCCTGCCAGGAAGAGCTCTTTGCGGCCTACTCCGGTGCCAAGCCTGCCAAGGATGCCCTGGACGAGATCGCCAAGAAGCACGACGAGGTCCTTAGCGCCAAGTAAGCGCCACACAACAAAAAAGACGCCGGGGAGGCTCCCCGGCGTCTTTTGTTTGTTTTAGGGAATTCGGTAGATCACAATCGGGTTGTTCTGCCCGATGCTCTGCACCAGCTCGATCTTGCCCTGCTCCACTGCCTGCGCCAGCAGTGTCCGCCACTTGGACCAGACCGGGTCTTCGTGCTTGACCAGGCTCGTAAAGAGCGTGTTCTGGAGCAAGTAGGTATAGCCGCGACGCTTGAAATCCGCCAAAAAGGCATCGACATCGGGGTAGGAGTCGTAGGGGAGCAGGCCGGGGGCGTGGTTGGGCTGTCCCCAGATATAGGGCCGCTCCAGCCAGAAGCCACGGGTCTCGTCGAAGAGCACCACCTTGGCATCTTTGGGGGCGTTGGTGTTGATCCAGGTCTCGGCAGCCTCCAGCGCCTTGAGGGGAGCCGGAGCCAGGAGCTGGGTGAGCGCCACGTACAGCCCCCAGAGCGCCGCCAGAGCCACGAGCGCCCCGCCCGCCCGTTGCGCGAGCTTCCCTGCCTGTGCCAGTCCCCAGGCACAGACCAGCGCAAAGGCGGGCAGCGCGGGAATCAGGTAGCGGGTCTGCTGCATCATGAAGAACCACGTCGCGGAGATGCCCAGCCCCCAGAGCAGGCAGGCAACCGCGGTGCGGTCCCAGCGACGCACCAGCAGCGGTAGGGCCATCCCCACCGCCAAATAGACCGGTGAGAGCCCCAGGCCACGATCGACATACTCGGTAAAGATAAAGGGACGCACTTGCGAGATCAGCCCTGCCTCCAGGGTGACGTTCCACGGTGCCAGGAGCAGGTGCAGGGGGTCTTTTCCAAGCCCAAATGCCACCTGATCTTTGGCGTAGCCCAGCGCCGCCGCGTCGTTCCAGTAGCGTCCGTGGAAGAGCTTCCAGCCAAAGGGATAGACCGGGTCGCCTGTGTAGAGGAAGGTCTTTAGGTACCAGGGCAGCCCAACCGCCAGCGCCACCCCCGCCCAGAGCAGCACGCGCGTCAGCGGCACACGCGCCACAAGAAGCCCCCCTGCCCCCATGCCCCAGAAGACCAGCGCCGTGGACTTGGTTCCCAGCGCGAGCCCCATCAGCGCCGCCGAGACCAGCAGCCAGCGCCGATCCTCCCTGAGGTTGAGAGCGGCGTAGAAGCTCAGGAACGAGAAGAGGGCAAGCGCGAGGTCGATATAGGCGGTCGTGGACTCCCAGAGCAAGATCGGGGTGGTCGCAACCATCACTGCGGCGACCTGTCCGACGGCTTTATGGAAATACCGCACGCCACAGGTGTAGACCGAGATCGTCAGGAGCACTCCACAGAGCCAGTGACAGAGCTTCGCCCCACTCACCGAGCCCAGCGAGAGCATCCAGAGATAGAGCATCTGGAGGGTAAAGGGGAAGTTGCTATGGTGGTCGTCGGGGATGTAGTAGATTCGCCCCTCTTGGAGAAAGCGCTTGGGCGCGGCAAGATGGTACGAGAGCGAGTCCCACTCCAGCTCCCCCGGAGGGTTCAGCGCGCCCACCAGCGTGATCAGCCCACAGAGCCCCAAGACCAGCGCCACGCCAATCCCCAGCGCCCCCGCCGACTGCTCCTCGGTCTTCTCTCGGCGAGGAAGGCTCCGGTAGCCCAGAAACGCCAGCGGCAGGCCAACCAGCACCACCCCCGCTGTCAAGGGGACGGCCTTTGCCTGCCCTAGAAGCCCCAGCGCCAGAATCGTGTAGGCGAGCACTCCCATCCCCAGCGGCAGGGCAAAGGCCTTGCGCTCCAGAAGTCCCTGGGTAGGAAGTCCACGCAGGAAAAACGCCCCGATCCCAAACGCCAGCGCCGCCAGCAGGACGAGAAATAAAATCCCGATCATCGCTTGACCGCCAGGAGCTCCATGACCTCACCCGACATCTCGTGGCCGAGGCGCTCGGAGGCGGTGAGGAGGCTGAGGAAGGCCTTTGTGCGGAGCTTGCCCCCCTCACGGCGTGGTCCTGCACTGCCCTCTTCCTCGCCGATGGGCTTGCCTGAGATCGCCTTGAGGCTGTAGCGGACGCTCTGAATCCCAAAGAGAAACGGGAAGTGGCGGATGCGCTGCACCTCGAAGCCGCAGGTCTCGGTGAGGCGGGTGAGGGTGCGCGGTGCAAAGCCCCAGTAGTGGCGGGGCAGGTCCAGCGGGTACCAGCACGAGCGGAAGAGCCGCGCTTCCAGGCAGTTGACATTGGGGACAGCGATCAAGAGGGTCCCTCCCGGCGCGAGAGCGTTCCAGGCCGCTGTCAGGGTCTCGCGTGGCTCGGGGACGTGCTCCAGGACGTGTAAGATCGAGATCAGCCCAAAGGCACTTTCGGGGAGGGTGATCTCCTCCAGAGGTGCCTCGTGGATCGTGCCGCCGGTGCGCTTGCGCGCGAGCTCGGCGGCGACCGGATCGGTCTCCAGCCCCTCGACACTCCAGCCCCGCTCGGCGAGCTGGGCGAGAAAACGCCCATCGCCGCAGCCCACATCGAGGGCGCGGCGCGGGGTGCTCTCGGGGATAGTAGCGAGAGTGCGCTCGGCCATGCGGCGGTTGTACTCGTCGAGGCGCTCCGCGAGCCCGCTCGTGGCATCGTCCTCGGCGCGGGCATAGGTCAGCGGCGTGTAGTGCTTGCCCATCTCCTCGGGGCTCGGGCGGGGATCGAGGCGGACGGTCCCACAGCGGGCGCACTCCACGGCATGGAACTCACGCGGCCCTCCGTGGATATGGTCGCCTGCCCGCCGCCACGCGGTCGCGGCACGGGTCCCACACACACAGCAGGTCAAGGTCGTCTCGACATAGCGTCGGCTCATAGCGAAATCAGCTCTCCAGTGACGTTTCCGTCTTCAAAGATAACATGGCCCAGGTAGCGCGCGTGGCTCCCGGCCTGGACAATCGGCACACCGTTTACCACCTCGGGCTGCTCCAGGACCACATGGGTGTGCCCACCGATCAGCAGGTCCAGCTCCGGCACGGCCTCGGCGAGCTTGCGGTCCTGGGCGATCCCGATATGGGTCAGGGCGATCAGCAGGTCGCACTGGGGCCGCAGCTCGGCAGCAAGCTGTTTGGCCGTTTCTATTGGCGGCGCAAAGAGGTTGTCCCAGAGCGCGGCGTCCACTTTCTGCGGGGTCGCCATCGGGACGGTCACCCCGAAGACTCCGATGCGCCTCCCTCCCCGCTCTAGCAGTACGGACGGCAGAAACGGGACGTTCCCCGCGGCATTTTTCGCGTAGCCATTGGCGCAGAGCACGGGGAAACCCGCCTTGCTAAGCTTCGTCCGCACCACGGCAAGGCTCGGGTGGGTCTCGCGGTTGCCCATGGTCATGGCATCGTAGCCGAGGGCGCTCATGCGGGCGAGAAGCGGCTCGCCTAAAGGGTTGAAGCCCAGGTTTCCTGCGGAGACAGCATCGCCGGCATCGAGGAGCACATACGGCTCTCCTGCCGCGAGGCGCTCGATATGGGCTTTGAGAATCGCCGCTTTCTCATCGGTGAGCTTGCCGTGAAAGTCGTTGGTATGGAAGAGATGGAGCCGGGCCACGTTGAATTATATCCCGTTGGCGCGTCCGAAGCGGCCCCGGCGAAAATCCAGGAGCGCGCGCTGGAGGATCGTCCGCTTGGGGTTACGCTTTACCGTCCAGACCGCCCAGAGCCGCAGGGAGTCTGCGAGTGCCGCGATGAGTCCGGCGCGTGTCCCGTGTTTTTTCAGGTAGAGCAGCTGGTTGCGCCGCATGTAGTAGAGTGTCAGGGGCGAGTCCTTCCCCGTGGAGCGGCTCACCTTGTGCCAGAGCCGCGCGGAGAGTGCTGTTCCCACCGCATAGCCTGCGGCTAGGATGCGCTGGCAGAGGTCGGACTCTTCGTAGTAGAGGAAGAAGCGCTCATCGAAGAAGCCCACCCGCTCAAAGACCTCCCGCGAGAACAAGAGCCCACAGCCCGAGACATAGTCACAGGGCTCAAAGCCCTGGCTCGGGGGAAGCGGCTCCCCCTGCCGTCGCTGTGTTACTTGGCCGCGCCCGTCTATGCTCCCCCCCGCCGACCAGATTGTCTCCGGCTGGTCGTAGTAGAGCATCACGGGGCCAATCGCGCCCAGGCCCGGCATGGCCTGCCAAGCCGCGAGAAGCTTCTCCAAGAGCGCGGGCTCGACTGTTGTGTCGGGGTTGAGCAGAAAGAGAAAGTCCGCCTCCTGCTGGATCGCCACACGCACCCCGGTCTGGTTTCCCCCCGTGAAGCCCGTGTTCTCAGGGTTGACCACCAGTGTCACCTCGGGAAACTGCGCCGCGACAGCCGGAGCGGTCCCATCGGCGCTCGCATTGTCCACCACAATGGTAAAGAAATTAGGGTACGTCAGCCCCCGCACCGACTGAAGGCACTCAATTGTGTCCGCTACCCCGTTGTAGCAGACAATAATGATCGCAATCCGTGGGACCGTCGGCCTACTCCCACTCGATAGTGCCGGGGGGCTTGCTGGTGATGTCGTAGACCACCCGGTTGACCCCTTCGACCTCTCCGACAATGCGACTGGAGATTTTTTCCAGGAGCTCGTAGGGCAGGCGTGCCCAGTCCGCAGTCATGGCGTCTTCACTGCTCACGGCGCGCAGGACAATCGGGTACTCGTAGGTGCGCTTATCACCCATGACCCCCACGGACTTGGTGTCGGGGAGGACAGCGAAGCTCTGCCAGACGCGCCGGTAGAGGCCGGCCTTCTTGATCTCCTCGACCACAATCGCATCGGCCTCACGGAGGATATCGATCTTCTCGCGGGTGACCTCACCGAGGACGCGAATCCCGAGGCCGGGGCCAGGAAACGGCTGCCGCCAGACCATCTCGGTGGGGACCCCTAGCTCCTCGCCCACTTTACGGACCTCGTCTTTGAAGAGGTAGCGCAGCGGCTCGACCAGCTTGAGCTTCATGTACTCGGGCAGCCCCCCGACATTGTGGTGGGTCTTGATCGTGTGCGCCTTGCCGCTCCCGGACTCGATCACATCGGGGTAGAGCGTCCCCTGTGCCAGAAACTCCGCGCCCTCGATTGTCTGGGCCACCTCGTCGAAGACCGCCACAAACTCATTGCCGATAATCTTGCGCTTCTGCTCCGGCTCGATCACGCCCTTGAGCTTGTCCAAGAAGCGCGATTTCTCGTCGGCGTAGACCAGGTTGATATTGAACGCACGGGCAAAGTTCTCCCGTACTTGGGTGCCTTCGTCCTTGCGCATCATCCCCGTATTGACAAAGATACAGGTTAGCTGATCGCCAATCGCGCGGTGCACCAGCGCGGCGGCGACCACGGAGTCCACGCCCCCGGAGAGGCCACAGACCACCTTCTTGTCCCCGACCTGCTGGCGGATCGCCTCAGTGGCCTCACGGACAAACGATGCCATGGTCCACTCGCCCTTAGCAGCGCAGAACTCGTAGAGGAAGTTGCGAATAATCTCCGTGCCCCAGGGCGTGTGGACCACCTCGGGGTGGAACTGGACCGCGAAGAACTTACGCGCCGTGTCGGCCATCGCGGCCACGGGGGTGGAGGCGGTCACGGCGGTGATCTTAAAGCCGGGCGGCGGTGCCTCGACCGTGTCGCCGTGGCTCATCCAGCAGATCAGCTCCCGGTTGAGCCCCTTGAAGAGATCGCTGCCGTCGGTGACATCGAGCGCGGTCTTGCCGTACTCGCGCTGGGTTCCGGCACGCACCTTCCCCCCGAGCTGGCGGCTCATCAGCTGCATGCCGTAGCAGATTCCCAGGATCGGAATCCCCAGCTCGTAGATCGCCATATCGACCTCGGGTGCGCCGGGCTCGTAGCAGCTGGAGGGGCCACCGGAGAAGATAATCCCGATGGGCTTGCGCTTCTGGATCTCGGCGAGCGGGGTCTCGCAGGGCAGGATCTCACAGTAGACCTTGCACTCGCGCACACGCCGGGCGATCAGCTGGGTGTACTGGGCCCCGAAATCGAGGACAACCACGTTTTCATCGGGAATGGGAATGGAGGCGGATTTGTGGGAGGCCATGGCTAGCAGGCCTCCAGACAGTGGGGGAAAACCATGCCCTTCATCTTACCACGACTCCGCCTTTTTCTTTACTCACGCAGCGCCACTTTCAGGGCATCGTCGGCGTGGCGCAGGAAGACAAAGGTCAGCTCCGCACGCACATCGGCCGGGAGATCGTCCAGATCGGCCTCGTTCTCGGCGGGCAGGAGCACCGTGCGCACACCTGAGCGGTGTGCGGCCAGGACCTTCTCCTTGATCCCTCCCACCGGAAGCACCTTGCCCCGGAGCGTGATCTCGCCCGTCATCGCCACATCGCAGCGCACGGCGCGCCCCGAGATCGCAGAGGCCAGCGCGACCGCCATGGTCACCCCTGCCGACGGCCCATCTTTCGGCACCGCACCCGCGGGGACATGGACATGGATATCTTTGCCCTTGTCGGCATCCTCGGCGATCCCCAGGGTCTCTAGGCGGGAGCGGACAAAGGTCCAGGCGGTCTGGGCGGACTCGCGCATCACCTCCCCGAGCTGGCCGGTCAGGGTGAGCTTGCCCTCGCCGCGGGTGGGCAGGACCTCGATCGTCACCGTGTCGCCGCCGGCCTCGGTGTAGACCAGCCCCGTAGCGGCCCCGACCTCGTCGGTCTCCTCCATCTTGCCCCAGTCGAAGCGCGGCTTCCCGAGCAGCCCTTCAAGAGTCTCCGCCTGCACCGCAACGACCTGGGTCTCGTCGCTGGCCAGCTTTCGTGCCGCCTTCCGGCAGAGCGAGCCGATCTCCCGGTGCAGGCTACGCACGCCCGCCTCACGGGTGTACTCCCGGATCAGGCTTCGGAGCGCCGCCTCGTCGAGGGTGAAGTTTTCGTCGGTGAGGCCATGGCTCTCGCGCTGGCGGGGCAGGAGATGGGTCTGGGCGATCGCCAGCTTCTCCGCCTCGATATAGCCCGAGAACGGGATCACCTCAAGCCGGTCGCGCAAGGCGGGTGGGATCGTGTCCAGCAGGTTTGCCGTGGCGATAAAGAGTGCCTGAGACAGGTCAAAAGGCACCTCTAAGTAGTGGTCGGAGAACTCTTTATTCTGCTCCGGGTCGAGCGCCTCCAGGAGCGCCGAGCTGGGATCGCCTCTAAAATCGTTGCCCAGCTTATCGAGCTCGTCCAGGACAATCACCGGGTTGCGGCTGCCCGCCTGCCGAATCGCCTGCAAGATGCGCCCCGGCATCGCGCCCACATAGGTGCGCCGGTGCCCCCGAATCTCGGCCTCATCGCGGACCCCGCCCAGCGAGAGGCGGGCGAACTTGCGCCCCAGTGCCCGCGCCACCGAGCGGCCAAGGCTGGTCTTGCCCACACCGGGCGGCCCGACAAAACAAAGAATGGGCGCCTTGAGCTTCTCCCCCGCGAGCTTGCGCACGGCCAGGAACTCCAGGATGCGCTCCTTCACCTTGGGCAGGCCGTAGTGATCCTCATCCAGGATCCGCTCCGCCTCCGCGATATCCAAGCGGTCGTCGGTGAGCGTGCTCCAGGGCATGGCGACCATCAGATCGAGGTAGTTGCGCAGCACGCCCGCCTCGGGGCTGACCAGCGGGGTCTTCTCAAAGCGATCGAGCTCCTTCAGGGCGCGGGTCTCGATCTCCTCGGGCATCTTG
Organism: Armatimonas rosea; assembly: GCF_014202505.1. Classification (NCBI taxonomy): domain Bacteria; kingdom Bacillati; phylum Armatimonadota; class Armatimonadia; order Armatimonadales; family Armatimonadaceae; genus Armatimonas; species Armatimonas rosea. The sequence continues at coordinate 566,443 of NZ_JACHGW010000002.1, read as the reverse complement.
GCGGCGACAATCTTCTGGCGGTACTCAGCCAGCTCGCTAGCGCGGTCGTCGGCCTCCCCAAGCTCGGACTGGATCGCCTTGAGCTGCTCGCGCAGGAAGAACTCGCGCTGGTGGTCGCCCATCTCCTTCTCGACTCGGGAGCGGATGTCTTTCTGGATCTCTAGGATCGCGCTCTCTTCATTGAGGACTGTCGCCAGCTTCTCCAGGCGCTCCTCGACCGAGAGTGTCTCCAGCAGGCTCTGTTTCTGCTCGACCCGGAGCGCGAGGTAGGGGATGATCGTGTCGGCGAGGCGGCCCGGTTCCTCGACCGAGAGGACGTTGACCAGTGCCTCGGGGGGAATTCCCTTCGCCTCAGTGACCAAGCGCTCAAACTGCGCGGTGACCGTCCGGGTGAGCGCCTCGACATGGGGGGTCGGGGGCTCGCCGGGCTGGGGCAGGGACTCCACCTCGATCCGCATGTAGGGGTCGGTCTGGAGGTAGCGGCGCACCTGGACACGTGGCCCGGCCTCAAGCAAGACGCGCACCATGCCATCGGGGATTCGGGTGAACTGCATCACCTCCGCCGCGATCCCCATCTCGTAGAGGTCGTCGGGCTGGGGATCCTCCACCTGGAGATCGCGCTGGGTGATCAGGGCGACCATGCGGGGCCGCCCCTCCTGCGCCACCTCCACCGCCCGCACGGAGCAGTCACGCCCGAGGGTGAGGGGGAAGATCATGCCGGGAAAGTAGACACTATCGCGGATGGGAATCAGGGGCAGGACATGGGGGACGCTCTCCCCTTCCCAGCCTCCATCGAGCTCATCCAGGAACGTCTCCTCGTCCTGGAGCAGCTCCTCATCAAGTAAATCAAGCCCCAGCGGGGGAATTTCGAGGTTCTTCTTGGCCTTACGTGGCATTTGCTCATTGTACCAAGCCCCTCCACGACTGCCACCGCCAAAGTGCGAGAGTTGCCTTAGTGCCTCCCCAGAGTTGCGGAGGGGCTATTTCTGCGATACTTTTCCTCTATGCAGCGCCAAGCAGTCCGTGAGGAAGAGACGATCACCGCGGAGACGGCAATCCAGAAGGAGACTCCGGCCCAGTCGGCTGTCTCTTGGCTTGGCGGAGTCGCGGCGGGGACGATCGGAGCGGCGGTGATGACCACGCTGGCGCGCTTCCAGAACCCGGAGATGCGGATCGGGCAGGAGAATGCCTGGCTCCTCTATGCCCTGCTCGGGGCGATCACGGGATTCTGCTCCGCGGCGGGCCGTCCCAAGGCCGCACGGGTCGCGCTGGGAATGAGCCTGGCGATCTTTCTGAGCCCCTGGCTTCTGGAGGTGATCTGCGCCTTCCTGCGCCTCAACGCTCCCCCGGCCGCACAGTCCCCACTAGTGATCAATGCCTGCCTGCCTATCGGCGCGTTTGTCTTTCTGCGGAAGTGGTCGCCACGCCTCGCGGCGCTCTACAGCGGGATCGCCTTTTTTATTATCGACCTGCTCTACAACCTGATCGCGGTCGGCCCGGCGCCGGGTCTCTTGACCGTGGTTCTCATCTCCACCCTCCACGGTGCGGTTCTCGGGGGGCTCCTCGCCTTCCTGCGGGAGTGCTTCGCCGCGCTCCAGCCCCGGAAAAAGGCCCCCTAACCCCCACTTGTGGGGGTCAGGGGGCCTGCCGTAGCTCCCGTGCAAGTGCCTCGGGATCGCAGACCACCCCGGCGCGGCGGAAGTAGTCACAGAGGCGAGTGAGATCCCGCAGAAAGATCGCCTCGGCGTGCTCGTTCTGGTCGAAGCGCACCACCTGCGGCAGGTCAATAATCGTCGGCTTGTCGCCGTCGTAGAGGACATTGTAGGCGGAGAGGTCGCCGTGGACCAGGCCCATTCCCACCAGGATCGCCAGGCTCTCTTTGAGCTGATCGAAGACTTTTTGCGCCTCGGCGCGGGGCAGGACCAGCTCGATCAAGGTCGAGGCCGCGCGGGTCTCTTCCCCGACATAGCCCATTAAAATCGCATTCTCCCCCACGGCGTAGGGCTCGGGGACCGCGCAGCCGGCGGTGAAGAGGGCTTGGAGGGTGGTGTACTCGTAGAGCAGCCAGCTGGAGTGCTGGACCTGCTGCCCAAACTCGGTCTTCTTGCCCAGTGCCCGCATCAGGCGCGTGTCGGTGGCCTTCGCCTCCCTGCCATCGTCGGTGAGGATCGCGCGACCCTGGCGGTACAGCGCATCGTTTCTCAGGTTGCGGAACTGCCGGGGGCGGTAGACCTTGGCCGCCACCAGCTCGGCTCCCAGCGCCGCCTGAGCATCGGGGTGGACATGGCAGCAGTAGACACTCGCCTCCTTGCCGCCCTTGACCTGGAAGAAGACATCGTCGATCAGCTTTTGCTCCTCGAAGAACGGCCGCAGCGACCCGTAGAGCCAGGTGGCCTCGTGGCGGCTGGGCTTGTAGGTCGTCTCAAAGAGCACATTGCCCTCGTCGGCAGCCAGCGCCTTGGCCATCTCGGCGTGCTTCTTCTTCGCCTTCGAGGTCACACGGGTGTCGTGAAAGCGCTCAAACCCCTCGGGCTCGTCGTCGTCGAGCTCATCAAACGCATCAAATTCATCGGGAACGTCGCGTGCTTCTTCTTCGTCGTCCTCGGCAGTTTTTTCTATCCGCATCACCCACTCTATCGCGGCACTACCAGGAAGTGCTAAAGCACCAGAAGTAAAGGAGAAATTAAGGTAAAATCACTTCATGTTTTCCCTGCCTACCGACTACGAGGAGCGCGTCTATGCGGGTGTGCTCGGCAAGATCATTGGTGTCTATCTGGGGCGGCCTTTTGAGGGCTGGAGCAATGCCCAGATAGAGAAAGAGCTAGGTGAGGTCTGGTACTACGTCCACGACAAGCTTGGCAAGCCCTTGATCGTCACCGACGACGACATCTCGGGGACCTTTACCTTCCCGCGCGCCTTCCCCGACCACAACAACCCCTACGACATCACGGCGGAGCAAGTCGGTAAGACCTGGCTGAACTATTTAATCGAGAAGCGGACCGTGCTCTGGTGGGGGGGCATGGGGGTCAGCACCGAGCACACGGCCTACCTGCGCCTCAAGCACGGTGTCATGCCGCCCGCCTCGGGCAGTATCGAGATGAACGGGCAGGTCGTGGCCGAGCAGATCGGGGCACAGATCTTTATCGACGGCTGGGCGATGCTCTGCCCCGGCGACCCGGATAAAGCGGCGGGGCTGGCCCAGCGTGCGGCCAGTGTCTCCCACGATGGTGAGGCGATCTACGGCGCGCAGGTGATCGCGGCGATGGAGGCTCTGGCCTTCACCGAGAGCAGCCTGAACCGTCTGCTAGACCAGGCCGTCACCTACATCCCTCGCGCCTCGGTGATCTGGAAGCTTATCCACGATATCCGCGGGTGGCACGCCGACGAGCCCCGGGACTGGCGGACGACCCTGCGCAAGATCGAGGAGACCTACGGCTACGACAAGTTTGGGGGCGGGTGCCACATGGTTCCCAACCATGCTGTGATTATCCTGGCGCTACTCTACGGCGACGATGACTTCCAAAAGTCGCTGATGATCGCCAACACGGCCGGCTGGGACACAGACTGCAACAGCGGCAACGTGGGCTGCATCCTAGGCATTAAGAATGGGCTGGTGGGTATCAACCGTGGTGCCGACTTCCGCACCCCCGTTGCGGACCGTATGTACCTCCCTACCGCCGATGGGGGCCGGGCGATCACCGATGCCGGCACCGTGACCTACCAGATCGTCAATACTGCGCGCGCCATGCAGGGGATGCGCCCGCTCATGCCCAACAATGGGATGCAGTACCACTTCGCCCTTCCGGGGAGTGTGCAAGGCTTTGTCCCCGAGGACTCCACCGAGTCGCGCGGGACGGTTCGGCTGGAGAATGTCGTGCTAGGCTCGCTTGCGGAAGGCGCAGGGGTGGCCAATGACGAGCGCGCACTGAAGATCTCGTACACGGGTGTGGGACCGGGGCGAACCGCGCGGGTGGCGACCGCGACCTTTACCCCGCCCGATGCCCTCAGCATGCCCGGCTACAGCCTGATCGCCTCCCCACGGCTCTACCCTGGCCAGCTCGTGCGCGCCCGCGTGGTCGCCGACGAGACCAACACACGCCCTGCGGCGGTTCGGCTCTACGTCCGCTACTACGGCAAGAACGACACCCTGGAGACCCTCCGCGGCCCTCTCTCGGCCCTGGACCCCGGCGACTTTGGCAACCTCTCCTGGCAGCTCCCCGATGTGGACGGTCCCATCGCGGAGGTCGGGGTTAAGATCGGAGGAAACAGCGGGGATGGTGCGCTCTACCTGGACTGGCTGGGCTGGACGGGGATTCCTGAGGTCACACTTGGCCCCGGTGAAGGGACGGCCTGGAAGCGCGCCTGGGTCGATGCCGCCGAGCACTTTAGCGCACGCAACGACTCCTTCCCGCATCGACTGATCCAGAACGAGGGAACCGGCTATGTCTTCCAAGGCAGCTCGGACTGGAGCGACTACAGTGTCCATACCCTCGCGCAGGCTCACCTCGCGGATGGGATCGGCCTCATGGCAGCGGTCCGCGGCCTCCGCCGGCATGTCGCGCTGGTGCTCTCCCCCGACGGTGCCGCACGGCTGATCTGGACCCAGGACGAGCAGACCGCGGTTCTCTCCGATGCCAGTATCCAGTGGCAGTACGACCATCCCTACCGCCTCGCCTTGAGTGTCCACAGCGATGGCCGGATCACCGCCTCGGTCGAGGACGGGTTGGTGGTACAGCTCCTGGAGGGGACGATCCCCGCGAGCCAGGCAAGTGGCGCGATCGGACTTCAGGCTACCGTTGGCAACGCCGCGTTTGGCCCCGTTCGCATCGAGCCTGTCTAGCCCATGCGCCTGCTTGTCTGCGCGGCGACCGAGTGGGAGCTCTCGGCTTGGGGGGAGCCTGAAGACGGGGTCTCCCTCCGTGTCACGGGCGTGGGAGCGCCCGCAACCTTTATGGCTCTCCTAGAGCGCCCCGCTGTCGATCTGATCGTCAATATCGGAATCGCTGGGGCCTATCCGGGGAGTGGCCTGGCCATTGGGGACCTTGTGGTGGGGGAGAGCGAGGTCTGGGGCGATGTCGGCTTCGCCCTCCCCGAGCCTCCCCACTTCCGCCCGATCCAAGACAGCCCCTTTGGCGCGTTCTATGCCGAGCCCCTTGCGCTCCACATCCCTACAGCGCTAGGGCTCCCTCAAGGACGCGGTTGCACGGTGCAGACCTGCACGGGCACCGACACACAAGGGGCACAGCGCCGCGAGCTTTTCTCGGCGCACTTTGAGACCATGGAGGGTGCCGCCCTGGCACAGCTGGGCCACCACTGGCAGATTCCGGTCTGTGAGCTTCGTGCCATTAGCAATATCGCCGCCCAGCGCGACATGCGCCCGGAGAATCTTCATTTGTCGAGAGAGCGTCTTGGAAAGTTCCTGCAACAGGATACAATAAAGAGTGTATTTTTTCACAAAATATAGTGGAACACATCTAATCCTATAGGCCGTCATATGCCCGGTACAAACATTATGACGAAGCCGATTACCAATCTAAACAATAAATCCATGACAAACTATACCTTAGACATGCCCACCCTTGAGCGCATTGCGCCAACAATTCGAGTCCTATCTCATCCTTTACGCCTTAGAATCCTAGATTTTCTTGAAAAATCAGGTTCACCTCAAAGAGTGACTGAAATTGTGGATGCATCCGAGGGAGCGCAACAAGCCATTGTCAGCCAACAGCTAAAAATTATGCGCGATAGCGGAATCCTATCCGCAGAGCGACGTGGTAATTGCGTCTATTACTCGATTTCTAACCGCGCCTCACTCTATTTCCTCGACTGCATCCGCACTCACGAGTCTAACTAATCCAAGACATAGAGCTGCACACGGCGGACACCCCAGCGCCGCATGTTGTCTGCACTCTGCATTCGTAGATCAATCCGGTGGCCTTTAATCGCTCCTCCAATGTCGTCGGCGATCGCATGGCCATACCCCGGAATCCAGAGACGTGTTCCCAAAGGGACAATCTTGGGGTCCACGGCGACACCGTGGACCGCACGTCCATCACGCTCCGTCTTGGTCCAGCGCCCCCCCTCGATGGGGTCGTCGATGGGCTGGTAGGCTGTGGCCGTGACCGTGAGGCAGCGACGGTAGCTTCCTCGGCTGGGGTGACTCCCCAGAGAGCTATCCCAGCGCCGTCGTGGCGGGGACATACGCTGCGAAGCTGCACGGGGGCGCACGACAGGCACTCTCCGCGACCGCGGTGCACTATTTTTCGAATAGACCGCTCCACCAAACAGAACACCAACTCCTGTAAGTAAAACGGCAGCAATCACTTGCACTTCCGTTGAAATAAAACGTACGATAACAACAATCCTCCGATAAAAAAACGTATTCGAGTTTATTTATCGGCAAGACTGTTCAATTGCTTGAGGATTTCAGTTGCAAGAAGCTGCGTGGCAGGGTCTTGTGCAAACAAATCGGGGTGGAGCGCACGGGCCAGAGTACGCCGCGCCGAGAGCACTGAGGCCCGGGGAAGACGCGCCGCAGCGCTGGAGAGCCCACCGGTACTCACCACGCCCGGACGAGTCCCACCCCGCTGCATCGCGGCCCGCGTTCCCGCCGCAAATCCATCGGCGTAGGCCTGGGCACGAATCTTCTCGGACTCACTCTGGCTGGGCTGCTCGGGGGCGGCAGGACGCTCCCGCTGCTCACGCTCTAGGGCTGCACAGCGCTCCAGGAGCTCATTGACACGCTTCTTAGTCTCGTCGAGCTCACGCCGCAGGGCACGCCGCTCCGAGAGAAGCCCCTTGCGCTCCTCTTCGAGCTGTGCCACGGAGCGGGAGTCTGCCGGGCGCACCTTCGGGCCATCGCCCCGCGAGCCGACAAGGTCGCGGAGTGCCGCATCCCGGTAGAGAGTCGCCCGCGAGACATCCGCACGGTCCGCGACATCCTGCATGGTAAAGGGTAGGTTGAGGCTCTCTAGCTCCTGGATCGCCTTCTCCACCCGCTCCCGACGCGCACGGGCATCCACGGGTCGCCGCCCCCGCCGCCGCTGCTCATCTGTGCCTTGTTTTTCCATGGTTTACTGCCCGGGTGCTAGCTTTTCCAGATAGAGCGCCACCGCACGGTCGTAGTCCCCACGCGCCGTGAGGATCAGCTCGATTGCCTCACGCACCGCGCCCTCTCCCCCCCGCCGACTCGCGACCCAGTCTGCGGCGCGGAGCACGTGCGAGGCCGCATCCGCAGGGCAGAGCGCCACCTCCGCCTCGCTCATCGCGGGGAGGTCGTTGAGGTCATCGCCCATAAAGGCCACCTCGCTCAGCGAGACCTGGGTCTCCCGCGCCAAGAACTCCAGCGCCTTGACCTTGTCTTTGACTCCCTGCATCACCAGATGGCGCGGGGTCGCCAGCTCCTGCGAGCGCCGCCAGACAATGCTCGAGTCTCGCCCCGTCACCCAGGCAACCTGGAGCCCCACCCCACGCGCCAAGACAATGCCCAGACCATCCTGGGTATGAAAGCGTTTAAGCTCCTCCCCATTGGCCCCAAAGTAGATTCCCCCATCGGTCAGGGTGCCATCGACATCAAGTGCCAGCAAGCGAATGCGCGCCAACCGCGCCGTAAGATCGTCATTCATCGCGACTACTTGGTGGAAGAATTCCCGCACGGACGAGGTCCTTGAGGGTCAGCACCCCCACAGGCCGGCCTTCGCTATCAACAATCGGCATGTCCCCAAAGCGTAGTGGGCCGCTCTCAAAGCTCTCCATCGCCTCAGCGGCCAGGGGATCCCCCTCGATCAGCCGTGGATTTTGGGTCATCGCCTCGGTGACGGGCCGGTCCCAGGCCTCGGGGCCGATCTGGACAAAGAAGCGCCGTGAGTCGCCATCGGAGAGCACCCCCACGAGCCGCCCTTGGCCATCTACCACACAGGCCAGCCCGGCGCGTGCCCGTGTGATGGCGGTCATGGCATCGTGGACCGTGACACTCTCCGGCACGACCGCAAGCTCATCGCCGCTCCGCATCAAGTCCGAGACCTTCAGCAGGAGCCGCCGCCCCAGCGAGCCCGCAGGATGGAGCCGCGCGTAGTCCTCGGAGCGAAAGCCGCGCGCCTCCATCACCGCCACCGCCAGGGCATCCCCGAGTGCCAGCATCGCCGTGGTCGAGGTGGTCGGGGCGAGGTTCATGGGGCAGGCCTCACGGGGAACACTGGTATCGAGGATAAAGTCGGCGGCCCGTCCTAGCGTCGACTCACGGCGACCTGTCATCGCAATCAGGCACGAGACCCGGCGCTTGAGAGCCGGCAGCAGCGCCCGTAGCTCGTCGGACTCCCCTGAGTTGGAGAGAACCAGCGCCGTATCGCCCGGTGCCGCCATCCCCAGATCGCCGTGCATCGCCTCAGCAGGGTGGAGAAAGAGCGCGGGTGTTCCCGTGGACGCCAGGGTCGCGGCGATCTTGCGTCCCACATGGCCGCTCTTGCCCATCCCCGAGACCACCACTCGTCCCGTGGAGGAGACCAGCTGCTCAACAACCGTATCAAAAGTCGCATCGAGGCGCTGGGCGATCAGTAAGAGTGCCTCTGCTTCTTCCTGCAGGACACGGTGGGCATGGGCGCGTGCTTGGGACATTCCCGACGATTATACCTAGACAGATTGATTTTTCTTGCCAATGATAAAGAGATATGAAATGGTTCCAGAAGCCCTCTGCCCTCTCGGCAGAGCAAAGTGCCCAGGTCTATGCCACCACCGTGGTTGCGGCAGCGCGCCTCCTCTCGGGGCTCCGTCGCACCACGAGCAACCCGGCTTCGTTCCTGGAGCGCGAGTGTTTCCGGGCCCAGGAACTGGGACAAGCCCTCAGTATTCTCCAAGTGGAGATCGCCGATTGGAAGGGAGTGGTTACGGCCATCGGTCCGGAGCGTGTGGCACAAACACAGGAGGAGCTTGAGCTGGTCTTACGGGGGACGCTACGTGCTACGGACATCCTCCGCCCTGAAGGGCCAGGCAACTTCCAGATCATTCTTCCAGGAACCCAGGCCAGCGACCTCGCCACTGTCGCCCAGAACCTGCGGCAGGCCGTCCGCGGCTACCGTATCCTTGCACCAGATGGGGCCGCCTTCTTTCTCCGCCTTCACCCTTGGATTGCCAGTGTCTCGCTTCCTGAGGATGGCCTCATCGCCCCTGAGCTCTTGGAGCTCCTCAGCCACCGGCTTGCCCAAGAGCGGCTTCAGCCCCTCCCGCCTCCAGAAGAAGATACCGAAAACACCCGTCGTCCCCCCCTGCGACTTGTTGCATAAAACACACAAACACTACCCTATAATCTCGCCTTCATTCACCCGATAATCACCATAGATATGGCTGAGCGTCTTCCAAAATCAGCAACTGCATATATCGCCCTTCTCACCCTCCTCGCTGTGGGCGCAGTGACGGACGCCTACCGCCACCATCCGATTACCACTCAAGAGATCCCATTACTATTCCTACTTGTTGTTGTTGGAATCTATTCAGGCAATCTCAAAGTACCACTCTTCTCCAAACAAAATAAACACCAATCCGCAAATATTTCTTTAGGCTTCATCGCTACAATTCTCTCACTGCTTGTATACGGCCCATTTATCGGCATTATCACAGGCATATCAACAATGATTAATGCAAATATAAAAAAAGAAGACACCCATAAAACTATATTTAATTTCTCAAATGTATCTTTAACAAGCTACATAACATATAAGTTCTTTAACGCACTAGATATCAACGGCACCCCAACAAGGTATATTTTTACTGATAATTCATTCTCAAACATGTCAGGATCAATATTTTCTGTTATCTATATCCTAATAAGCGTTTTGTTTCACCATATCATTAACAGTGTATTTTTTACTATAGCGATATCACTATCAATGGGATGGACAAGTAAAAAATCATTCAGTTTTTTCAGGAATAATACACTTTGGGTAATGCCAACCTATCTAGCAGCGGGTTGTTTCATAACAATGCTAGCCTGGATTATATTTAATATCCAAAAAGGGCATTTCAGTGTCGTAGCGCTACTACTAGCAGTATTACCACAGCCATTACTTTACTTCCACAACCTAAAGCTCCATCGGGAGCGTGATGAAGAACGGGAGCGTAGATTCCAGGAACTAGAGAGCCTTTACTCGTCTATGGTCCAGGCGATGGGGCGTGCTATTGAGGCAAAAGATCGCTACACCCAAGAGCATATTGCCCGAGTCGTGGCGATGTCGATGGCGATCGGTCGAAAGCTAACACTCCCAGAGGACAAGCTCCGCGCGCTTGAGGTCGGCGCAGCACTGCACGATATCGGTAAAATCGCCATTCCGGAGGCGGTGCTCAATAAGCCAGGCAAGCTGACTCCTGAGGAGTTTGAGCTCATCAAAGAGCACGCAGCACTGGGAAGCGACATCCTTCAGCCCGTTCCCTTTCCGCCCGAGGTCGTCGAGGCCGTACGCCACCACCATGAAAAATGGGATGGGAGCGGCTACCCCGATAAGCTCGCAGGCAACAATATTCCGCTCATGGCGCGTATTGTCGCGGTTGCGGATGTCTACGATGCTCTGACATCGGATCGTCCCTACCGCGCTGCCTGGTCACACGACCGAGCGATGGAGTTCATGCGAAGCCAGGTCGGGACGCACTTCAACCCCGAGATCTTTGCAGCATTTGAGTCCGCCATGCTAGAGAGTCCGGAGCTCTGCTCCCAGGCAGTCGACCCAGAACCGCCAGCGCTCCGGCGTGCGGCCTAAAAAAGGCTTGCAATCCCACAATGGCCGTGGTAGACTCCTCGCTTGGAAATCAATAACTTCCACCAGAGACAGCCGGCACGCATCTGCGTTTAATGGGTTTCTTAGTGAAATCCGCCCGCCGAGGTAGAGAAGATGACAGCATCTTAATATCTTCGTGCGCCCTCGACTGCCTCCGGTCGGGGGTTTTGTGTTTTACGCAAAAGGAGGTGAAAACTTAAATGGCACAACCTAAAAAGAAACTTGGTACCAAGCCGGGTGTGGTCGGGGAGATCAGCGACCTGCTGAAGAGTAGCTCCGCCGTCATCCTGACGGAGTACCGTGGCTTGAGCGTCCCCCAGGTAGGTGATATCCGCACCAAGCTGAACGCCGCCGATAGCGAGAGCGACTTCTCTGTCGTGAAGAACACGCTCTTCAAGCGCGCAGCCGATGGCATTATCGCGGCAGATGCAGACCTAGATGCAGCCCTCAACGGCCCCACGGCTGTTGTCTTTGCGAAGGACTCCCTGGCAGCCGCCAAGGTGCTCAGCGACTACATCGCCAGCAACCGCAACACGCCCCTGAAGATCAAGGGTGGTGTGGTCGATGGAGTCTACTGGGACGCCGCGAAGATCGATGCTCTGGCAAAGATCCCGCCGCGCGACACCCTCTACGCGATGATCCTTGGGGCTTTCCAGTCCCCCCTGACCAGCCTTGCCGCGACGCTTGCGTCTATCGCAGAGCAGAAGGCAGCTTAAGCTCCGGCTTAAACCCGACTACGTTTAAAGGAAACTATTATGGCTATCAATACCGCAGATTTTATTGAGCAGCTGAAGAGCATGACGATCCTCGAGGTAAACGAGCTCGTTCAGGCCCTCCAGACCGAGTTTGGCGTCTCCGCCGTCGTGGCCGCTGGCCCCGCAACCGGTGGCCCTGCCGCGCCCGTCGAGGACGAGAAGACTGAGTTCGACGTCGTGCTGGTGAGCCCCGGCGACAAGAAGATCCAGGTCATCAAGGTCATCCGTGATGTCACTGGTCTTGGCCTCAAGGAAGCCAAGGAGATCGCCGACACCGCTCCCAAGGCTGTTAAGACCGGCGTCAGCAAGGACGAGGCAGACAAGCTCAAGGCTCAGTTCGAGGCCGAGGGCGCTACCATCGAGCTCAAGTAAGAGCTCCGCTCCCTGCAAGCCCCACCACCCAGTCCTGGGCGGTGGGGCTTTCTGTTTTCATGCGTTCGTAGCCTTATCGAATAGGGCAGCCTATCTCCCCTCTTTGAACTGAAACGGCAGCGAGAGCACGACCTCGCGGAAGAGGGTCTCGGACTTGTAGCCCTCGGTCTTGAGGGTGGCGAGAATCTTCTTCACCGCGGGCTGGTCGGTGGGCTCCAGGCCGCGGCCCAGGGCGTAGGCGAGGGTCTTCTCCACCAGGTTGCGCAGGAACTGCTCCTGCTGCTTGACCACCAGCGCCTTGAACTCCGCCGGGTTGTGGTACTCCTCGCCCGTGAGCAGCTTCGCGCTGGCGTCCACGGGATCGTCGGCGATCTTATCCCGCCAGCGGCCGATCGGGTCGTAGTTTTCCAGGCCAAAGCCCATCGGGTCGATACGCGCGTGGCACCCCGCGCAGGCGGGCTCCTCCCGGTGCTTCTCCAGGCGCTGCTTGAAGGTCAGGCCCCCCTCTTTTTTATCGCTGGGCGGCAGGGTCTTGGTCACGGGCGGCGGGGGCGGCGGCGGGGTCCCCAGCACCTCGGAGAGAATCCACTTGCCACGGAGCACCGGCGAGGTCCGCTGGGGGTAGCTGGAGACCGTCAGGGTTGCCGCCATGGTCAGGATCCCCCCGCGCCTTGCTGTGTCCACCGGAACCCGCTTGAAGCCGCCCCCGGAGACCGGCTCCATCCCATAGTGCGCGGCGAGCTTGTCGTTCACAAACGTATAGTCGGCAGAGAGGAGCTGGGTGAGCGGGGCGTTGTCGCGGCAGAGGCTCTCAAAGAAGAGCACCGGCTCCTGGTACATCGCATCGCGCAGGGCGGTATCGAACTGGGGGAAGCGGCCCCGGTCCGGCGCGGCGATCCCCGTCATTAAATCCCGTGTGTGGAGCCACTGGCTCACAAAGCTATCGTAGAAGCTCCGGGCCTTGGGATCTAGGAGCATGCGGCGCACCTGCGCCGTGAGCACGCCAGGCTGGCGTAGCTTCTTCTCGCGGGCGAGGGCAAAGAGCGTGTCATCGGGCATCGACGACCACAAGAAATACGAGAGGCGGCTGATGAGCTCGTAGTCCGTGAGGGCGATATTGCCCGTGTTCACCGGTGCCTCCTCGACCCGGAAGAGAAAGCTCGGGGAGATTAAAACGGCCTTGAGCGCCGCCTTGACACCGTCTTCGTAGCTGGTCTTGGAGTCGTAGAGGCGCAGCAGGCGGGCGGTCTCCTCGGGCTGGACGGGCCGGCGAAAGGCGCGCGACGCCTGGCGCTCGATTAGGAGCTTGGCCGCCGCGCGTGCGGGGAGCTTGGCGCTGGGCTTGACCGGAAAGAGCCGCTCGGCCGGGGCAGCGTCGATCACCTCTTGCGCCGCGACCAGGTAGCGCTCCAGCAAGACCGGCGGCAGAAAGAGCGTGTCGGCGTTGTTGTCGAAGCCGCCGCCGCCACCGCCATCCGCGGGGAAGGAGTCGGCGGGCTTGGTTGTCACGCCAAAGAGATCGCGGACCGTGTTGTTGTACTCCAGGCGGCTCAGGCGGCGCAGGACCGTGTGCCCTGGCGTGGCCTTCACCGGGGCGGCGTCCAGGACCGCTGTCAAGTCCGCGATCAGGGCCTGGCGCTGGGGCTCGCTGGGGCGGCTGCTTCCCCGCGGGGGCATGCTCCTATCCTTGAGGCGTGCCAGGCCCTTGCGCCAGTTGTCGGCGTTCTTGTGGATGCCGGCCACATCGGCGGGGTCGAGCGAGACACCGCCACTGGGCTGCGCCCCCGAGTGACAGCTCACGCAGTACTGCTTGAGCAGGGGAGTTGCCTCTTTTTCATGCCGCGCCACCAGCTCAGCGGGCGGCTGGGAGGCGGCGGCGAGTCCCAAGAGCACCGGGGAGACCAGCGTCCCCATAAACATTCGCTTCATCGGTTTATTATAGCGCCCCCATCCCTCTAGAAATATCATTAAATCTCCAATAATTGGGGAAGTATGTCCCTAACCGTCGAGGAGCTTGAGCGGCTCAGAACCGAGAACGAGCAGATGAAGAAGGCGCTGCACGCCGCGGAGCAGCGCCGGGCCCTTCTGGATCATATCGGGGCCCACCTCCAGCAGACCCTCCGGTTAGAGGACCTGATTCCCCGACTCTTTATTGAGGTCAATGCCGCACTTCGGGCCGAGGCGCAGTCCCTCTGGCTGGCCGATCACCTCAACCAGCGGGTCACCTGTCGCTTTGCCACGGGGCCGGGTGCGGAGCAGGTCCAGGGCCTCTCGCTTCACCTCACCGAGGGAATTGTGGGGGCGACCATCATGCGCCAGCAGTCCCTGCTGATCCACGATGCCCAGCTCGACATCCGCCATAGCCGCCTCGCCGATGAGCGCACGGGGCGGGTCACCCACTCTCTGCTCTCGGTGCCTCTGGTGCGCGGCGGCACGGTTATCGGTGCGATGCAGGCGATCAATAAGCAAGAGAGCCCAGTCTTTGAGCACGCGGACCTGGAGCTCTACCGGGCTATTGCCGATGTGGCCGCCCTCGCGCTGGAGAATGCCCTGCTCTACACGCAGCTTGAGAGCAGCTACAACGCCACGCTGGAGGTGCTCTCCACTGCTCTCGACCAGCGCGACCACGAGACCGAGGGGCACTCCCAGCGGGTCTCGGAGTTTACGGTGCGCCTGGCCCAGGAGATCGGCCTCCCGCTTGAGGAGCAACGCTTCCTGCGCCGCGCCTCGCTCCTCCACGATATCGGCAAGATCGGTATCCCGGATGCCATCCTCAACAAACCAGGACCTCTGACCCAAGACGAGCGCCGGGTCATGCAGCGCCACCCGCAGCTGGGCTTTGAGATGCTCCAGGGAATCCCCCACCTGCATCGCGAGCGGGAGCTGGTGCTCACCCACCAGGAGCGCTGGGACGGCAAGGGCTACCCAAATGGCCTTCGCGGCGAGGCGATCCCACTCTCAGCGCGCATCTTCGCCATCGCCGACACCTTCGATGCCATCCTCTCCGACCGCCCCTACCGCAAGGGCCGCGACTACGCCACCGCGCGCGCCATCATCGCCAGCGAGATCGGCCAGCAGTTCGAGCCCCGCCTCGTCGAGGCCTTCATGCGCATCCCCGAGCAGGAGTGGATCGAGATTCGCAAGCATGCCGATCTCCTCGAAGAGCCCCTTCCCACCCCGGAACTTCTTAAAAAAGCGGCATAGAAACGTATCGGCAAAATCCCCTCTTATGCCGCTCTACAGCCCTCTAAATCCGATACCGCTCATCTCCCTTCGACGAAGTTTTTAAAATACGCCGAACAGACCAAAGAAGCTCTTTAGGGTTGAAGGGCTTCGTAAGATAGATACTTATTAGAGGTTGCCTATATCCCCAAAGGAGATGTTCAGGCATAGAATTATCAGCAATCATTATCGTATTTGACCAGATGTTTCCCTCGTCACTCAAGTCTCGTAACCGATAGCATAATCCGAGTCCACTTACTCCTGGCAAGAAGTCATCAACAGTGATCAAGAGCGGAAGCTTCTGCAAAAGCGATTCCCAGGCTTCTTCCGCGTTGTGGGCAATCTCAACGTTGTAGCCAGCCTCGCAAAGATAGCCCGCGATCAGATTCGCCATGGCAGGCGTATCGTCCACCACTAGAATATGCTCGCCTTGTGGGATGGGTTTGTCGGGGAGTGGAAGAAGACGCTCGTCCATGGTCGCTTCCTAACCTTCGCTAGATCCGATACCGCTCACCTTCAACGGACGCAGGCTGTAAAATCCGCCGCACAAAAGACACCAGCTCTTCACAGTCAAACGGTTTTACAAGTTCCATGTCAAACATGAAGCCGGGATAACCAAACATAAATCGCTCATGCTCTTTTTCTCCTAGACGAACTACTGGAATTATATCCATCAGTTCGGAACGTCGAGTACAGCGCAGCAGCTCCCAGCCATCTGCGCCAGGCAGGATGTCATCAGTAATGACGAGAACGGGGAGCTTGAGACGCAGCGAAACCCAGGCTTCTTCGGCGCTGTGGACGATCTCGACCGCATAGCCAGCCTCTCGGAGGCAGGCAGCGACCTGGTCGGCAAGTTGGGGATTATCGTCCACCACCAGAATATGCTCCCCTTGAGGAACGGGGTTCGGGGGAAAGGGTGGAAGAGTCGGGCGCGGATCGGGCTTGCTTGACTCCGATGAAGGCACGAACCAGAGCAAGACAAGGAGGGCGACGATGCCCACGAGCATACCCAGGAAGAAAAGAACGACGGGGTTCATTGGCTTTCTTACTCACCTTCCCGAAAAGTAGGCCCTCTTCCCGCGAGCTTGCGAGCAAACCGGGGAAGAGGGTCGCGTGGAGCGCGGGGAGATGGCTACACTTCGGTGAGGATCGCGGCTTTTCTGGCCTCGAAGTCCGCCTCAGTGATGAGCCCTTCGGTGAGCAGCTCGCGGAGGTTGGCGAGGCGCTCCTTGAGGCTTCCCAAGCTGGCCGGCCCGGTGCTGGCTCCCCCACTCGTGGGGGCGGGGGGGGCAACGGCCACGGGAGCGGCGACAGGCGGCGGTGCCACGGGGGCAACCACGACCGCGGGGGCCTCGGGGTTGTAGTTGATGCTCTCCAGGTAGTCCGTGATGGCCTGCTGGTAGGGACGCAGGATCGCGCGGCCGAAGTTGCGGGAGTTCTGCGCCTCGACATGTGCCAGGAGCTGCTGGCCCATGAGCTGCACCCCCAGCTCGACCAGCTTGGCCTGGATACCGCGGTCGATCTGCTCCTTGAGCTGGCGCTGGTCGGAGAGCAGGAGCACCATCTCGCGGGCCTCGCGTGGCGGGCGGCTAGACTGCTCCACCTCGGTCTCTGCGGCCTGCATCAGCTTGGCCAGATCGCCCGTGATCGAGACAAAGGTCCCCAGCGGGTCGGTCTTGGCCATGCCGAAGCGGTCTCGGTAGCTGGCGATAAACTTGATGGTCTCTTTCGCACCCGCGGCGGTGTAGCGCGTGTCGCGCTCCTCGCTGATGACCCCCACCGCCCAGCCGACACAGAAGGTCTGCCAGGCACCTTTCTGGTCCTCGAAGCTCGGTGGTGCGATCCGTAGCCACTCTTTGACATCTTTTCGCGTGTGGATCGGGTTGGCGCTCGCCCCGGCGGCCTTGGACTGCTCGTAGGCGAACTGGTAGTTCTCCATCCCCTCCAGCAGGCGCAGGGGGAAGGCCGCCCGCTCCCGCAGGAAGAGCACCTGGTGCTGCTCGCCCGCATTGGTGATCTGGCCGTCGCGGATGCCCTGCACCGTCTCCTTGAGCATCTTCATAAAGACCTGCTCGCCGTCGGAGCGGGGCTCGGAGCCGTGCATGACCCCGACAATGGTCTGGGACTTGTTCTGGTGGTGCTTGTAGTTGGGCGCGTTCTCCGCCAGGTGGATAAAGGGTTGGGAGAGCGCGTGGATGCGGCGCAGCTCCTCGATCGCGCGGTCGGTGCCCACCCCGAAGCGCTCGAAGAACTTATCTAGCACCGACTCCTGCTCGACTGCCTTAAAGACCGTCCGGCAGCGCCCGATAATCCCCGAGCGCACCCGGTTGAGGTCGGCATCGCGCAGGCCATAGATATTGCCGCTCGTGCCCAGCTCCGAAAGAATATCCGCCGATGTCGTATTCACGGTCGCGTTGCCCGGGTCGGAGCCATTGCCGACATAGGCCGTGTAGCGCTTGTCGATATCGCCATTGACATAGGTCACCTGGCCGTTCTCGAGCTCCTGGCGCTGGCCCCGGTCGAAGATCACCAGGCCATTGACATCCACCGGGTTCTCGACTGCGGTCTGCTCCTCCTTGTGGAAGAACGCCTCCAGCCCCTTCATCCGCTCGATATAGGCATCCATCTCGGTCTTGAGGCTCTCCAGAACCCCCAGCATCCCGGTGTAGAAGTAGATCGCGTGCTCCGCGGTGCGGATATCCAGCAGGGTGGTCTCCCACTGCCGGGCGCGGGTCAGGTACTCCTCTTTCTTCTCGTCGATCTCCTTGCGCTTGGCCCCCATGATCAGCGAGAGCATGGCGTCCTTGGCGAGCCGGTTCATCTCCGCCACCTGGCCGTCGCGCGCCTCGGCGATCGGGGCCATGGTCGGCTGGGCTTCGTCGCGCATCCGCCCCAGTTCGACAGCGTAGGCACGGAAGCGCTCGACCGCATGGTCCAGGAAGGCGCGGGCCACCCCGTGGCGGCGGTTGGGATCGTTGACACACTCGCTGATAAAGTTGCGCAGTGCCTGCTCCTTGGCCGGGATCATCCCGCGCAGGTTCTGCTGCATCTGGAAGAGATACTCCCCAAGGTTGGCACGCTGCTTGGAGAGGATATCGGGGTTGGGGTCGGTGTCGGTGAAGCGGGTCTGGTGCTCCTCTTGACGCGCCATCAGAAACGCCCCGACATTGTCGTGGCCCGGGTAGGCGGCGCTGTAGCTGCGGTTCACCCCATTCCAGTAGGCGAGGGCCACATCGCGGATCAGCTCGCCGGACTCGATATTGGCCACCTGGATACCGCGCTGGATGTTCTCCGGATCGAGGCCCATGCGCCCGATCTCCTGCTCGGCAAACGCGCCGACGTTGCTGACACGCGCCAGCGGCTCGGTCCAGCGGGTGAGGATCTGGCGTGCCAGGCGGCTGGCGCAGGCATGGAGCACTTTATCTTTCGGGAAGTGGATCGCGGCCAGGCCCATCGCCAGGTAGTTCTGCGCGCACCCGAGGTCGTCGGGGTTGGTCAAGAACTGGTCGAAGTTGTCGCGGTTGGATTTCTTCTGGCGCTGGAACTCGCTGGTCAGGTCCAGAAACACCGAGTGCCCGACCATCTCGATCATCTTATCCACGCTGCCGAGATTGGCGGCGGGGCTCGATGTATCGACCAGATAGGTGTAGCGAAACGGTGGGTCGGCGTTCTCGATCCCGGGCTGGTCGGGCTTGTACTGGGCGGTAAAGGCCGACGCCGAGTCCGTGTAGTGGTTGAGCTCCAGCAGGCTGGCGTAGGCGTTGGGCCGGTTGTCCACCGAGACCGCGGCGGTGTTTGGCGGGATACCGAAGATGCCGATGATCTCCAGCATGCGCTGGTCCTTGAGCAGGTCCTTGATCGTGTAGGCCAGGTCTAAAAACATCCCCGAGCCCGTCCCGCCGAGCAGCGAGCCCACGACATAGACCGTCACCCCCTCCGAGACCTGCATCCCGTTTTTGATCGCCATCGCCTTGCTAGCGTCCTTGGTGATCTCGGTGTACTCCTCCTCGATACGCCGGGCGATCGTGTCGTAGTTCCAGAAGTAGGCCAGGCGCCCGCGCGCACGCACCGCGCCCGCTCCCTGGTGGATATCGCCCGAGAGGGTCCGGGGGTCCAGCCAGTCTCTAAGATGCGGGTACTCTCTTAAGTTGCGCCGGAGCTGCTCAACCCCGTGCACGGAGCAGTGGATCTTGTCGGCGTTGTCTAGGTTGGCGGCATCGGAGTAGTTGGGGTTCTTCCCAAAGATCGCCTGGTCGGTATCGAGGAGCAAGAACGAGACAATCGGGAGCTTATCGAGCGAGCCGTACTTCTGGATCATGCGCTGGCGCACATCGAGCAGGATCTTATGGCCCGTCCCTCCGACCGCGATTAGCAGCGAGCGGGAGATTCCCCGGAGCTTCTGGTCCTCGTTTTGGGAGAGAATCGGGGCATTGGACGAAGCGCTGGCAACGGAAGCAGCGGTCGGGAGCGGCGGTGCAGAAGGTGTCGTGGTCTCATCAGGCATGGTGATTTGTATTATACTCCGTTGCACTAAGACGTGTTAGCGCTCTGCCTAGTTGCGGGTGCTGAGTAAAACCTCACGCGTCGCCGATAAGAGAGCATGACTGCCCAGCTTCAGGATATCTGTGTCTTCCGCGGCGAACGCTTTGTGCTACACCACGCCCGAGGACGCTCTCTCTTTGTCCCCGAGCTGCATGGCCTGCGCCCAAAATCACCGGGGTCTTTTTGCTGGAGCGGCTGGACCGCCAGCTATGCTGTCACGGAGCGCCTCCTCCTGACGGGAGCGCGTGTCTGGTCCTCCAAAATTCCCGTGATCTATGGGGTCGAACCAGAGGTGCATCAAACCAAGGCCCCAAACGGTGCGGGCAAGCCCTGCCTGATCTACACCTTCCCCGAGATACCCCTGGCCTTCACCGGCACTCTGGAGCTGGTAAAGGTTCTCCAAAGCGGCGACCGGTACGCGCGGCTTGTCCCCACCTATCGTCTGCACCTCGCCGAGGGGGTGCTGGGAGACGTGGAATCGCTTGAAACGGAGAAGCCTTCCGCTCAAGGGGCTTGAGGGAAGGCTTGCGGCTATTTTTTCTTATCTTTTTTGTCTTTTTTATCTTTCTTCTTCGCCACGCTCGCCACCCCCTTTCTTTGGATCGGCAACACCGCTGTTGCTCCTGGCGCGAGCCATGGGAGTAAATACGCACCACGCACTGCTTCAGGTTCCCTGGTTTTCGTGCTGTTCAAATGCCGCCCGGAGCGCAACGTAGAAGGTCTGGAGCTGGAGCGAGGTTGTTGGCTCTTCTTTCTGCTGCTGGCTGGTCGAGAGGCTAACCGGGTGGAGCCCGCCTTGGCTATCGGTGAAGAGCAGGCCGAGCTTGGTCTCCCGCCCGAGGTAGTCAAACTCACAGGTGACCTCGACACGCACCACCTGCTCCCAAGCTAGGACCAGCTCCCCGACAAGCCCCTCGTCCGAGAGCCCGAGCAGGAGCCTTGGCTCTCGCAGGCGGAAGAAGTAGGCGATTCCGGCCAGCCCGACGAGCGCGATCAGCCCACAGCTGAAAATAACAAATGCCATCGTGGCGAGCGTGTGAGCGCGCGGCCAAAGGAACCACGCGGCAAAACTCCCGAAGCAGAGGCCAAATAGGGAGAGCAGGAGCAAGCCCCCCTTTCCGACAGCGCTATACTCCCGCCCGACCGCCACCCGGCGCGGCAGCTGGTAGCCGCGTGGCCGACGGCTCCACACTTCGGTGAGCGTTCCCTCCCGCGAGAGGCCGGTCGCCCGTGCACGGTGCTGCCCCTGACCGTGGGCGAGCAACACCCAGAGCGGCGTGGCGAAGGCAATGTCTTTCAGCAGGGTCCAGAGCCACTTGGGCAGCGCATCCGGGAAGGCTCCCTTGAGATAGTGAAAGCCCAGGAACAGGAGAAGCCCCAGGATAGTCGTGAGGACCGTTCCCGACCAGTACGCCCAGAGGAGCTGCTGTCTCTCCCGCTCCGTGAGCGGCACCCTCTGCGGCGCTTGCCTCTGGCTCACGAGACTACCTCAACAGCGAACTCCTCCCGAAGCGCCTCATAGAAGCGCTCCAGTGAGGCTCGCTCGGGTCGCCGAGCGCGCTCGGTGTCTAGCCAGACTTGGCCAAGGCTCTTCCCAAAGACATCAAAGAGGCTGAGCGCAAGTAGCTTCGGGTCCCCAAGGTAGTCGTACTCCAGGCGTACCTCCACACGAGCAAGCTCCTCCCAAGGCCCCCAGGCATCGGCACTGCCCGTGCCCCGAACTCCCTCAGGACCTGCCCACGCGATGGCCTCGGCGGGAGATGTTCGCAAGAGAAAGACAACGAGCGGCAAGCTCAGCATCACCAGCGAGCGCACCAGGTAGGTCGGTGCCGAGAGGGCGTTATAGGCAATGAATCCAAGAGCAATCAGCCACGCAATCAAGAGATCGCGGCGCTGGGTCCGAGCCGCAAAGGCCATGTCGCTCCCCACCTCAAGAGCGGGAAATGTCGGCAGCAGCCCCGGAGTACGTCTCCAGATTTCTTCGTGCAGCCGGGCCTGAGAGTGCCCCGTGGTGCCCACGAGCCAGTTGCCCAAGACGGAGCTAAAAAAGATATGGAGCACATAGAAACAGAAAAACACGGCGCTTTGTGCCCCTTCAGCGAGCCGGGCCTGGTAGAGATAGTAGACGAGTGTCCCCACCGTGGGGATACTCCCATAGCCCAGCCAGTAGGCGGTCTTGAGAAGCCAAGTAGTACGACGAGAAAGTTGCTTCTGCATACGGATTTGTGGCTCGCTTTACCCAAAAGTTGCGGCGGCGGGTACACTGCAAGGCATGAAAATGACCTGGAACGACGCTGAGGATATCGGGATCGAGCTCTTTGATGCCGACCCGGAGACCGACCCGCTGACCGTGCGCTTCACCGACCTGCACAAGAGAGTGCTGGCACTGGCGGACTTCGACGACGACCCGCTGACCTCGAACGAAGCTAAGTTAGAAGCCATTCAAATGGCGTGGTACGAAGAATATAAGGATAGCAAGAAATGAAAAAACACCGTGTGGTCTTGGATATCGGGATCGAGGGTGCCGATAAGTGGGAGGCGGTCTTCCGCAATATCGACAACCTGCGCGCCGACCTAGGCGCAAACAATGTCGAGATCGAGGGCGTGATCCATGGCAAGGCGTGGCCGCTGCTGGTGCGCCCCGAAAAAGGCGGTGCCGTGGAGTTCCACCCCAAGGTCGAGGCCGCGATCCGCTCGGGGGTGAAGCTGGTGCTCTGTGAGAACACGATGAAGCGCAATAAGCTCGAGAAGCCCGATGTGCTGCCCTACGCTGCCACGGTCACCTCCGCGATTGGCGAGCTGGTGAAGAAACAGACCGACGGCTGGGCCTACCTCAAGCTTGGAGTGTAGGTGAGCCGCCACCGGGTCGTGGTCGATATTGCCGGAGGCACCAATCCTACGTGGACCACAACTCTCGACGAGCTCTCCGTGCTCCAGCAAGAGCTCGCGACGGAGGGGCTGGAGATTCATGTGTTGGTGCATAGCCGCGCTTGGCCACTGGTCGCCTGGAATCAGATGAGTAGCTCGTCGGAGATACACCTGCAAGCGGAGGCTCTGGCTCGGCGGGGCGTGCGCTTTGTGCTCTGCGAGAACACGATGCACGGGGCGAACCTACGAAAGCGCGATCTCCTGCCCTTTGTCAAGACAGTCCCCTCCGCGATTGGCGAGCTGGTGAAGAAGCAGACCGACGGCTGGGCCTATGTTCGGCGGGATTAGAAGCGGGCAGAAAAATACCGCCACTGGCTCGTGAACCAAACCAGCGGCGGCGGGAGAGTACTAAACGACCAAATCCAAACGGGGATGAGGTAACAGGCATCCCCACCAGGTTAATCGGAGACGCCCCCCCAAAAAGTTGGGGGGTTGAAAAAAAATTCTGCTCCACCAAACTACCTCACCCTACCGTGAGGAACACACCGCGCAAGAGCTCCGTCGAAGAGCACAGGAGATTTGCCATGAAGCTCGCTGTGTGCCTGTTGCTCCCCCTAGCTCTGTTCAGCCAGACGCCCCTCCAAAAAGCGCCGGACAACCCGATTGCAAGCTACAAAACCTGGCTGTGCCTGATGAAAGAGCCCGAGCTGGTTACCACGCCAACCTTCCAGTTTTCCTGCCTTGGGCCAACCCAGCGCCAGCAAGAGATCCTCAGGATCGATCCCCACTTCCGTCAGAGCCGACCAAACCCCGAGACACTAAGCTCCTACACGACAAAGAAGTATGTCCGGGTGTACGTCAATCCCCTCGGGAAAAAAGCGCTCGATGCTGCTAGCCAAAAAGCCCCCCGCTCTTTTGGCCACCTCTGCCCAGAACTTCCCGCGCTCCCGGTGGGAGCGGTGGTGGTTAAAGAGAAGCTCTCGTCCCCCGAGACAAAGACCCCGGAGCTCTTGACCATCATGATCAAGCGGCACAAAGGCTTCAACCGCTCCTGCGGCGACTGGGAGTTTCTGGTCTACGACGGGGCAGGTCAGCAAGAGCAAGCACGCGGCCGGATCACGCATTGCATCTCGTGCCACTCCACCTACACCAAGACCGATTTTCTCTCGCGCAACTACGCCCTCCCTCACCTTGCGTACTACCCCGCCCCGGCTTTTGACCCGCAGATCACGCCTCTCAAAGACTCCCTTGTTGCCCCCCTCCTGCCGCCCTTTCTGGAGCCGATCTTTCACCCAGTCCTCAACCGCTTTCTGGAACCTATCTTCGTCCCAAACTCGCTCTAGGCAGGCAAGTGAATGAGGACACGCGTCCCCTGTCCGGGCTCGCTCTCAATCGTGAGGGTGCCGCCGTGGGCCTGGACAATGCTCTTGCAGATGGCGAGCCCCAGCCCCGTGCCGCCGCCCTGCCGTGTGCGGGCGCTATCGACACGGTAGAAGCGCTCCCCAAGCCGCGCGAGGTGCTCGGGGGGGACACCGCAGCCCGTGTCGGTGACCGTGAGCGTGCCCGGGCGTGCCGTGACCGTGATCTTGCCGTCGGGCGGGGTGTGGCGCAGGGCGTTCTCCAGCAGGTTCACCAGCACCCGCAGCAGCTCAGACTCATTGCCGGAGAGAGTGAGCTCCGCGGGGGTGAGATCGAGCACGATCGGGGCGGCCTCGGGGCGGGCGACACGCTCCTGCGCCTGCTCGAACAGTGCTCGCACGGAGAGGGACTTCTGGCTCTCACCCAGGTGCCCTGAGTCGCCGCGGGCCAGCAGGAGCAGGTCCTGGACAAGCTGCGCCATGGTATCGGCGGCGCGGTCGATATCGGCGAGGGCGACCAGCAGGCGCTCGGGCTTGGCGGTGCTCAGCAGGGTCATGCTGGCGATTCCCTTGATGCGGGTGAGCGGGGTCTTGAGCTCGTGGCTCGCATCCGCGGTGAAGCGCTTCTGCTGCTCAAAGGCCACCTCAAGCCGCTCCAGCATCCCATTAAACGTCCGCGCCAGAGTCGCAAACTCATCGTCGCCGGTGACCGGAAGCCGCTCCGAGAGGTTCTGTGCCCCCAGTGTCGCCGCCGCCTGGGTGAGCTGGGTCACGGGCCGAAGCACCCGCCCCGTCAGTAAGAGCGCTCCACCCCACGCGGCAAGCAAGACCAGAGGAATGAGCGCCAGGAGCGCCTGGTCCAGCAGGATCCCCGCCCGCTCGACCTCGACCACGGGGTAGGGCACCTGCACCACCCCCACCACCTGTCCCCCCTCCCGCACGGGCACCGAGAGTACGCGCAGGGGCTCGCCGTCACGCTTGATAGTTGTCGTGAGAGCCTCGCCCCGCAGCGCCCGCACGAACGCCGCTTCGTCCCAGAGCGGGTGCTTGCCAGGAGGAACCACGGAGCGCCCGGACAGATCGTAGCGGTGCGGCTTGAAGGGATCGCCCTGGCCCTTGGCGGGACGCTCACGCTCGCCTTGGCCTCCCTGCCCCCCTTGTCCTTTGGGCGGCTTGCGGTTGGGATCGGGACGGGGGGGGAAGTCGATAAAGCGCCGGATGCGCAGCTGCAGGTCCCGGTCCACCGCCCCAAACATCCCCACCCGGACAATCCCGCGGACAACCACGCCGAAGATCCCAAAGAGCACCAGCAGCGCGACAGTGTTCCAGAGGATCAGCAGGCGCCTCACTCCGGGCCTCGCAGGGTGTAGCCCACCCCCCAGACAGTCTGGATGAGCTTGCTCTCGTGCCCCTCATCCACTTTCTTGCGAAGCGACTTGATAAAGACATCTACCACATTCGAGGTCGTGGGCTCGCTCATCCAGACCCGCTCCAGGATCATCTCGCGGGTGAATACCTGCCGCTCGTGGGAGGCCAGCGCCACCAAGAGCTCGTACTCCCGGTGGCTCAGGCTCAGCTCCCGCCCGCCCCGGGTCGCGCGGTGCTCGACCGTGTCGATCTCCAGGTCCGCGACCCGGATGAGGTTGCTCTTCTGCGCCCGCTCCCGCCGGGTGAGCGCTCGCACCCGCGCGAGCAGCTCCTTGAAATCAAAGGGCTTGGCGAGGTAGTCATCGGCACCGCTATCGAGACCGCGCACCTTATCATCGACCGCATCGCGCGCCGTGAGCATCAGGATCGGTGTCCGGTTGCGCCGGTCCCGCAGCGCCTTGCAGACCGCCATGCCGTCCAGGCCGGGCAGCATCACATCGAGCAGGATCAGATGAAACGCGCTCTCGCTCGCCTCACGCAGCCCCTCGCGGCCCTCGTAGGCCACGACGACCGTGTACCCGGCATCCTCCAGCCCCTGCTGGAGTAGCCCGGCGATTACCTCGTCATCTTCCACAACCAAAACGCGCATACTAGCCTCCATTGTGCCGCGAAAAAGATGAATCCCACATGAAAGCTCTCCCACCGAGGTTGCGTTCCCGCGATATAATCCCACTACCGGCACGCCCAACGGCCTGCCCTCCCCCCACAACTATGAACCCACTAGATATCGAGGCACTGGAGTACCACCGCCGCGCCCCCCGCGGCAAGCTGGAAGTCGTGCCCACCAAGCCCTGTTTCACCCAGCACGATCTCGCCCTTGCCTACACCCCCGGAGTGGCCGCGCCCTGCCGTGCGATCCAGAAAAACCCTGAGGAGGCCTATCTCTATACCGGGCGCGGCAACCTGGTCGCGGTCATCACCAACGGGAGCGCCGTGCTGGGCCTGGGCAATATCGGAGCTCTGGCCAGCAAGCCGGTGATGGAGGGAAAGGTGGTTCTCTTCAAGCGCTTTGCCGACTTAGACGCGATTGATCTAGAGCTAGACACCCAAGACCCCGAGGCGTTTATCCAGGCGGTTCAGCTCATGGAGCCCAGCTTTGGCGGGATCAACCTGGAGGACATCAAGGCCCCCGAGTGCTTCGAGATCGAGGAGCGCCTCCGCAAGAGCATGAGCATCCCGGTCTTCCACGACGACCAGCACGGGACGGCGATCATCTCGGGGGCGGCGCTGCAGAACGCGCTGGAGCTGGTCGGCAAGAAGATCGAGGATGTCCGGATTGTCTTTAGTGGGGCAGGGGCGGCGGCGATCGCGACCGCACGCTTCTACCACGTGCTGGGGGCCAAGCCCGAGAACATCATGATGGTGGACATCTACGGCGTGCTCCGCCCGGACCGGGAGCCCGCTCCCAACGCCGTGCAGGCGGAGTTCGCACGCACCACAGACTGCCGCACGCTGGCCGATGCCCTGGTCGGGGCCGATGTCTTTGTGGGCCTCTCCGCAGGTGGCATTGTCTCCCCCGAGATGATCGCCCCGATGGCCCCACGCCCGATCCTCTTTGCGCTCGCCAACCCCGATGCGGAGATTAGCTACCCCGATGCCAAGGCCGCGCGCCCCGATGCGATTGTCGCCACGGGCCGCTCGGACTTTCCCAACCAGGTCAACAATGTCCTTGGGTTTCCGTTTCTGTTCCGAGGGGCGCTCGATACCTGGTCCACGGGAATCAACGAGGCCATGAAGATCGCCGCGTCCCGCTCCCTGGCCGCGCTGGCACGCGAGGATGTCCCCGATGCGGTCGCCAAGGCCTACGGCTTAGACGCGCTGCGCTTCGGCCCGGACTATCTGATCCCCAAGCCGCTCGACCCACGGGTACTGCTCTGGGTGGCTCCGGCGGTCGCCCAAGCCGCGATGGAGTCCGGGGTGGCCCGGCAGCCAATCGACCTAGCGAAGTACTCCGAGCTTTTAGAAGCGCGCCTCGGGAAGTCGCGCGAGATGATGCGCATTGTCTTTAACAAGGCAAAGTCCGACCCCAAGCGGATTATCCTGACCGAGGGCGAGCACGAGAAGATGATCCGGGCGGCCTACCAGCTCTCCGAGGAGCACATCGCCAAGCCGGTTCTGCTGGGCAATGCGCAGACCATCGCCGCCAAGGCCGCCGCGATGCTCCTCGATTTGCGGGGGATTCAGATCCTCGATCCGGCGCTCTCGGAGCGCCACGACGACTATGTGGCCCGCCTCTTAGCACTGCGCCAGCGCAAGGGAGTGACTCACCGCGAGGCCAAGGAGCTGATCCGCCGCCCGGACTACTTCGCCTCCATCATGGTCGATCTAGGCGAGGCCGATGGCATGGTCTCGGGGATCGGCTCGCACTACTCCGATGGCCTCAAGCCGCCCCTGCAGATCATCGGCTCGGCATCGGGGGGGCAGCATGTCGCGGGGGTCTATCTGGTCGCCACGCGCCACAAGGTGCTCTTCTTCGCCGACACGACCGTCAATATCGACCCCGATGCCGAGACGCTCGTGGAGATCGCGCTCCTCACGGCGCGCCTCGCGCAGAGCTTTGATATCAAGCCCCGGATCGCCATGCTCAGCTTCTCCAACTTCGGCAGTGTCCGCCACCCCCGCGCCGATAAGATGCGCCGCGCCGCGGAGATCCTCGCCGAGCGCGCCCCGGAGCTCAATGTGGATGGCGAGGTGCAGGCCAACACCGCCCTGGTCGCCGATATCCTCAATGGCACCTATCCCTTCAACCGGCTCGGTGGCGAGGCCAATGTCCTGATCTTTCCCAGCCTAGAGGCGGGCAATATCGGCTACAAGCTCGTGCAGCAGCTCGCCCAAGCCGATGTGATTGGCCCTATTCTGGTCGGGATGCGCAAGCCCGTGCATATCCTCCAGCGCGACGATGAGGTCAAGGACATCATCAACCTGACGGCGTTGGCGGTGCTGGAGGCGCAAAACTCTCACTGAGGCCGTCATCAATTCTTCATTTTTTCGCCCTATAACGACCCTGAAGGAGTGGAAATTTCCATGAAGACAACCCGATCAGTGATGGTTTCTCTGGTGGCCGTTCTGGCCCTCGGTGTGATGGCCTCGGCCCAGCCCCCGGCAGGTGGCGGTGGCCAGGGCGGGGGACGCGGTCAAGGCGGCGGTCGTGGCCAGGGTGGCCCCGGCGGAGGCGGTGGTCAGCGTGGTGGTGGCGGTGGCCAGCGCGGCGGTGGGATCAATATGCAGACTCTGGAGCAGCTTGGACTGACCGAGGAGCAGAAGACCAAGCTCCAGGCCATCACCGATAAGCAGCGCGAGGAGATGAACGCCCTGCGCACCAAGCACACCGATCAGATCAATGCGGTCCTAACCGCCGAGCAGAAGAAGAAGCTGGAAGAGATTCGCAGCAGCCAGCGCGGCGGCCCCGGCGGCGGACGACCTGGTGGTCCGGGTGCGCCCGGCGGTGTCGGTGGCCCTCCCGGCGGCGGTGCGGGGGGTGGCGGTAAGGCCGGTAAGGGTGGCAAGGGCGGCGGCGGCTAGCCTCCCCCAGCGCGACTACGGTTTGAGCCAGGTGACGAGCCAGCGGACAAAGAGCTTGTGCTGCGTGTCCGTCACCTGGTGCCCCACTCCCGTGGCGACATCGATTTTTAGGCAGTCCCGCCTGGCTTTGTAGGCCTCTTCGGCGGCGGCGAAGGCGAGCTTTGCGCCCTCCAGGGGGCAGTTGGGGTCCTTCTCGCCGCTGAGGATCAGCAGGGGGCGGGGCGCGATTGCCGTGAGCATCTGCGGGCAGTCGAACTCATCGAGGATCCCCGGAAGCACCCTCCCCCAGAGCGCCCGACAGACCTCGGCGTCGAGCTCTTTCTTGCCCAGCTCGCGGGCCACGGCGAGGTGCGCCTCCTTGACCGTGCCCGCGCGCGCCTGCCACTTCTCGTTCTCCAGGCTCCAGCGCAGCGACTGCACCGCGATCGCGGGAACCGCAACTTGGATGCGCTCATCGGCGGCGGCGGCGAGCCAGGTCTCGATTCCCCCCTTGCTAAACCCCACCACCCCGATGCGCTTGCCGTCCACGGCAGGGTGCCTCTGCAGAAAGTCTACCGCGCGTAGCACGTCCCAGACCGTGTCGAAATAGAGCGGATGCGGACGTGGCTCGGGTGTCTGGTAGGCGCGGAAGATCGCCTCGTTGTACTCCTTGGTGCTCTTGGCTCCCCCCGGCACCCGCTCCCCGTGGTAGCGGCCGTCGATGGCCAGCGCCACAAACCCACGCTCGGCCAGCTCGGTGAGAAGCGCTTTATTGCCCTCTTTGCTTCCGCCCGTCCCGTGGAGCACCAGCACCGCAGGCCGCTTGGTCTTATCGTCGGCGGGACGGTGGAGCAGAAACGGGACGCGCTCACCCGGCTCGCTGGCAAACTTCCCTTGCTCGATCGCCAGCATGCCACTCTCGCTTCCCACAATCGTGACATTGAGGGGGACGCGAGGCCGGTCGATAAGCTTCAAAAAACGTGCACGGCGCTGCGCCGGGGTGAGGTTGTCTCGCATCATGATAGCCATTTTACTCGCTATGTTACAATAGCGGCAGCTACCATGGAAACCCCAGCGTCCCTACTGCCCCTACGACTGCGCTTCAAAAACAGCCCCCTTCGTACCGTTGCGATGAAGGGCGACTGGGAGGTAGAGACCGATCCCACGGGTCACTTTGCCTACAGCTTGGATGGCTCCCGTGCCCAGCTCTACCAGTGGCGTCTAGGGCGGGATGCAGCTCTAAAGAAGCTCTCCCCCCACCAGGTCGAGGCACATAGCCACCCGAGCTTCCTGCGCTTTCACCCGAGTGGTCGCTTTGCCTATATCAGCTGCTCGCACGGAGCACTCTGCCAGTACCGTGTGCAAGCCGGAGCACTGGTTCCCCTCAAGCCTCTCGCCACGTATGTTGCAACCAACCCAAGCCCGCTTTGGTTCGATGCCCCGGGGCGCTTTGCCTGCGTCCTTACCTACGGCGATCCAGAGCAGTCGCCCCCCAACGACCAAGTGACTATCTTCAAAGTCGAGAAAAATGGTCAGCTAACCAAACTACGCAAGATCGACGTCTGCCGTGCGGATAGTTCGCTCAGCCGGAGCGCGTGGGAGGGGAAGGTCGCGCACCTCACCGTTGTGGGTTCGCGTCTTGAGCCGTAGCCCTATCGCCTCTGGGAGTCGTATTATCAGATCGGCCTCCCGCAGGATCGCTTCTCTGTCTTGCGCGATGGCTTCTGCCTCGTGCGCTATCGTCCCTGGCACTCGCGTTAACCCTTCCCTCCTTTGTCATAAGGCTTCTGCCTTCTGTAATATCTCCTCTGCCTGTTGTATTATCGTCGCAGGGTGTAGAAATATCATCTCTCACCGAGGCATTAATGCGGGATTCATTTTTTCCCGAAATCCTGTGGAGTATGAAGAAAGTTCTCTCTCTTGCTCTGCTGGGAGGCTGCCTCTTTCTGGGCAACGCTCCCACGCAGAAGGCGCAGGCACAGGGCGCGACGAAGCGGCCTAACTTTATTGTCATCCAGGGCGAGGGCCACGGGTGGAGCAGCCTGCCGTTTGCCCAGGATCCCAAGACACCCAGCGCGAAGAACAACGGCGTGCGGATGCCCCACTTCGAGGCACTGGCCCAGGGAGGGATGCGCTTCTCCCAGTTCTACGCCGCCTCACCGCGCTGCACACCGTCGCGGGCGGCACTGCTCACCGGCAAGAGCCCGGCGCAGCTGCACATGACCTTTGTCAACGAGGGCAAGCGCGACGGCGATGTGGGCAACACCAAGCTACGTGCCCCCCAGACCAGCACCGAGCTCTCCGAGAGCGAGAAGACAATCGCGGAGCTACTGACAGAATCAGGCTACGCGACGGCGCACTTTGGCAAGTGGCATGTCGGGCGGGCTAACCCCAGCCGCCATGGGTTCCCGGTCAACGATGGGCCCAATAACAACGGCGGCCCCGACAATAGCGCCGATCCCAGCACCGAACAGACCCCGCTCACCGGTCAGAAGAGTGTCGCCTTTATCACCGAGCAGCTCAAGGCCGGCAAGCCCTTCTACCTCCAGCTCGACCAGTACGCCAGCAAAGAGGACAAGGCGCAGGAGGACATGGACAAGGTGCTGGGCGACCTGATGCAGGCACTGAAGGCCCAAAACGCCGAGAATAACACCTATATCCTCTACACCACCGACCACGGCACCCCCGGCCGCAACTTCCCGCTTCGGGGCGGCAAGGGCCATGTGCTGGAGGGCGGAATCCGTGTCCCGCTCCTGGTCAAAGGCCCTGGGATCGCGGCAAGTAGCACGTCGAGTGTCCCCACCACGGGAGTCGATCTCTTCCCCACCATCGCCAGCCTCGCCGGGCTCAAGAGCCTGCCAACAGGGATCGAGGGCGGGAGCCTCCTTCCGATCCTCAAGTCCGGCGGCACGGGCACGGTCAAGCGCTCCCGTGAGGGACTCTTCTTCCACTTCCCCCACTACGACTTCGACAACGGCGGCCCGGCATCGGCGATTGTCTTAGGGAACTGGAAGCTGATCAAGTTCTACGAGACCGGCAGCGTCCAGCTCTACGATATCGCCAGAGACCCATCGGAGCGCACCGACCTTGCGGAGTCCCAGCCTGAGAAGCGCGCGGACCTGGAGAAGCGCCTGACCGACTACCTCAAAGAGATCAACGCCCAGTTCGCTACAGTCAACCCCAGCTACGACCCCAGCAAGCCTGCCGAGACCAATATCCGGCGCGGCGGCAAGGGGGGCGGAGGCGGCCAAGGGGGCCGCAAAAAGGGCCAAGGCGGTGGTCAAGGAGGCGGTGGCGGACTATGAAGCTAGTAACACTCTTTGCGGCACTTCCGCTTGTCGTGGCGTTTTTGCCTCCCCCGGCTCGCTTAGGCTCGCCACCCCCTCCGGCTGATCGCTCGTTCCTCGCTGCGAAGGGGGGGAGTAGTGATAATACTAGCGCCAAGTCTTACCCTCTTCGCGAAGCCGGAGAGGGTCGCCGTCTAAGCGGCGGGGAGAGGCAAAATGACGGGGAGAGGCAAGACGACTGCTGCGACGATGCGGTGGAGGCGAGCAGCGACCCGCAGGGACGGCGCCAGGGCGGGCCGCCGGTGGTCTATCGCACAGAAGTTCCGGCGCATGACTACGATATGGTGGTTGGGCGGGTGACCAAGACCGGCGCGACGATCAGTGTGCTGTGCTATGCGGACTCCGAGGGAACGCTGGTCTACGGCAGTGCGCCCGGAAAGCTGACCAAGAGCCTACCGCTCACCAAGTTCCCTAAGGGCGAGCCGGTCGTGCTGGAGCTGACGGGGCTTGCGCCGGGGGCGCGGGTCTACTGGCAGGTAACGTTCAGCGGCGGGAAAGAGCCGTCGCCCGAGCGCAGCTTTGTGACCGCACGCCCCGCCGGGAGCCCCCTGACCTTCTCGATCCAGGCAGACTCGCACCTCGATGGCGGCACCGTGCAGGCGGTCTACCTGCGCTCCTTGGCCGCGATGCGCGACACGGACTTTATGGTGGATCTGGGCGATACCTTCATGACCGACAAGTACCCCAACTTCCGGGATGCCCACGCGCAGTATGTGGCCCAGCGCTACTACTTCGACCAAGCACAGGTGCCCGTCCTGATGGTGCCGGGCAACCACGATGGCGAGCGTGGGGCGGATCGGGAGATGGCCTCCTGGGCGCGCCAAGAGCGGCTGCGCTACTTCCCCAGCGCCCCCGAGAACCACTGGGCCTACGAGTCCGGCGATGCGCTCCTGATCGGCCTCGATCCCTACGGGCACACCACCAACCGGCCTCGCCGCGGCGGCCAGAACGCCGATGGCATTATCGACAACTGGTATGTCACCCTCGGAAAAGAGCAGTACGACTGGCTCAAGAAGACCCTGGAGACCAGCAAGGCGAGGTGGAAGTTTGTCTTTATCCACAACCTGGTCGGGGGGCTGGGCCGCGACGGCCGTGGGGGCGCGGAGGCAGCGCCGCTCTGGGAGTGGGGGGGCAAGAGCGCCGATGGCACGGATACCTTCAAAGAAAAACGCCCCGGCTGGGACATGCCCATCCACCAGCTTCTGCTCAAGAACAAGGTCAGCGCGGTCTTCCACGGCCACGACCATCTCTTCGCGCACCAGGAAGTGGACGGCATTATCTACCAATGTGTCCCCCAACCCAGCCACGGGCGCGGCGGTGGCAGCCGCAGCGCCGAGGAGTACGGCTACAAGCAGGGCAAGATGCTCGATGGCTCGGGGATTATCAAGCTCAGCGTAACACCCCAAAAAGCGGGCTTTACGTTTGTGCGCACCGAGAACGGGGAGGCATCCAAGGCGTTTGAGTACACGTTTAGACCGCCCCCGTTTTAGGTCGCCCCCGTGGGAGGGGGGCGTCTTGCTGTCGTCGCAGGCTCCGACACGAAGGGCGCTACGCACCCATAGTATCGGTATGGCCGGAGGCCTTTGTGTCCGAGGCACGAGGACAGCGAGACGCCCCCCTCCCACGGGGGCGGTCTAAAAGCCTTCATGACTTCTTCACTCGGGTATCCTACGCTAGAGCCATCATGAAACGCACGACAATCCTTCTTGCCACGGCGCTGACGCTGACCACGACCGCGGTAGCGCTCCGGGCGCAGAGCACGCCGCAGTATAAAAACGAGGTCTCGATCGAGGTTCGCGAGGGCTTTCGCTACATCACGGCCAACGGGATTCCCGACCACGTCACCGGGCAGTTCCCCAACCGTGGCAACCCTAACTCTATCTCGCCGCAACGCTACGCCTTCCGCGTCCCCGTCAAGCCCGAGCCCGACGAGAACGGCGGCACCGACACGGGGCAGAACTTTGGGATCGCGGTCAATGGTGTCACCTTCGACCCGACCACCGCGGAGTTCTGGAGTGGCAACCGCCAGTGGCGCTACGAAGCAATGACCGGCTTCATGGGCGCACGCGGCGGGCTGGGAGTCGATGAGAACCTGGCGCACGTGCAGCCGAGTGGGGCCTACCACTACCACGGCATGCCGATGGGCCTGCTTAAGAAGCTCGACTACACCCACAAGATGGCGCTCGTGGGCTGGGCCGCAGACGGCTACCCGGTCTATAGCCCCTACGCCTACGCCGAGGCGAGCAAGGCTAGCTCCCCCCTCAAGAAGCTCAAGTCCAGCTACAAGCTCAAGAGCGGGGAGCGCACAGAGACAGGCGGCCCCGGTGGGGTCTACGATGGCTCGTTTGAGAGCGATTTTGAGTTCGTGAAGGGCAGCGGCGACCTCGATCCCTGGAACGGGCGCTACGGGGTAACACCAGAGTTCCCCAAGGGCACCTACTACTATGTCCTCACCGACTCGTTCCCCTTCATCCCCCGCAAGTTCCGCGGCAAGCCCGATGCCAGCTTCCAGCGCCGCGGCCCCGGTGGTGGCGGTCCCGGAGGACCTGGGGGAGGCCAGCCCGGTGGCGGCCCCGCAAGCCTCGCGGCCAAGGGCCAGTATCTCTTCATCCAGCGCGGCAATACCCTCTACCAGTACAGCGCCGATGGCCTCAAGCTCCTCAGCAAGACGGAGCTCCCGCCGCCGTGAGACGCGTGTGTGGTGCCCACCCTACAAGCCAGGATGGAAATCATCCGCACCCAAAGGGTACCCGGGGGCGTCGTGCCTCCGCCGCCTCGCTCCGCTCGGAAAAACCTTGTACCGACGAGGCACGAGGAGGCGGCCGAAGGCCCTATAGCCGGACGTTTACCGTCCTGGCTTGCCGCACGTTTACCGCCCAGGCTACCGTCCGAGCCAATACCACGTCGATCGTATGCCTTCTCCTCACTTTTCTCCTGACGCTCCCCGCGCTGGCCCACGACCCGCAGCTCTCGGGGCTGCGGGTGCTGATCGGCGGGGGGAAGACCACAGTGAGCGTGACGACCCATCTCAGTACACTGGCAAGGGCAGAGGGGCAGAGCGCCCTGACCGATCCCCAAGTCGAAATCGCGCTCCGCAAGCGCGTGCGGCTGCGCCTCGATGGGAGCGCCTTCACCCCCGCCACCACGAAGCTCCTGCGCGACGACGCCAATGACCTGCTGACCTGGCAGGCGACACTCGATAAACCTGTAGAGACACCCGAGATTCTCGCGCGGCTCTACCCTGAGGACAGCACCTCAAAGCTCGTGGTCTCGGTCTTCCGCGACGGCCAGTCCGAGTTGGAGACGCTGCTCGATGCCGACCATCCCGCGCTGGAGCTTCACCGCAACACTCCCCCCGAGAGCCGGTGGCAGGTCTTTCTGCGCTTTGTCCGCGAGGGAGTCGTGCATATCTTCGGCGGCCCCGATCATGTGTGTTTTGTGCTAGGCTTGCTGCTCCTCGGCGGTGGCCTCAAGACCCTCCTTAAGACCATCACCGCCTTCACCCTCGCGCACAGCATCACCCTCACGGTCGCCGCGCTCGGCCTCTGGAACCCCTCCCCGCGTATCGTCGAGCCGCTCATCGCCCTCTCGATTGTCGCCATCGCCGCTGAGAACCTCCGCAAGCTCCGCCCCACATCCCTCACCTCCCCCTTCGCAGGGAGGAACGACCGGTCAGGCGAAGGGGGTCGCGAGCGGTGCGAGCGGGGGGATGTGCGCGATCTACGGCCTTGGTTCGCCTTTGGCTTTGGGCTGATCCATGGCTTTGGCTTCGCGGGTGCCCTCGCGGAGGTGGGGCTTCCCAAAGACGCGCTCGGAGTCGCGCTGGCGGCGTTCAACGGCGGGGTCGAGCTTGGGCAGGCCCTGATCGTTGTCGCGGTCGCTCCCGCCCTCGCCAAGCTCGCCGACGATAAGCCGGGGCTCCATGCCAAGGTCCTACGCGCCGCCTCCGTTGGGATCGGCCTTGCCGGGCTCTACTGGTTTGTCACGCGGCTCTTGTAACCTTCTCCCAGCTACCACTGTCTTAGAGGCTATCACTGTTTCCAAAAATGGAAATAGTGCTAGTAGCGAGGTAAATGAGACATGGCGCTGGAGATTGAGAACCTAACCAAGACCTACCCCAATGGCGTACGGGCACTCGACGGAGTGACACTGAGCATTCCCCACGGGCTCTTTGGCCTGCTCGGGCCCAACGGGGCGGGGAAGTCGTCGCTGATGCGCACGATCGCGACCCTGCAGGAGCCCGACACGGGGAGCATTCGCCTGGATGGGACCGACACGCTCAAGAACAAAGACGCCATGCGCTCGACTTTGGGCTACCTGCCGCAGGAGTTCGGCTTCTACCCCACCCTCTCGGGAGAGTCCACGCTGGACCACTTCGCGACGCTCAAGGGGCTCCATAACGGCAAGGAGCGCAAGGCCATTGTCGAGGGCTTGCTGGCGCAGGTGAACCTCTGGGACGCCCGCAAGAAAAATGTGGGGGGGTACTCGGGCGGGATGAAGCAGCGGCTGGGGATCGCGGTGGCGCTGCTGGCAAATCCGAGTGTCATCATTGTCGATGAGCCCACCGCGGGCCTCGATCCCACCGAGCGCAACCGCTTCCTCAACCTGCTCGCCGAGGTCGGGGAGGGCGCGACCGTGATCCTCTCCACCCACATTGTCGAGGATGTCCGCGAGCTCTGTGAGCGCATGGCGATTCTGGCCAAGGGCCGCGTGGTCGCGCAGGGCAACCCCGAGGAGGTGATCGGGCGGGTGGCAGGGAGTGTCTGGCGCAAGGTGATCGGCAAGGACGAGCTCGCGGAGTACGAGGCGCGCTACCGGGTGATCTCCCGCCGCCTGATCGCGGGAAAGCCGGTCATCACGGTCTACCAGTCCACCGACCCTGGCGAGGGCTTTGAGGCGATTGCCGCGGACCTGGAGGATGCCTACTTCCACGCGGTCGGGGAGGCGTAGCGCCATGCGAGCTGTCTATCTCTTCGAGCTGCGCTTCCGCCTGCGCCAGGTCTCGACCTACCTCTTCTTTCTTGTGCTCTTCCTGCTGACCTTTCTCTTTGTCACCACCGATGCGGTCAAGATAGGCGGCGGCGATGGGCAAGTCAAGGTCAACGCCCCGATTGTCCTGAGCCAGATTGTCGGGATCATGGGCGCGTTCGGTGCCGTGATCGCCAGCGCCCTGGTCGGCACCGCGATCTACCGCGACTTCGAGGCGCAGGCCCACGAGCTCTTCTTCACCACACGCCTGAGCCGCGCATCGTACTTCTTCGGGCGGTATCTAGGCGCCTTGACCATCACACTCTTTGTCTTCTCCGGGCTGCTCTTTGGGGTCCTCTTTGGCACCGCCATGCCCTGGGTGGATAAGGCGAGCCTCGGGCCGTTCCGCTTGGAGAGCTATGTCAATGTCTTTTTCACCATCCTGCTCCCCAATGTGCTCTTTCTCTCGGCCCTGTTCTTTGTCTTTGGCACCCTGACCCGCAGCCTGCTGGCGATCTATCTCCAGGGCGTGCTGGTCTTTGTCGGCTGGGCGATCGCGCTAGCGCTGCTGGGCTCGGTCGAGAACCGAATGCTCGCCTCGCTCTTCGACCCCTTCGGGCTGGCCTCGACGGGCGTGGTCACGCGCTACTGGACCCTGGCGGAGAAGAACACGCAGCTCCTCCCACTCACGGGCGCCCTCCTCTACAACCGCCTGCTCTGGCTCGCAGTGGCCGCCACGCTCCTCATGGTCGGCTTCCGCCTCTTCCAGTTCTCCGCCCGAGCCATGACGATCCGCAAAAAGCCCCTCCCACCCACCTCCTCAGAACTCCCCCTCCCTTCGTCCCCGCGAAGCGGGAAACAGAGCGAAGGGAGGGGGCCGGGGGGAGGGATGTCTGGAGGGATGCCAAGCGGCTTCACCGCCCTCCTGCGCTTCTACTTCCGCGACATCGTCCGCAGTGTCCCGTTTCTGGTGATCGCTGCCGCCGGAATGCTGCTGCTCATCACCAACGCCTGGATGGCCGACAAGCTCCTCGACAACACCATCTACCCGGTCACCCGTGTCATGGTCGAGCAGGTCAGCGGCTCGTTCATGCTGTTCTTTCTGATCCTCATCACCTTCTACGCCGGAGAGCTCGCCTGGCGCGAGCGCACCGTCAAGCTGGACCAGATCGCCGATGCCCTGCCTGTGCCCACCTACCGGGTCGCGCTGGCCAAGTTTATGGCGCTACTTCTGGTGCTCGCGCTCCTCACCGGCGGGCTGATTGTCGCGGGGGTCGCCGTGCAGGCGGCCAAGGGCTACTTCCACTTTGAGCTGGGGCTGTATGTCTCCTACCTCTTTGGGACGATCTACCCCACCCTGGTCTGCCTGACCGCGCTGGCGTTCTTTGTCCATACCGTGGTCAACCAGAAGTTTCTGGGCCACACGCTGGTGCTGGTGAGCTTTATCGCCACCCAGGCGCTTCCCAGCATGGGCCTCGACCACAAGCTCTATCTCTTCGGGGACATTCCCACGGTCAAGCTCTCGGACATGAATGGCTTTGGGCCGTTTGTCCAGCCGGTGTTCTGGTTTGCAAGCTACTGGCTGCTGGCATCGGTGCTATTAGTTATCGTCGCCATCAAGCTCTGGGTGCGGGGCAAGGACGACCGCCTGGCGCTGCGCTGGCAGGTGGGGCAGCTTCCCCCCGCGGCGCGGGCTATCGCGGCGGCGTGTGCGGCGGGCTTTGTGGCGATCGGGGGGTGGATCTTTGTCAATACCAATCTCCGCCATACCTACCGCCCTGAGAAGGAGCAGACCAAGCTCCGGGTGGAGTTTGAGCAGAAGTACAAGGCGCGCTACGAGAAAATCCCCCAGCCCCGCATCACCGATGTGGAGCTAGATGTCACCCTCTGGCCCGAGCGTGGGCAGTGGGAGTCCAAGGGAGTCTTTACGCTCAAGAACAAGACCGACAAGCCCGTGACGGAGCTGGTGGTCCAGACCGACCCGGACCTAACGGTCAAGGCGCTCACTCTCGGAGCCCCTGCGACACCGGGGATCACGGACAAGGACCGTGGGTTCCGCACCCTCACCCTCGCCCAGCCGCTCGCACCGGGCGCGACCACGACTCTCGCCTTCACCCTCGCCTACGACAAAGTCGGCTTCTCCAACGGTGAGCCCAACACGGCGATCGCGGCCAACGGAGCCTTTGTCACCATGCCCTGCCCTCAGCTTGGCTACCAGACAGAGGCGGAGCTCAGCGACGAGTCCGAGCGACGGCGGCAGAAGCTGGCCCCCAAGGCGCGTATGGCCCCTGCCAGCGACCAAGAGGCGCGAAAGAACACCTATATCGGCCCCGATGCCGACTGGGTGAGCTTTGCCGCGACCGTCCGCACCGCGCCAGATCAAACCGCGATCGCCCCTGGCTACCTAGAGAAAGAGTGGAGCGAGGACGGGCGCCGCTGCTTCCGCTACAAGATGGACGCGCCCATCCGTCACTTTGTCACCTTTGTCTCGGCACGCTATGCGGTCAAGCGCGACCAGTGGGTGGGCAAAGACGGTAAGAAAGTGGCGCTGGAGATCTTCTACCACCCCGGCCATGAGTACAACCTGGAGCGGATGATGGCGGGGGCCAAGGCCGCCCTGAGCTACTGCTCCGAGAACTTCAGCCCCTACCAGTTCCGCCAGCTGCGCATCCTGGAGTTCCCGGCCTACCAGCAGTTTGCGCAGTCGTTCCCCAACACCGTGCCCTACTCTGAGGGAATCGGGTTTATCCTCAAGGTGGGAACGGAGAAAGACGCGCTGGATATCCCGTTCTATGTCACGGCCCATGAGGTGGCGCACCAGTGGTGGGCGCACCAGGTACTCGGGGGCAATGTCGCGGGCAGTGAGCTGCTCTCCGAGTCGCTCGCGGAGTACAGTGCGCTCCAGACCCTCAAAAAGGCCTACGGCAAAGAGGCACTGGCACGCTTCCTCAAGCTGGACATGGACCGCTATCTGCGCGGTCGCGGCTCCGAGCGCGAGGAGGAGAACCCGCTGACGACCATGCAGCACCAGCAGTACATCCACTACCCCAAGGGCGCGATCGCCTTCTGCGCCCTCGCCGACAGAATCGGGGAGGGAACCCTCAACGCCGCACTGGCCGGCTTTGTGAAGAAGACCGCGTTCCAGGAGCCGCCCTACACGACGGCGCTGGAGCTGATGGAGACCCTGCGCGCCGCCACGCCCTCGACCGACCAGGCCTATCTGAGCGATCTCTTTGAAAAGATCACCCTCTACGACCTGCGCCTCACCGATGCCAAGAAGGAGAAGGTCGGCGGCAAGTGGCGCGTGACTGTCACCTACACCGCTGTCAAGAAGTACGCCGATGGCAAGGGCAACGAGACCGATGCCGGCCCCGCCACGGGGTTTGGGTTCGGGCTCTGGAAAAAAGAGCAGGCGCTCCCTGTGAAGACTGTCACATCCGAGCCCGGGCGTGTCGTCTTAGAAACGGACAGCGCCGAGCCCGACAAGGTGGAGGTCGATCCCCAGCACCTCTATATCGACCGCACGCTCGACGACAACACGAAAAAGCTCTAGAAATCAAAGAGGACAACAACCATGAAGAAACTTAGCATCACCCTTTGCGCCCTATTTTTGACTGGGCTGGCCGCCCACGCCGACGGGAAGGAGAAGCGCTGGCAGCTCCAGCTCGGAGTCGCACGCCCGCTTTCGTCGTCGGGGAAGACCTTCTTGGGCGACAGCCCCGCCTCCAGCATTCTCAGCTACGACCTCGGGGGCTTCAAAGAGGGCACCTGGGGCCTCTATGCGCAGGGAGTCAGCAAGAGCCGCAGCTACGAAAACAGCGCGGGCGACGATGTGAGTAGCAACGAGATGGCGGGAGGGTTTGGATTCCAGTACCGAGTGCGCTCCGCCAGCAACCCGGCCCTCTACTACGGGGTCGGGGTTGGGATCTACAGCCTCAGCACGTCGCTCTCCACCAGCAACACCAGCGGTAAGACCACCACCACCATGACCACCACCACGACATCGTCCGATGTGCTGGGGGGACGTCTCTTTGTCGGGCAGAGCTTTGGCCGCCGCTATGTCGCCGAGCTCGCCTACACCGCGACCGCCTCCCCGCGCCTAGGAACCAACAAGATCAACCCCAGCAACCTCAGCCTCGGGGTCGGCGTGCGCTTCTAAAATACTTCGGAGCTGCCCACATTAACGTGGGCGGCTCCGCTCTGCGGCTGGCGCTTGCGCCACAAAGTCGCTCCGCGACATCAGATAATGAGACAATTACGAGACACAAATACAGCATTTACAGGGCATCCCTTCTAATTTAAACAAATTCCAGAGCTTCAGAGAGAACATAAACCCACTATTTCCTTACTAGAACAAAATCCAAATCCCACAAATACTGTGGCAAATTACCACTTGGACGTGCTATACTATATTCATACTCAACCAGTAAACAGCGATCCGCCGGGGAACGGCGAGATCGTTTTTTTGTTTTAGAGGCCCCATGTCTCTTACCCAAATCCTCCAAGATCTCTGCCAGAGCCGCGCCGCGTGGAACGAACCACCCGCCGCCGTTACCGTCAAAGACCCGCGTGTTCAGGCGACCCTCACCCAGCTTTTGGAGCTCAAGGCGCAGCTCGAGCGAATGCTTCTCCCGGAGTCGTTCTTGCCCTTTACCGTAGAGGTCTCCGTAGGGCGAGGCAAGGCGGTCAAGGTGCCTTGGCTCTGCATCCTGGGACCGGAGCAAAAGATCCAAGAGGGCTTCTACCTGGCTGTCAGTGTCGAGCCGCACGGGCGCGGGCTGGTAGCCGGGATCATGAAGTCGGCGACCCATCCCCCGGAGGTGCTCCTCAGCACGCAGAAGCGCACGCCGCTCCCCGAGAGCGCGCTGGATGTCGACAGCCCCACCTACCGCTTCAACGATGCCTTCCACAACCCGCAGGAGTTCTTTGCCGAGACCCTCGACGGCGAGAGCTTCCTTGCCCACCTGCGCGAGAGCCTGCGCCTCTACACCGAGCTCCTCACCGAGGACCAGCCCGAGCCGATCTACCGCCGCAAGGGCCGCAAGCCGACAGTCAGTGCAAGGCCTATCGCTCCAGCAGTTGTCCGCGAGCCCGAGGTGGCCTATACAGCGACGGCGGATATGACCGGGCTCGTGCCTGCGTTTCGGAGCGCCTGCACGGCAGTCGGGCTGCACTACAGCGAGGCGCGGCTCACGGCGTTCTTCGCCGCCCTGCGCGCCAAGCCCTTTGTGATCCTGGCAGGGCTCTCGGGCTCGGGGAAGACACGGCTGGCGCAGGCGCTGGCACGCTGGCTCGGTGCGCCTTATGCTTTGGTGGCGGTCGGGCCGGACTGGACCAGCCGCGACCCCCTGCTCGGCTACCCCGATGCGCTCGATCCCAGCCGCTATGTCACGACACCCGCCCTGGAGCTCCTGCGCGCCGCCAACCAGCAGCCCGACCTGCCCCACTTCCTGATCCTCGACGAGCTCAACCTCAGCCCGATCGAGCGCTACGGTGCCGACCTGCTCTCCGCGATGGAGTCGGGCGAGGCGATTTTTCTAGGCGGAGCCCCCCCGGAGACTCTGGCTTGGCCGCGTAATCTCTTTCTGATCGGCACAGTCAATATCGATGAGACCACGCACCCACTCTCGCCCAAGGTGCTGGATCGGGCGAGTGTCCTGACGGTCGATAGCGCCAACCTGGCCACCCTCCTCGACAACCCGACTCCCGTCCGCCCTGAGCTGCTCGCCGGCCAAGGGAGCAGCTTCGGCACGACACTTCTCTCGCCCCTCCCGAGCCCATCGGGGCTGGGAAAGGAGAAAGCAAGCCTCCTGCGCCTCAGCGAGACCCTCACCCCCCACGACCTTGGCTTCGGCCTGCGTACCGCCACGGAGATCCTGCGTTTCTGCACCGCCTACCAGCAGCTCCAGTGGGATGACCAGGTCGACATGGCACTCGATACCGCGCTCTGCCTGAAGATCCTCCCCCGCCTCCATGGCTCCCAGCGACGCCTCGCGCCCGCCTTGGATGCCCTGCTCACCCTCGCCCAGGCCCAGGACTGGCCCCAGACCACCGCCGCCCTCCGCACCCTCCAAGCCCGGCTCCTGCGCGATGGCTTCGGGGGCTACGCCTTTGAGTAACCCCCACACCCTTATATTTCCCCCGCTTGCGGGGGGCAGGGGGCAGGCGGGGGGCGGGGGGCAGCTCATCCTCTACTCCGACTCCCTCCAGCAAATCTCCCCCACCGAGGCGTCCGCCTTCGGCGAGGAGCCCGTGCAGCTCCGGGAGAACGGGGTGGCGGAGTGGGCTCTGTCGGGTGCCCCCCACGGCTGGCGGCTCCGCGACGGTGGCCCTGTCCAGCGTAGCCGCACCAACCCGCACACGGGCACCCTCACGGCGGGCAACGAAGCCGGCTTACTGACTCTGGTGCTGGAAGACGAAACGGGTAGAGAGAGAGCCCGTGTGGGACTGGAGATTGTCTCGACCAAGCTCTCCTACCGCACGGACTTTCGCCTCCTGCTCGAAGCGATTGCACGGCGCGCCACCGACCTGCTCCTGCGCCAGCGCACCGATATCACCTCACCCGTGACCCCCAGCGAGCAGACCGACCCCGCCCGTCTCACCGAGCGCTTTTTTCTCCTGCGTGGCCTGCTGGAGAGCGGGGAGTTTCAGCAAGCGCTCGCGCGTATCCTCGCCGACCCGCACCGCGTGCTGACCCCGGAAACGGAGCAGCAGCCCCTCAGTCGTGCACGGCGGCTCACGCCCCGTGCGGTGCGCTGGCTCGCCACGGCCACACCACGCCAGCCTGTCCCCGCAGGGCACCGGCTGGCAGAGCGCGGCCTGACCACGGTCCCGCAACAGCTCCCCCACACCCACCCCACCGAGACCTACGACACCCCCGAGAACCGCTTCGTCCGCCATGCCCTGAGCCAGCTCCTGCACGCACTGGAGGAGTGCTGCGTCACCGAGCGCCTCAAGCGTGAGGCACGTGGGCTCATCCACCGGCTGGAGCGTGCTCTGGCGCACCCGGTTTTCGCCGAGGTCGGGGCCTTAACGCAGATTCCCGTCTCCAGCAAGCTCTGGGAGCGGCGCAGCGGCTACCGTGAGCTCTACCGCACCTGGCTCGCCGCCCAGCAAGCACTCCGGCTCTCCTGGGACGGTGGTCAGGCGGTCTTTGGGGCGGGCCGGCGCGATGTGGCAACGCTCTACGAGTACTGGTGCTTCTTCGAGGTCGCTGAGGCGGTGGAGAGCGTGTTTGGGGTCGCGCTCCCCTACGACAAGCTCCTTACGCCCGCCCGCGATGGCACCGCACTCACCCTGCGCCGGGGCACCGAGCTACGCCTGGAGACCCCGACTCTCTGCCTAACCTACAACCCCACCCTCACCACTTGGACCCGTCCGGTGCGCCCCGATATCACCCTGGAGCTGGGCAAGACGCGTATTCACTTCGATGCCAAGTACCGCCTCACGAGCCACGACGATGCCCTCACCGACGATCTCCTGACGATGCATGCCTACCGCGATGCCATCCCCGGCACGCTCGCCGCAGTCGCGCTCTATCCCGGCACCAAGACCCGCTGGTGGCCCACCCCAAACGGCGGCGGTGGCCTCGGTGCCCTCCCGCTGGCTCCGGGGCATCCGCAAGGTGCTCTAGAAGACTTTCTGCATCGGATAGAATATTAACCGTGTCTTCACCTATCCGTCGCCAGTACCAGCTTTTTATCGAGCGCCCCCCCGAGGCGGTCTTTGCCTTTGTCACCG
Organism: Armatimonas rosea; assembly: GCF_014202505.1. Taxonomy (NCBI): domain Bacteria; kingdom Bacillati; phylum Armatimonadota; class Armatimonadia; order Armatimonadales; family Armatimonadaceae; genus Armatimonas; species Armatimonas rosea. The sequence goes on along the minus strand of NZ_JACHGW010000002.1, from coordinate 521,579 downwards.
AGCTCAGCAACCACGCACGCGTCTGCCCCGATGACCAGAAAGAGACGGCGACGGGGATCGCGGAGCAAGTGGGCGCGCTGGTGCTCTTCCGGGGCGGCCCCTGGGGCGATATCACCGCGACCGTCAGCGAGCGCGAGGAGCCACGTGTCTTTGCGATCCAGCAGGTCGAGGGGCCGTTTGCGAGCTGGACCCACCGCTACAAGTGCTCGACCTACCCCAACGGGACCCTCCTCAACGAGCAGTTCGAGTACACGCTCAAGGGCCTCGCGATCGCCAAGGAGCGCCTCCCCAGCACGACCAAGCTCTGGGACGACTGGGTGCGCTACCGCCAAGGCGAGACCAAGCGGATTCTGGAGCGTATCGGGCGCATCAAAGGCCCCGGCGCCTAGGCCAAGCCCTCATGGACGAGGGGGCACCGCTTCGCTGCTGGCGCGAGCGCCGCAAAGTCGCTCCGCGACAGGTTAAATAAAGAGGAAGCGGGTCTCTTCTAGGTTGCGCTGGACTTCTTTAAGAAACGCAGTGGCGGCGAAGCTGTCCACCACGCGCGGGTCGTGGGCGAGGGTGAGCACTCCCGTGGAGCCGAGATACAGGTGCGCCGTCTGTGGGGTGTGCAGGATCGGGGTCTGGGTGAGCGCCTCGCCAAGCGTGAGCGTGAAGGTGGCCTGGGTCGGCGGTAGGTTGTGAGGAGCTTCGAGGGCACGTGCAAGAGCGAGGACACTCTGCCGGTCCGCATCCACTATCACGGGAAAGGTGCCGTCGGGCTGGGGCAGGCAGACATGAATATCTTGACGGAGCCGGATATCGTCGGGGGCGAGCCAAGCGGCGTTGCAGCGGGGATGTGCCTTGAGCGCGGCCGCAACCGCGGCGAGAAAGAACGCGACGCGGGGTGCGCCGGTCTTTTCCTGCAAGCGCTGCACCTCGGTGAGATGGACTGCGAGAGTGGTGTACTGGTGCGGCACAAGCGCAAGGGCGGCGGCATGGTGCCGGGCGATTTGCTGCTCACGCTCAGTGGGGAGGAGCCTAGTCTCGGGGCCGACCGGAACATAGTCCGGCTCGGGGGCGCTCGTTGTCTTCACCTCGGTGACACCGGCTAGCACCGCAAGTGGCTCGCCCGCCTCGACCGCCTCGGCCTCCAGAACCGCTTTCTTGAAGAGCACGCCGTAGACCGGGGAGACGAGGGAGAGCTCCGTGCCGTCGGTCTTTCGCAGGCGTAGCAACGGCTCGCCCTGCGCGACAAACTGCCCGATACTGCGCTCCCACCCCGCGACCGTGGCGACTCCCTCGTGCTCCGCTAGGACCGTAAACTTCACGCGGCTATTGTATCGGCCTGTGCGGCCAGCGCGAAGTCCTTCTCCGTCAGCCCCCCCGAGTCGTGGGTCGTGAGCGCAAGAGTCACTTTGTTGTAGCGAATGTCGATATCTGGGTGGTGGTCCGCCGCCTCCGCGGCGTCGGCCACGGCGTTGACAAAGCGCATCGCGGCAACAAAGTCCGGGAACGTGAAGGTGCGGGAGATCCTACCGTTCTCTAGGCTCCAGCCCGCACGGAGCGCCAGCGCCGCTTGCACCGCGGCATCGGTTAGTTTTGGGGTGCGCATGCTCACAGTGTACCCGGGTTACCGTAGGGACGCAGTTGATGTAGGGACGCAAGCACCCGGACAACGAGTGTCCGGGCGTTGAGCGTTGGGCATCGGGCACTTTGACAGCGGGTATACTCTCTCCCGTGCCACGACTCACCCCCCCGACAGCGACCGTCACCATTGCTCTCTCGACCCGAAAACCCACCGCGATTTTTCGCCCAAACGTGGCCTTTGGTGCGGGGGTAGATGGTGCCGACCAAGGCATCACCGACCGTGTCTACCGGCCTGAGGTGGTGCGTCAGATGCGCGCGATGGGCCTGCCGCGCCTGAGCTACCGCCTCCGCACCGAGCTGGCGATCCAGGCCTGGCACTGGAACCCCGAGGGCACCTGGAGCGAGCCACAGACCCGCTCCGGGTACTGGACCTCTTCCTCGAGCGTGAGCGCCCCCTCCGGCGGAATTGCCAAGAGCTGGGGCTACCGCCTGCCACGGCGCGGCAACACGATCGACCAAGCCAACGACGATGGCTACTCGCGCCTGACCGACGGCGACCCGCGCTCGTTCTGGAAGAGCAATCCCTACCTGGACCGGGTCTACACCCACGAGCCCAACGCCGCGCACCCGCAGTGGGTCGTGGTCGATCTGGGGCGCTTTGTCGCGGTACGGAGCCTGCGCCTGCACTGGGCCACCCCCTACGCCACACACTTCCGGGTGGAGTACGCACTCGGGGCGGAGACCTTTGAGCAGACCTTCGAGGAAGCAACCACCTGGCAAGTCTTCCCCAAGGGGATCATTGAAAACGGCACAGGCGGCGTGCAGACCATCGCCCTTGGCTCGATTCCCCAGAAGGTGCGCTTCCTACGGCTCTGGCTTTTAGAGCGCAGCGAGCCCACGACGCCCCCCGCCGATCCGCGCGATGCCTGTGGCTACGCGCTCCACTCTCTCGATGTGCAAGATCACAAGGGCCGCGAGCTGGTGCGCCATGCACCCCACCACGACAAGCAAACCCCGACTTGGGCCTCGTCCACCGATCCCTGGCACCGCGCCGTTGACCGCGATAAAGACACCGAGCAGCCCGGTCTCGACACCGTGGTCGCCAGCGGGCTGACATCGGGGCTCCCGATGCTCACGCCCGTCAGCGTGGTCTACGACACCCCCGAGAACGCGCTGGCCCTGCTGCGCTATCTTCGTGAGAACAAGCTGCCTGTGACACACTTGGAGTTGGGGGAAGAGCCCGACGGTCAGTACATCACGCCGGAGGACTACGGGGCGCTCTATCTCCAGTGGGCACGTGCCCTCCACGCCGCCGACCCGCAGCTCACCCTGGGTGGCCCAAGCTTCCAGACCGCGGTCGAGGGCTGGATCCACTGGCCCGACTCCCACGGCGACCGCGCCTGGTACCGCCGCTTCCTGCGCTACCTCAAGGGCCACGGTGCCGAGGAGCTCTTTGGCTTCTTTACGTTTGAGTGGTACCCCTTCGACGCGCTGGACCTCGACCCCGCCAAGCAGCTCAAGCAGCACCCCAAGCTCCTCGACGATGCCCTCGCCAAGCTCCAGAGCGAGGGGCTGAGCCGCAAGATTCCCTGGATGATCTCCGAGTACGGCTGGTCGCCCTTTGCCGCCCGCGCCGAAGTCGATCTGCCGAGTGCACTCCTCAATGCCGAGATTGTCGCACGATTTCTGCTACGCGGCGGGACGACGGCCTATCTCTACGGCTACGAGCCCGCGACACTGCTCAAAGAGAAAGACATGAAGGGCGCGAGCTGGGGCAACCTCACCCCGTTTCTCGCCGACGACGAAGGGAAAATCGTAGCACGGCTCCCCGCCTACTGGAGCGCCTACTTGCTCACGCAGGTCTGGGCACAGCCCGGCGAGCAGCCCCACCAGCTCTACGAGGCCACGGCATCCCACCCCGATGTGGGAGTCTATGCCGTCAAGCGCCCCGACAGCCGCTGGGCGCTGCTCCTGCTCAACCGGGACCGGAGGCGCACCTACCGCCTCCCGCTCCCCGACGGCCCCCACTGGCAAGACACCTGGCGCTACAGCGACGCGGAGTACGCCTGGAAAGACGCCGGGGAGAAGAGCCGCCCCCGCCGCAGCCTCCCTCCGACAAAGCGCATGGTCACAGGCCAAGCCATAGAGCTACCCCCGTTCTCGCTCAGTGTTGTGCGGAGCGTTTAGCGGCTTTTTGCCTACCCCCGGCCACTCTGCCTCCCCCTGCCGCTTAGACGGCTTTCCCCCTCCGGCTCCGCGAAGGGGGAGGTTTGGTGCATCACGCCTTCCGCGAAGCCCACGCCCCGAGAGCGCAGGATATCAGGAGCTCTGCGCGTCCTCGGGACGCTCCCAACTCTGTGCCGGGTATTTCAATGCCCGGCACATTGCCCCACAGGTTAGCGCCGTACCACCAGCGCAGGCTGGTGGGTGGTGACACTCTTGTAGGCCGCCTCGACCACTTCTACGGCACGGAGGCCGTCGATTCCCGACGCGAGCATTTTGTGCGATGCCTCGTCGCCCTGGCAGGCGCGGACAAAGGCGGTCACCATCCCGGCATCGATATTGCTGCCCCAGTTCTGGTAGCTGACCTTATTGGTCTTGTCCGAGTAGAGAACAGACTCTTGCGCGAACATGTCCATCTCGATCACGCCCTTGGTGCCGACCACGCTCATCGTCACATTGCCCCAGGTAGGGAAGGACTTCGGGCGGGACCACGATGCATCAAGGCTGGCGTAGATGCCGCTCTCAAAGGTGATCGTCGAGATCCCCGCGTCGTCGTAGTCCGAGTGCGCGAAGGCGTTGCTGGCCTCGCAGTAGACCTCGCGGGCTTCGTCGTTGAGCAGGGCGCGGAGCAGGTCGGTCACATGAACCGTGTGGTCCATCACCGCGCCGCCGCCGGAGAGCTTGGTGTCGATAAACCAGCCGCCGGGGCACATTCCCTGGTTGGTGCAGCGCGCCGCCAGCACCTCGCCCAGGTCGCCGTTCTCGACCGCGCTCTTGAGCTGCCAGAACGCTGGGGAGAAGCGGCAGGGAAACGCGGTATAGAGGTGCACGCCCGCCTTGGCGCAGGCATCCACCATAGCTTTGGCATCGTCGGCATCGGGCGCGAGGGGCTTCTCGGAGATCACGTGCTTGCCCGCTGCCGCCGCCGCCTCGGTGAGGGCACGGTGCTTGACGTTCTCCGAGCAGATCACCACAGCGTCCGACGCGTCCAGCAAGCCCTCCAGGGTCTCGTAGGCCGCGATCCCAAAGCCCGCCGCCCGCTGGTCCTTACGCGCCGTGTCGTCGTCCCAGAGCCCCACGATCTGCGCCTCCGACGAGCCACGCAGGCCCGCGACATAGGCCCCAGCGTGCATGTGCGCCGTCGAGAGAATTCCAATTTTCAGCATAGTTGTTCTTAGTCCCGCTCAAAGAAATACACAGAGTGAAAGTCATGTAGCAGCAAGCGCTTGCCATCCTCCGAGCACGCCGCGTGGGCATCGCCATAGTAGCGCTGGAGGTGGCTGGGAAACGAGACCGGGAGGAAGAGCCACTGTGCTTGCCCTGTCAAATCCACCACTCCCGCCTCGGTGTCGCCCGCAAAGATAAGATAGTTTGTCCCCGGAAGAAAGCGTAGCGTCCCACCCCGTCCAGGGTAGTGGATCGCTTCATCGCCCCAGCTCGTAGGAGTGTCTCTAAAGATCGCAGGAAGGTCGCCGCCCTGGCGAACTGCCCGGCCATCGGTGACGCGACGAACGTAGTAGCGGCCGTCGCGATCGAGGCCTGCGACGAACTGGCCATCGGGCGAGTAGGTAAGTGAGCCGGTGCCAGGAACCCAAAACACACTCGGTTGCTGTGTATTGACGTCCCAGAGCTGGAGGACACTCTGGTGCTGCACCACCCCGCCCAGCGCCAGCTGGTCTCCCTGCGGCGAGAAGCTCAGCGAGTCGATCCGATCATCATATGTCCCTGTGCCCACAAGAGGAATCTGAGCGCGCTGCGCCCCGGTCTTGGTATCGATCAGAGTGGCAGTTCTTCCCCCTGTCACGAAGGCCAAGAGCTGGCTATCGGGTGAGTAGGCAGCACGGCACCACGGGTTACTGGGATGATCTGCAACCGCGAGCAGGCTGGTCTGCATCTGGGTCAGGTCGAGCCGATACAGCTTGCCCTCCGGCAGATCGGTCGCGTAGACAAGCTCCTTGCCACTGGGTGCCACCCGCAGGAGATAGACCGGGGCCTTGACTGAGAAGCGGTGCTCGACGGCCTTGGCTGTCGCATCCCGAATCTCAAGAAAGGCCTCACCGTCGTCCCGGGTCAGCCCCACGACAACTCGGTTATCGGGGAGCATCGCAAGAGCCGTCGGGCGGCCGGGGAGCGCAACCGATCCCACACGCCGGAGCTTGCCCTGGGAGCGAGCCGCACCGAGAGCCTGTATCGACCGTGGGTTCTTGGTGCGCTTTACGGAAGGAAGACGAAGCGAGTAGGCCACCAGCAGAGTCCCGGTCAGGAGGGCAGTACTCGCCAGGAAACCTAAGGCAATAAGTTGACGGCGTCGTGTTGAGGAGTTGTGGGAAAACATCGTCATGGTTCCTTGGGGCCCTGCTTAGCGGGTCAGGGTGTACGGCCCCTCGCCTTTTTTCTGTCCGGTGATAGGGTCGAGCACCATGACGTGGTCTGAGAGCTGCGCCAGCGCTTGGCCGGGAACACGGCGCATTCTCAGGACATGCACCAGCACCTCACTCCCGCCGGGCGTGAAGCGCACGCCTTGGATACTGCTGTCGCGGTAGAGCGCCAGCGGCTTACCGGTGTTCCGATCCCGCAAGACAACCTGTCCTCCCTTAAACGCCACCTCGCGGGTCCCGTCCGGGGAGAGAGCCACCTGCCCAAAGCTCGCGGTGGAGAGGAGGTTGGGGCGCGGGGACACCGCCCGAGGACGTAGCCGGAGGGTGCTGCCGAGCACGAGCGCCAGCGTGACTCCCGAGACCGCGGCGAGCCCCGTGGCAAGCTGCTGGCGGCGGCGGGTGTAGGGGTTAGGGGAGAACGAGAACATAGTCATAGCTCCTTAGAGTGCGATCGCGCGGCCTGTCTTCAACGACTCTCGGGCGGCGGCGGCGACCGCGACCGCTGCCCGTCCTTCGTCTGCGGTCACGGCAAGCGGACCGCCCTCCGTGATGGCCTTGGCAAAGGCGGCAATCTGCTGGTCGTAGGGGTCGTCCTCGGGGATCAGCGGGCGGCCGGTGCCGGTGCGGGTCTCGGTCCGAAAGCTCAGCGAGACCTCCTTGCGCGAGTCGTGGGAGAGGAGCCCCGCATCGCCCGCGATCTCAAAGGTCGCCCCGCCGCCCTTGGGATCGGCCCAGGTTACCTCGGTGTGGCTGATCGCACCGCTGGCGTGCCGTAGCGTGAGCAGCGCGTGGTCGAGCCGCTCAAACCCGCGCTCGGTGAGGCCCTTGGCGTAGACCCGCACCACCGGTCCAAAGGTCCAGAGGAGCCAGTCGATATCGTGGACGGCGAGGTCAAAGAGAATCCCCCCCGACTGTGCCTCGTCGCCAAACCAGCTCGACCAGCCGGGAAAGCCCCCGCCGCGCCGGGTGCGCACCACGGCGGGGTTGCCCACCGCGCCGCTCTGCACCAAGCGATGCGCACTAGCGAACTCGGAGAAGAAGCGCACCACCTGCGCCACCGAGAGCAGCTTGCCCGCCGCTTTTGCTGCCGCGATCATGGAGTCGCAGTCCTCTGCGCTCAGCGCCATCGGCTTCTCACAGAGCACATGGCACCCCGCCGCCAGCGCCTGCTCTGTGACACTTTTATGGAGCGCACTGGGCAAGCAGACACTCACCGCGTCCACGCCCGACGCCAGTAGCGCCTCCACCGAGCTAAATGCAGTGGCTCCAAACTTACCCGCGAGCGCCTCCGCCTTGGACAAATCCACATCCGCGATCCCTGCGAGCGTAAAGCCCTCGGCCTTTGCCCAGCCCCGCGCGTGGGTCGAGCCCATCCCGCCCGCCCCAATCACTCCTGCCTTGAGTTTGGTCATGTCTTGATTATGCCACGCTTGGTGGCACCTCGCGAGATTTTTCCCTAAATTCGAGCGGCAATTTCAGATTTGTGATAAATTGACACGAACAAAAAAGAACAATACCCGTGGTAAGGCGGTGCGCTGCCTTAAACGCGAGCCACGGAAAAGGAAAAATACATGAACGACGAACGACTCGTCAAGGTTAGCAAGTACCTCTCCAAGCACCTCCGGCACCAGCCCGAGCGCCTGGGCCTCACCCTCCAGCCCGGCGGCTGGGTCGGGGTGACGGAGCTGTTGGCCGCGTGCACCCGCAACCGCTTCCCCATCTCCCGCGCCCAGCTCGACGAGGTCGTGGCGCAGAACGACAAGCAGCGCTTTAGCTTCGATGAGACCGGCGAGCGCATCCGCGCCAACCAGGGGCACTCGGTAGAAGTCGATCTCGCACTGGTGGCCCAGACCCCGCCGGCGACTCTCTACCACGGCACGGGCGCAGGCAGTGTGGAGACCATTCGGCACGAGGGCTTGCAGAAGATGCAGCGCCACCATGTCCACCTCTCCCCGGACCTGGAGACCGCACGGCGTGTCGGGGCGCGACACGGCAAGCCGCATCTCTTTACGGTCGATACCCAGGCCATGCACGCCGCCGGCTATCTCTTCTACTGCTCCGACAACGGCGTCTGGCTCACCGACCACGTCCCCGCCACGTTCCTCCACGACACCGTGGCGTCATGAACGACGCGGGCTCCGCTGCGCTTCTGGCGCGGGGCGCCGCAAAGTCGCTCCGCGACAGGGGAGTGGGAGTAGTAGGAGTGGGGTTAGGCGAAGATGTCCCAGTTTTGGGCGGTTGCCATTCGCCGGGGTGTGGTGCCGAATTGATCGTAGACGAGGTCAGGGTCGGCACCAAACTCCACCAGGAGCCGCACGAGCGCTTCGTCTTTCTTCACCAGAGCAAGCACGAGGGGCAACACTCCCTCGACGACTAAGTTAGGATTGACTCCGGCTTCCAGAAGAACCCGCGCGGTTGTGGCATCCTGGGCAACAAGGGCGCTTGCCAGAGGCGCATGTTCCTCGCCCGGCACTGCGTCTACCACTGCCCCACGCTCTGCCAGCAGCTTCACCACGGGCGCGTTTCTCCCCATCAGCGCCACCCGGAGTGGTGTCAGAGAGAGTGCAGGGGTAGAGGGTACCAGCGACGCATTGACATCGATTTCCTCATGCTCCAGCCACGCCGCCACCTCATCGGGCGTGCCTTCTTGCAAGATCCTACCCACTTCTTTGCTGTACTTCATCGACAACCTCCTTGAATGTGTTGCTCACTTTATCGCATCAACATGTCGCGGAGCGACTTTGTGGCGGCACGCCAGCAGCGAAGCGGTGCCCGTGTCGTCCCTGACACCCGGCACCGGGTAGAATGGGAGTATGGAAACCTTCGTCTCTGCTGCCGATAAGCTCGGGCACTTTGGCCCGTTTGGGGGGCGCTACGTCCCGGAAACCCTGATTCCCGCGCTGGAAGAGCTTGCGCAGGCGTGGCAGGACGCGCTGGCGGACCCGGAGTTCGACCGCGAGTTCCACTACCACCTCAAGAACTTTGTGGGCCGGGAGACCCCTCTCACGTTTGCCGAGGGGCTGACCCGTGAGCTGGGCGGGGCGAAGATCTACTTAAAGCGCGAGGATCTCTGCCACACCGGGGCGCACAAGATCAACAACACGATTGGGCAGATCCTGCTGGCACGGCGTATGGGCAAGCCACGCATCATCGCCGAGACGGGCGCGGGGCAGCACGGCGTGGCGACGGCGACTGTCTGTGCCAAGTTTGGCTTTCCCTGCATTGTCTACATGGGCGCGGTCGATGTCGAGCGGCAGGCGCTCAATGTCTTTCGCATGAAGCTGCTCGGAGCCGAGGTTCGCCCCGTGACCAGCGGCACCGCGACCCTCAAAGACGCCGGCAATGAGGCGATGCGGGACTGGATCGCCAATGTCCGGGACACGCACTATATTCTGGGCTCCGCGGTCGGGCCGCACCCGTTCCCCTCGCTCGTGCGGGACTTCCAGAGCGTCATCGGCAAGGAAACACGGGCGCAGATGCTGGAGGTCGAGGGCCGCCTCCCGGATGTCGTGGTCGCGTGTGTGGGGGGCGGGAGCAACGCCATGGGCATGTTCCACCCCTTTGCGGGTGACACATCGGTCAAGCTGGTCGGGGTTGAGGCGGCGGGCGCGGGAGTCAACACCGACAAGCACGCCGCGACCATCACCATGGGCCGTCCGGGGGTGTTCCAGGGTGCCAACACGTACTTGCTCCAAGACGAGTGGGGGCAGATTCAGGAGGCGCACTCCATCAGCGCGGGCCTCGACTACCCCGGAATCGGCCCCGAGCACTCGTCGTTTAAGCTCCGAGGCCGCGCCGAGTATGTGGCGGTGACAGACACGGAGGCGCTCGATGCGCTGGGCTGGGTCTCCCGTGTCGAGGGGATTCTCCCCGCGCTCGAGACCGCCCATGCCTTCGCTCATGTCCGCAAGCTCGCCCCCACCCTCTCCAAAGACACCATTCTCGTCGTCTGCCTCTCCGGGCGCGGCGATAAAGATGTCAATACCGTCATGAAGGCACTGGAAAACGTCGCAGGATAACTACGCACATGGCACTAACCATCCCCGCGGAAACCGAGTCCCTCTTGCGAGCGGAAGAAGCCAGGACAGGTGTCCCTGCCGTAGAGCTTCTCCGTCAGGCGGTAAAGGCCAAGTTCGCCACAGCTCCGAATCCTCCGAGCGATGAGGAGCTCCTACGTCGGGCCACACAAGAGCTCTCAGAGAGTTTCTGGGTGCGCTACCGCGCACTCGTCGTAAAGCAAAAATCCGAAACCATCACTGAGCTGGAGCGTGGGGAGCTGATTGCCGTTGTCCGCCAAGCTAACGAGTGGCACAATGAGCGTTTGGAAGCTGCCATTGCTCTGGCCAAGCGGCGAGAGATCCCCTTCGCACAGCTCAAGCAAGAGCTTCATCTTGAGCCGGTAGTTGTGGAATGACCGAGCGCCTACGGCAAGCCGTCCGGGAACGTGCCCATGGCCACTGCGAGTACTGTCTAGCGCCCGACGATCACTCCTCGGCATCGTTCACGATTGATCATTTACAGCCTCGTTCCGCGCACGGCTCAGATGACCTTGCAAATCTCGCCTGGTGCTGCTGGAACTGCAATAGTCATAAAGCTGCTGCGTTAACGGCACTTGACCCTCAGACGAATCAGAACGTCCCTCTCTTTCATCCGCGTCGGGACACTTGGAGCGAGCACTTCCGCTGGGATGAGGAGCAGGTGCATATCGAGGGAATTACCCCGATAGGACGAGCAACCGTTGAACGTCTCCAGATGAACGAGCCTGCGATTGTAAACCTGCGCCGCCTCCTGATGCTTATTGATCGCCATCCCCCGTTGCTAGGAAGCTCGCAATAAGCGGAGGTGCTATACTGAGGGCGTGATCCTCCACGCCCTCCGCGAGCGCCCCGGCTTGACACAGCTTGTCAAGTTCTGTATCGTGGGCGGTTCCTCCACCATCATCGACTTTGGGATCTACAACTTCCTCTTGGGGGTAGGGCTCTCGACTCTCCTGGCGCTGACGGTCGCCTTTCTCGCGGGGGTCGCCAATAGCTTCCACTGGAACCGGCGCTGGACCTTCCGCGCCACCCAAGGCGACCAGGGGAAGCAGATCTCTCGGTTTCTAGCCGCCAATGGGATCGGCTGGCTCCTCAACCTGATTGTCACGACTCTGGCGCTCGTGCTGGCGGCGCACTGGCACCTGACCAATGCCCACCACACCCCACAAGAGACCCTCCACCTCGTGCTCTACCGGGCGGCCAACGATACGCAAGGCTTCACCCGTCAGGCGCTCAATGCCGCCAAGCTCTGCGCCACGTTTGTGGTCCTAGGCTGGAACTTTGTCGCGGCCAAGTTTTTCACGTTCAAAGAAGGATAACCTCTCGCCATGTCTCACCTCGACTCTCTCCTCGCCGAGCTCGAAGTCACCGCGGATGCCTACTGGAACATCAGCCGCGAGAACGCCGTGTTGCTCTCGTCGCTGCTCAAGGCCATGGGCGCAAGGCGTGTGCTTGAGGTGGGAACGTCGAATGGCTACTCCACTCTCTGGTTCGCCGAGGCAGTGGCGGCCAATGGCGGCGAGGTCGTGACCCTGGAGTTCGACCCGGGCCGTGCCGCGCTGGCGCGGGAGAACTTCGAGCGAGCGGGCCTCGCCGCCACTATCACGCTGATCGAGGGCGATGCCTGCCAGACCCTCAAGACCCTCACGGGCTCCGCGCCCTTTGACTTTGTCTTTCTGGATGCCGAGAAGCCCGAGTACGCCGAGTACCTGCGCCTCGCGGTTCCCCTGACCCGCACCAACGGCCTGATTATCGGCGACGACACCATCTCCCTCGCCGCCCAGATGCCCGAGTACCTCGCGCTCGCCTTCGCCCACCCCGAGCTAGAGTCGGTCGCCGTGCCCATCGACGACGGCATCGTGCTCTCGCGCAAGAAGGGGTAGATGGAGCGCCTTCCCTGTCACCTGGAGCAATCCTACGGTGAGGTACTGACACTCTGGCAGCGTGACCCCGAGTTTCGCACCCACTTTCTCACGCTCCTCGCCGAGCAGCCCTACACCGCGTTTCGCTGGGAGACTCCTGCCGTCACACGGGTCACGCTCGACCAGCCCTTTGCGTTTGTGACTCTCGACAGCCCCTGGCTGGAGCGCGACTCTGACCCGCTTGCCTTTGCGGAGCACTTCTCGCCCACCGAGCCCGCGGTCGCATTTCCCAACCTCAGCGGCGACTCCACCTTGATTGTCCCCTGCCCCACCAGCCATCCCGCCACCTACGCCCACCTTGCTGCCTTTGTCCGCTACGCCCCCGAGGAGCAACAGCACGCCCTCCTCGCGCTCATGGGAAAGACTATCGAAGCCCAGCTCAGCGACACGCCACTCTGGCTCAGCACCGCCGGCGCGGGAGTCGCTTGGCTCCATGTCCGCCTCGACAAGCGCCCCAAGTACTACGGCTACGCGCCGTATACGGTCGAAAACAGCTAAAACCGCACTCCACGAAGCAGCTCTGTGACAACTGGCTCCATCACTTTCCGATGCTTCGTTGAATACTCACAAAAGAGAATAGCCATCCCCACTTCGTAGAACGGGTACAGCTCAATCCCATCGTCGGTTATCTCCGTCGCGGAGAGCCAGCGGGTACAAGTCTTTCCCTGTTTCAGTTTTAACTGTGACTCATGAACCCACTTGCGTGTCTGCGCACGATGCCCACTGGTTTCCAGCATAAGAGTCACATCAAGTCCAAGGTTTCGGTGCTTGAAACTATAGGTATAGCCGTGCCGCGTCAGCGACGCATGAGGCTCGGGGGCTTCAAATTTTACTTTTTTCCAGGATGTCGGCAATGAAAACTGGATCGGGTGGTTGTAGGGAGGCTCAGAGCCAAGAAGCGGAAATTTGTAGGTTGTCGTGAGAGACATCTCAGACCGTCAGCTCAAACAGCGAGCGGACATTGAGCGCGAAGCCGGGAAGCTCCGGCGCGCAGTCCACGACCTCAGGGTCCGTGAGGGTGAGCGGCTCGGTGTCGGGGCGGTAGAGGTAGACCGTGCGGGTGGTGGGGTCAAGAAGTAGCCCGAGGCGGACACCGTTGTCGCGCCACTCTTCCATCTTGTCTTGGAGAGCCAGGAGCCGGTCGGTCTCGGAGCGCAGCTCGACAATGAAGTCCGGGGCGAGGGGCAGGAAGCCATCGCGCTGCTCGGGGGTGAGGGTGGCGAGCCGCTCGTGGGAGATCCAGGCCGCATCGGGGGAGCGAACCGCGCTGTTGGGCAAGATAAAGCCACCACTGGATTCGTAGGTATCGCCGAGGCCGTTCTGGAGGTTCCACATGCCCAGGTAGGTGGTGAGGAGCGCGTTGCGCTTGCTGGTAAGAGATTTTGTCGGCATTTCGATAGAGAGTTCCCCTGTCGCAGTTCGCTCGATTTGGAGCTCGGCGTTGTCTTGACAGAAGAGGAAGAAATCCTCGTTGTCCGCCATATTCAGGCCGGGACGGAGGCGAAGTGAGGCATCTCCTGCGAAGGGGAAGCGCAGGAGGAGAGGGTCGGCTTGGGTCGAGGCAGCCATGTCGTCATTTTATCAGAGGGCAGGGAATCGGGCGGGGCAGGCCGAATCTCTGGAGCATGTTGTCCTCTTCCCCCGACCAGCTTGCCGTCTTCACCGAGACCGGCCGCAACGACTCCGCCGCCGAAGTTGTGATTACCGATGGGCGCGTCTTGATCTCGTCTTCGGAGCCGCTCTGTTGGGTGGTCTTGCGCTGGAGCTTGCCGATGACAGAGGGCGTGCAGGTGCTGGGCGATGCCTGGGAGCGGGGCTACGGCGACCTGGAGTGGCGGGGAATCTCCGCGGAGCGCGTCTTGCCGTGGTACGCCCTCGTTCATGAGCCCAAGTCCGGGGCAACACGGGGCTTTGGGGTGCAGACCGGCGCCGCGAGCCTTGCGTCGTGGCGCGTGGATGCCGCAGGAATCACGCTCGTGCTGGATGTGCGAAACGGCGGCGCGGGTGTCCGGCTGGGGGAGCGGACCCTGGAGGCAGCGAGGATTATCCCCCTGGAGTCGGAGCCGGGTGAGAGCGCCTTTGCCTTTGCCACCCGCTTCTGCCGCGCCCTCTGCCCCGCGCCGCGCCTTCCGAAACAGCCGGTCTATGGCGGCAACGACTGGTACTTCCGCTACGGCAATATCTCCGAGGAGACCGTCAAGGGCGACGCAGCCCTCATCCGTGCGCTCTCGCCCAGCCGGGAGAACGCCCCGTTTTTCGTGATCGATGCCGGCTGGTTTCCGGCAAGCGGCTGCGACGGTGGCCCCTACGAGCAGGGCAACGCAAAGTTCCCCGATCTTCCTGGCCTCGCCGCGTGGATGAAGTCCGAAGACGTGCGCCCTGGAATCTGGATTCGTCCCCTCCTCAACAGCGCCCCGCCGGAGAGCTGGCGGTTGATGCGCGATAGGACGTACCTGGACCCGACCGTCCCTGAGGTGCTGGACCTTGTCCACACCGATATCGCGCGGCTTGCGGACTGGGGCTACCAGCTGCTCAAGCACGACTTCACGACCTTCGATGTGACCGGGCGCTGGGGCTTTGGGATGGGCGGGAGTGTGACTGCGGATGGCTGGCACCTTGCCAATCGGGGAGTCACCACGGCGGAGGCGCTCACGGGGCTCTACCAGACCATTCGGCAGGCCGCGGGGGATACCTATCTCATCGGCTGCAACACGGTCGGGCACCTAGGGGCGGGGCTGTTTGAGCTCCAGCGCACCGGCGACGATACCAGCGGCAGGCACTGGGAGCGAACGCGTAAGATGGGGGTCAATACGCTGGCGTTTCGGATGCCCCAGCACAACACGTTCTTTGCGGTCGATGCCGACTGCGTGGGGCTGACAAGCGCCGTTCCCTGGGAGCACAACCGGCAGTGGCTGGACTTGCTTGCCAAAAGCGGCACGCCTCTCTTTGTCTCCGCCGACCCGGACGCCATCGGCCCGGAGCAGCGAGCGGCACTGGTCGAAGCCTTCACCCGAGCCGCCATGGAGCAAGCCGCCGCCGAGCCGCTTGACTGGCAGAGCAACACCAGCCCCACCCGCTGGTCGTGCGGGAGCTACACCTGGGACGAGTTTCTGGGCAGCGCCTTTCCGTGTCCGGGCTGATCGGGTAGTATCTAGGACATGCCTCGTTTTCTCTTTGGAGCCCACACGGGTGTCGCCGGTGGCCTGCACAATGGCCTGATCGAGGGCCACGATATCGCCTGCGACACGATTCAGATTTTCACCTCAAGCCCGCGCCAGTGGGCCGCCAAGGCCCTCACCGACGAGGCGATTGCGCTCTGGAAGGTCAAGGCCACCGAGACCAAGCTTGCGCCCCTGATCGCCCACGACTCGTATCTGATCAACCTGGCCTCGCCCGATCCCGAGACCCGGCAGAAATCGCTCAATGCCTTTATCGCGGAGCTGGAGCGCTGCGAGGCACTGGGGCTGGACTTTCTGGTCTCGCATCCCGGTGCACACATGGGCGCGGGCGAGGACGCGGGCTGCGTCCAGCTTGCGGCCTCGCTGGACACCGTGCACCAGGCCACTGCGGGCTTTCATGTGCGCGTGGCGCTGGAGACCACGGCGGCCAAGGGCACGACCCTAGGCGGAGTCTTTGAGCACTTCCCCGCCATTATCGACCGGGTCGCCGAGCCGGAGCGCCTGGTGGTGTGCCTGGATACCTGCCATATCTACGACGCCGGCTACGACCTCGTGGGCGATCCCACCGGAGTCTGGGACCGCTTCGGGGCGACGGTCGGCTTTGACCGGCTCAAGATTATCCACGCCAACGACTCCAAGTTCGGACTCGCCAGCAAGCGCGACCACCACGCCCATATCGGGGAGGGGACGATTGGTGATGCGGGCTTTGTCGCCTTCCTCTCGGACCCACGCCTCCCGGAGAGCCTGCCGCTGATCGTGGAGACCCCCGTGGACGATAACAAGGGCCACCGGGAGAATGTCGCCAAGCTCCGTGCCCTCTTGACCTAATGTAAAAAATTTTTGACATAAAGTCAAAAATACCGTACATTATCCACGGAGGTTACTTCGATGGATATGTCGTTTCGTGAGAAGAGTGCCTGGGCCTGCCTGGTCACGACCGGGGTGGTGTTTGTCCCCTACTTCACCTTTATCGCGCAGCTCGCGAGCCGCGGCGAGCTGGTTCTGCCGCGTGTGGTGGTCGCCTTTGTCGCCGCTGTCTTGGCACAGATAGCCTTGATCTCGGTCTACATGACGGTCATCGCGCTACGCACCCGCCAGGAGCCCCGCGATGAGCGGGACACCGCAATTGAGAACCGGGCCTTTCGCAGCGCCCACTGGACTCTCGTGATCGCGCTCTGGCTCTTGGTGCTCGGCGGGGTCTTTCTAGCGCCCGTCTTTCCGCAGCTCATCTCGGTGGTCTTTGTCGGGCAGCTCGCGCTCCTTAGCTTTGTCCTGAGCGAGCTGGTGCACTACGCCACCCTAGTCCACGGCTACCGGCGGGGGTACTAGCCATGCCGATCCGCAACAACATCCGCAAGCTCCGCTTCGAGCACGGCGAGCTGACGCAGCAAGCGCTCGCGGAGAAAGTGGGAGTGACACGCCAGACCCTGATCGCTATCGAGGCTGCCAAGTACTCCCCCACCCTGGAGCTTGCCTTTCGTATCGCCGCTGTCTTTGGCAAGCCCCTCGATGAAGTCTTCCAGCACGACCCGGAGTAGTCCCCCCGGTTGGAGCGGGGGGGTGACCAGCCCCTCCAACGGGCGGGGTAAAATGAGCCGATGATTTCTCCCTCTATCCCCGAGTGGGTGCAGCAGTGGCTGACCGCCTGCGAGCACACCGTCTTCTCCCAGCGCCTCCCGATCACCAACTGGACCTTTGAGCGCGCCGGGCACGTGCAAGCCGTCGCCCCTGGTTTTGTCTGGACCGCTACCGAGGAAGAGTGCTGGTTGCGTGCCAGCGTCATGGTTCCCCCAGACTGGGCGGGCAAGCGAGTGGGGCTCTGGTTTGAGCTACCCGGCTGCGAGCCGCTGCTCTCGGTCGATGGAGAGCTCTGGCAAGCGCTGGACTACAACCACGGCGATGTGCTCCTCCACGAGCCCACCACCGGCGGCGAGAGCCACACGCTGGAGATCTCCTGCTACAGCCCGTCGCGCGGCGGCGAGGCGATACTCCAGACAGCCGAGCTGGTCGTGATCGATCGCGAGGCCGAGGGGCTCTACTACGACCTCCTCACGGCGAGTGAGCTACTCGGGGTTCTTTCGGAGCGGTCCCCCTCCGGCAAGAGCCTACGGGAGGCACTGGAGCAAGCACTCCAGGCAGATACCAACGCGGAGTCGCGGGCGGTACTGGCACAGTTCTTTACACAACACGCCGCCGCCAGCACCGAGCCCCATGTCGCGCTCCTGGGGCACTCACACATTGATCTCGCATATCTCTGGGCGATTCCCAACACGAAGCAAAAAGTGGGGCGGACCTTTGCCACGGCCCTGCGCCTGATGCGGGAGTTCCCCGAGTTTACCTTCACCCAGTCCCAGCCCCAGCTCTATGCCTGGTGCAAGACGCTCTATCCCGAGCTGTATGAGCAGATCAAAGCCCGTGTCGCCGAGGGGCGCTGGGAGCCGACCGGGGGAATGTGGGTGGAGGCCGACTGCAACCTCGCATCGGGCGAGGCGCTCATCCGGCAGGTGCTCTTTGGCAATCGCTTCTTTGAGCAAGAGTTCGGTGTCACGACCAAGATTCTCTGGCTCCCGGATGTCTTTGGCTACAGCGCGTCGCTGCCCCAGCTGATGAAGTCCTGCGGGCTGGAGTACTTTCTGACGTCGAAGATCTCCTGGTCGGACACCAACCGCATGCCCCACGACACGTTCCGCTGGCGCGGGATCGACGGCACCGAGGTCCTCACCCAGTTCCTGACCGCGCCCGAGTTCCACCGTGGGCTGAATCAGGAGATCTCCACCTACAACGGGCAGCTGACGCCCTTTGAGCTGCGCCGTGGCTGGGAGCGCTACCAGGACAAGGCGCTGCACCAAGAGATCTGCCACTGTGTCGGGCACGGCGATGGCGGCGGCGGCGTGACCCGGCGGATGCTTGAAGTGGCGCGGCGGCTCCAGAGTGTCGCGGGCCTCGGCTCGTGCGGCTTCGACCGCGCCGATGCGTTTTTTGCACGCCTCCCCAAGACCAACCTGCCTCTCTGGAGCGGCGAGCTCTATCTGGAGAACCACCGCGGCACCTACACGTCGCAGGGGCGCATCAAGCAGGGCAACCGTACCGCCGAGCGCGCCCTGCGCAGCGCCGAGCTATTTGCCGCGCTGGCCCAGACCCAGCTGGGGACGCCCTACCCCAAGGCCGCGCTCGACACGCTCTGGGAGACACTGCTCCTCAACCAGTTCCACGATATCCTCCCCGGCACCTGCATCCGCCCTGCAGTCGAGCAAGCCGAGCGCGAGCTGGGTGAGGTGGTCTCAGGGGCTCTCGCCCTGCAAGATGCCGCACTGACGGAGCTCTCCCAGAATATCGCCACGCCCACGGACTCCGTGATTGTCTTCAACCCGACCGACACGCTCCGCCCCAGCGACTCGTTCTATGTCCGGCTCCCTGGCGATCTGGTGCGCAAGGGCCGTGTCCTCTTCACCGACCCCGACGGCGAGCCCCTCAGCAGTCAGTTCCTGCGCATGGTCGGCAAGGAGCGTGAGTACTTAGTAACGCTTCTGGAGGTCGAGCCCCTTGGCTACCAGACCATTGGCCTGGGCCGCACCGATGCCCCCGCCGATGAGAGCACGGTAGTCGCCGAGGAGAATGTCCTCGAAAATGACTTTGTCCGGGTGACGCTCACTGCCCACGGCGAGCTGGCCTCGATTGTCCACAAGACCGAGGACGGCGAGCGCGAGGCCCTGGCCGCCCCGGCCACCCTGGTCGCGTATGAGGACAAGCCCGCCGCCTACGATGCCTGGAATATCGACGCAACCTACCGCGACAGCCCCTGCCCCCTCGCCGACGAAGCCACCGTCACCCGCTTTGAGGTGATCGAGAACGGCCCGGTGCGTGCGAGTATCCTGGTCGAGCGTCAGTTCCGGAACTCCAGAATCACCCAGCGCATCCAGCTCTGGGCGCACTCTGCCCGTGTCGAGCTGGTCACGGAGATCGACTGGCACGAGCACCAGACCCTGCTCAAGGCCCATGTACCCGCCACCGTGCTCGCCAGCCGCGCCACCTACGAGATTCCCTTTGGCGCGATCGAGCGGCCGACGCACCGCAACACGAGCTGGGACGCCGCCAAGTTCGAGGTCTGTGGTCATAAGTGGGCCGATCTCTCCGAGGGAGACTTCGGGGTCAGCATTCTCTCGGACACCAAGTACGGCTACGATGCCCGCGAGAACACGCTCTCGCTCACGCTGCTCAAGTCCGGTATCTACCCCGACCCCGACGCCGACCAGGGGCTCCACCGCTTCACCTACGCGATCCTCCCCCACACCGGCGACTGGCGCAACGAGACGGTCGATGAAGCCCACGCGCTCAGCTACCCGCTGCTCGCCCGCTTCGCCCCGAAGAACCCCAAGGCCGCACTCCCCCCCCGCTACGACTTTGTCTCGATAGACGACCAAGGCCTGATTATCGAGACCGTCAAGCGCACCGAGACCGACGGCAACGCGCTGGTTGTCCGCCTCTACGAAGCCCTCCAAACCCGCGGCGAGGCAACCCTCACCTTCGGCTTCAAGCTCGCCGCCGCCTACGAGACCAACTCCCTGGAGCAAGACCCCATGCCCGTGCCGTTTAAAAACAACACCCTGACCTTTCCCTACCGGCCCTTTGAGATCAAAACCTTCGTGGTACACCCCAAGTGACCGAGACCGAGAACTGGCAATCCGCCGCGGAGCAAGCCCTGCGGACACTGTGGGGCGAGGCGATCACCTGCACGATCACCGACACGTTTCGGGAGCAGGGCCGCAACCGGGTCTACCGCCTCGCCGTCGAAAATGGCCCCGTGGCGAGCGTGATCTTGAAGGCATCCCTCGGCGACGACGAAAACCCATATGTGGTGGGCGACGATGCCCCGCGCAGTGCCTTTTCTCGCTTCTGCAACGAGTGGGCGGGCTGCGAAGTCTTGGGGCCGCTCGGACTGGGGCCGGTGGCCTACACGGGCGATCCCGAGCGTGGCTTCTATCTGATGGAGGACCTGGGGGCGGACGCGCAGAGCCTCGCGGACCGGCTGACAGGAAGCGATCCCACAGCCGCAGAAGCCGCACTCTTTGCCTACGCACGGAGCCTTGGCGCGCTCCATGCGGCGACCCAGGAAAGCGCGGCGCAGTGGGACGCGCTACGAACCGCACGCGGCGGAGCAC
Source organism: Armatimonas rosea (assembly GCF_014202505.1). Classification (NCBI taxonomy): domain Bacteria; kingdom Bacillati; phylum Armatimonadota; class Armatimonadia; order Armatimonadales; family Armatimonadaceae; genus Armatimonas; species Armatimonas rosea. The sequence continues at coordinate 501,112 of NZ_JACHGW010000002.1, read as the reverse complement.
CACCAAAGCCCAGCGTGCCCGGCGAGTTCCAGAGCGAGGTAGCAAAATTTGGCGAGCTTGCGGAGCGCTACGGGGTCGTGCTCCCCGAGAGCTTCGTCTCGGAGCTGGCACGGATCGGCGTGGTGGTGGAGAGCCCCGGCGACTACCTCGCCTTCAGCCCCACCGACTGCTGCCCCGATAACCATGTCCTGCGCGGCGAGCGCGTGGTCTTCTTCGACTGCGAGGGAGCACGCATGCGCCACGCTCTGCTAGATGCCGCCTATCTCCTCGCCCCCTTCCCCACCTGCTGGTGCACGAGCAAGCTCCCCGAAGGTCTACCGGAGCGCCTGCTCGCCGGCTACCGCGAGCACTTTCCCGGCGGAGACGATTTTGAAGAGCAGCTGACGCTAGTCCTTGCGGGCTGGGTGCTGCTCACCCTGACGTGGGACTGGGCAGGCAACTGGGAGGAAGAAGACCACACCTGGGGGCTTGTGACGCTCCGTCAGCGGCACCTGCACCGCCTGGAGAACCTGCTGGCGCGGCCCCCGCTCGTCGCTCTTTTGCCTGGAGTCGCGCAGGTGGCCGCAGAGCTGTATGGTATCCTGAAAACGCGCTGGGCGGATTTAGAGCCAATGCCCCTCTACCCAGCTTTTAGATAAACAATGTCGACGGTTGTGCTGGAGAACGTGGCCTGGGAGACCTACCAGCGGCTTCTCTTTGAAGTCGGGGAGCAGGCACGCCTCACCTACGACCGTGGCTGCCTGGAAATCGAGATGAGCCCTCTTCTGAAGCACGAAGCCCCCAAACGCCTCCTCGAAAGTCTGGTGGAGTTCTTCTGCGAGGAGCACGAGCTTGCGTTTCTCTCCCTCGGAAGCACCACGTTCTCCCGCGAGGAGAGGCTCCAGGGAGCCGAACCCGACTCGGGTTTCATACTAGGAGCACGTGCCGAGATCTCCGAGGACTACACGGAGAGCGACCCTGTCACCATGTACCCTGATCTGGTGATCGAAGTGGATGTCACCAGCCCTTCGGTCGGGAAGGATAGCCTCTACCACACGCTAGGCGTCCAGGAAATCTGGCGCTGGCGGGGGGCAAAGCTACAAATTTTGAGCCGCACGGAGGCAGGTTTCGTCGCCCTAACAAGTAGCAAGGTGCTAGAGGGAGCCGAGGCAATACGACTCACCGAGCTCGTGCTTCAGGGCCAAAAGACAACACAGATTGCCTGGCGCAAGCAAGTGCGTGCGTGGGCGCGAGGAGAAGAGAGCTAGTTTATGAGCGTGACCTATGCCGATTCCGGCGTGAGTATTGATGCGGGCAACGAGGCGGTACGGCGGATGAAGCAGCACATTCGCTCGACCTTCAACGAGGGTGTCCTAGCGGATGTGGGCAGCTTCGGCGGGATGTTCCAGCCCAACTTTGGCGGGATGCGCGAGCCCGTGCTGGTAAGTAGCATGGACGGCGTCGGCACCAAGCTCAAAGTGGCCTTCATGACCGGCAAGCACGACACTGTGGGCCGCGATCTGGTCTGGCACTGTGTCAACGACATCCTGGTCCAAGGCGCACGCCCGCTCTTCTTTCTCGACTACTTCGCCACCGGCAAGCTCGACCCGATTGTCGCGGCCGATGTGGTCAAGGGCCTCGCGGAGGGCTGCCGCACCAGTGGCTGCGTCCTGATCGGGGGCGAGACCGCGGAGATGCCGGGGATGTACACCGACGGTGAGTACGATATCGCCGGCTGCATCGTGGGGATGGTGGATAAGAGCAAGATCCTCATCGGCGCGAGTGTCGCACCAGGCGATGTGCTGATCGGGCTGGCATCGGAGGGGCTCCATACCAACGGCTACTCGCTGGCAAGGAAAGTTCTCTTCGAGGTCGGCAATGTTCCTGTGGAGGAGGTCGCCGACGAGCTGCTCGCGCCGCACCGTTGCTACGCCCCCGCGATCCTGCCGATTCTCGACGCGGGCGACACGATCAAGGCGATGGCCCATATCACCGGCGGCGGCTTCTACGACAACATCCCCCGCTCCCTCCCCGAGAACTGCGGCGCGGTGGTCCAGAAGTCCAGCTTCACCGTGCTCCCGATCTTCGAGCGCATCCAGCAGATCGGCAATGTCCCCGAGGCGGATATGTACCGGACCTTCAACATGGGAGTCGGCCTCGTGCTCGTGGTCGCCCCCGAGCACGCCGACGCCACCCTCGCTACGCTCCGCGCCTCGGGTGAGACGGCGAGTGTGATAGGGGAGGTGACGACAGGTGCACATGAGGTGGTGCTGGCATAAGCCTCGATTATTTTGTAAACTGTCTTTATGAACGCAACGCTGACACTAGACAAGGACTTTGTCCTCTCTGAGATCGACCCACGCGTCTATGGGGGCTTCGCGGAGCACCTGGGACGCCATATCTACACCGGAATCTACGAACCCGGCCACCCGACCGCCGATAGCGAGGGCTTCCGTGAGGATGTGATCGCGCTGGTACGGGAGCTCTCGATGCCGATTATCCGCTACCCCGGCGGCAACTTTGTCAGCGGCTACAACTGGGAAGACGGTGTCGGGCCGCGCGAGAGCCGTCCACGACGCCTGGAGCTGGCCTGGGGCATCACCGAGACCAACGAGTTTGGCACCAATGAGTTCATGAGCTGGTGCAAGAAAGTCGGCTCCGAGGCGATGATGGCCGTCAATCTGGGGACCCGTGGCCCGGATGAGGCACGTCAGCTGGTGGAGTACTGCAACCATCCCGGCGGGACGCAGCTCTCGGATTTACGAAAGAGCCACGGCGCGACCGATCCGTACGGCATCAAGGTCTGGTGCCTGGGCAACGAGATGGACGGCCCCTGGCAGATGGGTGCTCGCACGGCGTATGAGTACGGCCGGGTCGCCAACGAGGCCGCCAAGCTGATGAAGTGGGTGGATGGCAGTATCGAGACCATTCTCTGCGGCTCGTCGGGGCGGGGCATGGCCAGCTTCGGCAAGTGGGAGTGGGAGTCGCTGCACGAGAGCTACAACAATGTGGACTACCTCTCGCTGCACACCTACTACAACAACCGCGCCAACGACACGCCCGCGTTTCTCGCCGAGACCGAGAACATGGGCGACTTTATCGCGGAGGCGATCGCGCTCTGTGATGCGGTGAAGGCAGCCAAGAAGAGCAAGAAGACCATCAATCTCAGCTTCGATGAGTGGAATGTCTGGTACCACAGCGGCGACTGGGGCCAGCTCGGGGCGCGCTGGGACGAGGTCCGGCCGCAGCTGGAAGACATCTACAACATGGAGGACGTGCTGGTGGTCGGCGGGATGCTGCTGGCGATGCTCCAGTATGCGGATCGCCTCAAGATCGGCTGTATCGCGCAGATTGTGAACGTCATTGCGCCGATCATGACTCGCCCCGGTGGCGGCGCGTGGCGGCAGACCATCTTCTACCCGCTCCAGCAGTGCTCGCAGTACGGCCGTGGCACCGCGCTTCGAACGGCAGTCAGCTCCCCCACCTACGACTGTGCGACTCGCGATAAGGCTCCGTACCTCGCAACAAGTGCGGTTATCAGTGAGTCGGGCGATGCGCTGACGATCTTTGCGATCAACCGCAGCCTCACCGAGCCGCTGGAGCTCACCACGACGCTCCGGGGCTTTGGTAAGGCCGAGGTGATCGAGTGGACCACGATGCACCACGCCGATCTTAAGGCCGTCAATACCGAGACCAACCCCGAGAATGTCGTGCCCCAGCAGGCGACGGGCGCCGTCGTGAGCGGCGAGACGCTCACGGCGACACTCCCTGCCGCCTCGTGGAACGTCATTCGGCTGAAGCTCTAGAAAAGTAAAAAGCCTCCCCGGCGACATGCCGGGGAGGCTTTTTTTGGCACTTAGGCCTGGCTGAAGGTGATCGCACCCGACTCGCTGACATCGACTGCCAGCGCGCCCGAGAGCACTCCGTCGAGGAGCGCCTGGTTCAGCATCAGCGCAACCTGTCGCTCGGCGGCGTTCTCGGTCTTAGCACGGCGAACACGGGTGGAGAGTGCCTTTAGTTCCGCAGCCTCTTCGTGAATTCCCCGAGCCCACATCACCACAGCAAGCGCTTCTTCCTGCGTTGCACCACGCTCACCGCGCGATTTAAGCAACGAGGCCACGAGAATCTGCCCCTGAGCCCCATGATCTACCGTCGATCGGCGGCGGCGGCGCACTACAGGTGCGGGTGTGGCGGTTTCTGTTCCTTCAGTTAAAACCTTTGGTCTTCGTCCCATATTTTCTCTCTCTTCTCTTCTGGCAAGAGTTAATTTTGGATCACTATGCCAGGTAATCGTCCAATTCTACCAGAAATTTTAGCACTTTGCGATAATCAGCCTTATAAAATTATCAACAGAAGAAAAATTTATCATCCTAGACCAAAATGCAGAGTACCAGGCCTCTCTGGGCAAGAAGCGTCAGATAGACTATAATAACCCCTACCTATGACAGCAAGTCTGGAGAGCATTCTAGAGCGTGTTGCTCGCTATAACCCTCACGCGGATATAGCCTTGCTCCGCCGCGCCCACGACTTTGCGACACAGAAACACGATGGCCAGCTCCGCAAGAGCGGCGAGCCCTACATTATCCACCCGGTCGCGGTCGCCCAGATCCTCGCGGAGCTGGAGATGGACGAGGCCAGTATCTCGGCGGGCTTCCTCCACGATGTGGTCGAGGACTGCGGGGTGACGCGCGACGAGATCAAAGAGACTTTCTCCGAGGAGATCGCGCAGCTGGTCGATGGAGTCACCAAGCTCAAGCTCGCCGACTTTGAGCGCCTCGCCCCCGAGCTGGCCGCCGCCGCAAAAGAGGCCGCAGCAAAAGAGGCGGAGACCGGAAAAGTGGACTCACGCCGCCGCAAGCGCCTCGAGACCCGCTCGTCGGCGGAGAACCTGCGCAAGATCTTGCTGGCCACCGCCCGAGACTTTCGCGTGATGGTCATCAAGCTGGCGGACCGGCTCCACAACATGCGCACCCTCCAGGGCCTGCGCCCCGAGCGCCAGCAGCGGGTCGCGGAGGAGACCATGCAGATCTTCGCGCCGCTGGCCCACCGCCTTGGGATCTGGCAGGTAAAGTGGCAGCTCGAAGACCTGGCCTTTAAGTACCTCTACCCCACCGAGTACAAAGAGCTCAGCGAGCGGATCGCCCGCACCCGGGTCGAGCGCGAAGAGGACATCCGCGATGCGCTCCAAAAGCTCCGGGAGGGCTTCGAGCGCGCAGGCCTCACGCCGGATATCCAGGGCCGTCCCAAGCACCTCTGGAGCATCTACAACAAGATGATCAAGCAGGAGCTGGAGCTCACCGATATCTACGACCTGATCGCTCTGCGCGTGATTGTCCCCACGGTCCCCGAGTGCTACACCGCCCTCGGCGTGGTCCACGAGACCTATCTTCCCATCCCCGGCAAGTTCGACGACTACATCGCCAAGCGCAAGGCCAACCTCTACCAGAGCCTGCACACCAAGGTCTACGGCCCCCGGGGCGAGCCGCTGGAGGTGCAGATTCGGACCTGGGACATGCACAAGACCGCCGAGTTTGGGGTCGCGGCGCACTGGGCGTACAAGGAGCGCGGCGAGGCGGCACGGGCGGGCAAGGATGTCTTTGAGCGCAAGATGGCCTTCCTGCGCGCCCAGCTCTTCGATGCCCAGCAGGCCGAGGCCAACCCCGGGGAGTTTCTCTCCCGCGCCAGCACCGATCTCTTCGCCGACCAGGTCTTTGTCTTTACCCCCAAGGGCGATGTGCTCGACCTGCCTGCGGGCGCGACTCCGATCGACTTTGCCTACCGGGTGCACTCCGATGTGGGCGACCATCTCGTGCAGGCGAAGGTGAACGGGCGGGTCGTGAACCTCTCCTACAAGCTCCAGAACGGCGATATCTGCCAGGTGCTCACCCGCCCGCAGGCCACGCCGTCGCTGGACTGGCTCACCTACTCCAAGTCCGGCCACGCGCGTGGCAAGATCAAGAACTACTTCCGCAAGCTCAAGTACGACGACAACGTCATCCAGGGCCGTGAGGTGCTGATGGAGGAGCTAGAGCGCCTCCAGCTCTCCACCGCGATCCTGCGCGACAACAAGAAGATGCTCCCACTGGCCAACCAGCTCAATAAAGAGAGTGTCGAGGACCTCTTTGCGGCGCTGGGTTTTGGCGATGTGGCGCTGGGGATGGTGGTCAACCGCCTGCGCCCCGAGCTGGAGAAAGAGAAGAAAAAGCCCGACGAAGACTTCTCGCGGCGCCGGAATAAAGAGAAGCTGGCGCTGGCTCCCGGCGGGGTCGATGGGGTCGCGGTCACCCGGGGGCGCTGCTGCCTGCCGCTACCCGGCGATGAGATTCTGGGCTATGTCTCCCGTGGCCGGGGGATGATCCTCCACCGCGATGGCTGCCCGAATGTGGCGGCCTACGAAGCCGAGCGCCTCAGCCCCATCGACTGGCACCCGTCGGACACCGAGCGCTTCGAGACCGGCGTGATTATCGAGACCTTCGACCGCCACGGCCTCCTGCGCGATGTCACCGACCTCTTCTCCGAGAACAAGGTCTTCATCCTGGGCATCAACACCCGCTCCGACCGCGCCAAGAACACCGCCGTCCTGCGCCTGGACTTCGAGGCACCGTCGGCGGAGTATGTCGAGACCCTCGTGCGCAAGCTCCACTCCCTGGAAGACCTGCTCGCCGTTCATCGACTCGGAGTCGGTGCCGAGGACCCTAAGCCCGTCGAGCGTAGCTAAGCCATGAAACAGCGCCTCCCCTCCGTCTTGCAGCCACGCACCTACGTGTCGCCGTCGGGGGAGTACACCGCGCTGGTCAATCCCACCAACCGCGAGGGCGGCGGCCCCGCCCACTACCGGGTCAAGCGGGGGCAGACGGTTCTCTGGGAAGGGAAACGCCCCTTCACCCTCTGGGAAGCCGACCTCACCGACTCGGGGACGCTGGCGGGCTACGCCTACTCGCAGGGCGAAGAGGGTTTCTGGGGCCTACGCCAATCACGCGGCTATGGGACGCTCGATGTCGTTATCCTCACCCCCGATGGCACGACCCGGCTTCGCACCTCCGTGCCGCGCGAGTCCGGCTACCTGCACGGGCTTCCGAGTCCCTGGGGCGAGGGCGTGCTGGCAAGCGAGACCACCGACCGCCTCTTCATCCTTACTGGCAACGCCCGTCAACAGCGCGAAGAGAGGTGGTTTGTCTATGCCCTGAGCACCGGCAAGCGGCTCAAAGACCTCGTTTTCAACGAGGAGCACGTCAGTATTCTGAAGGCCAAGTCGGTTGCGGGAACACCCCTTTTTCTCCTTCACCAGTGGCTCTTCACCGACGGAGATCCCTGGCACACCGGCGCACGCTTCACCCTCATTGACCTGAACGGCAAGAGTGTCTGGAAACAAGCGCTTCCCACCGACTACGACATCCCCCACGATGAAGACGCACAAGACTCCCTTCGCAACGAGATTCGTCGAGACGGAGCGATCTTGGAGACGACGAAACCAGGAGAGTTCACCCTGCGCTTCGTGCGCGAGAAGCAGCGGGTGACCTTCACGGTCGCAAAAGAGCCTGACGGCGCCTGGCGCGTCATGGAGGCTGGCCGCGAGCCCTATGTCGTCCCAAAGCCGCCTCCCCTCGTCTTTACCGCCCCGACGGTCGCCCTCACGCACCAAGGCACGCTCACCCTGCGCTCCCCGAGCACACAAGCCGCCCACCCGATCCGAGAGATTCGCAACCTCATCGCCGCCGGGCCGGGCCGTCTGGCGTTCCTTCGTGAGGACAAAGACCTGGTTGTGGTCAGTGAGCAGGGAAAGCTTCTCTCTACCATCTCCCTCGCCCCCATCGCTCTGGAGAGAGAGAAGGACCGCTTCAGTCAGCTTCTCTGGCGCAACAGCGAGCAGTTTCTGGTCTTTGTGGAACGCGAGAAGGAGGGAAAGCGCTTCCTCCATACCTACCCTGTGGATGCTCGGACGAAGACAGTTGGAAAACCGCTCCGCTCGGAAGAGACCTTGCTTCAAGCTGCCGCAGCCCTGCCAAGAGGTGGCTTTATCACCCTGGGCTCGATCCACCAGCGCTATACCATCTCTCATGCCCTTGTTGCCTACGACGGAGCTCTCAAAAAACGCTGGGAGCTGATCGTCGATGGCTACCGAGACAGTGAGAAACCTCGGGCACTTCTCAGCCCCGAGTCGGCGACCGTCCTTCGAGACGGAACCGTCGCGGTGCTGGACGTCACTCAGAAAACGGTTCATCTCTATACCGAAGCAGGGCACTGGTTCAAGACAATCTCGCTCCAAAAGGCCTGGAAGCGTGAGCCCCGCTACCCCAACGATATTCGTGCGACTCCCGACGGCGGTTTTCTGATCCATGACTTCAACAGCGAGCCTTCGCTGATCTGGATGACGAAGACCGGGAGGGTGCTGGCCGAGGCGACTCCGCACGATCTGGCAGGGCAGGCGATCGAGTTCCCTCAGCCAACCATCACCACGAGTGGCAACCTCTGGGTGAGCGATGACTACTGCCTCCTGCAGCAGAATCAGAAGGGCCGCCCGGTTCGACTGCTCGGGACGCCGCCTGATACCCGCTCGCTGACAGCGATCTCGGACCTGACGATCCACCCCGATGGGCGCATCCTCGCGGTGGACAAGCGCACCTCCACCGCGCACCTCTTCGCGGCAGACGGAACCTGGCGCACACGCTACCGACCGATGAAGCCACAGAGCTCGTTTCGTTCTTTTCTGGGCACTGCCCTCACGTTTGGCCCCAGCGACACCTTTAGGATCGAAGATGAGTGGTTCGATCTTCGTGGCAAGCCAATCCCACGCCCCAAGCTACCCTACCGTCGCCCCCTGGAGCGCCGCCCCGACGGGCGGTGGCTGGATAGGATTCGTCTGCGTCTTGCTCCTGGGGCCGTGGCAAGAGACGGCTCGCTGGCTCTGCTGGACGACAAGCAGGTCTGTCTCTACACGCCAGCCCGAGAGCCTCTGCGGCAGTTTCCCCTCCCCGACAATCTCGGCGACTATCCCGAGCTCGCCTACGACGGAAAACATGTCGTGGTTGCCGGAGACAAGGCGCTCGTCTGCTACACCGCGACGGGCGAGCCTCGCTGGCAAGCGCCGCTCCCCTTTCCCGAGGCCCTTCCCTTCCTCACCGACGAGGGGCAGACGCTCTGCCTCTTCGATGGGAAGCGCACGATCTACCGCTACGCCATGCTACAATAGCGACAATGCTTCCTCTTGTAACCCTTCGTGGCACGCCGCTTGAGCAAGGCCGCCAGCACGGCGCACAGCTCAAAGACCGGGTCGCGGCCAATATCGCGGTGTACTTTGACCGTTTCTTGCGTGAGACGCTCCTAGAGCGCGAGCAAGTGCACGAGATCGCGGCGCAGTACGCCGGTCATATCGAGCGCCAGAGCCCGGAGTACTTCGCCGGGATGCAGGGTGTCGCGGAGGGCGGTGGGTTCGACTTTCTGGATATTGTCGCGCTGAATGTCCGCTACGAGATCCTCTACTACCAGTTTGGGAAGATGGCGATGGCGCGCGAGGCCCAGGCCGATGGCTGCACGCTCTTTGCGCTCCTCCCCGAGGTGACTACCGAGAAGCACCTGATTATCGGGCAGAACTGGGACTGGATTCCCGAGGTCCAGGGCGCGGTCCTGCACACTCATGAGCCCGATGGCCTTGAGACCCTAGCCTTCACGGAGTCTGGGATTGTCGGGGCGAAGGTGGGCTTTAACTCCGCAGGAGTCGGGCTGGCGATCAATGGGATTACCACCACCGACGACGACTGGTCGCGCTTCTCCCGCCCGGCCCACGTGCGCTTCTACGAGATCCTGCGCCAGCGGGACTTCAACGATGCGGTCAAGGTCATCACCGGCGAGCCACGCGCCTGCTCGACCAACTTCCTGATCGCGCAGCCCCCCGGCTTTGTGCTGGATATCGAGGCCGCCCCCGACACCGAGGGCTTTCTCGCGCCGGTCGAGGGGGTGCTGACCCACGCCAACCACTTTGTCAATCCCGCGGAGCTGGGGGTCGCTGAGCCGCCCAACCCGCGCCGCATCTACTCGCGCCGCCGCGAAGCCCGCCTCGCCGAGCTGCTCCTTGCCGCCCGGCCCACCACGCTTGAGTCGATCCAGACCGCGCTGCGCGATACCCAGGACGATCCCTTTGGCCTCTGCCGCCACCGAAACCTAGCAGAGCCCCCGGAGCAACACTATGTCACGGTTACCAGCGCTGTTATGGACCTGGATGCACGGGTTCTTCACCTCACCGACGGCCCCCCCGACCAGAGCGACTACCAGACCTTCTCGCTTTAAGTCCCCCCCGGTTAGAGCGGGGGGGCTGGAGAGCGCTACGCGCTACGAAGGGCGTGCCGCCCATACCCCCTTCGCGAAGCCGGAGGGGGTCGGCGGGCTGTCCCGCCAGGGGGAGGCATGGCCCGCCGTTCTGATCGGCGGGATCTGCCTGCTCGCCGCCCTGCCTGCCCACGCGCTACAGGGCTACGCCAAGCGCGGCCTGCTCTCGGACCTGCGGGACCGCACGGGCTCGGGGTGGGAGGTAACGCCCAAGAAAGTGGGCGATGGGCCGTCGGTGACCTACGAAGGCGAGACCATGCGCCTGGAGTACCTGGCCCGTCGCCCGGGGACGGTCGCGCGGCTCAGCCACCGACTCGAAGGGCTCAAAGACGGCCAGACCTACACGCTCTGGTTCACCGCTCGGGCGAGCCAGCCGTATGTGCTTCCCCTCACCGCCACCACGACCGCCGATAGCCAAGGAGTCGTGCGCAATATCGGGCTCGAGGAGAGCTTCAAGCTGACGACGGAGGACCGGCCCTTTGCGATCCAGTTCACCGCCAGCAGCCCCGACCCCGAGAAGAACCTCCTGCTTTTCTCGATCGCCAAGACCACGCCCGAGAACCCCGTGCTCTGGATCAGCAACGTGACCCTGGTGGAGGGGACACCGAGCCCACCGCCGCCGGGACTCGTGCTGGATGCCGCCGACGACGACCCGGCACGCATCCCCGACTTTGGGCGAGCACGCTTTGGGGGGATCTGGTTTGTGAAGATTCCGGCGGGGACTTTTACCCGTGGCCTGACCGAGCCGCAGAAGGCACTCTTGCAGAAAGCGGGGCTCTGGACACGGCTCGCGCAAGAGGAGCAGCCCGCCCGTCCGATCCGCATCAGCAAGCCCTTCTTTATCTCCGAGACCGAGGTAACCCAGGGCCAGTGGAGGAAGTTTCGCGCCAATCCGTCGGCGTTTAAGGGCGAGACCCTTCCCGTGGACTCCGTGAGCTGGGACGAGGCAAGGGCCTACTGCCAGTGGCTCAGCAAGCGCAGCGGCGGTGCCCGCTTCCGCCTCCCCACCGAGGCGGAGTGGGAGTACGCCGCGCGTGCGGGCAGCACGGGGCTCTTCCCCGCCACCAAGACCGGCGAGGCGACTCTAGAGACTCTCCCGCAGCTCGCGTGGGTCTTTGCCAATGCGGGGCAGAGAACGCATCCCGTGGGAAAGAAAGCCGCCAATGTCTGGGGGCTCTTTGATGTCTGTGGGAATGTCTGGGAGTGGTGCGAGGACAGCTATGTCCAAAACTTCTACGCCACCGGCCCCCTCACCGACCCGCTCGCGCGCGATCCCAGCGCCACAGAGCGGGTGCTCCGCGGGGGCTGCTTCGCCCTCGATCCCGCCAAGCAGCGTGTCGGGCAGCGCGGCGGCAACCTCCCTGGCTTCAAGAGCCCCTATGTCGGCTTTCGCCTTGTGCGGGAGTAGGGAGCGGCTAGAAGTTCAGGCGGGTCTGGAGGGTAAAACGCTGCTCGATGGTCGGCTTGCCCCCGGCGGTCTTGCTGGGGACATCACGCTCGTACTCGTAGAGGGCACGGACCGTGAGGCCTTTGGTGAGCGCGTAGTTGGCTCCCAGGCCCACCGCGGTGGCAGACTGGGGCTTGTCGCCAAACTTCCAGCTCTTGAGCATCCCCACCGCCGTGGTCTTTCGGGCGACTGCCAGGTTCGCCTCGCCAAAGTAGCCCCAGACCGGGTTCTGGCCATCGGCACCAAAGACAACCTCGCCGCGTGCTTCGAGCTTCTCTAGGCGGTAGATCGCATCGGCGGCCATGCGGGTCTTGTCGATAAAGTCCCGGGCGCTGGAGATCCCCGATGCCGGAAGCTGGGTGTCAAAAGTAGTCACGGGGCCACGCCCGGTGAGCAAGGAGCCTCCTAGCTGGAGACGACCGCTCTCGGCCTGGGTGCGAAACGTGCTCTCCAGGCGCATCATCACCACTTTATTGCCATCGAAGTCCGAGCGGTTCGGCCCCGAGCCGGTTGTCGCGGCCACATAGTAGCGGTAGGGGCCGTAGCGCCCTTCGAGCATCGCCCCCGTGTCGATCCGGAGGCCCAAAGACTTTTCATAGAGCGGCTGGATCGGCTGCAAGGGCGTGTCGTAGACCGCGGCGAGGCCAAAGGGAATCACAAACTGCCCGGCGCGGACAGTGGCATCGACACCGGGCAGTAGGAACCGGTAGAAGACATAGGCCTCTGACGCATGGAGCCGGTTTAGGGCGGTACCCCGTGGTCCCTCGGACTCACTCACCACCTGAAGCCGCACCCCCCCGCGCTCGTCACCGTCCTTGGGGTTGGCCCGGATGTAGTCGAGGGTGTAGCGCCCCGACGCGATATAGCCGCCCCGGGTATCGTTGCTTCCATTGCGGTAGCGCCAGTCCAGGGCACCGCCAAAGAGCCAGGTCGCGGGGTCCCGGTAGAAAGGCTTGGGGCCAATCAGATCGGGGTCACGCGAGGCGGTCGAGGCAGGGGGCCGAGTGGGCTGGAAGGTTCCACGGGGGGCGGGGGGATAGATCGCAAAAAAATCAGGGCGCTCGGTAGACTGCTGCGGCTGTGCCCCTGCAGGCAGTGCCAGGACGACACACGAAAGGCCCAGCAAGCCCCTCATAGCTGGAACACGCTCTCCGCAATCCCTGTATTGACCCGCACCTCTTCGACCGTCTGCACCGCCCCGAGCTTGCCAAACTGGTTGTAGATCTCCACACGCGAGGGCAAGAAGATCCCTGGGCGGAGCTCACGGGGCTTGAGGTAGCGAATCTCTTTTTGGAGCTCTCCCTCGGTGTTGTGGCTCTGGCGCTTCTCGGTGATAAAGGTCTTGGGGTTCACCCAGGCGAGCTCGTAGCTCTTGTTATCCGTGTTGCGCTGCACGAGCTTGTAGACCAGCAGTGGCCCCTCGCGCTTTTGAAAGACTGCCTGGTAGTCGGTGCTGAGCCAGTCCTTGGAGAAGATCCCCACGTCCATCAAGCTCTGTTTCTGGCCAGGGTTGCCGTGGACATCCTGTGTCTTTTTGATCAGCCCCACGCGAAACAGCTTGGTATCGCCGACATAGATCAGCAGGGCCGAGAGCGGCCCTGCTTTTCCTTCGACACGGAGCTTGCCCGGCCACTTGTAGGTTATCTCGTAGGTCGGGACACGATACGAGGTGGCAAAAGCCCCCCCGATCTTTTTAAGCTCGTCGTAGTTGGTCTCTTCATGGACAATCCGCAGCGCTACCGAGAGATCCTTGATCTTATCGGTAGCGGGCACCTCGGGAGAGGCCTGAGGAGGTTTCTGCGGTGTCTGCATAGCTCCTACTACTTCTTCTTGGGAGCAGGCTTGGTCGGAGCGGGCTCTTTGAAGCCCTTGAGGCTGTGGTCGTGGGACTTGTACCACTCGCCCGCCGCAGTGCGCTTACCCGCGCCTGCTGCGTTGACATGACAGAAGCCACACTTCTTATTTTCTTTTTGTGCGTACTTTGGCAGAGCGAAGGCGCTACTCGCCAGCGTGAGAGCAAGGGTCGCCAGGACGATCCGGTTGAGGTTGATCATTGCTTCTTTCCTTTTCAGGGAGTTAGGGTGTGCCCGTTTAGACAAACCATCCGATAAAGAGTTTCATCTTATGGCAGGAAGGGCGGCGGCATGGGACCACGAGGCACGTATCCTGGAGGCGTCAGCAACATGGCGTCCAGAGAGAGAGCTCCCTCGGCACGGATCTCCAATTGATGTGCGCCACGTGGCATCACAACCGCACCACAATCGTACCAGACAAGTGTGCCGACGGCAAAAGGCTCACCGATAGGCCGTGGGACGGGCGCATCGGTCCCGCCGTAGGGCTGGCCATCGAGCAGGACCCGAAAGTTCGCACCCGGTGTGGCGGCGATATAGAGCCGCAGAGAGTTCTCCGCATTGATCGAGATCGGGAATGTCGCGGCGGGGAAGGTAGCGTCCGTGGGGCGACTCGTACTGACCAGGACCCGGCCGCCACTCGCTCCCACGCGCTCGTCGATCATGTCGAAGGTGTAGCCGGTGATATCCTCCGCCTCAATCCAAAGGTAGGGCCGCAGCAGCAGGTTCATCCGGTCGACCTTGCCCTGAAGCTCGACCAGCGACTGGTAGGCGGTCGTGGTGATATCGCTCTTGCTCTTGTAGCGCTGCTTGAGGTTGTGGAGCTCAATGGTGAAGAGCGCGGCCTCGTTGAGCTTGCGCTTGTTGAGTGCCGCGACCAAGGTCTCGGCGCGGGCCATGAGCTCCGGGAAGGCCTCCTGAGGAAGGGGCAGCGACGGGAAGTTATAGAGGCGCACGGGCTCAGGGCCGATGGTGAGGGTCAGGGTGTCTTTGGTGCGGACACCGCGCTCGGCGGGGAGCCAGGCAAGCGGCGGAGCGCCTGCCAGCGAGGCCTGCTTGGGAATCTTAAGCTTGATCTGCCGGGTCTCGGTGGGGTTCCAGAGATAGAAGACCGGGCCCTCCGGCTCGCTCAGGCTGTAGGCACGCCCGGCGGCTCCAAAGTTGTAGAGGGCGTACTCCCGGTCGGTGGGAAGCCACCAGCTCCCGTCTTGGAGGGGGCGTGGCTGGAGCGGACGATACGTGCGGGGGTAGAAGACCGCGCGGGCACGGGGAGGAGCCGCGGAGGCGATCCCCATCACGCTCAGCTGGCGCGCATAGTCCCCGAGCCAGCCGAGCTGCTCGGGCTGCTGGGAGAGGTCGTAGGGGAGGCGGGCGGTCTCGGCCATCCGGGCACCGTCCACGTAGAACCCCCGAGCGCCGGTCTCGCGCAGGGCATCCAGCACGGAGAAGAGCAGGCGCTTGCTCGCAAAGCCCGGCTGGGTGGTCTGGGGCACCCGCGCCTCTTGGGTCGAGAGCACCGGCAGCCAGAGCGCACGGGGGGCATCGGTGAGCTGGGCGTAGGTCTCTGCCCCCGCATAGGCCACCATCTCGACTCCCTTACCGTAGGCCTCAACCCCCACCCCATCAAAGCCGGCACGCGGGTCGATCCGGCTAAAGAGCGGCGAGAACCCACGGGAGCGGTAGACCACCGGCACCTCCGCAACCCCTCGCTTGAGGGCGATCGCGAGCTGGTTCATGTAGCCCCGGAGCGACTCGGTCTTGAAGTTCTCTAGGTCCTGCCAGAAGCTCGATGCGGCGTCTTTGGCGGGGAACAGGGACTTGCTCCCGGTATGGAAGAACTGGGGCAGCCCCTTCTCGGCCCACCAGAGCGGCACGAGGAGCGCGGCATCGTTGAAGTCCTTGAGGGAGCCACGCTCGGTGAGGCCCCACTTCTCCTCCAGGCTCGCGATAGTCGCGTAGTGGTGGGAGAGGTAGAGCGCCCACTCGCTCTGAAACGCCGTGCCGGAGGGAACAACCTGCCGCGCCTCGCCGGCCAGGGAGAGCGAGAGGCTCAAGGGATCGGAGAAGAAGCGAAAGCCCTTGCCCAGCTTCACCTGACCAAAGAGAGTGAGCAGCTCATCGCGGTACTTATCAAACCCCTCCCAGACATTGGGTAGCCCGACATCGCTCATGCCGGGGAGAAAGAGCCGCTCGGGATAGAGGACCAGGCGGTTGCGCCCCTCCTTGCCGGGCACCGATGCCCGTGCCCCCTCGGCGACCACATCCGCGCGCCCTGAGTCCAGGATCTGCCGGGTCCCGGGGTCGGCGAGGAACCAGAGCGCCTCCTTGAGCCCCTTGATCGGGAAGCGCACCAGCCCCCCGCGGGCGGGCGCGTCCTGGAGGTAGCGCCCCGGCAGGATCTGGTAGCCAATCAGCGGTGTCCGGGGGCCATCGGCCAGGGAGAGGCCATAGGTGAAGCCCTCGGTCTCCGCGGCATCGATCACCCGCTGGATCGCGGCGGGCTTGATCAGGGTGATTCCCCCCTTGAGGGGCTGGAGGTAGATATCGGTGATTCCCGCGGCCTTGAGGCGCCGCAGCGCCGCGACATCGTCGGCGAAGTCGGCCTCGGTCGCTCCGGGAGCCCACGAGCGCACCTGGAACAGCCCGCCGACAGGAACAAAGGGCTTGCCGTCCCAGAGAAGCGTGTGGTTCTCGGAGACCCGCCAGGGATGCTTCTCCCCGGTCCCATCGGTGTAGACCCCGCCAGAGGTGGCTGGGCCAGAGAGCGCCAGAAGTGCGATGATATTGAGCATGTCAGAACCCCAGGATCGTCCGTAGTTTTTGGAGCGCCTCACGCGCCTCCAGAGCAGCCTCGGGGGAAGCGTCGGTGTGTTGTGTGAGCGCGGTGGCCAGCCCCAGTGCGGCCTCGGCCACGGGCCTTGGAGAGAGCGTCTGCCGGGCGAGCTCCAGAGCAGGAGCAACCGCCGCACACGCCGCGCGGAGCGCCGCGCTCCCCTGCTCGTCCTGCCCCCCCGGCAAGGGAGCAAGTGCCGCATGCAGCTGCGCGGGGGCCTGTGTGGGCACATCCAGGTTTATGTTTTGCGGGGTACTCGGATCCGCTTCGGCAAACCACCAGCGCAGCTGCTGGGGCGTCGTTAGCGTCAGAGTCTCCTCCAACGTCAGCGATGCACCGTACCTTCCGACCCTTCTTTCCTGGCCATCCTTCAAAATTCTTACCGGCGCGACCAGCCCAATCTTCAGCGCCTCGGGTGCACAGCCCAGCGCACTCAGCCCGGCGCGTGTCCGCCCCACATAGGCCCCGTGGTCGTCGTCCCAGAGATCCACGAGCAGCTCGAAGCCCCGTGCGAGCTTCTGGCGGTGGTAGGCCAGGTCGCTCGCCAGGTAGGTGGGGCCGCCTTGTGTGCGCACCAGGGGCCAGTCCTGCTCGCCGCTCTTAAGCCAGAGTGCCCCGCCGCGCCACGTCGTGTGGCCACTAGCGGTGAGGTCTGTCAGGAGCCGGTCGACCTCGCCGGAGCGCAGCAGCTCCGCCTCGGAGATAAATGAGTCGAAGGCGACCCCGAGCTCGGCGAGGCTGGTGGTCTGGCGAGTGCGGACCGCGGCCAGGATATCCGAGAGGGTCGCGCCCCGCGCTGCCTTGGCGATCTCGGCGGCAAAGGGCTCGGTCTCGGCGGCGACATGGCGCGCAAAGGCCGTCAGGGTTGTGCCCGGCGCATCGTTGACATAGAACTCTCGGGTGACCGTGTGGCCCGCCTCGGCGAAGACACGGGAGAGAATATCCCCCACAACCGCGGCACGTGCGTGCTGGATCGTGATGGGGCTATTGGGATTAGCGGAGACATATTCAAGACAGATGTTCATTTTTTTGTGAGGGTGAGTAGGGCAAACCGTGGGAGGGCGGCGAGTTTTTTCAGCCGAGCGGCGTTGGGGTTGGATGCGATCCGGTAGAACCACTCCAGCCCGGACCTCTGCATCCAGACCGGGGCGCGCTTGACAGTCCCCGAGAACACATCCAGTGTCCCCCCAACCCCGATATAGACCTTTGCTCCCACACGCTCCTTCTGGCGAAGAATAAATTTTTCCTGGCGTGGGATTCCCATCGCCACCAACAAGATATCGGGCTTCGTGGCCGCGATCTGCTCCGCGACCGTATTTTCTTCGTCGGGCTTGTAGTAGCCATCACGAAAGCCGCAGATATTGGCATCCGGGAACCTCTCCCGCATTTTCTGCGCCGCCGCCTCCGCCACCCCCGGAGCACCGCCAAAGAAAAACACCCGCCAGCCCTTCTTGCCCGAGAGCTCGACCAGCATCGCGGAGAGATCGACCCCACTGACCTTGGGCGGGACGGGCAGGTTGAGGCGCTTGCAGGCCCAGAGAACCCCCGCTCCGTCGGAGGTGATCAGCGCGGCCTGATCGACAATCGCGGCAAACTCTTTGTCCTCACGGTAGGTCATCACCATCGATGCATCCGCCGTCACAATGTGATGGGGCCGACCCGAGGCGATATAAGAGGCAACACACTCTAGGGTCCCCTCCATGGTCACACGATCAATGCGCATCCCATGCAAGGTGATGGATTCGCGCGGAGGAAGCTCAGCCATAGACGTTTATTTTATCGCAAAGCCAGCTCTACCAGTCAGTCAGAGCTTGTGGGACTAAATTCTCTCTTCGGTACCACAGTGCTTGTGTCGGTGTGAGGCGCACTGCCTTTCCCAGCCGAGCGGCTCGGGTATGAAACTCAGGGTGACGAAACAAGCGACGAAGTAGCTCCGGGATCTGTGCGGCTTGAGCGTCCGTGAGAGCCACACAGACAAGACAGTACCGGGGGGTCAGCTCAGCCCGTTGCCAGAAATCGGTGACATTGATTGTCACAAAGAGAGGTTGTTGGGCCTGGCCCAAAAGAGCAGGGATCGCTTCGTCTTTGATGATCGTCCCCGGCCGAAGTTCGGTGATAAAGCACACCGTGCCGGGATACCACTCTGCAATCGCGGTCTCAATCCCACGTCCCAGAAGCTGCTCGTCGAGAACGATCATACCTGCGTAGCTTCGGGCATTGTGGGGAGAGAGTCCAAAAGCCGTCCCACCGCAATATCCACGGCTTCTTGCATGGCCTCCCGAGAGACACGACCACCGTAGCCTTCCACAATCTGCGACATCGCCTCTCCCGTAGCCAACCGGCTGAGAGCGCCGGCAACCTCAATTCGCGTGTATTTAAACGTCGGTCGTCCGCCACAGACTCCCAGAGCGCGAACAACATACTCCCCCAGCGGAACATACTGATACAGCTCTCCACCCAAGGTCTCCGTGACGATTTCCATGGGACTATTTTATCGCAAAGAGGAGCTTGACGGCGGCGATCAGCAAGACGAGGGCAAGGAGGCGGCGCAGGCTCGGGGGCGGGAGACGCTTGCTGCCGAGCGCCGCGCCCAGGGAGCCGCCCGCGACCGCCGCGAGTGCCCAGAGCCAGAGGTTGTGAGGCAGGTGTGCCAGGCTACCCGGTTTGGCAGCGAGCCCCGCCAGGGAGTTGACCAAGATAAAGGCCACCGATGTCCCCGCGGCCTCTTTGGCCCTTGCCCAGCCCATGAGCAGCAACAGGGGGGTTAAAAAAATGCCCCCGCCCGTCCCTGTCAGCCCCGCCAGAAAACCAATCCCCGCCCCGATCAGCACGCGCACCCAGACCGGTGGTGGCGTGGGGCTCTCGACATCAGTGAGCTTTCCGACAAGCAGGCGTACGGCGGCAAAGAGTAGCACTAGCCCCACCAGTGGCTTGTACCAGCCCCCCTCCAGCTTGATCGCCCCACCAAAGTAGGCCAGAGGAACCGCCCCAAGCGCAAACGGCCAGAACAAGGTCCACGAGAACGCCTTGGCGCGGGCAAAGAGCACGGTCCCAATGCTCGAGACAAGCAGGTTCAGCACCAAGGCCGTGGGCTTCATGACACTCTCAGGGAGCCCCACCAGGGCCATCGCAGCCAGATAGCCCGATGCCCCCGCGTGCCCCACCGCTGCGTAGAGAAACGCCGCGATAAAGATCAGCACTGGCAAGAAGGTCATACGGTATTGTACGGCGTCTTTCCCGCCCCACAGACGCCGTATAATGCGAGGAGGAGAGGATAAAAAAGATGACCTGGATCATTCGGTGGATTGTGGGAGCGGTGGCGCTCTACCTGACGGTGTTTTCCTGGAGCTATGTCCAGCCGATGGCACCGTTCCTGGGCGGGAAGAGAGGCTTGGCGCTCGATGGGCCAATCGGGGCGTTTTTCTCCATCGCCGTTGTCACCCTGGTCAATGCCTTTGTAGGGCCGATCTTACGCCTGCTAGCCGCTCCCCTCAACTGCCTGACCATGGGGCTCATGCGCTTTGTGGTCAATGCGCTCCTCTTCTGGATCGCCGGTTCGCTGGGGCTCGGGCTCTCCGTGCAGGGCTTCCTGCCCGCGCTCTACGGCTCTGTTGCGCTCTCGATCCTCTCGGGGCTGCTGGACCTGCTGATCCCCAAGGACAAGGACTAAGGAGACAACGAAGATGGCCTCTGTGGTGGTTCTGACCGGAATGAGCGGCGCGGGCAAGCAGACTGCGGCACGCTGTTTTGAAGACATGGGCTGGCAGGTGGTGGAGAACATCCCGCCGCGCCTCTTCGCGCCCCTGCTCTCGGGGCTGCCCAAGGACGAGCCCCTGTGCATTGTCAACGATGTGCGCACGGGGGAGTTTGACATGCTGGCGGCGGGGATTCTCTCGCTCCCGGTCACCCCGACCCTGGTATTTCTGGACTCCACCGACGAGATTCTCGTGCGGCGCTTCAAAGAGACCCGGCGGCCGCACCCGTTTTTCTTCGATGCCGGGGGAATCCTGCCCGCGATCGCCCTAGAGCGGGAGCGGCTGGCGGAGCTAAAAGAGCAGGCCGAGCTGGTCGTGGACACCTCGGGGATGAGCACCACCGAGCTGCGGGCGTTTCTCCGTGAGCGCTTTGCCGCGCCCCAGCACCAGCAGCAGCCCATCACGGTCACCGTGGCCTCGTTTGGGTTTAAGCACGGGACGCCCTCGGACGCAGATCTCTTGTTCGATGTGCGCTTCTTGAAGAACCCCTACTACAACCATGCGCTCCGGGAGAAAGACGGCCGCGGCCCGGAGGTGCAGGCCTTTGTGGAGTCCGACCCGCGCACGGCGGAGTTCCTCACGCGCCTCTCCGAGCTGGTGGGCTGGTCGCTTCCCCACTATATCGCCGAGGGCAAGGCCTACCTCACGATTGGGATCGGCTGCACCGGGGGCAAGCACCGCTCCGTGGTTGTCGCGGAGCGGCTCTCAGTCTTCCTGCGCAGCCAGGGCTACCGTGTCCTGACCCAGCACCGCGATGTGGAGAGGCGCTAGGCGTGGCCACCCCCCTGTCGAGTCCGCGTAAGATGGTGGTGAGTGGTGTCAAGTGGCTGACACCAGGCCTCAAGGTCAAGCGCTTTCTCTTTCTTATCCCCATTGGGCTCATCCCTGTGGTGATCGGGGTCGCGCTCCTCATCAATATCCGCAACACGGACTACTACGACTGGCTGGACCGGCAGATCCTCACCCACCTGCATGTCGATATCGCCGACTCCCACTTCTACCTCCCCGTGGGGCTCGCCCTGATCGCGCTGGGGCTCTTGCTGATCTTAAGCGCTCTTATCGCCATCAACCGGAGCATTGTCGGGGTGATCTCGCCCGAGAACCTGGAGTCGCTGCCGGAGGTGATCCAGCGTAAGCGAACCCTCAACCAAGGCGCACGGATTGTCGTAATCGGCGGGGGGACGGGCCTCTCCACGCTTCTGCGCGGCCTGAAGCAGTACTCGTCGAACCTGACCGCCGTGGTGACCATGACCGACGACGGGGGCTCGTCGGGGTTGCTCCAGCAGCAGCTGGGCGGCATGCCTCCCCCCGGGGATATCCGCAACTGCCTGGTCGCCCTAGCCGATGCCGAGCCGCTGATGCAGGAGCTCTTTCAGTTTCGGTTTGAGACACGGGCGGGCGACGACGGCCTGAGCGGGCATAGTTTTGGCAACCTGCTGATCGCCGCCATGACCCAGATCACCGGTGACTTTGAGACCGCAGTCCAGAAGACCAGTGAGATTCTGGCGATCCGTGGCCGGGTCCTGCCCTCGACCGTGGAGTCGGTCGCGCTGGTGGGGCTCCTCGCCGATGGCCGCGAGGTCACGGGGGAGACCCGGATTGTCAAGGACCCCGCCGCGATCGAGCAGATCAAGCTCTGCCCCGAGGCCCCTGCCCCGCCCCAAGAGGTCCTGGAGGCCATCCGGGATGCCGATATTGTCGTGCTGGGCCCGGGGAGCGTGTTTACATCGGTGATCCCCAACCTGCTGGTCGGCCCGATCGCCCAGGAGCTGGCTAAGAGCCGCGCGCTGCGGATGTACATCTGCAATGTCATGACCCAGCCCGGGGAGACCGATGGCTTCTCGGCGTCGCAGCACCTCGCCGCGATCGAGAAGCACCTGCCGCAGCTCCCCCCCGGCAAAAAGATCGTAGACTATGTCCTGGTCAACGACGCCCGGCCGTCGCTGGACGCCATGGAGCGCTATGCCAAGACCGGCGCCGAGGTGGTCGCCGCCGATACCGATGTCCTGCAAACCATGGGCTACCACCCCATCACGGGCAAGTTCCTCTCCGAGACCCAGCTCGTGCGCCACGACCCCGAGCGCCTCTCCCGTGCGATCTTCCACCTCTGGCAGGAGCACTCGAAGGGCCTTATCAAGCCCAAGCGCCCTAAACCCCGGAAATAAGATGTCCCTGCCCTCTCCGTCGGAAACCGGCCATGTTCTCTTTCTGGACCTGGTCGGCTACTCGCTCCTCTCCCAAGAGGCCCAAGCGGCTCGTGTCACGGAGCTCCTGGAGGCCGTGCGCGCGACAGCGGCGTTTCAGCGGGCGGAGCAGGCGGGCGAGCTGATTCCCATTGCCACTGGCGACGGAGTCGCGCTGGTCTTCCTGCGCTACCCCACGGCCCCGCTGGAGTGCGCCGACCAGCTGCTCCAGCACCGCCCACAGCTCCCCTTGCGCCTGGGAATCCATGTCGGCCCGGTGACCCGGGTGAGCGATATCAACGGCGCGGTGAGTGTCACCGGGAGCGGCATCAACACCGCCAAGCGCGTGATGGACCTCGCCACGACCGGCCAGGTGCTTCTCAGCGAGGCGGCCATGGCGCTGGTAAAAGACCACGATACCTGGCGAGAGCGCCTGCGCTTCGTGGGCGAGCGCGCCACCAAGCACGGCGAGCGGGTGCGGGTCTGGGAGGTGCAGGGGAGAGATCTGGCCAGCTTCGGGCCATCTCCCCGCGCCTTAGAGCGCTTCCCCTCTTCCCGGCGAGCTTGCGAGCCATCAGGGGAAGAGGGAAGCCGTCTCAGCGGCAGGGAGATGGCCAGCGGGGAGATGCCCCCCCCCTCGACTCCAGGCGGAGCGGTCCCGCTGCGCTCGGAGCACTACATCACACGCGCCGTGGACGGCGCATTCCATGCGGCTCTTGAGCGGCAAGAGGCGATCGTGCTGCTCAAAGGCGCACGCCAGGTGGGCAAGACCAGCCTCCTGGCACGCGGGCTCCAGGCGGCGCGCGAGCGGGGCGCTCAGGTGGTGATCGTGGACTTCCAGAGCCTGGGGAGCGAGGTGCTGACCTCCGCGGAGAGCCTCTACCGCGCCCTAGCAGAAGCGCTTTGTGAGCAACTGGAGCTGGAGACTCCCCCCGAGAGCCACTGGAGCGCGAGCCGCTCGGGGGCGGCGAACCTGGAGCGCTACCTGCGGCGCGTGGTCTTTGCCGCGAGCGAGCGAGCGCTGGTCTGGGGCATGGACGAGGCCGACCGGCTCTTTCCGCTGAGCTTTGGGAGCGAGGTCTTCGGGCTCCTGCGCTCCTGGCACAACCGCCGAACCCTGGACCCCGCGGGGCCATGGAGCCGCCTGACCATGACACTCACCTACGCCACCGAGGCGCACCTCTTTATCACCGATCCCAACCAGTCGCCCTTTAATGTGGGGGTGCGCTTGCTCCTGACAGACTTTAGCGTCGACGAGGTCGCGGAGCTTGCCGCGCGCTTTGGGATCGCGCAGAGCCAGCCTGTCTATGACCTCCTCGCCGGCCACCCCTTTCTGACACGGCGGGGCTTGGAAGTGCTCGCGGCAGGTGGTACCCTGGAGGCGACCCACACCTTCGACGACCACCTGGAGCGGCTACTCTTTTCCTTGAGCCAGGAGCCCCTGCTCCGCGAGGCGACTCGGCAGGTCCTCGCAGGCAAGGCACCGTCGGTGGAGGCGTTCTTTCGCCTACGTGCCGCAGGGGTCCTCGTGGGTGAGAGCGCGACCACGGCGCACCTACGCTGCCCACTCTATGAAAACTACCTGAGAAAACACCTTGAGTAACTCCGTCTCCGTTCGTGTCCCCGCCACCTCGGCCAATATCGGCCCCGGTTTTGATACCATCGGGCTGGCCCTGGACCTGCACAATGTCTTCCACTTCGATGTCTTGGTGGAGGGAAAGGCCCCGCCGCTTCGGCCCCGCACCCTGGTGCTGGGCGAGGATAGCCTCGCGCACCTTGCCCTCAACCGGCTCTACGAGCGGCTTGGGAAGACCCGCCCCAGGCTCTTTGTGCAGACCGAGGCCAATATCCCCTTCTCGCGCGGCCTTGGCAGTAGCTCGACAGCCGTTGTCGGGGGGCTTTTGGGTGGTAATGCGCTCCTAGGGGACCCGCTGGATCGGGAGGAGATCCTCGCCCTTGCCCTGGAGATCGAGGGGCACCCCGACAATGTCGCTCCCGCACTCTTTGGGGGCTTCCAGATCGCGGTGCGCGAGCCCGATGGAACCATCACCCGGGTCTCGGTGCCCGCGCCAGAGGGCTTGAAGGCCGTGGTCTGCATCCCCGAGCTGATCCTGCCCACCGAGCAGGCGCGCGCGGCCCTCCCGGAGTCCTGGACACGGGCGGAGACAGTCGCCAACCTCGGGCGGGTGGCGGTGCTGATGACCGCGCTGCTCTCCCGGCGCTGGGAGCTCCTGCGAGTGGGCATGGACGACCGCCTACACCAGCCCTACCGCGAGAAGCTCATCCCCGGCTTCCGTGCCGCACTCGATGCCGCACTCGCTGCGGGAGCCTACGGGGCCGCGCTCTCGGGCAGTGGGAGCGCCCTCCTTGCCCTCACCGAGGCCCATGAGGAGCAGATCGGGGAGGCGATGGCCGGCGCGATCCGCGAGGCCGGGGTCCTGGCCCAGTGGATGCCCCTCGCGCTGGACCCCGACGGTGCCGTGGTCATCGCCCGTGCTTGAGCCGAAAGTGATGTGGGTATAATGGCCGCGATGCGAATAGCCGTTGTCACTCATAATGTCGTCCGCGGAGATGGTCAGGGCCGGGCGAACCTGGAGATTGTCCGCTACGCCCGCCAGCAGGGCGCAAGGATCACCCTGATCTCAGACCGCGTCGACGACGAAGTGCTCCAGGACGGGGTGGAGTGGATCAAGATCCAGCCCAAGATTCGGAGCAACTGGCTGATGCACGGCACGGAGTTTCTGCTCAAGGCAAACCCCTTGGTCAACCGGCTCCGCAAGGACTTCGATATCATCCACGCCTACGGTGGCTGCCTAACGGTTCCGCACACGCTCAACACGTCGCAGTTTGTCCACACCGCCTGGCTCAAGAACGCCATGCACCCGTCGCGGACCAACAAGGGCTTCTACGGCCTCTACC
The DNA here is from genome assembly GCF_014202505.1 of Armatimonas rosea. Taxonomy (NCBI): domain Bacteria; kingdom Bacillati; phylum Armatimonadota; class Armatimonadia; order Armatimonadales; family Armatimonadaceae; genus Armatimonas; species Armatimonas rosea. The sequence goes on along the minus strand of NZ_JACHGW010000002.1, from coordinate 475,823 downwards.
AGAGCACCTACTCGCGGGTCAACTCGGCCATTGAGCGGACATCGTACCGCAATGCGCGCTTTGTCGTGCCCGCGTCCAATACCGTGCGCCGTGAGCTGCATGACGAGCTTGGGGTCCCCGAGTCGAAGATGCGGGTGATCCTCAATGGTGCCGAGCCCACCGAGTTCCACCCCGGCACCGAGGACCGCGGGGCGCTCGGCCTGCCGGTCGGGGTTCCCTTGGCGCTCTTTGCGGGCGATATTCGCACGGGTCGCAAGAACCTGGACTCCGTGCTCAAGGCCCTGGTCGATGCCCCGGGGCTCCACCTGGCAGTCGTCGGCAAGAAGGCCGAGAGCCCCTTCCCCGCCCTCGCCGAGCAGCTTGGGGTCGCCGGCCGCGTGCACTTCCTAGACTTCCGCCGGGATATCGCCGCGATCATGCGCGCCTGCGACTTCTTTGTCTTTCCGTCGCGCTACGAAGCCTGCGCCCTTGTCTTGGTGGAGGCGCTCTCGTCGGGGCTGCCCATCATCACCGCCGAGACCACGGGCGGCGCGGAGGTGGTCACCCCCAAGACCGGGATTCGCCTCAAAGACACCGAGGATATCGCCGCCCTCTCCGCCGCGATGCGCGAGCTCACTGCAAGCCCGGAGCGGCTCCAGCAGATGTCCCGCGCGGCCCATGCGGACTCGGCGCAGTACACCTGGGAGAAGATCGCCAGCGCCTACTACACCCTCTACCAGGAGCTAGCGGGCAAGTAGCTCGGTGAGCTTCAGGCGGACCGTCATGATGTAGGGCGGCTCGCCCTGGGCCCAGTGGCCGTAGGTGGTCGTAACAATCGTCCCCTCCTTGAGGCAGAGAACACCGGGGTAGGCGCAGTCCGAGCCATTGGTGTTGTGCATCAGGCGCACCCGGCACTGCCCCTCCCGGCCGTGGACGATATCGTCGTAGGTGCCCACCCAGGCCACCCAGTCGCCTTTGGTGGGAGACTCGTGGCACATGTCGCGAAACGAGATAAAGAGCCGCCCATCGGGCGCATAGACCCCCGTGTGCCGGTCGCCCGTGAGTGCGCCCGGAAGCTCGCGCGGCTTGGTCCAGGTGACGCCTTCGTCGTTGGAGAAGATCACGTAGGAGTTGTGCTTGCGGGAGTTCTCGCGCAGTAGCACCGCGATTTGTTTGCCATCGGGCGAGCGCAGTGTCCCCGGCTCACACAAGTGTGCATCGGGCAGGTGCGCGATCACGGTGGGGTTGCTCCAGGTGACACCCCCATCGGCGGAGCGCACGGAGTAGACAGTGAACTTGCCGGTCGCTTTTCCTGAGTTGGCGTAGAAGCGGCCGTCATCGTGGAAGAAGGCGAGGTAGTCGCCGTTGGCCAGCCGCACCATCGAGCCCATCGGGACAATCCCACCGTAGTCCCCGATCGGTGCCAGCTCGCTCCAGGTCGCGCCTTCATCCTCGGAGATCGCCTGGCGAATCGGGTAGAGCCCGCAGATCAGCAGGACGCGCTTCTTTCCAGTCTTATCTGTAGTCCGAAAGAGTGTCGGGCACTCCTGGCTCGTCACCCAGTTGGGTGGGGTCGGGAGGCGCTCGCTCCAGGTCTTGCCGCCATCGAGGCTCTTTTTATAGACAATCGGCCCCTTGCCATGACCCTTGGGATAGACACAAAGAATCGTTTTTTTATCGTCGAGGAGCACTGTTGTGGGGTGCCCTAGATACTGCCCCGGCTCCCGGTCCACTAAAAACTGGCGCTTTTTATCGTCACTGAGATCGACCAGAGGAATCGAGTAGCCACGTGAAACTTGCATGGCCACAGATTCGGCTTTATGGTACGCTTTTCCTACGATGCAACGACGAAGTTTTCTCACGCTAGGGAGCCTGCTCCTCACCACCCCGGGCGCGTTCGCCGACGAGCTTGCGCGCACGCCCAAGCAGACCGAGGGGCCGTTCTACCCCGACAAGCTCCCGCTGGACACCGACAACGATCTCTTACAGGTCAACGATGCCCTCACCCCCGCGGTCGGAGTCGTGACCTACCTCTCGGGGCGCATTCTGGATAGTCGCGGTAACCCGGTGCGCAACGCCACGGTCGAGATCTGGCAGTGCGACAACAACGGGGTCTATATCCACAGCAAGGACAGCGAGCCCAAGAAAGACAAGCAAGACAAGAACTTCCAGGGCTTTGGGCGCTTTGTCACGGGCTCCACGGGCGGATACCTCTTCCGCACGATCAAGCCCGTCCCCTACCCCGGCCGCGCTCCGCACATCCATGTCGCGGTCAAGCTCAAGGGCAAGAAAGAGCTCATCACCCAGTGCTACATCGCGGGCGAGGCACAGAACGCCACCGACGGTGTCTTCAAGGGCATCCCCGTAGCGCAGCGCAAGCTGGTCGAGTCGACGTTTAAGCCGCTCAAGGGCTCCAAGATCGGCGAGCTTACCGCGGGCTTTGATATCGTGCTGGGCATCACGCCGGAGTAGCCGCCGATTGGAAATCGGCGGCTGCAATGGCGTCGTCTCTCCGCCGCAAAGCCCGTGCCGGGCTCGAATTCGGTAGCCCGGTACGGGCTTCGTAGCCGCAGGCTATTGCAGCCGCCCAATTCGATTGGGCGGCTACTTGGTCTTGAGGTGTTTGTCGAAGAAACCCGTGACAATTGGGCGGAGGTCCATCGCGAGGGGCTTTTTATTCCAGGTCTGGAGGTCAAAGGTATGGCCTGCGCCGGGGACAACGATCAGCTGGTGCTCTAGCTTGAGCTCGGTGAGGCGCTTGTCGAGGTCACGGGATTGATCGATATCCACCGTGGTGTCGCGGTCGCCGTGGAGGATGAGGATCGGGGGAATGCCCTTCTTGAGGTGCGTGATCGGCGAGGCGAGGGCGCGGTCGGCCTCCGAGAGCGTGGGCTTGTCGCCAAAGACAGCATCCGACGGCACACGTTTCTCTAGCGGCGTCCCATCCGGCGAGATCTGCTTGCGGCTCCGAATATCCGAGACCCCGTAGAGATCGACCACGGCCTGCACTCGGCTGGAGACTCCGGGGTAGGGGGTGGGCGGCTCCAGCTCTTTGACACCGTCGGTGACTCCCAGCATGAGCGCCAGATGCCCGCCGGCGGAGCCACCAATCACCCCGATATGAGCGGCATCGATCCCCAGCTTCTCGGCGTTGACTCTTAGGTAGCGCACCGCGTTCTTACAGTCCCAGACATTGGTTGGCCAGCGCCCATTGGCATCCAGGCGGTAGTCGATACTGACACAGACATAGCCCGCCTTGGCGAGAGTGGTGCCGATATTGAGCTCTCGCCCCGCGGACTTGCTCCCGCCCGTCCAGCCGCCCCCGTGGATAATCACGATGCCCGGCGAGCGTGTCCCCGGTGTGCGCCCGGGCGGGAGGTAGAGGTCGAGCTTCTCTTTCCGGTCGGGAGTAAGAAACGCGACCTCGCGCTGAATGACAACATCCTGAAAGATCATGCCGCCATTGTACCGCTAGATATCGAAGCGGAAGTCGGTGAAGCTCTGGGTGGAGCCATCCTTAAACGTGATGGTTCCAGTGCCATCCCGATCCCAGATGACCGTGGCAGGAAGCAGCTCCGACGAGCCGGTGACGGTTCCGGTGCCGGTGCCCTCTGCGGTGTAGCTCAGCTCGATATTGAAGAGCTTGTCGTTGTTGTAGCGCACCTTGGTCGTGCTATCGGTGCCGTACTCGATATCGTAGTAGCGCATGTTGCCCTGGGGGTCGCGGAAGCCATTCTTGACAATGGTCACCCCGTTGATACTGGAGCCCACCGTGCTAAAAGGGCCAAACTCCGGGCTGGTTCCCTGGAAGTCGTAGCGCAGGCCGGTGCTATCGAGGATCACGCTGTAGGTGGCGTTGTAGCCCTTCTGTGGCCCCGCCGTGATCTCGACCGTCGAGCCCTTCGAGAACTGCCCCTGCTCGCCGGGAGTGTAGAAGTAGCGCATCTTCCCCGCCGGCTGGGTCAGCGCGGCATCGGCGAAGAAGTCCTCGCCACCGTCCACGGGGAGAACCCAGAGCTCGTAGAACTCATTGTAGACCGCGAGGCTCTCGGCGCGGGTTGCGCGAGAGGCACCGGAGGCACCCGCGACACCGCTCTGCCCCTGCTGCTTCGACGCGAACCCTTGCTCGACCGCGGTCAGAATCTCCTGCTTGGTGACACGTGTCCCCGCCGGCGTAGACGAGACACTTCCTCCACCCCCACAGCCCGCGAGCATAAGGACCGAGGCAGCAAACCCAAAGACAAATAAACGACGTTTCATCAACAACCTCCGTATTCAGAAACGTGAATTAAAAGTCGTTCGTTCCCAAATCATCGGGTTATTTTAGAAAAATCTCAATTACCGGGACCGCCACATTGGGCTTCTGGATCGGGAGGCGCAGGGCCAGCGAGGCGCGCTTGTTGTCGCCCGAGAAGTCGTGCTGCCAGGGCTCGATATCTTTCATGAGCACCTCCGACGCATCGTTGAGGAGCTGGGCGTACTCCACCCGGGCGGGGTCGAGGCCATCGAGGTAGAGCTGTCCGAAGGGCCAGGCGAGGACATGGACATAGAGCCGGTTGGTAGTCGGGTTGTAGGTGTAGCGGCAGTCGCGGGGGGCGTCGCCCAGCTCGGCGGGGGCTTGGGTGCAGCCGTAGATCGAGCGGGAGTGGCGCTTCATCCACTCGCCCATGCCCTGGAGACGGTCCAGCGCGCGGGCATCGAACTCGCCGCGCCCGGTGGGGCCGACATTGAGCAGGAGGTTGCCGCCCTTGCTCACCGTGTCGATCAGCATCTGCACCAGCATCTCCAGCGACTTCCAGCTGGACTCGTCCCGGTGGTAGCCCCAGGAGCCGGAGAAGGTCTGGCAGGCCTCCCAGGTGACCGGCTTGCCCTGGAACTGCACCCACTGGCGCGGCTGGAACTGCTCGGGGGTCTTGATATCCCAGCCAGCGTCGAGGTCGAGGCGGTCGTTGAGGATGATGCCGGGCTGGAGCTCGCGGATGAGCTTGTAGAGGTTCTCGCTGTCCCAGTCCGCGCGGCCCTTGGCAGGCGGGTAGGAGAAGTCGCACCAGAGGATGTCGATTTTTCCAAACTCGGAGAGAATCTCGCGCACCTGGCCGTGCAGGTACTTGGCGTAGCGGCTCTGGTCGCGGCCCTCGTTGAGCTTGTCTTTATCCGGGGAGTTGCGCATCGGGTGGATATGATCGACCACGAAGTCCGGGTGGTGCCAGTCGATCAGCGAGTGGTAGAAGCCCGTCTTGAGGCCGTGGCCCCGGAAGGCATCGACCATCGGGCGCAAGAGATCTTTGCCGTAGGGCGTGTTGGTGGCCTTGTAGTCGGTCAGCTTCGAGTCCCAGAGACAGAACCCCTCGTGGTGCTTGGTGGTGATGACAAAGTACTTCATCCCCGCGTTCTCGGCGGCGCTCGCCCAAACCTCGGGGTCGTAGAGATCGGGGTCGAAGAACTTAAAGTACCGCTCGTAGCGCTCGTCGGTGAGCTGCTCCTGGTTCTTGAGCCACTCGTGGCGCGCGCCCAGGGCGTAGAGGCCCCAGTGGATAAACATACCAAAGCGGTCGTGGGTAAACCAGGACGTATCGCCGGGAGTCGGCTCGGGTTGTGGAATCGTCTGTGACATGCTCCTTGGGTTCGCTACCCCCTCCGCAATTTCCTGCGAAAACCCTGGGTATTGTTAAAACTTGCATAAAGTAGAAAACGTTGCTAAAATACTTTAGCAACAACGATGAGCAGAGTAGCAACGCCCGCCTCTCGCCGAATCCGCCTGGAAGATGTCGCACGTCAGGCCGGGGTCTCGGTCGCCACAGCCTCGCAGGCGCTGAGCGAGAAATCGGGCCAGTACCGCATCTCCACCGATGTGATCGAGCGGGTGCGGCAGACGGCTCAAGAGCTAGACTACTCCCCCAACCGCCTGGTACGCTCGATGCAGGGCCGGGGAACCCATATCCTGAGCTTCTTCAACGGCTACCGCACGCGTACCCCGCAGGACCTCTACATGAACACCCTGGGAACCGCGCTGGAGCGGGCCGCGGGACGCCTGGGCTACGATCTGCTGATCCACTGCGACTTCTCACGCTCCCCACAGGAGATCTACCAGCACCTCAATGGCGGGATCGCCGATGCGGTCTTGTTCTTCGCGCCCCAGCCCGACGATCCCCTGCTGGCACTACTCAAGAACTCGCGCCTCAAGACCGTGCTGATCGGAGGCCAGGTCGAGGGAAGCCTGCCACAAGTCGTCGAGGATGTCGAAGGTGGGATGCAGCAGGTGGCGCAGCAGCTCCTCAAGGCAGGGCACCGGGAGATTGGGGTGCTCTTCGACGATAGCAAGAGCCCGGACTTTCCGCAGCGTGTCGGGTTCCTGCGCCAGGAGCTGGCCCGCCAGGGAGTCGCTCTGCCGGAGACCTGTATCACCGACTTTGCGGAGCTCGCCGCGCACCTAGAGGCCAAGACAGCGCCCACCGCCCTCTTCTGCCCCCGTGACCGCCTGGCCTATCTCCTGCTGGACCAGTGCACCGAGCACGGCATCCGCATCCCCGAGCAGCTCAGCCTGGTGGGCTACGACGGCCTCCCGTGGGAGACGCAGAGCGGGCACACCGTGGCATCGGTCAAGGTAGATATCGAGGCGCTCGCCGAGGCCGCGATCGCGCAGGCTGTGGCGCTGGTCCAAGGCGAGAGCCCTCTCCCTCAAGTCCAGTACCTCCCCACGAGCTTCCTCGCGGGAACGACGCTAGGAGCAGTACCGACCGGGGCTGCTTCTCAGCACAACACGACACCCGGTCCCCGCTATTCAGAGGTGAATCCATGAAAAATCAACGGAGCACAAAGCACGTCTTTACCCTCATTGAGCTTCTTGTCGTGATTGCTATTATTGCTATCTTGGCAGCCATCCTCTTCCCGGTCTTTGCCCAAGCCCGTGAGAAGGCCCGCGCGATCTCCTGCCTGTCGAACCTGCGCCAGATCGGCATGGCGACCATGCAGTATATCCAGGACTACGACGAGACCTACCCGCTAGGCTATGTCTGGAAAGACGGCGGCAGTGATAGCGAGTGGGGCGGGACGATGTACACAATCTCCCTGGGACCCTACCTGCAGAAGCTCGGTGCGGTCGGCTCGGATGTGGTCAATAGTGGCCTGACCACGGGCTCGATCTTTGTCTGTCCCTCGGCAGGGAAGCCCAACAAGAACCCCGATGGCAACCCCTTTAGCCCGGCGAACCTGATCGGCCAGTCCTACTCGATGAACAAGTCCGCGCTCACCGGCAATGCCTGGACCAGCATCCGGCAGAGCGATGGCTCGAACCTCAACCTGTTCATGCCCGTCTCTCTCTCGTCGCTCAACCAGCCCGCGAGCCTGGTCGCCTTCGCCGACTCCGCCGTGATTCAGGCGGGCAATGTCACGGCCCAGGGTGGCGGTGCCTGCGCCTCGCAGTCTGCCAGCGATGCCTCTGCCAACTGTGGCCCCTTCAACAACCTCACCCCCGAGGCCTGGAAGCCGATCTCGGACCGCGCCGCGGCATGGGACTTCGACGTTCCCGGAAACAACACCGGCAACGGCGACTACGGCCGTGGACGCCGCCCCTACGGTCGCCACATGAACAAGATCAACTGTGTCTTCGCGGATGGGCATGCCAAGGCAGTCAATGCCAACTCCCTCCGCGCAAAGGTCGGCTCCGCCGATGACATCTGGCACAACTACACCAACTAGTTGAAGACAACACGACGAACGTGGGTAGTCCTCTGGGTTGCCGTCGCCGCCCTCGCGGCGGCGGTAGCCCCCTCTCTGACAGGCAGGTTTCGTGACCAGCGCTGGCGTGCCCTCTCGCTCGCCCAGCTCGCCCCGCAACAAAAAACAAGCGCCTCCGACCCAGTCTTCCTGTACTACCTGGGCCGGCGCCTCAACGAACAAGGTCGCTTCACCGAGGCCGCCCCGTTTCTGGAGCAGGCCGCGGGCTTCGACCCCGGCTCGCCGCGCATCCGGGAGGCCTGGGCGCAGGCGCTCCTAGGCTCGGGGCAGGTCTCGGCCGCCTTTGGCCAGCTCAAGCAGTTCGCAGGTACCAACCCCCGCCTCGCCGAGGCCCACTATCTCCTGGGAAGCTACCACCTCACCCAGAAAGCTTGGCCTCTCGCCCAGAAAGCGCTGGAGCAAGCGGTCGCACTTCGCCCGGACTACGGGCAAGCGCTCTCCCTGCTCGCCAATGTCTGCCTTCAGCAGCAGTTTATCGACCAAGGCCGCACCTACCTAGAGCGCGCCCTGCAGGCCCGTCCCTACGCCGCCCTCGACCACCTCCAGCTCGCGCTCCTGGAGGCCAGCCGCAACCCCGCCCGCGCCGAGACGGAGTTTCAAAAGGCCACCCAGCTCCTTCCCGCCCACGCCGAGAGCTACCGTGCCTGGGCCAACTTCTGCCTGGGGCGCGGTGAGGCCAAGAAAGCCGTCGAGCGGGCCCAAAAAGCGGTCGCGCTGGCCCCGGAGGAGGCACAGAACCACTATGTCCTGGGCCGGGGCCTGCTTCAAAGCGGCGACGAAGCCGCGGCACGACCGGAGCTGGAGCGCGCCGCCGCCCTCGCCCCGCTCAACCCCCTGCCGGCCCAGGAGCTGCGCCTGATCGCCAGTCACGCGCAAGACACCGCGACCGAGACGCACTGGCGCGCCGAGTACGAGCGCCGCCAGAGCTACCAGAGCACCCGGCGAAAGCTGGAGAGTCAGCTCAAGGTCACCCCACAAGACAGTGCGCTCCGCCGGGAGCTCGCGGGGCTGATCGGGCAGACCGGCAGTGTCGAGGGCACGGTTCAGGAGTGGGCACGCGCCCTCCGCCAGCGCCCCGATGAGCCGTCGGTGCTGACCGCCGCCGCCCGATCGCTGACCGCGGGAGGCTTTCCCGCCGCAGCGATCCCCCTCGCGCGACAGGCCATCAGCAGTGCGCCCAACAATGTCGCCGCCTACGAGGCCCTGGGAGATGCCTACCTCGCCCGTGACTGGATCCATGAGGCTGCGGTCGCGTTCCAGTCGGCGACCAATGGTGCCCCCCGCCAGCGCGAGCTCTATAAAAAGCGTCTCGCCGAGGCAGTGGCCAACCGGCAGGCGCACCCGACTCCCGCCTGGAAGCACCTCCTCGCCGCCCAGAGCGCCCCCAGCGATACCGAGGCCCTCGCGGAGCTCGGGAAGGCGCTGGACGCCGACCAGGCGCACGTGGAGAGCCTGCGCACCCGCATGGAGCTCTACTACCGCCTTGGCCAGCCCGAGCCCGCCCTCACGGATGCCCGGCGCTTGCTGGCGCTCCTCCCCGACGATAGCAAAGGAAGCTTGTTTGCGGCGCTGATCCTGCTGCGCGAGCCCCTGACCGAGGACCGTACCCTCCAGATCAGCGCCCTGCTCGACCGCGCCGAGGTAAGCGGGGGAGCCACGCCCACCCTCCTCTACGGTCGTGGGCTCTTTGCGCTGGCTCGGAAACAGCCCAAGGATGCTCTTGTCTATCTCACCAAGTCCGCCCAGCTTGACCCCGAGTCGCGCGCCGTCTTTGCCAAGCTTATCGAGGCCGCGCAGCAAGCAGGCGATTCCACCACCGAGGCCAACGCCCGGAAACAGCTCGATCTTCTCACCCAAAGGAAACCCTAGACCATGAAAACTCTCTCTCTCTTTGCCGCTCTTGCGCTACTTGCCACCCTCACCGGCTGCTCCAACAAGCCCGAGGATGCAGGTGCCCCGACCCCGCCGCCGGCCATGAAGGTCAACGGCCAGAACGTCCCCAGCGAGGGCGCGCACTATGTCCAGCAGATGCAACAAAACGGCCAGCAAGCCCCCAATGGCGGTCGCTAGCGTGCGGGCTTGCCGCACGTCGCTCCCTCTGGCGTTCTTGACACTCGCACTCAGCGGGTGCCATCCCAGTGCGCCATCGTCCGAGAGCCCCAAGCCTCCTGAGGCGCCCGTGCGCTTTCAGGAGGTGGTGGGTGCGCTCGACTTTAAGGCGGAGCTTCCCGGCACGCGCCCGCTCAACGCGCTCCAGACAATCGGGAGCGGCTGTGCGTTTCTCGATGCCAACGCCGACGGCAACCTGGATGTTCTGCTGATCGCGGAGACGCCGCAGCTCTTTCTGGGCGAGGGGACGGGCAAGTTCACCCGCGTGGCACTCCTCCCCCACTTGAGCGCACGCTTTATCGGCTGCGCGGTGGGGGACTACGACGGCGACGGCTACGACGATCTCTACCTCTCGGCCTACCGCGGGGGCGTCCTGCTCCACAATGAGACGGGAAAGGGCTTTAAAGATGTCACGGCGGGCAGTGGGCTGGCCGCGCAGCCCTTTGGCACGGCCTGTGTCTGGGTGGAGAGTGTCAAGGGCTCCGGGAAGCTCGATCTCCTTGTCGCCAACTACGCCCGCTTTGGTGCCGATCAGGGCCAGCCCCTGCTCTGCGATGCCAAGAGTAGCGACGGCAAGCCGATACAGACGTCGTGCCCGCCGCGCCAGTACCCACCGCTTCCCGCAGTGCTGTTTCGCAACGACGGCAAGGGGCACTTTCGGGCCGAGCCCACCCCCACGACAGGCCGTGGCCTCGGTGCCGCCGCCGCCGATCCCGAGGGCACGGGCCAGCAGCAGCTCGCGCTCGCCAACGATGAGATCGAGGGGGACTTGCTCCAGCGCGAGGGCGAAAAGCTGGTCAACCACGCCCCCGATGCCGGGGTCCACACCGACCGCGATGGCAATGTCCACGGCGGGATGGGCGCAGACTGGGGCGACTACGACAACGACGGCAAGCTGGACCTGGTGGTCGCCACGTTCAACAACGAGCCCAAGTCGCTCTACCACAACGAGGGCAAGGGGCTCTTCACCGACCAGGCACAGGCTGCCGGGACGAGCCTGGCGCTCCTGCCCTATGTCTCGTTTGGGGTGAAGTTCTTCGATGCCGACAACGACGGTTTTCTGGACCTGCTCTTTGCCAACGGCCATGTCCAGGACAATATCGCCCAGATCGACCCGTCGCAGAGCTACCGCCAGCCGACCGTCTTTCTCCACAACGACAGCGGCACGCGCTTCACCGATCTCTCCAAGGCCGTGAGCGCGGCACTGACCAAGCCCCTTGTCGGGCGCGGCCTCGCGGTCGGGGACTACGACAACGACGGGCGCGTGGACGTGCTGATCGGCGATATCGAGGGAACGCCCCTGCTCCTGCATAACGAGAGCCCCCAGAAGAGCTGGATCGGGTTCGTGCTGGAGGGGAGCAAGAGCAACCGCAACGGCTACGGAGCCCGGGTGACGGTCACAGCGGGCGGCAAGACCTACGTGCGCCACTGCCACACCGACGGCTCCTACCTCTCGGCATCGGATAAGCGCGTCCACGTCGGGCTGGGCGCGGCCACCACAGTTGAGAAAATCAGCATCCTCTGGCCCTCGGGGGTCACCCAGACAGTCACCGGTGCCGCACTGAATCGCTACAACCCCGTGAAAGAGACCCCATGACGCTCACTCTCGACCCAAGCCAGACCTTCCAGACCCTAGAGGGAATCGGGGCCTCGCTCGCCTGGAGCGGCGACCCCGTCGGCGAGAGCTGGCCCTTGGCGACCAAGACCGCACTCGCGGACCTGCTCTTCTGCCCCGAGCGCGGGGCGGGGCTCTCCGGGGTGCGCTTCAATATCGGGGCGGGGGGTGCCTGGGTGGAAGAGAGCCCTGCGGACCCGTGGCGCCACCCGAAGTGCTTCCAGCGAACCGCCGATTCCCCCTTCGACCCGAGCTGCCACGCCGGCCAGCAGTGGTTCCTGCGCGCCGCCGCCGAGCGCGGGGCGAGCTGCCGGGTCGCGTTTGCCAATAGCCCGCCGTGCTGGCTCACCCAGAACGGACGCGCCACCCACGACAAGAGCCAGCAGGGCCTGACCACCAACCTATTGCCCGGCGCTGAAGAGGCGTTTGCGGAGTTTCTCGCCGAGGTCGTGGCGCACTTTGAGAGCATCGGGCTCCCCTTCACCGCTCTCAGCCCGGTCAACGAGCCGCAGTGGGCGTGGGAAGATGGCACGCAAGAGGGCTGCCGCTTCAGCAACTTGGACATTCTCGCGGTTGCCCACGCGCTCCGTGCCGTGCTGGACCGCCGGGGGCTCTCTATCGAGCTCGACCTGCCCGAGGCCGCCGACCTGCGCTTCCTGATCGACGGACAAGCCGAGGCGCTCGCGGCGGTCTGTGAGGGGAAGCTCTGTGGGCACGGCTACTGGACCTACGACCCGCAAGACGAGAGCCGGCGCCTGCGCGAGGCCGTGCGGGAGACAGTTGCCAAGCACGTCCCCGGGGGCCGTTTCTGGCAGTCGGAGGTCTGTATCATGGAGCCCGGCCGCGACCTGGGGATGGAGACCGCGCTCCGGGTGGCACGTATGGTGCACCAGGACTTTGTCCACGCCGATGCGACTGCCTGGTTCTGGTGGCTCGCGCTCTCCCCCTACGACTACAAAGACGGCCTGATCTACCTCGGCCCCGACCAGACCTACGAGACCAGCAAGACCCTTTGGGTGCTGGGGAACTTTGCGCGCTTTCTCCGCCCCGGCTGGCGGCGCATCGACGCCGCACTCCCCCCGGAGAGCGAGGCCACCGGACTCTATGCCTCCGTCTGGTGCGATCCTGCGGGTGAGAGCCTGGCGCTGGTGACGGTCAACACCAGCGACCACGCGCACACGCTAGAGCCAAGCGAGCCCGTGCTCTTGACCCCCTACACGACCCGTGACACCCAGACTCTGGAGCTGGGGAGTGCCCAGCAAGCGCTCCAGGTGCCCCCCCGCTCCGTCGTGACCTGGACCGGCGCTATGCCGCGTAGATAAGGGCGCTCGGGATCGCCTCGACGGCCTTGCGAATCCACGAGTAGCTACTATAGATCGGAACAACCATCATGGGGACGGCCTCATCCACAGCCGTGAGGAGCTTTCTCCAGTCCCCCTCCTCGTTCATCCGCATCGACTTCTTTTTCAGCTGCACTACTAGGATCAGAAACTCCGTGTCCTCGGCGAAGTTCACCACCTGTTTCTGCACTAAATACGCCTTGCCCAGGTCCTCGAACTGCGCCAGCGTCTCCCGAAGCTCGACCACCTTTTCGGCGCTCAGCCCATGGGCGATCAGGGTGTCTTTCGAGGTAAGCCGGCTCCGCTCTTGGTTCCAGTCTTGCACCTGGTCAGCGTGACGGAGCGCGCGGGTGTAGGCCTGCCGCGCCGCGTCTTCGTCACCGACCCGCTTGTGGTAGTTCCGCAGGAGGCGCATCGCCGCCCCTGTGGCCAGGGGCCAGCGCTGGCTGAGCTCCTCAAGGAGTGCCGCGCCCTCGGGCTCGTCGCGCTCGATCAGAATCCGGCCCACATCGAAGCGCGCCTGATTGCCCACTTTCTCCGAGTCAAAGAGTGCCTGGTAGAGCGGCAAGGCAGCGTCCTCACTCTCATACTCCTCCACCCCCGATGCGTACTCATAGGCCTCTTCGTCGGTGAAGACAGCCCCATTGCCGCGGCGTGTGGCGAGCACATCGAACTTATTGCGCGCTGCCAGCGCCTCTTCGTGCCCCTTGCGCCAGCCCACAGAGGCCGACCGGTACCAGATGCCGTCCAGGATCTCCGTGAGGCGAGCGAGGTTGTTGCCAAAGAACGCCTCCGCCGCCGAGCGCGTCGGCTTCTCGGGGACACGTGCCTCCTCGCCCAGTGCCGCCAAGCGGTCCTTGAGGGCGGGGTGAGAGTTGACAAAACTGGTGTCTTCCAGCAGCGCGATACGTAGCGTGCGGGCATCGGTCGTCGGATCGGAGCTCTCCTGACGCAGGATGCGGCCTTGCTCCAGGAAGATATGCCGCGGTGCCTCACTCTCCTGCGAAAGCCGCTTTTGCAGGGGCTCCCAGAGATTTTTGGTGAGGAGACTGGAGCGCACCCGTCCGGCACAGAGCGCATCGGCGGCCACCCGCGCGCCCACCGCCTCCGCCGCGATCTTATCGGCCTCGTACTCGTCCTGGCGGCGCAGTGGGAACGTGTAGGCATTCAGGTGGGGAAGGTACCAGTGGGCAAAGCTCGCCAGCATGCCCTTCCCAGACTCCGCCAGCCGCTCCCAGGTCTCAAAGATGCGGTAGACCTTGCTCCCAAAGTGGGCGTGGCCGCTACGCAGGTGGCCTAGCTCGTGGGCGATCACGGACTCAAACTCCTGCGGGGAGAGTGCCTGCATGAGCGGAAGGCCCACAATCAGGTAGTTCTTCGGCCAGCCCAGGATTCCCAGGCGGGGGAGCTGTGCCGCGGCGGCGTTGTACTCCGTGGTGAGCAGGAGCTTGGAGAACGCCGGTGCCCCCGTTTTCTGGCGCAGGCGCTCGACCATCTCAAAGAGCTGCGGGGCATCGTCGCGTGTGAGAGGCACGCCCTCGGGCTCGGTCACCGTGATCCAGAGCGAGCGTAGCAGTGTCCCGGCAAAGGCCAGCAGGATAATCGCGACCTTGATGAGCCCCCCTGAGAAGCGCCCCGAGATCATGGCACTTACCACCAGTGCCAGCAGGGCGAGTGTCCCCAGTAGCAGGAGGGCAATAAAGCCATAGCCCAGAGCGATCCAGCCGACAATCTTTTTTCGATAGGCTGCCGGATCGCGCTGCGCCTGGGTCTCCAAGCGATGCACATAGGCCTCAAACTCTTCATTCGTCCACTTTTTTGCCATCGGGCCTACTCCCTAGCCCCCTTTGAACGGGGGAAATTTTTTATTCTTGGGTCACGGTCAGTCCTTGCGAGGGCACGGGGCGGATGATCCGTCCCGCGCCGGCCTCCTTGAGCGCGGCGATGGTCCGCTCAGGCTCAAAAGTGAGGCAGAGGACAGTTCCCCCCTGCCCCGCGCCAGCCAGCTTGGCTCCGATTGCCCCGTTTGCCAGCGCGACCTCTACCAGCTTGTCCACGGCGGCACCGCTCGCTCCCAGGCGAAACTGTACCTCTTGGTTCTGGTTCATGAGGGCGGCGATTGTCTCCCAGTCGCCTTCCAGTATCGCCTTCTTCCCGTTGCGTGCTAAACGCGGGACGACGTTGTCGTAGAGCTCGCGCACCTCGGGGTCGTTGTCGAGCCAGCGCTGGCGGACGGGCTTGTGGGCCGCGCCGGAGTGGTGCTTAACCCCCGTGTGCGCTAAGACAAAGGGCAGGGGCTGGGGCACCAGCTCGATCAGCGGCTCGACGGTCGCGTAGGGCTGGGCGTCCATGGCGATATGGCTACCTTTGTCGCGGAAGTCCATGTAGTTGAGGCCCCCGAAGACCGCCATGTGCTGGTCCTGGAAGCCGCAGATCACCCCCAGAATCTCGTACTCAATCTTGCGGATCGCGGCGGCGATGGCGTGCTTGTGCTCCACCCGCCCGATCTTCTTGGAGACCGCACCGTAGACCGCGGCCATGAGCGCGGTCGAGCCGGCCAGCCCCGCCTGCATGGGAATCTCGGTGCTCGTGGTCAGGTGAAACCCAACCGTCCCCGGGACAATCCCCATCCCCTTGAGCACGGCCTTGGCTAAATCCAGGCGCGGAAACTCCGCAGAGGGCTCCAAGTCCGCCAGTGCATGAATCACTTGGCTCTCGCCGTTGTCGGCTTCAAGGATCAGGGAATCGGAGTCGGTGAGGGTGCAGGTTGCACGCTCGGAGAGGGAGCAGGAGATAACGGAGCCGCCGTACATGTCGGTCGGGTTGCCCAAGACGCCACAGCGTCCGGGCGCAGTTGCCACGATCATGGAGGCATTTTACAGCATTTGTGGGTGGCATCCCTCCGGCATCCCTCGGGCATCCCTCCCCCCGGCCCCCTCCCTTCGCTCTGTTTCCCGCTTCGCGGGGACGAAGGGAGGGGGAGTCCGAGGGGGTGGTGCCACTCCCGCCTCGTCCCTCGGCACCCCCTCTCCTCCCGCGGAACGCGGAGCCAGAGGGAGAGGGGGTCGCAGGGGCCCCACTCGTGGGGTATGCGGGGGGAGTGTATGTATGCGGGGGGAGTTGCCCGGCGTAGTGCCTATCCCACCCGTAGCGTCAATCGTGCCACCTCGGGGCGGCAGGCGAAGCGGGGGGCAAGCCAGGGCATGTAGGGTAGGAAGGCGAGGCCAATGCCGCGGGAGATGTAGGTGGTCAGGTTGCCCCCCGGATCGTAGCCGAGGATCTTGGTGAGCCGGGCGTGGTCGAACGCGCCGCAGTCCAGCAGGCGGCTGAGGGGGTTCTGGGTCTTCCACGGCCCGACAAACGGGAAGCGCACCTGCCCGCCGTGCGTGTGGCCCGAGAGCATCAGATCGACACCCGCCCGTGCCGCCAGCGCCGCGACTTGGGGCGAGTGGGCAAGAAAGAGCGTGAAGCGCTCCAGGGTGAGCGCGGCAAAGGTGGCCTCCAGGTCCGCAAACCCATAGTAGGGATCGTCGCAACCCGCCAGTGTGATGGTCTCCCCGCGCAGGGTCAGCGGCAGGCTCTCGTTGGTGAGCGTGCAGACCCCCACATCGGCGAGGAGTGCTTCGAGCCAGGCGCGACGCTCGGGGCGAATCTTGTGCTCCGCATTGCCCCAGACCGAGAAGGTCGGCGTGCCGGGAAAGAGCTCCGCGAGTTCCTTGACAAGACGAACCGCGTGGACCACGCCCCGGTAGCTGCCGAGGAAGTCGCCGCCCCAGAGGATCAGGTCGGGTGGCTCCAGCCCTGCGCAGAGCTCCACCACGCGCCGCTCGCGCTCCCCGAACTCCCAGACATGCGGGTCCGAGAGAAAGAGAATCGAGACCCCATCCCAGGCGGCGGGCAGGCGCGGCAAGAAGAGCTCGGGGTGGGTGACCTCGACCAGCATCGGCTCGATCTTGAGGGCGTAGACCGCCAGCCCTGCCGCGGCCCCTGCCGCCAGTCCTAGCCCTTTCCTGCTCATCGCGAGAGCGGCGCCGCCGCCGCGCTCACGGGCTCCACACGGGCATGGAGTGTCCGAATCTTCACGACATCCCGCAGCATCCGCAGGCCCGCCTTGAGGTAGGCCGCGCGGGTGGGGAATGCCGCCGCTCCCTCTTGGTGTGCCCAGCGCACAGGAATCTCCGCGATCTTAAGCCCCAGCCGCCGCGCCAGAAAGAGCGCCTCGACATCGAAGCTAAAGCCATCGAGCTGGCAGCGGGAGAAGATCGCCTGAGCGGCATCGCGGGTCAGAAGCTTGAAACCGCACTGGGTATCTTCAATTCCGGGGGTGGCCGCCACCTGGACGATTTTATTGAATGCCCGCCCACAGAGCTCCCGCAGCAGCGGCTGGCGGACGGTGAGCTCGGACTCGCGCAGGGGCCGGGAGCCGATCGCATAGGCCGCGCCCGAATCGAGCGCCGCTTCCAGCTTGACAAGCTCCTCGATAGGGGTCGCGAGGTCGGCGTCCATGAAGAGCACCCGCTCTCCCGCAGCGCGGAGCACGCCGTAGCGCACGGCGTAGCCCTTGCCCCGGTTGCCACCGTAGCTCAGGACCGTCACGCCGGGAAATCCCGCCGCCACGGCCGTGGTCTCGTCACGCGAGCCGTCATCGACCACCAGCACCTCCGCTTGGGAGCTAAGGCCGCGCGTGCGAAGATAGCCCAGAGTCGCCTCCAGAGTACGCGGCAGGCGCTGGGCTTCGTTGTAGGCAGGAATCACGATGGAGAGCTGCATGGAGTTGCCTCTATTGTATCACTGGCAGGAAATCCCTCGGGGCTGGTGAATTATAGAGCTATGCGTCTTCGAGGACGGTTCTTTTTTGCAGCGACGTTGCTTATCCCCATCAATGCCTTCTGGATTATCCAGTCGGAGGTGATGCGCTACGCCGGGCACCCCACCACGATCTCGCTGTTCTACAACACGATCTTCTGGCTCTGCGTACTGCTGGCGATCAATGGCCTGGTCGGGCGCTTCTTCCCCAAGGCGACCTTCTCGCGGCTGGAGATGCTCACCCTCTACGGGATGCTCAATATCTGCACCGGGATCGCAGGCCACGATAGCATCGAGGTGCTCCTGCCCATCCTGGCCTACCCGCTCTACCGCGCCAACGCCACCAACAACTGGGACCAAAACCTCATTCCGCGGCTCCCCAAGCACCTGGTGGTCACGGACAAAGACGCGCTCAAGCCGTACTTCGAGGGCCACTCCAGCCTCTACGAAGCGAGCCATCTTCAGGCCTGGCTCGTGCCCACCCTCTGCTGGTGCGGGTTCTTGACCACCCTGATGATCTTGTTTATGTTTCTCAATGTCCTGCTGCGCCGCCGCTGGACCGAGAGCGAGAAGCTGGCCTTTCCGCTGATCCAGCTCCCGCTGGAGCTCACCGCGCCGGGGGCACCGCTGCTGAAGAACAAAGTCCTCTGGGCGGGCGTGGCGATCTCGGTGGTGCTCCAGCTCTGGAACGGGGTGGCGGTGCTCAACCCCCAGGTGCCGCTGATCCAGCTCAAGTATGTCGATCAGGGGCCGGCGAACTTCCCCAACCGTCCCTGGAGCGCGATGGGCTGGCTCCCGGTGGGCTTCTACCCCTTTGGGATCGCGCTGGGCGTGCTGCTCCCCGTGGACCTGATCTTCTCGTCGTGGTTTTTCTTTCTGTTCTACAAAGTCCAGCTGATTGTCTCCGCGTGGATGGCCTGGGACCAGGAGCCCAACTTCCCCTACACCGATGCCCAGGCGCTCGGGGCGTACCTGGGGATTGGGTTTGGGGCGCTCTGGGCGGCGCGGCGGCACTTTTCCTGGCTAGCGCGGGTCTTCTTCAACGAGGAGAAAGAGACTCCCGACCCCAACGACCCGATCCCCCAGCGCACCGCAGTCTGGGGCGTCCTGATCTGCCTGACCCTCCTGGTGACCTTCTTCCGCCTCTCGGGGCTGAGCTTTCTGGTGATCGGGGCGGGGCTGGTGATCTATCTCGGGATCGCGATCGCCATCACCCGCATGCGCGCCGAGCTGGGGCCGCCCGTTCATGACCTGCACCACGCGGGTGCGGACACGATGCTCCCCAAGATCTTCGGCCCCACGGCGTTCTCCCGCGACGAGCACATTGGGCTGAGTTTCTGGTGGGGTTTCAACCGCGCCTACCGTGGCCACACCATGCCCATCGGGATCGAGTCGCTCAAGATGGCGGAGCAGGGCAAGCTGGGGACACGCGGGATGTTCTTTGCTCTCTGCGCCGCCGCCATTCTCGGGCCGCTCTGCGCGTTCTGGGCGCTCCTGCACCTCTCGTATGCCTACGGCGCGGCGGGGGCAATCGCCCCGCCCAATGTCATGGAGATCTTTGGTCGCGAGGCGTGGAACCGCTACAACAACTGGACCGGAATCCCCGAGCCGCCCCACTACCGCGAGGGCGCCGCGGTGCTTGGCGGGCTGGGCTTTACACTGGTTCTCAACATGATCCGTGGGCGCTGGATCGGCTTCCCCTTCCACCCGGTCGGCTACGCCATCGCATCGAGCTGGGGAATGAGCGTCCTGTGGGTCCCCATGCTTATCGCGTGGGTGCTGAAGATTCTGATCCTGCGCTACGGCGGCCTCGGGCTCTACCGCAAGTGTGTCCCGTTTTTCTTGGGCGTGATCCTCGGGGAGTGCCTCATGGGCGGCTTCTGGAACCTCACCGGAATCGCCCGCGAAGTCCCCACCTACGCCTTCTGGCCGTAGAATACGAACATGAACCCTGTCGCCAAAGTGTTCCTTATCGTTGTTTCTGTTGTGTTGGGGCTGGCGGGGATTTGCTTTATCGGGCTCTCCGCGCTCTTTGGCAACCCGGTTACTCGCCCACGCTACCCTGCCTACGATGCGCTGATGGCGGCGGTGGACAAGCACGATGCCAAGCAGGTACGGCAGCTTCTGGCGCAGGGCACCGATCCCAACAAGTTCCCCGATGATCCCGATTCGATTCAAGCAGAGGCCGATTATTCGGTACTGAACTGTGCCGTGGACGAAGGCAACGAAGCTGTTGTCAAGGCCTTGCTGGACTACCACGCCGACCCCAACCAGGGCGACGGCTGGCATGAGAGTCCCCTAGCGGCGGCGGCGGCAAAGAACAATCTCCCCATGATGCGCCTCTTGATCCAGCGCGGGGCAAGAGTGAACGACACGTCGAATGGCAGCGGTGCGCTCTGGCGTGCCGCGATGGATGGAAAGACCGAGGCGGTTGCGTTCTTGTTGGCGCAGGGCGCAAACCCACAGACAAAGGCATGGACCTACAAGAAAGATCACCAGCTACTAGATGCGCTCCGTGATGGGAGCGGCACCCCAGAGATGGGGGTGCACTCGGCGATAGCGAAGTGATGTTTCGCGCGTAACCAAATCCGCTCGGGCGTTATCCTTGGGGGTACAAGGAATCCAACCATGAGCATTTCGTATGAACTAACAAAAGATGATGGCGTCGCCCTGATGAAGTACCTGTGGCAGCGGCCGGAGCGACGTCATCAGGAGCGCAAGGAGAACGACACGATTGCGGTGGCCTTCGCCGTGGTGATCTGGATGCTGGTCTCCCGCGCATCGGGGAGCCTGGGGCTGCTGGTCGCGCTGGCGATTGGGCTCGCGCTGCTCCAGTCGCTACCCCGCCTGCGGGAGAACAAGGGCAAGAAGTGGGTCAACTCCGATGGCTTCCAGCAGTGGCTGGGCTCGCGGACCGTGACCATTGAGGACAGCGGCCTGCGCGTGGTCAGCACCCGTGGCGAGCGCCTGATCTACTGGGCCAGCTTTAGCGAGGTGATCGAGGCCGAGACCCATCTGTTCCTGCCCTTTGGGATGCTGGAGGTCGTGGTGATCCCCGCCCGCGCGTTCGAGAGCCCCGATACCAAGGTCGCGTTTCTCGCCGAGCTCAAGGCCCGCCAGACCGCCGCACAGGCCACCCAAGGAATCGGGGAGGAGGCTGAGGCATGACCGTCACCTTTGAGCAGAACCTCCAGGATATCTACGACTGGATCGAGCACCAGCGCAGCAAGCGCAAGCGGGAGTACCCGCTCCGGGCGATCATCACCCTGGTGATTATCGGCTACGGCTTCTTGCAGCGCGGCCAAGACGCGATCGCGTGGGTGCTGATCGCCATCGCGATCTCGCTCGCCGCCGGGCCGCTTCTAGAGCCCTGGCAGCGTGCGACATGGCGTCGGCGCCTGGAGATGTCGGAGAAGGCGGGAGAGCAGGTGCCCGAGGAGCTGCGCCAGCTCAAGACCGTCACCCTGGAGCTGGGCGGCCTACGGGTCGCCGAGCCCTCTGCCAAGCGCGAGATTCTCCACTACTGGGACTCCCTCACCGAGCTGATCGAGCTGGAGCGGGTGCTGGTGGTGCGCCTTGGCAAGCTGGGGATAGAGAGCCTCCTTATCCCTCGGCGCGCGTTTGCCTCCCCCGACGACTACACTACCTTTGTGGCCGAGCTTCGGGGTAAACTACCGGTGGGTGAAGCTAAAGAAACGCCTTCCGGAGAGTCGTAGCCAGAAGAAAGAGCGCCTTGCCGCCGACCGAGACCGCCACGCCCTAGATCGCGAGCAGGCCCTCGGCCGGCGGGAGGCGTGGCTGGCACAGCACGACCGGGGAAAAGCGCTCTACCACGAGTGGCGCAACGCCACCCTCCACCGCCTCGACTCCGACGCTGCCTACACGCACTTTGAGGCGGTGCACCGCAGCTACTGGGACCTCTTCCGCCATATCGGCATGCCCTCCACCGAGCTCTCCCTCGCGCTCCAGCGCCACAAAGACGGCAAGCCGGTCGATCCTGAGCCCTTGGTGGAGGAGCTGGAGACCCAGCTCAAGTTCCGCCCCCATGTCGCGCACCTGCTGCGGCAGCTCCTCCGCGCCGGAGCGCTCTCCCCGAGCCAGCAAGACCGTGTCTGTGGCGTTCTCTTGCGGCGGCTAGCCTTCGACGGCTGGCACCGGCACTTCCGCGCCCTCGCCCGCCTCGCTCGTGCCTTGGACAGCCAGAGCCCGGAGCTACGGCAGCAGCTCGCCCAGCTCCCGCAGACACCGCAGATCGTGCACCTACGGAGCCTGCTGGATCCAGGCGATGGCGTGGCGCAAGAAGTCCTCTAGCCCGGGGGTCTTCTCCGGGTGCGGGCTGAAGCAGAGCACGCGCCCCTTGCCAAACTCCCCCGCCGCGATCGCCGTCGTGCCGGGCATGACTCCCTTGGGTGCGCCCTTGAGCGCCACCTCCCCGACATAGGTCGCCAGCTCTTTATAAGGCGGCAGACCGGGCTTCCCCGCCGGTGCCAGCAGCGGCCCCTGGCGGTAGGCGATACGCACTGACGCGCTCTCGGGACGCTTGAGCACCGTCTTGCCGTCGTCGGAGAGGCGAATCTCGACCGTCCCATTGCCCCGTGCCCAGTGCTGCTTGTCCAGGACCTTGGCATTGAGCAGGTTCAGCGACCAGGGATAGTCGCTGCTGGCAAGATACGCCCCCGCGCAGATCCCGATATAGCCCTTGCCCTCACGGACAAACTGCCGCACTTTTTCCCGCCCCTCGTCCCCGAGTGCCTTGCCCTCCCCGCCGCCCGAGCCGCCGGGGAAGACCACCAGCGCAAACTCAGAGAGCCGCCCAGCCTGAATATCCTTGACCTTGAGAGTCTCTACCGCCAGCTCGGGGAACGCCGCCAGCGCCTTGAGCACCGCCGAGAGGTCCTTGCTCGTGCCGGTGTCGGTGTAGACCGCCACCCGGATCAGTTTCTGTTGCCATCGCCACATGAGCCTATTGTAGCAGTTAGAGCGGCTTGAGCGTCAGAAAAAAGAGCACCTCTTGCCCGCCTTTGACCGCGCCTTGTTCTTCCTTAAGTACCACCCCACCAAACATCACGATCTCGCCTGCCCGGACCCGACGTGTATTGCTGAAGCTCTTCTCCAGCCGAATGAGCTGGCCTTTCTGGGGCCCGAGGAGCGGAACCGATGCCTCCCAGCGCGACTCCACCTCGAAGTAGTTATCGCCAAGCGGTGTCGCCACAAGGGCCACCTCGATCCGTGATGTCTGCGCGGGTGTCCCGGAGAACTTGCTCAGCGCCGTGATCTCCCTACCACACTTGCCCGACTCCACCGCCGAGAGCAGCGTGGTGCGTCGTCCCTTGCCTGTCCCCACAGCCACCACCTCAATCCGGCACTCCAGGGTTGGGGTAGGAACATCAATGGTCTTCAGGCGTCGTGCAAGCTCCTCGATCTCCGCCTTGTCTCCCTGCACCAAGAGGGTTCCATTGGCCAGTGCATAGATGGCATCGACCCCGGGTGGCCGAAGCGCGCCCGAGCCCCCACCGCTAAGCTGCCGTCTCTGGCGCGCGGAGAGCCCACCACCACCAAAGCCCCCCCCGCCACCAAAGCCGGGGCCGAAGCCGCCGCCCAGATTTGCCATCGGATTTATTCCCGCCGGAGCCTTCGCAACCGGAGCAGGCTTCTCCGAGAGGGGATCGGAGTCGGCGAGCCGAACGATCCCCCCGAGAACCGCCTCCAGCTCCTCCAGAGTTCGATAGCGCACGGTGATGGGATAGAGTGGCCCCTCAGGAATAGTGGGTAGTCTCCCTTGACCGCCCCCTCCTCCCCCACCAGCGCTTGTCTGTACAGAGGGCTTGACAATCACCACACCGTTGCTTGTTTGGTAGAGAAAAGGCTGGGTCGCCGCCCGCTGCAGCAGCACCATGAGCTTATCGAAGGGCTGCTCCCTCGACTTGAGTGTCACCGTGCCCGTCACCTTGTTATCGATCACATAGTTCTTGATACCTGCACTCTTAAACAGAGTCTCTAGGGCGGAGCGGAGCGGTGTGTTATTGAAATCCGTACTGATCAGCTGCTCTGCCTTTTGCAGGGGCAGGGTCAGTACATAAGCCGCGATAGCAGCAGGAGGATAGATCATAGGGAAACCTCTCTCGTTTTTTCATTAGATGTAGGGGCAATGGATTCTGTAACGGCAACGACACTAGTCTCATCCCCCATAATCGTCACGTGCTCGGTCACCGGCACAGGTGTCTCCACCGTGCAGGTATCGTCGGCGACAATCACCAAGTGGGCCTCATGTGCCTCTCTCTGACGCTGGGGAGAGGGTGATGATGGATTCCGAACGGAGGATGACGTATGAGAAACAGACGATGAAGCAACAAAATCAGACGATGATAACTTGTGAGCAGATGAGGAAGCGATAAAATCAGACATCGGAGCTTTGTGATCAGACGATGCTGACTTAAAACCAGACGATGATGTACTAGAAGCAGGCGATGGGCTCGGCGAAACAGGCGATGACACGACATGAGGAGACTCTCTCGGCCAAAAAATCGCAAGGGACAGCGCCGACACGAGCATAAACCCGACTGCCGGTGCCCCGCTCCGACGGCGACGAGGCGCAGCGCCCACACAATCCCCCTCCGAAAGGCGGGCAAGCAGCGCCACTCTCTCCGTTTCCGAGACGGGATTTAGGGCTGGTGCCGGATCGCCTTCGTGCAGAAGTGCCTCTAGGGCATCCTCAGATACTCTCGGTCTCATACTCTCCCTCCAGCAGCGGCGCGAGCCGCTTCTTCAGTGCCTGCCGCGCACGGAACGCCAGGACGCGGGCGCTGACCTCGGTGCAGCCCAGTGCCTCCGCCGCCTCTTTGTGCGAAAACTGCTCGTAGACCGTCAGCACCAAGACCAGCCGCTGGGGCTCGGGCAGGGCTTGCAGCGCCTCGGCCACCGCCTCACCCAGCAGGCTCGTGCGCGGCGGCTCCCCCGACTCATAGTTGTCCGGGAGCGCCTGGGTCTGCCGTGCCTTGAGGGCATTGAGGGCCAGGTTCTTCGCCGCAACATAGAGCCAGACTCGAAACTTGCGCCGCGTCTCAAAGCGCGCCCGCGCCTCCCAGAGGCGCACAAAGCTCTCTTGGGCTAGGTCCTCCGCCAGAGTCGCACTCCCCGTGAAGCGCGTCAGAAACGCCGCCAGCGCCGGACGATGCCGCACGTAGAGCGTGGCAAACGCCTCACGATCCCCGCTCTGCGCCCTCTCCATCAGCGCTTCATCGGACGCCTCCTGCTGCATGACACCCCTAGTACAAGCCAGCACGACCATTCGTTACAACCTCCAGGGATTGGAAATCCCCGTCTCCCGTAGGAAGCGCCCCGTGGGCGCGGAGAGCACGGCTCTCTGCGCGTCCTCGGGACGCTCCTAAACCCGAGGCGGGGATTTCCAATCCCCGCCACTTTACAGCGCCGCCCTACCCAGGCGATACTGCCGGTGTGAGTGACTTTCAAAAACTCTGGGTGGGGCAGGCGGTCTCGGTCTTTGGCTCACTGATCACCCGGACCGCACTGCCCTGGTGCGCCCTGCTCTTTCTCCACGCGCGGGCGCTCGACATGGCCTTTCTGGTGCTGGCCGACCTGCTCCCCGGCTTTTTGCTCGGGCTCTTTGCGGGGGCCTGGCTAGACAAGCGCACCAAGCGCCCGGTGATGATCCTCTCGGATATCCTGCGCTTTCTCCTGGTGGCGAGCATTCCCGCGCTCGCGCTGACGGGCAGGCTCTCCCTCGGCTATCTCTTTGCGGTCGCGCCGCTCATGGGTGCCCTCTCGACGGTCTTTGAGATCGCCTACCAGTCCTACCTCCCCGAACTGGTCGAGAGCGAGGGGCTGGGCCGCGCCAATAGCCGCCTCTCCGCCAGCGCATCGGTGGCGGAGATCTGCGCGTTCTCGGCATCGGGCTGGCTGGTGCAGACCCTAGGCGGCCCCCAAGCGCTCCTGATCGATGCCGCGACCTTTCTGGTGAGCGCTGTCTCCCTGGCCCTGATCCGCCAGCCCGATAGAGTCCTTGCGCCCACCGACCAGAGCGAGGGGCTGGGTCTCTTCCACGAGGCGACGGAGGGGCTGCGCTTCGTGCAGGGCGAGCCGACATTGCGTGCCCTGGCCCTGGCCCAAGTGGCGCTCTCGCTGGGGTTCTCCCTCATGGGGCCGCTGATCCTGCTCTTCATGACCCGCACCCTGGCGCTGGAGCCCAAGTACCTGGGGATGGTCTTTGCTATCGGCGGGGTCACCTCGCTGCTGGGCGCAACCCTCGCCGAGCCGCTGGCCAAGCGCCTTGGGGTGCCCCGTGCCACCGTGCTGGGCTTTGCGACCATCCCCCTAGGAATGCTCCTGG
Source organism: Armatimonas rosea (assembly GCF_014202505.1). Classification (NCBI taxonomy): domain Bacteria; kingdom Bacillati; phylum Armatimonadota; class Armatimonadia; order Armatimonadales; family Armatimonadaceae; genus Armatimonas; species Armatimonas rosea. The sequence goes on along the minus strand of NZ_JACHGW010000002.1, from coordinate 449,890 downwards.
TCCCCCTTGCCCCCGCTCGGAGCGCCCTGAGCTATGTCTTTCTGGCGGGCAACCAGCTCCTCACCGACCCTGGCTGGACAATCTTCGATATCCACCAGACCACCCTGCGCCAGCAGCTCGCCCCCGAGCAGCTCCTGAGCCGCATCAACGCGGTGACCAAGGTAGGAGGGCTGGGCGCGAGCCTCGTGGGCACCCTGCTCGCCGGCGCCCTCGGGGACACGCTCGGGCCACGCCCCGTGCTCTTTGGGTCGGTCGCCTTTCTAATGGTGGCAGCGGTGCTCTTTGCCAAAAAGTTATCCACAGCCTGTGGATAACCTGTGGATAACTCACAAAATCTGCCATTTAGAGGACGCCGCCTCTGCCCTCTCGCGGCTACTCTGTGCGCATGCAAGTACGTTCCATTGGGGTGTTTTACGGTAGCACGACCGGCAATACGGAAGAGGCTGCGGAGGAGCTCACACGGGTTCTTTGTGGGCGCAGCGATGCCCAGGTGCGGGCGATCTCGGTGAGCGGGATCGACCCGGCGCGGCTCCTGGAGTTCGATGCGCTGGTCGTGGGGTGCCCTACCTGGGACGAAGGCGAGCTCCAGCGGGACTGGGAGTGTCTGTTGCGCCGGGTCGGGAAGCTACGGCTGGAGGGCAAGCCCGTGGCGCTCTTTGGCTCGGGCGATGCGCTCTGCTACCCGGACACGTTCCAAGACGCCCAGGGGATTCTTGGGGCGGAGCTGCGCGCACGCGGGGCTCGCCTGATCGGCCACTGGCCCACCGACGGCTACACCTTCACGGCATCGCGCGGTGTCGAGGACGGCCACTTTTTAGGGCTCGCCCTCGACACCGACGATAGCTGGACCACGACCCGCACGCGTCTCTCCACCTGGGCAGACCAGCTCCTCGCAGAGCTAGCCCGCCTCTAGTCTCTCTCGTGGACGGCGGCGAGGGGGCCGTAGCGCCGGGCGGGCGGCGTGCTCTTAACCCCCTTGATCGAGCGCCAGAGGATCTCATTGAGCTCCTCATCGGCCTCGGACTCCTCCGCGAGCGGGTTGAGCAGGCGCTCGCTGTCCTTAGCACGGTAGGCCGTGCGCCCGTTCACCTCCCCGATAATCTCCTTGCGCGGCAGGATCGCGGTGTAGGGCGCATCGTTGTCGGGCCTTGCGCCAAAGACCGTCAGCGCGGGTGCCGTGGCATCGTAGAGGGTCATCGGGTTCAGCCCCAGCAGCAGCTCCATGGTCCGCAGCACCGAGTCCGTGTTGAAGAAGCGGCTATCGTGGCTGGCCTTGGGAACAAACGGGCTGATCACAAAGCCAATCGAGCGGTGTGCATCGACATGGTCGTAGCCGTTCTGGGCATCGTCTTCAAGGATAAAGATCGCGGTCTTCTTCCAGAGCGGGCTATGGCTGACGGTCTCCACCAGCTGGCCCACCGCGTAGTCGTTGTCGGCGACCATCGCGCGGGGGCTGGACTGCCCCGCCGCCGTGCCCGCCGTGTGGTCGCGGCCGAGGCGCACGAGCATCAGCTTGGGCATCTTATTGGTGGCCAGCAGCTCGCTGTACTCGCGCCGCCACGCCGAGATGCGCGACTTATCGCCCTTCTTGCCGTAGACCGGCTTTTGCTTGGGCGCGGGAGCGAGCCCGTGCTTCACCCATGCCTCGGAGTCCGCATAGCTCGTGTCGTAGACCCGGAACTCATCGCTGGTGACGCCCAGCAGAGCATTCTTCACCGGCACCGTGCGCTCGTCGGTGGTCCCTTCCTCCGCGGTCGTGCGGGGCGCGGTGAGCGAGTCGGTGAACATTCCAAAGTTGCGGAGCGAGACCTTCTTCTCGATCGCCTTATCCCAGAGGTAGCCCCCCGGTGCGGTCGCGACATCTCTGACCCCCAGCCGATCCGGAACTCCCCCATTGTTGGTGCCTTCGTAGTCGTAGGGGCGGGTCTTTCCGGTGTAGCCGTAGGGCACATTGCGCGCCACGTACTCGCTCGCCATCCCGCTCACCGAGTAGTTCCAGCCATCGCCCGAGACCTCGGCGGCACAGTAGAAATTATCCAGCAGCACAAAGCGCTCCGCGAGGGCGTGGAGGTTGGGAGTGACCTCGCGGCCAAAGAGGGTCAGGCTGGGATCGCCGTTGCCCTTGCCCAGGTCGCCCAGCACCTGGTCGTAGGTGCGGTTCTCCTTGACAATATAGATCACGTGCTCGATCCCCGGGTTCTTGAGAGTCGCACGCGCCTGGCTCAGCGCGTTGTTGGTCAGCACCTGGCCCGTGGTCTGCTTGGTCGCCATAGGGCTCGCGATCCGGCTGACCGTCCCCTCGATAATGTTCTGGATGTACTGCGGCTGCACCCCCTTGGCGATCTCGGCGGGCTTGCCATTGGGATTGCGTGCATTGACTCCCTTGGCATTGGCAACCAATAATCCCCCCTCGGTCAGTGCGACAGCAGTCGGGTACCAGCCGGCGGGCAGGTAGCCCCGCAGGTTTCCACTGGTCAGATCGACCACCGCCACGGCATTGAGATCGGCGCAGGCGACATACAGAAGCGAGGCTCCCCCACGGGTGGGGGCAGGGGGGGCGACGGTCATGCCCATCGGGGTGACACCGGGAATCCCGCGTGCCTCGGCGGGGCGCAGGAGGATGGTCTTGGTGACGGTGTCATTAATAATATCGATCACGCTCACCGTGTCCGAGCCCGCATTCGCCACGAGTAAATACGGCTTGTTCCCTCCCACCCGTAGCAGCTTGGTGGTCTGAGCGCCGGTCTCGATCCGGTGGAGCAGCGCCCCCGTCTCGGCATTCAGGACATCCACGCCGCCCGCCTGCTCGCTGGTGACATAGACTTTCTCACGAAGAACCGCGATATCGAGGGGGTAGCCCGCCAGAGTCACTTTCTTTTTCAGCGCCCCCGTCTTGGTATCGAAGATCAGCAGCTCGCCTTTTAGCTTGTCTTTCGGGTCGCCGTAGCTGCGGGTGACATAGAGCTGGTTGTGGTCCGTGCTCACCGCGACCCCTGCCGCATTGGGGGCCTCAAAGGCGAGTGCCCCCTTGCTCAGCTGGCCGTCGTCGGAGAGCGTGTAGGTACTCACCACATCGTCGGAGCCGCGCGCGGCGTAGAGGGTATTTCCAGCAAAGGCCAGCCCGTAGTACAGCCCCGGCTTCTTCTTACCGATCGCCTCGGGGGTGAGCGTGCTGACCACTTTGCCGGTCTTGGCGTCCAGTACCGTGAGCTGCGAGCGTGCTCCCAGGCTACTGACCACGACATACTTTCCATCAGGGGAGGGCAGCAAGGTCGTGGGGAACGAGCCGACATTGACCTGCTCCCCCAGCGGGGTGATGCGCTTGCCATTGGAGAGCGGCAGGGGAGAGGCAGTCGTGGGATTGGCCTGGCGGGCCCGGGCGAGCCAGAGCCCTCCTCCAGCGAGGCCAAGAGCGAGCAGCGAGGCGAGTGGTTTCTTCATGCCCCTATTCTACGCAAAATTCGCTCGGCCTTGAGGTTAAGAGGGGGTTATTTTTGACAGGGCGCAGAAGTTGAGGTATTCTTTCCTGAAGGTTTCACGCCGCGCCGCGCTATCGGTGCGGTGTTTTTATTGTCGCTATGTCTGTGGTCGCCATCGTCCCCGCCGCCGGTCTGGGCACCCGCCTGAGGCCGCTGAGCGATGCTATTCCTAAGGAAATGCTTCCTGTGGGACGCGCGCTCGCACTGGAGCGCATTGTCGCCGAGCTTCATGCTGCGGGGGTAGAGCGCATTGTCTTTGTGGTCTCGCCCCAAAAAGAGGCGTTTCTTCGGAAGCACTTCGGCGAGAGCTTCGGCTACGCCCTCCAGCCCGAGATGCGCGGCCTCGGGGATGCGATCCTCCAGGCGCGTGCTCTTGCAAGCGGCGCCTCCCGCCTCTTAGTTGCGCTGGGCGATGCGGTCTTTGAGGAGCCAGAGCTGGGAGGCCTCACCCGCCGCGTCCTCGCCACTGACTCCCCGATCTCGATAGCCGTCCAGCAAGTGCCTCGTGAGCGCCTCTCCAAGTACGGGGTTGTCGCACCGAAAGCGGGAACCGAGGGGAGCACCTTTCGTATCCAAGATATCGTGGAAAAACCCGCTCCCGACCAGGCTCCTAGTGATTTTGCGGTAACGGCCCGCTACGTCCTGCCCGATACCCTCTTTGAGACACTTGAGAAGACACCGCCCGCAAAGAACGGGGAGGTTCAGCTCACCGATGCCCTCCAGCTCTTGCTTCGTGCAGGGGTTCCGGGGAGCGCGGTGCCACTTTTGCCAGGAGAGACACGTCACGACATTGGCGGCTTTGAGACCTACTTCAAGGCCTTTGTCACATTTGCCATGAACGATCCCGAGTACGGCGCAGCGTTGCGCACTTATCTGAAAGAGACGCTGCAACTATGAAGGGTATCATTATCGCAGGAGGAGCCGGCACCCGCCTGCGCCCCCTGACCTACACCCGCCCCAAGCCCCTGATCCCCGTGGTCAACCGGCCTTTTCTGGAGTACCAAGTGGCGCTGCTGAAGCGCCACGGTATCGACGAAATCATCTTCTGTACCAACTACATGTCCGAGCAGATCGCGTCACACTTTGGCGACGGGTCACGTTTCGGAGTAAAGATGCAGTTCGTCAACGAAGAGACTCCCCTTGGAACCGCCGGTGCCATTAAAAACGCACAGACCGTCGCGGGCCGGGAGACCCTTGTCGTGCTCAACGGCGATATCCTCACCGATTTTGATCTCTCGTCGATCATCGCCTTCCACCAGAGCAAGAACGCCCTGGTCACCCTCACCCTCAAAGATGTCCCCTCCCCCTCCCCCTACGGCGTGATTGTCACCGATGACGACGGCCGGGTGCGGGAGTTCCGCGAGCCCAGCGAGGCGCAGAAAAAGGCGCTGGCGACCAACCCCCATATCGAGACCACGGGGGTGGACTACATCAACGCCGGAATCTACATCATGGAGCCCGAGGCGCTCGATGCCATCCCCACGGGCCGCCCGGTCTCCATCGAGCGCGAGACCTACCCGCAGTTCCTCGCCGATGGCAAGCCGATCTTTGCGGTCGCACGGCGCGGATTCTGGCTGGATATCGGCCGCCCCGAGCAGTACCGCCAGGCCACCCAGGCCATCCTGTCCCGGGATATCGCGGTCGAGGTCGCCGGGGAGTGGACCGCGCTGGGCTACTGGGCGATGGAGAATGTCCAGGTCGACCCCACGGCGCATATCGCCCCCACCGTGCACCTCGGAGCCGGCAGTAAGATCGGCCCCGGTGTCTCGCTCTCGGGCAAGACCGTGATCGGGCCGGGCTGCTGCATCAAGGCCAACGCCACCCTCACCGACTGCATCCTGCAAGAAGGGGTCATTGTCGGGCAAGGGGCACAGCTCTCCGGGGTGATCCTGGACGATGGCTGCCATGTCGAGGCGGAGACGGTGGTCACGGTCCCGTCGGTGCTGGCTTCGGGAACAGTCTTGCGTAAGGGGACACGTATCGAATGACGGTTCCCATGGCGGACCTGCCCGCTCAGTACACCGCACTCAAGCCCGAGCTCGATGCCGCCATCGCTCGGGTGATGTCCACGGGTGGCTTCATCCTCGGCCCGACAGTCACCGCGTGCGAGACCCAGGTCGCCGCCCTCTGTGGGGCTAAGCACGGGATCGGGGTGGGCAATGGCACCGATGCGCTCCTGCTCTCCCTCATGGCCCTCGGGATCGGCCCCGGCGACGAGGTCATCACCCCGCCCTTTACGTTTGTGGCGACAGTCGAGACCGTGGTCTTGCTCGGAGCAACACCGGTCTTTGCCGATATCGACCCGGTGCACTTCACCCTCGACCCTGCCGATGTCGCCCGGAAGCTCACGCCCCGCACCAAGGCCATTGTCCCCGTCCACCTCTTTGGCCAGCTCGCCGACATGGAGGGGCTCCGCGCCTTTGGCCTGCCCCTGATCGGCGATGGCGCGCAGGCAATCGGGGCGGCGCAGCACGGCCAAGAGGTCGCGCAGTGGAGCGAGCTGACCACGCTCTCGTTCTACCCCACCAAGAACCTCGGCGCGGCGGGCGATGGCGGGATGATTCTCACCAACGACGATGCCCTGGCGGCGCGGCTCCGGCTGCTCCACTTCCATGGCTCCGGCGGCAAGTACGACTACCACCTGGTCGGGGTCTGCTCGCGCCTGGATGCGCTCCAGGCGGCGATCCTCAATGTCAAGCTGCCCCACCTGGCCACCTGGAACGAAGCGCGCCGCACCAATGCCGCCTTCTACGACCAAGCGCTCGCCGATATCGAGGGCCTCGTGCTTCCTAAAACGCGGGCGGGCAATGTCCACACCTTCCACCAGTACACCGTTCGTGTCCCCAACGGCACCCGTGCACCTCTCAAGGCGTTTCTCGCCGAGCGTGGGATCGCGACCGGTATCTTCTATCCGGTGGCCCTGCACCTGGCCCCCGCCTACGCCGAGCGCTTCGGTGGAAAGCTCGGCGACCATCCTGAGTCCGAGCGCGCCTGTGAGGAAGTTCTCTCCCTGCCGATCTTCCCGGAACTCTCCGAAGCACAGCGCGTCTCTGTAGTAGAGAGTATCCACGCCTTCTTTGGAGGATAATCGCGATGTTCAAGCAGCCCCCGGTCTATGGTTTTAAAGTCGTCAATACCTACCCCCACGATACAGCAGCCTTCACCGAGGGGCTGGAGCTCCACAACGGCCTCCTCTACGAGAGCACGGGCCTAGAGGGCAAGTCCTGGATCGGGATCCGCACGATTGAGAACCCCAAGTACCAGAAGACCGTCAGCATCGACCCACAGTACTTCGGCGAGGGCATGACCATCTTCGGCGACAAGCTCTACCAGCTCACCTGGAAGAACCACAAGGGCTTTATCCGCGACAAGAACACCCTCAAAGAGCTGGGAACCTTCAGCTACCAGGGCGAGGGCTGGGCGCTCACCCACAACGACACGCACCTCATCATGAGCGATGGCACCGCGACCATCCGCTTCTTCGATCCCAAGGCCCCCGGCAAGAGTGTCAAGAGCATCCGTGTCACCAACAACGGCAGAGCCGTCACGCAGATCAACGAGCTGGAGTGGGTCAAGGGCGAGATCTTCGCCAATATCTGGCAGACCGACTACATCATCCGCATCAACCCCAGCAGCGGCGTGGTCACCGGGATTATCGACCTGACCGGCCTGCTCCCCGGCCAGGAAGATGTCCTCAACGGAATCGCCTACGATGCCAAGGCCGACCGGCTCTTTGTGACCGGCAAGCTCTGGAGCAAGCTCTTCGAGATCAAGCTGATAAAACGGTAGTCCTCTCCTCCTCTTGTTCGCAAGCTCACGGGAGGAGGGCTTTTGTCTAATTGGTGTAACGCGGTTCGGGAAGCAGTTCGGCGAGGACGGCCAGGTTTGAATAATCACGCTTGTGCTCATTCTGAAAAGTAGCAATCCAATCAGAAATCCAAGTATCAAAGCTGTCGGCCTCAAGACAGCCAAAATATTCCAGAAGTGCTTTCTCCCCAGGAAAATCCAATAATGCATCCGGCGGGAAAATAGGCTCCTCATTCATCAATATCGGATATTTTTTGCTATTAGCATAAAAATAATAGCAATACTGACAGCCACCATGTGCCACTTGAATGAGTCCAGGTAGCCAGATCCAGTCGCGCTCCTCTATTGACAACTCGTAGTCATCCCCAGCAGTATCAGGCACTAGATCCGCTTTTCGAACCAAACAAACAGGGATCCCTGGCAAGATATCTTCTCTCACGGGAAGGGCTTGGTTATTGCACAATTCTTCTAATGGAAACAAACCATAGACCGGCCCTATACCCCCATTAGCAACCTCGGAGTAGATACGTTTAAGCAACGGAGGAAAACGAATTCCAAGAGCTTTTTCTCTTTCCTCTACCTGTTGCAAAGTAGTTGGTCGACGCGGCATCTGGTAGCGAGGCCACGAAAACTTGTGGTAGACCGGATCACGAAGCATGAGTTGCATGAGCGCAATACTATCCATCTTCTTTGACCTCTCTCATAATGCTGAAATCGTCAGATTTCTCAGATCAAGCACGGCACCAACAGAAAGTAAAAAATCTGTACCAAGGATAGCTTCAATGCCAAAGCCATAATCGGAGCCACTGACTTCAATCTCTGGAAGATTTAGAAAAAGTAGTCCTACTTGCAAACTCTCTATCTGTTTCGTATATACCCACTCAGCCCCACCAATTCCTTGGAGGCGCCGTAAAGAGTCTGTGGACGCAGGCTCGATCCCAAGCCGGTCTGCAACGTGAGCAGTGATAACCGTCGAGGCAGAACCTGTATCCAAGAGTGCACCGTATACCATCTCTTCCCTGCCTGCAAAACGAAGTTTCAGAGAAACAAACAGTAAGCCTGATTCCAGTCGTAGTGCCGTCATGAGCGTGGACGAACGCGTGGACCAGTGGCCTCTTCCAAAGAGATGACTTCTTGGCTCGTATGGTAGAAACCAAACTCTCGCCCGGGATAAGTGCGCTGAAGCTCGGCATAACGACGGAAAACGTGAGCGGAAGTATCCGTGTTCTCTAAAACAGCAAGCTCATCCACGAGCCAGTATCCGGCATCGCGATGGCCACGCATCACCTCAAAAACCAGCCAGCGGTTAGGAAACTGCTGGCGCGCTTCGCTCCAGGTCATGACTTTCCTCCTAGTGTGGTAGCGCCTGAGTTGTCTCCTCGTAGAGCCAGCCCGTGATCTCATCCGTGGTGGGATCTAGGGTGACCCCACGCCGCCGGTGCGCCCAGCAGGCATAGCTGACCGAGACAAAGAAGCTGGCGGGGAGGCGGTTCTGCGACGTGATCTTACAGCCGAGCAGGCTGGTGTTTCCCCCAAAGCCCATCGGACCGATCCCGAGGCCGTTGCAGATGCGCGTGATCTCGCTCTCCAGTGCCGCGAGTGTCGCATCCGGGTTGGTGTCGCCCACCACCCGCAGGAGCTGCTCCTTGGCCAGTTCCAGCCCGTGCGCCCGGTCGCTGCCGATACACACCCCGATATAGCCCGGCGCACAGCCCTTGCCCTGCGCCTTCCAGACCGCATCGAGCACGGCCAGCTTGACCCCCTCGCTATCGCGGCCGGCTTTCTTGCCCAGCTCCTTCAGCTCAAACGGCAGGCTGTACTGCGCCCCGACATTCTCACAGCCGCCGCCCTTGAGCATCAGGCGCACATCCACCGTGGGGTTGCGCCAGGCCTGGAAGTGGAACTGCGGTGTCCCCGGCCCCAGGTTGTTGCCCGTGTTCTTGCCCGTGAGCGAGTCCACGGAGTTCTGGCGCAGGTAGCCGATCGCGGTCGCCTCCGCCACGGCCGCGCGGGCAGCGTCCTCAAAGGTCAGGATATCGTAGCCGATGGGGTAGTGGACATAGAACTTGATCATCCCCGTGTCCTGGCAGATCGGGGCGCTCTCGGCGGCGGCAGTTTCGATATTGCAGTCGATGGTGTCCAGAGCCATCAGGGCGCGGCTGTCTTTTAGCTCACTGGCGCGGCCCTTCTCCATCGCCTCGCGGATATCGGCGGGCAGATCAGACGACGTACGGCGGATGAGGTCCAGAAGGCTGGCTTGCAAGGTTGTGCTCATGGCTTGAGTATACCCCTAAGCCCCCCCGGTTGGAGCGGGGGCGCTGGAGAGCCTGAGCGAGCCGGGGGAGGCATCGCCAGAAAAAATAAAAAATAAATTTCTTTTTAACTCTTTAGCAGAAAGGGGAGAAGAACGTATAATGCTTACGATGGGCTCGTGCGTGAACGACGGCACCCCTAAAGACGGCTCATCAGAATGCTCAGGAGGAACGACTAACATGGTAAGCAACAATTGGCTCTTAAATAATGGTATGCCGATGGATGCCCGCCTGGCGTTTCTCTGTAGCGAAACCCCCATACTCCATCTACTCTCCGCAGCGCGGGATAGAGGCTCGATTCAGGGTAAACAAAGTACCCAGGTCGGAACCGCCTCACCAGGGTATCTACCCCAAACGCGCCTGTAAGAGCGAAGCGCAGGAGGGGATACGCTGCAGAGAAAGCAGCCGAGGCCCCAACCCATCCCGCCTTTTCGCTCATTCGTCATCATTTACCGCAGCGATAGCCCCTACTTTTGTGTAGGTCTGCCTTCAAGCTTTATGCCTGGCAGAGTGGTAGTCTCCTGAGTTTTTCAGCAGAGCCTGCCACCGGTTTTTTATGCTGCCCGCCCCTGCTAGAGCTGTGTCTCTACGCAGGTCCGACGGAGAGAATCCCGTGAACACTGCAACTATCGATAAGGGAATACTGCACCAGGACACGCTCACTTTACAGCGTGCCAAGCAGGGCGACACCCGGGCGCAAGAGCGCCTTCGCAAGTCGCTCACCCCCCGCCTGGAGTCTCTGGCGGGCTACTACGCCTCCCGAACCGGGATGGATGCCAACGACCTGCTTCAGGAGGCCTGGGTCGCGGTCTACGAGGTCCTGCCCACGGTTGACATGACCATCGGAACCCCGTCCCAGTACCTGCTCAAGCATGCTCGCTGGCAGATCTTGGACCACATCCGCTGGAACAAGAAGCGCTCCCACGAGGCGCTTGAGGACCTGACGGTGGAGACCGAGGAGCACACTCAGAACAACTTCGCGACCCGGGCCAACCTGCCCGGCGCCGATGAAGTGGAGACCCGGCTGATGCTGGAGATCCTGGAGACGCGCCTCAACACCCGGCAGCGGGCGATCCTGCGCGGGCTCCTGGAGGGACGAACGTGGCGGCAGATCGGCGACTCGCTGGGCTGCACCTCTGCGAACGTCGCCTACCACGTCCGCGGCATCCGCCAGGCCTACGCCGATGTCACCCAGACGGCCTGCATGGTGGACTAATGGGTCCAAGACCTAACGACGAGGAAGAGGAGACACCACGGGCGAGTGGCTTTCGGGCTGCTCGCCCGTTTCGTTTTCTGCCGTAAGAAGCACCGCGCGGCGCGTGGCCCAGGGAAGCGGAACGGAGACCCCGTGGAGCTCGGGGATGGCGGCTTCGATCAGCCCGCGAAAGGTCACGTAGCAGTGCGCACAGCCAAAGAGCCCCTCGTCACAGAGCGCCTCAAAGGTCAGGCCACAGCGGCGGCACGTGGTTCCCTGCCAGATGTCTTTGCGGATTGCGATGCCTGAATTCTATCACGGGGGGACGGTATGATAGAGGGGTATGACACGCTCGACCCTTGTCTTTCAGCGGTTTCTTGCCCACACCTTGGAGCGTCTGGGCGATAAGGTGGGCCGCATGTCCCGCGAGAAAGCCCTGCGCCTCGGGGAGAGGCTGGGCCGCCTCGGCTTTCGGGCGGTCAAGCGCTCTCGCACCACGGCACTGCGGAACCTGAACCTGATCTACGGCGACTCCCTCACCGAGGCGCAGCGCCTGACGCTCACCCGCAAGGTCTTTGAGCACTTTGGACGGGTCACGCTGGACTTCTACCGCTCGGCGATGCGCGGCGACGACACGATCCTTGAGATGGTGACGGAGATCGAGGGCTGGGAGCACACGCAAGATGCGCTCGCGGCGGGGAAAGGCATTATCGGGGTCTGTGGGCACCTGGGGAACTTTGAGATCTTCGCACGCTACGCCGCCAAGTGCGGTGTCCCGCTCACGGTGGTCGCCCGCGATCCCAACGATCCCGTCTTTGGGGCGACCGTCAAGAAGATCCGCGCCAGCGGCGGCTATGAGATCGTCAGCAAGGGTGGCGCGTCGGTGCGCAAGCTCTTTGTGGCCCTCAAAAAAGGGCAGGCAATCGCCATCCTCCCCGACCAGAACAGCGGCGATGTCTTTGTCCCGTTTCTTGGGGTTCCTGCGGGCACGGTCAGCGGCCCAGCGACGCTCGCGCTCAAGACAGGCGCGCCTATCATGCCCTGCTACTGTGTCATGAAACCCGACACCAGCTATAAGATCGTCATCCACGCCCCGCTCTGGCCGCAAGAAGGCGAGAGCGAGGCGAGCCTGATGGCGCGGATCAATGTAGCGCTTGAAGAGGGCATCCGTGCCTACCCCGAGCAGTACCTCTGGCTCCACAACCGCTGGAAATCCGCCTTCGACGACAAAAACGCCGCCCACTGGCCCGCCGGCTACGACCGAGCGGCGCTCAAGGCAAAGTGGCAGAGCTAGTCCTCGATCACGCGTATGGTCTCAGGAGGGAAATGCGCATAGTGCGGCATGCAACAGTCAGAGCGCTCTGTTCCTACCTCGTGTCCATTGACACAGACCAAGTTCATGCCATCCAGCCCATCCCGCCCGCAGCAGCCATTGTGCCTACGACGGTCAGGGTGGTGCCTTATCTGAAGAAGGTCCGCCAGGTTTACCATGAGCTCTCCAGGATGCCACGCTTCCAAGTCAGACTCGGGCTCCTGGTAGGAGTATCCCTGGGGTAGAAGAGGAGTCTCCTCCTGGCCGGAAAGAAGTGCCAGATCGGTAAGAGCCCTCAGCTCCCGCGTGAGGGCGATACCACAGACAGCACAATGAAGGACCACCGCTAGTCCTTGTCGGGGTGGATGGTGAGGGTTCTTGGGCGGGCGGCACCGTTGAAGGAGAAGTTCCAGCCCAGCACGGCATTGATATCCGCAAACTTCGCCACGGTCCGCTCGTTGATCACCTGGGTCTTGATCGCCGCGCTCTGGTCGTTGAGGAGCAGGGAGTACTTGCCGTCTTTCTCCAGCAGGCTACCGCCAAAATAGTCCGTCCAGTCGCGGATCGCCACCCAGACACGGCTCTCGATAAACCAGGCATCCAGCTCGATTTTCTTGGCACCGTCGCCGTGGTCCAGAAAGACCGTCACCGGGTCCAGAGTGGGGGCAGGGCTCGGGGTGGGTGCAGGTACAGGGCTCGGGTGCTCGACAAAGGTCGGGATGAGCGCATCGATCGCGGGCCAGCCCTGGGTGCGCACGAGCTCACGGAGCACGGAGACTTTTTTATTGGTCTTGATCTGGTAGTGCGGCGCGTCTGAGAGATCGTGCCAGCTCCCGCCCCACTCTAGGCCCAGTGCCTCGCCCAGCGGCCCCATCTTATCGTAGTGCACGGACTCCTCGAGGTACTTGCCATCTTTGAAGAGCCCAATATCCACCGCGATCTGGAAGTTGTGGTTGCTCTGGCCCCCACGCGCATTGGTGACCTTCGGCCCCGGTGCCGTGCGCCCCTTGGCAAAGAGCGCGTCCTGCTCCGCCCAGGTCCGGTTGGCGCTGATGATCTTCACGTCGAGGCCGTGGCTCGTGGCATAGGTCTTCAGGGCGCGCAGCAGCGCGCGAAAGTGGGGCTGGGCCTTGGGGCGTAGCGTGGCGAGATTGGTCTCGGAGCGGGCATCAAACTCAGGCATAGGTTGTTCTCCTTACCCCAAGTATACCCACTACGCTCCCAGCCCAACCCGCCGCGTGCGCCGCCGCCGGCTCAGGCGCAGCAGTGCCATTCCCAGGTAGCCCCCCAGCAGGTCGGCGAGAACGAGGCTCCCGACATAGCCCGCCGCCAGGACTCCGACTTGCCGTGCCGCCTGCGCCTCAAAGCGCTCACGGGGCGCCGCCATGAGCCGCTCTAGCTTGGCCAGCTCGTCCTGAGCAATGATCCGGGCCCCGACAGTGAACTCAAGGTCTTGGGGGCCACGCTCATGCCAGTAGGCGCGTGCCGCGATCGGAAAGGGCTCGCGGTCATAGCCCCTACCATCTTCACGGGGGACAAGAATGCTCCTCTCTGCCTTTAGGCCAGCGGGAAGGAAACGAGCGATAAGAGAGAAGCTCGTGGTGGTGGCGTTATTGACAAGCTCGCGGGTGAGCTTGAGCTGGGGATCACGCCGTAGGCGCCCGTACCAGGCACTCTCCGCATTGAAGATCGCCTTGGAGATAGGGATGCCTCCCGCTCCCCAGACGGTTTTTCGGTAGCTCGCAAGGCTGTTTTTCACCTCGTGGTCGGTCACGGCATTCCCGATAAACTTGAGGCCCAGATGGAGAAAGGCCACTCGCTTGGCGGTCCGGACACTCTCTAGGCGAGCCTGCTGGGCCTGAGCCGGCGCATCGAAGCGCGAGACCAGCCAGCTGGGATCAAATGCAACTATGGGCTTTGGATAGAGCAGGGTGAGCTTCCAGCCGCCCCAGACCGAACAGAGCAGGATCGCGGCGACTCCTCCGGGGATAAAGCGACGCGGCTGGGGGCGGCAGGCGAGAGCTGCGAGGAGAAAGCTCAGGGGCAGGACGAGCACAGCCGCCAGCGTGAGGGGGTTTGCGTAGCCCCGCCAGGTGAGTGCCGCCAGCCCCGCCAGAGTCCCCAGGCAGGCGAGGAGGCAGCTGACCAGCTGGAGAGGCCGTGTCCCGCTGTGCCGCAGGAAAGTGGGTGCCCACGCGCGGCTGATTCCCTGGGAGAGCGTGCCCACGGGCACAAACTGACTGATGGCCTGGCGCTCGTAGATATCGGCTTGGTAGCGTAGGTCGGCGGCGCTGTCTTCCAGGTGTGCCTGGGTCTCGGCGACCACTTCGTCGATTTTCTCAGGAGGCAGGGTTCCGGCGAGGCGCTGGCGGAGGGCATCGCTGTACTCGGCGATAGTCTCCGGCGCGGCTTTCAGCTTAGGCATTGCGTACCTCCGGCTTGGCCAAGAGCGCGGAGACGGAGCTAGCGAAGGTCTCCCAGTCCGTGCGCTTCTCCTCCAGTTTCTTCCCCCCCGCCTCCGTGAGCCGGTAGACCTTGCGGGCGGGCTTACCTTCTTGGGGCACCCACTCCGCCGTGATCATCCCCTCGCTCTCCAGCCGGTGCAGGATCGGGTAGAGCTGGCCGTCTTGAATCTTCATGCCGTCCAGCCCATTGACCCGCCGTGTGATCTCATAGCCGTGCTGTGGCCCCCCGGAAAGAGTCGCAAGAATAAGTGCCTCGGTGTCCCCACGAAATGCCATTTGAGTTATCTCCAAAAACATCATATCTCAATTTTTGAGATATTGCCAACCCGGCCCGTTGGAGCTCCGGCCGATTAGAACGGCCGGACTGGAGAGCCTTTGGCTACGAAGGCCATTCCGGCCATAATTCGGTATGGCCGAAGGCCTTCGTGTCGGAGCTTGCGACGACAGCAAGACGCCCCCGTTCATGGGGGCGATCTACCCGGGGCGATCCAACGGGCGGGACCATCAGGTATAACAAACTTATGTGTGGACGATTCACGATGCACCACGGCCCCGATGAGCTTATGGCGCGCTTCGACATTCAGGGGAGCTTGTTCGAGCCGACCGCGCGCTACAATATCGCCCCGACCCAGCCCGTCGCGGCGGTCACGGCGCACGGGCCGCGCGCGGAGCGCCTGCTGGAGCCGCTTCACTGGGGGCTGGTGCCGTTCTGGGCGAAAGACACAGCCATCGCCAGCAAGCTCATCAATGCCCGCAGCGAGACCGTGCAGGAGAAGCCCAGCTTCAAGCACGCCCTCTCCCGCCGCCGGTGCCTGATCCCCGCCGATGGGTTCTACGAGTGGGACCGCAAGACCAAGCAGCCCACGCACTTCCGTGTGCGCGGCGGCGAGCTCTTTGCCTTCGCGGGCCTCTACGAAGAGTGGCACGCGCCCGATGGCTCGCCCTTGCGTACCTGCACGGTGCTCACCACCGAGGCCAACGCGCTGGTCGCCCCAATCCACGAGCGCATGCCGGTGATCCTGCAAAACCCCGACGACGAGGCGATGTGGCTGGAGGTGGGGCGCTACAAGCCCCTCGACCTCCCGCCTTTGTTTTCTCCTTTTCCCGCCGATCAAATGGACGCGATCTTTGTCAGCAAGCGTGTCGGCTCGCCGGCAAACGACGATGCCGAGCTACTGGTGCCAGTCGGCTAGCGCACGCAGAAGAGGTGCGAGCCCAGCCGGATCACCAGCTGGCCCTCAAGCGCGGCGTAGCCGTAGAGGATCGGGTCGAGGGAGTCGGGGCTGGTGGCACGCGCCGCTCCCGCGTTGGCAGGGTTGTTGGGCGTGGTCGAGAAGGGCTCTTTGGTCTTGGGTGGGTTTTGGGTGTCCCAGAGCGGGTTGCTCGCGACTTTCTCAAAGACCGGCCCCGCTTTGATAATTGTCGTGATGCCGTTCTTGCCGAAGAAGTAGACATGCTCCCCCACTGCCAGCGGCGATGCCCAGCACGGGCTGTCGATGCGCTCGGAGTAGAGCTCCTTGCCAGTCTTAGCATCCACGCAAAACACGATCCCCGCGGCGGTGACATAGTAGACCAGCCCGCGGTAGGCGAGTGGGCTCGCAAAGTCGCAGGTCGCCTTCTTCCCCTCCCAGACCACCTCGGCGCTTGGCTTGCCGTCTTTGGTAATGAGCCTCAAGCAGCAGTTCGACTCCGCCGCGGTCCGCCCCCCGGGCCGCGCGAGACGCGCTTGCGCGGGGGTTGCCCCCACAAAGACCGAGTCGCCGTCCACGCACACCGACGGCATGATATTTCCCGTGATTCGGTCCACCGACCAGAGCAGCGTGCCGTCTTTGGTATCAAAGCCCTCGACAAAGCCGTTGGCGCTGACAAGGAGGAGCTCCTTCTCTCCCTGCTTTGTCACCACCGGCGACGTCCAGCTCTTGCGCGGCTCCCGGCTCACCTTCCAGCGGTTCTTGCCCGTCTTTTTATCCACGGCAAGTAGGTACGCCACTCCGGGATCGTCGACCAGCACAAAGACCGTGTCGGTGTTTTGGGCCAGCGACTGCCCGATCCCAAACTCATTGGTGAGGGTCCCGTACTCCTTGACGAGGGAGCGGCTCCAGAGGGTCTTGCCGCCGTGGTCGAGCCCGGCCAGCTCACCGCTCTCGAAGAAGACATAGACTCCCTTGCTGTCCACCACCGGAGTCGGGGCGGCACGGCTGACATAGTAGCTCATCTCATGTGGGAGGCTGGAGGCAAACGCGCGGCTCCAGAGCAGCTTCCCGCTCTTAAGGTCGCAGGCGTGCACCAGGCAGCGCTCGCGCATCGGGCCTTGCACCGATGTCACAAAGACCCTCCCTCCCCAGACCACCGGCGACGACTGCCCGTAGCCGGGGAGCTCGGTCTTCCAGGCGATACTCTGGGTGGGTGACCAGCGCAGGGGCAGGCGCTTGATGCCGCCCCCGACGCTCCCCCCATTGCGAAACGATGTCCAGCTTGCTTGCATGCTACGGTGTCCCCCGCCCATTGTAGAAGGCATCGTTGATCGCGGCACCTGGGGTGAGAAAGCCGAGGTTGGCGCTACGTATCGCGGCGGCATTGGCGATTGTCGCAGGGGTCTGCACCGAGAACGCCTTGGCATGCCCATCGGCAAAGGCGACATTGGCCTTCTGGTTGTGGCGGGCATGGATCGTGGGGGTTGCGCCGGCGCGGCTCGACGGTGGCCAGGCCCAGGGGTGCAGGGTCACCCGGTTCTCGACCGTGTTCCAGAGGCCATTGTTGGCAAAGACCAGTGTGTCGGCGGGCACCTCGACAGCGGCCATGCTCGCCGGGTTCTGGGTCCAGCCGGGCTGTGGGCCGCCGGGGTGGGCAAAGGTGCCGTAGCCGCCCAGGTAGCAGACATTGTAGCCGTAGTGAACCCTCCCCCAGAGCGTGCTAAAGGGCATCCCACTGGCCGCGGTGTCTCCCAGGATCGAGGCGTTCTTGAGATAGGGCCAGAGCAGGCCGTTCTGCTCCCCTAGGTCGGGAGCGGAGCCAAAGGCCGCGCCGGAGCGGACCGCCGCGTACCAGTACTGCACCCGCACTCCGGTCGTCAGCGCGGTCTGGAGCCCGGAGGGCATCACGGTCTCGTCGTAGTCCTGCGCGTACATCAGCCAGCCCAGAGCAAGCTGCTTGAGGTTCGACAGGTCCGAGGTCTGGCGCGCCTTGGCACGGGCCTGGGCAAAGACCGGGAAGAGAATGGCCGCTAAGATGGCGATAATAGCAATGACGACGAGAAGCTCAATAAGAGTAAAGGCTTTTTTCATTTCTTGGTATAGCTTTCTGGCGATTTAATAGACGCAGGCTTCTCTTTAGCCCGCTTGACAAACTCCTCGATACACGGCGGGCAGCAGAAGAGATAGGTCTTGCCGCCAATGATCCAGGCGAACTTGGGGCTTGCCGCCGTCTCCGAGATGGGACAGAGACGCTCCCCGGGCTTGGGGTGGGCGTTGTGCTGGGACATCTGACTGCCGTACTTCTGGGTCGCGGTCTGGCGGCCGTTGGCAGCGATATCGGCGGCGGTGTAGAGCCCTCCCGGCGTGAGAAAGAGCCTCTGCGCCTCCGCGTCTCCCACTGCAGCAGGCAGGGAGGCATCGGCAGGCAGGGAGGCATCCGCGAGGGTGGCCCCAGGAACCAAGTACTCGGGTCGCCACTGGAGCCGGTAGGTCTGGCCAAAGAGGGGGATGGTCAGCGAGAGCCCAACCTGCATCGCCTTCACGGGCCGCCCCAGGCTCCCCACAAAGCGTGACGACATCCCCTGCGGGTCGGTGGAGAGGGGACGTGGTGCCAGCACCAGCGGCTGGCTTCCCTCGCCGCTGGTCACCGTGACAGCCTCGATCCCTGTCCGTGCGAGGGTTGCGGGGATCGGAAGGAGCTGCTTCTCCTTGGCACCATAGATATAGAGCGTGAGCTCGCCCAAGGCACTGAGCTGAGCCTCCACGTGGTAGTCCCCTGCCGCTTGGACATTGGCCGAGTGGCGGGCGGTCTCGATATGAGCTCCCCCTTGCTGTGGCACGGGCGCACCGGAGCCGGGAGCGGGGGCTCTCTCTGCCTCTTTACCTGCCCACTGGAGCAACCCGCCCCCCAGCAGGGCGACCGCAACCGCGACAAGCAGCGTGGGTCTACTGTCAGACGAACACATAAAACACCTCACTTCTAGAGAAAACGACGACGATCTATCTAGCAAGTGGGGGCAGGCGGGGCACGAAGGGGCTGAAAGCACGGCGCGGCCAGCCGCAGGCTCTCGGGGTGGGAGAGGACCAGGCAGACCTGTCGCGGCTGTGTCGGGGGCTCGTGGAGGAGGCACTCTACCCGCGGCAGAGCAACCAAGAGGGCCGCAAGCACACAGAGAGCACACGCCTCCGTGGGCGCAGCGAGGGTATCGGTGGGCGCAGCTCCCTGCGCCCTCTGGTGGACCTGCGCGGTGGCGATGGCCTGCGCGTGCGCCGCAGAGTGAAGCATCTCAACCGGGCCGTACACGACCGACAAGATCACCCCAAGAAAGAGAGTGAGGTGCTGCAGGTAGCGCCGAAGAGACCGCATCATATCCAATTGCAATTCTACTGCAAAAGAAATCAGATGTCAATAAAACAAATGAGAACGCTGGCTAGAACGGGCCGCGCTCCCAGGGTCCCCAGATCGCCAGCGTGACTCCGGGGAGCTGCAGGTTCACAAAGAGCGTCTGGCCATCGGGGGAGAAGCAGGCCCCCGCGAACTCGCTCTCTTCGTAGCCAGCGTAGACATTGTGGGCGAAGCTAAAGATCTCGCCTTTTTTGGTCAGGCCGCGCAGGTAGCAGTCTCCGCCGTAGGTATCCTCGCAGAGCACCAGGCCGCCGCGGGGGGTGACACAGAGATTATCGGGGTTCCAGAGGACCTCTTTGGCGCTCGACTCAAAGAGCAGCACCAGCTCCCCCTTCTCGCTGCCTTGCGGGGTGTAGCGCCAGACCTGGCCTAGCTCCTTGTCGCCGCCGATAGTGGCATTGAGGTAGACATGGCCATTGCCCCACCAGCAGCCCTCCAGGCGGGCAAAAGTCGCGCCCCCCTTGGCCTTCCCGGACTCAAAGACCGCCAGGGAGTTGGTCCCCGCCGCCGCCGGGTCGGGGTCGTCGATCTCGATCCAGGCACAGGGAAGCGGCCTGCCGACTGTCTGGCCCTTGCGCAGATCGGCCTGCGGCTTGCCGTCGATCACGAGCATCTGGAGCCGCCCGCCCTCGTGGAGCTGACCGGGCTTGTGGGGCAGAAAGCGGTAGACCCCGGCGGTCTTGCGGTCCTCGGTCTCGTAGATAATGCCGGTGGCGGGATCGACCGCGATCGCCTCGTGGACAAAGCGGCCCATGGCCTTCAGCGGCACGGGCATCACGGGGGCTTCGTTGCTCGCGGGCACCTCGAAGATATAGCCGTGCTCTCTCTCAAAGCCCCCGATCGGCTTGCCCTTCTCGTCTTTGCCGAGCGCCGCCCCCAGGGTGGTCTCCTCGCAGGAGAGCCACGAGCCCCAGGGAGTCGGGCCGCCCGCGCAGTTGGTGTGGGTGCCGGCGAGGCTCAGGTGGCTGGAGAGAAGCTCACGCGTGGTCGGATCGACCGTCAAGGTGGTCACTCCCCCGCCCGCGCTCGGGTCGTAGGCATGGGCGTCCTGCAGCAGCGCCGTGCCGGGGCGTGCGAGGGTGTAGGGCACCTCGTGGTTGCGCACCAGACGCAGCTTCCCCTCGACCGAGAATGTCGCCATGCCATCGTGGTGGGTGGGGGTGAGGTGTCCATCGGTCATGCGGCTCCCCTGTCGGCTCAGGACCGTGTAGGAAAACCCCTCGGGCAGGGCGAGGACGACCTCACCGGTGTTGCGTGCGGGGGTGGGGAGCAAGGGACCGTAGCCCGGTGCCACCGCGCTCCGATCAAGCGCCCGTGCGCCGCGTGTGACCAGGCCCGTGAGGCCCAGCCCAGCCCCCAGAAGTAAAGCTCGCCGATTCATTCTCTCAGCATACCCGCTCAGGACCGTGGGCAGCTCAAGTGATGATTAAGAAAGTGCGCCAGCGCAACCCCGAGCCCGCCGAGCACGACCAGCACCACCCCCCGATATCCCTGTCCTCCTGCCTCCTCAGTGAGCCGTCCCAGCACCAGCAGGAGTAGCCCCAGCGCGAGGACCACCAGTGCCAAGCGCCTCTGGTGTCTTCGGTAGCCTCGGACCAGCGAGCTGATTCCCAGACCCGCGGAGCTTCCCACGAGCGCCCACTCCAGCCGCTCGTCTTGGAGAAAGAGGGGCAGAGCGCTTACCAGGAGTGGCATGAGGGCACAGTGCGCCGCGCAGGCAAGCGAGGCGGTAAGACCGAGGCGATCCAAGAGAGAGGGCGAGGAGGTCATGGTAGGAGCTAAAGGTACCATGGCCTCTGATTTATTGCAAGTCAATTGCATTTATAATGCCTTTTTATACTGCCCCATGTCCTTGAGCAGCTTCGTACAGGTCGCATCGTCGGGGAACTGCCGGAGCCCCTCCTGTGCCGCTTGGATCGCTTGCTGCGAGCGTCCTAGGTTGCGGTAGGCGAGCACCCGCCAGCGGATACAGTCCTGCCAAGCCCCCCGCTCATCGTCGCTGAGGGTGCGCAGATCCCGTTTTTGGAGCGCTGCCAGCCCCCGCTCCGCATGGTCCACCGCCTCGTCCCAGCGCCGCGCCTCCCCCTTCATGAGGAGGAAGGCAAAGGTCGCCTCGATCTCCACACTGTCGGGGTTGTTGCGCAGGCCCTCTGCCAGGAACGCAAGCGCCTGTTGCTTGCTCTGCTTCTGCCGCGCCATCATCACCGCCCCTGTGGTGTAGCCCTGGATGAACTTTGGATTGCTCCAGGTCATCAGGCGAAAGAGCGGAAGGGCCTCACGTGGGTCCCGGTGGGTGTGGCTCCCCATATTCGCAAAGGGCTTGATATCGCGCTCCACATCGCCTAGAACACCGCGCCAGTCCGTACGAGCCGTAGGGACAACCGTGGTCTCGTCGGTGTGCTCGCGGTTGCCGGCCTCGGCGGTGCCATTTTGGACACGCTGGGCGGAGTCGTGCTCCCTCTCTTCTTTTGTCAGGCCACGCATGTCCACTCCGCGGTGGAGGTACTTATCCACCTTCAGCCAGAGAAAATCGGACATATTGGAGCGAAACTGCCCAAAGAGCGAGGCCGACGCCACCTGCTCCAGCTTCTCCTGCTGGGAGACACTCATCGCGGTCGGGGCGGCGAGGTCGGGGCGCACCTGAGCGGCGAGCCGGGAGTTGAGGCTCAGGCCCACGGCGCAGAGCCCTAAAACAGTCAGCTCAAGCTTCATCTAGAGCGCCTGCTTTCTAAAGCGCAGGCTGCCCAGTGCGAGGCAGATGGCAACATGAACCAGAGCGTAGCCCAAGAGAAAGAGCATCGTGCTGTGCATCACCGGGTTCCAGCCGTAGCTGACTTTCTTGGAGAGGTCGAAGAGGTCGAGCTGTGGCAGGACAAAGTAGGCCCCGCTCAAGAGTGCCCGACCGATCGCCCCTGCCGTCCCGTGGAGAAGCTTCACCGCAGTGGCAAAGGTCGACGAGCCCGCGGCCAGGAGCAGCGCCATGGTCACGGTGGCCTGTGGGGTGAGGAAGACTGAGAGGGCCATGGTCAGGGCGCAGATCAGCAGCAGCGAGAGAAAACGCAGCCAGAGATACTGCCCAAAGATCGCCCCCACTTTCAGCCCAAAGCAGCTCAGCGCTCCCCAGCCGATCAGCGCAAAGAGTAAGAGGGCCAGGGTCGAGAGCACCACCGCGCCAAGATACTTCCCAAAGATCAGGTCAAAGCGGGTGATCGGCCGCGCCAGCAGCGGGTAGACCGTCCGGCGGCTGAGCTCCTCGGGGAGCTGGCGGGCGGCAAAGAGCACGGCCAGCACCAGGGAGAGCAGGTTCACCACGGTCAGGGTGACGTCCTTGAGGAACATCTCAAGCCCGGCAACCCCGAACTTGCCCACTAGCGCGGCGGCGGAGATCATTAAGACAGCGAGAATGGCCGAGACCCAGAGGTCTTTTCGGCGGAGGGACTCCAGGCAGGCCGCGGCGGCCAGTGCCCCCCAGACAGTGAGCTTAAATCGCATTTTACTTAGGCAGCTTTCTGAATCGTGGTCACAAAATAATCTTCGAGGGGCGAGCCAATCCCCGCACGTAGGGCCGTGTCCATCCGGCGCTCGTCCAGGCAGCGCCCCTTTGCAATCAGCAGCACCCTATCGCAGAGCTGAGCAACCTCATCGAGCTCGTGCGATGAGAAGAAGATAGTCGTGCCGCGTGCACGCACCTCGGCGAGAAGCTCACGCAGGTGGCGCCGCCCAATCGGGTCCACCCCACTGGTCACTTCGTCGAGAACAAGCAAGTCCGGGCTCCCCAGGAGCGCCTGCGCGATTCCAAGGCGCTGCTGCATTCCCTTGGAGAAGGTCTTGAGCGGGCGCTTCTCGTAGCCCTCCAGCCCGACCCGCTTGAGGAGGTCGTAGGACTCGCGCTGGAGCTCCCTGCCCCCGAGCTTCTGGAGCTTCCCGTAGAGCCAGAGGGTCTCCATTGGGGTGAGAAACGGGTAGTAGAGCGCCACCTCGGGCAGGTAGCCAAGGCGCTGCTTGGCGGCGGGTGTCCCGGCGGACTGGCCAAAGACACGCACCTGGCCGGAGTCGGGGGTGAGAAATCCGAGGATGGCCTTGATTGTCGATGACTTACCCGCCCCGTTGGGGCCGAGGAAGCCCACCACTTCCCCCGGTGCGACGGCAAGGGAGAGCTCATGAACGACACGGCGCGGGGGCTGGAGAGCGCTGGTGCGATAGGAGACACAGAGCCGCTCGATCCAGAGGGCTGCGGAGGTTGCATCTTGCATACAAGTAGTATCGACAGGATGCAACTCGATCTTTAGAGCAACATAATTGCAATTACATTAAATTATCAGAATCGTGCATTCTCCGGGGCGCACTCCCCCTTTTCATTGGTGAACCAGTCGCGCAGGAGGGCGACAATCCCCGGCTTGCCAGGGCCGATAAAGCGTGCACGGCGCTTTTTGTACTCAGCCAGGATCTGCCCCGCACGTGCCTTGAGCCGGCGGTCTTCGTCGGTCTCGGGCGTGCCTTTGGGAACCGCGTAGACAAAGCTGCCGCTCTCTCGGCCAAACGTGGGTATCTGGCGAAAGTCGCGGGGGGTGATCTTCTTGGTGCGGGCGTACTCCTCCTGCCCTGCCACAAAGAAGTCCACCGCAGGCTTGGGGTAGCCGTAGAGGTAGCCTAGCCCCCGGTTGCGCGGGGCACCCTCAAGATGCTCTACGGAGAGTGCGACTTCGAGCGGATCGGTGTGGGGTGTGAGGCCCAGCGGGGCGAAGTAGCTCTCGTAGGTGCGGGTGATTTGAGCAACCGCGGGCCGGTAGAACACGACTGCTTCGGCGTAGCGCTTGCCGTCGTTGGCCGTATGAAAGACCAGCAGCTCACAGCGCAGGTTGGGGCCACAGCGGAGCGCCCCCAGCACCTGGCGCAGCTCGTCCAGCCGCGCGGTATCGGGCCGATCCACCGCGAAATAGGCGCTCACAAACCCGCTGGACATGGGCTTCATCCCCCCCACCACGGTGTAGAGCCCCTCCGAGTCCAAGAGCTTGAGAAGGATCTCCTCAGCCTTGGGGCGAAGGGCAGCAGGCAGGCGCTCGACAGGAAAGCACTCCGAGGGGAAGAGTGCCTGAGCGCCTGCCTTGGCGGGGAGGAGCGGTGCAAGCAGGAGCAGTGCCGCCAAGAGAAAAACGCGTCGTTTCATAGGCCCGTGGTCTTATCCAGTGCAAAGAATCGGTTGTACTCTACCAGACGCGGGTCGCTGGCGGTGATGGTGGCGGGCAGAGCCACGGGCGAGAGCTCCCCCACATTACGAGCGCGGCGGTTGTCGTTGATCGCGGCAGAGCCTGCGGGGCGGAACTGGGGACGCGCGACAGTCACATGCCCATCGGCCCAGAGCACGCACGCCGTGTTGCCCGAGTGGCGGCCATGCACGCGGGGCGCAAGGCTACTGGCCGCTCCGCCATTATCGACTACCGCACCGGCGGCATTACGTGTCCAGTTGGGGGAGATAAAAAACGACTTGGTCAGCGCCGCGGGATTGACCGCATTCACCGCATCGAGCATCAGCATCGTGCTGGCGGGCTCCTGAAACGCCGCCAGGCTCACGGTCGTGGGATTGGCGGCGGTTGGCTGCACAAAGGCTAGCGCGTTGGTGCCGTAGGCGGGCACGAGGTTGCCTCCCACCCAGTTAAACGGCGTGGGAATGTCTTTTCCCACGGGGCAGTCCTGGATCTGGACATTCTTCATGTAGGGCTGGATCAACCCCTCTTCGCGGCGGTAGGTCAAGGGGCTCGTGGGTAGGGTCACCCCATGCCACCAGACCGTCCCTCCCCCGACCCGCGGCAAGAGATAGGGCACCATGGTCTCGTCGTAGTCCTGGGCATACATCAGCACCGCAAGCCCGATCTGCTTCAGGTTCGAGAGGTTGCTCGCCTGCCGCGCCTTGCCTCGTGCCTGGGCAAAGACCGGGAAGAGGATTGAGGCCAAGATCGCAATAATGGCAATAACAACTAAAAGCTCAATCAGCGTAAAGACGCTTCGTCGTGGTCTCATCTATCTCCTCACAAAAAAAGCCGTCCCGGCAGGAGGCTGAACAGCGCCGGGACGGGTGGGTTAGTTGTTCTCACTAGCCACGCATCAAGTAACTCACATCGACAAGAATATCACAACTAAAATACTATTGCAACAAAATAACATTAACCGCCCAGGAGTCGCTGGAACATCCAGACCGCCCCTGCGCCTGCGATCAGCCCGGAGAGCATCAGCTGGATGCTCTTCCAGGTCAGGCTGGAGCTGGGGCGCTTCTCGGTGTCTCTGCGCCACCAGAGGAGCAGAGGAAAGGCGATGCAGCAGAGTAGCACCTGTGCGGTCTCCACCCCGAGGTTGAAGGAGAGCAGGCTCCAGACCAAGGCGCTTCCCTCGGGGAGGCCCATGTCTCGCAGGTTGCCGGCGAAGGCGAAGCCATGGATAAACCCAAAGCAGGTCGCCACCCAGAAGCGGTTCTTGAAGGCGCTCTTTTTTCGCAGCCCAATAATATTCTCCACCCCCACAAACACAATCGAGAGTGCCACAATCACATCGACCCAGCGGGCGGGGAAGCTCAGGATCCCCAAGGTGGTCAGGATCAGGGTGACAGAGTGGGCGATCGTGAAGCCCGTGAGGGTCTTGATGATCGCGCGGAAGCTCGTGGTGGCCAGCAGGAAGGCGAAGATAAAGAGCAGGTGGTCGGGGCCAGTGACGATGTGCTCCATGCCGGAGAGGAGGAACTGCTGGATATTGCGCAGCAGGTTGGTGGTCAGGTCCGCCGGGTTCACGGTCGCTTGGCTACCAGTCTTCAGGCGCTGCGTGGTGCCTCCCGCGACAATCATCGTCTCCGCGTTGGGGAGGTAGTCAAAGAGCGTGTTGGTGATCGTGATGGCCTGGGTCTGGCCGGGGGTGCGAGGGTAGCGCATCGAGAGCGTGAAGCGCGAGCGGGTGACATCCAGGCTCGTGTCGTAGCGGACCTGGGTCAGCTCTCCGGGCCAGGGCTGACCGGCCTGCTCCAGCTTGAAGCCCCCGTTGATGTAGCCCTCCAGCTTCTTCTGAAAGTCGGTGGGGAAGGTGCCATCGGGGTTGCGGCGGTCATCGCCCAGGGTGACGCCGGGGATCTGTGTGATGTCCTGGACATTGCCCACGAACTCGATATAGAGATAGGTCTCCTGGGGCCGAAGCTTCGCGACCACCGCCTCCACCTGCATGGGGTGTGCCCAGACAGGTGCGGCAAGGAGAAGACAAAAGAGCCAGAGAAAACGTAGGGACTTCATAGAGGTGCTTTCAGAGAGGGACTTGCAGGGGGTCGTCGCCCTGGCGGGCCAGGGCCTCCAGAGCCCCCGGGGGAAAGTGCTGGAGGTGGCCATCGGCGCAGGTCGTGAGTGTCCCACCGGGGTGTCGCGCGAGGGCTAGATCGCTCTGGAGCAGCTCACAGAGACGCTCGGGGAAGCGCTTCCAGGCCCGGTTGTGGATATGGTCGCCGCGCAGGTCGGTGCCGCTGGCCTCGCTCTGTTCGAGCAGGAGCAGTGTCTCGGCGGGGCGTGCGAGCTGCTCCAGCGACGGTGCCGCCAGATAGGCGACCTGGGGGCGTGCTCCCGCATCGTGGGCAGCCGCAAGCTCCCCAAGGAGCTGCTCGTTCCAAGCGTAGCTCGTCCCCCCCTGACGCTGGCGTCGCCCGCGCAGAGGGTCGTCGGGGCAGAGAGCCTGTGCTGGGGTGATCCCGTAGCCTTGGAGTGTCTTCAGCCAGGCGGACTCACTCCCTGAGTGACTGGTGAGAGGCAGGACTCCCTCGTAGTCGGCGGCATACTGACGTGCCGCAATGGTGAGCTGCTGCAAGTTGCGCACACAGACAGTCTGCCGCCCCCGTGCCCGCGCCAGCGCTAGTGTGGGTAGGGCAATCGCCAACAGTATGGCAATAATAGCAATGCACACCATAAGCTCCACGAGGCTAAATCCTTGTCGCACCGGCCCCTCCTCTCTGGGAAGAATATCGCACCTCGATAACTAATGCAATGAGATTTCATTAGCATCTAAAAAACAATACCAAAAACCCCACCGTGATATAATCTCCTCAACTACCCATGACCAAGGATGAGCGCCTCCAGTGGTTTGAAGCCACCCTTGAGCAGGCGGGGTTGCGACGGACGCTGCCTCGTCGGGTTCTCCTGCGCCTCCTTGCGGCCAGCGAGACCCCGCTCTCGGCGCAGGATATCTACGAGCAGACCGGCTCGGACATTAACCTCGTGACGATCTACCGGACGCTCAACGAGCTCACGCGGCTCGAGCTGCTCATCCGCACCGAGTTTGGCGAGGGCTTCTACCGCTACGAGCCCGCCCCCGGCCCCTCGGACACCGCCCACCACCACCACCTGGTCTGCGATAGCTGCGGCTCGATCGCCGACTTTGAGGGCTGCATGGTCGAGGAGATGCTCACCCAGACCGTCCTGCCCAATAACTTCCAGGTCGCCAGCCACACACTCACCCTCCATGGAACCTGCGAGCGCTGCCAGACCCAGCCCTCGTCTAAGTAGCTCCAGCCCTAGCCCTATTGGCGTTGCTGTCTCTCGCCGGCCTATTGCAATCGTGATACAATAACCACCGGCTACATTGTGGACATCTCTTGCAAACAGCAACGATTTCTAAAACACCTCGCGCCTCTGGTTGCGGGGCTGTGGCTGTTTGTCTGTGTCTGGTGTCCCCTCACCCACTTTAAGTCCCACCTCCGCCCTGATGCGGCCTCGCTGGCGTTTGCGGGGAGCGACTCGTGTGCACAGTGCGTGCTTGAGTCGGCCCCTGTCTCCCTTGCGCCGGCGATCACGCCGCTACTGCCCCCCGCACCGTGCCTGCCCGGAGTCTACAGCCCCCCTGCGGTCTCGTCGCCGCGCACGCTGGCCCCGTCCCTTGCGACACGCGGTCCGCCCACACGCCTCTCCTGAACCGAGCGTCTTCGCTCGCACAATCTTGCTATCGCCTCTTCAACATTTCTCTTTTTCAGGAGCTTGATTTTTCATGCGTGTTTCGTCTGTTGCCCGCCTCGGGCTTGTGCTTGCCTTTTCAGTCTCTCTTTCCTCCGTTGCCCACGCCGATGTCGTCGGGCGTCTTAAGATCAAAGTCCTCAGCGCCGAGTCGGAGAAGCCGCTTGTCGGCGCGAAGGTCCTGCTCACCGATAGTGCGGGAGTCCGTGCGCCCCTGACGGTCACCACGGGTGCCGATGGGATCGCGCTCACGCCACCGCTGGAGAACCGTGCCTGGAAGCTCACCACATCGGCGGGCGAGTTCCAGAAAGACACCCAGTCGGTCACCGTGGTCGCCGATGCCACCACCGATGTCGAGGTACTGCTGGAGCCACTGAAGGAGAAGACCATCAAGATTACCGCCGAGCGTGATCGCATTCGCAGTGGCGAGACCACCTCGGCCAAGTCTCTCTCCCGTGAGTCCGTGCAGACCTTCCCGCTCACGGCGGGCAACCGCCAGAGCCTCACCAAGGCCGTGCGCGCCGTCCCCGGCCTCGCCGAGGACTCGGTGAACCAGATCCACCCCCGCGCCGAGCACTCCGCGACCTCGATCTACCTCAATGGCTTCCTCCTGCCGGGTGCCTTCCAGGGCCGCGCGGGCCAGTTCCTCGCCCCCGATGCGCTCCAGACAATCGACGTGATCACCGGTGGATTCGCCCCCGAGTACGGCTCCGAGACCGCGGCGGCGCTCAACCTGACCCTGCGCTCGGGGACCCTGGTGCCGTTCCGCTCGCTGACCATGACGGGCGGGAGCTTTGGCACGGGCGAGACCAGCTTCACCGCCGGCGGCCAGACCGGCCCTGAGGGCAAGAAGCTGGGCTACCTGGTCAACTACACCGGTCGCACCACCAACAACGCCATCGAGGCCCCACAGCCCGACAAGCAGAGCCGCCACAACGGCCAGACCTCCCAGACCCTCTTTGCCAACTTCGACTACGACCTCTCGGGCGCGGAGAAGCTCTCTCTGACCGTCAACACCGCCCCGGCGCGCACCCAGATCGCCAACCGCACGGGCCTGGGCTCCAAGTATATTCCCGTCGGGCAGGGCTTTGGCTACGGCGGTGTCAAGAACGCCAGCGATGGGCTCGCGTCGCAGGATGCTCTCGGTCAGGATATCTACCAGCAAGACAACAACGGCTTTGGGACGCTCCAGTACCGCAAGCAGCTCAACGCCAAGACCACCGCGGTCGTGACCTTTGGCTCGTCGGAGTCCCAGCAGGACCTGCTCAACAACACGCCGGGCAATGGCGCGAGTATCGCCTCAAGTACCCTCGCCGCGGACTCGTCGATTGAGTTCCACCCCACCATCAGGCGCAAGTACAACCAGAGCCAGCTCCAGGCCAACCTGACCGTCAACGAGGGCAAGCACACCCTCAAGTTCGGTGGCCTCTTCTCCGACCAGCGCGGCAACGAGAGCTACCAGATTGTCGCCGGGAGCCAGACCGCCCTCAACGCCCTCCATGAGCTCGATGCACGCCTGGTTCCTGCCGGCGGCACGATGGTCGGTGATGACTACATCCTGGGCAGCTCAAGCCTCACCCCCACTCTCCGCGTCAAGCGCAAGGGCTACTACGGCGCGGCCTACGCCCAGGATACCTTCAAGGCGAGCGAGAAGCTGACGGTCAACTACGGCCTGCGCCTGGATAGCTACCGCTCCGAGCAGACAGTCGATGGCACGGCGGGCGACACCGTCAATGTCACCGATCTCTCTCCGCGTGTCAACCTCGCCTACACCGTTGCCCCTAAGACCGTCGCGCGGGCGTCCTACAACCAGCTCTTCTCCCAGCCGCCGCTGGCGCAGGGTGCGCTGATCGGGACAGGTGTGCTGCCCCAGCGTGTCAAGATGGTCGAGACCAGCCTGGAGCGCCAGCTGCCCCAGAACCAGACCGTCAAGGTGGCCGCCTACCGCAAGTGGTTCCAGAACCAGCTCGATACCGCCATTCTTATCCCCGGAACCCAGATCGGGGTGTTCTCCACGGTCAATATCAGCGCGGGCTCGTTTGCCAATGGCCTGGAGCTCTCCTACGACAAGGCCCCCAAGAACGGGGTCGGGCTGGGCGGGTTCTTTACCTGGGCCAATGCCATCAACAAGCTGATCGGCGGCGACGAGCCCTACTCGGACCACGACCAGCTCAACACCCTCTCGGCGGGCCTGACCTACGGGCTCCACAATGGCTCCAGTGTCGCGCTCAGTGGCTACTACGGCAGCGGCGCGTTCTCCTCGCCGATTGTTAGCCCGCTGGACGAGAACGTGGCCCTCGACGGTGGCAAGCGCCAGGCGCGCACCGAGCTCAACTTCCGCTACTCCACGGGGGGCAAGCTGCTCCCTAACGGCCTGCAAGCCGACCTCTCGGTGGAGAACCTGCTCGATAGTCGGAGCGTGATGAACTTCAACTCGCCCTTCACCGGCACCCGCTTCCAGCAGGGCCGCCGCGTGCTGCTCAGCCTGACCCATAAGTTCTAGGCAAAGACCATGACCGACCTGAAAGACAACCGCAATACTCGCTTTGGCGTGGCACTGGGGCTCTCGGTGGGGCTCAATGCCCTGCTCCTGCTTGCCGTGGGCCGCTTCTCCGCCGGCCACGCGGGCCACCAGGACCCACACCCTGGCTTTGTCGAGGTTGTCTTTCAGGACTGTCCGGAGTGTCGCACGCCTCCGAAGGCCACGCCTGCTCCCCAGGCAACGCCCGCTCCCCAAGCGACACCCGCCCCGACACCGGTGCCCCCGCCCGTCACTGCGGCCAGCCCGCCGCCCACACAGCCGAGTCCGCCTGCCGCGCGGCCTCAGCCCAACCTCCGGCCCGTCGCCGCTCCCAAGCAGCCCGCTCCGGCTCCCGATGTCCGCCCCGTGCTCACCGCAGTGGGTGGTCCTGCGCCCAGTGCCAGCCAGCGTGCCCAGCCCTCGGTCGATAGCTTCCCCCAGCCAACGCCTCGCCCCAGTGCGCCCGCGCAGGCTCCGGTGCAGGCGACTGTCGCGCCTCCGGTGAGCGCGCCCGCTGCGACTCCCAAACCCACTCCCAAGCCGACCCCAGAGCCCACGCCCACCCCGCGCCCCACTCCCAAGCCGACCCCGGAGCCCACCCCGACACCTCGGCCCACCCCACCGCCGACTCCCAAGCCCAGCGGCCCCACACGCGAGGCCGAGCCCAGCCAGCAGGTCCAGCCCACGATCCCCGATACGCTCAAGAAGGGCGAGTTTAAGTCCTTTGTCCGTGTCGTGGTCGAGATCGAGGCCGACGGCAGCTTCGAGGTTAATTTGCGCACGTCGTCGGGCAACCCCGAGATCGACCAGCGCGTGCTGGAGGCGCTGAAGAAGTGGAAGTGGCGGCCCGCGCTCAAGAGTGGCCAGGCGGTCGCCAGCACCCAGCGCTTCAAGTTCGAGTTCGAAGTGCAGTAGCTCCCTGCGGTATCTCTCAGAAAAATTTCGCCTCCCACTTGCACCCCAAACGCTTGGGGTGGTAGAATTCGCCAAGCCTTACCGGTAAGGCTTGGTTGATTGCAAGGAACGCTAAGGTGCCGACAATACGCGATGTCGCCCGAGCATGTGGGCTCTCCGCAATGACCGTCTCCTCTGTGCTGAACGGCAAGACAGGTCAGGCGAGCGAAGAGACCCGTGCAAAGGTCTTGAAAACCGTGGAGGAGCTAGGCTACCATCCCAATGGGGTGGCACGTGGCCTCGCTCGTCGGCGCATGGATACCATCGGCATTGTCGCCTCGTTCTCCGACCGGCCGTCGCTGACCCACGACCGCTACTTTGGCCCCGTCTTCGATGGGCTACTTGTCGGTGCACAGCGCCATCATCAGCGCGCCCTGATCATCACCGAGGACCACTGGGACGACCTCCCGGGCAATATCTCCCGCTACCTCGATGGCCACTGCGACGGGCTGATCTTTGTCACCCCGACCTTTCCCAATAAAGTGCTCGCCCCGATCCTAAAGGCCAAGCTCCCGATTATCTTCCTCGGCGAGAACCGCCCCGAGCTCGCGGTCTCCGTGATCGACATGGACAACGAGGCGGTCGGCAAGCTGGCGACCAGTAAGCTGATCGCTCTGGGGCACCGCCGGATCGCCTATCTTGGCGGCGACGCCGACCTGCGCAGTAGCTTTGAGCGCCAGGCGGGCTACACAACAGCTCTCCAGCAAGCGGGAATCTCTCTGACATCCGAGCTCTCCGTCCTGGGCCACTACAGCGAGGCATCGGGCTACCGTGAGACCCAGCGGCTCCTGGAGACGCTCCCTGCCGCGCAGCACCCGACGGCGTTTTTCTGTGGGGACGATGCCATCGCGATTGGGGCTCTCACAGCGCTTCAGGAGCGGGGGGGCCGGGTCCCGGAAGAGTTTTCTCTGATTGGGGTTAACGATGATGAGATTGGGCGAAAGTCAACTCCGGCGCTGACAACGATACAACAGCCCCTTAGAGCACTCGGCGAGCACGCAATTGAGATGCTCTTGGAACAAATTCAAGATAAAAAGTGTTCTCTTCAGCGGGTACTGCTCCCTGGAGAGTGGATTGAGCGTGGCACGGTCGCTGCACCGCCTTTACCAGAAAGGAGGGTCTAAGAAACCATCTTTTCGGACATCTATCCCCGCGGAGAGATCCGCACTGTTATCGTCTTCACTGTTTAAAATAATTTGAAACGAGCTGCAAGCCACTGTCGCTGTTGCTTCACCGAGCTTGCTCTTATAAAGGAATAAGAAATGTCTATAAATCTTCGCAAGCAGGGCTTTACCCTGATCGAGCTCTTAGTGGTGATCGCGATTATCGCGATTCTGGCCGCTATTCTCTTCCCGGTCTTTGCACAAGCCCGTGAGAAGGCACGCCAGACCTCCTGTCTGTCCAACCTGAAGCAGATGGGCCTTGGCTTCATGATGTATGCCCAGGACTACGACGAGACCATGCCGGCGGCCTTTATCCTTGCCAGCCCGACCGGTACCGTCGGAATCAACGGCGGTGGCCGCGCCGAGATCCCCTACGAGCACCAGATCCTGCCCTACATCAAGAACGACCAGATCTTTGGCTGCCCCAGCGACGCCCAGCCCCGCCCTGCGCGTGGGATTGGTGAGTTCTACGATGGTGCCTACGCCACCCGCCGCCCGCTGGTGAAGCGCTCCTACGGCTATGTGGGCCAGATCTGCACCAAAGAGGCCGCGGCGCGTGGTCAGTGGGACGATCCCAACACCGGTATGAGCGCCTGGGGCCAGGGCAAGTCCCTCGCCGCCTTCGACTCCCCCGCCGACACCATCGCGCTTGTCGAGGCCTACGGCCGCAACGAGAACGGTGAGGCCGAGACCTTCTATGTCGGTACCCCCTGGGGCTCCCTCTTCACCGGCTGTGACATGTGGAAGCTGGCCGGCCGCGTGAAGCCCTCGGCTGCGGCAATCGACAACTCCACCGAGTGTACGGGCGACTTCACCCACCCCCAGAAGCTCCCCATGCCGGGCCACTCCAAGATGGGCAACTATGCCTTCGCCGATGGCCATGCCAAGGCCATGAACTACGGCGCGGTTCGCCAGAACGACTGGCGCCTCTTCAAGCTGGTCAAGCCCACGGCGACCTTCACTCCGTAGGAAGAAGAAACCACATGAAGAAGACTCTCCTTGGAGCCCTTCTCTGTGGCGCGCTCTGGGTAGTCGTCTCCGGGTGTAACAACTCGGAGCCGGCTCCCGCAGCCCCCGCTCCACAGACACAGGCCCCCGCCCCCATGCCACAGGCCGGAATGCCGGCGGGTGTCCAGAGCCAGATCCCCGCCAACGCACCGTCGTCGGTGAAGCAGTACATGGAGCACGCCAACCGTGGCGGCAATGCCGGTGGCCCGCCCGGTGGCATGGGTCGTCCCATGGGCTATGGCGCTCCTTCGGGCTACGGTGGCCGCTAGCCCATGAGCACCGGAACGCGCACGAGAGCCCCGCGCCTCCGTGTCGCTGCCAGCCTCCTCCTAGGCACGCTCTGCCTGGGAGGAGGTGCCTATGCCACGCGCCAGGCCTGGGACGCCACCTGCCTGCGCGAGGCCTACCTCCCCGACCTGGAGCTACAGGCCCACAACGATCCCACCAACGGCTCCCTCCTTGCCGTGCTGGCGGGACGCCACGCCGAGACCGGCGACTTCCCCCAGGCCGCTAAGCTTTTAGAGCGCGCGATCGCCGCCGGCGAGACCCAGAGCGATGTCTGGCTGACCTGGGCCGCCGCCCTCGCCGCCGCCAACGAGCGGGAGCGCTCGGGGCTGGTGCTCAAGCTCGCGCTGAGCAAGCCCGGGTCCCACGCCGCCGCCCAAGAGGCCCTGGAGCGCTGCAAGCCACTTCCCGCGACCGCCACCGGCCAGGAGCTCGCCCGTGCGATCGCCCCAGAAGGCCCTAGCACCTTTGTCGCCCGCCGCACCCGGGGGAGCTTCCTCAATGGCTACGCCCGCTGGCAGGCGGAGCGCAGCCCCGCCCAGAGCGGCTTTGCCACCCGCCAGGCCTGGGCAAGCGAGACCCCCGACAACCTGGACCGCCGCACCCTCTGGGCCGAGGCGCTAGTGCGCAACGGGCGCTACACCGATGCGGAAAAAGAGCTTGAGGTGGTCCTCAAGGCACAGCCCGAGCGCACCGATGCCCGCCTGCTCCGCGCCGAGGTCTACCGAAACGCAGGCGCTCTGGCCAAGGCCGGCCTGGAGTACACCGCGCTCCTGAAGAAGCAGCCCGACCTGCTCCCCGCTCTCCTCGGAATGGGCCAGGTCTCGCTGGAGAAATCCCTCTATCCCATCGCGCTGGAGGTCTTTACCAAGGCCACGACCCTCGCGCCCCAAAACGCGGATGCCTGGATCGGGCTGGGACGCGCCCACTACAACCAGCGCCTCAACTTCGGTGCCGCGGTCGATGCCTTCGCCAAGGCACGCACGCTCGCTCCCCAGCGCACCGACTACGCCCTCTCCAACGCCAACGCGCTCCGGGCGATCTTCCGCTGGGCCGAGGCGGAGAAACTCCTGCGCGCGCGCCTCGCCGATGTCCCCGACGATGCCGAGGCGCACTTTCAGCTGGCGACTATTCTTCTGGACAGCAACCGAACCCCCGAGCGCGAGGCCGAGGCGGAGAAGCTGCTGCGCCGCTCCCTGGAGCTAGAGCCCCGCGCCGTGGCATCGATGGCGCGCCTCGGGAGCCTGCTCGTGCGGAAAAACCAGGCAGCCGAGGCGATCCCCCTGCTGGAGGCCGTGATCGCCGACGATATGTACCACGTGGCGGCGACCAAAGACCTCGCCCAGGCCTACCGACAAGCGGGTCGGCTCCAAGAGGCCAAGGACGCCCAAGAGAGCTTTGCCCAGCTCACCGAGTATATGGAGAAGCGCAACTTCATCGACGACCAGCTCCGCCGCGAGCCCATGCGCCCCGAGCTCCACGAGAAGATGGCCGCACTCCTGGAACAAGGCGGCGAAAAAGAGAAGGCCAAGCTCCACCACGATGCCGCCTACATGCTCCGCAAAGACCCCAAGAAAGCCGAGCGCGGTCTGAGCGCCCTCAACCAAGCGCTGGCCTCCACCGAGGCGGTCAGCGCCCCCAAGCAGACCCCGAGTCCAGGTAAAATACCGCAATGAAACGCCCACTTACTGGCCTAGCCCTCGCCCCACTGCTGGTGGCGACCGGCTGCCAGAACACCGCCAAAACGGCTCCTCCCGCAACGGCCACGACGGCCCCTCGCTTTGTCAATGTCGCAGATTCAGCAGGTTTGAAGTACACGTGGACCGCGCCGGGCAAGCGCCCCTTGAATATCCTACAGACGATCGGCAACGGCTGCGCGTTCTTAGACTTCAACAACGACGGCAACCTAGACATCTTGCTCGTGGGTCCCAAGCCGGCGCTGTTTGCCGGCGATGGCAAGGGCAAGTTCACCGACGTGACCTCCACGGTTTTAGGGAGCTTATCGGGCTATTTTCTGGGCTGCGCGGTGGGTGACTACGACGGTGACGGGTTCACCGATGTGTATCTCTCGGGTTATCGTGAGGGTCGCTTGCTGCACAACGACGGTGGGAAAAAGTTTACGGATGTGACGGCGAGCTCGGGGATGAAGGCACAGCCTTGGGGAACATCGGCGAGCTGGGCGGACCTGGATCGCGATGGAAAGCTGGATCTCTATGTGGCCAACTACGCGGTCTTTGGCCCCGAGACCAAGCCGCAGCTCTGTAGCTTCAATGGCATCCTGAGCTCCTGTGGCCCCCGCTTCTACGACCCCGAGCGGGGTGTGCTCTACCACAACCAGGGCGGCGGCAAGTTTGCGGAGGTGGCGGAGAAGACCGGGGCAAAGAAAGTCGCAGGGCGCGGCCTCGGGGTGGCGTGTCTCGACTTCAACGGCTCGGGGCAAGACAGTATCGCCATCGCCAACGATGAGCTCCCCGGCGATCTCTTGGTCAACACGGGCCTGAAGTTCACCAACGAAGGGACCGCATCCGGCACGGCCTACGACACCGAGGGACGTGCCCACGGGGGAATGGGGATCGACTGGGGCGACTACGACAACGATGGCAAGCCCGATCTGGTGGTCGCAACCTTCAGCCACGAGGTCAAGGCGCTCTACCACAACGAGGGCCAGGGCTTCTTCCAGGAGAAAGCCGCTGTCTCGGGCCTCGGCGACACGGTCTTGCCCTTTATCACCTTTGGGATCAAGTTCTTCGATGCGGACAACGACGGCCTCCTCGACCTGATCCTAGCCAATGGCCATGTCCAGGACAATATCGCCCAGATCGACAAGACCGAGAGCTACCCCCAGCCGGTGATCTTCCTCCAGAACAATAAAGGGCAGCGCTTCGACGACAAGAGTGCGGTATCGGGAATCGGGAGCCTGCCTCGGATCGTGGGTCGTGGCCTTGCGGTGGGGGACTACGATAACGATGGTCGGGTGGATGTCCTGATTGTCGATAGCGAGGGCAAGCCCCTGCTCCTGCACAACGAGACTCCCCAAGCGGGGCACTGGCTCCTGCTCTCCCTCAGTGGGAAGCCCAGCCACGGCGCGCTGGTGACGATCACCCTCCCCGACGGCAAGAAGCTCTTGCGCCACTGCCAGACCGATGGCTCCTACCTGAGCGCGTCGGACCCACGTGTCCATGTCGGGCTGGGTAGCGCCACCAAGGCCAGCGTGAGCATTAAGTGGCCCGATGGCAAGACCACCGAGCACAAAGACCTCGCCGCCGATCAGGTACACTCCCTGAAAGAGTAGCCGCCTGCGGTACAATCCGGCAAGATGCGATACCGTGCTGCCCTTCAAAGAGCTCTCGTGGTGGGGCTCCCCGTTCTCTTGGCCGTGATGGCCGGGTGCCTGGGTGACCCCAGCCTGACTCCCTCGTCGCCCAAGCCCACCCCGGCGGCGGTGACCTTTGTGGGCAACGCCGCCTGCGCGGAGTGCCACCCCGATATCGCCAAGAGCCATAGCCAGAGCAACCATGCCCACACCCTAAGCCTCCTCACCCACGACGAGGCCGGGGTGCGCCTCCCGCCCCTCGGCAAGATCGGCAGCTCCGAGTTTGTGCTCCAAAAAGTGGCGGAGACCCTCACGGTCGCGATCCCAGGCCTCTCCCAGGAGACGGTCCCCCTGGAGCTCGCTCTGGGCTCGGGCAAGACCGGAGTCACCTATGTCGCCTTCCTCGACGAGAGCAAGATGGCGGAGTTTCGGATGAGCTACTTCCCGGCCAAGTCAACCTGGTACATCACCCCCGGGCAGGAGAAGCTCGCCCCCGGCTCCCTTGGCAAGATCCACTCCGCCGCCAACGCCAAGAAGTGCCTGCTCTGCCACGCGGTCAGTGTCCCCGACCCGGTCGCCCTCCCCGAGCGCCGCTTCTTTGGCGTGGGCTGTGAGTCCTGCCATGGCTCGGGCACCGCCCATGTCGCCGCCGCCCGCGCAGGGAACTACACCCAAGGCAAGATGGAGTCCCTCGGCAAGCTCCCTGCCCGTGAGCTCAACCTGCGCTGTGGGAAGTGCCACGGGACACCGGAGGATGTGGCTGCCGCGCACCTGCCGGGCGATGTGACCAACCGGATGCAGACCTACGGCCTCATGGAGAGTAAGTGCTTCCAAAAGAGCCCGGAGACCCTCTCTTGCGTGACCTGCCACAACCCCCATGAGAATGCCAAGACACAGCCTGTTTTCTACGAGCGCATCTGTTTAAAATGCCACTCAACACCCGCATCAAATCAAAAAACATGTCCTATAAATCCCAAAACAAACTGTGTTTCTTGCCATATGCCTCTTAGGAAAGCGCTCTCAGGGTCGGATATACCGATGAAAATGGCAGATCACAAAATCAAAATTCCTGAAAAATAAATTTAGTTTTTCGAAAAAATCGCTTTTCTTAACTAAGTATGGTATAGAATCACTTAACGCTGGCATCAGTTACAATACTTTGAAAAATCTCATACTCATTCAAAGCCTCTGAATCAATGATGACCTAAAATCACCCAGCGTCGGGCGTACGATTTCACGAATTATCGTACGATTTTCTACTGAAAAGGTTCTAAATGACTCGTCTTTCTTCTCAAAAAAGAGCGTTTACGCTCATCGAACTCCTGGTCGTTATCGCCATTATCGCGATTCTTGCTGCCATTCTCTTCCCCGTTTTTGCACAGGCACGTGAGCGCGCCCGTGCGATCTCCTGTATCTCCAACCTCAAGCAGATCGGGCTTGGGCTGATGATGTACTCCCAGGACTACGACGAGACCCTCCCCGTGGCCTTCCCGGCAAACCCGCCCATCAACGGTGGCGGCCAGGCGGTCACTCCCCTAGAGTCCATGCTGGAGCCCTACACCAAGAACACCGACATGTGGAAGTGTCCGAGCTCCCGCGCCAAGGCCGGAGCCGGCTACGGTCTGGGCAACTACTGGGACGGTCGGTTCAACAACGACCCCAAGACCCGCACCTACAGCTCCGTGGGACGCATCAACACCCGTGAGGCAGGAAACAACACCGACCAGAACACGGGCATGTCCAACTGGGGTGGAACTCCCACCGCGCTCGCAGCCATGACCGCACCGGCGGAGACCATCGAGGTCGTCGATGTCAACGGCGGCGATGTCAACTACGGCTCGCCCTGGGGCTCCCTCTTCACCGGATGTGACACCTGGAAGCTCGGCGGACGCAAGGCCGGACAGGACGCCACAACCTCGGGTGGCTGCGACTCACAGTACGCCAACGCAGGGACCTCGGGACACTTTGAGTCTGGCAACTATGTCTTCGCCGACGGCCATGTCAAGGCACTCAAGTGGGGAGCGGCTCGTGCAAACGACTTCTACCTCTTCAAGAACAACAAGAGCACCGCGGTCTTCGTACCGTAGCTCGTCGTAACGCCACAAGAAAAGACGCACCGCCTCCCGGGGTGGTGCGTCTTCCGTCTTCTGAAAGACCCCAACTCCATGACTAACTCCCTTAAGCTCTCCCTCTTTGTCGCCGCACTGACCGTGCCCTGTCTCGTAGGCTGCCAGAAAGGTGGCGATGTTGTTAAAGACGACCCCAAGGCCATTGCAGCCGATGCGGCGAAGGCAGGTAGCAACGCGGCTCCCGCTCCCGTTCCCCAAGGGGCTCAGGGCCAGATGAGCGATGCTCTCAACAACCCCAACACCCCCCCCGAGGTCAAGGCAAAGATCCGAGCACAGATGGGTGGCGGCGGCCGCTAGCCCCCCATCGTCTCTTATTTTTTTCTCAGCCCGGGCCCACCAGCCCGGGTTCGTTTTTTTCTGGCGCACCGAAATTTTAATACAAATTTCATACGCGTCATAGACAGAACTTGATTGTCATGGTATAAACCATCCTTAAGCCAGAACCCAAAAAACGCTCAGAGTAGCGTCTCATCTAAGAAGATCAAATCCACTCGGTGATAGGCGTCGCAGGCTTGGGATCACGCACTAATCCTTGGTTTTTTATAAGAGGTTTAAAATGACTCGTCTTTCTAATACACGAAGAGCTTTTACGCTTATTGAGCTCCTCGTTGTTATCGCCATTATCGCGATCCTTGCCGCGATTCTTTTCCCCGTTTTTGCACAGGCACGTGAGCGCGCCCGTGCCGTCTCCTGTATCTCCAACCTCAAGCAGATCGGGCTTGGGCTGATGATGTATGCTCAAGACTATGACGAGACCCTGCCCGTGGCCTTCCCGGCAAACCCGCCCATCAACGGTGGTGGCCAGGCCGTTACCCCGTTTGAGTCCATGATCGAGCCCTACACCAAGAACACCGACATGTGGAAGTGTCCCAGTGTTCGTGGTAGCGCTGGCGCAAACTATGGCCTGGGCAACTACTGGGACGGTAAGTTCAACACGGCCCCCAAGACCCGCACCTACAGCTCCGTGGGACGCATCAACACCCGTGAGGCAGGAAACAATACCGATCCCAACACCGGTATGTCCAACTGGGGTGGAACCCCCACCGCGCTCGCAGCCATGACCGCACCGGCAGAGACCATCGAGGTCGTCGATGTCAACGGTGGCGACATCAACTACGGCTCGCCCTGGGGCTCCCTCTTCACCGGATGTGACACCTGGAAGCTCGGCGGACGTCAAGCGGGCCAGGATGCAGCGACCTCGGGCGGCTGTAATGCTCAGTACGCGAGTGCAGGCACCAAGGGTCACTTCGACGCCGGCAACTATGTCTTCGCCGACGGCCATGTCAAGGCACTCAAGTGGGGAGCGGCTCGTGCAAACGACTTCTACCTCTTCAAGAACAACAAGAGCACCACGGTCTTCGTCCCGTAGCTCGTAGGAAATCACTTTCCACAGACGCACTGCCCTGAGCGGCAGTGCGTCTTTACTCTGTGAAAAGGAAATGTTGACATGACAAAAACACACAAGCTCTCCCTGATCATCGCCGCACTGGCCGCCCTGAGCTGCCTTGTGGGCTGCAAGACCGAGCAGGAGCCGGTTAAGGACGATCCTAAGGCGCTTGCCGCAGATGCTGCCAAGTCCGGAGGTGCCCCCGCGCAGCTCCCCGCCGAGGCTCAGGGTCAGATGA
Source organism: Armatimonas rosea (assembly GCF_014202505.1). Lineage (NCBI taxonomy): Bacteria > Bacillati > Armatimonadota > Armatimonadia > Armatimonadales > Armatimonadaceae > Armatimonas > Armatimonas rosea. Next base: position 408,754 of record NZ_JACHGW010000002.1, on the reverse strand, counting down.
GCAAAGCGCTCAACGACCCCAATACCCCGCCTGAGGTCAAGGCAAAAATTCAGGCACAGATGGGTGGCGGGAAGTAGTTTCGAGATACACTCGAAGTATGTCTTCTCCCTCTCCGCACGCTTCGTCTAAGGCTACATCGCGTCAGCGCCTCCGCTGGCTCGGTGTGGCCTTAGTTCTTGCTACCCTAGGACTCGGTAGCCGCTCCCTGGTTCAGGCCTACCACGCGACCTGGCTACGGGAGTCCTACCTGGACGACCTAGAGCTCTACACCCGGCGCGCCCCCACCGATGGACCGGCGCTCGCCCTGCTCGGGGGACGGCTCGCAGAGGTCAATCGCTTTGGAGAGGCCGCCGATGCCCTGGGAAAGGCGATCCAGACCGGGATGCGCGATGAGCTCCTCTGGCGTACCTGGGCCGCCTGCCTCACCACCTCAAACCAGCGACCCGCTGCCCGCTCGGTCCTTGAAGAGGCACGCAAGGGCGGTGCGGATAAGCCGGAGGTGGTGGAAGAGGCACTGAAGCGAGCGGAGGCACTGCCCAAAGGGGCAAGCGATATCGAGGTCGCCAAGGCACTCTGTCCCAATGGCCCCAGCGAGGTCAGCCAGCGCTACTCCCTGGGAAGCTACCTCAATAGCTACTTCGACGGCCAAGCCCGCCGGGACCGTGCCCACAGCGGCTTTATCTACCGTGAGCGGCTCGCCCACGCCAACCCCGACTCGCTGGAGGCACAGCTCCTCTGGGCCGAGGCGCTGGTGCGCAACGGCCGCTACCGTGATGCGGAGCAGGCCGCGCAGAAGGCTCTCACCCTCGCCCCCGACTCGCTGGAGGCACAGCTTGCCAGCGCCGATGTCCTCCTCGCGGGGGGTGCGGGCGTCAAAGCGGCACTTGCCTACAAGAAAATTCTCGCCCAGCGCAAGGACTGGCTCCCCGCCGTGGTGGGTCTGGGACGCGCCGCGACCCTCCTCAAGCTCCACCGGCTCGCGCTGGAGAACCTGGAGAAGGCCAGCAAGCAGGACCCCAAGAACGTCGAGGTCTGGATCGCGCTGGGGAAGGCCTACTTCTACCAGGGCCTGCGCTACGATCTCTCGCTAGCCGCCTACCAGAAAGCCGCGCAGCTCGCCCCGGAGCGCACGGACTTCTTCACCCCCATGGCCGATGCCCTGCGCGCCAACTACAAGCCTGCGGAGTCCGAGGCCCTGCTGCGCCGTCGCCTCGCCGCCGCCCCCCGCGATGCCCAGGCGCACTACATGCTGGGCTACCACCTCACCACCCAGCAGAGCAGCCCCGCCCGGGTCGCGGAGGCCGAGCAGCACCTGCGCCTCTCCCTCCAGCTGGAGCCCGATGCGATCTCCGCAAAGCAGGCACTCGCGCAGATCCTCCTCGATAAAAACGATCCCAAGCAGGCCGCCGATGCGGGAATTCTGCTCAATGAGGTGCTCCAGGCAAGACCGCGCGACATCAGTGCCCTGCGCCTGATGGCCCTGGCCTACCGCAAGATTGGCAAGCCCGACAAGGCCAAGGAGATTCAGGAGGTCGCCACGGAGGTCTCGCGAATCGATGACGAGGTACGGCGCTTGGTGGAGCAGGAGCTCGCCCACCCCGCCGATATCGCCATCCACGAGAAGCTCGCGCTACTCTACCAGCAGACCGGCGAGCTGGAGAAGGCAAAGCAGCAGATGGGCATGATCCAGATGCTCAAGACCCACCCCGAGCAAGCCGCCCGTGGCCTCCAAGCCCTGATGGACGCCACGATGCGCGAGACGGCCGACACGCCCAAGAAGCCCTAGTGCGGCGCTTGGGCGGGTGCCAGCGTGAGGTACTTCCCGGTGGGGAAGCCCTTCCAGGTCTCGCTCTTGCCAGAGGGCCAGCGTACCGTGAGGCTCTCCACCGTGTCCTTGCCCAGCCCAAAGTGCACGCGAGAATCCGAGGCGCTCAGGTAGGAGCCGGCACTCTGGCACTGGCGCACGCGGGTCTGGCCACTGGCGAGCTTGAGGGTCAGCACCGCGCCGTAGCGCCCACCGCAGTCAAAGCCCACCCAGCCTTGGGGCGCACTCTCGTTGTGGAGGAGGAGGGGCTTGCCCTCGCTATCGACAATCAGGACGTCCACCCGACCATCGTTATCGTAGTCCCCCACCGCAAGACCGCGCCCCACGATCGGGGGGAGATTTCCGATTCCCGAGGCCTGGCCCGCATCGGTGAAGAAGCCCTGCTGGTTGTGGAGAAATAGGGTCTTCTGGCGGTAGGTCGTGTCCTCGATCAGCTCGATATTGTCCTGGACATGGCCATTGGTGACAACCAAGTCCAGCCAGCCGTCGTTGTCCGCATCGAGGAACTTGGCCCCAAACGAGACATACGGCAGCGCCGCCTGGCCGATCCCGGATGCATTGCTCTTGTCGTTAAAGGCCTCATCGCCCTCGTTGTGGTAGAGGTTCTTGACCTCATTTCGGAAGGTCGCCACAAAGAGATCGAGCTTGCCGTCGTTGTCGTAGTCGCCCCAGTCGATCCCCATCCCGCCGTGGACCTTCCCCTCGGAGTCGGTGGCGACCCCGGCAGCCTGGCCTGTGTTCTCGAACTTGCCCCCGCCACGGGCGCTAAAAAGATCGCCCGGTGCTTCGTCGTTGGCCAGCGCGACACTCACGAGGCCCTTGCCATGGATATCGGCAAACGCCACCCCAAGCCCGCGCCCGTTCTGCGTCCCAAACCCCGCCGCCTGCGAGATCTCCGTGAAGCCCTTGCCCGTGTTTTGCCAGAGAGTCCCCTTCAGCCCGATATAGCGTGTCGGCCCGCAGGAGCTCAGCACCTCGCCGTGCTTCTCCGTGCGGAACTTGCAGAGCTGTGGCTCGGTCTTGTCGTTAAAATCCGCGTAGTTGGCGATATACAAATCCAGCTTTCCATCGCCATTGAGATCCGCAAACCCGCACGATGTCCCCCAAGGCTGCGGCTTCAGCCCCGAGCTCGCGGTCACGTCTTGGAAGCTCTTCCCCCCCTCGTTGTGCAGCAAGCGTCCCTCACGGTACCCAGAAATATACACATCGGCGAACCCGTCGCCGTCGTAGTCGCCAACCGCGCAACCCAGAAAATAGCCCGATAAGCTCCCTAAAACCGTGGAGGTCACGTCCGTGAACTTGCCCTTGCCATCGCCGGCAAACAGCGCCGGCTTGGGACCCACGAGCAAGATATCTAGGTTTCCGTCGTTGTTGAAGTCGAGGAACGCACAGCCGTTGCCGATGGTCTGCAGGATATTGAGGGGACGCTTGCCCGGCGCGGTCCATGCGTACTTCAGACCAGACGACTCCGCAACCTCGACAAACCTTGCGCCCTCCGGCGGTGGGGGGGCAGCTGGCGGCTTGGCGGTGTTCTGGCAGCCAAGAAGACTCAACGAGAGCAGACCGAGAAAACTGCGGCGTTTAAGAGACATATCCCCCTATTCTATCAGTACCGTCCTGGCCATAGCCGACCCTAAAAACAAAAGTTCTCTTAAGTTGCGATACAATCTGCGTATGGGTTTTCGTATGGGAGGGCCAGGCGGGCCGGGCGGAGCGCCGAAGAAGCCAAATCCAGAGACCGTCAAGCGTGTCTTTGCGACCTTTATTCCGTACCGACGCCAGCTCGCCTTTATTGTCGTGCTGGTGCTGATCTCCGCACTCCTGGGGCTCTACCCGCCAGCCTACCTGCGGCGCATTGTCGATGAAGGCTTTGGCAAGCAAGACTTTGGGATTGTCACCCAGTTCACGCTCCTGACACTTCTCATGACGGTCGCCTCCAGCGGCTTCTCGCTCTGGTTTGGCTACCTCTCGGTGCTGGTGGGCCAGAAGATCATGCGGGACCTGCGGCTCCAGCTCTTCGACCACCTGCAAGGGATGAGCCTTCGCTTCTTCACCAGCACGCGCACCGGAGAGATTCAGTCCCGCCTGATCTCCGATGTTAGCGGCGTCCAAGGGGTTCTCTCCGACACCATCGCCAACTTCCTCAACAATGTCACGGTCGTGATCTCCACCCTGATCGCCATGATCTTGCTGGACTGGCGGCTCACCCTGCTGGCGCTGAGTATCCTCCCGGTATTTGCTATTGTCTCCGCCAAGCTCGGAATGCGAATGGGCGAGATGCGCAAGACCGCCGCGGGCCAGAACGCCGACCTCTCCGCGACGATGCAGGAGACTCTCTCGGTCTCGGGGGTACTCCTGACCAAGACCAGCGGGCAGCAGGCACGGACCCTGGCCAAGTTCGCCAAGGAGAACGAGGCGCTCACCGCGACCCAGGTTCTCCAGTCGACCATCATGCGGATCTTCTTTAGCCTGATCCCGCTGACGTTCTCCCTCACGCCCGCGCTGGTCTACTGGCTGGCGGGCTACTTCATGGCACACGGCGAGTCGCAGCGCCTGACCGTCGGGCTGATTGTCGCCTTCACCGCGCTCCAGGGCCGGCTCTTCTTCCCGCTGACCAGCCTCTTCAATGTCCAGGTGGAGGTGCTCACCGCGCTGGGGCTCTTTGAGCGCATCTTTGAGTACATCAACATGAAGCAGGAGATCCGCGACCCGGAGCCCACCGATGCGGTCGCGCTCAAGCCCGAGGAGGTACGCGGCGAGGTGAGCTTTGAGAATGTGTCGTTCGCCTACGACGACGACAAGCAAACGCTCTCGGAGATCACGTTCACGGCCAAGCCGGGACAGCTGGTCGCGCTGGTCGGGCACAGCGGCTCGGGCAAGACGACGCTCACCTACCTGATTCCCCGCCTCTACGATGCCGACTCGGGGATCGTGCGAATCGACGGCCACGAGATCAAGCGCCTACCGCTGGCCACGCTCGGGCAGGCAATCGGGGTGGTGACCCAGGAGACGTATCTCGTCCACGACACGATCCGTGAGAACCTGCGCTACGGCCGCCCCGATGCCACCGATGAGCAATTGATCGCCGCCGCGCAGGCCGCCGCGATCCACGACCATATCGCCAGCCTCCCCGCCGGCTACGATACCGTGGTCGGGGAGCGCGGCTACAAGCTCTCGGGCGGAGAGAAGCAGCGCATCGCAATCGCCCGCGCGATCCTCAAGAACCCGCAGATCCTGATCCTCGACGAAGCCACCAGCGCCCTAGACACCCAGAGCGAGCGGCTGATCCAAGACGCCCTGACGCGCCTCTCCGAGGGCCGCACGACCTTTGCAATCGCCCACCGTCTCTCGACCATCCTCGCCGCTGATCTGATTCTGGTGATGGAGGCCGGAAAGATTGTCGAGCGCGGCACCCACAGCGAGCTCTTGGAGCAAAATGGGGTCTATGCCCAGCTCCACGCCGCGCAGTTTACGGTGGAGTGAACCATTTGTCGAGACAGAGAAACTAAAACGCCATGCGCACCAAGACCAAACCCGAACAACAAGTGTCCGGGCTTAAGAGGGCGACGCTCGCCTTCGCGAGCAGTAAGCTCGGTTGGCTGCGAAGGCAGCCGTCGCCCTCTTAAGCCGGAGGACTCGTTCCTCCGGACTCGCGTGGTTCCCATAAGGTACTATTGCTCCATGCGCACCAAGACAAAGCTTCTCGTCGCCGCCCTCGGTTTTGTCACAGCCGTCACCGGCGTGGCGGTTCGCGTGGCCTCGCCCCCACGGCTCGAAAGCGCGGGGCAGAAGCTACCGTCTCTGTCTTATTTTAGCTGGCTTGGGTTGGAGGAAGTGGTCAGTGCCCAAGGCATCTACAACCTAAGGACACAAAAGCTGCGCCCTCTGCCACTAGAGATCTCTCCGTACGGGATGGTAGGGATGGGCAGTGTGCGACCAGCCAAAAGCCTCTCTCCACCTGCGACCTTTCGTGAGCAGTCTCTCCCCTCGCCCGATGGCAAGTGGCTTCTCTACCCAGAGACCCTTATGGATGTAAAGGGGCTTACCCATAAAAGCTACGCTCTGGTGCACCCCGACGGCAGTGGTCTGCGGCGTATCCCCGTCACAAACAACGGCTTGCAGAGCGCTCCGCTCTGGCTCCCGGATAGCTCCGGCTGGCTCGTCTGGCGGGACTTCACGAAAGCAAGCCCAGGGCACAACACCCAGCTCTATAGCGTCCTTCCCAAGCCCCCCGAGCCGCAGACATCGTACGTATCCTGGCCAATCCAGATCCAAGACGACGGACGCTTTCTCTTTTATTGCTACAGTGGTAAGGAGTCCCTCCAACTCTGTGAGCGCGACAGAGCGCGGCCGTGTGAAAATGTCGTGGTGCACGACAAGCTCCTCACCGGGCAGCTACACCACTTTGTGATGAGCCCCGATAGCAAGACAGTCTTGATTAGTCGCGCCGTCCCCCAGCAGCTCCCCGAGCAAGGGACCTGGGAAGTGCTCCTCAAGCGGAAGCTACCCATCGCTTTCAATGAGCTCTGGCTCGTCGCCCGCGATGGTAGCAGCCGGCGCTGTCTTGTGCGCGAGCCACTCACCGAAGAAAACGCTGCAGCCTCCTCCATGGGCTTTGAGATGTTCTTCTCCCCTGACAGTAAGAAGGCACTGGTCACCCACAACAGATTTCCAAACATGTTTGTGATCTCCCTCTAGAATTTACGGTAAAGTGGGCGAAAGATGCCTAAGAGAATTGCCGTTGTCACCAAGCACAAGTACATGGGCGACACGCTCATTGTTACTCCGCTCCTGCGGGGGATCAAGCAAGCCTACCCCGAGAGCCACGTGACCCTGATGGCGGGCGGCGCGGCGGTGCAGCTTCTCGAAAACTGCCCCTACACCGACACGCTCCTGGCCTACAAAAAAGACGATGGCCTCTTTGCGCTCGCCCAGAAGCTTGCCAAGCCTGACATTTGCTTTCTCGTGGACCGCTCGTTTCGTGCCGCGATGCTCGGGGTGGCGTGCGGTGCCAAGCAGCGGGTCGGCTTCAACGCCGAAGGGCGCGGGTTTATGCTCACGCACCGGGTCCCGTATCTCTGGGACAAGCGCGAGATTGTTGCCTATTTAGACCTACTGCAAGCCATTACCCCCGGCACCTACGATCCCAGCCCCATTCTCTGGGTCAAAGGCGACGAAAAAGCCGCCGCGCAAGCTAGATTAGCACCCGAAGGCACATGCTTTATCGGGATGCAGCCCGGTGCCAACGACCCCTATGTGCGAGAGTGGAAGGCCGAGCACTACGCCCTTGTCGGGGATCGGCTGAGTGAGACGCTCGGGGCGCGGGTGGTTCTCTTCGGCACCGATACCGAGCGCAAGGCGGCGGAGGCGGTCGAGGCGGCGATGCGCCACAAGCCCCTGATGCTGGCGGGAAAGACCAAGCTCCGCGAGGCCATGGCCCTGATCTCCTGCTGCGAGCTCTGGATCGGCAACGATGGTGGCCTCCTGCACCTTGCCGCGGGTGTCGGCCTGCCCACCGTGGGAATCTTCGGCCCGACCAAGTACACCCGCTGGCACTACGACGGTCCCCGGCACCGGAGCCTGGTCTCTCCCCTCGCCGAAGGAGTCAAGCCCACCGACGATGCCATCCGCGCGGCGCTGGACGCGATCACGCCGGATCAGGTAGAACACGCAGCACGGGAGCTGTTATCGCTCCCATTATGATCGCCCCGGTTAGAGCGGGGCGTCAACGAGCCTACGGCTGGAAAGGCCTTCGGCCATCAGAAAGCCCTATGGCCGAAGGCCTTTGCGGCGGAGCTTGCGACGCCCGTTGACGCCCCGCTCCAACCGGGGCGATAAAAAGAATACACCATGACACCATTGATCTTTGATACCGACATGGGCAACGATGTGGACGATGCCCTCGCCCTTGCGGTCTTGCACAGCCTCCAGAGCCGGGGCGCGTGCAAGCTTCTCGCAGTCACGCTCACCCGAGTCGATCCCTGGTCGGCGCGCTTTACGGACGCGGTCAACACGTTCTATGGACGCCCCGAGACTCCGATTGGGGTCAAGCGCGACGGCAAGCCCGGCGACCCGAGCGCTTATCTCAAGGTGGCCGAGAAGTTCCCCCACCGGATCAACCCGGACCGCGCCCCGGATGCTGTCGAGCTGCTCCGCAAGACCCTCCAGTCCCAGCCCGATGGCTCGGTCGCGATTGCTCAGGTCGGCTTTTTCTCCAACTTAGCGCGACTTTTGGACGATCCCAAGGACCGTGAGCTGGTCCAGCGCAAGGTCAAGCTCCTCTCGATCATGGCAGGGGCGTTCGCAACCGTTGATAGTAATAATCACTTCTGCGAGTACAATGTCACCCAGGACATCCCCGCCGCGCAGAAGCTCGCGCAGGGCTGGCCCACCCCGATTGTCTGGGGCGGCTTCGAGATCGGCTACGCCCTGCGCTACCCGGTCAAGAGCATCGAGCAGGACTTTTCGTATGTCCCCGCCCACCCGATCCCGCTGGCCTACAAGGTCTACTGCCAACCGGGCGAGGAGCGCCCCTGCTGGGACCTGGCAAGCTGCCTCTACGCCGCCCAGCCCGACCGGGACTACTTCGCGCTCTCTCCCCCCGGCCAGGTGACAGTCGAGGGCGATGGCTTCACACGCTTCACCCCCAAGAACGGAGGCCGCGACCGCTTCCTGATCCTGGACCCCGTCCGTAAGGCCCGCGTCCTCGAAGCCCTCGTCCAGCTCACCAGCCAGCCACCCCAAAAATGATGGAGGGGTCGGGGCCTGAAAGTCCCACCACCCAACGGGTACCCGGGGCAACGCTTCGCGTCAAGCGGGCCGAGCCCGCACCGAGGAAGCATTCTCCGCGGGCTCGGCCCGCTTCGCCGAAGGCGGTCCTAGACGGGGACTTTCAGGCCCCGTATAATGGCACGCATGAAACAGACCTCTCTTCAAGCCGCACTGCAGCACTGGCAGGAGTCCGTCTCTTTTCCCGGGGCAAGCCTTGGTATCGTGCGCGGCGATGAAGCGCCGCAGGGGCTGGTGATCGGCTGGGCGGACAAGGAGCGCAAGATCCCTCTCAAGCCCACCGACCGGATGCTCCAAGGGAGTGTCGGCAAGACCTATGTCGCGGCGGTTGCGCTCCAGCTCGTGCAGGAGAAGAAGCTCGTCCTCGATGAGAAGCTCTCGGTCTACCTGGGGAAAGAGTCCTGGTTTTCACGCCTGCCCAACGCCGCCGAGCTCACGATCCGCCAACTCATGAACCACACCAGCGGGCTCGTGCGCTTCGAGTTCAAAGACGAGTTTATCCGCGACCTGCTCGCCCACCCCGACAAAGTCTGGAAGCCCGAGGAGCGGTTAGCCTATATTTTTGACACCAAAGCCCCCTTCGCCGCCGGCCAGGGCTGGGAGTACTCCGACACCAACTACATCGTGCTGGGCATGGTGATCGAGCACACCACGCGGTCAACCTACTACGACGAGGCAAAAAAGCGGCTCCTGAAGCCCTTCCAGCTCAGCGACACCCTCCCCTCGGACCGCCGCCGGATTCCCCGCCTGGTGCAGGGCTACGCCGGAAAAGACAACCCCTTCGGAGGCTCCGATACCATGCTCAAAGACGGCCAGCTTGCCTTCAATCCCCAGGTGGAGTGGTGCGGCGGTGGCATGGCATCCACCGCCAAGGACCTCGCCCGCTGGGGTAAGCGGCTCTATGAGGCAAAGGCGTTCTCGCAGGAGCTGCACGAGGAGCAGGTGCACGGGGTTCCCGCTCAGCTCGGACCTAATGTCACCTATGGCCTGGGGACCATGATCCGCCCCACACCGCTGGGAGTTGCCTGGGGCCACAGTGGCTACTTCCCCGGCTACCTCACCGAGCTCCTCTACTTCCCCGAGCACAAGCTCAGCATGGCTCTCCAAGTCAATACCAGTGTCCCCAAAACGCTTGGCAAGCCCCTCGTGCGGCAGCTGATCGAGCTCGCGGAGCTGGCAAAGTGAGCAACGACCTGACCTGGGAGGAGTTCGAGCGCGTGGAGCTGCGTGTCGGGACCGTTGTCCGTGCCGAGGCCTTCCCCGAGGCGCGACGGCCCGCGATCAAGCTCTGGATCGACTTCGGGCCGGAGCTGGGCGTGCGCAAGTCATCGGCGCAGATCACGGTCCACTACACGCCCGAATCGCTCCTCGGGCGTCAGGTGATCGCCGTACTGAACTTCCCCAAGAAACAGATCGCCTCATTTATGAGCGAAGTTCTCGTCACCGGCTTCACCGACGAAACCGGCGCGATCATCCTCGCCCAGCCCGAGCGCCCTGTACCTAATGGCACCCACTTGGTCTAATCTCAGATAGAATAGGCCATGAGCGAGCGGAGTATCGCCTTTTATGGCGCTCTGAGCCATACGGCCTGGGGTATTGTCCCGGTAATCGCCGCCGTCGCGCTGGGGTTTGCGGCATATCGTGTGGAGCTGCGCTGGCGACAGACCCGGCACCGCGAGCTGCTTCTCGGCTTAGTCGGTATCTGGGTCTCGCTACTCACCAGTCTCTGGCTGGTCTTTGCCGGGGTCTTTCACGTTGCCTGCGCGGCCACGAAGGCCAACGAGACCCAGTGCCTCTCGAATATGAAGATGCTGGGAACCGCCGCGGTGATGTACGCACAGGATCACCACGAGACACTTCCCCCTGCCGAAAACTGGGAAGACGCTCTGAAGCCGTATCTAAAGACGCTACCCAAGTGCCCGTTGTCGAAGGGAGAGGTGGGCTACGCGATGAACAAGGCTCTCAGCAAGAAAAAGCTAGAGGAGCTAGAGCGTACCGCCGACGTTGTGCTCTTCTTCGAGAGCGACAATGGAACGACAGTCTCCCAGAGGCGGCACGGGAGCAGCCTAGGCTTCACCTTCGCCGATGGGCACGCCAAGCGCCTCTCGGAGAAAGGCCAGAAGATGCTCGTTTGGGAGGGTTCCATGACTACACCGACGGCGTCACCGCGATAAACTCCATGCTCTGGGCCAGCACCCAGCCGTCCAGCCCGTACGACGATGCAATTTCAAAACCGCGCACGTCGTTTGCACTCAGATAGGCTTCCAGAGTGGGAGACGGGCTCCCCTCCACCCGAGGCCAGCCGTAGGGGCGACCGGCGTCTAGGAGTGCTTGGGCTTCCTCCAGAATGCTGGAAACAGCGACTTCCTCGATATCAAAAAGGAGGTTCGTCAGGGTGTCCTGCTTGAAGTGATACGCAAAGACCCCACGAAAAACCACGTCGGTGTACTCAAAAGGCGCACCAAGCGCGACATCGCGAAACTCCGTGTGCAGGCGAATCTCGCGCCTCTCGCAGAGCACTTCGTAGGAGATCAGAAAGTTATCGTGGACCGAGAGCTCCATCGTTTATCGTTATCCTTTACGCTGTTTGGACTTAGCCCAGATAAACTTTTCGTCGTGGTTCAGTAGGAAAGCCTCACCAGACTCAAACACAAAAACGGTGTCGTTGCCCTGGAAAAAGAGGTCGTCGTACTCATGCAGGCGTGTCGCGACGGTTTGAGACGAACAGACAAAAGGCAGGCGAGCGCTTGGGACGAAGCCTGGCCGCCACGAGGCATCCGGGATCACGACAACCCTCCCCGTGGGAGAAAAGCCGGTGTGCTCTAAAAGTACCCGGTAGATTTCATCGTCGCTGACGACCTCGGGACGGTGAAGCTTGTGCACTAAAGCATGCTCCCCAGGTCGGTGGCAGCCAGAGTCGCAGGAGAAATCCATCCTTGCCCCGGCATCCAAGAGTGCCTGCCAGAGGTGATCCCAGTGAAGGCCTCGCTCTAACGAAATGTAGGGCTTTGCTTCGGGGAAGAAGTCCCGAGTCAGGCGAATGGCTTCGATAAACTCGGGACAGTCTCCGGTCATTTCACAGTGATCTTGGCGATGACGCACTCGCCGCGGCCTTTGGAGTTGGCGCGGCTCTGGATGGTCCAAAGGTCGGTGCGGTTGTCGCCGTCGAGCACGGTGCAGGAGTAGTCACCCCAGGCAACCCCGTCGGTCGCGCCCTCGCCCTCCCCGAGGCTCTGCACCGGGCGGGTCGTGCCCTTGGGATCGCTGGCCTTGCGCGTGGCGTAGCGCGGGCTGATGAACATCTCGGGGCCGGCCTCCTGGAAGCCGATCAGGACATCGTTGTTTTTATTGACCGCGATCGTGGTCTGGATGTAGCCATTGGTCGGGTGCGCGATCCGCCCGCCCTGCACCTCGGCCCCATCGAGCGTGAACTGGTGCCACTGCACGGCGGCGCGGCCCTCGAAGCTGACCACGTGCGAGAACCAGAGGTGCTTGTTCTGGATCACCAGGTTCTTGGGATTCCGATCCCCCGATGACGTCTTCTGCGGAGTCCCTTTTTGCGGCGACTGCGGCGGCCAGCCAAAGTGCGTGAAGCCATGGGGCTTGCGGACCACCGACGCGATCTTGGGCGTCCCATCGCCCGCATCGGTGACGCGGGTCAGGACGATCTCGCTCTCGGTCAAGTCCACGAAGTAGAGATCGTCGATGGGGTCGAGCGTGTTGACCGGGTGCCCGAGGCTGCCGGCAAAGTGCCAGGCCGTGGCGGGCTTGCCGGACTTGAGCTCCGCCATCTTCATCACAATCGTCCGCTCCGGGCCACCGGGGAAGCTGTAGCCAAACCACTTGCGGCTGTAGCCATTGCCCCCGCCATCGACCGCCTGCGTGATCGAGATCGGGTAGGTGTTCCACGCGCCACGCGGGTCGGATGTCTCCGAGACCGAGATATTGACCGGCTTGGTCTTCTCCTTGTCGTAGTACCACCAGAGATCGAAGGCAAAGACCTTGTTGTGGACATCGAAGAAGAGCTTCGGGTCGATGCCATCGTTGAAGGCTTTCTGTGAGACCCCCTGTAGATAGTTGCCTTTTTTATCGTAGATGACCAGGCCACTGTTGGTACCGTGGAGCACAAAGCCGCCGCCCACCGCGATCTGCGGGTCGACTTGACGGTTGCCGTCCATCGAGCCATCGAAGGCAAAGACCCCATTGACCGTGCGCGGGTTGCCGCCCTGCCTGCGCTCCTTGGCCGTGCCGTTCTTGTTGAATGTCTCGTTGCGGATCGGCGTGATCACCTCACTGCGCGCCGGTCTGTCACTTCGTTGTTGGGACTGTCTTGAAAAAAGCATACGCCGATTATACCGTGCGCAAGTAGTTGTCTTTGGTCTGGATGTAGTGCTCCGCCGAGTAGCGCAGAAACGCAATCTCGTCGGCGGTGAGGGGCCGAATCTTAACCGCGGGGCGTCCCAGGTAGAGAAACCCGCTCTCCAAGACCTTCCCCGGCGAGACCAAGCTCCCCGCCCCGAGCATCACATGGCGCTCGATCACGGCGTTGTCCAAGACAATCGAGCCCATCCCCACCAGAGACTCGTCCCCGATCGTGCAGCCATGGAGAACGCACGAGTGCCCCACGGTCACGTACTCCCCAATGGTCAGCGGCGCGCCCTTCGAGCCGTTGTAGCCGACATGGGTAACATGCCCCATCGCCAGGTCCTGGAAGTTGGTCCCCTTCCCGATCACGATCTTGTGCACATCGCCGCGCAGCACCGCGTTGCACCACACCGAGACATCTGCCCCGAGAGTCACATCGCCGATCACCTGCGCGGAGTCGTGCACAAAGACCCGCTCGCCAAGGGTCGGGTAGGTTTCGAGATAAGAAGAGAGCGCCATAGTGACTAGATTCTACCGGACACGATTGAGGGTTGGTTGTTTCCCCGCACGAATCTCCGCTTTCCACTGGCGAAGCTGCGCAGCATGACCGTCCATGAGCGCCTTGAGGGAAGCAGGTTGCCCCGGTTTGGGCGTCGCCCAGAAGGCTGCGACCTCGTCCAGAAAGTCCAGCACCGCTTGTTTTTCGCCTTTTTTCAGGAGCTCCTGCGCCAAGGTCATTGTCGGGCCGAAGGAGCTTAGCTGTGGCGAGCCGGGGGTCTTCCCTGCGGCAAGCAGATAGCTCTTTGCCGCGGCAACTTTCCCCTCGCGTAGCGCCACCAGCCCCAAGAGCTGATTGGCTTCGTAGACCAGGTTCCCGTAGTACCAGGCTTTCTTGTCCGTGTTTTTCTGGAGAACCTCACGCGCGAGCTTGCTTGCCCCCGGGATATCTCCTGCCTTGAGGGCTTGTTGGGCCTTGCCGTAGAGCTCCTGGACACGTGTCTGCGCCTGTGTACTGGGAGTGCACGCCAGTAAAGAGACAGCTAACAGCGAAATCATCGCAACCGGTTTCATACAAAAATCCTCCACGCCAGACGTACCTGCCCGGCAACGTCGTCTCAGACTCTTGTCTTGGGGATTCGGTTGCACCCCCTCTCCGACTCTACACGCCTGTCTCTGCATAGCGGTCAAAGCGATTGGATAGGATCAAGAAAGTTGGGGCCCAGAGCCCGACAAAGATGCCAAAACGCTCGGCGTGTGCTTGGGTATCGGCCTCTTTCCCCCCCGTAAAAAACCAGATCGCGATAGAGCCGATGATCGAGGCGAACCCTAAAGCGAAACAGAGGTTGCTGAGTTGTTTGAGCTGAGTTTTATTCATATTCTCTCCAAGCACCTCCTATGACGCTTTTCCGGTGTGGTTCCCCTTTTGGGATTAGTTCTTGATACTCCACTCCAGAAAGGGAGGTGAGAGCTTCGTGATTTTGTCGCAGGGGCTCTCATCCCCTACACCCACTCGTGGGCCAACGGGAGCAAACTCGACATCGATTTTAATGTAGGGACAGCGCTGGGAGACATAGCGCCGCCAGGTGCGCGACGAGAGCCCGCCCTCCGTGGTGAAGGTATTGAGCAGCTCGGCGCGGGTCATGCCCACCTTGAGCTTCTGTACTTCCTGGAGCACCTGCGCGACTTTCTTGGTGAGCTCTGTGTCGTAGGACGGTTTCAAAGGTACCTGCATATGATTCGTCTAACGCCTCCATTTTGGTTCGCCCAATGAAATTAGGCGTCATCAGTAGCCTGCGGCTGCAAAGCCCGTGCCGGGCTAGGGAGCTAAGTTCGGTAGCCCGGCACGGGCTTTGCGGCGGAACGCCACTGCAGACGCCGGTTTCGAACCGGCGGCAACCGATCCATTTTACACAGGCTCAAGGGGTTCTGTCAGGTGCTTGCGGCTCTCAGGGGCGGGATACGGCTCGGGCCAGAACTCGACCAGGCGCGTGATCTTGCCATCCTTGATCGTAAAAAATGAGAGTGCTCGGGCGTTTTGGACGCCATCGGTCACGGACACATCGCTGACGGCCTCGGTCTCGCTGGCGACAATCTTATGGATCGTGAAGCGCCACGGGCCATGGCTCTCGTACTCCGCATTCATCTGGGCAAAGCGCTCCGCCCCGCGCAGGCGCTCGCCCGACTGCGGCCACTCCAGCACGAACTCCGGGGCGAGGACCTCGGCCACGGAGGAAAAATCATTGGTAGCCATCAGCTCCCAGAAGCGCCGCACCACCCCTTCACTTGAGCTCATGAGGCATAGTCTTCCGCGGGTCGAGCGGCTAGTCCGAGCTCTGCACAGGCGGCGAGTACTGCACTCTGGCGCTTGGCGTCTACTACCAACAGATAGCTCTCTGGAGGAAGCTCGAGGAAGCGTAGCGCCGTCCCGGGCAAGAGGTCGCGGAGCTCGGAGTACCGACGATCACTCTCACGGACAAAGCCACGAGGAACGGTATTGGGACTGAGCCAAATCCACTCCGGCTGAGCCTTTGTCCCCAGCTGGGCGCGATAGACGGGATACCCATGGTTCGAAGAGCTCGGTGGTTCAAAAGTGATCTTCAAATGAGCTTCGAGAGTAGCAACCAGTGTAGCAATCTCCGCAACGGGTGTGAGGACAACTCCGGAGGGGGCGTCGTACTCCAGTAGCGCCAGATACGCTGCAAAGCTCGGGGCGAGCTCAAGCTGCTCATCGCACTCCACATCAATATAGGCGACAGCAGGCTCTTGCGAGCGATCGCGATAGTCGAGACACAGATACCAGTGCCCATCGCCGTCAAAGGGAATCAAGCCCTCAAGAGGGAAGCTCGGCGCATCGTCTAAGTGATCCCAGTCGACGTCCAGCAGGTTGGGATAGTGGGGGCCGATTCCACGAATCACGTTGTGCACCAAGTCAGGAAGACCGTAGCGAATGTAGCCCCCATTCTGGACCTCCAGCAGCGCAAGGTACTCCGCCGGAAGAGTGACGCCAAGCCGCTGCTCCGCCTGCGCCACGAGCTCAGGAGTGAGCGTGGACTGAAGATAGGGCAAGAAGGCAGGCGGGCGCCAGATGGTCAGTGGGGTTGCTTTCATGGAACGAAGTATAGCCAAGCCCATGGATCGAGACAAGTAGCACCGTATAATCAGCTATGGAAACTCCGACGCCGCTTGCCCGCATCCGTGCCGATGCGCAGTCTCTGACCTTTACGATTCGCTCCAACCACCAAGTGCCCCGCCAGCTCTTCGGGCAGGGTGTCGGGGCGGCGGCGTGGGAGACGCTGGCGGTGGAGCGGATCGCGGGGAAGGACTTTACCCTCCCTCGGTTCGATAGCGCCGGGCGGGATCGGCTGTTCTGGCGCTTCCGAACCAGTGAGACCGAGGCGTCGCAGTGGGTGACGGAGCTGGCGGAGACAGCGACGCGGACAAGCCCACTGCCGTGGCCCAAGAGCATCAAAGGGGTTCAGTGTGTCGTAGACCGCGCCGATGCCGTGGCGCTCGGGGCCAAGCATGTCGGGATGAACCTCAGCATCCGCGAGGTGCTCCTGCCCGCAGTTGGCGGCCCCTACGGCGGCCCGGTGGAGTTTATGGAGGTGGACGGCGAGAAGATTCCCTTAGCCGCAGGAGCACTCGCCCGCTACGACGACGAAGTCCGGGCGTTCACCCAGGCCGGGATTCTGGTGACCGTGATCTTTCTCAACTACTTCCCGCGCGACGCCGCCGACGGTGACCTGCTGATCCACCCGCACTGCGACAAAAAAGGCGCGGCCAACCCCCTCTCGGCGTTTAACCTGAGCAACCCCAAGAGCGAGCGGCTCTACCGGGGGCTCTTGCAGTTTCTCGCCAAGCGCTGGACCGAGCCCGAGGGGCGCTTCGGGCGGGTCGGGGGCTTCATTATCGGCAACGAAGTCCAGAGCCACTGGCACTGGTACAACCTGGGGAAGGCCACACCCGAGACGCTCGTGCGCGAGTACGCCGATGCGCTACGCCTTGCCTGGCTCGCGGTCAAGAGCGCCCACCGCGACCTCAGAGTCTATGTCTCGATGGACTACTACTGGACCGACCGCCACGAAGCGCCGGACCGGACGATGCCCGGTCGCCAGCTCATCGACGGTCTCAATGCGCTCGCCAAGGCCGAGGGGGACTTCGACTGGCATGTGGCACATCACCCGTACCCCCAAGGGCTCTTCGATCCGGTATTCTGGGACGACGAAGACGCGGGCCTGGGCTTCGACACGCCGATTGTCACCTTCAAGAACCTGGAAGTGCTCCTCGCCTATCTCAACCAGCCCGGCCAGCGCGTCAAAAATGCAGCGCGGCGGGTGATCCTCTCCGAGCAGGGCTTCAACTGCAAGGGCAGCGGCGAGCAGGCCGAAAAAGTCCAGGCGGCGGCCTATGCCTACGCCTTTGAGAAGGTGCGGCACATGCCCGGAGTCGATGCCTTTATTCTCCACCGCCACCAGGATCATCCGGCAGAAGGGGGCCTCAAGCTCGGTCTGCGCGACCTAGAGGGCCGCCGCCGCCCGATGTGGAGTGTCTGCCAGAAGGCCGAGACCTCCGAGTGGGCCGCCACGATCGCGCCGCTCTTGCCGCTCACGGGCCTCAAGAGCTGGGACGATGCCAAGCCCACCACAAAACGCATCGGGGAGCGCTCCGGGGTCGGGGTGGAGAGCCTCTATCCTGGCGAGGTGGTCTGGGATGGGGTCAAGCAGCTCTGGACGGCAACTCCCACCAACTGCCTGGACTGGCGGCAGGCCAAGGAGAAGACCAGCACCGGCAAGCGTGTCCCTGGCCTCTTCCAGCACCCGAAAGCGGTCGGAGTGGCCGAGGCCAGCTTCCCCGTGACACTCCCCAAGGCCACGCGCCTAACACTCCGCTTCGAGGTGCTCAACAGCGCCAAAGAACCCGCGCCCCGAGGCATCACCTTCGGCGTCCGCATCGACGGCAAAGAAATCTGGAGCACCACGCTCACCGACTGCGGCAAGCCCACTCCCCACGCGCTGGACCTCACGCCCTACGCCGGCCGCGCGATCGCGCTCACCTTCACCACCAACGCCAACGGGAAAGAAGCCTACTGCTGGGCCACCTGGCTCGCCCCCGCGATTCTCGCCGGGCAGTAAAATACCCGTCTCCCAGAGAGAGCGCCCCGAGGGCGCGGAAACGGCTTGGTTTCTGCGCGTCCTCGGGACGCTCCCAAAATCCGAGGCGGGGACTTTTAGCCCCCGCCGCAAATATGCCCAGCCGCCTCCAGCGCGGCGACGGCGGCGGTGAGCTGGGTCTCTTTCACCAAGACGTAGTCGGTGTCAAACGTGGAGAGGGCGAAGATGGGGACCTTGGCAGCGGCGAGGGCGGCGAGAATCCCAGTGAGCGAGAAGTCCAGCGGCCCGGCGACCTTGAGGGCACGCCAGCCCCGCTCGCAGGGGACACCGCTCGGGGCCTATGTCTCCTCCGTGACCAGCGAGAGCTCCTCACCCGTGCGAATCGCGGCGAAGAACGGCACTTGCGGCAACGGAGCCGAGGCAGGGAGCTTCCAGATCGCGTAGGTTTCGGGGAGCAGGGCTAGGTTCATACGCTAAGCTCCCTGACCCTGTCGCCACCAAGGAGCACTTGTCGGTGAGGCTCCCCCTGCCACTTTTGCACGCTCGATTGTCTCCAGAAAAGCGGTACGAAGCTCTGTATCGGGGAAGGCCGAGGGAGGAAGATACCAGTCCTGTCCTTGGATACGAAACCAGAGAAACTCTCCATGGATCTTCCCAAGGCACTCAATCGCACTCCACTCGTAAAGGTGCTGCGAGCCCGTGAGCTTAAAGCGCACTCCCTCAGGCTCCAGGCTCATTGTGTAGCTCTCCGTGACAGGATACTGAGCCAGACCATCCTGAATCAGCTTCGCGATCGAGCGGCGCGTGTAGATAGCAAGATAGAGACTCACAACCGTGAAGCCCAGTAGCCCACCTGCGAGCAACACTCCAACCAACTCTAACCAGTTAGTCAGCAGGCGTAGCCCCAAAAGCCCTACAAAAACTCCCGCCACCGCTCCGACAGTCTTTGCTTGCCGACACTGGTCTCGGTAGGTCTCTCCCTGCACATACGAGTGGTACCAGACTTCCCAGTCCTCTTTTGCCCAGCGCCAAGTTACGGTATGCATTTTCAAGTCCAGTGTACAACAGCTTCTACTCCAAAACCTTCTGTGGTTAAATACTGCCATGTCCTCTGAAACCACCGAGCGACGTCGGCTCGCGGCCATTATGTTTACGGACATGGTGGGCTTCAGCAAGCGGGCCCAAGAAAACGAGACCGTTGCCTTGGAGCTCCTTCGCACCAGCCAGCGCCTCCAGCGGGAGAACTTTGCGCTCTTCCACGGCCACGAGGTCAAGTCCACCGGCGACGGCTTTCTGGCAGAGTTTCCCAGTGCCCTCCAGGCGACCCAGTGTGCTATCGCCTTTCAGAGAGCCCTCCACCAGCACAACACCACCCAGCCTGTCAGCCATGCCTTCCAAGTGCGTATTGGCATCCATGTCGGCGAGGTCGTGCAGCGCGACAGTGACATCTACGGGGATGGGGTCAATATCGCCGCTCGGATCGAGCCGCTGGCTGTCGGGGGGGGCATCTGCCTCTCTGAGACCGTCTACGCGCAGGTGCACAACAAGCTTGAGGAGGCGCTCGCCCCGCTGGACTCTCCCAAGCTCAAGAACATCGACATGCCTTTAGGGGTCTACCGGGTCCTGCTTCCCTGGCAAGAGCCCCTTCCTGCTGACCCGGTCAAACCGAGCCCAAGCCGACGGAAGCTGCTCTCGCTGGGCGCGGTCGCCGTGTCCGCGCTGGGGAGCGCAGGCTGGCTGCTCACCCGTCGGACCAGCCAGCCCAAGACACCGCCAGCGAGCGTGGGAGAGCCCCCCGATCAAAAATCGGTTGCGGTCTTGCCGTTTGTCAACATGAGCGCCGATAAAAGCGACGAGTACCTCAGCGATGGAATGACCGAGGAGCTGCTCAATGCCCTCGCCAAGGTCCCGAACCTCCGTGTCCCGGGTCGCACCTCCTGCTTTGCGTTCAAGGGCAAGAGTGGGGAAGCCATCTTCCGCGATGTCGGTGAGAAACTGCACGTCCGTTTTGTGCTGGAGGGGAGCGTCCGCAAGGCAGGCAAGCAGCTCCGCATTACTGCACAGCTTATCAAAGCGGCAGACGGCTTCCATGTCTGGTCGGAGACCTACGACCGCGAGATGACCAACGTCCTCACGATCCAGAGCGAGATCGCGGGGAAAGTCGTCGCCGCGCTCAAGGGCAAGCTCGGTGTCGACGATGCGCAGCAGCTGGCCAAAAAGCCCACGAAGAGTATTCCCGCCTACGAGCTCTATCTCAAGGGACATCGTGCCTTTTTAAAGAACACCGAGGCGGGCTGGAAGGAGGCGCTCAAGTATTTTAAGCAGGCGATCCAGCGTGATCCCGGCTACGCACTGGCCTACACCGGGCTTGCCGATACCTACTCCTGGGCCGGTATCGCGCTGGTGGAGAGTCAGAAAGCCTGGGCAACGGCAAAGGAGCTGGCGCAGAAAGCCCTCACCCTCGATCCTAACCTTGCGGAGGCGCACCTCTCGCTTGGCATCGTTCTCGCCAGCACGTTTGACTGGACGGAAGCCGAGAAGGCTCTCCGGCGGGCCATTGCCCTCAATCCTAACCTTGCCTTTGCCTACGATCAGCTGGGCTGGGTTAAGACCGTCTGTGGAGACTTCGACGAAGGGCTCTCTCTCATCCAAAAGGCAACCGAGCTAGACCCCCTCTCCGCCTTGTTTCACGCGGACTATGCCTTTTATCTGGAGTATGCCCGGCGCTACGATGAGATGATCCTACAGGCAAAGAAGGCGCTGACGATAGATCCCAACTTCTCGTTTGCCTACCATCTCCTAGGCTGGGCGGAGGTCTGGAAGGGCAACCCTGCCGCCGGGATTGTCCACTTTGAAAAGGCAAGAGCTCTCGATACCCAGCCACAGTTTCTGACGGACCTCGGCTACGCCTATGCCCGAATCGGCGAGCGTGCCAAGGCAGAACAGGTTCTGCGGGACCTAGAGACCCAAGCCCAAACGCGCTTTGTGGCCCCTGGTCTCCGTGCCATGATCTACCTCGGACTGGGAGAAAAAGAGAAGGCACTCGACTGGCTGGAGAAGAGCTACGACCAGCAAGACGGCTCGTGCGGGAACTTCAAGGTCGATCCGCTCTTCGATAGTATCCGCAACGAGCCGCGCTTTCAGGCACTGCTGAAAAAGATCAAGTTTCCTGATTAGCCTTCTACTCCAGAAGCGCGGCGGGGCGCAGCCAAGCGCTTTGGGTATCGCCGGGAACCGTGGCCAGCGCGAGTGCGGTGAGTGTCTGTTTCGGATCGCAGGCGTAGAGCCCACTGGCCCACGCCGGGTTGGCCTCGACCACCGCCCAGCCCTTGCCCACAATCTTGCCGATATCGAGAACCATCACGGGAGGCAGGAGTCCCTCAAGCTCGGGGAGCAGTGCCTTGGTGAAGCTCCGCAGCTCCCCGAGCTCGTCGGGGCGCGCCACCGAGTCTAGCTTGCCGTCGCGGAAGTACGGCGAGCGGGTGACGATTTTACCCGCACACACAAACAGCCGCCACTCGACCTCCCAGTGGACGGGCTCGGAGAGCAGGACGGGCGTCGTTCCGGGAACGACTTCCTCACCCGGGAGCGCTGCACCGCTAGCATAGACCCGCGCCGGAAACGACTTATCCGCCGCGGGCTTGGCAAAGACCGGGCCACTCTCCCAGAGCCGCGCCTCGGTCAGGGTCGTGAGCGCGACGTGGCGCAGTCGCCACGCATCCGGCAGGCGCACCAGGAAATCATCGGCGGGCTCCAAGAGCCGCACCCCCAGCTGCGCCGCGACAATATCGCAAAACAGCGGGTCGCCGTAGAGGACCGGCTGATCGGACGCAAAGCCCTCAGGGAGCTGGTAGCGCACGGGAGCAAACCGCCACCCCCGCGCGACAGCCGCCTCCTGCAGCGCCTTGATATCCGGGTTGCTCGCCCGATCCGGGACAATCAGTGTCGGCATCGCGTTAGTTTCCCTCGATTAGCTCCAGAGCCGCAGCTCCGGGTCTTTGAGCTTGTCCAGCAAGGCGATGTTTTGCCGCCATGGCAATTGTCCAACGACCCGTTGGACAATTGCCTCGTCTGGCCAAGCGGCAGCAAAAGCGCGCATATACAACAAGCTTGTTCGCGAGAATCCCTGCATCGTCGGAAACGATGCTTTTAGGTCGCGGGAGAGGCGGTCAATCACCTTGCTGCCCCAGCCCTCTGCTTGTTGCTTCTGAAGAATGTCGTGCCCAATGCTCCAGTACAGACGGACCAGTTCGGTGTTGACCGCCACGGCGGCGCGGACCTGCACGGTGCTCACTCGCTCCTTGATGGCCTTCAAGAGCGCGTCGTAGCCGGTGGGAAGAAGCTCTACTTGCCTAGCATCCATGCGCCTAGTGTACCGGAATGCGCTCCTTCAACCACGGGCGATCCCGCGTGAAGACGGGCGGCTCGACCGAGCCCCAGGCGCTCCGCAGAGCCAGCGCGCTCTGCTCCTCGCCGGTACGCTTATGCGTGTAGGTCACGGGCTCCTCGCGGGTCTGGCGCTCGATCACCCGGCCACGCTTGAAGCCGACCGGCAGGTCGTTGAAGTTGATGCCTTTCTCCGCAAAGAGCCGCTCCTGCAGCTGATCCGTGGAGAGCCCCTGGAGCGAGGCGTGCGAGAAGTGGGCGTGCGCCGTCATCGAGATCGCGTTGCGGGTGGCGTCCTGCTGGCGCCAGATAAAGTAGTTCTCCACCTCGACTGGCATTGGAATGGTCCAGACCCGCGCATCAAAGACAGCTAGTTTATCCGCAACACCACGGGCAATGCGGGCGGCGTTGAAGTGCGCGGTGACAAGGCTCGCCGAGATCGAGGCCAGCTTCTGGAGGTTGCCGTCGAACCACGCCTCGGTGCCCGTGTCGCTAAAGTCTGTCAGAAGCACGCTGATCTCATCGCTCTGGACATAGCCGAGCGCGGCACCCTGCGCCTCCTTGCAGAGCGCGGCGGCAGCCCGATCCATATCGGCCATGAGCTCCAGGTCGTAGGGGCGGGCGCAGCCGCGCGTGTAGGTGTGGAACGCCTTACCGTCGATACGGAGCAGCGTGTAAGTGCGGCGCGGTAGTAGGAAGCGCGTGCGGCTCTCGTAGTCGCGCTTCATACGGTCGCCCAGGTCATCTTTCATCGTGAGGGCTTTATCGATGGCGGAGCGCTGGGTGCTAAAGGCGGGGTGCAGGGAGGAAGGCCGCTTGGAGCTTGAGCCCTTCCAGCCAGAGCGCTGCCATCCCCCGTGTCGTGGGAGTGAGCAGGAAGAACGTGACGGCCCCGGGAACCGATGTCACGAGCTGCCAGTCTCCCAGTGGGTTGGCCCCGCGTACCCAGCGCGACCTCAGCGCAAAGCCCTCAGCAGTCTTCTGGCACGCCAGAAGTACCGCCTGCTCCCCCGAGACGCCCGACCCGAGCGAGAGCATTCCTTCGTCGGAGAAGGACACGTTGGGAGAGACCCCACGTCCCTCGACAATCGCGGAGGTCCACACCCGCGTGAGCTGGCGAGTCGGGTTCTCCCAGCCATCCACATAGAAGACCTGCACGCCAGCGACACTGGGAACAACCTGGAAGTTCTGAGGCCAGAAGCGCTCAAAGCGGCGCTCTTCTCGCCGTGCCTCCGGCTCGGGGCGAGCCGAGGTCTGGGGAATCACCAGGTTGCGTAGCCTTCCCCGGAACAGCCCCTGGGCCGCGCTCTCGGGAGCCAGCACCCAGAGGGGTACTCCGTCGCGATAGGCCTTGAGACGGGTGGGCAGAAACTCCCCGCGCCCCGGTAGCAGAACCGGAGCCGCAAACTTGAAGGGCATCTGCTCTGTCAGCGGCTTGGTGACACTCCCCACGGTGCCTTTGCGGCGACGCTCCCCCAAGAGCCCACTGTCCCCCTCCGCCGCGGAGGCTAGGGTATCGAAGGTGCGCCCGCCGTCGTGGCTGGTCGCCATTGCCAGTACGTACTCCGGGTTCTGATCCTCGGTAAAGAAGACCCGTAGCTCCCGGCCCGACACGAGAATCTGGGGCGCACTAGCCGAGAACTCAGCGCGGCTGAGGGTGGTGGGCGTAAGGGTGAGACGACGAAGCGGTACCGATGAGAGTCGGGTTCCCCCTTCAGGCACACTCTGGCGCGCGAAGTTCCGCGGCTCCAGTCGAGCGAACTTCACCTGATCCTGCATCCCAACCGTCTCCAGCCAGACAATCCCAAAGCCCCCCTCGCTGTAGGCGAGGAGCGGGTAGCGCTCCCCCACGGTCCGATTGAGCTGTTCTGAGAGATTGCTCGCGACGATCACAGGGGGGCTAAAGCGGCTCCCATCGGTGCTGGTCTGCACCAGCAAGTGCCGTCGCTGGACATAGGCAATCAGGATAAACCCGTCGCCCAGTGCGACTTGAGGTTGCCAAGCGAAGCCCTCAATCGAGCTTGGCTGTGCCCCCACAGAGAGCGCGGTCACGGTGTAGCGGCTCCCGCCATCCGTGCTCACCGCGACCTGGAGTAGCTCCTTCGCCCGCCAGATCGCCACCACCCGGTCGCCCTCGGAGGCAACCTTGACCTCAGGCTCCTCGACCTCGGCAGCGGTTCGAAACGTCCCCAGTAGCTGAATACCCGCCAGAGGGCGTAGCTCGCCCACCCCGAGGGGATTAGGAAGCAGATCCTTTTGTTGCTTGGGAGTGAGTTCCACCTTTTGCGCCTGTGCTTTCATGTTTCTATTATTGCTCCATTGCCCCCTAACGGCAAGCCAAGCCTTCAAGGAGTGTCTTGCTCTCTTCCACCAGATTCCCACAAGAGAGAAATCCAGTGGTAAAATCCCCCACAGGAGAGTTCCATGCCATTTCGTGATAACACCCCAATGCTGGACCAGTACCGACGTGAGCTGATCCTGATCCCTGAGGGCGAGTTTCTCCGGGGGGGCACTACCGGCGATGAAAAGCCCGCCCAGAAGCTGGCCCTTGGTGCCTACCGTATCGGAAAGAACCTGGTGACCGTCGCGCTCTACGAAGAGTTTTGCCGGGCCACCAAGCGCCCCCTGCCCAAGGCGCCGGTCTTCAATCCTGGGTTTACCAAGAAGGACCACCCCATTGTCAATGTGAGCTGGGACGATGCCAGGGCGCTGGCGGACTGGGCGAGGCTGACTCTCCCCACCGAGGCGCAGTGGGAGAAGGCGGCACGCGGCACCGACGGCCGCCTCTACCCGTGGGGACCGTCGAAGCCCGAGTCGGCGCGGGGGCACTTCCCGCTTCTGCTCATGCGCAATAAAAACTTCAGCAACAACCTCCCACGGGTTGGCACCGCCACCGTGGGGCGCTACCGCAAGGGCGCCTCGCCCTACGGGGTATTGGACATGGCGGGCAATGTCTGGGAGTGGTGCGCGGACTGGTACGACGAGGACTACTACAAAAAATCCCCGCTCAAAGACCCCACCGGGCCGGCGTCCTCCCGCAAGCACTTCCGTGTCCTACGTGGCGGCGGCTGGGCAGACTTCACCGACAAGTTCCAGTGCAGCCACCGGAGCGGGGCCACCCCCAACACCCAGAACGACAACACCGGAATCCGCCTCGCCGCCCCCGCTCGCTAGTGCCGCCGGTTGGAAACCGGCGTCTGCAGTGACGCTTCGCGCCGCAAAGCCCGGGTACCCTCCGGGTGCGGGCTAGTCTACGGTGTCGAGACTCGTGCACGAGCGATCATGGCCTTCAGCGACTGTTTCTTCTCCGCTTCCCACACCGGCCGCGTGCGCTCTCGTTCCAGAATCGCTTCCATCAGCTCGTCAAGCTGCGCTTCAGGGGCTTTTTGCGGGAGCAGGCTCCAGCGCACGAGCTCTATAAAACGTGCCTCGCCCAGTTCTTTGAGCAAGGGTTTCAAGGGAGCACGCCGACCCGTGCCCCACTTACCCACCTGTGGGGAGCAGACATTGCCACAAACCTTACAGGTCAAGTTCTCACCGAGTTCCATACCGGCTTTACAACGAGGGCAGTGCGGCCTAGGTCCCGCAATCGTTCCTCCGGCTGTGCGATGGACATGGAGCTCCAGACCATTTCTCTCCGCCGTCTTCAATGCCCGCAGAAAACCCGCTTGCCCAAAGAGCTCCCAGCCATTACGGCTGCCTTCGTTGCGTTCCATCGTCTCGAAGAGCTGACGGAGGACAGAGACGCCCCCCGCAGGCATGATGGGCTGAATCCAGAGACCAAACCAGAGTGGCGTCGTAACCGGAAAATATCGGGCAAGCTCGCCCCGAAGCCCCTGCTCCTCGACGAGCAGATCGAACGGGTCAGGGTCTTCGACAAACCCATATTCCTCATCGTGATCGTCATCGGAAAAGCCTCCTGTACACCCTACAACCTCTATTGTCGAGCACGCCGGGCAGGAGCCGCAGAGCATCTGCAAGCCTTTCCAGCCTCCCTGCTTTCGGTAGCGCCGATCCACGGAGAATCCCCATGCCGGATACGCCCACCCTCTGCCGTCCGCTCGACTTCCCAAAGAGCCCGTTGCAAATTTGCAGGAATCCCAAAGCAGATAGATGTCCTGGTAGGCTTGTCGGGTTACATAGGGTGGGTTTGCGATGTCACAGCGCAGTGCATCACTATGAGTAGCCGCGTATCCAACCTCACCCCCGTACGAATTGTTCGGGTCGCGCAAGGGGCAAGGGTGCGCCAGTGCCCACTCGATCCGTGCGAGAACCAGGCCCATCGACGCGCTCCTAGGTCAGCTCCCCCGCTTCACGTTTTGCCAGCACACGCAGGAGGGTTTCATAGTCGTAGTCGTCCAGGTTTCTTGGGGTTGTTCGGAGAGGCTCCAGAAGCGAGAGACGATCCGGTGGACAGAGGTAGATGGCATTTCGGGCGGCGTTTTGCTGCAGAAAGGGGTTCTCCGAGGTGAGATACTCCTCGATAAATCCCTGACAGAGCGCGGTATCTACCACGTCCCACTCCGGGCGCGGCGTCTGCGCGGGGTAGTCGAAAGCGTTGTTGCCTGTTCGTGCCTCGCGGACAAGGTCGCAGAGGAACGCGGGGATGTCTCGGAAGAGCGGCTGAATAAAGTACGGATCCTCGTGGAAGAGAAAGCCCAGCCTGCCTTGCAAGGGACCTGCAAGGAAGTAACACATGTAGTTGGCACTATCCGTCCACAGAGGCAACAGGTTTGTGTAGAGGGCGGCCTCTTCCTCCGTCTCAAACCACTCCTCCAGAATCGCCCTGCGTGTCTCCAGCGCCTCCGCCACGGGCATCAGGGTGAAGCGGGTTCCATGCCCCCTTGCGAACTCGGCGCTCTCTGTTGGCCAACCGTCGTCGGAAAACCCATTGTGATCGGCGTACAGCGCACGCACGGGATCGGGCGACGTAGCTCCCGGCACCTCGTCCAGTTGCTCCAAGTCTACGCTATCCGCTCCGGGGAAAAAAGTCAACGGGAGCTGTCGAAGCGCCGCCAGTGCCTCGGTCATGGTCGGGCGGCTCATAGCCCCACCTGCTCCCGTGCTTTGTCGAAATCAGCTTGGCCTCGGGCGGCCATGGCGCGGCCGCGCTCTTTCTTGTCTCGGATGCGGTCGCCCTCCAGAGGAGGCATCATGCCCCAGTTGGCGTTCATGGGCGCGAAGTCCTTGGGCTTGCCTTCGTAGTGGGCGACATAGTGCGTCAGGCACCCCAGCGACGTGCTCTGCGGGAAGATGATCGGTGTCTCACGGCTGGAGTTAAGGCCGGCGATCAGGCCCATCGCGGCGGACTCTAGATACCCCTCCACCCCGACAATCTGCCCGGCGAAGCGAATCCGTGGGTCGGACTTGAGGGCGAGCGTGGCGTCGAGGAGGCTCGGGGAGTGGATGTAGGTGTTGCGGTGCATGACCCCAAAGCGCACGAACTCCGCGTTCTCCAGGCCGGGGATGAGCTGGAGGACTTTCTTCTGCGCCCCCCACTTCATGCGGGTCTGGAAGCCGACTAAGTTGTAGAGAGTCCCCGCCTTGTTCTCCTGCCGCAGCTGCACCACGGCCCACGGGCGACGCCCCGTGCGCGGGTCTTCCAGCCCGACCGGCTTGAGCGGGCCAAAGGAGAGCGTCCGCTCGCCGCGCCGCGCCAGCTCCTCGACAGGCAAGCAGGCCTCGAAGTACTTGATGTCCTCGAAGTCGTGAACCGGTGCCAGCTCCGCCTCCGTGATGGCCTGCCAGAGCGCGGTGTACTCCTCCTTGTTCATCGGGCAGTTGAGGTAGGCCGCATCGTCCGACGTGTCCGCCTCCAGCCCCTTGCCCCGCCGCGACGCCCGAAAGACCTTCGTATAGTCAATCGTGCTGGCATCGACAATCGGCGCGACCGCATCGTAGAAATAGAGATCGTAGCGCCCGGTGAGCTGCCCAATCTGGGCCGCGAGCGCATCGGAGGTCAGCGGGCCGCTGGCGATAATCACCTTTCCCTCGCCCGGAATCTCCGTGGCTTCGTCGCGGACAAACTCAATACTCGGGTGCGCCAGGAGCCGCTCGGTCACCAGCTCCGAGAACGCCTCCCGGTCCACGGCCAGCGCCTCGCCCGCGGGAACGGAAGTGGCATCGGCGCAGCTCACGATGAGCGAGTCGAGCTTACGCATCTCATCTTTGAGCAAGCCGCTCGCATTCGAAATATGGTTGCTCTTAAACGAGTTCGAGCAGACAATCTCCGCCGCCTTGTCGCTCTGGTGCGCCGGGGTCAGCTTCTTGGGCCGCATCTCGACCAGCCGAACCTTCGCCCCCCGCTGCGCCGCCTGCCACGCCGCCTCGCTCCCCGCCATCCCCGCCCCGATTACTGTGACATCAAAAGACATGGCTATCGTTGTATCGCGAGCGGCGCGTCACTGCTATGCCGCGTGAGATACTCCATCACTTCTGTGTGCATTCGCTCAATCTCTCGTCGGTAGCCTCCCGAAACCTGCGGAAACTCTTCCCGGCTGGCACTGACCCGAAGCTGGGCCAGCAAGCTCTCAAAGCGCACAATGCGCTCCTGTGTTACTCTCAGTTCTTGGTCATTTTGAATCATGGCACCACCTCAATAATACCGCGCCGCCCCCCGTCACGCCGTGTTTGCCAGTAGTCAAGAAACTCCTCCACGGTCTCCAGGATCAGCAAGTCTGTCCGAATCCAGAAAATACTGGCTCCAAAACGCCGGTCTTCTTCATCGTGATCGAAGAGAAAACAGGCTGGTTCGCCTACTCTAGCACTCTGAAATCCCGGACGCATCACCAGGATGACATCCACATCGCCGGGCTCTGGTTTTGTGGTAACAAAGCTTCCAAAGACAACAAAGCGCTCCAAAAACGTGGTTGCGCTCGCGAGCCCGTAGAGCTGTTCCAAGCGCTGAAGAAGCTGCTGGCGACGTTCCGTTCCTCCGAAATGCTCGGCCAGCTCCGACCAGCTAGCAGAGTAGATCCCTTCCGGCAGGTTTCCATCACTTTGAAAGGCAGGAAGTGGCACTCAGCCCACCCCCCTTTCGGAAACAACCACAACAACATCAGAAGACATGACTCTATTCTATCCTGGCATTGAAGCAAGAAACCCACGCGGTACTCTGAGAGATATGGACTTGCTCTGCTCGGCGAATCAGACTGTCACTATTGACTTTCGCTCGTATGGCGATGGGGGTTTCTACTCCTATCTTTTCACCTACCATCCCGCGCCTCGGCCTTATCTCAGCGTCAGGGAAAAGGCGGCACCGTTTCTTCCGAACCCATCCCCAGAGCCCCTCGCCGATGTTTTGCTCACCCCCGCGCAAGTCCAGCGGCTCCAAAATCTGATCCGCTACTACCGCCTCCCTCACGGGAGCGGGTGTACTCAGCTCAAGGAAGTGGCAATTACCTGGCTCAAAGGCGACCTAGTACTAGGAGAAGAGCACTACAAAGACGAAAGCTGCGCCAGCGGTTATCTATTGGATGCGTCACCCCACGATCTTGCGGTACTGCACAAGAGCCCTAAAGGGCGAGCTTGGAGGAACTTGCCACCCACACCCGTTTTGAGTCTGAGTAGGGTTGGAGAGCAGGCAAAGGACGCAGCACAAAAAGGCAAACAGCAGGTCTGGCTTCGTGACATTCCTCACTCGCAAACAGAAGCTGCTATAGAGATTCGCTCGCAGCGCCAAGAGGAGCAAAACACCCGTGCAGCAGAAAAACGTCTCCATCGGCTCCCTGGCTTTGCGCGCCTCGACGCGCAGTACCTGCTGTCAGATTTTGACCAGAGTAGCTATATGTTTCTCGAATCTCTCTCAAAAGAGGGGGCAGCTCTCTCTATGACTCTCAAGCCACGCCGACGGAAGCGTATTGACCAGTTTGACTGGTACATTCCGCTTGTGCACGGTAAGCCAAAGCTCACTGGTGAGACATTTCTGCGTCAGGCAAAACGACTCACTGACAGTGTCGCCTCTCTCGATTGGCTGGACAGGTGGCGGCAGGCTGCACCGGGGCGGACGATTGAGGCGACACTCTACGGAGAGAGCTTTCTCAACCCCGACACGTCCTCTGATGATCCCCACACCCTCTGGAAAACAGCCGGGCTGTCGGGAAGCCCCTTTGCCGTTCTCACCCTGAGACGCGCGGATCCCTCCTATCTGAGCTTGGCCGTTGGCGCAAACGAGAAGCGAAGCCTCGTGTTACTGAACTTTCTATCCAAGTCCGAGCAGGAGTGTCAAGCGCATCCTCTGGATTCTCTCGGACGAGAAAAAGCCGTCCGGGGAATCGTGCGTCAGACTTTTCTTCTGGATGCTCAGGGGCGTCCCTGACATGCCTACTGTTATTTTAGGGAAGCAGATAGTCGTCGGGGGTGACACGCTGGACACGGACGTAGAACTCATCGGCATCCGTCAGGCCAAGGGGCTTGTCGAGAACCATCTTGGTGTTCTCCCCGACCGTCACGGTCTGCGTGCCCAGCGAGATCACCGATGCCTGAAGGTTGTCTTTGACCCGCAGAAAGTATTCGAGCCGCGCCGTTTTCTCATCGTCGCTGAAGTGGGCGACAATGCCAAGTGTCTGCCCCTGAGCCTGTAGCTCCTCGAAGTAAAACTCAGCCGGGGCGTCTTTGGCGTGCGCGGTGATCGGAGCCTGAAACAGCTCGCCCTTCTTCTTTACCTGGACGCGGGTTTCGGCATAGATCGAGGAGTTGGCTTGTTGGGAAGCAGCCACGGAGTTGGGCGCCACTTTCGGCTCCAGCCACGCGGTCATGTTGAGAGCGGAGAGTGAAGACGGGAGGGCATCACTGAGGGGAAGGGTGGTCTTCTCCCCAATCTTGAGCGTCAGCTCCGGCAGAACCACGGTCTGTGTCTGTGATTTCGGCAAAGAACGCACAAGCCGCCACTCCAAGCGAATCGTCTTATCATCGCCATCACGGTGTGGCGTGAAGATCAGCGCGACCTCGGGCTTGACAGGAACCTGACAGTTCCAAGGGCGTTTTTTCATCTCGTCGAGCTCCGCCTGGTTGTACTGAATGCCTACCGTCAACGACTCGCTTATTTCTGTCGAGAGCGGAATTCCTCGCGTGATCTCGCCATCTTTGGTTGCGTGCAGGTAGAAGTGGATGTACTGGGGCGGCGCAGACGTATCGAGCTTCTCCAGAACCGCTCTCAGCGCGGTATGCCCGGCGGGAGTTGCCTTGACCATGATGATGCTCCGCACATCGTCGGGCGTAATGGACGCAACTCCATCAGGCCGACGCGGGTTCCGAGGACTGTCTAGCTCTTGGAGAAAGTAGGCCGGCGAGACATTGTGCAGGTCGTAGACAACGGTTGTGAGCTCGTCTTTTGGCGAAGCAGCCTGGATTAGAGAGACAAATGCGGGGGGAGTGGGTAAGAGCATAACTTCAATCTTCTTTCCGGCTCCAAGACAGGAGCTCGATGATATTTCCTTTGCGCCCGTTAGGGAACTAATAGTCGTCGGGGTTGGCGCGTCGGACACGGACGAAGAACTCCTGTTTGTCGGGGAGTACCATGGTCGCGGGGAAGGTGATTTTCGTGTAGACTCCCACGGTCACGGTCTGCGTCCCCAGGAAGATCAGCTGATCCTTCGGTTTTTGTTCCGCCACCAAGACAATATCAAGAGTGGCGGTCTTCTCATCGGGGCTGAAGTGTGGGGTGATCCGCCACTTGTAGAAAGAGACCTCGCTCGCAGCTCGGCCAGGCTGCGGACAGAGGGAGACGGCTGTCGGCTCAGAGAGAGGGAACTCCGCGGTCGCCTCTTTTTCAATCGGGACGATAATGGCTCCGTCAAGCGTGTCCTTTCCTTTCATTTTCAGGCTGACTTCCGAAAAAATGGGGATGATTTTCTTAACGGGAAGGGGCTCGGGCTCGGGCACCACATCAAATCGCGTGAGGAGCAGCTTCAGATCCGCATGCCCCGTCGAGGTCGCAGCGACCGTGATCTGCCGCTTCGTGTAGTCGCACTGGATCGTTTGGACACCTTTGGGACGTAGCGTCGCTGGCGATGACCTATCGACCATGTACAGAAAGTAACCCGGCGGGACATGGCGCAGCTCGTAGCTCACACGCGTGATACCTCGCTCTTTTTCTGCAGCGGCCTGCATCAGGAAGATCAAGGCGGGTGGCGGCGTCAAGAGCATCTTTTACTTTCCTTCTGTCTTCAGAAGTGTCGCGGTGAGAAAGAGCAGGCCATCGTCAAGCGGGATGCGCAGCTCCTGGCCGAGGGCTCCCGCCTTCATCAGGGGCACTTTCTTGGGATCGGCCAGCTTTGAGGGCTCCCCGACCTCACGGAGAATCTCGAAAGTGACAGACTTGTTGTCGTCGCTCAAGTGCGGGATGATCAGCAGGCCACGGGCGAGGGCATCTTCTCCCAGAGTCACGCGGGTTTTCTGGGCATCGGCAGTGCGCAGGCGCAGGTAGATCGTGTTCTCGCCTTCCTGCACAAACTGCACCTTCAGCTCTAGGACGACGGGCTTGACATCAATCAGACGCAGGAGCGCCTTGAACTCCGCCACGGCTTCTTCGGTGCCTTGGAGAATTAACACCTTATCCACATCGCTGATAATGACATTACGCAGCCCATCGGGCCGGAGACTCTTCTGTTTCCCGTTCCCGTCGATTCGCTTCATCGCCGCCGATGGCGCTACGAAATGGAGCTCAATCTTGACAAGGCGCGGTTTCTCCTGCGGGAGGGCTTGCTGAACCAGTGCGGGGGGAAGGGGGAACGGCATGGGAAGAGCCTTATCTACTGTCGTGTCGCGGTGAGAGACAGCTCCTGGTTGTGGGGAAAGACAAACTTCAGCTCCCCCCCGAGCTTACCGGTCTGCACGAGCCATTTTTCTTTATTGACCTTTGCCGCCACCACAACCGTCTTCCCATCACGGTTGAGGTGTGGGATGACCGTGACACTCTGGACATCACAGCTGAGAGGAGGGGGCACGGTGAGACTCTGGATATCCGCCGCCCCGCCCACCGTGATGCTTGCTTTTAAGTTGCTAAATGTCTGGACAACGGGGTGGCTCTCGGGCTTGCCTTTCTGCACCTGGCGCATCGTCAACAGAACCCCTTGAGGCTCCACATCCAGGCTCTTGAGAAACGCCCGGAGCTCCTTAAGGGCCTCGGGGGTGCCCTGGGCAATGAGCGTATGGTCGGCATCGCTTGCTATAAGATTGTCCAGCCCCACAGGCCGCGCCGCGAGCGGCACCTTCCCCGCCGACACCCGCGCCTTCAGGCTCTCGTCCTCGAAAAACAGCGGTGCGAGCTCGGGAGTGCTGAGCAGTTCCACCAGCACCGTGGGGATGAGATGGGTCAGCTCAACCTTGATGGGTGCAACGCGCGGGCGCGCAGCCTGAGGCCTGGCATCGGTCTGGGTGAGTACAGTCAGCGTAGGCGGGGTGATAAGTAGCATTTTTAATTCTCCTGAGCTCTTCGACTCCCATTTTAGCAGAACCTTCACCCTGCCCGCCTATGGCTTTCGTCCCCGGCGCATTCCTGGTATATTTAGAGCCACGATGCCTGTTGATCCCTCGGTTATTGCTGCGCTGACGGTCGCCCTGGACACCGACTCCGAGAACCTGGCACTGCGGCTCCATCTGGTGCGCCTCTTGCTCGAAGCGGAGCGCTACCCCGAGGCACTGGAGCACAGCGCTTTTGTGCTCAGCCGCCAGCCCGACAACACAGAGGCACTGACCTACGCCGCCCGTGCGGCTGAAGAAGCCGGGCAGAGCAGCCGCGCCGATAGCTACCGCCGGCTCCTGCGTGCCCTCCGTGGCGACGGCGCAACCGCGCCAGAGCCACCCACGCCCCTCACCTCCACCCCCGCTCCGGCTCGCCTGCGCACCGACGGCTGGGACGAGGCCCCGGAGCCGATCTTCTCTGCCGAGGAGTCGACCATACGCCTCTCCGATGTGGCGGGGATGGAGGCGGTGAAGCGGCGGCTCAATATCGCGTTTCTGGCCCCGCTCAAGAACCCTGAGCTCCGGGCGATGTACGGCAAGTCCCTGCGCGGCGGGATGCTGCTCTACGGCCCGCCCGGCTGTGGCAAGACCTACCTGGCACGCGCAGTTGCAGGCGAGCTGGGCGCGCAGTTTATCTCGATCGGGCTCGCCGATGTGCTGGACATGTATGTCGGGGAGTCCGAGAAGAACATCCGCGCCCTCTTTGCCGAGGCGCGCCGTCGCCGCCCGTGCGTGCTGTTCTTCGATGAGATGGACGCGCTGGGCCGCAAGCGCAGCCTACGCCGGGAGTCCGCCACCCGCGATACCCTCAACCAGCTCCTCTCCGAGCTCGACGGGGTTGGCAGCGACAACGAGGGGATCTTTGTCCTGGCGGCGACCAACCACCCGTGGGATATCGACGCGGCCCTGCGGCGGCCGGGGCGCCTCGACCGCACGCTGCTTGTCTTGCCTCCCGATGCCCCGGCGCGCGAGGCGATCCTGCGCCTGCAGTGTGCCCAGCGGCCGGTCGGGACTCTGGACTACGCCGCCCTCAGCGCCCGCACCGACGACTTCTCCGGGGCCGATCTGGTGCACCTGGTCGAGACCGCTGCGGAGTACGCCCTAGAGGACTCGGTCGTCCGCGGCACGGTCCGGCCTATCGGCAACGACGACTTCAAGAAAGCCCTGCGCGAGGTCCACCCGAGCCCCCGGCCCTGGCTGGACATGGCGC
The DNA here is from genome assembly GCF_014202505.1 of Armatimonas rosea. Taxonomy (NCBI): domain Bacteria; kingdom Bacillati; phylum Armatimonadota; class Armatimonadia; order Armatimonadales; family Armatimonadaceae; genus Armatimonas; species Armatimonas rosea. The sequence goes on along the minus strand of NZ_JACHGW010000002.1, from coordinate 373,605 downwards.
GCAACTACGCCCTCTTTGCCAATGAGGGGGGAATCTACGATGAGCTCGTGGAGTACCTGAGGGCCAAGAAGCTACTCTAGGAGGAGACCATGGACAGCGAAGACCGTAGCAGAGAGAGCCTGACACGTGCCCGCCACCTGCTCCAGCTCGACCGCCCGCAGCAGGCCATCCCGCTCCTGACCGATGCCCTGCGCGAGGCCCCCGACGATCCCGAGGTGCTGGCGGTCCTGGCCTGTGCCTATCTCCAGTGCAACGACTATGTCCAGGCCCTGCGCTGGGCGGAGCGTGCCGCGGTCGAAGACCCGTTTGAGGAGTATCCCCACCGCCTGCGCGCCTTTGCCCTGCTCGCTCTGGGGAAGAAGCCCGAGGCACTGGCGGCGGCGCAAGAGGCGGTCCGCCTCGATCCCCACGAGTCCGCCGCGCTCTGGGTGCTCTCCCAGGTCTACGGCCAGACCAAGCGCTGGAAAGAGGCTCTGGCGATTGGCGAGGAGCTCACCGAGCTCTACCCGGAGGACCCCGATAGCCACCAGGCACGCGCCGAGGCGCTCTTAGGGCTACGGCGCTGGCAGGAGGCGGAGCAGGCCGCCCGCGATGGCCTAGGGGTTGCGCCCGATAGTGCGGGGCTCCCTATCAGCCTCGCCCGTGCGCTCTGGGGCCAAAAACGCCGCCCGGAGTCGCTCCAGGCCTACCGCGAGGGGGTACTCGCCGATCTTGGGAGCTCCTTCGCACAGAGCGCCCTTGCGGAGCAAGTGGGTGGCTATCTCGTGCCCGCGTGGCTTGCGCTTCCCTGGTATCTCTGGATGTGCCTGACCAGCTTCTTCTGCTGGGCCGCCCACCACATTCTCGGCTGGTGGAGCTGGTGGGGGCTGCTCTGGTCGCTGGTGGTGCTGGTCTGGAACACGATGTACCTGCTCGACACCGACCACTGGATCCTGCGCTACCGCCGCCGCCAGTACTTCACCATCCCTGAGGAGGTCCGCCGCCACCTCTGGCTGGCCAATGCCTTTAGCCCGAGCCTGCTCGTGATGGGGATTGTCCTCTTGCTGGGGCTCGTCACTGCGGTAACCCTGATCGTCTTCACCTTCTTCCCCCGGCTCGTCCCTGCGCTTCCGGACTGGCCGGGCTTCGCGTTTTGCTACTTGGTGGGGCTCTTCTTCTCGGTCTTTGCCTCGATGTCGCGCTCAGGGAAGCACATGGAGGAGATCAAGTTCCTCAAGCCCCTCGAGCTCACCGAGCCCGCGCCAACCTCCCCGGACACGCCCGCCCCAGACTGGCTACGCCACGCCCGCCCCCGCTTCGAGGACTTCGACCTCAGCCAGGACCTCCCCACGCCCCCTCTCCTGCGGGTCGAGGACCTGGAGCTCGAATAAGGTCTTCACGTTTTTGCCTCCCCCCGCGCCTTAGAGCGCGACCCCCTCCGGCAAGCGAAGGGGGTAGTTCAAGCCCATAAAACCCTTCACGAAGCTGGAGGGTGGCGAGCCTAAGCGAGCCGGGAGGCAAAACCGAATGACCGTGAATAACGCCTCGTCCGAGCAGGAAAAAGCCGGCGCTAGCGCGAAACGGTCTGGCATGGAAACAATGGACTTGGCAGGCAAGGTGGCCCTGGTGACGGGCTCGGGGCGCGGCTTGGGGCACACGATGGCCTCACGGCTCGCGGCGCGCGGGGCGATTGTGGCGATTCACGATATCTCCCGTGAGGCTCCGGCGGAGTTTGGGGAGTTTGCCGACCTCGATGCCTCCGCGGCGGCGGCGGGCGCAAAGCTGGGCGTCGTGGGCGATGTCTCCAGCGAGAGCGACGTGGCACGCTTTATCGGCGAGATCGAGGCGGCGCTGGGGCCGATCGATATCTTGGTGAATGCAGCCGGCGGCGATATCGCGGCGGCGGGGGGCAAGCCCAAGCCCAACGATGCCCTGGGGGTGAAGCTGGTGGACATGCACGCCATGCTCAACCGCAACCTCATTGGGACGATCCTTCTGTGCCAGGCCGTGGGCGGGAAGATGGCCGAGCGCAAGGGTGGCGCGATCGTCAATATCGCCTCCAGTGCGGCGCATATCGGCCGCGACGATGGTGTGATCTATGCGGTGGCGAAGGCGGGGATCGTGGAGTACACGCGCTGCCTGGCGTATCAGCTCCGGCCCCACGCCGTGCGGGTCAATGCGGTCAGCCCCGGCCCCACCCGCACCGCACGCTTCGATGCGACCCGCCCGCTCGACCCGGCCATGACGGTCACCGAGGGGACCTTGGACCGCTACGGCCTCCCCGCCGAGGTCGCCGACGGGGTGGTGTTTCTCTGCTCGCCAGAGGCACGCTTTATCTCCGGCCAGATCCTCCGGGTCGATGGCGGCCTCCAGCTCTTTGCGGCTTAGTTTGCAGGCCCGGACAATATAGTAGCCCTCTCAAGCCGGAACCCTTGTGGTTCCGGCCTGATCCTCGGGCTGTGGTTCTGGCACATATCCCCCTGTTATGCCACGACTCCTTGAATGATACTTGTTGGCAAGACCCCGGTGAGCTTCTCTTGCAAGCCCCCGTGCGGGTAGGTCAGGCGCGTGTGGTCCAGCCCCATCAGATGGAGAATGGTCGCGTGCAGGTCGCGCAGGTGGTGGCGATTGACCACCGCCGCCTCGCCCAGCTCATCGGTCTCGCCGTAGCTCGTGCCCGCCTTGACACCGGCACCGGCCAGCCAGTAGGTGAAGCCTTTCGGGTTGTGGTCTCGTCCGCCCGGCTTACCGCCTGTGTTGAAGGTCTCCGAGACCGGCATGCGCCCAAACTCCCCACCCCAGACCACCAGGGTCTCGTCGAGCAGACCGCGCTGCTCCAGGTCCTCCAAGAGCGCCGCAATTGGCTGGTCCACCTCGGGACAGTGGAGCCGCAAGTTCTCCTCGATCCCATGGTGACCGTCCCAGGTATTCTGCCCCCCCGCTCCGCCGCCGCCCGAGTAGAGCTGCACAAAGCGCACGCCCCGCTCGACCAAGCGCCGCGCGGTGAGACACTGCCGCCCAAACGGCGCGGGCCCCTGCGCCAGCGGGTGCCAGGTCGGCTTGGGTGTGTTGATGCCATAGCGCTCCAGGGTGCGCGGGTCCTCTTTCGAGAGATCGAGCGCCTCGGGAGCCGTGGTCTGGAGCTTAAAGGCCAGCTCGTAGCTCGCGATCCGGGCCGCCAGCTCGGAGTAGCCGGGGTGGGTGCGCTCGTGCTCCGCATTGACCACTTGCAAAAAATCCAGCTCGCGCCGCTGCTGCTCGCGGCTCGTCCCCGCCGACGGCTTGAGGTCCAGCATGGGCTGGCTATCGGTTCGGAGCACGGTTCCCTGGTACTTGGCCGGCATGAAGCCGCTGCTCCAGTTGGGTGCGCCCGTGGTCGGGCCACCCCGCGGGTCGAGCATCACCACGTAGTCCGGCAGGTTTTTATTGAGCGTCCCCAGCCCGTAGGAGAGCCACGCCCCCAGCGACGGGTGCCCCTGGAGAATCCGCCCGCTGTTCATCTGCAAGAGCGCACTGCCATGGGCAAACGAGTCCGAGTAGAGCGACTTGACCACCGCCAGCTTGTCCATGTGCCGCGCGAGCTGGGGAAACGCATCCGAGCACCAGAGCCCGGACTTCCCATGCTGCTTGAAGCTCCGCCGGCTTGCTTGCAGGGTCGCCTTTGTCTTAGTCCCGCGCCGAAACTCGTTCTCAATCGTCTGCCCATCGCGCTTTTGCAGCTCCGGCTTGTAGTCGAACAAATCCACTTGGCTGGGGCCACCGAACATAAAGAGAAAGATGCAAGACTTGGCCTTCTTGCGCGTGTTTTGCCTCCCCCCAGCCCCCTCCGGCTTCGCGAAGGGGGAGTCAGCGAGCAAGTTAGCCAGCGCAAGGGCGGGGAAGCCCGCGCCTTGCTCCCAGAGTGGGCGCGGCAGCGGCGTGAGAAGGCGGTGGTCGTCGGGGTTCATGGTGTTGCCCCCCTAACCCCCGTGAAACGGGGGGACAAATTGGAATCGGATTCCTTAGATTCCCCCCGCCGGGCGGGGGTTAGGGGGCTGGTCTTAATCCACATAGATCACCTCGTTGAGGTTGAGCAGTGCGCGGCAGAGGCCGACCCAGGCGGCGTGGTCGGGCTGGGGGCCGAGCAGGTGCAGGGCGGCTTGGCGCTCGCTCTGGCGCGGCATGCGTTGGAGCGCGAGGGCGAAGGCGCGGGTGAGCTTGTCGGGGTTGTTCTCCGTCGCCAGGCGCGTGGCGAGCGCCTCGGCCTGCCTCTGGACAAAGGAGTCGTTGAGGAGAATCAGGGCTTGCGGTGCCGTGGTCGTGACCGGGCGCACGCCCGCGGGCGAGGTGCTGTTGGCGAAGTCCAGGGCATCCAGGAGCGGGACTTTTAGGGCGCGCTTGACCACCAAATAGACACTGCGCCGGTTCTGCTCCGCCTCGGGGCTATCGTGCCAGTTGGCGTTGGCAGGGTTGCCGGAGTCGCGGATCTCGGCGGGGAGGGTCGGATAGACACTGGGGCCGCCTTGCTTCAGGTCGAGCAGCCCACTCACGGCGAGCAGCGTGTCGCGCACCGCCTCGGCCTCGATCCGCCGCAGGTTCTGCCGCCAGAGGAGCGTGTTGTCCTGGTCGAGCGCGAGGGCTCTCGGGTTGTCGGTCCGCGATGACATCCGATACGCGCGGCTGGTGACCATGAGCTTCTGCAGGCGCTTGAGCCGCCACCCGCCGCGCACCAGCTCACCTGCCAGATAGTCTAGCAGCGGGAGATTGGTGGGACGGAGCCCGGTGTTGCCAAAGTCATCCGGCGTGGGGACGATCCCGACCCCAAAGTGGTGCTGCCAGAGCCGGTTGACCAGCACCCGCGCCGTGAGGGGGTTGCTCGGGCTCGCGATCCACGCCGCCAGCGCCGTGCGCCGCCCCGACGACTGACCGTGCGCCAGGATCACCGGGGGCTTCTGCGCCAGCACCTCAGGGAAGGCGGGAAAGACCTCCTCGCGGGGAGAGCCCACCTCGCCGCGGGAGAGCACGTAGGTTGACTTTGCACTGGCCCCGTTCTCGTTCACCGCCAGCGCCTGCTCCGTAGGGTTGGCGAGCGAGCGCGTGATCCGCCCCGTGCCACGCCCGCCGCCGCCGGTCTTGTGCTGGCCGTAGGGATCGATCCCGCGTAGAAAGCTCAGCAACCGGTAGTAGTCGCGCTGGCTGAGGGGGTCGTACTTGTGGTCGTGACAGCGCGCACAGCCAATCGTCAGCCCCAGAAACGCCGCGCCCGTGGTCACCATCACATCGTCGAGGTCGTCGAACTCCGCCACCAGCGTGTTATCGGGCTCGTCGTCCCAGACATGCAGCCGGAAGAAGCCCGTCGCGATAATCCCCGCATCGCCGCCGCCCTCCAGCTCATCGCCGGCGAGCTGCTCCTGGATAAACCGATCGTAGGGCTTGTCGGTGTTGAAGGCATCGATGACATAGTCCCGGTAGCGCCAGGCATGGGGCTTCTCGCTATCGCGCTCGTAGCCATTGGTCTCGGCGAAGCGCACCAGATCGAGCCAGTGCCGCCCCCAGCGCTCCCCATAGCGCGGCGAGGCAAGTAGCTTGTCCACGAGCGCCGCCCACGCCGCCTCGCTGGGGTTCTTCTCAAACGCCGCGACCTCGTCGGGGCTTGGTGGCAGCCCCCAGAGGTCGAAGTACAGCCGCCGCACCTGCTCGCGGGGTGTCGCCGGCGGGCTCAGTGCCAGGCCCTTGGGGGTGAGCCGCGCCAGAAGAAGCTTGTCGATGTTTGTTGCGGCCGCGGGCGGCTTGACCGGCTGAAACGCCCACCACTTTTTATCCGCCTCAGTGACCGCAAAGTCCCGGCTCCGCAGCTTCGGGCCCAGCGCGGGGCTCGCCGCTACTGTGGCTGTCCTCGGGTCGGGAGCACCGGCGCGCACCCACTCCGTCAGCACGGCTTGCTCGCTCGCAGGCAGGAGGCCGGTCGGCGGCATGGGGGCGTCTTTGCTCTTGATGCGCTCGATCAGGCGGCTCTTCTCGGGCTTGCCGGGGACAATCACCCCGCTTGCTTGCCAGCCATTTTTTGAGTCTAGGCGCAGGTTACCTTGCTGTTTCTCTGCCCCGTGGCAGGGGGTGCAGCGCTTGAGCAAGAGTGGCCGCACTTTCGCCTCGAAAGCAGTCTGGGCATGCGCCGCCGTTGCTAGCAGACCCCAGACGATCAGCCCCAGTGCTCGGAGTCTTGCGTGCGCCATTGTACGATCTAGTTCGGCGGTCTGAGAGCTTTTTCCTTTATCCGGCGGCCAGCACGGGGACGACCTGCGAGAGCTTCCAGCGGCGCGCCTCTCCCTGCAGCACTATCCCTCCAAAGACCGCCGAGCCACTGCCGCCATCCCCGAGAGAGTGATCGTCGAAGGAGTACTGGTAGCGAAAGCTCACCAAGACAGCTTGCTTGCCATCCCACCAACTCGGGCCAAGCTCCAGCGTGACTTTCCCAATTGTTTTCTTTGCGGGGAGAAACTTCTGGCGGCGCTGCTCCACCCGAAACGCCTCGGTGAGCCGCGCCTGCTCGGAGCGGGAGAGAGCTACGGTCTTGAGAGACGCCCCATTGTGGGCCTCGAACTGCTGCTGGGCATCGTCGGGGAGAGAGAGCTTAGGGACACGGACGAGCTGGGGCTTGCTAGGCACCTGAAACAGCGCGAAGCTCGGGCGGTACTCGCACATCCCACTGTCGCGCTGGAGAGCGTAGGCGATCAGGGCAGCGAAGGCAGTGGCGCGAAGAGCTTTCTCGTCGGGAGGAGTCAGGAACATGATGATACCTACTTCAGCGACGCGGCAAGAATCTCCTTGTTGTCGCGCGCGTAGAACAGCTCCCCGATCACGGTTGGCGGGGTCCAGCAGCGCCCGGTGAGGAGCGGCACACCGGGCTCTGTCTTGAGGCCCCCTTCCGTCGCTCGGCCCCGCGTGAGCAAGCCATCGCCGCGCAGAAAGAGCGTGTCGTCACCGAGCTGCAAGAGATTGCCGTCAGTCTGCCCCCGCTCGCGCCAGAGCTCCTGGCCATCGGTGAGGCGTAACGCGCTGATAAAGCCGCCGTTGTTGCAGCCCAGCACGAGCTCACGCGTGGCGGCCCAGTTGCAGTAGAAGTAGGTGGACTTCGTGTTTACCCAGACCTCTGTAGCAGCGTTTTTAGTAAGCCTCAGCAGGCGCGTCCCGAGCACGCCCTGGCCCGAGATCACGACACGCTGCTCCGGGAGCACCAAAGGCGTGGGGACATTGGTCAGCCCGAGCTTGGGCATCGGATAGCTCCAGCGCGCCGCACCGTCTTTGGCCGCCACCCCCACCAGCGCATCCCGCGTGAGCTGCACCAGCTGGTCTTCGCCGTCGATACGCACCCGCATCGGGGAGGCGTAGCTTGGCTCAGCCGGCGCAGACTTCCAGCGGATGCGGCCATCGCGTGGCTCAAAGGCGACCAGTGTGGCCTGCTTTCCCCCCACGTGCACCACAAACGCGCCGTCGTAGGCGAGGGGGCTTGCGGCAAATCCAAACTGGACGGGTGTCGCGTCCAGCTCTTTGACCAAGTCGCGCTCCCATAAAATCTTGCCCGTCGCGGCCTCAAAGCACTTGAGAAAGCCCGTAAAGCCCAGCGTCAGCAACTTGCCCTGCCAGAGAAGCGGGGTCGCCTGAGGCCGGATTGGATCACTTGTGTACGACTCCTGCTTGGGCAGCATCGCCACGGGTGTCTTGTGCTCCCAGCGCGTCTTACCCGTCGCCGCATCCAGGCTCACCACCACCTCAACCCCGGCCTCGCGGCTCTTATTGAACCCCTCGGCGTAGAGCGTAAAGAGCGCTTTTTCGTCCCCGACAATCCCCGCCGTCCCCTCGCCCAGCCCCCGACGCCAGCGCACGGTCGGCGCACCTCTCGGGGCGGGGGCTTGAGGAAGCGAGAAATCCCGGTTCGGGCCGCCGTACTGAAGCCAGTTATTTGCCATACTTCTTGTAATCCTCGCCGCCGGTTGGAAATCGGCCGCATAGGGCATTGTACCCAGACCCCGTGCCCACAAACTCCGTCGAAAGCCCCACGCAGAGAGTGCAGAACGGGGCTACAGTAAGCCATGAAAGAATCCGAGTTCGTTCGGCGGCTCCAGCTCGAAGTGGAACACTGGCACGACGAGGGCCTGGTGGACGCCGCCCTTGCGGAGCGCTTGCTGGCGCGCTACGATGGCCAAGATGGCCCGGCGCGGAGCAGGCTCGCGGTGGCACTCTCGTTTCTGGGGGCGCTGCTGATCGGGATCGGGATGATTGTCTTTGTCGCCTCCAACTGGGCCGTGATCCCCGGCGCGGCAAAGCTCGGTGGCCTGCTGGTGGCGATGGTGCTCGCGTACGGGGGGGGCTTTCGGTTGCGCTATGTTGGGGAGAGCTACCATGGGACGGGCAATGCCTTGCTCTTTCTGGGGGTCCTGCTCTACGGCGCGAATGTCTTTCTGGTGGCGCAGGCCATGCACATCAACGCCGAGGCACCGTCGCTTTTGGTTCTCTGGGCCGTGGGTGTCCTGCCGCTGGGCTGGCTCCTGGAGTCGCGGGCGATGCTCGGGCTGGGCCTGATCCTGCTCACGGTCGCGCTGGGTGGGGAGGCCGCGTTCTGGTACGACAGCCCCGGCGGGTTCTGCGCGGTCTCCCTGCTCTGGGGCACGCTCCTCGTGGCGCTAGGCCGCTTAGTCCCCCGCCTCGCCGGGCTCGCCGGGCTCGGTGCCTTTGTGGTCTTGGCCACCTTGACCCTCCTCGCCGATTTTGGGCTCTCCTTTTACAGCTCCCCTAGCGCGGAGTGGGCCTACCTTGCGCCGGGTGGGAAGCTTCGGCTAGTGCTCTTGGGCGCGGTGACCTTGGCAACCACTCTTGCGCTACTCTTCCGGCGGGGCCAAGAGCCGCTGGAGCGGGGCGAGGGGCTGGTGCTCCTCGCACTGGCAGTGCTGGCGGGAGGCTTGCTCGTGGGGGGCGGCATCGACGAGGCCCTGCTACGGACGGGCTTTAATATTCTCTTGCTCCTGGTGATTCTAGGCGTCCTCTGGGTCGGCTATGAGCGACGGGAGCCGGGGTGGGTGCAGCTGGCGCTGGCGTTCTTTGCGCTGGAGGTGCTGAGCCGCTATGTCGAGCTGCTCTGGGAGCGCCTCCCGATGGAGATTTTCTTCCTGAGCGCGGGAGTTGTCCTGCTGGGCGGCGGGCTGGCGCTGGAGCGCATGCGACGGACACTGCTCAAGAAACTGGCGGAGAGGGAGTAAGGCAATGCAAGCGTTTCCAAGACGGTTCGCGCTGATCGTGGCGCTCCAAGTGGCGCTGATACTCGGGCTCCTGGGAGCGCGGCAGCTGACGCTCCGCACGGGGCAGTCGGTCCTGCTCCGGGTCGAGCCCATCGACCCCGTGGACTTCTTCCGCGGCGAGTATGTCGTGCTGAGCTATAGTATTTCGGAAGTGCAGAGTAGCTGGCTGGCGGGGCCACCTTTGCAGAAAGGCGAGACGGTCTACATGCCCCTTGAGCGCTCAGGCCGCTTTGTGGAGCCCGGAGCCCCCTCCCGCACGCGCCCCACCGACTCTTTCGCGTTCCTCAAGGGGACGGTCACCAGCGCGGACAAGACCCACTGCCGCGTCGCTTACGGTATCGAGAGCTGGTTTGTCCCCCGTGGAAAAGGCCCGGAGCTGGAGCGCGAAGGGCGCCGCAACGACCGTCAGCTCATCGCGGAGGTGCGGGTGGACACCCAAGGACACGCCGTCCTAAAAGCGGTGACGGTCGAGCCCAAGCGCCCTACGCCCAAGCGATAGTCACGCGCCTTTCTTCAGCTCCCCGACAATCAGCAATGCGCCGGGATAGAGCGCTCGGTCGTTGAAGCGTGCCGGGTTGTCCATTTTTTCCTTGCGCTGGGCGAGAATCTTCGCCTTGTCCGGCTGGTCGGGGTGAAGAGTGATCATGACCGTATGGAGCGTGTCGGGCAGATCGGCACCAATGAGAAGAGTCGCCAGCCGGTGGTAGGTACAGTAGGCATCGAAGCGCGGCACGAGGCGCGGCGGCTGGTTGTCCAGTAGGACCGTCACCTGCCCACAGTCCGGCCCCAGAATATCGTAGAGCGCGGCGTAGGTGCCGGTAAAGGAGAACGTCAGGGTGGCACCAGGCTGCGTGCTGCGGTAAAGTCCACCGCCCATCCGCCCCGCAAAGCTCTTCGCGACCGGGTTGCTCGCCGGATCGAGCGCCACAAACCCCGCCGAGAGCTGCGCCGGGCTCACCGGAACCAGCGTTGCCTTCTCGTAGTTTGCTCCGTTCAGCGGCTTGGGCAGCCCGTGCCGCCGCGCCCGCTGCGATGCCATTGCAATCGGCTCCAGCGAGCGAACGATAGCCTGAAGATAGAGCTCGTGGCCGGTCTCGGGGTAGGGATGCACCCCATCGTTGGCAAAGACCAGCGGGCCGTCGGCGCTTCTCTCCTTCGGCAGAGGCGCTTTCCAGAGCAGCTTCCCCGCCTTCGCCAGCGCCGCCACTTCAAGCGCCAGATGAATGCTGGGAATCCCGTAGTGCTCCGCGACTCCCTCCATCACGCTGGCGGCGCGGGGGAACTTGCCCTCCAAGAGCGGCGGGACGAGGCTCTCGGTGACCGTGTAGACAAAGCAGATATCGCAGCTCGGGAGCGCCTTCCAGGTCTGGCGGACAATCCCCTCCATGCAGCGCGTGATCTGCTCCGGTGCCGCGCCACCGTCGTTGACCGCGAACTCCACAAACAGCAAGTCCGGCTTCTTGTCTAAGACGTCTTGCTTGAGCCGGAAGACCCCGAGATCCGAGCCCGTGCCGCCGATGGCCGCATTGATCTCCGAGAACTTTGCCTCAGGAAATGCCTTCTGAAAGTGCGCCAGGGTCTTGGGCCGCCAGCCGGGCTGCGCGGTGATCGAGCCCCCCAGATAGCCGATCTTGACCTCGGCACCGGGCTTCTTTGCCTTTGCTAAAAAGTTCGGGAGCCCCTGGCGCGGGCGGCACTCTTGGGCAGGGACGAGCGGGAAATCTTGACGGTTCATGGCTGGACTTTCTGTACGAGTGGCGTTTCTTGGGGAGCGAGAAAGCGTGCGAGCTCGTCTTGGGCGGAGGCGGCGCTCTGCGACTCTTTGGCGACACTGCGGGCGGACTCCGAGAGCGCAGCGAGCGCCGTGGCATCGAGTGCACCCGACTGCTGCGCCGCGATTGCGTCCCGGAGCGCGGCGATCTTGGAGAGAATCTCCTCACGCAAAACAGTGGCGCGGCGCCCCACGAGCGCGGATTTTTCCTGGCTCTCGGCGCGCTGCTCGGCGGACTCGGCCTGGCGCAGGAGCGAGGCGGAGATCACGGGGTCGGTCTCGGTCGCAGCGCGCTCGGTCAGCTCCCGCGCCTGCCGCTGTAGTAGCGTGCTATCTTGCGGCTGGATCACGACGGCAGGAAGCGCCTCAATGGCCTCCCCGAGCGCCGAGAGCGCCTCGCGCACCTTGAGTGCTGTCGCGTCGTTGGCCTCGACCAGCACCGCATCGCGCACGAGCTGAAGATAGGCTTTTGTCAGCTCATCCTGGCAGCGGCTGATCATGTCCTCCACTTCTTTAGGTGTGAGTGCTTCGTGCGCCTTTCGAAAGACAAACTGGGCAACGGGGCCATGGGCAAGAAACCAAAGCGCGGTCGTGCCCGCGCCAAAGACAGAAAATCCCAGTGCTGCGTTGCGCAGCGACGCCCCCACGACAATGGCGGGAAGCACAGCAAAGAGTCCTCCCATCATCATCGTCAGCGCCGCCATACTCTTGGCTCCTGGTGCGGCTGCCGGTGCCGCGAGAGCCGCCTGCTCCTCAGTAAGTTCCATGCTCTGGGCCCAGTAACGCCCCATCTTCCCCAGCTCCGGCTTGGGGATAGGCTCATCCACCCTCGGCTCTGCAACCCCCTTGGCAGAGCGTCGCCGCACGAGCTCGATATGGTAGCGGCTACTCAGGTTCTGAGGAAAAATCTCCATGGCCTATTATAGCCGCCGCCTGAACACGGGTAGCTCCTTTGTGCTAAACTTCCCACAAATGCCCAAGCTCATCTACTTCATCACCCACCCCAATGTAAAAATCGACCCCGCGGTGCCCGTGCCGCAGTGGCCGCTCTCGGAGCGCGGGCGGGAGCGCATGGAGCAGGGCCTGCGCCAGCCCTGGGTCCCTACCCTCACGGCGATCTACTCCAGCACGGAGCAGAAGGCCATCGACGGTGCCGAGCTGCTGGCCAATCTCCTCGGTCTTGGCTTTACGCAGCTCGAGGCCCTCGGGGAGAACGACCGATCGGCGACCGGGTTTCTCCCGCCCGACGAGTTCGAGCAGGTCGCCAATGTCTTCTTCGCCCACCCCGAGCAGTCCGTGCGTGGCTGGGAGACGGCACGCGCTGCCCAGAACCGAATCGTGAGCGCTGTCGAGGCCCTGGTCGCCGCCGATCCCACCGACGGCCCAATCGCAATTGTCTCCCACGGCGCAGTCGGAACCCTGCTCTACTGCCACCTGACCGGCGAGCCGATCAGTCGGCGCTGGGACCAGCCCCCCAACGCGGGAGGCAACTACTTCGCCTTCACCCTAGAGCCACGCACCGCCCACTTTCATTGGAAAGCCATCGATGACTTTGAGGAGCATCTCGCCGCACTCCACGAGCAAGGCCGTCAGTGCGCCGAACGCGGCGGACAATTTGAAGAGAATCCCTTTCTTCGAGAAGGTCAGGACTGGCAGCTATTAGCATGGAATCGTGGTTTTAAAGAGCGCAGTATTCCGAATCCCTCGTGCTCCGAGTGCCACGGCACGGGGGTTATTATTCTCCGTTCACCAGAGGACCCTAGCCCCTATGATGGGGCCCAGATTCAATGCCTGTGTAACAATCCTGAGCGACCATAAGAGAGGGATTTGTATTTCTATCCACGCCCGTATGCCGCCGGTTGGAATTGGGCGAAGTAAAAATATGGCCATTAAAGACTTTGGGCTGAAGCCCTACTTGCGAACGTCGAAGGACCTACCGCACGTCGAGGACGTGCCGTGGAAGCTGGTCTGCACGATGCCGTACAACTGCCACTTTCAGCCGTGGATCGAGGTGGAGAGCCCCAGCGGGGGGCAGATTTCCTTCAACTCCAGCAACCCGCTGGTGCTCTATCTGACGCCTACGGAGACCTGCACGGCCAAGCCGGGCGTGCAGCGCTACGAGGCGAAGAACTGGGTCAGTGGCGAGGGCGCGGTCTACACGATTCCAGCGGGGATGACGGTTCGAGCCGTGCAGTACCGCGAGACGGGCTACGACACGAGCTTTGCCGGCTCGTTTGTCTGCAACGATAGCGACTACAACACGCTCTGGACCAAGGCGGCGCGCACGGCCTACATCTGCATGCGGGACCACTTCTACGACTGTCCCGACCGGGAGCGGGTCGGCTTCTGGGGCGATGGGACGCCGGAGCTGAACCAGTGTTTCTATGTCTTTGACCAGAGAGCGCACACACTGGCCAAGGAGCTGGTGCTACGCAAGCTAGAGCCCAAGTTCTACCCCGGCCAGCACTTGGAGTTCCTCGGAGACTACGGGCTGTGGTTCTACTACTTGCACACCGGCGATCTGGAGTCGCTACGGAAGATCTACGAGCAGACCAAGCGGTTTTTGTTTGAAACGTATCCATTTGGCAAGCGGACGTGGTTCGACTGGGGCAAGGAGGTCAAGGATATCGCGGTAACGGAGACATGCTTCTTCTACAACTGCCTCGGCACGCTTAAGAAGATCGCGCTCGCCACGGGCCATGACTCTGATGTGCCCGAGCTCGACCGGAGGCGGGCCGCGATCCAGGCGAGCTTCGACAGCCAGTTCTGGAAGGGGAGCTACTACCAGTCCGCGCAGGTCACTACGCCCGATGACCGTGCCAATGCGATGGCGGTGAATGTCGGGCTGGCGGAGCGCGGGAAGTGGGACGCGATCTACGAGAATGTCCTGACCAAGAAGACCTACGCGAGCTGTTTCTTCGACCGGTGGGTCTTTGAGGCGCTCTGCACGATGGGGCGGCAAGAGTACGCGCTCCTTCGGATGTACGAGCGCTACAAGACCATGATCCCCTGCACCTTCACCACCCTCTGGGAGCACTACGACCGCTGGTGGGCATCGCGGATAGACGCCTTCGACGATGCATCGTCGCTGAACCATGGCTGGAACCCGCCCGCGCTGATCCTCTCCCAGAGCATCACGGGTGTCACCCCGGTGGAGCCCGGCTGGGCGACCTTCCACGTCTTGCCCAAAGAGGCGTTTCTGACGGAGATAAATCTCGTTGTCCCTACGGTGAAGGGCAGCGTGACGGTCGCGATCAAGAAGACCAAGACCGAGTACGCCCTCACGGTGACAGCGCCGCCAACGACGAAAGCCATTGTCGGGATTCCCAAGGCGGCCTTCTCGGCGCTGAAGGCGATCAAGCTCGGCAACCGAACGCTCTGGGAGAGTGGCCGTGCCCAGCGCACTCCGGTGGGGGTGGCGTTTCTCGGGGAGGACGCGGACTATGTCACGTTCTCCGTTCCCACGGGCACGTGGAAGCTCCGCGGCCTCGGGAGCCTGCCGCTCACGTCGCCCAAGCCCGCGCCAAAGCCCGTTAAAAAGGTCAAGCCGCTGGAGAAGAAGCACTGGGTCGCGTCGGCGTCCGTGCCCGACAGCTCTTTTCTCTTCAGCGGTGCTAAGATCCCTATCGCGGTTCCGGCCAGCAGCGCCATCGACGGCGACCACTGGACGGGCTGGCGGGACATGACCAAGACCCAGTACCCCGGCCAGTGGTTCCAGCTCGACCTCCAGCGCCCGGAGCGCTTCTTCAAGATCGTCCTAGACAACACTTGGGCGCTCTGGGACTCGCCCGTGGGCTACGCGGTGACGGTCTCCCAAGACGGCACCCACTGGAGCTCGCCGGTCGCCACCGGCAAGGGCGAGCTCGGGATCACCACCATCACGTTTGCTCCCCAGACCGCCCGCTTCGTCCGCATCACCCAGACCGGCACCAGCCCCACCTACCACTGGTCCATCTACGAGATCGATCTACTATGAGAGAACCTCTCCAAGCTCCCACGAAGACCCGCCCCCTGCCCGGTGAGACATTCACCGTGGCAGGGCGACCTGCGTTTGTGATCCTCCCGCCTCTCCCGGAGGGCAAGCCCATCAGTCGGCCCACTCCCTGGGTCTGGTACGCCCCCACGCTCCCCGGTCTGCCCGGCCCCGAGGAGCGCTGGATGTTTGAGCGCTTTGCAGCGGCGGGGATCGCGGTTGCGGGAATCGATGTGGGCGAGTCCTACGGGAGCCCCGATGGCCGCGCACTCTTCACCGCGCTCCACACGGAGCTCACTCAGAAGCGCGGCTTTGCGGCAAAACCGGTGCTACTGGGCAGAAGCCGCGGCGGGCTCATGACCCTGGGCTGGGCGGTGGAGAACCCCGAGAAAGTGGCGGGCTTTGCCGGAATCTACCCGGTTTGTGATCTGACCAGCTATCCCGGCGCCGCAAAGGCAAGCGGGGCCTACCACCTGACGGAAGCCGAGCTGCTCGCCAGGCTGAAGGAGCACAACCCGATCGAGAAGCTGGCCGGGCTGGCAAAGGCACAGGTCCCCCTCTTCGCCATCCAGGGCGATAGCGACACGGTTGTGCCGCTGGAAAAGAATGCGGGTGAGGTCAAGCGACGCTACGAGGCGCTGGGCGGAAAGATGCAGCTGATCGTCCCGCCCGGCCAGGGACACAACATGTGGCCCGGGTTCTTCCAGTGCCAGGAGCTAGTGGACTTTGTGATCGCGCAGGCGACCGGCCTGCGGCTCACGGCCCCCTTGGACTACCAGGTGACCCAGCGCTCGTCACGGACGAAGGGTAAGCTCACGATCACCGGCACGCTCACAGCACCTGCCGAGAAAGGCACCGTGCTGGAGGCGCGGCTGAGCGACCGTCCGTGGCAAAGGCTCAAGCCGACGTTCGACGGCACGGCGTTTACGGCGACACTGGAGGCACCCGCGGGGGGCTGGTACCGTCTGGAGGTCCGGGCCATGCGCGCGGATGCCGTCCTCGCCGAAGCGAGCGTCGCGCATGTCGGAGTCGGTGAGGTCTTTGTGGTGGCGGGGCAGTCCAACTCGGCCAACCATGGTGAGGAGAAACAGAGCACTAAGACAGGTAATGTGGTCACCTTCGAGGGCACGCGCTGGCAGCTTGCAAACGACCCACAGCCCGGTGCGAGCGGCGGCGGCGGGAGCTTTCTACCTCCGTTTGGCGACGCGATCGCGACGCGCTTTGGTGTCCCCGTCGGCTTTATCGCCTGCGGAATCGGGGGGAGCAGTGTCCGCGAATGGCTTCCCCAAGGCAGCACGTTTCCCAATCCCCCGACCATCGAGAGCCGTGTCCAAAGACGCGCCGACGGTCTCTGGGAGTCCAAAGGGGAGGCGTTTGTGATGTTCACCAGCCGCATGAAGCCGCTCGGCACACGCGGCTTTCGCGCGGTCTTGTGGCACCAGGGCGAGAGCGATGCCAACCAGAGAGACACGACGCGCACCCTGGCGGGGACCCTCTACCACGACTACCTCGCCAAGCTCATCCGCGACTCGCGCCGGGCGATCGGCTGGAATGCGCCGTGGTTTGTGGCCCAAGTGAGCTACCATGTCCCCGGTGACGAGTCCTCGCCCGAGATTCGCGCCGCCCAAGCCGCCCTCTGGAAAGAGCGCCTCGCCCTGCAAGGCCCCGACAGCGATGCCCTCACGTCCGAGTGGCGTGACACCGGCGGCAAAGGCGTCCACTTCAGCGGCCCCGGCCTCCGCGAACACGCCGCCCGCTGGGTCGAGAAAGTCGCGCCTTGGCTGGAGCGGCAGTAGCACGTAGTGCCCTAGGAACAAGTCCTTGGGCTTAAAAGGGCGACGGACACCTTCGTGCCCAATCGATTCGGTTGGCGACGAAGGCCGGGTACCCGCAGGCGGGTTGATCGCCCTCTCAAGCCCGGACACTCGTTGTCCAGGCCTACTTCGATAAGGGGTATAATCTCACTAAGTCCATAAGATAGGAGACGTTGAGATGGCTAGCGGCGAGTTTCGGAGATCCTTTGGTGAGTTCTACGAAAGTATCTACCTGCCCGATCACGCTGCTCCGCTGAACCGGTGGGTTCACTTCTTGAGCAATCTCTCGGCGCTGGTTTTCTGCGGACTCGGTGCCTGGTTTCTGAGCCTCCCCCTCTTTGCCCTGGGCGTCTGGTTCCAGCTTGGCCCGCCCTATCTAGGCCACATTCTGTTTGAGAAGACGCACCGTAGCATCGACCAATCCCCTATCTTCGCGGCGCTTGGGAGCTGGTTTACCACCTATGAAATCTTCAGGGGTAGGCAGTCCGTCACGCATGGGCGTGCACCCAAGAGCAAGCCATGAGGGAGTCTGAGCCCCAGCAGGCTCGGTTGCTCGAAGCGCTGGCGAAGTACGGTCGCAACCTCCACTCGTTCATGGTTCTGGAGCCGGGGCTCTCGGTGTGGAGCAAGGGCGATGCCATGGTGGCGTACGCCGACCGGGGAGGGTACTGGGTCGCGGTCGGGGGGCCGCTCTGCGCCTCGGAGGAGACCCTCGCGGTTGCCAGCGCGTTTCGTGAAGCGGCAAGGAAGAAGGGACGTAAGGTCGTTTTTTTCGGCGTAACTCGGCCCCTCGTTGAGCGGCTTGGCGGCTCCTTTGATGCCTTGCTGGTCGGGCTTGCCGCGGTCTGGAATCCGGCGCAGTGGCAAGAGGTTTTGGGCAGCTCTGGCAAGCTACGCAACCGGCTCAGCAAGGCCAGACGAGCCGGTGTTACCGTCCGGCTGATTGATTGTGGCGAGGTCGCCCCAGGCACGCCGCTCCGAAAGCGCTTTGTAGAGATTGTCGACTCGTGGGCGGAGCAAAAGGCGCTCCCCCCGATGGGTTTTATGGTGACCCTAGAGCTGTTTCAGCACGCGGAACGTCGCCGCTACTTTGTGGTCGAGTCGGACGGAGTTGTCCATGGCTTCGCTGTCTGCGTGCCCATCTACGGCCGGAATGGCTGGCTTCTTGAAGACATGATGATCCCCCCCGAGGCGCCCGCCGGTTGTGGGGAGTCCCTGGTGGATGCGGTGATGTGCCAGCTGCGCGACGAAGGCGCTGAGGTGGTGAGCCTAGGAATGGTGGCACTGGCAGGGCTTGATGCGGAGCAAAACTCCCAAAATCATGTGTGGCTCACAAGGCTGCTGCGTGTCTGCGCACGCTCGATGGGCTGGCTCTATAACCTAGAAGGCCTGTACCGCTTTCGTGACAAGATGAAGCCTTCCGCGTGGGAGCCCGTGTACATCGTCTCCAGCGGAAAAGTCAGTTTTTTAACCATCCGTGCCATCTTGATGGCGTTCGCCAACGGCTGGGTTCCGCGGTTTGCCGCCCGCGCGCTCGGCCGCTGGGCCCGTCAGTGGCTACAGCGACAAGCGGCCCCGCCTTCCGAAACACCGTCCCCAAAGCCCGCTCTCGATCTCCCTATCTCGCTGCTGGCGGTCGCTTGCTGCACCGCGATGGCGCTGGCCGTGGTCGGTGCTTTCCAAGGCTGGCTCCCCGCATGGCTATCGGTGGGAATCGGATTCGTGGCCGCCTTCGCCGGGTTTACCCCCATCCACGAAGCCGTGCATGGCAATGTCTCTCGGGGGAAAGTCCTGAATGCAGCCGTGGGACATCTCTGCTCGGTACTCTTGACAGGAGCGTTTCGCCCGTATTGCTTCCTCCACCGCGAGCACCACCTGCACACCAATGTCCCCACCGACGACCCCGATTTTTGGTGCGGAGCGGGACCAAGCTGGGCCGTCCCTCTGCGCTGGCTGACCCAAGACATCGGCTACCTGCGGTTCTACCTTTCACGATGGACAACCAGGCCCTGGCTTGAACGGGCGGACCTTGTGCTTTGCGGAAGTGTCTATGTTGCGCTCGCCGTTGGCGCAGGGTTGCTCCACCCCTCTCTCTTTCGTGCCTTGTTGCTGGGCTGGATTCTTCCCGCGCGCCTGGCGCTGTTTACGCTAGCGGCGACCTTCTCCTGGCTTCCTCATGCGCCGCACCAAGCAACAACACCCTACCAGGCGACCTCGGTGCGCAGCTCCCCTTGGCTGACCTGGCTGCTACTGGGGCAAAATTTCCATCTCGTGCACCATCTCGACCCGAGCAAGCCGTTTTATCGTCTGGCGAGTATCTGGAAGCACAAACGGGAGGACTTTATGAGCCATGGAGCGGTCGATTGCAGCGGTTTGAACAAAAGCGAACAAACATGACCTCGCCAAAGTCAGGAATCAAAATCCTCTCAGAGACCATCGGGAGTGGCCCTGAGCTAAAAAGGGGCGACTGTGTGCGCCTGCGGTACGACATTCAGCTCTGTCGCGGGGATTTTCTCGTCCAAGACCAGGAGGCCATGTATACCGTGGGCGACCGGGACTTTGTCGCGGGATTTCGGTACGGATTGGAGGGGCTCCGTTCGGGCGGAGTACGCCGGTTTCGCGCAAGCCCCCATTTGTGCTATGGTGACATGGCGCTAGGGAGCGTCCCTGCAAACGCAGCACTTATTTTTGATATTAAGTCTTCGGAGATCGTCCTTGCGACGACAGACGATCGGGAAGAGGCATCTTAAATGCCACAGTCTCTTGGCCTTGTCTCCGTGGTTGTCCGTGACTACGACGAAGCGCTTGCTTTCTATGTGGACACGCTGGGCTTCACGCTTCGGGAAGACACCTACCAGCCTGCCCAGGACAAGCGCTGGGTGGTGGTCGCGCCGCCCGGAGCCAAGGAATCGGGGCTCTTGCTGGCGCGGGCGACGAGCGAGCAGCAGCGCGCGCGGGTGGGCGACCAGACCGGTGGCCGGGTCTTTCTCTTTCTCTACACCGACGATTTCTGGCGCGACTTTGCGGCCTACA
Organism: Armatimonas rosea; assembly: GCF_014202505.1. NCBI lineage: Bacteria > Bacillati > Armatimonadota > Armatimonadia > Armatimonadales > Armatimonadaceae > Armatimonas > Armatimonas rosea. Next base: position 353,763 of record NZ_JACHGW010000002.1, on the reverse strand, counting down.
AAGCCAAGGGCGTGGTCTTTGTCCGAGAGCCGACACAAGAGAGCTACGGGACGGTCGCGGTGTTCCAGGACCTCTACGGGAACCTCTGGGACTTGCTGGAGCCCACGCACAGCGGCGGCGACAACTAGGCACTAGCCCTGTGCTACAATCCCCCATGCTCAAGGGAATCCACCACGCGGCGATCATCTGCTCGGACTACGCGGTCTCGAAGCGCTTCTACACCGAGGTCCTGGGCCTGCGGATCGTCAGCGAGCACTTCCGGGCGGCCCGAAACTCCTACAAGCTCGATCTGGCGCTCCCCGATGGCGCACAGCTCGAGCTGTTCTCGTTTCCCGGCGCCCCGCCTAGGCCGTCGTACCCTGAGGCACAGGGCTTGCGGCACCTGGCGTTTGCTGTGGACGATGTCGCGGCGTGTAAGGGCGCTCTGGAGTCTCAAGGCATCACGGTCGAGGAAGTCCGCACCGATGCGCTCACGAGCAAGCGCTTTGTCTTCTTCGCCGACCCCGACGGCCTCCCGCTGGAGCTCTACGAATTATGATTATGCTATAATGGCCTCATGAAGCCCCCCTCCTTCTCCCTCGCAGGAGTTCCCTACTTCCACCGCTGGAGCCAAGGGGACCAGCACGAGTACACGCCCAAAGACCAAGAGGATCTGGAGAAGTGGATCGACATGGTCACCCTGGTGGTCTATCCCAAGGTCACCGACCCGCAGGGGCTTGCCATGAGAGCAAACACGCTCCTGGACAACTACCAAGCAACCAAGTCCGCGAAGGTCGTCGTCCTCAAGACCAGCTCCGTGCCTGCGACCAAGGCCAAGCCCGCGGAACACCTGGTTGTCGCCCTGCTCGCCACCGATGCGTTCCTAGAGCTCGCCTTCACGCGGTTCCGGCTACGAAAAAGAGTCGGGGGATCGGTGGTGTACTCCCGCCGCTTCTATGGCACCGATGTGAGCGAGGCAGCGACAGCATGGCTGAAGAAGAACGGTCCCGCGACGGAGAAAGCACTCCTCGCCTGGGACGCCATGCCGCCCCCCCTCGCCCCCAAGTAGCCGATGATTGTCTACCGAGACCACTTAGAGGGACTCACTCCCGAGGCGCTACGCGGCTTTTTTGTGGGCTGGCCGACGCCCCCTACCCCCGAGCAGCACTGGGAGATTCTAGAGCGAAGCTTTGCCTTTGTACTGGCCTACGACACCGACACACAGGAAGTTGTCGGCTTTGTCACCGCCCTCTCCGACGGAGTCTTTGCCGCCTTTATCCCGCTCCTGGAGGTACGCCCCGGCCACCAAAAGTGCGGGATAGGGAAAGCCCTGGTGCAGCAGATAGAGCAGCGGCTGGCCGGGGTCTACTCCATCGACCTTGTCTGCGACCCGGAGCTTGTTCCCTACTACGTCACACTGGGCTACCAGAGCCTCGCGGGACAAGGCAAGCGCTTCCGACGAAGGAACGCAACGCCGCAGTAAGCCCCACATTTGACGGGGCCGTGCAGAAAGATGGGGTGCGGCCCTGGGCCGCTTCGCGCTTGCGCGGCCCGGGTACCCTCTGGGTGGTGGGCCTTTCAGGCCCCGAGCAAGGAAACGGTTCAAGAATGGCAACGGAGATAGAGCGTAAGTTTCTGGTGACGGGCGACGGCTGGCAGAGCACCACGCCCACCTACTACTGCCAGGGCTACCTCAACCGCGACAAGCACCGCACCGTGCGGGTCCGCGTGGCGGGGGAGCACGGCTTTCTGACGGTCAAGGGAATCACCACGGGAGCGAGCCGGGCGGAGTTTGAGTACGGGATTCCTTTGGACGATGCCAAGGCGCTTCTCACACTCTGCGACGGCCCGCTGGTGGAGAAGCTGCGTCACGTGGTCGAGCACAAGGGCATGTGCTGGGAGATCGACGCCTTTCTCGGGGACAACGAGGGGCTCATCGTCGCGGAGATCGAGCTGGAGTCCGAGGCGCAAGAGCTCGCCCTCCCTGACTGGGTCGGCGCGGAGATTACCGGCGAGGCGCGGTACTACAACTCCAACCTTGCAGCCGTGCCCTACAAACACTGGGGACACCCCGCAGAATGACGGCCAGAGAATCCGTCGGGGTTGATCTCGGGGGAACAAAGCTACTCTTGGCCTGTGGCGCACGGGTGGAGCGTCTCGCGACCGGGCCAGCGTTTACCCCGGCGGCGCTGGAGGCCGCGCTACGTGCCTTTGTGCGGGACCAGCCCGAGCGGCCCGAGGCGCTTGGAATTGCAGTACCGGGTCTGGTCGATGCAAGCGGCTGCGTGGTGGCCTGCGATGTGCTCCCGGCGCTGGTGGGCTGGAGCGCTCCCCAAGCCCTCCGTGACCTTGCCTGTCCCGTCACGGTCACCAATGACCTCACGGCCGCACTCGCGGAGGAATTTGCCAACCCAGAGTCGGGGCTGACGGCGGGGGTGGTGCTGGTAGGCACCGCGGTCGGGGCGGCGTTCCTGGTGGAGGGAGTGCCCTTGCGTGGTGCCACGGGCTGGGCCGGGGAGCTGGGGTACCTGCCCCTTACCGGGGAGGGGAGTGTCCAGCGCCTCGATCTGCTCGCGGGCGGCGCGGCCCTCGCGGCCCGGTGTGGCGTATCGCCCGCAGAGCTTGCGGCGAGGGCGGAGGAGCCAGAGCTTCAAGCGGTGATTTGTGAGGGCGGCAGGGCACTTGGGCTTGGGCTTGCGGCGGTGATCAACCTCCTCAACCCAGCGCACTTGGCGGTCGGTGGCGGGACATTTCTACTTCCCGGCTACGAAGCCGCGGCCCGGAGCGCCGCACAAGCCTACAGCCTGCCTGAGCTCTGGGAGGCCTGCACGCTGAAACGGGTAGCTGCAGGAGAGCTTGTCGTGGCCTACGGCGCGGCGCGTATCGCCCTTCAAGGTGGGAAATAGGCAGACACGGAGCGCGGAATCTGTTATCATTCCCGCAAGCTTTCGGTGGGGAAGCGTGAAGGAGCAAGGGCAGATGGGTTTGGATGCGTTTCTTTTCGACGATGCAGCGATGCGCGATTTTATTGTCAATGGCTACTGCGTGTTAAAAGTAGACCTTCCGCCATCGTTTCATGAGCAGGTTTTTGAGAAGACCAAGAAGATCCTCGCCGAGGACGGCAACCCGGGCAACAATATCCTCCCCCGCATCCCCGAGGTGCAGGAGGTCTTCGATGCGCCCCAAGTGCGCGGCGCGCTGACCAGCCTTTTAGGGCCGTCGTACGTGATGCATGTCCACCGGTTTGCGCATCCCAATGGGCCGGGCGGCAACGGCGGCGGCTGGCATAAAGATAGCTACTGGGGCTACTCCAAGGTGCGCGACCACCATCCCCGCTGGATCATGGCGATGTACTACCCGCAAGATGCCCCTGCAGAGATCGGGCCGACCGGTGCCATCCCCGGGAGCCAGTACTACGAGTCGCGGGTGCCGACCCTGCCGCTGAGCCCTGAAGTCGCGGCGCTCGATCCCGACGGCATCGGGCTTCCCGTGGCGGGCGAGGCGGGGAGCGTGATCCTCATCCACTTCGACCTCTGGCACCGGGCGTTTCCCAACCACACGGACAGAGAGCGCTACATGTTCAAGTTCCAGTTCACGCGCCTCGATGAGCCGATGCCTGGCGAGGCGCACTGGAAGCGTGAGTCGGCAGAGATTCCACTAAGCGCGGAGCTGGCGAAAAATCCTCGCAGCCCGCTCTGGCGGCAGATGTGGCACTGGCTAGCGGGCGAGAGTGCGTGGGAGACCACGGGCGATCCCGAGGCGCTCAAAACCGAGCTCTGGGACAGCGCGGAGGAGACGCGGCTGAGTGCGGCCTATACGCTCGGGGGCCTCGGTGCGGAGGGCGTCGCTGTGTTGCGTGAGGGTCTCCTGCACGACGGCGAGCGCGACGATCTCCGGCGCGCGGCGTGCTACGGGCTGAGTGTGGCGGGAGCGGCGGCGCTTCCCACGCTCACCGAGGCGCTGGCGTCGGAGAGCGAGCGCACACGCGGCTATGCGGTCTATGCGCTGGGCGATCTGGGAGCACGTGCGGCGGAGGCACTCCCCGCACTCACACCTCTCACCGACGATCCCTCGGCGTTTGTCAGGCGCCAGCTCGCGGATGCTTTAGGCCAGATCAAGAGCCAGCCCGAGCTCTCCGTGCCCGCGCTGACACGCCTGCTTGAAGACCCCGACGCCCAGACGCGCTTCAATGCCGCCTACGGTCTGGCAAAGTTCCGCGAGAAAGCCGTCTCCGCCGTCCCCGCGCTGGCCAGCGCCCTCACCGACCAGAACCGCTACGTCCGCGGCCACGCCACGATCGCCCTAGAGCAGCTCGGGTCGGCGTCCCCGGAGGCGCTCAAGACCCTCCTGCACCACTTCCACACCACCCGCTGGTGCCCGCTCACCACGCGGGAGAGTAGTTTCTAGGCCCTTTGAACCACCACACCTAAATCACGTCCAATCTCGCAATGAAACCCACACTTCTTCTCTCCGCTGCCCTGCTGGCTCTGCCCACGCTTCCTGGCATGGCGCAGCCCGCGAAGCCCAATATCGTCTTTATCCTTGCCGATGACCTTGGGGTTGCCAATGTGGGGTGCTATGGTGCCGATGGGGTGAAGACGCCCCATATCGATGCGCTGGCAAAGAACGGGACGCGCTACACCCGCGCCTACACCGCCCCTCTCTGTGGACCCTCGCGGGCGTGCATTCTCACGGGGCGTTATGCCTTTCGCACGGGGGCAACCAATCAGGACGCCACGGGGCAGATGACGCCGGATGGGGAGACCATGATGCCCACGGTGCTCAAGCAAGCGGGCTACGTGACGGCGGCAGTCGGCAAGTGGGGTCAGCTCCCGCTCGGCCCCGCAGACTTTGGCTTCGACGACTACCTGCGCTTCAATGGGAGCGGGGTCTACTGGAGTAAGGGCGGCAAGAAAGAGGCCTATACCGAGAACGGTCAAGGCAAGACCCTCGGCCCCAAAGCGTACATGCCCGACCTGATGCACCAGCATGTTGTGAGCTTTCTCAACAAAAACCAGGCAAAGCCGTTCTATCTCTACTACTCGATGTCGCATGTCCATGGGGAGATTCAGCCCACGCCCGACAGCGCGCCGGGGAGCAAGGACCTTTACAGCGACAACCTGGTCTACATGGACAAGCTGGTGGGTAAGCTAGTCGCGGAGCTGGAGCGGCTGAAGCTGCGCGAGAAGACCCTGATTGTCTTTGTGGGCGATAATGGCACCGCGGGGGGCTACGCCAAGACCTCGACCATCGGGGGCAAGCCACTCTCGGGGCAGAAAGGCATGATGCTGGAGGGCGGGGCTCTGGTCCCCCTGATCGTCAGCTGGCCCAGTGTCACCCCCCAAGGCCGCGTCTCTGAGCAGCTAATCGACTCCACAGATTTTTTCCCGACCTTTGCCGCGCTGGCAGGCGCGCCGCTCCCCACGAAAAACCGGCTTGATGGCCAGAGCTTTAGCGCCTCCGTGCTGGGCAAGCCGGGGACGCCGCGCGACTGGATCTTTATCGAGCTGGCCCGCCAGTGGTATGTCCGTGAGCAGAAATGGAAGCTCAACCAGGCTGGCGAGCTCTTTGACATGAGCGGTGCCCCGTTTAGTGAGCCGCTTGTCCCCGCCGATACCAAGGACCCTAGTGCGCTTGCCGCCCGCAAGCGCCTGCTGGCCGCGCTCGACAAACTCAACCCCGCCGGGGGCATCCTCGACCAAGGCGATGGCACGGGCCGCCACGCCAGCAAGGCCAAGAAGAAAGAAGACGCGGTGGCGACGGTCACCGACAAGGTGCTGGAAGGGCGCTTCGATAAGCTCGATACTAAGAAGACGGGCAAGCTCACTCTGGAGCAGTTTTTGAGCAACAAGACCGACCCCGCCGCCGCCAAGGCACGCTTCGCCAAGCTCGACACCAACCACGATGGTATCCTCACGCGGGACGAGTTCCTGGCGCAGGGAAAGAAGTAAGAGATCAAGATGCAACAGAAACTACAGCGGGTATGGGAGGGGCTGGGCGGCTATATCAGCATGGATGTCCCCGCGCCGCCCGAGGAGTTTGGCTACGGTGTCAGCCTCTACGCCAATGCCTGGCCGCTGGTCGAGAGGCCTCTGCGGGACTTCCAGATCGGGCTGGCGTCGATTTGGATCGTCCCCGAGAACCGCAAGATCAACGAGCCGCTCCTGCCCACGGGCACGGTCGCGCGGGACAACTGGCCCGAGCGCGGCCCCAGCTACCGCGATGTGTTTCAGACGATCGAGGGCGGCCTGGGCTTCTGGGCCAGCACGCGCTTTGGCTCCCCCACCGCCAAGTTTCGCATGAACGGCACCGCCAATGGCTACAACCACGAGATCGCATCGCCAGGCTGGGGGTTTGGGAAGCTCAACGCGCTCAAGCCCGACGAGCTGGGGATCGCGCAGCTCAGCCCGCGGATTCTGGTCCCGCCCGATGGCATGACCTTCCAGGACGGCACCTGCGGCGAGCTACTCGGCTACGCCTGGATGGCCCTGCCGCTGACCCAGGCCAAGTCCCAGACCGCGGGGCTTCCGATTCCCACGGGCAACCAGTGCTGGACGCTCTTTCTCAATGCGACCAACTTCAAGGGGCCGGTTGCCTTCTACACTCCCGTGACCTGGAGCCGTATCTCCCGCCGCCACGCACCCGCGGTGACACGCGGCCTCGATGCCCGGCCCGGCCTGGTGACCGGCGGCGCGATCGAGATCAACACCGTCCCTCGGTTTCAGAGCGCCGAGGTTGGGGGGGCGGTCTACAACAAGATCCCGCGCCTGCAGTTTCCCGTGGACAAGCAGGGGCGGACAGTTCTGCTGCACAACCTGACCCACTACTCCAAAGACGCCCTCTATCATCAAGTGGAGCGCTGGCTCGCAGGAGACGGGAAAGCTCCAAGCCGCTTCGACGACAAGGCGTCCAACACGCCTCCGTGCAAAGCGCGGCCTTTGGTGGTTCGCCAGGGTAGTGAGAAGCTCCCGATGAAGGGGGTCGAGGGTTGGGTGGAGACCAAGGCGTTTGACCAGAGCACCTTTGGCCTCCAGTGGAACGAGTCCGTATTGGAGCCGTGGACCAAGACCATGCGGCGCGGCTCCTTCCCCGAGTACACAAAAAAAGAGGGCAAGACCCTCACCGCCATCACGGTCTCGCTTGTCCCCGACCAGACCGGGCTCAAGACCGCGCAGTTCGAGCCCGCCCGCACCGGCCAGGTCTACTCGTCGCCGGAGAGCAGCGAGAGTGTCTGGAAGAGGCCCGGCGCGAAGGCCGGCCCGTTTGAAGCCAAGCTCGCCGATGGGAGTGTCGTGACCTACTACTGGTACCGCTTTATCGACCAGCCGTCGCTCCAGGACGCCGATCTAAGCGAGGCGGAGAAGCAGCGCTTGCAGGCCGTGGTTGAGAAGATCCACGCGGCTTGGACGGAGAAGAAAGAGTACCTGCCGCCGCCCAGCACGGGCACCCTCGCGACACTCGATCCTGCGCTACTGGTCAAGCCCCCGCGCGGCCTGGAGCGCGGCTACGTCCCCATCGCCGTCCGACAGGAGGCCCCCCGATGACCCGGTCTCAGGCGCTTGCCTGCCTCACGCTGCTCTGCGGCTCCCTGGTGCGCGCCGACGAGCCCCAGAAAACGGGCTGGCCGCTGACCGAGGCGGAGCGCGCCTATGTCCTCAAGCCCGAGTACGAGCGCCGGCCCGGAGCCGACGAGAAAAAGCACCTGCCTGCGCTCTGGCCCTCCACACCGTCGGCGGGGTTCTGGGGCGGGACCAGCTGGCTCGATACCCACGCCAAGCTCGTGGACTATGTGAAGGCCAATCAAGGCCCCGTGGATGTCTTGCTGGTGGGCGATAGCCTCACCCAGCAGTGGGGCACGTCCTGGGCGAGGCACTTCGGGAGCTATAAGACCGTCAATATCGGAATCGGCGGCGACAAGACCCAGAATGTCCTCTGGCGCTTGGACCACGGCGGTGTCGAAGGGCTCCAGCCACGCCTGATCGTGCTGATGATCGGCAACAACAACATGTTCTTCACCCCCGAGACCGGTGTCGAGGCCGCCGCCAAGGGGGTCAAGGCGTGCGTCGAGAACCTGCGCGCAAAGTTCCCCAAGGCCGAGGTAATTGTCGCCAAGATCCTCCCCGCCCACGCGCCCGGCAATGCGTTCTACGAGGACATCAAGAAGACCAATGCTGCGCTCGATCCCCTCAAGCTGGAGAGCGATCCCAAGGTCCACGTGCTAGACCTCTGGAGCGACTTTACCAGCGCCAGCGGCACCCTCAAGCCCGGGCTCTTCACCCCCGACAACATCCACCTCACGCCCGAGGGCTACGCGGTCTACGCCGAGCGCCTGAAGCCGCTGCTGGAGAAGGCCCTCGCAGGAAAAGGGCGCGGGGCTAAGGAATGATGCAGAGAAGCAACCTATGAAACCGCAAAACTCCGCTCCTTTTACGATCGGCAAGCCGGGCAAGTCCGCCAATGGCAAGCTCAATATCGGCTTTATCGGCGCTGGCGGGTGGATCGCCCAGCAGCCCTACAAGCTCGGCTGCTCCGAGGAAAACCTGGTCGCCTTCTGCGATGTGGACCACAACCAGTGCGCCGAGAACATGAAGGCCTGGCGGACCAACCAGCCCTTCTTCGAGGACTTCCGGGTGATGCTGGACAAGATGCACAAGGAGCTCGATGCGGTCGTGGTCTCGACTCCCGATCACACGCACTTTGCCGCCACGCAGCTGGCGATGGAGCGTGGGATTCATGTCTACACGCAGAAGCCGCTCACCCACAATATCTGGCAGTGCCGGACGCTGGCTAAGTCCAAAGAGCGCTACAAGGTTGTGACGCAGATGGGCAACCAGGGGCACGCCGACGATGGCATTCGCAACTCGGTGGAGGCGGTGCGGGCGGGGGTGATCGGGAGTGTCTCGCAGGTGGTCTGCTGCAACAGTGGGCCGGAGCTGGGCGGGCAGCACTTTGGCAACCCCGCGACCATGCCACCGCCGCCGTCGGCGATCCCCGACGGCCTCTCCTGGGACCTCTGGCTGGGCCCGGCGGCGAAACGGGAGTTCTACCGCGACTACCTGCCGCTCAAGTGGCGCGCCTTCTACGACTTTGGCAGCGGCATGCTCGGCGACTTCGGCTGCCACACGCTCGATACCCCCGTCTGGGCGCTCGACCTCGATCCCCCGACGGTCGTGGAGTGCCTCCAGCGCGAGAAATCCCTGGAGGGCGTGATCCCCAAGGCCAGCCACATCCGCTTCCACTTCCCCGCCAAGGGAGCACGCGGGCCGGTAATTCTAGACTGGTTCGATGGCCCCCAGGACTGGACCAAGGCCGTGCAGGTCAACACCTTCGGGGTGGAGCGCGATGCGCTGCTGGGCCGCGCTTGCTGGCTGTTTGGCTCCAAGGGCTTGCTCGGCTGTGGGACCCACGCGGGGCAGCCGGTCTTCTTTCCCGACGAGGTCAAGCAGAAGTGGAAAGCAAGCCCGCCCCCCAAGACCATCCCCCGCGTCCAAGGTGGCTCGTTCCGCGAGTGGCTCCGGGCGATCAAGGGCGAGGGGCCCGAGCCCGGCTCCAACTTCAAGGTCTCGGCCAACCTCACCGAGATCATCCTGCTGGGAGTCCTCGCCCAGCGCTTCAACACCCGGATCGAGTGGGACGCCAAGGCCGGGCGCATCACCAACCGCCCGGAGCTCAATGCCTTTGTGAAAGAGCCTGCCCGCGAGGGCTGGCGCTTCGGTGAAACGCTATGATAAAACGACAAACCAAGCCCGTGCAGGTATTTATCCTCGCGGGACAGTCCAATATGGAGGGCCAGGGCTTTATCGCGGCCGACCCCAAGCGCAACGGTGGCAAGGGCTCCCTGGAGTTTCTGGCGAAAGACCCCGCCACGGTCAAGCACTTCGCGCCGCTGCAAGAGCGCACAGGGCAGTGGAAGAAGCGCGACGATGTCTGGATCTCGTATCTGGAGCGCAAGGGGCCGCTCACCGTGGGCTACGGCGCGACTCCCGAGAAGATCGGCCCGGAGCTGGGCTTTGGGTGGGTGCTGGGCGAGGCGCTCGATGAACCCGTGCTGCTCATTAAGTGCGCCTGGGGCGGCAAGAGCCTCGCCGTGGACTTTCGTCCGCCCAGCGCCGGCAAGCTCCCCTACTCCCTGGGCGAGAAGGGCGATGCGGAGCTGGCGAAGAACCCCGAGAGCCTCGGCAAGTACTACCGGGAGACGGTCGCGCTCACCAAGGCGGCTCTGGCGCGGCTCAAGGAGCTTGTCCCCGGCAGCGATGGGCGCTATGTCTTGGCGGGCTTTGGCTGGCACCAGGGCTGGAACGACCGCATCAGCAATACCTTCAACGCCGAGTACGAGAGCAACATGGTCACTTTCATTAAAGACATGCGAAGAGACCTCAATGCCCCGAACCTCCCGTTTGTGATCGCCGAGACCGGGATGAACGGCCCCACCGAGACTCACCCGCGCGCCCTCTCGCTGATGAAGGCCCAGGCCGCCGCCGCCGCCCGCCCGGAGCTCAAGGGCACGGTCGCCTTTGTGAGCACCCGAAACTTCTGGCGACCGCAGGAGCTCTCTCCCACGGGCCAGGGCTACCACTGGAACACCAACGCCGAGACCTACTATCTCATCGGGGAGGCCATGGGCGAGGCGATGAAGAAGCTCCTCGCTGTCAAATCGCCATGAAGACCGCCCTCCTGCTGGCAAGCCTGCTGCCCTTTGTCCAAGGCACCCCGACCAAGGTCATGCCCTCCCCCGCCAGTAAGACTTTTGTCTACATGGTCGATCAAACTAGCACGACACAACCCCAGACATGGACCCACCGGGTCGCGGAGGCGGGCGACTACCAGCTCGGGATGGCATGGGTGGAGACACTCTCGGGTGAGGAGGTTGAGGTGACGATCCGGGTCGGCAAGAGAGCGCTCCGGACGGTGAAAGTGCGCCCTGGCCTGGCACCGACGCGGCTGGAGACACGGCTCGAAGGGCTCGCCGCCGGTGACGAGATCCGTGTTACTGCGACCCCGAAAAATGCCCGCTACCGCCTCGGCTTCCAGCTCGCACTCTGTACCCCGACCTTCCCCGGTGCCAAGGTCTTCCAGGTGCGCGACTTCGGGGCCGTGGGCGATGGTGTCACCGATGACTTCGCCGCGATCCAAAGAGCGGTCGCCGCTACGCGCCAGGCCGATAGCGCGATCCTGCGCTTCGATGGCTCCAAGACCTACCGCGCGGTCGGCCTGCGCGACTTCACCGAGGAGGCCCTCTTCGCGCTCAAGGGAGCAAAGAACCTCAAGATCGAGGGCGGCGGGGCTCGGGTCGTGCTCCATCCCCCGGATAGCTTCGCGCAGCTCGACGACGCGGAGAATGTCCAGCTCGATGGCTTTCAGATCGACTACGATCCCAAGCCCTACTACCAGGGGACGATCCGCAAGGTCGATGTGGAGGCGATGACGATCGACCTGGAGGTGCCGGAGCGCTACCCGGTGCCAGAGGTCGGGAAAAACGAGTTTCGGGCCGCGTTCTTCGGGCGCTCCTTCTTCCCGGACTCTCCTGGAGCGCGAACCGGGCGGGGCGACAACCTCTATATCGAAGAGGTCACCCGCCTCGACAGCGAGCGCCGGGTGCGCCTCCATATCCGCCCGAGCGCCCTGAACAGCGCCACCCCCGATGCGGTCATGAAGCCACGCATGCGCCGCGCCGCCGAGCAAGGGGCGACTGAGTTCGTGGTGCCACACGTGAAGTACGCCCACCGAGGCAGGGTGAACCTCATCACCCGCAGCGCCCGCGTGCTCTTCAGCAACCTTCGGTACGAGAGCTCGCCGCACTTCTGGTCGCTGATCACCCACAATACCGGCCCCATCACCCTGCGCAACATGGACCTGAAGATGGCCCACCCCGAGACCGAGCTCTTTGTCTCCTGGCGCGATGGCCTGCACATCAAAAATAGCCGCTGGGGAGTGCTGATTGAGGACAGCGACTGGGACGGCGCGGCCACCTACGACGATAGCTTTGCGATCTACTCGCGGGCGCAGAAGCTGGTGGAGGTGGCGGGCACGACACTCACGCTCACCCCGACCTTTGAGAGTAAGGAGCCGTTTCTCTGGCGCAAGGGTGACTGGGCCAGTGTCTGGTCCCCCAACCAGCAGAACCTGCGCGGGATGGCGCGCGTGGTTGCGGTGGATGCCACGAGCACCGGCCAGACCTTTCGCGTCACTCTTGAGTCGCTGCCCACTGCCGCCGCTGCGGGCGATATCGTGCTCCACGAGGAGAGCCTCAACCGTGGCTCGGTGATCCGCCGCTGTAGCACCTCCGACATTGGCACGGATAGCTCCAGCACCCGCTTCCGCTGCGCCGATGTGACCTTTGAGAACAACCACTTCGAAGACTTCCGCTTCTGGTTCCACGCGGGCTCCAACGGCCCCCGCCCCCGCAATATCGTCCTCAAGAACAACTGGATCAGCAACCAGGAGACGGGTGAGCTTCTCTTCCAGCAAGGTCTGGACTGCCTCCTCCAAGACAACCAGCTTGTCGATGTCACTTTAAAGTTCACGGATGGCTCCAGCAACATGCGCGAAGAGAACAATCGCTCGATAAAAAAGAAAAAGACATGAAGTATCTTCCTTGCACTCTCGTTGCCTCTCTGCTGACTTTCCAGGCAGTGTTGCCCGCAAGCGCACAGCAAAAGCCAACCGCCAAGCCCAATGTGCTCTTTATTGTCGCGGATGACTTTCGGGACGAAGGCGGGGTCTTCACGCACGCGAGAGTCAAGCTACCGAACCTGGCGCGCTTGGCGGCTCATGGCGTGCGTTTTGAGCGAGCCTATGTGCAGTACCCGGTCTGCAACCCCAGCCGCAGCTCGCTGCTCACCGGGCTGCGCCCCGAGCAGACGAAGATCGTCAACAACACGACACGCCTGCGCTCTCAGCTCCCCGCGGTGCTGACCCTGCCGCAGTACTTTAAGGAGAACGGCTGGCACGCCGAAGCTTTTGGGAAGCTCTACCACCTGAGCGGCGCCAGCGAGGCGGAGAAGGCCCTCTGGATGGACCTACCCCAGTCCTGGCACGCAGCCACCGCGTTCTCTCCGACCAAGCTGGGTCAGAAAAACGAGGGCCGCAACCTCACGGGGGGTACACTTCCCTGGTGCCAGTGGGGAATGGCGGAGGGCGGTGACGACGACCAGCCCGATGGTCAGACGGCCGCGGCAGTGGTGAAGCTTATCGAGCAGCAGGGGAGCAACCCTTGGTTTATCGGCTGTGGGTTCCTCAAGCCACACGATCCGTTTATCGCACCCAAGAAGTACTTCGAGCTCTATCCCCCGGAGGCGCTCACGCTCTGGAAAGACCCGGTGGACATGACCGCTGCGCCGCCGCTGGCGCTTGCCGGGGGCTACCAGCAGGCCTTCGACAAGTTCACCGACAAAGAGCGCCTGGAGTTTCTACGTGCCTACTGCGCCACGGCCAGCTACATGGACGCCCAGCTCGGGCGGGTACTCGATGCACTCGATAGAGGCAAGCTCTGGGACAAGACCGTGGTGGTCTTTATCGGGGATCACGGCTACCACACCGGCGAGCGTCAGTGGTGGAACAAGAACACCCTCTTTGAGCGAAGCTGCCGCGCTCCCCTGATTATCGCCGCCCCCGGAATCAAAGGGGGAAAGACCAGCCGCTCTCTGGTGGAGTTTGTCGATCTCTTCCCCACCGTCGCGGAGTCGTGTGGGCTAAGTGTGCCGACGGGCCTTGCGGGCAAGAGCCTGCGCCCCGTGCTGCGCGATCCCAAGCGCCCCTTCAAAGACGCCGCCTTTACGCTGGTGACTCGGGGACAGAGTCGCTACGGCCAGAGTGTCCGCACCGAGCGCTGGCGCTTCACGCAGTGGAGCGATGGGACGAACGAGCTCTACGATCACAACAGCGACCCGGAAGAGAATCACAATGTCGCCACACAGCACCCGAAGGTGGTTGCCGAGCTCTCGGCGAAACTAAAGGCGCTTCCGCCCTACCCGTGAAGCGCAAAGAAAGCCAAAGCCCTTGAGCTCAATGACCGACTCACCGAAATCCACGATTCCTCAATGGAAGTGGCATGTCGTCGCGATGATGCTTTTTGCGACCATGATCAACTACATGGACCGCCAGACCCTGGGGTCTATCTCGACCTATATCAAGGCGGAGTTTCAGCTCGGGGAGGAGGGCTACGGCAAGCTGGAGGCGGCGTTTGGCTACTCCTACGCGGTCTTTCTGCTCCTGGCCGGCTTCCTCGCCGACCGGGTGAACCTACGCTGGCTCTACCCTATCGCGCTACTGGTCTGGTCTGCGGCGGGCTTTGCGACCGGCTTTGTGGAGACCCTCTTCCAGCTCCAGGTCTGCCGGATTGTTCTGGGCGGCGGCGAGGCCTTCAACTGGCCGGTTGCCGTGGGGATTATCGGACGGATCATTCCGCGCGAGTCTCGGGCACTGGCCAACAGTATCTTCAATAGCGGCATGACAGTCGGGGCGGTAGTCACCCCGCTTCTGGTGCTTGCGCTGGTCAAAGACAATGGCGAGGGCTGGCGCAGGATGTTTATGATTGTCGGCGCGATCGGGCTGGTCTGGGTGGTCGCGTGGCTACTTGTCACCCGCGGCGAGCGGGCCCGCGAGATCGCACACACTCCGGCTAAGGCTACCGAGGCAGTCACGGTGCCGTTTGTCTCGCTCTTTACCCAGCGCAGGTTCTGGATCGTGCTGGCGCTAGGAGTGGCGGTGAACATGAGCTGGCATTTTTATCGCGTCTGGCTCCCACGCCACCTGGTAATCGACCTCAAGTTCACCGACAAGCAGCTCCAGTATCTCCTGATCGCGTTCTACCTGACGGCCGATGTGGGGAGCATTGGGATCGGTTTTCTCACACGCAAGCTGGTCTCCCCCACGTGCTCGATCGAGCGTGCCCGCCAGAAAATTCTGCTCTTTGCATCGGGGCTGTGCCTGCTCGCAACCCCACTTATTTTCCTCCCCGGCCGCGAGATCATGGTGCCGCTCTACTGCCTGGTCGGGGCCGGGCTCATGGGGGTCTTTGCGATCCTCTATGCCCTGATGCAAGATGTCTCGCCACAGCACACCGCGAAGTGCCTCGGAGCCGTCGGTGCTTCGTCGTGGCTCATCAACTCCCTGCTCCACCCGCTCGTGGGCCGCTACGCCGACACGCACACCAATGCGATGGGCAAGTTCGCCCCGATGATCCTCGTGGCGGGTGTCCTGCCGCTCCTCGCAGCGCTCTTTGCGCTCACTTGGCCCGAGCAGAAAGAAGAAAATCACTCATGAGTAAGATCGCCCTTGTCACGGGAGCAGGGAGCGGCGTGGGCCGCGCCGTCACCCTAGCGCTCCTCCACGCCGGGTACTCCGTCGCGCTGGCCGGCCGCCGCGCCGATGCGCTGGAGCAGACCGTCGCTCTGGCGGGCGAGGCGGGCGAGCGGGCGCTGGCGGTCCCCACCGATGTGCGCGACCCCGAGGCGATTCGGGCGCTCTTTGCCCAGACCAAGGCGGCGTTTGGGCGGCTCGATGTGCTCTTCAACAACGCCGGGATCGTCCGCAATGGCCCCATCGACACGCTGAGCCTCGACGACTGGCAGGCCGTGGTGGAGACAAACCTCACCGCGACCTTTCTGTGCACGCAAGAGGCGTTCAAGCTGATGAAGAGCCAGGACCCGATGGGCGGGCGCATCATCAACAACGGCTCGGTCTCGGCACAGGTGCCCCGCCCCTACTCGGCATCGTACACCGCCACCAAGCACGCGATCTCCGGGCTGACCAAGTCCACGGCGCTGGATGGCCGCGCCTACAATATCGCCTGCGGCCAGATCGATATCGGCAACGCCCTCACCGACAACACGCAGAAGATGCAGCAGGGAGTCCCACAGGCCGACGGCACCCTGGCGGTCGAGCCGGTGATGGATGTGGAGCATGTCGCGCAGTCCGTGCTCCACATGGCCAGCCTCCCGCTGGACGCAAATGTCCTGTTTATGACCGTCATGGCCACCAAGATGCCCCTCGTGGGCCGAGGTTAATCGTATGAAAACGCTTCTTTCTCTCGCCAGTGCCGCGCTCCTGCTCGCCGCCCCCTCCTTTCTCTCCCCCCACTCGGTGGGGGCCAGGGGGCAGGTGGGGGCCACACAAAAACCCAATATCGTCCTGATCTTTATCGACGACATGGGCTACGGGGATATCGGGCCGTTTGGCTCGACCAAGAACCGCACGCCGAACTTGGATAAGATGGCACGCGAGGGCATGAAGCTAACCTCGTTCTATGCCGCACCGGTCTGCTCGGTCTCGCGGGCGCAGGTGCTCACGGGCTGCTACGGGGCGCGGGTCTCGATTCCCGGCGTGTTCTTTCCCGGCGAGAAAAACGGGCTCAACAAAGACGAGCACACGGTGGCGGAGCTACTCAAAGACCAGGGCTACGCGACTATGTGTATCGGCAAGTGGCACCTCGGGGACCAGCCGGAGTTCCTGCCCACGCGCCATGGCTTCGACCACTACTTTGGCTTTCCCTACTCCAACGACATGCTCAAGAAGGCCAAGGGCGGCACACAACCCGTCGTGCCACTCCTGCGCGACGATAAAGTGATCGAGCTACTCACGGGCGAGGAGCAGAGCCGCCTCACGGAGCGCTACACCGACGAGGCCATTAAGTTCATCACGGACAATCAAAAAAAGCCGTTCTTTCTCTACTTGCCCCACACCGCGATCCATACGCCGATCCATCCGGGCGCACAGTTCCGCGGCAAGTCCGCCAACGGCCGTGTCGGGGACTGGGTGGAGGAGGTGGACTGGAGTGTCGGGCGGGTGCGGGAGACCCTGGCGAAGCTCGGGCTGGATAAGAACACGCTTGTTATCTTTACGTCGGACAATGGCCCCTGGCTGACCCAGGGCAAGGACAGCGGCGAGGCCGGCCCGCTACGCGGCGGCAAGGGCAGCACCTGGGAGGGCGGGGTCCGCGAGCCGACCCTCGTCGCGTGGCCTGGAAAGATCGCCCCCGGCAGCACCAGCGATGCCGTGGCAGGGACAATCGACTTTCTCCCGACCTTTGTCCAGCTCGCCGGGGGCACTGTCCCCACCGATCGCAAGATCGACGGCAAGGATATCGCGCCGCTCCTGCTGGGGAAGACAAAACAGTCGCCGCACGAGGCCCGCTACTACTTCAATGGCTACCAGCTTCAAGCCGTCCGCTCCGGCCCCTGGAAGCTCGCCATCGCGCCCCAGAGCGAGGGAATGGGCAAGGCGGGCGCAACCGTCGCTGCCTCGCTGGAGTCTCCCCGCCTCTACAACCTCGACACCGAGATCGGGGAGCGCACCGATGTGGCCGCCGCGCACCCGGAGATTGTCACTCGCCTGAAAGCCCTTGCGGTGGCAATGCGCGCCGAGCTGGGTGAGACCGTCCCCGGCCCCGGCCGCCGCCCCGCAGGCGAGGTCAAGAACCCCGTCACCCTCTACCCGTTTGAAGAAAGCGCCCAAGCCACGTCCACAAAGCCCGCCACGCTGGACTCCCTCAAGGTAGGTGACACGCTCAGCGGTGCACAAGCTCCGCAGGTTGTCAATCGCCCGCTGACGATCTCCTGCACGCTGGAGGGCAAGCCCACGAGTGGCGTCTTGGTTGCCCACGGGGGGACGAGTACGGGCTACGCGCTCTACCTCAAGGACGGCCACGCGGTCTTTGCGGTCCATCCGTCGGGCGGAGAGCTCGTGCGCCTCACCTCACCCCGCCCCCTCGCAGAGAACGCCGTGCTCGAAGCCAGAATCGCCGCCGACGGTGCGCTGAGCCTGAAGGTGAATGGGGAGGTCGTCGCTACCCACAAGCTCAGCGGGCCGCTCAGCCGCCAGCCGCAGGAGCCGTTCTGCGTGGGGTTCGATAGCGCCAACCCGGTCGATTCGGCGTATGCCAGCCTGCCACGCTTTGCCGGGACGCTCCGTGCGCTGAAGGTCAGTACCAAAGAATGAGTACTATTAACTCTCAGCGCCAGGCGCTCCAGGCAGCGCTCTTCCCCGGTGGTATCCCACGCCTCTGGTGCCCCACCCTGACGCACTTTCAGGCCGCGCACATGCCCGATCCTACCCGCATCCAGGCGCACCTGACCGCGCTCGCGCCGCAGGTGAAGGGCATCCTGGTCCCCGGCTCCACCGGCGAGGGCTGGGAGATGGGTGACGATGATATTCACCGGCTCCTAGGCATTGTCTTGGACGCCGCCGCCGTGGCAGGCATTCGCGTGCTGATCGGCGTGCTCAAGACCTCCGTGGAGGAGCTGCTCGCCTGCTTAGAATCTTTGGAGCCGCTGCGGACGCATCCCGCTGTGGCTGGGGTGACGATCTGCCCGCCTAAGGGCAGCGAGCTCTCGCAGGAGGCGCTTCGTGCGGGCCTGGCGCAGGTGCTCGCCCGTGGCTGGCCGACCGCGCTCTACCAGCTCCCACAAGTGACACAGAACGAGCTCGCGCCGGAGACAGTCGCGGCGCTCACGGCGGAGTTTGCCAATGTCATCCTCTTCAAGGACACCAGCGGCGCAGACCGTGTGGCCCAGAGTGGCCTGGACTTTGGTGGGGTATTCCTGGTGCGCGGCGCGGAAAAAGGCGGCTACGTCCCCTGGCCCCGCACGGGCGGCGGCCCCTACGACGGCTTTCTTCTAAGCACCGCCAATGTCTTCGCCCCCGAGCTCGCCGAGCTCCTGCGCCTGCTCGATAGCGGTGAGCAAGCCGCCGCCGAGGCGCTCTCCCAGACACTAGAGACCGTGGTTAGCGCCGCCTTTGCGCTGGTCGCGGAGTTTCCCCATGGCAATGCCTTCGCCAACGCCAACAAAGTCCTCGACCACTGCCGCGCCTACGGGGATGACGCGCTAAAAGTTGAGCCGCCCCTGCTCTACGGCGGTGCGCGCCTGCCGCAGAGCTTTATTGTCGAGGGGATCGCGCTCCTGAAGGCGCACGGGCTCCTCCCCACCCAGGGCTATCTTAGAGGCTGAGCGCACGGTTAATCTGGCGGAAGGTCTGCTGGGAGTGGGCGAGGTAGTCAAACGCGCTCTCGGGGCCGCGCAGGCCGTGGAGCACCAGCGCCCAGACCGCCTGAAAAAGCAGGAGGAGGGTTTTCTGCTCGTCCAAGAGCGTCAGGTCGCCCGGCTCGGTGTAGCCGTAGGCGTGCAAGAGTGCTTGCTGGTGCGCGGGGGTGTAGCTGCTCCCGCCAATCGTGATCTTGGCCAAGTCCACCAGCCCATCGCCGCGTCCCGCAAACTCCCAGTCGATCAGCCAGAGCTGCTTGCCATCGTCGAGGAAGTTGTGCAGCCAGAAGTCGCCGTGACAGAGCCCGACGCTCGCGCGGGGGTCGGTGGCGCGCTGCTGGCGGAGCGTGGCCATCCAGGCGAGGAGCGCGGGGAGGTTGTCGGGGAGGGCCTGGCCGAGCTGGGTCGCGCTGGCGATCAGCCGCTCGATCCGCTCGTAGACCGAGCAGTGCGCCGCGACCTCGCGGATGTCGTGGAGGCGGCGCAGGGTCTGGGCGAGGCGGACGATATTCTCCGGGCGCGCGGCCTCGGCGGGGGTCCAGTGCCCGCCGGCGAGAAACGGCAAGACGAGCAGGCCATCGGGCGCAGCAAAGAGTACTTCGGGGGCGAGACCCTGCGCCCCCGCCGCCCGCAGCGCCGCGAGCTCTTCGTCGCGCTGCACCCCCAGAAACGGCGCCGCCGTCCCCGGAACCCGCAGAAAGTACGCGGTGCCGTCGGCCCACACCTTGTAGTTGGTGTTGTTGTGGCTCACCCCATCGGCCAGCGGCATCAGCTCCAGCGCACGCGCCTCGGCAAAGAGCGGCACCCGCTCCCGGAGGCGCTCCGGGGTCACTTGCGCGGCCCAGGCTTGGTGGGAACGGTGATACTGAGCCCCTGCGACGAGAGCGTGTAGGAGCCCGCACTGCCTTGGCCCTGGAACGAGCCCTGCGTTCCCACCCGTAGCGTAAACGCGAGCAGTGCCTGGTCCAGAGCAGCGAGGTTGAACTCTCTCTCGTCACCCTCGTAGAGGACGATATCCACCCACTTCCGCGTGTCGTCACCGCCAATCACGAGCTTGCCCTCGAACTCGCCAAACTGGGCCATCGCCGTGATAAAGCGTAGCTGAAAGGTAGGGAGCGTGAGGGTGGCAGCATTTTTCCCTATCGTCTGAGCGATCGTCACTGCCTTCGCGGCGGGTCCTCCTAGCTCTAGGCGCAGGCGCAGGTCCTTGGCCTTGATCGTGGCGTTCTTAACTTTATCCAGCGAGATATGGGTGTCGCCGCCGTTGGTGATAAACGTCACCGCGCCAACCACGAGCCCCTCGCGCTGCTTCGTTGTCAAGATCGCCGACGAGAAATCATAGCCGTTCTTTAAAAAGCGCAGGTGGGCGTAGCCGGGTGTCTTGGCGTCCCCGAAGTACAGCAAGAGGGCGCGGCGCTGGTTCCAGAGATCTTCCTGGTTGACCGTCCCGAGCGCGTAGTCGGGGTGCAGGTAGGTGGTCCCGACCCGGTTCACCCGCTTGATAAAGGTCTCGGTGACCGTCCGCGGCTGGCTGAGCGGGCCAAAGAGCGGCTCCAGGGCACGCGGACAGACCAGCGGGACATGTGGCTCCTCACGGTCGAAGTACTCCACCCCGAAGCTCACCCGGTTCTGCGTGCCGCGCTGGATGACACTGAGTGCTTGGTTGCTCAAGAGCGAGGCGTAGGCGCGGCTGTGCGGCCCGGCCCACTGTCGGGTCGGGGCGTGGAAGTGGCCCGCGAACTCTTCCCAGGCTTTGTAGACGAGCGGCTGCACCAGGGCAAGCGCACGGGGATCTTTTATATGGCCTGCCACCCGGGAGAGCTCGGATAGCGCCACGATCGTGTAGGTGGGGCTGTTGTACTCCTCAAAGGCCCCGTTGTCCTGGGTGTACTTGGCAAAGCGTCCCAGCCGCGCCAGGCCATCGCTCAGGAGCTCGGGGCGCTGGAGCAGCTCTCCGGTCATGAGGGTGACATAGGCATCCATGACAGCGATATTGGTGTAGCTAGGGGAGACGTTGCGCTTGACAATGGAGCGGCAGGCGTTGAGGATCGCCGCCTCGACCGCGCGTCGCAGCTCCGGGCTGAGCTTCTCCCGGTGTACCCGCACGACCTGCAGGAGCGAGACACCGCAGAAGTCGGCCCAGTTGTAGTCCGGCGGGCTCATCTGCGAGAGCGGCTCTTCCAGAAACCACGACCAGATCCCGAAGGTCTTGCTGGCCGGGTTGGTATCCTGAAGCCCGACCACGCGCTCCAGGATCGCCTTTCCGCGCTCGATCCACTCGGGCTTCTCCGTGTCCAGTAGCGCCAGGGCGTACTCCAGGGACTGCTTGTTGGGGTGGACCATCCCGCCCTTGAGCGTGGTGTGGTAGCCCGGCGAGGAAAACGGTACCTTGAGCATGCGCTCGGTCGGGTCGTACTGTTTGTGAAGCCCGGCAATCGCCCGCTCTATCCGTGAGAGTTGCTGTGTGTAGTTCATCGTCGCTCCGTTCCTTACGATAGTGGCTCGGGGCGGATTTTACCCGAAGCGCACCGGGTAGCTAGTGTGAAAAGCTCCTCACGGGCGTGAGTGGGTAGAGCATCCCCCGCCTCGACAAGTCCAGCGAACAGGACTGCTAGGACACTACTCGTAGTGCCGACAAGACAAGCAGCTCTTTTTCGCTCAGCGCGCGATTAAAAACCGCCACTCCCCCAATCCAGCCGGTGAAGCCGACGCTACAGCAGATCCGACTTCAGATCGACTTCCACGGAGGCGGTTGCGGTTCCCTTCAGAGTGGTGCTGCCACTCGGTGCCGTCGCGGTGATTCCGATACTCTGTTTGAGCGGCGGCTCAACGACACAGTCGTACTGAACCGTGATGGTCTTCGTAGCCCCCTGAGCCAGAGTAAAGCTGGACGTACTGACCGTGAAGTTGGTGCTTGGTGCCAGTGTGTATTTGACACTCCCTTTGTTGTTATTTGTAATGGTAAATGTCCCCATCGTCTGTGGGCAGGCAGCATCGACGAAGAGAGCATCAATCCTCGTTTTATCCAAGCTAATCGCAACCGCGCTAGGACCGGCAGTTACCGACACCGCAATATCCGTGGATGTAAAACGCAGGTTGCTGTTAACAACAGTACTGATTTCGACTTTGATAATTTGTTTAGTTGCGGGCAATGGGTCTTTGCAATTAAAAAACACTTTTACCTTGCGGATGTCGTTGGCTGGTACTATAATAGAATCGCTTTCAGTCGTGAAGTTGTCGCTTTTATATATAGTGTAAGTGGATGAACCAGGATTGTTGTTTGTGATCGTGAACTCTCCTATCTCTTTTAATCCTGAGCATACCCCTTCATCAATGACAGCAGTAATGCTACTCTTGTCTATAGTTAGGTTAGCCTCACTAGGGATTTTGCCGGGGCCGCATCCCATTATAAGTACTGATACCGCTACGAGCAGTATTCTTCGAAACATTTTCATACTTTTCAATCTTTCCTATACACTGTTTACTCCCCTTCGACGACGGTGTCTGTCCGAGTCGTGCGGCCGTTAAGCGGAGTATCCCCGATGTAGAGTAGTTTAAGTTCAGCAACAGTTTACCCCAATTAGGATGGCCCCAACCATGCTTGACCAAGACACTATCTAAGAAGACGCTCGGAGCGCCGATAGGGTCAGCAACTCTCGCTCTGAGAGGGCACGGTTGAAGACCGCGACGCCCCCGATCCAGCCGGTGAAGCCAACACCGCGGGAGCTGTGGATGACGCGCCCGATCGTGAACGGTCCGCCGCTGGTGGCGTCTTTGGGCGTGTAGATGCCGTGCGGGTACCACCAGGGATTGAGCCGCAGCGCCGCCAGCTCGCGCGTCTGCCGCGTGACTTTGACACGGGTGTAGCCGAACTCGTGTAGCTCAGCGGAGCCTTCGAGCGGGGTGACACGGCGCGGCTTCTTCTCGGGCGGCGTGTAGTACTGATCGGGGGGAAAGCTGGGGTCGGTGCCGGGCGCGTGGCCCTGCTTCCAGGCATTGGCGGCAAACGAGAGCAGGGTGTCTTTTTGCGGATTCTCCAGCCAGCGCTCGCCGGAGACCCCGTTGAGCCAGCCGGTCAGCTCGTGTTTTTTGTGGTCGAAGGTCATGGCAAAGCACTGCCACGAGCGGTCGAGCACGTCGGCGGGTGAGTCGGCGGGCACCGTGGGCGAGACGGCGGCGGAGTTGCACTTGTGCAGCGCGTAGCGGCACAGAAACGAGCTCCCCCCGTTCTCCGAGACATGCCCACACGCCGAGCCCTCTTTGTTGAGCCCGGCAAAGAGCGCGTACTGCCGCTGCCCCTTCTCCACTCTCTGAATCCCCGTGGTGGTGTCCTGCTTAAGATCGGTGCCCTCATGCCAGATCCCGGCGAGCGCGTGGTTGCCGCTCTCCCGGATCGCCCAGACCACGACCGTGACGGACTTTCCCGCGCCCTTGATATCCAGCGGTGTGTCGTGGAGCCGCGCGCGGGGCACAAAGAGAAACGGGCGGAAGCTCGGGTCGTCTTCTTTGCGAATCCGCACGGCCTCACCAAACGGCCCACGCCCCAAGAGCGGGAAGTCCGCGTAGGTAGCGTCGCGCCCCTCGCCCCAGTAGTCCTTGATATAGTTGCCCGCATCGAGGGCGTAGGGGTGGACATGGGAGACAAAGCGCTGGGTCCCGCCCTGTTCGCGCTTGACAAAGTCCCAGAAGGCCACACAGCCTTTGAGGTGGGTAACAGTCGCAACACGATCCATGTCTAGTGCTTCTCTGCAGCCCAGCGGGCACCACGCAGGAGGGTCTCTTGGAAGGCCGCATTCTCAACCGCCGCCAGCGACGAGCCTTTCCAGACATGCCCGAGCGCCGTGTGAAACACCCGTCCCGCGCCGTAGTGGGTGGTCATGAGCATGGGCTCAAGCTCACCCGTGCCGCCGCTCTCGGGCGACGAGTACGCGCTGGCGAGCACCTCCACCGGCGTCCCGTGCATCGGAACGAGCCTATGGTAGAGCTCATCCTCCGTCACAAAGTCCGTCAGGCCTGCCGTGATCGGGTGCTCCGCGTTTTGGATCGTGACGGTGAACGCATGGAACTTTCCATGCCCCGTGCCCTCGCGCCACATCAAGCCAACCAGCTTTTCGTACTCCACCCAGCCCGGAAACGCATTGTCGGCGGCGTGCAAGACCACAACGCCCTTGCCGCTCTTGACGGCCTGTAAAAAGTTTGCCTGCGCCGCCTCGCTCCAGAGCGGGCCGTTGTAGTCGAGAAAGAGCAGGTCAAAGCGCGCCAAATCGGCCTCCAGCGCCGTGGATGCGTCTTCGGCGTAGGTGACCGCAAAGTCGCCTGAGGCCGAGAGAACATCGCGCAGAAACGGACCGGTCCGCTCCCAGTCATGGTTGTTAGCACCGGTCAGATAGAGGGTGGAAATTTGCTTGCTCATGCCTTACGTTCTACCTGATTTGGGACGAGTCGCGCCTCTTACACCGATTAGGGACGAGCGCAACCCTGCGTGCTCGTCCCCGTGACCGTGTTGACTAGGAGCCTTTCTGCTCGACTGCGAGGTTGTTCTTGAATGCCGTGTCGAGGAGGGTTACCATGCGCTCATTGGCTTCCTTGGCTGCCACGCGCATCTTCTGGCCCAGCTCGCGCATCTCGTTGCCTGGCCCGCGCATCTTATCTCCGTGCTCTCTCATTTTCTTTCCTAGTTGTCTCATCTCCTCAGCGGGAGCTTTCATCTCTTGCTGGCGCGCTTGCATCTTCTCGAGGATGCTCTGTCGCTCTGTCTCAGACGCGCCCTCTAGCTGCTTGCCCAGCGCCTCCAGCTCCTGTCCTTTTCCCTCCATTTGCTTGCCAAAGGCTTCCATCTGCTTGCCCAGCGCTTCCATGGGCTTGCTGCTTAGCTCCATCTCTTTCCCCTTGGCCTCCATTTGCTTGCCCAGCTCCTCCATCGGCGCATCGTTGTCTTGGAGCTTGCGCAGGGTCTCAGGGTCGGTGATGAGGTAGCGCTTGCCGTCACGATCTACTACGAGGCAGTCTCCGGGTTGCGCCTTTGCCAGCTCGCGCTGGGCGCTAGCGACCCTCCTCTCTTGGGTATGTGTCGAGTACGAGCTGCCCATCCGTAGCGTGTACTGGTAGCGCCCCGCTTGGACAACAGGGACGACAGGTGCCGTGGATGTGGCAGGCTCCGCGGGGACCGCCGGTGCGGGAGGAGGGGTCTGGGCCGCCGTGGGAGCCGGGGCGAGGAGTGCGGGAGCGGAGACTAGGGCGAGAGAGGCTGTCGCTAGGGCAGCGGATAGCTTGGGCTTCTGCCCAATGGGACGAGTCAGCGGTTTCTGTTCCATGAAGCGTGTAAACATTGTGTCAGTTCCTTTCGTGAAAACCAGGTTGGGGAGAGTCACGGCTGGCAGGCCAGCCGAGACGATAGCAGGGGGAGCGAGAGGCTTTGCGACCGGCACTTCGTGGCGCGCGGCAGCGGGCCGTGCGCTCCCTCGGATGGGATGGAGGCTCAGGGCTCCCAGAGTGACGAGAAGAACAAGGCTAGCCCCGCCGCGCGGCAGCCCCCCACTTCGGCGGAGCCCCTCAAGGCGGCGGCGGAGAAGCAGGCTATCGGGGGATGCGACGCCGAGAGTCACTATGCCCGCGGTCGGGGTGAGCGGCGGCGAGGGCAGGCTCAGCTTGAGCAAGAGGCGCCCGTAGTCCGCCGGTGCCATGCCACTAACTCGCAGTGCCTCGGCATCGCAGGCGGCCTCTCGTGCTAGATCGTACTCACGGCAGGCGAGCCAGACAAACGGGTCGAAGAAGAACACCAGCCGCGCCAGATTGGGAAGCATGCCCGCCAGAAGATCCCTGCGGCGAATATGGGCCAGCTCGTGGGCAAGAACCGCTCCCAGCTCGCTCTGCGTGAGACGCAGCAGATCCGCTTGGCACAGCACCACCTTGGGCCGCCACAGCCCCATCACGAGCGAGCTATTGGCCCGCTCCGAGACTAAGAGCGGCGGCGACGCCGCAAGCCCGAGGGCGCGTGCGATCTCCCGAAGCGGTGTTACCGCATCGCAGGGACGGGCCTGAGCCGCCAGCCGCCGCACTGCCCGCCGCTCTAGACCAACAAGGGCAAGTAGGGCCAACACGCCGGTCAACCAGAGGGCGAATAATATACTCGACAGTGAGGGGCGAGGAAGAGGCACGCTGGGAGCCTGGCGTATCGAACTGCTCGGCGATATCGATGTAAAGGGGGGAAGCGCTTTCACCGAAACTGCCTGTACGGCAACCGGCGTTAAGACAGCTGTCGCGGCGCTTGGCACAGGGGCGGCAGGGAGCACAGCCAGCTTCAGCGGGCCTGTGGTGACGAGGCTAAGAAGTGCCTTGAGACAGACAAGCCACCAGAGTAGCGCGCGGGTTGCGGCAGGCAGGCAGGGAGAGAGCCGACAGAGGCACCAGACCATCCCCACGGCGAGTGCTCCCTGCCAGCAGGCACGAAACATCCCCTCGGCCCAGGGCATGACCAGCTCATTGAGGCTTGTCAGATTCATCCTGGGCTCCTGCCGCTTCCAAAGTGTCCACTAAAGAGCGTAGCTGGGCTACCTCTTCGGCGGAGAGAGGTTTTCGACGCGCAAAGTAGGCCACAAAAGGCGAGAGCGATCCCGCGAGGGTGTTCTCGACAAAGCGCTCGACCAGCCCACTGAGCACCTCCTCCGAAGGAACCGCGGGGGAGTAGCGAAAGACCGTGCCCTCCGGCTCCGCGGTGCGTGTCAGGTAGCCTTTCTTAAAGAGCCGCTCGACACTGGTGTTGATGGTAGAGCGCGTGAATCCGCGTGGGACGGCGAAGCTCTCCGTGACCTGCCCAACCGTGACAGGGGCATGCTCGGTGATGTGCTGCAGGATCTCAAGCTCCAGGTTTCCCAGAGTGGGTTTTGGCATCGTAGTTCGTTCTCTTATCGTAATGACATCCGTGGTTAACCACATACGTGGTTACGAGAGTGTATCCCATAACCACAATCGTCGTCAAGAGAACTATCGCTGTCTGGGGTGGAAAAATTACAACCGAATGATTGTTGCAGGAGAACCTGCTCCTCCTGCGGAATTGACACTTTGTGAGGGTTCCAAAGGGAGGAACAAAAATGAGTGATTTATCACGCGATGGTGTGAGCCGACGCCAGTTTTTGCAAACCGTGGGGGGCATTGCCCTCGGAGGAGCGAGCGTGGGGCTCCTCCCCGCCGAGGCACAGACTACCAAAGCGCCCCAAGCCGAGACCCTGGTCAAGACACTCTTTGAGAGCCTGACCCCCAAGCAGCGCGAGACGCTCTGCATGCCCTGGGAGCATCCCAAGCGCAGTATGGTGGGAGCCAACTGGGCCATTGTCAAGCCGACTATCGCCGAGATCTTCACCGCCGATCAGCAAAAGATGGTCGAGGGAATCCTGCGCGGTGTCACCAGCGACGAGTGGTACCCGCGGGTTCTAGAGCAGATGAAGCACGACGGTGGCGGGCTGAACCAGTACCATGTCGCGCTCTTTGGGGACCCTAAAAGTGGCAAGTTTGAGTGGGTGCTCACCGGCCGCCATGTCACGCTACGCGCCGATGGGCACTCCAACGCCAACGCGGCCTTTGGCGGACCGATCTTCTACGGCCATGCCCCCAAGGACACCGAAGACCCCAGCCACCCAGGTAATGTCTACTGGCAGCAGGCACAGCAAGCCAACGCCGTGTTCCAAGCCCTAGACGGTAAGCAGCGCGCGGTGGCACTCCGAGACAGCGCGCCCAGCGAGGATCAGATCAAGCTTCAGGGCAAGACCGGAGAGTTTGCGGGAATCGCCATTGGGGAGCTCTCTAAGGATCAGAAGAAGCTCGTGCAGAAGACCATGCAGAGCCTACTCTCCCCCTACCGCCCCTCCGACGCCAACGACGCCATGAAGGCGATTGAGGCCAATGGTGGGCTGGACAAGATCCACCTCGCGTTCTACAAACAAGACGACCTGGGGAGCGACGGCATCTGGGACATCTGGCGGCTCGAAGGCCCGGCTCTGGTCTGGCACTTCCGCGGCGCGCCGCATGTCCACACCTGGGTCAATATCGCAAAAGATGCCAAACTTGCAGATGGACATACCTAGATGAAATCCCTTTACGCTGTTTCCCACTGGTTCCCCGCCGAGGAGTTCGCCACGCGCCGGGCCCGTGTCTTTGAGGCGATTGGTCCCACGGCCTGTGCGCTGCTCCAGGGCGGCGGCCCGGTGCGTGGCTTTGAGGTCTTTCGCCAGACCAATGAGTTTTTCTATCTCTGCGGGGTCGAGCTTCCCCAGGCGTATCTTCTGCTGGATGGCCGCGACCAGACCACGGCGCTCTTTGTCCCCGGCGGCAGTGCGGCGGAGACGCTGGGCCTAAACGCGGTCTACGGGCTGGAGGCGCTCGAGGAGAGACTGGCGGGAGTCACGATGCTCTACACGCCCTTTGCACCGCCCGAGGGCCGGGTGGAGTGCCGCGATGTCTTGCAGCTCTATGCCAAGACAGTCGCCAAGGACCCGTGGGACGGCGAGGTCTCCCGCGCCGCACGCTTTCAAGCACGCCTCCGCGCCGTGCTCCCCCGGGCGGAGCTGCGCGACCTGAGCCCAATCGTCGATGCGCTCCGGGTCATCAAGAGCCCCCACGAGATCGAGCTGATGCGCTACACCGGAAAGCTCACCGGGCTTGCCGTGAAAGCAGCGATTGAGGCGACCCGGCCGGGGATGCGCGAGTACCAGCTCGGGGCGATTGCGGATGGGCTCTACCGCGATGGCGGCGCGCGGCGGGAGGGGTACTGCCCGATTATCGCCTGCGGGGCCAATATCTGGGACGGCCACTACAACCAGAACGACTCGCTCCTCACCGACGGCGACTTGGTGCTGATGGACTACGCCCCCGATGTCTGCAACTACACCAACGATATCGGGCGCATGTGGCCGGTCAATGGCAGGTTTGAGGGATACCAGCGGGAGCTCTATGGCTTTATTGTCACCTACCACAAAGCCCTCTTAAAGCGCCTCCGCCCCGGCGCGCTCCCCCGCGAGATCCTCGCCGAGACCGCCGAGGAGATGCGCGGTGTCTGGGAGCGGACGACATTCTCCAAGCCGATCTACGCCGAGGCGGCCCGTAAGGCGCTGGAGTTCCGCGGGCACCTCTCGCATCCGGTCGGGATGGCGGTCCACGATGTCGGCTCGTACTTCGATGTCCCGATGCAGGTAGGGCTGGTGATCTCCATCGACCCCATGCTCTGGGTCCCCGAGGAGACCCTCTACATCCGAGTCGAGGACACGATTGTCATCACCGAGACCGGCTGCGAGGTGCTGACGGCCCATGTCCCCTTCGAGATCGCGGAGGTCGAGGCGCTGATGCAGGCGCAGGTGGCGCTAGCCTAGCCGGTTGGGAGTCCGGGGGAGCGGCGGCTGCGGGCAGACCACTTTCCGCTGGCGGGGTGTCAGGCGCTCCAAAAACTCCGGCGAGACTTGGTACGGGTGGCGGAAGTTCCCCCACGATGGCCCGTAGCGGTAGACCACGATCCGCCGCTCGCCCGGATTCACGCGCTTGGCCGAGCCATGGGCGATGGCATCCACAAAAAGAATCGCATCGCCGGCGTTGAGGTGTACCTCGATCGCGCCCTCCATGCCGTCGGCGGAGCGCACCTCGCCGCCCTTCATCTGGTGGGCATGCGTGTCCGGGTGGGTGAAGTTGGACTTATGGCTGGCAGGGATCACCATGGTCGCCCCATCGCCCGGCCCGATATCGCTCAGGGCCATGAGGATATTGATCTGCCCGCAGTGGAAGCGCCCGTTCTGATAGCGGAACTGGCAGCGTGTCACCCCGTCGACGCCCCCCGAGTGAATCCCAATCGCCTCGCCCGGCCCCCGCAGGTTGGCGAAGTTCTCGTCGATAAAGAGCGGCCCGTGGTGCCAGTCAAACGTCCCCTCCCCCCCGACAAAGTGCTTCACCTTGGCAAACCAGCCCGGGTGGTCGATCAGGCGCTCAAAGGGCTCGCCTGCCTCGTAGATCTGCTGGAGATTGATGCCTTCTGCGCCGCCGTAGCTATGGGCATGTACCCCACCGTACCACTCGCCCGGAGCCAGCGGCGGCTGGAGCTGCTTGATGTTGTCTAGGATCGCATTCAGCTCCGCAAGGTGCTCGGGGGTGAGGACATTGCGCAGAATAATAAAGCCATTGAGGTCGAAGAAGTACTCCTCGCGTGCCGTCACCGGCAGATCGTCTTGCAGCATTGACATAGCGCTAGTTTGCCTTAAAACCAAAGAAAAAGCGATGGGTGTTGGGGAGATTCACGCGGAGCTCTCCCTTGTCTAGATGCGCCGTGCCGTCGCCGCCGAGCCGCACAAACGCTCCCGCCGCGTCAGGAACAGGAAACGGCCAGGGAGAGCTCCACTGCGCCTCGGGGGAGGCTTCCCGGAAGGCGAGCAGGTAGGTGCCGCTTGCGCCGACCGAGACAAAGCCGGTCCAGGCGACTCCATCGGGGGCGCTTCCGATCGGATAGATCGTCCCCGAGAAGAGCGCCGCGCGGTGGGCCTTCCATGTCGCGATCAGCGGCGCGGCCTCCGCAAAGTAGCTCTCTGGAAGCTGCGAGCTCTCAAACCAGCCCAGTGGCGAGGAGAGCATCACGGTGGCAAAGAGAGAGTCGGGGCGGTAGTGGATCGGGGCAAGCGGATCGTTTTCGTACTTGTCTTGGTTGCGCGCGTGATTGAGCCACTCCAGCCGCAGGCGCACGGGGTCGAGGTGGTGCGCGAGCTTCCAGAGGTTTCTCAGTGTCTGGTGGGGCCAGTAGCGCCGCCAGTCGGTGTAGCGGTTCTCCACAAAGAGCGGCCCCACGCGCACCATCCCCAAGTAGCCCGGCCGCGCCTCCGCCGTCACATCCAGATCGAAGACCACGCGGCCCTCGGTCTCGGTGAGGACTTGGTCGAAGAACGCATGGAGGTTCGTCTCCCCAAGCTCAGAGCGTAGCTTGACACCGTCGATCTTGATGTAGTCGATGCCCAGCTCTTGGTGAAGCCGAACGACTGTCGCCGCATCGCGCTGCCAGTTGGCAAAGTCACCGGCGGAATCGGGGCCAAACCAGAGCCCGAAGCGCAGGCCGTGCTCTTTGGCGGCAGCGACCAGCGGCTCTAGGCCGTCGGGAAAGCGCTCCGGGCTGACACTCCAGAAACGGTCTGTCGCGGCGTAGAACCCCTCCCAGACCCCGCCCTGCTCCTTGGCCCGCACCGAGTTGCTGGTCGCTCCGACCTGCCAGCCATCGTCGATCTGGATCACGTCCACCCCGAGCCGTGCGCCCGCCTCGATCTCTTGGGTCAAAAACGCAGCGTTGATGCGCCCGTCGCGGTTCCGATCGCCCCAGGTATTGCTCACCAGGAGCCCGTCGCGGCTCGGCACAGAGGGACGCAGGCAGCGCTGGTAGCTCTGAAGCGCGGCGATCCGCCCGAGCTTTCCGCCGGTGTAGGCGAGCACCGTGGTGGCGTAGGTATCGGTTGCCAGAGTGATATGGCGCTCGCGGGCAGCGACCTGGAGGTCCCACGGGGCAGAGACGGGGCGCACCGTGGGAAGGGGCGCTTCCTTGAGGACGATCAGCCCATTGCCGGTAAGCACGTCCTCGATATAGAACAAGCACCCCGCCAGCTCCCACGCCCGCTCCGACGTGTGAAGCAGCCACTCGCTCTCAAAGACCAGCTCATTGTGGTGGTCGGTCTGGTCCACCAGGGTCACCTGTGTCAGCCGCAGGTGCAGCGGTGCCAGCGCCAGTGTCTCATTCAAGTTGCTTTGGGGAGAGCTCGTGGCAACCGGATCGGCCTCGATACCCGATACCATCTCCCCCTGCCCCCTCTTCCCTTGATCACTCGTTCCTCGTGAGGAAGAGGGGCTTTTTTGTTGGATTCGCACGCCACGCGCCTCTGGGAAGACCTGCAGGCGATAGACTTGCCCACCGACCCGCAGCTCCGCGCAGACCGAGGGGGCTTCGACCACGGAGGGAGGCGGACACGGCGTGAGAATAGCGTCAGTTGCCTCGTCCGTGGAGAGCGCGTGGGGGGCGAGCCACTCATAGCCGCTTTCGAGCAACACGAACGACTCTGGGTGAAGCGTCCCCGCGGCGGCGATGCGCCACGTCCGGCGGAAGTGAGCGTTCTCCGCACAGAGCTGATTTCCCTGGAGAGTGATCATAGGATTGTGCCTTTAGCCACCCAGGCAGCCCGCGTAGAGGTCGCCATCGAAGAAGAGCGCCGCGTGCTCGTCGCGGGTCACCGGGGTCGCCGACGCGGCGCGGTAGTGGTACTGGAGCGCCCAGCGCCGGTGGGGCGATTGATTGGGCGGGGTTCCGTGGTGGAGCAGCGACGAGAAAAACAGGGCACCGCCGGGGGCAAGTGGGACGAGCACATCGCGCTCCACGTCGACGGCAGCATCGGCGAGCTGGCAGTCCCGCAGGTGGAAGTGGGGGCGCGCGCCTTCGGTGTGGGTGCCGGGCAGGACATGCATGCAGCCGTTCTCCGCGGTCGCCGCATCCAGCGCGATCCAGACTCCGATCACTTTCTCGGGCGGCCCCCAGGTGAAGTAGGCCATGTCCTGGTGCCAGGGCTTCTCCGTGCCGATGTGCGGCGGCTTGAGTAGCGCCATATCCTGGATCAGTACGGGAGCCTCGCCGCCCAGGAGCCGCGTGAGGAGCGCCTGGATCGCGGGGTGCTCCACTGCCAGGGACTTCAGGCGCGGCTCAAACTCGATAAAGCGAAAGAGCTTGCGGGTCGCATCGGCTTTTTGGTCGGGGGAGAAGCTCGGCCAGAGGTCTTTGATAGCCGGCTCGGGCTGGACAACCCGCTCGGCGTCGGGGACACGGAAGTAGAGCAGGTCGGCCAGCGCGGCCTTGGCGCTCTCCACCTCCGCGGGCGTCAGGACCCCCTCAACAGCCAGGAAGCCGTCGCGGTGGTAAGCGGCGATGTGCTCGTCGGTGAGCGCGGCAGGATCGGCGACAACGGGCGCGCTCTGGTCAAAGCGGTAGAGAGGGTGCATCTTTTTAGCTCCGCCCCGCTCCACGGGGCAACGATACGATACCAAACGTGAAGGGCACTTGGGGTTTCTTGCCCAGCAGGTGCAGGTCGAACCACTCCGCCATGCGCTTGGTATCGTCGGGGAGCTCCTTCCAGCCACCGTGGCCTGCGCCCTCGCGAATCCGCACCTCACAGACCGCCCCGACCTCTTGGCAGCGCTGCCAGAACCGCCGCGCCTGGGTGACCGAGACCTGCGTGTCGGAGTCGCCATGGACAATGAAGACCGGCGGCTGGGTTTTGTGTACGGCGTAGATCGGGGAGAGCAGGCGGCCCAGCGCCTCGCGCCCCTCGGGGGTCGCCGACTTCGGGCCAAACGCCGCCGCGTAGTCCGCCAGCCTGCCCACTCCGACAGCATTGTCACCATCGGCGAACCAGTTGAGGTAGTCGGTCGGGGGGTAGAGGCACGCGGCGGCCTGCACGGCGCTGCTCTCGCGCTCCACGGGATCGGTTGCGCGCGGGTCGCCGGGCTCGCCGTGGGTGGCCTGCATCAGGCTCAGGTGCCCGCCGGCGCTACTGCCCGTGATCCCAAGCGTGTTGGGGTTCACGCCAAAGCGGCGGGCGTTGGCGCGGACAAAGCGTACCGCGCGGTCGATATCCAGCACGATCTGCTCCACCCGAAAGTGCGGCTGCGAGCCATGCACCACGGTGAAGGTCGTGTAGCCAAACTCCGGCCAGCCGCCGTCGGTGATCTGCTCATGGCTCGACTTCCAGCCACCGCTGACAAGCTTGATGATCCCCGCCCCATTGGGCCGCGCCGGTTGAAAGACATCCAGAGTCAGCGCGACCCCGTCGTGCTTGGCGTAGATCAGGTCTCGGGTGCGACGAACAGGCTGCATCTCAGACAAAGAGCTCCACCTGGCTAACCAGCACCGCCTGCCCACAGAGCAAGATGCGCTCGCCACGGACACTGAGCTTGACCACGCCGCCGCGGGCGCTGGCCTGGTAGCCGATCAGCTCAGACTTGCCCAGCTTGGCCTCCCAGTACGGCCCCAGCGCGCAGTGCGCCGAGCCGGTCACGGGGTCCTCGTTCACCCCGACTGCGGGGGCAAAGAAGCGTGAGACGAAGTCAAACTCCGGCGTGTCGCTCGGTGCCGTGACAATCACCCCACGCACCGGGAGGCTCGCCAGCGCCGTGACATGGGGCTGGAGACCGCGTAGCGTGGCGGCGTCTTCGAGCTCCACCAGGTAGTCCATGTTGTTGAGCCCCACAAAGCGCGGCTCCGCTCCCAGTGCCTCCGCCAAGCCGTCGGGCGGGGAGCAAGGAGTGATCGCCTTGGTGGGAAAGTCCATCGCGATCCACTCCCCTGTGCGCGTGCAGCTCAGCCAGCCACTGAGGGTGTGAAAGTGCGCCTCGGCCTCGTGGGGCAGCGCACCTATCTGCCAGAGCGTGAAGGCGCTCGCCAGGGTGGCGTGGCCGCAGAGTGTCACCTCCGCGCCCGGTGTGAACCAGCGCAGGTGGTAGCCCCCCGACTCCAGTGGGTAGAGAAACGCCGTCTCCGAGAGGTTCAGCTCCTGCGCCACCCCCTGCATCCACGCGGCGTCCCGCGGCCCCTCCGTGACACAGACTGCGGCAGGGTTGCCACGAAACGGCTGGTCGGTGAAGGCATCGACCACGTAGAGCGTGTGGCTCACTGCGGCTTCTTTCGGGTGTGCGCCAGCAGCCAGGTGAAGAGCTCCGGGTTGTCGTAGGTCTGGGTCCAGGAGTCGTGCTGGGCCTCGGGGTAGATCGTAAACTTCACCTCCGTGGCACCGGCTTTCTTGAGCGCATCGACCATGTCCTGCGACTCCTGAATCGGGACGGTAGGGTCTTTAGCGCCATGAAAGACCCAGATCGGCGTGTTCTTCAGCGCCCGCGCTCCCTGCCGGGGCTGGCCGCCCCCGCAGATCGGGGCGATTGCGGCAAAGCGCTCGGGGTTGGCGGTCGCCCACGCCCATGTCCCGTAGCCGCCCATCGAGAGCCCGGTGAGATAGACCCGGTCTGTGTCGGTGGCGTACTTCGCCAGAACATCGTCGAGGAGCGCGTTGAGGGTCTCGACATCCCAGCCACGGCGCGGAAAGACCGGGGCCTGCGGCGAGACCACGATAAAGGGCAGGTCCTGCCCCTGCGCGATCAGCTTGGGCGGGCCGTGCACCTTCACCTTTTCGAGATCCGCCCCGCTCTCGCCCGAGCCGTGCAGAAAGACCATCACGGGCCACTTCTTCGCAGGGTCCTTGCCGTAGTCCTTGGGCAGGTAGAGCAAGTAGCCCGCCTTGAGCACCTTGGTGACACTCTTCTCCAGCGCCAGCGGCCTCTGCTGCCCCACCCCGGCCGGCTCCTGTGCCCGCGCCAGCCCGCCGCCCAGTGCCAAGAGCGCTACCAGTGCGCCCACTCCATAACGTCGCTTTGTCATTGTCGTTTCCTTAAGAGCAAGTTTCGCCATCCAAGGGCGGGTATCCTACAAAACATGAAAGAACAAACGGCCTACGTGACGGGAGCCGATCGCGGGCTAGGACTGGGCTTCACCAAGGCACTCCTAGAGCGCGGCTTTCGGGTCTTTGCGGGCGAGTACGGGCTCGATGGCGCGGGCCTCGACACGCTGGCTAAAACCCACGGCGAGCGCCTGCACCGCATCGCCCTCGATGTCTCCTGCGACCGCTCGGTGCTCCGGGCGGCGGACAAGCTCCGCGAGCACTGCGAGCACCTGGACCTGCTCATCAACAACGCCGCCATTCTAGGCGACTTCACCGGCAGCATCACCGATCCGCTGGACTTTACGCTGATGCAAGAGGTCTACAATGTCAACTCCCTGGGGCCGCTGAGAGTAGCGCAGTCGGTGTTTGGGCACCTGACACGAGGGAGCCTCAAGAAGCTCGTGAATATCTCGTCGGAGGCGGGTAGCATGGAGCAGTCGCGGCGCACGAACCGCAAGCTGCGCTACGGCTACTGCATGTCCAAGGCCGCCCTCAATGTCCAGACCGTCATTCTGGCCAACCACGCCCACGAGCACGACATCGAGAGCTATCTCTTCGATCCGGGCTGGATGCGCAGCTTCATGCACGGCACCAAGAACCTCAAGGCGACACAAGAGCCCGACGACACCGCGCAGACAATCCTCGCCACGGTGCTGGACCGCCCGCATCCCGGCTACCTCTACATGACCCACGAAGGCCAGCGCTACGACTGGTAATTTCCCAGTCCGGCTTGAGCAAAACCGGGGCAACATGCGATAAAACTATACTATGCGGTACGTGATTTTTGATGTGGAGGCGACCAGCTGGGAAGAGCAGGTCTCGCCGGAGAAAACGGAGATTTTGGAGATCGGGGCGGTGGAGCTGCCCAGCGCGAGCGCGGCGGTCTCCAGTGAGTTTGGGATGCTGGTGCGCCCGGTCGGGACACCGGCTCTGTCTAGCTACTGCCTGCGGAGCACGGGGCTGACTCAGTTTGAGGTGGATCAGGCCGACCCGTTTCCCCTGGTCTTTGCGCAGTTTCTCGCCTGGCTTGGCAAGGAGCCCTTCACGCTCTGCACCTGGGGCGACTACGACCTCGCGCAGCTACGGCGCGATGCCCAGCGGCACCGGGTGACCCTCCCGGCAAGCTTCGAGCGCTCGCTGAACCTCAAGTCCGCCTTCTCGCGCTGGCAGAACCTGCCGCCGACCGGGCTGGGGCCGGCTCTGCGCCACCTGAACCTGACCCGCGCCGGGCGTGCCCACCGCGCCCCCGACGATGCCCGCTCGGTGGCACGGATCGCGCGGCAGCTCTTGCCGACGCTTGGGAGCCCCGACAAGCGGTATACTCGCTAGCATATGCGCTACCTCTGGCTCACTCTCGGATTCCTCTGTGTGGGGCTGGGGTTTGTCGGAATTGTCGTGCCGGGCCTGCCCGCGACCGGATTCTTTGTCGCGGCGGCCTGGTGCTTCTCCAAGAGCAGCGAGAAGTTCTTAACCTGGCTCCTCAACCTGCCGATGGTCGGCCCCCTCCTCCAAGACTACCGCGCCGGGCTGGGAATGCCGCTCAGAGCCAAGTGGTTCGCGTCGGTGAGCCTCTCGCTGGCGGTGAGTATCAGCTCGCTCTTTGCCATCCGCCCGCTCTGGGGAAAGTGTGGCTGTGTCGCACTGGGGCTGATCGGCCTCTGGTACATCTGGACCCGTGTCCCGCTCCGGGAGCGAGTGCTCGCTGAGCAAGACGCCTCCCCCGAGCGATAGAGCGCTGTAATGCGCTTTATTATTGTTGACCTAGAAGCCACCTGCCGCGAGAGCGGGATGCCCCGCGAGGAGATGGAGATTATCGAGATCGGGGCGGTCGAGCTACTCTCCCCCATAGCAGAGCCCACGCGGGAGTTTAGCCGCTTTGTCCGCCCCACGCTCAACCCTGAGCTCTCCGCATTCTGCACCCAGCTCACGGGAATCTCCCAACGGGATGTCGACCGTGCTGAAGGCTTCTCCACAGTCTTCCCCGCGTTCCTCGACTGGATCGGCCCCGAGCCCTACACCCTCTGCTCCTGGGGTGCCTACGATCTGACTCAGTTTCTCCAAGACCTCGCGCGGCACGGGCTCACACCGCCGCCCGCATTTAATGCCACGCGGCACCTCAACCTCAAGAAGCGCTTCGCTGACAAGCTCGGGACACGTCCCCTCGGCATGGCCACCGCGCTTCGCCATGTCGGGCTGCCGTTGCTGGGACGGCACCACCGGGGAATCGACGATGCCTACAATATCGCGGCGCTAGCGCGGCTGATTCTATAGCCCCCTGCAACCGAGAAAAGTGTGGTAGTGTCCCAACAAAGAAGAGGACAACCAACAATGGCGATTATGACCGGGCTCTCCGGCAACGAGATGTACTGCCTGCACCAGAAGGGCTTCGCGCCCGGCGAGCTGGTGATTGGCAATAGTGTGTACTCCATGGGCTTTGTCGGCTCCGTGGGCGCGGGCTTCAAGACCATGATGGGCGGTGAGATCGAGCAGGTCACCCAGATCGTCCACGAGGGCCGCCAGACCGCGCTGGAGCGCATGGTCAAAGAGGCAGAGCACCACGGGGGCAGCGGGATCACGGGGGTCTCCAGCGAGCTCATCTGGCAGTCAGGCAATGTCGAGTTTCTCTCGATTGGCTCCTGCATCCACCACGAAGGTGCCAAGTCCGAAAAACTTGCCTTCTCCACCTCTGCGGATGGCCAGGAGCTCTACTGCCAGCTCGACTGTGGCTTCATGCCGCTGAAGTTTGTCTTTGGGAATGTGGCGTACTCAATCGGGGTCGGCGGCGGGATTGTCGGTGGCCTGCGCTCGCTGGCGCGCGGGGAGGTAAAAGAGTTCTCCGATGTCTTCAACGAGACCCGGCACCGGGCTCTCTGGCGCATCACCGAGGAGGCGCGGACAGTCGGGGCCAACGCGGTGCTGGGCATCCAGACCACGATTCTTCCGCTCAACGGCATGCAGGAGATGGTCATGGTCGGGACCGCGTCGCGCCACGCCGACCTGGACCCGCGCCACAAAGAGACCCCGATCACCAGCGACCTCACCAACGAGGAGCTCTGGAATGTCTGGCACATGGGCTACCAGCCCATCCAGCTCGTGCTGGGGGTCTCGGTCTACTCCCTCGGCTTTGTGGGGAGCTTTACATCGGCGTTCAAGTCTCTGGTGCGCGGGGAGATTCACGAGCTGAGCTCCCTGATCTACGAGGCGCGGGAGAACGCCATCACCCGCATCCGCGCCGATGCGGAGCTGGTCGGGGCCGACGATGTCGTGGGGATCAAGACCTATGTCTACAACCTGGGCAGTGGCCTGATCGAGTTCATGGCAATCGGGACGGCGGTGAAGAAAATAGACGGCACCAAGACCCTCACCGACTTCCTCCCCGCGCAGGCTGTGATCAAGGACAAGGACACGTTCTACAACGCCGCCGAGAAGACACTTGGGGCAAACCTCAACGAGAACAAGCGCTAGGCAAAGCCAGGTACAATCCGGCCATGGGAATTCCAACAAACACCTTTGGCCGGACGGGGCTGACCGTCACCAAGCTGGGCTACGGCGCCATGGAAGTGCGCGGGACGCGTATCTGGGGCGGCAGGCCTGTCACGGAGCAAGAGGCGGAGACGATCCTCAACGCGGTCCTCGACTCCGGCATCACGTTTATCGACACCGCAAACGACTACGGGCGCTCTGAGGAGTTTATCGGCAAGTACCTGGCGCATCGCCGGAGCGAGTTCGTGCTGGCGACCAAGTGCGGCTGCACCGTGGTCCACAAGGACGAGCACACCGACGAGACCCCGCATGTCTGGACACGGGAGAACCTCTTCCGGGGCCTGCACGAGAGCCTAGAGCGCATGAAGACCGACTATGTCGATGTGATGCAGCTCCACAATCC
The DNA here is from genome assembly GCF_014202505.1 of Armatimonas rosea. Taxonomy (NCBI): domain Bacteria; kingdom Bacillati; phylum Armatimonadota; class Armatimonadia; order Armatimonadales; family Armatimonadaceae; genus Armatimonas; species Armatimonas rosea. Next base: position 314,434 of record NZ_JACHGW010000002.1, on the reverse strand, counting down.
CAGTGTCGAGCAGACCGAGGCGGGCGAGCTGGTCGCGGCGCTCCAGGAGATGAAGGACCAGGGAAAAGTGCGCTGGATCGGCATTAGCTCCACCCACCCGCATATCGAGAGCTACATCGCCTCCGGGGTCTTTGATGTCTTCCAGATTCCGTACTCCGCGCTGGAGCGTGTCCACGAGGACGCCATCCAGGCCGCCGCCGACTCGGGGGCGGGCGTGATCATCCGCGGCGGTGTGGCGCGCGGCGAGCCTGGCGCGGGCCTGGGCAACACCGACCGCTGGACAACCTGGGAGAAGGCCAACCTCGACGAGCTCCTCGACGAGGGCGAGACCCGCACCCAGTGGCTCCTGCGCTTCACCAACACCCACCCGGGCATGCACACCAATATCGTGGGCACCAAGAACCCGGCCCACCTCGCCGACAACGTCCTCGCCGCCTCCCGCGGCCCGCTCAGCGCCGAGGTCTACGCGGAGGCCAAGAAGCGTCTGACAGAAGCGGTATAAGGGCATCCCTCCCCCCGGCCCCCTCCCTTCCCCTGAGACCCGACTTCGTCGGGGGGAAGGGAGGGGGAGTAGGGGGTGGGTTACGCCCCCGTTAAAATCGGCAACCAAAAAGTCAGGGGCTGCTCGGGCGTGTCGAAGGTCTCGTCGTAGCGCTCCAGCTCGGGGCCGTAGCCACGCTGGTACTCGGACTGAGGAAGCCAACTATCGTAGACCTTCATGATCGTCTCACTGAGAGTGGCGAGCGTGCAGTCGAACACGGCATAGGTCTGGGCGGGAACCTCCCAGCGCACCATGCCCTCGGGGACGGGCGCATCGGCGGCCACGGGAGCCGCCGCCAGATAGTCGATCGTCATCGTGCTGCCATCGAAGCCCACCGTCAGCCCGTAGGAGACCCCGGGCTCGCTGGCAGGCAGGTCCGCGATTGCATTGCCCCACTGCTCCCAGAACTGCGAGATCTCGCCGCTCTGCATCCCACCTTGGTACCGTGCTCCCACCACCACAAAAGCGGGGAGCTCTTGAATTCTCATTTCCATACGCGCATACTACCCGCCCCGCGCGGATTCCGGAAAACCCCAGAAACGCAGGATATAATGAACGGTTGCAATGTACGAGCTGGTTGTTGAGAGACATTTTTCCGCCGCGCACTTTCTGCCAAACTACCCGGGCCCCTGCTCCCGGCTGCATGGGCACAACTTCATCGTTCGTGTCTATGTCCGCGGGGCGCAGCTCGATGCCATGGGAATGCTGGTGGACTTTGGGGTGCTAAAAAAAGCCCTCCTCGCGCTCCTTGAGGAGCTGGACCACTACAACCTCAACGACCTTCCCGCCTTCGCCGCAGACAACCCCACCACCGAGAATGTCGCACGGTGGATCGCAGACGAGCTGGGTAAGCAAGCACTTGGGGGCGCAACCGTACACAAGGTCGAGGTCTGGGAGACCCCCGGGCAGGCCGCGGCCTACTATCCCCTGCCACCGGCAGCCTGAATCGAGAACCATGGACGAGAGAGTGCTTCCGCCCCCCATCACGCTACGTGAGCTCACCCGGATTGTCGGACGCCGCTGGCCGCTGGCGCTCTCTGTATTTTTGGTGACAGTCGCGGCGACCTTCTTTCTCACCAAGCGCATCACCCCCCTCTACGAGAGCAAGTCCCGTGTCTTGTTGGAGTCCGGCACGAGCGGCCCCGGTAGCGGCCTGGGGAGCCTGCTTGGGCTGGTCACGGGCGGCAGCAGCGGCAACGCCTCGCTCGATACCGAGATGGAGAAGATCGAGACCCAGGACTTCTACAAAAAGCTCCGCCAGCAGGCCGGTCTCGGCGAGATGGGCTTCGACGAGATCCAGTACCGCCTCCAGCTCTCCGGCGGACGCGGCGGGCAGGTGCTGATCTTCAATGCCCGCGGCTCGACCCCCGAGCAGGCACAGAAGATCGCCAACACCGCCGCGGTTCTCTATATCCAGCTCGCCCGCGACGATGCCAAGGCGCGGATCCAGCTCGACCGCAAGCACCTCCAAGACGCCGCCGCGATCGCCCGCCAAGAGAAAAACCGCGCCGAGCGCGCCCTAGAGCGCTTCAACAAAGGCATGGCCGCCTCCGACCCCACTGCCTACTTCAAGGGCCGCGCCGAGCGCACGGTGCTGGTGCGCAAGGACCTGGAAGAGGCACGCAAGCAAGAGGCCGGCCTCCAGACCCAGATCCAAGCCCAGGAAAAGCAGCTCAAGTACCTCCCCAAGGACGTTGTCTATGGCTATGGGCTCAATAAAAACCCGGTGATAGACGGCTACCGCACCGAGATCTTCGCCCTAAAGGCACAGCGCAAGGTCAAGCTCCTGGACTACCAAGAGGACAGCCCGGAGGTCCAGACCCTCGACGAAGAGATCGCGGCCAAGGAGAAGGCGGTGCAGGAGGCGCAGAAGACCGCGTTCTCCGCCGGGAGCAAGAATGTCGGGCGGAACCCGGACTTCACCAATATCCAGAGCGAGCTCCTCCGCGCCAAGACCAGCCTGACCACGGTCCGCACGACGATCAACGAGACCCAAAAGCTCCTCGATGCGCTGGAGAGAGAGCAGACCGGCCTCGCCGACAAGCAGTTCCAGTACCTAACCCTCCGCACCGCCTTCGAAGCCGCCGCCGAGGCGGATAAGACCGCCCAGACCGGCCTGATCGCCGCGACCCTCAAAGAAGCGACCGGACAGCCCAATGTGCGCGTGATCGACTGGGGACGCAAGCCCGATATCCCGCTCTCGCCCAAGCCGCTGCTCAACACGATCCTCTCGGTCTTTCTAGGGCTCTTTCTGGGAATTGGTCTCTCGCTCCTGGCGGAGTACTTCTCCAACAAGCCCGCCGCGCCCGAGCTGCCGTACTTCGACGAGCCCCTGCCGGCGCTCCCGCTGGTCGGGGGGATTCCGCTCCTGGGAACCGCGCCCACGGCCCAGACCGAGCACTTAACGGCGCGCGACGAAGACCGGCTCCGGGAGATCGGCTACTGGCTGGCCCACCGCGAGCCCGGCGAGCCGGTTCCGGTGCGCCTCCTGCTCGGGGTGCGCTCCGACAACCGCACGGCGACCCTGGCCGCACAGGTGGCGAAGGTCCTGGGACAAGACGGTGTCAAAGTGGCCCAGCTGGAGGTCGATGGCGCATCGCTGGCGGAGCTTCCCCAGCAGCTCGCGAACCTCGCCGCCGCTGGCAATGACCTGATCTTGCTCGCAGGCCCAGCGGTCTGGAATGTCCGCACGGTCAGCCCGCTGGAGCGGCTCGCGGGAGGCCTGGTCCTAGTCGCCTCGCCCGACACGCCGGTCGAGGAGAGTGTCGCGCGGGCACGGCGGCTCCTCACCAATGGCTACACCCCACGCTTCCATGGGGTGGTGGCCGCCGAGGAGCTCCCCGCGCTCGCTGCTCTGGAGGAAAAAGCATGACCCCCCTTCTCGCCACCCTCTTTCTCTTGGGAGTGCAGGCCCCCCAGCCGCCTATTCCGCCCCTCCCCAGCGCACCCCTCAGTGTCCCCACCGACTACAAGCTCGACACCGACGATGTCGTGCAGATCGAGGTGGACCGGCACGGCTACCTCAACCGAGCGGTGCGCGTCCCTATAGACGGTGCCCTGCGGATGCCACGCCTGCTCACGCCCGTCCCCGTGCGCGGCCTCACTTGTGCGGAGCTCGCCACCAAGCTCACCGAGGCGCTCCAGAAAGAGGGCAAGCTGCGCCTGCGCCCCGGCCAGGTGCAAGTGGCGCTGGTCGGCACCCGTATCCGGCGGATCTATGTCCGTGGCAACGCGACCTGGGGCCGCGATCTGGACCTCAAGAACGGCTGGCGTGTCACGGAGCTCCTCACCCTCCTCGGGGGGATTCCCCAGCCCGACCGCATCACCGTCCGCCTGCTCAACCCCAACCGCCCCGCGCCGCTTACCCTCGATATCGTGGGGATTCTCAAGAGCCCCGACCACCCGCAGAATATTCTCCTGATGGAGGGCGACACGCTCACCATGGACCAGCCGCTCCGCAAGCGCCTGTTTATCAAGGGCGAGGGGCCACGCGGCCTGCACGAGATCGACGAGCGCTTTGGGGTACGTGCTGTCCTCACCCAGTTTGGCTACACGGTCACCAATGCCTCCGGCGACCTGCGCCACGTGCTCCTCAAGCGCAAGACAGTACCCGGCGATGTGAGCTCCCCTGAGACCACCACCAAGCTCGATCTCTACGCACTCCTCACCGACGAGACCATCCCCGAGGTTCCGCTTCAGGACCTGGATACGCTCGAGATTCCCGCCTCCCAAGACTTTGTCTATGTCTGGGGTGAGCTGGGCGGCTCGCGTAAGTACCCGATCCCCCAAGACCGCAAGATGTACCTGCAAGATGTCATGGCCAATGCCAGTGTCACCACCGGTCAGGCGCGGATCGGGGCGATCAAGATCGCACGCCTTGGCCCCGATGGCAAGTACACCCTGCTGGGGGAGTTCGACTGGGGTAAGTACCTCAAGGACTTCAAGCCCGAGCGCAACCCCGAGATCAAGCCACAAGACCTTGTCTATGTTCCGTCGGTGCGCCACGCCGACCCCAACACGGTGATCAATCAAGTGGTAGGAGGGGTGCAGGGGCTCTTCTTCCTGCGCAGTATCTTCAAGCTGTGAGCGAGCCCGCCCTAGTTGTCGAGAAGGTCTCCAAGCGCTTCGCCCGGAACACGGCGCAGGGCGACCTCCGCGAGCGCTTCGCCCGGCAGCTCCGGGGGGAGAAGCAGCCCAAGGGCTCGTTTCTGGCGCTCGACGATGTCTCGTTCGTCGTGCATCCGGGCCAGCCGGTGGGGATTATCGGGCACAACGGGAGCGGCAAGTCCACGCTCCTGAAGCTCCTCACGGGAATCCTCAAGCCCACCGAGGGCACTGTCGCGGTCCATGGCCGAGTCGGGGCGCTGATCGAGGTGGGGGCGGGCTTCCATCCCGATCTCTCCGGGCGGGAGAATGTCTTCCTGGCGGGCTCTATCTTGGGCCTCTCGCGCCAGCAAGTCCACGAGCGCTACGACCGGATCGTGGATTTTGCCGGGCTCGCGGACTTCATGGAGACCCCCGTCAAGCGGTACTCATCGGGGATGTACATGCGCCTGGGCTTTGCCATTGTCGCGCACCTGGACCCGGAGATCCTACTCATTGACGAGGTCCTGGCCGTGGGGGATGCGCTCTTTCAGAACAAGTGCCTGCGCTTCCTCAAAGACTTTGTGAAGAAAGGCGGGACGGTCTGCTTTGTGAGCCACTCCCTGGGCCAGGTGGAGCTCCTCTGCGAGACCTGTGTCTGGCTGGACCATGGCAAGGCACGCTTTATCGGCCCCACCGCCGAGGCGATCGCCCACTACCACGAGGTGATCGGGGAGCGGGAGGACGCCGAGTTTGCGCGGCTCTACCCCGTGGAGTGGGAGGCGCAGCAGGAAGAGAAGCGCCGCGTGGAAGAAGAGGCACGGCAAGAGGCGGAGCGGGTGCAGCGCGAGGCCGAGGAGGCCGAGCGCGCCGAGCAAGAGCGTCTCGCTGCCCTGGAGGCCGAGCGCGCCGCCGCCGAGGCCCTCCTCCAAGCCGCGGAGGCCGAGCGCAAGCAAGACCCCAACCGCGCCCGCCTCACCCATGTCACCCTCCGCGACTCCCAAGGCGTGCCCCGCACCAGCTTTAAGTGCGGCGATCGGCTCTCCGTGGAGATCGCCTGGCGCTCGCCCAAGCCCCTCCCCGAGCCTGCGATTGGCTTTGATATTTTTGATACTAAAGACAACCAGCATCTCTTTACAACCAGCAACTACGACCATCAGATTTCTTTTGCCAAGAGCCAAGGCGAGGGCGTGCTCCACTTCACGCTCCCCTTCCTCGCCCTGCCAGCAGGGGAGTACCGTGTCCAGGTCAACCTCTACCCGGACTCCACCCAGCCCGAGTGGTCGGCGGCACCGGAGGACCAGCTCGACGATGCCGTGCGCTTTACGGTCACCCACGAGCGAGTCACCCACGGGCGGGTATTTCTCCCGGTCGAGTGGGAGCGCCCCGCGTGATGCGCTTGACACGACCTAAAATAGAGCTTACAAAGAGGCGATGATGATCAAGCGCTGGCTCACCCCCCTGCGTCAGCGGCTCTGGCGGATCGAAGAGAGCGCGATTCGGCTTCAGGAGCTGCAGACTGCCGTGGCCGCTCTGGCAAGCCAAAACGCCCAGCTCCTCGAGCAGACCGCGCAGCTCACGGCGCAGGGGGCCGAGCTACGCACCGAGCTCGCCCGCCTACACGCCCACCAGGAGGCGAGCACGACCGGCCGCCGCGCCGAGTTCGAGGCGCTTCTCCACGAGCTCAGCCAGGCACAGGCACGGGCCACTTGGGCGGAGCAGGCCGCGGCCCGGCTCCACCAGGCCTGGGATGCCGACTCCCCCACCCGCGAGGCCACCCGCACGGCGCTGGGACGGATCGAGGCGCGCCAGGTCGCCCCTCGCCCTACCACCACCCTCCACGATGCGGAGTTTCAGGTCTTCTCCCAGTTTGGCGAGGACGGCATTCTCGCCTGGCTCCTCACCCTGATCCCCCCCCGCAGCCGCTTCTTTGTGGAGTTCGGGATCGAGGACTACACCCAGAGCAACACCCGCTTTCTCCTCAGTGCGGGCTGGAGCTGGAGCGGGCTCGTGCTGGAAGGCAACCCCGAGGCGGTCGCGGCCCTGCGCCAGCAGAGCATTGCCCAGTGGCACGAGCTTGGGATCGTGGAGGCATTTATCACGCGAGAGAACATCAACTCCCTTTTAGAGGCCAACGGTGCCGCGGGAGAGATCGGGGTGCTCTCTATCGATATCGACGGCAACGACTACTGGGTCTGGGAGGCGATTACCGGCACCACGGCGGATATCGTCGTCATTGAGTTCAACTACCGCTTCGGCCCAGAGAAGGCCGTAGTGGTCCCCTACGACCCCGCGTTTGTCAAGCGCGACGCCCACCCGTCGGGCATCTACTTTGGCGCGTCGCTGGCCGCGCTCTGTGCCCTAGGGGAGCGCAAGGGCTACGCCTTTGTGGGCTGTAGCGAGAGCGGTGTCAATGCGTTTTTTGTCCGCCGCGAGCGGCTCTGCCCCCCGCTCCGCGCCCTTACCAGCACCGAGGGCTACCGCGCAGGCCGGCACGCGGAGCTCCTCCAAGACGGAGTCCCGACACATGCCTCGTTTGAGCAGCAGCACGCGCTCCTGATGGGCCTCCCGCTTATTGATCTTTCCCATGAACGAACCTGAACATCCTCTCCTCACGCGCATGCGGGATGTCGCCCGCGCTAGCCAGATAGCCCCGACCTCCCCCACCGACACGAGCACGCTGGGAGCGGGCGGTGTCGCGGGGCTCCAAGCCCCCCGCACGCCAGCGGCTCTGGAGCTTCCCAACCTCTACTTCGCCTTTCAGCTCGGGAACTGGCCCCCGCACAAGCTCCTCTTCAAGGTGCTACGCCGCGCCCTGCTCTTCCCCCTGCTGCGGCGACAGGTGCTCTTCAATCACAGCGTCCAGAATGTCCTCGAAGGCTACCGGCGCGAGCTGGACGCGGCCCATAGCTTCGCGCACCAGGCCAGCCTGCGGATCGCGGAGCTTGAGGAGCAGCTCGCCCTCCTCAAGCAAGAGCAGCAGGAGCGACCATGAGGCTCGGGATCGACCTTCAGGCCCTCCAGACCGAGGGGTCTCGTCACCGCGGGATCGGGCGCTATGTCGGAGCGCTACTAGCCGCACTTCTCGAAAGCCACCCCGAGCACGAGTATGTCTTTTTTGGCAGCGCCCACCTCCCCGCTCCCGAGCTCACGCTCACTGGGCGCGAGGTGAGGCTCCTGCCGCTAGACCTCCAGCAGCCCGCACAGGCCGAGGCCCTCTACGAAGTGGCGGTCTTGGTGGCAGGGCTCGATGCCTTCTTCCTGCCCAGCCCGATCGAGTGGGAGGGCGCGACCCTGCCCGCGTTTCACCGGCTCCCTGTACCACTTATTACAATCAGTTACGACTTAATCCCACTCTTACACGGCGAGAAGCACTTCGAGCCGGGAAGCCCCACCGAGCAGCGCTACCGCCGGATGCTGGAGAATATCGCCCACGCCGACCGCGTCTTGGCGATCTCGGAGGCGACCCGCCAGGACACGATCCGGCTCCTCAAGGTCCCCGAGCACAAGACCCACACGATCTACGCAGGGGTCGCGCCGTTCTTCTGCCCGCTGGAGGGTACAGAGCGCACTAAGTGGAGCGCGGCGCTGACGGCACGCTGGGGGCTGGGCGAGAGCTTCTTGCTCTACACCGGCGGCGATACCTGGCGCAAGAACATGGAGGGGCTGATCCGCGCCTACGCCCGCCTCTCCCCCGAGCTCCAGCGCGACTGCCCCCTGGTGCTGGCCTGCAAGCTCTCAGAACCCACCCGGAAGGAGCTGGAGGCGCTCGCGGCGGAGTGTGGGGTGGGCACGCGTGTGATCCTGACAGGGTTTGTCACCGACGACGAGCTACGGGCGCTCTATGGGCTCTGCCGCCTCTTTGTGTTTCCGTCGCTGTACGAGGGCTTTGGGCTCCCGCTGGCGGAGGCGCTGGCCTGTGGCGCTCCCTGTATCGCCGCGGATAACTCGTCGCTGCCCGAGGTGCTCCCCCTCCCCGAGGCGCTATTCGAGGGCACCGACCTTGATGCCCTGGCCATGCTCATCACCCACGGCCTCACCGACACCGCCTGGCGCACCGAGCTGGCCGCACAGTCGCTCCCGCTGGCGGGACGCTTCACCTGGGCGCTCTGTGCGGAGCGCACGGCGGCGGTGCTTGCCCTGGCACTCCCGACCCTGGGAGCCAACCCGGCCCTGCGCCGCCTCGCACCGGCACCTAAGCTCCGGGTGGGGACACTGAGCCCCTTGCCTCCCCGTGAGTCCGGGGTCGCGGACTACACCGCCGAGATCCTTCCCTATCTGGAGGCGCACTGGTCGCAGACCCTGCTGGTCAGCAACGATGCTCCCAAGCCCACTGCCCCGCTCCCCCTACAGCGCCTCTCGGGCTTGGAGCGTCGGCTTGAGAGCGGCGAGCCCCTCGACCTCCTGCTCTACCACATCGGCAACAGCCCCCACCACGCCGCCGAGTACGGCCTGATGCGCCGCTGGCCCGGGATCACGGTCCTCCACGACTACAACCTCAATGGCCTGCTGGCCTATCTGGAACACAACCCCGTCCGTGGTGTCGATGTGGCCGAAGAGCTGCGCCACCACTACGGCCCCCAGGAGGCGCTTCGCGTGGCCGCGCTCCGTGCCAGCGATCTGGGGAGCCTGCCCGCCAAGGAGCGCTTCAGCAACCGCCGCATCTTCACGCGCTCGCTCGGGGTGATCCTGCATAGCAAGTGGGCGGCGACCCGGGCGCAGCAAGAGTTTGGCAGCGACAACCCTTTTATCACCTACATCCCCATGCTGGTCGATCTCTCCACCCAGGCACCGCTCCCCACCGAGGCCGAGCGGCGGGCGCTCCGCCAGCGGCTGGGCCTGCCGGAGGACGCAAAAATCCTTCTCACGGGGGGAATCATCCATGCCACCAAGCGCAGTGTCCCCCTCCTCGATACCTTTGCGCGGCTCCAGCCTGAGCGCGGCAAGCTGCACCTGGTCTTCTTGGGACCGGATAGCGCCTTTGTGGGAGACTTTGCCAGCGAGATCAAGAAGCGCGGCCTGGGGGAGTGTGTCACGGTCACAGGCTATGTCCCCGTCCCCGCATTCTACGACTGGATCGACGCGGCGGATATCTGCCTGTGCCTGCGCTGGCCCTTTGGCGGCGAGACCTCGGGGGCGCTGGTTCGCACTCTCAGCCGGGGCCGTGCCTGCATCACCACCGATATCGGCTCCTTTGGCGAGCTCCCCGAGACCGCCGTCCACAAGCTCCCGATCCCCACGGACCCCAAGACCGAGGTGGAGCAGATCGAGGCCGCCCTGCGCCTCCTCCTCACCGACACTGCCTACCGGGAACGGCTTGCGGCGGGGGCCTACCAGGTGATCGCGACCGAGCACGACCCCGCGCAGTGCGCCGCACGCTATGTCGCCTTTGTCGAGCAGGTCCTGAGCGCCCCCGAGACCCGCCGCCGCCTGCTCGCGGATCGGGTGGGGCGACAGGCGTCACAGTGGCAGAGCGCCCTCCCTCTGGAGACTCTCCTGGAGCCCTTCGTGGACCTCTTGCGGTGACCACGGCGCTCTACCGTCTTGCCTCGGCGTGGAAGCGCCGTGGCTTCCTGCGCGACCCCGCCCAGACCAAGCTCCCGCTCGGGTGGAACGTGAGCGGGCACTTCGAGGGAGTTCGCGGGGTTGCGGCGGCCTCGGCAGCGTTTCTGGAGGCGGCCAAGGCGACCGGGCTCCCCGTGACGCTCAACCACCCCAATCCCTATGCCGTCAATCTCGTGACCCTCAACACGGACTCGGTCGAGGCGCTGGCACAGCAGCACGGCGAGAGCTACTTTGCCGGACGCTGCAATATCGGGGTGTGGTTCTGGGAGACCCCAGAGCTCCCCGACCGCCTTGTCCCCTGCCTCGCCAGGTTCCACGAGCTCTGGGTGACCAGCACGTTCTGCCGCGATGCGATCGCGCCCAAGTGCCCCTGCCCGGTCCAGCTCCTGCCCTACCCCTTCACCCCGCCCCAGCCCGATCCCCGCCTCACCCGCGCCGATTTTGCTCTCCCCGACGATGCGACACTCTTTCTGACCGCCTTTGACTACGACAGCAACGTCTACCGTAAGAACCCCGAGGGGACGCTCCAGGCGTTTGCCCAGGCCTTCGCCGACGGCGAGCGGGGGCACCTGGCCATCAAGACCCTGCACGCCGAGAACCATCCTGCCCAGGCAGAAGCGCTCCGCCGGGCCGCGACCGGCCTCCCGGTGACCTTCGTCGACCGGACGCTCACCCTCCCCGAGCAAGCGAGCCTCCTCTCCCTCTGCGATGCCTTTGTCTCGCTCCACCGTGCCGAGGGCTTTGGTCTGCATCTTTTAGAGGCGCTGGCGCTGGGCAAGCCGGTGATCGCGACCAACTGGTCGGGCAACACGGAGTTCCTGAACGCCGACAATAGCCTGCCCGTAGACTTCACGCTCAAGCCCTTGGAGAAGACTCTCTATCCCTACGAAGCCGGGCAGCTCTGGGCCGAGCCGGATCTCGAGCACGCCGCGCGTCGCCTGCGCTCTGTCTACGACTTCCACGAGGCCGCCCAAGCCCTCGGCGAGAAGGCAAGGGGCAGCATCGAGCGCCATAGAGTCGTCCACACCGCCGCCGCGATGCGTGCACGCCTGGAGGCACTGGGCCTGTGCTAGCGGTGATTGTCCTCAACTGGAACGGCGGCGACGATACCAAGCGCTGCCTGGAGAGCCTCGCGGCCTCGACTCTCCCGCACCGGGTCTACCTCGTGGACAACGGCTCCACCGATGGCTCCCTCGAGACGCTCACCGCCGACGTGGTGATCCGCAACGGGCGCAACCTGGGCTTCGCCGGCGGGTGCAATGTCGGTGCCAAACAAGCCCTCGCCGACGGTGCCACTCACCTCTTCTTCCTCAACAACGACGCCACCCTTGCCGCCGATACGCTAGAAAAGCTCCACGCCGCCCTCACTGACGATGTTGTGGCGGTCTCGCCGCGGATTGGATCCCTCCCGGCATCCCTCCCCAGGTTGACATCCCTCCCCCCGGCCCCCTCCCTTCCCCTGAAACCCGACTTCGTCGGGGGGAAGGGAGGGGGAGTCAGAGGGGGTGGCACTCCCCCGCCTCGTTCCTCGGCACCCCCTCTCCTCCCGCGGAACGCGGAACCAGAGGGAGAGGGGGTCGGCCAGAGCGAGGAACGAGCGGAGGCCGGGGGGAGTGCCCAGGAGAGTGCCCTCCCCCTCTGGTTCGAGCGCGGCCAGCTCACGCTCCACGAGTTCGTCATCGCACGCCACGTTACAGGTCCCGGCCCCACCGACTTCTGCTCGGGTTGCGCTCTGCTGGTCCGTGCCACCGATTTTGAGCGCGTCGGGGGCTTCGACGAAGCCCTCTTTGCCTACTACGAGGATATCGACCTGTGCCTCAAGCTAAACGGAAAGTGCCTCGTTGTCCCTGACGCGCCCGCCTGGCACAAGGGCAGTGCGTCCACGGGCGGCTCTGAGTCTCCACGCTCGCTGTTCTACACCTTCCGCAACTCCCGCACGGTCGCGCTGCGCCACGGCTCCGCGGAGCAAAAACAGCAGTACACACGCACCTGGCTCCGGCAAGGGCTCTGGCTCGCCTCGTTTGTGGGGGGGCGCTCCAGAGACGCCGGAGCCGCCGCGCTTCTCGGCATGCTCTGCGCCCGCCTCAAGCCCTCGGGGGAACTCCCCCCTTTCCCCCTCTGGCTCCTCTGGCCGCTGGCGATCCTCAACCAAAAGCTCCCCCGCCGGGATCGGATGGCGATATAATTCGACAAGGAGCGATGCGATGGCACTACCTGCACTTCAAGAACTTGAGGCGACTCTCGACGATCTCTGCCGATATTCGGGAAAGGCAGAGCTACTATACGGACAGGTGGTTCCGCTGATGCCCACCGGACGTGCTCCCAGCTTTGCTGCTCTGGAGATCGCGGTCTCGCTTCGCCTGCATGTTCGGGGAACTGGCCTCCCCGGAGTCACGGTCGCCGATAACGCAGGGTTCGTGGTCGATCTTCCGCACCGCCGCTCGTTCTCACCCGACGCGGCGTACTACGAAGGCCCGAACTCGGGGATGAAGTTCTATGAGGGGGCACCGCGCTTCGCCGCCGAGGTGCGCTCTGAGAACGACTATGGGGTTATCGCCGAGCACGAGCTAGAGCAAAAGCGCCACGACTACTTCGCCGCAGGGTGCCTAGTGGTCTGGGACGTAGACCTGCTCGGTGAGGAAGTGATCGTCCGCAAGTACACCCCCGCCAGCGGAGCCACAACTCCCGAAGCCACCTTCACCCGAGGCGAAAACGCCGACGCCGAACCCGCCGTCCCCGGCTGGACCATGCCAGTCGATGACCTCTTTGAGCCCTAATCCATGTCCGAGCCACGCACGATTTTGCTTGTGGAGCCAGAGGAACGTGTCCGTAACTATATCAAAGAGGGTTGGCTCGCGAAGCGGGCAACTCTTCTTGTCATCGAAGCAGAGAACGGTGCGGCAGCGCAAGATCGCTTACGAGAACACTCGGTAGATGCCATTGTCACCGCGAACTTCATGCCCGATGTAAATGGCCAAGAGCTGATCTACTGGATTCGGCAACAGCCCTCACTCATGCATCTACCAGTTATTGCCCTCCCGTTTATGTCCAACGTCGTTGATGAAGCCCGCAAGGTCACGCGCCCTCTTCATGAAGCAGGTGCTGATTCCGTTATCTTGAAGTTTCATTTCAAAGACGTCCTCAGCACCTTGGAGCGTTGGCGATGGCAGCGGCCTCAGCAGCAAGAACCCGGCTGGGCTTTAGATCACCTCTAGGTAGTCCCGGTCTGGCAGTGCGGGGAACGGGGCGTGAGGTTCGGCTTGGTACCAGAACGCGACCGAGGCGATGTCGTCTTGGAGGGGTAGGTAGCGGTGCTTGCTGCGCCAGCCGAGGGCCTGGATCGTGACCTTCAGATCGGACTCGAAGCGCACGGGGTCCATGATGTGCCACCGATACAGCCCGAAGCGCTGCTGGCATTTATACGCACCATCGCCGCGGATCACCTGCGGCAGGCCGGCGTAGGGAGTCGAGAACTCGGTGTACTGACCGTTGCGATCAAAGTTGTAGGAGCCGCAGAAGTAGTCCTCGGTGCCGGTGCCGCAGATCGTCGGGAACTCGCCGTCGCCGTCGAGGAAGAACTTGATCTCGCCCTCCCCCCACCAGCCGGTGTTGTTGACGCCCCAGGCCATGTAGCACCCGACAAACTGCCCGTGGCCGCTCACGCCGTCGAGGATCGTGTAGACCTCTTTGTAGGGAAGCGGGTTGGTGCGGCGGAACTGCGCGTGGAAATAGGCGGCGTCATCAGGAATGTCTGTCAGCGTGTAGTTGATCTGGTAGTAGAGCACCATCTCGTCGTAGCCGATATTCTCCAGCGTGATGCGGCACTTCTTGCGGAAGGGCATCTCCCAGTAGCAGTTAAACGCGCTTCCCGGGTTGACACAGACCGGCAGCGAGTTCACGTGGGCGTACTGGCACCAGCCATTGGCGAAGAAGTCCCCCACCGGGCACTCCACCGACGGGGTTTCTTCGTCGTCCCAGTAAAACCGCAGGATCGAGTAGCGCCAGTTGCCGGTCGGGGTCATCCAGATCTGCTGGATCGCCCCGGGGCCCTCTATTTCGGCCAGTGTGAACGTCGTTCCCGCAGCGATCTTAACATACGGGCTGAGCTTCCAGCCCACGCCGAGGTCGCGGGCGCACTCCTTAGCGGGGCCGTCGGTAGACATCCCCCCCTTGCCCTTTTCGCCCGTGAAGTTCTCCGGAGAGATCGAGCGCGTCTTTGCCATCGAGAGCCGGGAGAGGTTCCCGAGGTTCATTCCAAGTCCGTTAAACATAGGGCAAGGTTCGGGAAGAAATTGTTATTTTCCTGCGTTGTTTCCGCCCCGAGAACCGGGGCGGCGGCTGTTACTTCAAAAATATCGCCACGGCGATCGCCAGCAGGCTCACACCGATCACGCCGGCGTACATGCCGCTATTCAGGCCCTTCTTGCGGCTCGCCTCGATCATCCCGACCACCGCGAGGCCCAGGAGCAGCTTGATCCCGATCTTCATGTGGTTGACCGGATCGCCGCCGCTCTTGGCGAGCCCTTCCTTGATCCCGACGAGCAAGAGGCCCGTGACAAAGGCGAGGCGTGCCCCCCAGACCGCGCTGGCGGCGAGGCGCTTCTCGGCGGCGCTAGAGAGAGCCAGAACCCCGCCCAAGAGCGCGGCCCACGAGACAAAATGCAGAAGTTTCAGTACCAGTCGTGCTTGTTCCATAGAGTGCTTATACCACGACGCCCACAAATTCAGGACCTCCCCTGGGACAATCGGCCTATTTCCGAGTCTCTCTGCAGAGCGGATACTACGACCATGAAACTACTGGCACAGACAATCAGCTCGGTCGCTCTGGGATTACTGTTTATTGTCGAGTGGTGGTGGCTGCCCATAGGCATCGCGCAGTACCGTGGAAATCCCTCTGTCAACGAGCTCTGGGGGACACTGGGGATGCTGACGATGTGGCTCCCCATCGTGATCGCAGCGGGTCTCAGTCGGAGCGCGGGCCGGGTCTCCTTTGTGCGGCTTGCAGGCTGGCTCTTGGGCCTGGGAGGGCTCCCCAGCGTTTATTTTTGGTTTCGCCCCTAGCGCTCCTGAAACTGTGGTACTGTGCAGGTGCATCTTTGCGCACAGGCTCGAAGCCTGTGCGCTTTTTGTTTTTTCAAGGGTGCAGACAATGAGGTAGGCTGTGAGTAACAACAAGGCGGAAGCGAAAGAGCAGAACCGCCATATTCGAACCGAGATGGCACGTCATAGTGTCGACTGCGGCGAGGTGCAGGTGCAGTGCACCCACGGAGTCATCCATCTCTACGGGAAGGTCCGGGCCATTCGCGGGCACGAGACCACGTTCTCCGCCGAGCGCGATGCCCTGCTCAAAGGCCTGCGCCAGCGCTCGGGGATTCGGGATGTGATCGCGGACTGGACCGTAGTCACCTAGGAGCGGGTACACTTGCCTCCATGGAAAAACAGAGCAAGAGTGGGCTGACCCCGTTTCATATCGCGGTCCCGGTGCGGGATATCGCTGAGGCGCGGGAGTTCTATGGAGGTATCTTGGGCTGCTCGGAGGGGCGCAGCGCAGAGCACTGGGTGGATTTCAATCTCTTTGGGCACCAGTTTGTCTGCCACCTCAACCCCAATCTGGGCAAAGACGGCCAGCTGGAGTCGCACTACAACGGGGTGGATGGCCACGGAGTCCCGGTGCCCCACTACGGCGTGATCCTGGAGATGCCGGTCTGGGAGGCGCTGGCGGCGCGGCTTAAAGAAAAAGGCGTGCGCTTTGTGATCGAGCCCTACATCCGCTTTGCCGGCCAGGTCGGGGAGCAGGCGACCCTGTTTCTGATGGACCCCACGGGCAATGCGCTGGAGTTCAAGGCCTTCGCCGATATCGACGGCCAGCTCTTCGCAAGATAAAAATGGACTCGACAGGACTTGAACCTGCAACCGTCGGTGTGCAAGACCGATGCTCTACCCAATTAAGCCACGAGCCCAAAACTCAAAACCAAAAAAACCAAGAGCGCCTGGCGGGACTCGAACCCGCGACCTCGGCGTGGAAGGCCGATACGTTTCCTCTACACCACAGGCGCACTATCCGAGGACTCGTTCCTCGGGATCAAGCGCTCGACCGGACTCGAACCGGCGGTCTTCAGCATGGCAAGCTGATATGTTGACCAAACTACACCACGAGCGCAAACACACTAAAAAAACAAAAAACCAGCTCCGGCACGGGGCAGGAGCTGGTTAAAAAAGCTTCTCTAACCTATCCGCTACTGCCACCGTAGGGGCCACCCGCGCCGCCACGGGCTAGTGCCGCGCCGCCGCTGAAGTGTCCGTTTCCAAAGCTGGCCTGTGTTAAGTTCATGATGCTTTCTCTATCGCGTGGCGAAACGAACTTGCTAAAGAAATTTTTTATGCAAGAATCGGCTTGACCAGCTCGCCGTAGACATCGGTGAGGCGGAAGTCGCGGCCCTGGTAGGGGTAGGTGAGCTTTTTATGATCGACCCCGAGCAGGTGCAGGATCGTAGCGTGGAGGTCGTGGACACTGACAGGGTCCTTGACAATATTGTAGGAGAACTCGTCGGTCTCGCCAATGGTCACCCCGTGCTTGACCCCCGCTCCCGCCATAAAGATCGAGAAGCAGCGCGGGTGGTGGTCGCGGCCGTAGTTGTCCATGGTCAGAGCGCCCTGTGAGTAGACCGTGCGCCCAAACTCCCCGCCCCAGACAATCAGGGTATCGTCGAGCATCCCGCGCTGCTTGAGGTCCTTGATCAGTGCCGCGGTGGCCTGGTCGGTGTCTTTGAGCTGGCCCTTGATCGCATTGGGCAGGCCGCCGTGGTGGTCCCAGCCCATGTGGAAGAGCTGGATAAACCGGACACCTTTCTCGCAGAGCCGGCGCGCCAGGAGGCAGTTGTGGGCGTAGCTGCCGGGGCGGTTGACATCTGGGCCGTACATCTCCAGGGTCGCCTGCGACTCCTTGCTCAGGTCCGCCAGCTCGGGCACCGATGCCTGCATGCGAAAGGCCAGCTCGTACTGGCTGATGCGGGTGGCGATCTCCGGGTCACCGGTCTGGGCCAGCTTGAGCTTATTGAGCGCCCCGAGCTCATCGAGCATCTCGCGGCGCGTGCCCCGGTCGACGCCATCGGGATCGGAGAGATAGAGCACCGGGTCGCCGGAGTTGCGCAGCTTCACCCCCTGGTGCTGGGTCGGCAGGAACCCCGCTCCCCAGAGCCGGTCGTAGAGCGGCTGGTCGTCGGGGCGGCCGCTCCCCTTGCTGGTGAGCACCACGTAGGCCGGCAGGTCTTTGTTCAGGGTCCCCAGCCCGTAGCTCAGCCACGCGCCGATACTGGGCCGCCCCGCCAGCTGCGAGCCGGTCTGGAAGAACGTGATAGCCGGGTCGTGGTTGATCGCCTCGGTGTTCATGGAGCGGATCACACACAGCTCGTCGGCGACCTCGGGCAGGTGCTTCCACAAGTCCGAGAGCTCGATCCCGCTCTGGCCGTGCTTCTTAAAGCCAAACGACGACGGCGCGGTCGGGAAGTTGCTCTGCCCACTGGTCATCGTGGTTAGGCGCTGGCCCTTGCGGATCGACTCGGGGAGGTTCTGGCCGCGGTACTTCTCCAGGGTCGGCTTGCTATCGAAGAGCTCGAACTGGCTGGGCGCCCCGGACTGGAACAGATAGATAACCCGCTTTACCTTGCCCCCCCCGCCCCCAAGAATGGGGGAGCCAGGGCGTGCCTGCGCCTCGTTCTCCAGCAGCCCCAGTGCCGCCAGGCCAAGGCCCGTCGCACTCTTGAGAAACGTCCGACGGTTCAGTGCATCTTGCGTGCGATACAGCTCGTTCATACTCTACGGTTCGCGGCGACGGGGGATTATTCCTGCACAAACATCAGGGACGATAAACGTCCTGCTGTAGGGCCTTTGGCCGTCTCCTCGTTCCTCGTCGGTAAAAATCCGCTGAAGGCGCGGCGCCGGGTGCCCTCTGGGCGGGCGCCCAATAGCCGCACGTTTATCGTGCAGTAGGAAGTTGCACACAATACACATCACAACACACAAGACGCGACCCGCAGCTACTGTGACATTCCTGGCGGGACACCTCCCAGGCGGATCACCACGGCGAGGATGATGGTCACCGTGATGGCCGAGAGCAGGGTATTCCAGAAGACACACTCTGCGGCGAGCTCGACATCGCCTTTTTGCTCGATAGCCAGGAAGATGGAGTTCACCGCAGTGGGGCCGGCAGAGGCGACGATCAGCTGGGCGCCGGGCCAGGGCCAGAGCCCGAGCTTCCAGACCACCAGCCCCGCAATCGCGGGTAAGGCGAGGAGCTTGAAGAAGGCGACCGGCAGAATGAGCTTCCAGCGTGGGAGCCGCCACTGGGTCGCCAGCTGGACGCCGAGGGTCACCAGGGCAAGGGGAACGAGGCCATCGGAGACCAGGTGCAGGGCGTAGTCGATGGGCTCGGGGAGGTGCCAGCCGGTGGCGCGGACGGTCAGCCCCGCCGCCATGACATAGAGAATCGGGAGCTTGAGGATCTCCTTGAGCCCCTGCCAGCCGCCTCCTGTGATCGCCGCGGAGAGGCCGTAGCCCAGCACCCAGAGCGAGAGATTAGCCGTCATGATCACCAGCGCCTGCACCTCACCGCCGGGCTTGCCAAAGGCGCGCAGAGCCACAGGAATCCCAAAGTTGCCCGCATTGAAGATCACCGATGCCAGCAAGACCACGGCGAGGGTCTCCTGCGGGACCTTGCGCCAGCGCAGGAGACCGTAGAGCGGGAGCGCCAAGAGCCCCTGGATCAGCAAGATAGTCCCCGCGATCCCCCCGATCTGCGGCAGGGTCAGCTTGGAGTCGGCGATATGGACAAAGAGAAATGCAGGGATAAACAGATAGAGCTGGAGGTTGGAGAGGGTCTGCATCTCGACCGGGTGGCGCTTCTTGAGCAGGGCCCCCAGCGCCACAAGGAGCAGAATCGGCGCGAGCACCTTCCCAAAGAGAAACCCAAACTCGACAAGCATGGCCCTCATTCTACCGCGTGGCAAAAAAGGGCAAACTAGTGTATACTCCCTGCAAACAAACTTTTACCTGAGAGGAAGTGATGTAATGCTATCGGCCAAACAACAAGAGATTCTAGAAGTGATCCGTCAGGCACTGATGCGTGACGGGCAAGCTCCCACCGTGCGCGAGATCGGAAAGCTCACGGGCCTGCGCTCGTCGTGCTCCGTCCAGAAGCACCTGAACTCACTGCAGGAGAAGGGCTACATCAAGCGCGACCCCTATAAGTACCGCTCGGTGGAGCTACTCATGGACGGTGCCCCGATGACCCGTCGGCGCACGGTCACGGTTCCCCTCCTGGGCCGCGTGGCGGCGGGTGCTCCGATCTTTGCGACCGAGAATATCGAGGAGAGCTACCCCCTCCCCGAGGCGCTTGTTCCCCGTGATGCAGACTGCTTCATGCTCAAGATCAAGGGCGACTCGATGATGGACGCGGGAATCTTCGATGGCGACCTGGTCGTGGTGCGCAAGCAAGAGACCGCCAACTCCGGCGAGATTGTGGTGGCGCTGATCGAGGATGAAGCGACGGTCAAGACGTTCTACCCCGCCGGTGACAATGGGATTCGCCTCCAGCCGGAGAACAAGTACATGAAACCTATCATCACCAAGAACGCCAGCATCCTGGGCAAGGTCGTGCTGACGATGCGGCAGTACAACTAGCTCGCCGTGTGATCGCCCCCGTTTGTGATCGCCCCCATGAACGGGGGCGTCTATCTGTCGTCGCGGGCTCCGACACGAAGGCCTCCGGCCATAATTTGGTATGGCCGGAGGCCTTTCTAGCGCGAAGCACTCGTTGACGCCCCCCTCCCACGGGGGCGATCAAACGGCGAGCTCTCTACGCGTTGTAGCCGTAGGTACGGGTGTGGGCCTCTTCCAGCCAAGCAGAGAGTAGCTGGATGCTCGCCTCGATATCCGAGACCGCGGCCGACTCATTGACCGTGTGGACATAGCGGCAGGGGGTCGAGAGCGTGAAGCTGGGAATGCCGCCCCGCACGCGCTGCATCCCGCCGGCATCGGTGCCGCCGCGGGCGAGAATCTCCAGCTGGTAAGGGATACTCTGGGCCTCGGCGACATCGCGGAAGTGGCGCACGAGCTTGGGGTGGCACAGCAGCGACGAGTCCATGATCTTGATGGCGGTGCCCTTGCCGAGCTGGGTGATCTGCTCCGCCGCATCGCCGCCGGGGATATCCAGCGCCAGGGTGACATCGAGCGCGATCGCGATATCGGGCTCCAGGGCGTAGGCCGCCGGCGTCGCGCCACGCAGGCCCACTTCCTCTTGAACCGTCGCCACGGCGTAGATCTCGCACTGGTGGCCGCTCATCGCACGAATCGCCTCGATCATGATAAAGACCGAGAGGCGGTTGTCGAGGGTCTTGGACGTGATATGGTTCCCGATCTGCTCGCAGGTACGTGCCAAGGTCACCTGATCGCCGATCTCCACTTTCTTCTTTACTTCGTCGGCGGGGAGCCCCAGGTCCACAAAGAGCCCCTCCAGCTTCGGCGGGCGGGCAAGCTCCTCGGCGCTGGCGGTGTGGATCGGCTTGCTAGAGGGCATGAGCGCCCCGAGCAGCGACTCGCCCGCAAACCCATGCACCCAGACCCGCTGGGCAACCAGGTTGCGCGGGTCGAATCCCCCCACCGGCTGCAGGCGGATAAATCCCTTGTCGTCGATGTGCTTGACCATAAACCCGATCTCGTCCATGTGCGCCGCGATCAGCACCTTGGGGCCTCCCGTCCCTTTTTTGTGCCCGATCACATTGCCCATCACGTCCACCGAGACCGAGTCCACCAGCGGCGTCAGCGCCTCGATCACGACCTCGCGAATCGGCTCCTCGCGGGAAGGAATCCCCGGTGTCTCACACAACGTCTTCAATAAGTCAAAATTTAACATGGTCGGTATTGTACCTAAAAGCCATCTCTCCGGCTCGCTAGGGCTCGCCACCTCTCTTCCCCTGCTGGTTCGTTCCTCACCGGGAAGAGAGGCTTTCCGGTTGCCCCTCTTCCCGCGACGAAGGAGCGAACCGGGGAAGAGGGGGTGGCCGAGGGACGAGGCCGGGGGAGATGGCCTTTGATCTCCCCTGTCCTACATCGGCAAGTGCTTCCACTCGCGCTTTTCCAGGTTCAGGTGGCGCTGGAAGATCGCGCGGGCGAGGTCAATCCACTCGTCGTGCTCTGCCAGCTCGCGGATGAAGAGATGG
Source organism: Armatimonas rosea (assembly GCF_014202505.1). Taxonomy (NCBI): domain Bacteria; kingdom Bacillati; phylum Armatimonadota; class Armatimonadia; order Armatimonadales; family Armatimonadaceae; genus Armatimonas; species Armatimonas rosea. The sequence goes on along the minus strand of NZ_JACHGW010000002.1, from coordinate 293,029 downwards.
CGCTCCACGACGGCCGGCAGGTCGAAGGCCCAGTAGAGCCCCATGAGCGGGTTAATGTAGAGCTCGCTGCCCTCGGTGCGCGTCGTCTCGTGCCAGTTGCCGAACTTCCCCTCAATCGCCGCCAGGATCGACGAGTTTACAATGCTGCTCTGCATGTGCTTTCGTGTGTAGTCGTAGGCGGCGGAAAACGCCTTGACCTCGGGGAGGTGTGGTAGGAGCGACCAGCAGCCCAGGTAGGCGTTTTTCTCGGTCAGCTCTGCCACCGCCTCTAGGAAATAGTGGTGACAGACCCCATGAAAGACATCGATCCCAAACCCCAGGCAGACCAGCGACTTGCTCCCCACCCCCTGCAGGGCATCGGCGGCCAGCAGCGAGGCCAGGTCCTCCTCGGGTGTCCCTAGCTTGGGCTCATCGCCGCGCATCAGGCTATCGGTTCCCCCATCGACCAGAACGAGCGCATCCACGCCGCCCAAGTGGCGCACCAGGTGCTGGTACATCGCCGTGAGCGGCCGCGGGCCTGTCCTATCGAAGCAGTAAATCGGTACCTTCTCGCGCCGCTTCTCCCAGAACCACTGCGCGAGATAGAGCTCGGGAAAGTAGGACAGCTCGGGCTGTGTCTCATGGGTCACCCGGACAACATGCTCATTCACCTCACCGATGCGCTTGCCATTACTGGCATAGATCGAACTAAAGGAAAGATTGGCCAGGTGGACGGTCTTGCCCTGCGCCTTCAAGGCAAAGTAGAGAGGGAGCCCCGCGAAGATATCGTAGCCGCCGCCCGCCCCGGCTAGCAAGATTGTCTGCGCACTCTGGAGCCGCTCAAGAATAGGGAGCTTCAGAAAATCCATGTTTGATTGTACATCTTTTAAAAATGCCCGAGGAACGAGGAAGCCCGGACAACGAGTGTCCGGGCTTAAAAGGGCTACGGCTGCCTTCGCAGCCAACCGAATCTACTGGGCACGCAGGTGCCCGTCGTCCTCTCAAGCCCGGACACTCGTTGTCCGGGTTACTTTAGGAAGAGGTTTCTTGTACACTGAGGCCATGGACATGACCTTTCGGGAGCTGGCCGAGGACGAAGTGGAGCGCTGTGCGGGCTGGCTGACGGCGTCGGAGCCGTGGATTGCGCTTGGGTTCGATCAAGCAAAGAGCGAGTGGGCCTTGCGGCGGGTCGGGCTGGAGAAGTGGGTGGCCGTGGACAGCGACGACACGCCCGTGGGGATTGCGTTGCTCAACTTTGGCGGGCCGTTTGTGGGCTACCTGCAGATTCTCTGTGTCGCGCCGGAGCAGCGCGGCCGGGGGATCGGCAGCGCACTGATTGGCTTTGCCGAGGAGCGCATCTTCGCGCGGCACAACAACATGTTTATCTGTGTCACCGACTTCAACACCGATGCCCAGCGGCTCTACGCGCGGCACGGCTTTGAGCAAGTCGGGCGACTGGAGAACTTCTTGGTAACGGGCCACGCGGAGCTGCTGCTACGCAAGACGCGTGGCCCGATCTTTGCCCCCCCAGCCCCCAATGATGGGGGAGCCTAGTCGGAAGGGCGTCTACAGGGGCCGAATCCAGATATTGCGGAAGCGGGTGGGGTTGCCGTGGTCCTGCAGCTGGAGCGGCGCGGGGCCATGCGCGGCGTACTTATTGACATCGCGGTGTGCCACGGGCCAGAGGATCTCCCGGTGGTTGTGCAGGAGAATCCCATTGTGGATCACGGTCACGTAGGCCGGGCTCTCTAGCTTGCCATCGGCGGCGAACTTGGGCGCGGTGTAGAGAATGTCGTAGGCTTGCCACTCACCCGGCTTGCGGCAGGCGTTCACCAGCGGCGGGTTCTGCCCATAGACCGCGCCGCACTGACCGTCGGCGTAGGTCTCATTGTTGTAGGAATCAAGCACCTGGATCTCGTAGCGGCCCTGGATAATCACACCCGAGTTGCCACGGCCCTGGCCATTGCCCTTGACCTCCACGGGGGTGGCGAACTCCAGGTGGAGCTGCATGTCCCCAAACTTCTCCTTGGTCTCGTTGCTCCCGAGGCCCTTGGTCACCACCATCGCACCGTCCTCGATCTTCCAGGGGCGGGTCCAAGCATCGGTGTTGGTGCCATCGAAGAGAACCTTGGCATCGGCGGGCGGCGGCGTAAAGGGCCCCTCCTTTGGAGGCGTCACGACCGCAGGACGAGGGCGGAACTTGTCATGGACACGCCACTTGCCGCCCGGCAAGAAGGGAGTGTCGGTGTAACCATCTTGAAAAAATCGCATAGCCGTAGTGTAACGAAAAATCTGTTTCCTCACAAGCGGAACAGCTCGCAAGGTTTGATACAAGTTTTACTATGGTACAATCGTGCCTAGATGGCCTCTCTCCCCCAAGTCTCTCCCGGCGGCAAAATCCGCCTCATCCTAGATGAAAACAACCGTACAACCGGCGGTGCTTTCCAGATATGGTGCAATGAGGAGCTTGTTTTTCAGGGCTCCAGCTACGGCGGCATTCCCCCCACCCCTCCCCCGGATATCTGGCGTCCCATCGGCCTGGTGCAGCGCCAGGAGCTAGAGTACTCGATCTCTCTCTATGTCCCCACCACCGCAGAGCGTGGCGAGTACGAGCTGCGCCTCGCCACGACAGTGGGCTCCCGCAGCGGGCGCTTTCTCGTAGCCCCCTGACCCCTAGTCCTCCCAGCGGAAGCGGGCGAGCGCGATTCCCGCAAACACGAGGGCAAAGACGGTGACGATCCCCAGGGCGGGGAGTGCCTCGGTGAGGCCTAGGCCGCGCCAGGTCACGAGGTCGAAGCCGTCCACGGCCCAGCGGGTCGGGAGTGCTTTTGAGACCGGCTGCACCCAGGCGGGCATCATGAAGGTAGGAATCCAGGCACCCCCTAAAAAGCTCATGGTCAGCACCGCGGGCACGGCAGCAGCGCGGCACTGCCCCTCCGTGCGCCCGAGCGCGGCGATCAGCAGTCCAAAGGAGCTGACCATCAGCGCCGAAGCGACCGCCAAGAGGCCAAACCCCAGCAGGCTCCCGTGGATGCGAATGCCGTAGAGGACACTCCCAAAGGCGAGCACCGCCGCGAGCACCACGAGACCGATGATCGCCGATGAGATCCAGCGGCTTCCCAGGAGCATCAGGCGGGAGAGCGGCGCGGCGCGCAGGCGCTTCCAGAGACCCAGCCGCCGATCGCGCACCATGCCAATCGCAAGGTCAATGGCAAAGAAGAGCAGCCCCTGAATCCCCATCCCCACAAAGACATGGGTCGCGCCCGCTTTTCCACCGCTGGCGTCCTTGGGAGAGTCCGTGCCACTGGCAACAACGGCCTCGCTGGCAAGCTCACAGGGCGTGGACATCCCCATCCCTCCCCGCTCCGTGCCCGTGCCCTCGGTATGCGGCGTGCTCTGGTAGCTCTGGACACTCTTGAGCAGGTTGACAAGGGCGGACCTCTCCTGCGGGCTACGGGTCGTGTCTACCTCCACACTCTGCAGCGCTGCGCTGACACCGCTCGTGTCCGGGTTGGCAAAGGCCTCCTGGCTGACCACCTGCATCACCTGCTGGGTCATCAGGCCACGGGCGAGCTGCAGGTCGGCGTTGTGCGACGGATCATAGAGAAACGTGAGCTTGGGACGAGGGGCTAGCGGGTTAAAGACAGCGCTCGCGGAGAGCTTGCCAAACTCCGCCGGGATCACCAGCGCCACCGAGACCTTGCCCTTGCCCACCGCCGCGCGCGCCTCTGCCTCGCTGGCGGGGGTGACCGCAAAGCTCCCCTCGCTCTTGAGGCCCGCGATAATCTTCTGGGAGACAGCGCTCTGGTCGTTGTCCGCCACCAGAACCGCGACCGCCGCTTTCTTGCTGTCACCGCCGCCCCCGCCAAAGATCATCGCAAAGAACGAGGCGATTAAGATCGGGACACAGATAGTGGCGACCATCGCCCGCTTGTCGGAGAAAAAAAGACGCAGGTCGTTGGCGACCAGTGCCCTAAAAACGGTGTTCATTCGTCGCGCAGGCTCCTTCCGGTCAGGTGCAGAAACACCGACTCCAGCCCCCCACGCTCCCCGCCCTCGCGCCACGAGAGCCCATGGGCCGCCAGCAAGGCGAGAGTGGCATCGTCGGCGGCGAGTGTAATCGTGCGGCTCTTCTCCGTGGGGAGCAGCTCGGAGAGCTCGGCCTGGGTTCCTTCGGCGACAATCTGCCCCTGGTCCATGATCGCGATCCGGTCACAGAGGCGCTCGACCTCCTCCATGTAGTGGGTGGTGTAGAGCAGGGTCAGACCGTTTTGTGCCAGCCCCTGGAGCGCCTCGAAGATCGCATTGCGGCTCTGTGGGTCCACCCCGACCGTGGGCTCGTCGAGCACCAGCAGCTCCGGCTCGTGGAGCAGGGCGGCAGCCAGGTTCAAGCGGCGCTTCATCCCACCGGAGAAGGTCCGCACCCGGCTCTTGGCGCGGTCGGTCAGCCCCACCAGCTCCAGCCCGTAGCGCACCCGCTCTGCCAACGCCGCCCCGACCAAGCCGTAGACCGCGCCAAAGAAGCGCAGGTTCTCCGCCGCTGTCAGGTCTTCGTAGAGGGCCAGCTCCTGCGGGACATAGCCGATCTTGCGCTTCAGCGGGTCGGTCTCGCCCTGCAGCGGCTCGCCGTGGAAGAGAATCTCCCCGCTATCGGGCTTGAGGGCCCCTACCAGCATCGAGATGGTCGTGGTCTTCCCCGCGCCATTGGGGCCGAGCAATCCGAAGCGCTCCCCTCGTTTCACACAGAGCGAGAGCCGGTCCACCGCGACCCGCTCGCCGTAGCGCTTGGTCAGGTTCTTGAGTTCGAGCATCGTACCACCAAGAACACTCGGCGAGGGGATTTGGTTGCAAGTCTCTGGAAAGGCTCACACGGGCTTGAGACGCACACTCCGCAGGTTCATCACGCCCTCGCCGGGTTTGGTCTTGGGGATCACGCGGAGGACGTAGCGCCCCACTCCCAGCGCGTAGGGGCCGGGTGGAGGTGCCAGCACGACCGTCTGAAACGCGTTCCAGTCGCCGGTGTCGGGGACAAGACCGCTCCAGCGGGTGACGGTTCCTCCCGTGCGAACCTCTAGCGTGTACTGCGCTCCCGCCGCCGAGCGCGGGGCGGCAAGCTGTAGCTCGGGGATAAAGTTTCCGGGCTTGGTGAGCTGAAACTCCCAGCTCACCGTGTCTTTTATGTCGGTCCAGTACCCAATACAGTTCTTCTCGGCCTCGTAGCGCGCGGTACCTCCCTCGATCTTGGCATCGGCGGCGACAAGCGTTACGGTTCCCTGGGCATCTTGGCTCGGCAGCGTGGCCTCCACCACAGGCGGGCCGTCAAGCTCCAAGACAATCACGGGAATGGTCTGGTCCTTGAGGCGCTCGGGGAGGGTGAGGGCCACTCCTTCCGGGCTGGCGACTGCAGGTACGGGGATGCGCTCCTTGCTGAAACTAAACGAGCCCGTGCGGTTGCCCCGCGAGTCGATCTGGAGCGTGCCCGGCTTGCTGTAGCCCACCAGCGTGTGGGCGCCTTTGATGCGTGTCTTCAGGCCGGGGAGGACGATCCGGGGCTGGCTGGTATCGAAGACATGGAGGTAGAGTTTGCTCCCCTTACGGGTCACACGCCCCCACGAGAGCGGCCTCGGGAACGGGCTCGCCTGTGTCCCGTAGATCGCCTCGCCGTGGGCCTTGAGCCACTTGCCCATCATGCCAAGGCGCTCGACAATCGGGGCGGGGAAGGTCCCCTCGGGGGTCGGCCCGACATTGAGGAGGTAGTTGCCGCCCTTGCTGGCGCAGTCGATCAGGTTTTTGAGGAGCGTCTCTGCGGACTTCCAGTGCGTGTCCTTGCTCTTAAAGCCCCAGGTGTCGTTGAGGGTCATGCAGGACTCCCAGTCGACGCCCTCGCCAAAGCCGTTGGCGGGAATCTCCTGCTCGGGGGTGCCGTAGTCGCCGGCAAACTCGCCCTTGGTCATCCCGGCCATGCCCTGGCGGCCCTTATCAACCCGGTTATTGACAATGATACTGGGCTGGAGCGAGCGCACAAACTTATACAAGTCCTCGCCGCGCTCGTGGGTCCAGGTCCCCTCCCACTCGCCGTCGAACCACGCGATCCCAATCGGGCCGTAGTTGGTCAGAAGCTCCTTGAGCTGGCCCTTCATGTACTCGACATAGCGGTTGAAGTTCGCCTCCGCCGTAGGGCGCTTGTCCCAGCCACGGCGCGGCAGGTAGTCCGGGTGGTGCCAGTCCATGATCGAGTGGTAGAAGCACAGCTTGACCTTCTGCTTCTGGCACTCCGCGGCGAGCTCTTTGAGGATATCGCGCTTGAACGGCGTCCCCATGACATCCCAGTCCGTGAGCTTGGAGTCCCACAGACAGAAGCCATCGTGGTGCTTACTGGTGATGACGATATAGCGCATCCCGGCGTCCTTGGCGGTCCGCACCCACTCCTTGGCGCTGAACTGCACGGGGTTGAACTGCTGCTGGAGCGGCTCGTAGTCCGCGACCGTGATCTGGGCGGAGTTAAAGATCCACTCCCCGACTCCCCCAATATCGCGGCCCTTCCAGACCCCACCCGGCACGGCGTAGAGTCCCCAGTGAATAAACATCCCAAACCGCGCCTCACGGAACCAGGCCATCCTCCGCTCGCGGTCAGCATCGAAAAACGTGCGTTTCATGGGGATATTTTACCCGGCGGATGGGGGGATCGGGGATTGGAAATCCCCGCCTCCGGGTTGGGAGCGTCCCGAGGACGCGCAGAGGTTTTGGGACAAGTCCTCAGTTCACGGCGATCAGGATGGTCTTAGAGAAATCCTGCCGTGCTAGATCATCTCGACGGATGCAGTAGCTCAGCGAGAACACACCGAAATCGTCAGATGTATCGAAGAGGCACAGCCAGTTATCAAAAGCGATCTGCTCTACCTCTGCATATAGAGAAGCCCATGCTTCCGGGGAGTCGCTACGAGTTTGCCATGTCACTCCTCGGTAGGTTAGTTCACAAGTTGGCTCTTGATCCCATTGGTAGTCGTCAGGATGCCCCAGTAAACAATCCCCACCACCTACTTCCCAAGAAACGCCAACAAATAAATCTTTAGCCTCTGTGCCTCTCCCTAGAAAGTTCAGCTTCGCGGAGTTATTTGGAAATGACCACGTATAGTCGAACTCATACCGCATCACCTCGGAATACTTCATGAGTTCCTCTACCCGCTCGTTACTCTGTCGGGTGAGGGGGACTTCAGACGCGAAAAAAAAGACAGGATCGCCGTTTAGCTCACCTTCGACCACTTGGTCTTTCGAGATGAAGAACGACAGCAGACCTGCCTTGGGCAGAAGTCCCTCGACATCAAATGAAGCCGTTGCCTCCAGATTGATCTGACAGAAAAAATCGCAAGGCTCCCCGCCTCGTTCAGGCCAAACAAAATCCACGGGCAAATCCGGCGCACCGCCGCGCTTGGAAGCTCCAATCGCCAGGCTGTCATCAGAACAGGGCGAAGAGTGTACCTGAATGGCAGGCCGAACGACACGCTCGATCTGTGGCCAGAACGCCTGCAGCCCCGCCTCTACAAAGCGCTCCCGCAGCATCTCTTTCGTGACTTGTGCCATGCCAGATTGTACCTAACAGCCCTACCCCCGTCCAACGGGGGGAATAAGAGGAATCGGATTCCTTATTGTCCCCCCGCTCGGCGGGGGTTAGGGGGGAGGAGCTGCACCAGCCCGGGTGGGAGCTTGAACTCGACATCCTCTTCCAGGACGCGGAACTCCTCGACACTCTCGGCGCCGCGGTCGCGGAGGGCCTCAATCACGCCTTGGACGATGTCCTCAGGGGCAGACGCGCCGGAGGTGACGCCGACCGTCTGGGCGCCGTCGAGCATAGCATCGGTGAGGAAGCTCGCATCGTCGATGAGGAAGGCGCGGGCTCCGTGGGCCTCAGCCACCTGGCGCAGGCTGCGAGAGTTCGACGAGGTCTGCGAGCCGATCACCAGGATCGTGTCGGCTTTCTGGGCGAGCACCTTCACGGCGTCCTGGCGGTTCTGGGTCGCGTAGCAGATATCCGACGACGGCGGGTTCTCCATCCGAGGAAAGCGTGCCTTGAGCGCGTCCACGATCCCGCGGGTCTCATCAATCGAGAGCGTGGTCTGCGTGAGGTAGATCAGCTTCTCGTCGGGTGGCTCGGGCAGGTGGGCGACCTCGTGCTCCTCACAGACTAAGATCAGCTTGCCCGGCGCCTCGCCCATCGTCCCCTCGGTCTCCACATGGCCACGGTGCCCGATGAAGAAGATGCCGTAGCCACGCTTGAGAAACTTATGGACCTCCAAGTGGATCTTGGTGACCAGCGGGCAGGTGCCGTCGATCACATTGAGCCCCCGCGCCGCGGCTTCGTCGCGGACGGCGGGCGAGACGCCGTGTGCGGAGAAGATAAGATTGCTGCCCTCGGGGACTTCGCTCAGGAAGTCCGTGAAGACCACGCCGCGCTCGCGCAGCCGCGCCACGACATGCTCGTTGTGGATGATCTCGTGCCGGACATAGAGCGGTGCGCCATAGACCTCCAGCGCCACCTCCACGATCTCAATCGCCCGATCGACTCCCGCACAGAAGCCGCGCGGACCCGCCAGAAGAACGTTCATTGGGGTAATTGTACCGCCCCGAGGGAGAAACGATAGAGGCGTGGGGTGTCTTCGAGCAGGAGGCTGCGCTGGTCGAGCTGGGCGACGGTCTCATAGTCGAGGGTGTGGGGCGGGCGGGTCAGGCGCGTGAGGGGGAGGCCTTGCTGCTGTGCCCAGCGCACAACCGGCGCGCGCTGCTCCAAGAGCCGCTTGCGGGGGAGCGTCCCAACCTCACTGGGGCCGTCGCTGGTGTAGCGTGTCCAGGCCCAGCCGTCGGGGGTCTCTTGCAGGTGAAGAACATCGGGCGGAAAGGCCAGCGCGAGGCGGGCCGCGACTCCGGCCAGGCCACCGACCGGGAGAGCACGCCACTGGCCCTCCCCGAGAGCATCGGAGATCAGCACCTCAGGGGGGAGCATCTCCCCGCGCCGCGCGAGGCGCTCCAGGAAGCGTAGCACGGCTCCCGGTGAGGCGGAACGGACAAAGAAAGCCTCCTGCACGTCGGGAAGTATACCAGTTTCGGGAACCCCCTATCTTGCACTAACGTACTAAATTACAGAGGATGACTGGAGACATTCGTCACCGAACCCGATAATTCCTGCGTGGTATAATGCCCGTACTATTTGCGGGGCTTGTCAGGGGAGATTACCGCGATAACAGCGCGTCTTTATCCCTGAAAGTTCCGAGGAGGCTTTCCGTTTGAACCGTAATTTACGGCTGGGTCTACTGGTTGTTTTTGTGATTACCATGGGTTTTCTGCTCAAGGCGACGCTCTCGCGTACGCCTCTGCCATGGTTCAATCAGCGAAAACAGGTTGACTATGGTCTGTTCCTGAAAGAGGTTGACCAGGGGGACGTGATCGCGTCTGGGAAGTTCTATAAAAATGTCTTCTTGGGCAAGTACTCACCCTCGGCTCATGGCAACCATGGTCCCCTCGACTTCCAAGTAGCCCTGCCCCCTGAAGCTCCCGAGCGCAGCCGCCTGATGAAGCTTCTGAGCGAGAAAGGCGTCTCCTTTGGCCAAGAGCCCGAGGGCCCGATGGACTTCGTGCTGGCCTCCCTCTTCCCTGTGCTTGCCTTCCTCCTGCTGGCCGGTGTGATCTACATGGTCTTTAGCCGTGCCGCACAAAATGGCAACAACCAGGCCCTGAACTTCACCAAGTCCCGGATCCGCCGTCCCAATGAGAACGTCCCGAAGGTGACCTTCGACGATGTCGCGGGGGTGGAGGAGGCCAAGCAAGAGCTCCAGGAGATCGTCGATTTTCTGAAGAACGCCCGTCGCTTCCAGGCGCTGGGGGCCAAGATTCCGAAGGGTGTTTTGCTGCTGGGCCCTCCCGGCTCGGGCAAGACCCTGCTGGCCCGCGCGATTGCCGGCGAGGCGCAGGTTCCCTTCTTCCATATCTCCGGCTCGGACTTTGTCGAGATGTTTGTCGGCGTGGGCGCAAGCCGCGTGCGCGACCTCTTCGACACCGCGCGCCAGAACCGCCCCGCGCTGGTCTTTATCGACGAGATCGACGCGGTCGGACGCCAGCGTGGGGCCGGCTGGGGCGGCGGCCACGATGAGCGTGAGCAGACCCTCAACCAGCTCCTTGTCGAGATGGACGGCTTCGACCCCAACGCCGGCGTGATCCTGATCGCCGCGACCAACCGCCCCGATGTGCTCGACCCCGCCCTGCTCCGTCCGGGCCGCTTCGACCGCCGCGTGGTGGTGGATGCCCCCGATGCCAAGGGCCGCGAGGCGATCCTGGGGGTCCACACCCGTGGCAAGCCCATGGGCGATGATGTCAACTTAGAGAGCATCTCCAAGCGCACCCCTGGCTTCGCCGGTGCCGAGCTCGCCAACCTGGTCAACGAGGCCGCGATCCTGGCCGCACGCCGCGAAAAGACCAAGATCGAGATGGCGGAGTTTGAAGAGGCGATCGACCGCGAGATGATGGGGCCGGCACGCAAGAACCGCCTGATGACCACGGTCGCCAAGCGTCGCACCGCAGTCCATGAGGCCGGGCACGCGCTGATCGCCGAGCTCCTGGCCAATGCCAACCCGCTGCACAAGGTGACCATCCTGCCGCGTGGCCGCGCTCTGGGCGTGACCATCACCCTCCCGACCGAGGACCGCTACAACCAGACCAAGGCCGAGATGGAAGACATGATCGCCATGGCCCTGGGCGGACGAATCGCGGAGATCCTGACCTACGGCCAAGACGGCGGCCTCGACACGGGGGCGTCCAACGACCTCGGACAGGTCACCGAGATCGCACGCGCCATGGTCTGTGAGTTCGGCATGAGCGAGCGGATCGGCAACCGACGGATCGGCAAGCGCCACGGCGGAAACTTCCTCGGCCCCAACGGCACGATGGAGGAGCGCGACTACTCCGATGAGGTCGCCAAGATCGTGGACGAGGACATCCAGAGCATTATCGACCGCAACTACAAGCGCGCCGAGGACATCCTCCACACCAACCGCGTGGTCCTGGACCGGCTGGCCGATGCGCTGATGGAGCGCGAGACCCTGGACCGCGACGAGTTCCTGGCTCTGATTCAGGATGCGATCGCTCCCGTGGTCGGAGGGCGTCAGCCCGAGCCGCCCACAAAGCCCGAGCCGCCCGTGCCCCCCGCTCCGCCCGCCCCAAGCGAGCCCAGCGAGCCGACACGACCGACCACCCCACGGCCGCGCCTCGAACCAGGAATGGCCTAGCTAAGAGAAAACTTAGCCACTACCGCCGGGCGAAATCCTTCGCCCGGCGGTATTATTTTGTCTGCAATGAACGAAGATCGCGTCCCCACCAACTACAAGCTGATTCGGCTTGTCCGCACCCAGAGCAGCGAGGTCTACTTGATCTGGGACGACGACCGGCGGATTGGGCAGATCGACCTGCACTACGCCCACGACACGATCCATGGCACCCTGCTGCTGGAAGTGGACCTCCCCATCGACCAGGAAGAGGGCCTGATCGCGCAGATCGACGACGATATCGCGCAGTCGTATCTTCCCAACTTCGACCGCGAGGACTTCCTGATCACGGTCTTCCGCGGCGAGGAGATCAGCAACTACACCGATACGTCGGGTGCCGCCGATGACGAGCCCTTCGATGAGGAAGACTAGCCTCTCCCTTGAGGTACTGGCCCACCGTGCCTTCGACTTCTTCTGGCACGAGACCCACCCCAGCACGGGACTGACCAAGGACCGCGCCAAGAATATAGGAGCGGCCGATCGCTACACGGTTGCCTCGGTGGCAGCGACCGGCTATGCACTGGCAGCCTTACCGATTGGGGTGGGCCGCGGCTGGGTCTCCGCCGCTTCCGCGGAGCAGCGTGCCCTGCTCACGTTGCGCTTTCTGAGCCAGGAGCTCCCCCACCACCACGGCTTCTTCTACCACTTTATCGACTGGCGCGATGGCAAGCGGGTCTGGAGCTGCGAGCTCTCGTCGATCGACTCCACCCTTCTCTTTCTTGGGGCTCTGGCGGCGGGCCGCTTCTTTGGCGGAGAGTGTGCCGAGCGCGCCGATGCCCTGGTCGCGCGCACCGACTGGCCCTGGATGCAGAACAACGGCGCGGCCCCCAGCATGGGCTGGAAGCCCGAGTCGGGGTTTATCCCGGCGCGCTGGAGCGGCTACACCGAGGCGAGCTACCTCTATCTCCTCGCCCTGGGAGTCCCCACGCACCCGCTCCCGCAGTCATCGTGGGACGCGCTCACCTTCACCGAGACCCCCGCCGTCCCTGCGTTCTGGGCGCAGATGACGCCCGGCTACGTGAACTTGAAGGGCCTCAAGGACCGCCAGGGCCGCGACTGGTGGGGAATTTTCCAGCGCTCCCACGAGGCCAACGCAGCGTTCTGCGCCAAGAATGCCGAGCGCTTTGTCACCTACCGCGACGGAGTCTGGGGCATCACCGCCTGCGACCAGCCCCCGCCAGTCGGCTATGGCGCCCAGTCCCCGCGCGATGGGGACCACGACGGGACAGTCGCCCCCACCGCCGCGATGGCGGGAGCTCTCTTCGTCCCCGAGCTGACGAAAAAAGCGCTCGCCTCGCTCCAGCGCCGCTTTGGTGAGAAGATCACCGGGCGCTATGGCCTCTCCAACGCCCTCAACGCCGACAAAAACTGGTTCGACACCGATGTGATAGGGATCGATCTGGGGATGGCGCTCCTGGCGTGGGAGAACTCCAAGACGGGCCTGCTCTGGAAGCTGGTGGGAGAGCATCCCTACCTCAAGCAAGGCCTGAGCACCGCGGGCTTTACGAAGGCCGGAACCACAAGGGATCCGGCTTGAGAGGGCGACGCCCCGTAAACGAGGCAAACCTCTCTTGCAGATTCCTTGGCTGATTCATCAGCCGTAGTCCTCTTAAGCCGGAGGACTCGTTCCTCAGGCCATAAGGCGTCACGAAAGCCTAGGCGCTTCGGAGCCTAAGGTTGTCGCTGCCGTGGCGTGCTGTGTTCCCCCAAGGAGGGTGGGGTCAAAGGGCACCGAGGTCACTCGCGCCTTAGCGGCAAGAACACGGGTCACGGCCTCGTTGAGGCGTGCTTCAGAAAGCTCCCCCGAGCGGGCGGCGGCGAGCAGGGTCTCGTAGGTCTCGCGCTGGCGCTCCAGGGTGTGGCAGACCAGGACCAAGTCTGCCCCTGCCTTCACCGCGGCGAGGGCGGCCTGAGCCGTGCCCCAGTGGTCCGCAACCGCCCGCATCTCCAGGCAGTCCGTGACAATCAGCCCCTGAAAACCCAGGGTCTCCCGGAGCAGACCGGTCAAGATCGCCGGGCTCATGGTCGCGGGAAGCGCCGTGTCCAGTGCAGGAAAGAGAATGTGGGCCGTCATCACCGCGGGGGCACCCGCCGCAATCCCCGCTCGAAACGGCGCAAGCTCCCGAGCCTCCAGAGTCGCCAGCGTGTGGGGAAGTGTCGGCAACAAGAAGTGGGAGTCGGTGCTGGTATCGCCGTGTCCGGGGAAGTGCTTCAGGCAAGAGAGAATCCCAGAGTCCGTGTAGCCTTGGAGCTGTGCGAGGAGCTTGGGAGTGACCGCCTCCGGGGTTGTCCCAAAGCTGCGGTCGCCAATCACCGGGTTCTCTGGGTTGGAGTTGATATCCGCCACCGGCGCAAAGTTCATGTTCACCCCGACTGTCGCCAGCTCGCGCCCGGTCTGGAGCGCGCTCGCATAGGCAGCCTCAGTGCTCTCAAGAGCGGCAGCGGCAGGTGCAGGGGTGAAGGGCGCGGTGCCAAAACGTGCCACCCGGCCCCCTTCTTGGTCGGTCGCGATCAAGAGCGGGGTCTTGGCAAGGGCTTGGAGCGCATCGAGCATCGCCCGCACCGCGGGGGCGTCGATCTGCGGCAACGGGCGCTGGGTCGTGTCGTGGAGGTTGCGGCCCATGACCACCATCGCTCCCGCATGGAGCTCCTGCACACAGACACGGGCTTGCTCGTCCAGGCACGTGCGCCCATGCCAGCCAAAGCAGCAGAGCTGCCCGACGCGCTCTTCCAGGCTCAGTGTTAGGCTCACTTAGGACGCCCCAGCTCCGCCGAGCGCTCGGTGGCCGCGCGAACCGCCTCCATGACGATCCCTCGGAAGGCAGCACTCTCCAGCACGGCGATTCCCGCCATGGTCGTGCCCCCCGGGGTCGTGACCGCATCCTTGAGCTCCATCGGGTGCAGGCCCGTCTCCAGCGCGAGCTGTCCGGCCCCCACCAGGGTCTGTGCGGCGAGCTGGCGGGCGGCAGCGCGGGGCAGGCCCATGCGAACTCCCCCATCGGTCAGGGCCTCCAGGAAGAGATAGACAAACGCCACGCCCGAGGCAGCCACGCCCACTACCGCATCCATCTGACTCTCGGCGACCTCGATACAGAGCCCTAGCGCGGAGAAAAGCCGGGTGACTGTCGCCGCATGATCGTTGGTGGCTGCGGCTCCGCGGCAGAACGCCGATGCCGCTGCGCCGATCTGGGCGGGGGTATTGGGAAGAACACGCAGCACGGGCTGGCGATCCGGGAGAACTGCCTCCAGCGCCGTCGTGGAGACACCTGCTGCGACCGAGAGCACCAGGCACTCAGGAGGGAGCTGGTCACGCACCTCGGTGAGCACGGAGGCGAGCTGGTAGGGCTTGACCGCCAGCAGGAGGATCTCAGCTCCTGCCACGGTCTCCCCATTCGAGCCCGCGACACGCGCACCGAGCTCCGCCGCCAGCGCGCGCCCCGATGCGCGCGCGGGCAGGGCGATCTCACTCGGAGCAAACAGCCCGGCACGCACCCAGCCGCGCAGGATCGCGCCGCCTAGCTTGCCGGTCCCGAGAACCGCCAGTGTCATCTAGAGGCGATCAAAGAACGGCTTGGGCTGCTCGCTGGGCCGGTCGGCATGAATCGCCATATTGGCAGGGGTGAAGAGATACGCTCCATCCGCCACCTTCTCCACATAGCCATCCAGCGCATAGGTGACCCCATTGAGGAAGTCGATCAGGCGCTCGGCAACCTCGGGAGAGGTCTTCTCCAGGTTGAGAATCTGCGGCTCGCCTTGCTTGAGGCGGTCCGCCGCCTTCTGGACATCGGAGAAGGAGTTGGCGGGCATGATCGTAATGGAGCTATCACGCACCGACGAGAGCCGATAGGTCGTGTTCCGGGTGGTCATGTTCGTTGCTGCTGTCGCTGCCGCGGGGGCGGTGGTAAGTGTCGCTACCGCTCCCGCGCGGGGAGCATAGCCCAGTCGGGCCGCCGGGGGCTCGGAATCGTCGAAGCCCTCGTCTTCATCGACCTCTGCCGACAGGGGACGCAACCCAAAGAGGCTCTTTAGGCGATCTTTAAAACCGACTCCCTGCTCTTCCTGCTCATCATGACGCTCGTGGGCGTTGTACATTCTTCCTCGCTCCTGACTAAAATATTTAAGTAGTGCTCACGCTAGGGCGCTGGCCAAAAAGAGCTGTCCCAATCCGCACAAGGTTAGCCCCTTCGGCAATCGCCGCTTCAAAATCCCCCGACATCCCCATGGAGAGAACCCTTCGATTTGCCTCGGGGAGGGCCTCGTAGAGGTGCCGCAGACGCGCAAAATGGGGCCGTATCGCCTCCGCATCCGCACGGAGAGGCGCCATCCCCATCAAGCCACAAAGACGCAGGTTCGGCAGTGCCGCGACCTGCTCACAAAGCGCTAGTGCCTCTGGCTCCGCAACCCCCGCACGGTTTTCTTGCCCTGCAAGGTTGACCTCCACCAGAACCGCAAGCTCTTTTTCCTGTTTTTCCGCTTCTCGTGAGAGCACCTGAGCCAGCGAGAGCCGGTCCACGGTCTGCACCACATCAAAGAGGGCAACCGCAAGCCGGGCCTTGTTAGACTGCAGGCCTCCGATCAAGTGCCAGCGAAGCCCGGGAAGCTCGCCCAGCTGCGCGCACTTGTCACGCGCCTCCTGGATGTAGTTCTCCCCAAACTCACGCACTCCCGCGTCCCATGCCGCACGCACCGACTCGCTGGAGTGACGCTTACTGACTCCGACTAGTGTGATCTCGTCGGGTGACCGCCCCGCACAGGCAGCCGCTACCGCAATTCTCTCGCGGAGATAAAAAACACGCTCTGTGATCTCGTTCTGCACTCTGTATGCGGGCCATTATAACCCCGTGTGTTTATAACTGTCAATGGTGATTGAACCTAAACAGTAAAAATCACGTTAAGAACTATTGTTTGCAAATTTTCATACGGTATCATGCAAGCCATGCAACACAAACCCGCCGCTCGGGTGGCGTCGCCCTCCCCCAAACCTAAGCTGTCCGCCGAGCAGGTCCTCGATGGCTTTCTCAAGAACACCGGCAGCTCCGCCTACGCCCAGCTGACAAGCTCTGTTGCGGTCGGCACGGTACAGCTGACGGGCCAAAAACAGCCGGGTAGCGTCGAGATCAAGAGCAAGGCCCCCAACAAGTTCTTGCTCCGCATGGTCCTCCCCGATCTGGGTGAGGTGGCCATGGGCTACGACGGCAAGGAGGGCTGGGCCCGCGACCCCAATCTGGGCCTGCGCCTTCTCAAGGGTGAGGAGCTGGCACAGCTGCGCCTCCAGGCCCTCCAGAGTATCGCCCCGCAAAACTGGCGCAATCTCTTCAAGCGGGTGGAGAACCTCGGTGTGAGCAAGGCAGGCAACACAAGTTTCTACAAGCTTCGGCTATTTCCCAAAGACGGCAGCGCCCCGATCCTCCAGTTCCACGATACCACCACGCTCTTGCTCACCCGCACCGATCAGGCCCAAGCAACTCCCCAAGGCAAGATGAACACCATCACCTACTTCAATGACTGGCGCACCAATAACGGTATCCGGACGTCGTTTCAGATGCGCCAAACAACCCGCGATCTGGAGCTCGTCATGACCCTCACCCAGGTCCAGAACAACCTCCCCCTCCCCGACTCGGACTTCGCCCGTCCCGCAGAGAGCCCCAACAAGCCCGCCAAGGTGAAGTAGCCCTCTAGTACGCAAAGTCTGAGGGAGGGGGTGTGGGTAAGTCCTCTTGCAGCCGCATCAGGAGGGCTTCACGAAGTCCTTCAAGGCGCTGACGCTCCATGAGAACCCACTCGGAAAAGTGCCCTGGCAAGAGCTCCCCTTGGTAGTAGGCCAGAGCCTCTTCCACTGCCACCACCCGCTGCCCGACAACACTGAGCCGCATCGCCTGACAGGCCGCCCGAATAAACTGCTCGTAGTCGGAGGGAGCGCTCATCCGAACGAAATCATGGCCCTGGGTCTGGAGTACCTCACGGGACAGGTGGCGACGGAGCATACAGAGCTCATAGCGCAGGCGACTCCGCTGCACGGATGGGTCCTCCCCCGGCCAGAGCAGCTCCCCCAGAGTCTCGCGGGAGATAGCCCTCCCCCGATGACAGACAAGAATCCCGAGAAGCTCACGGCACTTACGCGTACGGAAATCGGTTCGCCCCGCTACCACCACATCACCTAATATTCGAATCATCACGACCCTCTATTTTTTGAATACCGAGAGGGTACAGGGCCAGGTGTTTGCAAAACGTGTGAAGCTCACGTGGAAATATATAGCTCCCAGATGATCTAGGCTAAGGGACCTGGACCACCAAGGAGCTACCGAGCACTGCTCTATGCACCGCAGTCATAGATCCAAGGAACAAGAACTCCATTATAGAGCTCAAAGCCACTCCCACTACACTTCACGCAGTGCTTGGGGGCGGGGGAGGCAATGGTGACATCCTCCGCTTTCCGGGGCTGATACAGGATGTTAAAGTTATTCTCACGCACTTTAAATTTCATTGTCGAAACAGACTCATGGAATTCAGCATTCAAGTTCCCATCGGGCAATTCTGATACAAGTGCCCTACGAAAATTCGGGCTATTTAAAATCACTTCCAGCAAAATGGGCTCACGTATTAGAGCATAGTGATAGTCCTCTATTATTTTTTCATCTATCTCAAAATGAATATAGTAATCAACATCGTTTATATAACGTATATATACTACGTTCTTCAGAGCATTGCCAGTACTTTCACTCAAGCTATCTTGACCACCCAACAGCGTAAACTCAGTATCAAACTTCTTACGGTATTGGATAATGTCTTTCACGTAGTCAGGTAGGTCAGGAAACTTTAGAATCTGATCCCAGTAGATCCCAGAGGCATCTTGTGGAGAGGGATGAGCTAGCAGCTCATCCACCATTGAATCCTCTATCAGCGATCTAAAAGGACTCGGTGCAGACATATTTACGATATTGGTATGTGCAAAAGCCTGCACATGCCTTTCATCAACACTTAACAAGCTTTCACGTTGCTGTCTATCAAAGCTACACATGATAATTGGGCGCTCAGAGGACATGATATCACAAGGCTTCAATGTCGGATTTTTCTTTTTAAGGGCATCAGCGATTGAATCTCGCGGCTTGAGCATTAGTTCATGTAGTTGATCGACAGTTTTTAAACCATATTTTAGCTGAGATGGCAAACAAACATTACTATCTAGCTGAATTTTTCCTAGTATAATGTTATCATCGTCCCCATATCTCATATTGAACCCATCAAGGGATCCTGCAGTCTCGATACCAAAGGCTTGGCTGTCCGACTGCCCAGGAACGACCGTAGGCACTAACCCAACTATTTCATAAGACATTTTTTAATTCTTTCTACCTATTTAAAGTCATTGTACGGACGAAATGTTGGCAAGGTATTTGCAGTGTAGATACTGCTCCAAGGCTTTCCTTCTACCTTACAAAGCCACTGCTCGACTCCCGGGAAGGTGCCATACTGATGAATCGCCTCTCCCAAAGACTGCTCACATTTCTTTCGATACCGTGAATCAAGCTCTTGATGAATTTTATGTGCAAGCCAAAACGACTGAATGGCTGCAAGCACTTGCCCCGTTTCGACAAAGGCATTACCTGCCTGCATCAGCAATATCCCCATCGTAAATATTTGTTTTGAAAGGAAAGATTTTCTTATCGCATCATGCAATACATCATCTAAAAATTGCCAATCCCTACAGTGTATAAAAACAGGAACAATATGAGAAACAATACCAACCCAATAAGCATCGTCGATATCTATTTTCTTGCAATTATTAATAATTTCAATTGACAAACTTAAGGATTCTTCAAAGAGTGATAGGGCAAACTTAATCCGAGCACTCAGTGTGTCAATCGTTATCTTATTTATATCCGAGAGCTGCACATCATCCTTGATAGCGTTTAATGTTGCAAGATCTTGCTGGGCAAAAGATAGATCGCCTTCATCTATCGCTTGCGAGATAATCTCAATATAGGCAATCACCGCTCGAAACTTATCTTGGCGTCTCTGATGAATCTCAAGGCACTGCCGCCATTTCGGGAGAGCAACCTCTCCCTCACCCCGTCGCCTTGCTAAGACCGCCTGCAAGGTCAAGACATCGGCTAGTCCTTTACTCTCACGAGGGAATAAGTGCTCCGCTCCCGCAAGGAGATGGTCTGCTTCCTGCCAAAAGCCAACCTGTATCCACGCCACCCCCACCGCTTGAACAAGCTCATAGAGCACGTCCACCTGTTTCTTTTGTACTGCCTGACCCACAAGCTGACGTAGGTTTGCACGCTCTTGCTTTAGCTCCTCAGCCGCATCGGCCCAGCTACCTGCTTTGAGACATTCGCTCACATGCTTTGCTCGGAGCAGATAAAAGCTGCCGTGATAGCCGCAACTAGCTGCTTCTTCCGCAGGGATCTCCTTGAGGAGTAGCTCCGCGAGCTCGCGGATGACTTCGAGCATGGTGTAGCGCACCCGCTCGGTCTCGTTATCATCGTGGTAGTCGGCTTTGAGGAGAGAGTGCTCGATGAGCTCTTGGAGCGCATCGAGCACTGGAGGCTCGTCGCCGAAGACAAAGCGGGCGGCGGCGAGGGTGAAGCCGCCGCGGAAGACGCCACTACGACGAAACGCTAGGCGGGCTTGGGGCGAGAGGAGCTCGTAGGACCACTCTAGAGCCGCACGAACACTGAGCTGGCGTGCCTCAGCGCCACGCAGGCGGACGAGAAAGCGCAGGCGGGTCTCCAGCTCCTGGCGCATCTGGGCAGGGCTCACCAGGAGGGCACGGGCGGCGGCGATCTCCAGCGCGAGGGGAATGCCTTCCAAGAGCTTACAGATCGCAGCTACCTGCGCCTTGCCTGGGGCGGTTTGGGCAAACTGGGGGTTAGTGGCCTGAGCACGGTCCAAAAACAGCGCCTCCGCAACACGCTGTGGGAGCGGCTCCAGCTTCAGTACCTGCTCGTCTTCCATCTTGAGCCGACGGCGCGATGTCACGACCAGCTGGAGTGCTGGGCACTGGACGAGGAGTGTCTCCAGCAGAGGGGCGAGGCCCTCGGCGATCTGCTCGGCGTTGTCTAGGAGGAGGAGGGTCTTACCGCGGGTCTTAAGATGCTCGGTCACCCGCTCCTGAACGGGACCGTAGCCGGAGGCGGGGAGCTTGAGGAGCTCGCGCAAGAGATCGAAGAGCCCACTGGCGTCCGTGAGGGCCGCCATCGGGACAAAGAGCAACGCTTCCGAGAGGAGCTCCTCACGAACCAGGCGCGTCTTGCCCAGCCCTCCCGTTCCCGTGACGGTCAAGAGGCGCTGGGCGGACTGAGCAAAGGTACGGAGAGTGCGCCTCTCTTGTTCCCGTCCAAAATAACCGATCCCAGGGATCGGTTTAGGGGGGACATCAGGGAGAACAATATCACCGGGTAGGATAGCTCTCTTGAGCTGCTGAGCCCGGCGCTCGCGCTCCGTCTCAACCCACTCCCCGGTCAGTCCCGCGAGAAACTCCCCTTTGTAGAGCTCCTCTAGCTGCTCGTGAAGCGCACGAAGCTCGTCGTGGCAGATACCGGGACGGAGGGAAGCACGGACGAGTGCATCGAACTCCGCGACATCGCTGGTGGTCCCGGGGGCAAGGCCGACCGCACTATTTCCACTGGAGACAAAGAGCTCCGGGGCGAGGAGCTTCCGCAAGCGCGAGAGGGTCCAGCGAAAGCGAGCACGCTGGCGCTCAGGCTCGTCGTCGGGCCAGAGACGCTCACAGAGGGTATCGCGGGGCACCAGCTCCCCGGGACGCAGGGCGAGCGATGCGAGGAGTAGCTTGGCGGGGAGGGAGGGAAATGCAGTCACTACCTGCGTGCCATCGGAGGCTTGTAAGGGGCCAATACACGTGATACGCCAGCTCGTGCTCATATTCCGTTGCAGTATAGCAAAGAACTAGCTTGAGAAAAAATAAATTATGAATGATTTGCAAACAGAGCCTTACCAGGCAGTGCTCCTGTATGCTCCCCACGCTCAACCACGGGTATGCCATTTACAAAGACCCACTCGATCCCGACTGAGAGCTGGTGGGGATCGGTGAACGTCGCGCGGTCTGCAACGGTCGTAGGATCGAGCACCACGAGATCGGCGAAGAAGCGCTCGCGTACCTGGCCGCGGTCACGGAGGCGCAGGCGCTCGGCGACCGCGCTGGTCATCTTCCGGATCGCCTCCTCCCAGGTCAGGATGCGCTCGTCGCGGACGTACTTACCCAGCACACGCGGGTAGGTGCCGTAGGCACGGGGATGGACGGGATTGGCCTGGGTTGCGGGGTCGAGGCCGCCCGCATCGGTGCTAATCTTCACCCAGGGCTGCTGGAGCTGGAGCTTGAGGTTCTCCTCGCACATGGAGAAAAACACGGTCCCGATGCGCTGGCCCTCGGAGAGGAGCAGGTCGATCGCCGCCGCGGCCCAGTCACAGCCCAGCTGCTCCGCGATCTGGGTAAGCCGAAGCCCGACAAAGCGCTTGTTTTGGTCTTTGCGGAAGTCCAGAGGCATGACATGGCCGCCCCGGTCGCTGCTGGCAAAGTCCCCGGTCGCGGCCTGGGGGGCTAGCATCTCCGTGTGGATACGGCGGCGTGTCTCGCGGTCGGCGAGGTTCTCGTAGAGCTTGCCGCCCTCGTGTGCCCAGTTGGGAATCAGGACCGAGAGCCCCGTCCCACTGGCGATGTAGGGGTACATGTCCGCCGTGATATCGACGCCCTGCTCACGGAGCTCGGTGATCCGCTCGATCGCGCGGGGCATCTTGTCCCAGTTGCGCTCCCCGGAGGCCTTCAGGTGGTAGAGCTCGACCGGGCAGCCCGAGAGCTGGGAGAGCTCCGCGGTCGCCTCGATACTCTCCAGGAGCCCATCGCCCTCAGAGCGCAGGTGGACAATGTAGAGCCCCCCAAAGCGCCCCACCACACGCGCACACTCCGTGAGCTGGTGGTCGGTGGAGTAGGAGTCGGGCGGGTAGATCAGGGCAGGCGCGATCCCAAAAGCCCCCTCCTCCATCGCCTCTGCCGTGACCTGGCGCATCTGCTCCAGCTGGTGGTCGGTGGGCGTCTCCGCATCCCAGCCGCAGGCCCACTCGCGCACACTTCCACCGCCCACAAAGCTCCCGAGGTTCACGGAGACGCCCCGGGTCTCGTAGTGTCGGAGCCAGTCGGAGAAGTGCCGCCAGGTAGGGGCATCGCTCGGCCGCTCCGTGCGTCGCCCCCCAAAAGGAGCGGGGGTCCAGAGCTCGCCGAGGATCTCGGTGGTCACGCCCTGGGTCACTTTCGAGAGCCCCCGACCGTCTTTGAGGTAGGGATGCAGCGAGTGGCTCTGGATATCGATAAAGCCGGGGCAGAGGATCTTTCCAGGGAGTGAGAGCACGGTGCGGGCACTCTCGCGGGGGAAACAACCCGGGGCGGTCACGGCGACAATCCGCTCGCCCGCAATCGCCACATCGGCATAGAAAAACGGATTGCCCGTGCCATCAAAAACACGGGCATCGGTTAGGAGATAGTCAGCGGTCATGACAGGCGCTACTTGCGGCGGCGCAGCAGCGCCAGTGCCCCAAGCCCCACCAGAGCCAGCGTCCCCGGCTCCGGGATCGCGCTCCCTCGCCCGGCCACGGTCACGTTGTCGATTGCCCAAGACTCATCGGGCACTCCCTGTAGGTTGGCTCCCTCAAAGGTGATGACGAGCGAGCTTGTCGCGGGAGTGAACTCGATCTGCGGTAGGGCGATCTTATCGAACTTATAGATAGCGTAGTGGCTGAACACCCCCAGGTCGTTGTTGACCACGGAGGCATCGGTGCCGGGGGCAAAGTTCCCGGGGCCACCGATATAGCCATTGCGGGAGAACGACTGGTTCGAGCCCGCGACATTGGAGAAGGTCGTGTCTACCAGCGTGCTTCCCCCCGCCTTCACCCGCCAGACATCGGGGCCGACTGTCGCGGAGTTGCCGTCCCAGGAGCCCTTGATCAGCAGATCGAGCGTGAGGTCGTAGACACTTCCGGGAGTGAGCCCGGTCAGGGTAAGCTGGGTAACCGTATTGTCCGAGAAAAGCCCAAGGAACTTTGAGGTCGGCCCCAAGGGGTTTGCGGTAGTTGCATGGCTAACGAGCGCTCCATTGGAGAAGCCTCCCGTTGTTGTCTCAAAATCATTGGAGTAAACGATCTGAGCCTGTGCCCCTGACCCAACCACAAGAGTTGCCAATATAGCGAAAATAGATTTTTGTGTCATGGAATTCCCTCGGTTACCCCGTTAAAATACTGAGGACAGTATACCCGGTAATTCTACGCGTCAACCTGGTAATTCTACGGAGTTTTACACGAACAAGCGCTGCCACTGGCCGTCGTCCTGGCGCACCTCACAGGGCCGGAAATTGGCCTTGTAGGAGAGGCTGGGACACGTCGCGATCCAGTAGCCAAAGTAGGCCCAGGGCTTGCCCAGCTTCTGAGCGAGCGCGATGGTCTGGAGCATGGCAAAGGTGCCCAGGCTACTGCCCTCGCTCGTTGGATCGTAGTAGTGGTAGACCCCCGAGACCGTGCTGGGAGTCACATCGGCCAGGACAATGGCACGCAGGCTCTCCCCCTCCCAGACACTGATCTCGACCGCCGGAACCGGGTTGTGGAGAAACGAGAACGCGTAGTCGTCGGTGTCGCGCTCCCCCACGGGCCAGCCTTTTTGCGCCTCCTGGTGCTGGTGGTAGCGGTTGTAGAGCGCCAAGCGAGTCGGCTCGATGGTCGGGCGAGCGTAGCGCACCTCCAGGCCCGCGTTCTTTGCCAGCGCCCGCCGCTGCGACCGACTGGGCACAAACTCCGCCACGGGAATCCGTAGCGGCCGGCACTCCTGACAGCGCGCACACACCGGGTGAAAGAGCACCGGGCCGAACTTGCGCCAGCCGTCGTTCATTTTTTGCTCGTACTCCTCGGGGCTGAGCTGCGCGACCACAACGTGCTCCAGGGTCGCCTCCTGGTCGGGCAGGTAGGTGCAGGGCTCGGGGCCGGTTGTCAGGGTTTGCAGAACACGCATAGCGCCATTTTATCCCGCCCGTATTAGATCGCCCCCGTGGGAGGGGGGCGTCTTGCTGTCCTCGTGCCTCGGACACAAAGGGCGTGCCGCCCATGGCCGCGTTCCCATGGCCGGAACGGCCTTCCCAGCCGAAGGCTCTCCAGCCCCCTCGTTCCCATCGAGGGGGTAGAATAGCGCTATGCCTCCCATCCCCGCCCTCCTCGACGATGCCGCACGCCGCTGGCGGATTCCGACCGTGCTCCTGCGTGCCCTGGCCTGGCACGAGAGCCGCTGGCAGCAGAGCCACCGCACTCCCGAGCGGGTCGGGGTGCTGGGTGTGACGACCGCGGGACGAAGCGACATCGAACGGCTTGTAACCGATGCGGCCTACAATATCGACCAAGGCGCACGCCAGCTCTATCTCTGCTGGAACCGCGCACCGATCCTGGGCAATGGGCGGCTTGAGGACGGTCGCAATATCCTGGAGTGCTGGTTCTACGCCCTGGGACGCTACGGCACGGGCACGGAGGGCGCGGCGGGCCATGCCTACGCCAACCAGGTGCTCGATGCGCTTGCCGCGGGCGGCGAGGGACGCTTTGAGAAGATCCCCGTGACACGGCCCTCCGCGGAGAAGCTCGCCTGGGGCCGGAGCGCCCCGACCGGCCCGCCCGCGCCGTGGCACTTTGGCGATGTGGCCCCGCTCCCGCCCGCCGCGCCTGTCGTGGACCTCAAGCTGCCCTATGTCATGCAGGTCTGGGACTCGCCCGATAGCTTCGATGGCGGCGGCTCGTGCGGCCCCTGCTCGATGATCATGCTGCTCGCCGGGCTGGGCAAGCGCCGCCCCAAGCCCGTCACCGTGGCGGCGTCGTACCCCCACGTGAGCGCCTGGGGCGGCTACATCCAGGAGATCGACGATGCGGTCTGTGAGCCCAACAGCGGCGCGGTCCACGCCAAGATGCTGGCCTACCTAAAGCCCGACTTCCCCACCGCCGCGATCCTCTACAACGAGAAAGCCACCTTTGCGCGTGTCAAGGCGGAGCTCAGCGCCGGCCGGCCCGTGATCCTGGGCACCCGAGTCACCCCCGCCGGGCACCTGATGACCGCACGGGGCTTTCTCGCCGACGGTAAACGAATCCTTGTCAACGACCCCGCCGGCAACCAGACCTGGACCGCGCGGCGCAACAGCCCCGACGGCCCGCTCTCCCCGACGGGAAACCGCTACTGGAACGGCGGCGGCGAGAGGGCAATCTACGAGTGGGACGCGCTCGATGTCCGCTGGATCATGACGGTCGGCCCTCGCCCCGCCGATGCCGACAACCCCGAGGACGGCTAGAGCGGCGCTTGCAGGCCCTCGGCCTTGACCGCCCAGCTCGCGGGGAAGGCCTTCTCGCTTGCCAGTAGCGCCACGGCGTAGAGCAGCCCGCCGTTGCCTGGTAGGTAGAGCGGCAGGTTCGGGCGCTGGTAGTTGTGCCCATTGGCGAGATAGCGGTTCTTGGGCGTGTCGAGGAGCAGAAACGCGATGGCCTGCTCGGGGAGCTGGAGGCGCGCGGCGGTCATGGCCAGCATGGGGTAGTCCCAGCCCCAGGTCGTGGGCCAGTCCCAGCTCTTCTCGACAGCAAGCAGCGTCTTTTTCATGATGTCGGGCTCGATCAACGGGGTCTTGGGTAGGAGCCCGTAGGCCGCCACCATCGACGGGTGATCGCGCGTGATCGTGTAGGGTGGTGTCGAGATCGCGGCGTAGGCACCGTCACGGACCAGCGGCTTGGGAAGGGCGCTCTGCACCCGGTCCCACTCGGGGTCGCGTGGCTTGCCTAGGCGGGTGCGCCAGAGCTGCGCGGTCTCCAGCGCCCACCAGACATAGGCCAGCTCGAACGTGGGATTGCGCGTGGTCGCAGGCTTGTAGCTCTCCTGAGCGGGGATAAGATTGGGGCCGAGCGAGCCGCTCTTGGCGTAGCTTGCCAGAAACGCCGCTGTCTCCTGGACCAGTGTCTCGTAGCGCTGCAGCGTCGCTTTCTTGGGTTTGTTCTTGTAGAGCAGCTCGGCAAAGAAGATCAGGTGCGGCTGCTGCCAGAGCAAGAACACCCCCACCGGACTAGGGCTCTCCCGGCCATCGTCGCCGACCATCTTAGGCCAGCGGGCACCGTCGTAGCCCTGACGCCGCGCGGTCTCTTGCGCGCGAGGAAGTGTCTTCTCGTACCAGGGCAGGCTCCGCTCGAGAAGCGCGGCGCGGCCCCAGAGCGGAAAGTGCGCCGCGTGCCAGGGATGCATCTCTAGGTGGAACTTCCCGTGCCACGAGTTCTGCTCCAGGCCCGTCTCCTGCGGTGGCCGCGACCCCGCGCACTGGATCGCGGTGAGGTACTGCGAGAGCACGACGCGCCGCTCCAGCTCACGCTCCTGCCCCGACTCCCCTAGCTCCAGCGCACCGCCCGTGCTCCAGAAGCGCTCCCAGTGGCGCGTGCAAGCCCGGCGTGTCTCGGCGAAACTGGGGAGCCGTGCGGGAAGCGGCTCGGGGGAGAATGCCAGCACGACCTCGCGGGCTCCGGTCAGCAGAAACGTGTGCGGCCCGGTCGGGGTGAGCGTAGCCCCCTTTGAGAACACCAGCGCAGCGTGGTAGCCCGGACGGGCAAAGTCGGCGCGGGTGGCCTGAAGCGTGGCGGTGGTGCGGTGCTGCTCGCTCTCGGTGAGACCTTGCCAGTCGGTCGCGGGGCCGGGGAAGTGCAGGCGTAGCGGCGGTGCCCCTGGCGAGAGCTGGATAGCGAGCTGGTCCTGGGTCGGGTGGCAGAGTGTCTCCACCGCCACGAGCTTCCCCGCGTGACGAAACTGACTGGTGATCCGCCCCTCCCAGAGCACGAGACGCTGCTGGTGCTCGCTCAGGGCCGCCAGCTCTAGCCCCGCAAAGCCCAGCAGCCCTAGAGAGAGGCGATGCGGGTTGGCGCGCAGCCAGAGCCCGGCGGGGGTAGTGGACTGGTCAGGGTAGGGGACGCCCTCATAGCGTGTCTCCACCTGCTCTAGCGTGTAGCCCGCCGGGTTGGGCTCGCTGTGCCAGCCCCACTGTGCCTGTGTCCCCAGCTGCATGGCCGAGCGATGAAACTCAGGAAAGGTCTGTAGGCCCGTGATATCGACCGCCATCGCCAGCTCACCATTGCCCACTTGGAGCGGCGTGAGGGGGTCAGGACGGGTCAGCACCACGTCGTGACGCGCCACCAAAGACTTTCGGTCGATCATGCCTCCCAAGTTCGACGGTGGCATAGGAGAAGCCTCTATGGAATTGGTGGGCGTATCCCGAAACTATTAAGTGTGCCTGCGACGGAAGTCTCTCCTTCCCCTCACCTGCCTCCCGTTATCGAGGAGAAACTGCGTCGCCTGACCCTTACCCTCACCCCCCTCGGGATTCTGGTTCTCGTGATCTCTATCTGGCAGAACAGCCAGACAAAGCACGTCGCCACCGAGGCCTACTTTGGCCTCCCCCTCTTACTGGTCTACTTCACCGCCATCTGGCTCCTCACCCGCTTCCGCTTTTTGAGCGGCCAGCGTGCGACCCTGGCCTTCACCCTCCCGATCTGCCTGCACCTGTGCTTGGAAGAGCTGGAGCATGCCTGGGCAGGCTCGCTCTACACCGATGGTGACCCGGGGAACTTTGGCTGGACCTTTGTGATGTACCTGCTCCTCTCCCTCACGCTGGAGCGCCAGAGAGCCCGCTGGGTGAGTGTCGCGTTTCTGCTGGTTCAGATCGCGATCTACCTCAGTGGCCTGAGACGCTTCACCCCGACAGCGGAGGTGCAGATCAGCTTCACCCAGCACTTTGCCGCGAGCCTGATCGCCATTGGGGTTCTCGGGCTCACCTCCGATATCCGGCAGTACATGGGGCAAGTCCAGCTCATGGCGGCCACGGACTCGCTCACCGGGCTTATCAACCGGCGGCAGATGCAGCTCCACCTGGAAGAGGCCGTCGCCACGCAGCGCGGCTTTGTCTTGCTCCTGCTCGATATCGACCACTTTAAGCAGGTCAACGACCAGCACGGCCACAATACCGGCGATGATGTCCTCCGTGAGCTCAGCAAGCACCTCCATACCTGCCTTCGCCCCCAAGACCTCCTTGGTCGCTGGGGAGGGGAGGAGTTTCTGGTGCTCGTGCCCGATGCCTCCCTCGACGAAGTGCACCAGTTTGCTGAGGCGCTCCTGCAACACACACGCAAGCGAACCTTCCCCAAGAAGCTCTCCCTCACCCTCAGTATCGGCGGGGCGCAGTATGTGGCTGGCGAGCGCCCCGAAGATGTGGTGCACCGAGCCGATATGGCGCTCTACCAGGCCAAGCAAACGGGACGAAACCGCTTCCATTTCCATGAAAAGGCCCCCCTCGCCGATGCTGCCTAAGCGCCCTCCTCTCTCCAGAACGGGTCGTCACCGTCCGAAGATAGTGTTTGACCATGTCAGATATCTCACCGCTCTCGGGACTGCCCTCAGCCATGCAGGCGAAGCTGCGCCTCTTGTCGCTGTGCTTCACCCCACTGGGCGTCGTGGCTACCCTTGTCGCGTGGTGGACGACCTACCGGTCCCCGCAGCAGAGCATGAGCGGGCGGCTCTGTCTGCCGATTATCGCCCTGCTCCTCTCCCTCCTCTGGACCCTCCTAGCGCTACGCCGCATCTCTGAGCGCCAGCTGGTGGCCCTAGCGATCACGGCCCCCGCACTCTTTATGACGGCCAATGCCTTCGAGCTGAGCTACACCGGGGCACTCTACACCATGGGAGATATGGCAAACTGGCCCTGGAGCGCCCTGATGTGTATCCTGGCCTTTCTGGTGCTGGGGCAGCGGAGCGCCCAGGTGGCGGCCTATAGCTTTATCGCAGCACAGACCGTGATCTTCCTGTTGGGCTTGCGACACTTCCGCCCGACCCCGGAGATCCTGAGCGCCGCGGTCCAGTACTTCGCCGCGAGCCTGATGTGCACGGCGTGCCTGAGCCTCTACGCCGACCTCAAGCAGCACTTCGGCCTCGCGCAGTCGCTGGCCTCGACCGACACCCTCACGGGCCTGACCAACCGCCGCCAGATGCAGCAGCTTCTGGAGAGCGCGGTGGAGAGCCAGCAGCCCTTCACGATCCTCCTGCTGGATATCGACCACTTCAAGCGTGTCAACGATATACACGGGCACCGCACCGGCGATGCGGTCCTCCAGGAGGTCGGGGCGCGGCTCCGTGCGTACCTGAGCGCCCACCCCACCCCCGCACGCTGGGGCGGCGAGGAGTTTCTGCTCCTGCTCTCAACCGCGCACCCCGACGAAATCCAAGCTCTTGGGGAGAGGCTCATGGCGAGTATTCGCGAGCATGCCTTCCCCAGCGGCCTCAGCCTCACCATCAGCATGGGCGGGGCCATCTCCCAGCCCGGAGAGCGCCCCGAAGATGTCATCCACCGCGCCGACAAAGCCCTCTACGATGCCAAGCAAGCCGGCCGCGACCGCTTCCACTTCCCCCCGCATACAGAGCTCCAAAAAGCCGCCTAGGACTCAGCCCTAAAGTGGCAGGGTCGGAACCTGCAAGATTCGGGCGGGGCCGAGGAGGCCGGAGTCGAGGGGCTTGTCGTCCTTGGTCCAGTAGCGCCAGGTGGTGAAGGTGACACGCTCCGTGGCGGGGCGGGGCTTGCCCTCGACCAGCCACTTGGGCCAAGCCTTGATCGGGCCGGTCTTGCCGGTCCACTCGACCCCTTCTTCCGGCGGGAGCTGCTCGTCGCCGATCAGCCGGTTGACCCAGAGGTTGGTGATCTTGACCTCCAGCGTGTTGCTTCCGGGACGCACGTATTCGGTGATATCGAGGCGCCACGGGGCCTTCCAGAGCGTGCCCAGCGACTGGCCGTTGAGGAGCACATCGGCGAAGTTTTTGACGATTCCCAGATCGAGGATCACGGCGCGGGTGGGGTCGGGGGTATGGGAGAAGGTCGTTTTATAGGTGGCGGTGCCCGAGAAGTACTTGGAGTCCGGGTCGGTGAGCTCGGGCCAGGAGACGAGCTTTTCCAGCGTGCGCGGCTCTTTGCCAGGGAAGGTCAGCTCCCAGCTCGTGAGCGGGGTCTCGCGGAGCGCGGGGGCCGAGAGTTGCTTGAGCGCGCCGCGCGGGTCGGTGAAGGCGTAGGTGCCCGGCGTGTAGGCCAGGAGCTTACCGCCCGTGAGCGTGAACTCCGGCAGGGCGTTGTCGGGGCCGCTGCCGAGCAGGATCAGGGTCTCGTTCTCCCCGACCGTCTTCTCCAGTGGCTTGCCATCGAGCGTGTAGCGCACCACCAAGCGCTTGACATGGAGGTTGATCGGGTCGCCGAAGTTGGCGTTGGTGGCCCCGATCTCCGTCTCCCCCTTAGCGACCAGCTCGCGCACCTTCGCCGTGACATCCGCGCCCCCGGCACCATCGGTGGCTTCGTAGCGCGCGGAGAGAATCTCCAGGACAGGCGGCTTGGCAACGGGCGTTGTGCCGCCCGTGCGCTCGATCTTGGCGAAGCTCTTGCCCGGCTTGCTCCCCTTGCGGAAGACCACAAACACCGACTCCGCAGGACCTAGGGCAAGCGTGACATTGGTGTGGGCCTTGCCGGCTGTCCAGAGCGGTGCCGCCTCGGTCGTGCCGGTCTCCGGGTGCCAGAGCTCGGGGGCGCGGCCGGTCACGCGGAAGGCGACGGTCGCTTTCTGCTGCATGTAGCGCTGGTTGCTGACAAAGTATATCTCGGCATCGGGCGTGCTCCGGTGCAGCCAGACAAACGGAGTCCCCTTGGGCAGCAGCACATCGGGAGCAGGAAGCGCGGCCTCTAGCGTGGTGAGCGTGAGCTGTGCACCGAGTGCTTTCACCTCGTTATCACACGCCGGGTAGTTCACCAGGCTCGGGGACTTCTCGGGCCTTCGCCCGACAATCTTCGCGCCCGCCTTGCTCAGCTCCACCAGCTTGGCGGCGGTCTGTGGGGTCATCCAGAGCGAGTCGGGGATCATCAGGACCTTGTAGCGCGCGCCACTCGGAAAGACAACCTCGCCCTTGTCGACCTTGGCGGTCAGTAGCGCCGTGCGGTCGCAGCCATCGTAGTCGTAGCCGAGCGGCAGGCTCGGTCGGTAGAGATCGTTGGGGGCATCGTCGCCGCAGAACGTCAGCACATCGGCCACAAAGCGCCCGGACTGGAGCAGGTGCTGGCAGCGCGCGACATAGGTCAGCCAGGTCGCGGCTTGCTTCCACCAGGTCTGGGTGCGCTCCAGGTGCGAGCCCCACGGCCCCATGGTCATCCCCGGACTCAGCCCGATCCACGGCTGGTGGGCGTAGCGGTGGAAGATATAGCGGTTGACTCCCTGGGTGAACATCCGATCCCCCAGCGCCTTGATCCCGTAGGGCTCGACCTGCCAGCGTCCCTCAAACTCGCCCGCCGTGAACGACTCCGCCCCGACAATCTTGCGCCCCATGACATGCGCGCAGCTCGCCGCGATCTTGACGGTCTCGCCCG
The DNA here is from genome assembly GCF_014202505.1 of Armatimonas rosea. Classification (NCBI taxonomy): domain Bacteria; kingdom Bacillati; phylum Armatimonadota; class Armatimonadia; order Armatimonadales; family Armatimonadaceae; genus Armatimonas; species Armatimonas rosea. The sequence goes on along the minus strand of NZ_JACHGW010000002.1, from coordinate 261,294 downwards.
CGCCGCCGCCGGGCACCCAGAACTCGCCCATGAGGATATCGCCCTGCATCCCGAGCTGGAGGTTGTCGAAGGGGCCATTGCCGTAGGGCTCCACCGAGAACTGCATCTTATTCTCGTGACAGAGCTCTCTAAAGCGCCCCGTGTAGTTCTCCGCAAAGAGATCGGCGATCGTGCGGCGCCAGTCCCAGAGGAAGCGCTCGGTCTGCTCAGGGCTCCCGATCACGCGCCCGGTGACCGTGGGGAGCCAAGGCAAAGGATCGTAGCGGTGCTGGGCGATAAAGGCGCGGCGCAGCTTCGGGGTCCAGTTCTGGCTCCCCATCTCGTAGGAGTCGATTAGGGCGTTGTTAAACGACTTGCCCACCAGCTCCGGCCCCATGTCGGTCAGCAGCGGCGCGACCCCTTTCTCCCAGTGCAGTTCCAGCGCCTCCCGGCTGAGCTTGTCACACTCTAGGCCGCGGCCCGCCTCGGGTGCCGGTGCGTTCACCGCGCCGGTGGGCGTGTGCCCCATGCGCAGCAGCAGCCAGTCCCCCGCCGGCGCGTCCCAGGTCAGCTTGCCCTCCGCAGTGCACTGTAAGACCCGGATATCGTCGCCCGCGATCGCCCCCTCCATGGCCGCGCCCTCGCCCGCGACCCCCTTGACATTGAGCCCGAGACCATCGCCACCCCGGTCAAAGAGGGCCTTGGCGCGGATATTTTGCAGGCGCGCCGTGTCTCCCCCCGCCGGGATCTTCACCGCCAGCACCGCGATATCGTTGTAGTACTTCTCTCGCTTCTCGGGCTCCTTCAGGGTGAGCGTGAGCTTCTCGCCGCCCTTGACCGTGGTCTCCGACCAGGTGAGCACCTGCATGGCAAACTCCGGCGTGATCCAGGGGCCGCCCGAGCTCGACCAGCCCGCGCAGTTGTGAAAACACAGCTCCAGACCGAGGCGCTTGGCCTCTTTGGCGGCGTGCACCATCGCCTGCCGCCACTCGGGGGTCATGTAGAGCACCTTCCCCAGTGGGATTCCCTGGTCCACATTGAAGATCTGCGCCCCGCCGATCCCCGCCTGCGCCATCGCCTCTAAGTCCGCGGTGATTCCCTCGTGGGAGATATTGCCGTTCATCCAGTGCCACCAGGTGTGGGGCCGCGCCTCTAGGGGAGGGGTCTGGAAGTCGGCGGGGGTTAGCGGGGCATCCATCCCCCCGGCCCCCTTCCTTCGCTCTGTTTCCGACTTCGTCGGGACGAAGGAAGGGGGAGATTGAGCGGGGTTTTGAGTGGGGGTCTGGGCGAGTGTGGGGGCGGTGGCGAGGGCAAAGCTGGTGGCGAGAAACGCGCGTCGGTTCATAGAAAGAGATTCGGCGTGTCAGGACGGTAAACCTCCTGGCACTACGCGTCTCGGAAGACGCCTTGGCGGACGGTGACGACGCGGGCGTTTTTGACGGCATCAAGGGGGATTGGGGCGAGGTCGGTGGTGGTGAGGAAGGTCTGGCCGCCAGAGAGCGAGAGCGCGAAGATCTGGTTGCGGCGGCTCTCGTCGAGGTCGGAGAGGACATCGTCGAGCAGGACGATCGGCGGCTCCCCGATGGTCTCCTCGATCAGCTGCCGCTCCGCGAGGCGTAGGGCGAGCGCGACCGTGCGCTGCTGGCCCTGGGAGCCGTAGGTGCGCGCATCGAGAAGCATGCCGCCGGGGGGGCCAATGCGAAAGGTCAGGTCGTCGCGCTGGGGCCCGAGTGTCGTGACTCCCCGCGCGGTCTCTTCCCGGCGAGCGGCTTTCAGGGCGGCGACAAATGCCTCGGGGATGCTGGCCTCGGTCAGGGGAAACGAGGCGATGTAGCCGACGTGGAGTGTCTCCAGGCCCCCCGTGAGCGCCTCATGGATAGGGGCCGCGAGCGCGGTGAGGCGCTCTAGCCAGGCCTGGCGCCGCTCGATCAGCTTTGCTCCGTGCTCGACCACCGGCCCGGTCCAGGCCTCCAGCGATGCCACATCGCCGTGCCCGTGCTTGAAGTCCTTCAGGAGCCGGTTGCGCCCCTCCAGCGCCTTGCGATACGCTGCCAGCGCCAGGGCGTAGCGCGGCGAGAGCTGGCTGATCTCGTAGTTGAGAAAGCGCCGGCGCTCGTCGGGCTCCCCACGAACAATATCGAGGTCGGTCGAGGCAAAGAGCACGGCATTGAGGTGCCCCAGCAGGTCGGTGAGGCGCGGCTGCTTGCTCCCGCCCAGCTTCACCAGCTTGCCCGAGGTCCCCACCCCGCCGGCACCAATGGCCAGCTCCAGGTCGCTCGTGATCTCCCCGAGCTTCTGCACCTCGGCGGTCACGCGTGCCAGCGGTGCCCCGAAGCGCACCAGCTCCGTGTCCCGGCTCGTGCGGTGGGACTTTGTGGTGGCGAGGGTGTAGAGGGCCTCCAGCACGTTGGTCTTGCCTTGTGCATTGGGGCCGACCAGCACATTGAGCCCTGCACCAGGAGTGAACTCTAAGCGCTCGTAGTTGCGAAAGTCCGTGAGCTCCAGCCGACTGACCTGCATGGGCTACGACGGTCTCCGCGCCAGAATCGAGAGGGTCTGGGGAAGCTTAGCCAGCTCGGCGGGCGGGATGTTCGGGAACGCGTCCCAGTACGTATCCGGGTGCTCTCCTAGTTTCTCAATCACCAGCCCCGCCCCGATCAGCGCATTCACCAGCTGGGCGACCGTCCACTGGCGCTCGTACTTGGTGGCGAGTGCGCCGTGCTGAAAGTCTGCCGGAATGTAGGTGGTAGGCCAGCCGACATCGGTGTGGGTGCGGGGGTCGAAGTAGTTGCCATACTCAGGATCAAGAACATAGTGATCCGCTGCCAGGTCCCAGATCCAGCTAAAGGGGTGCCCGTCGAAGAAGTAAAAGTGCCCCCCTGGCTTCAGAAGCCGCGCGATCACCCGTGCCCACCCCTCGATATCCATCAGCCAGCAGACCGCGCCGCGCCCCGTGTAGACCAGGTCGGCGGTGCCATTGAGCGCTTCAGGAGTCTCCAGCACATCAGAGCGAAACCACTGCGCGGGCGCCCCCAGTGCCTCGGAGCGGTGCTGGGCCAGCGCGATCATCTCGTCGTTGATATCCACCCCGACCACCTCGCGCGCCCCCAAGTTCCAGAGCGAGAGCGTGTCCCGCCCTCCGGCGCACTGGAGGTGAATCGCACGGCCGCAGGGCATTAAGGGGCGCAGAAAATCGTACTCGGGGGCGACAAAGTTGGTTCCCCCGGCGCGCAAAAACGCCAGCGTCTCCTCGGTCTCGGCGGCGTAGCGGCGTGCGGCCTCGCTCCAGGCGGCACGGTTACTCTCGTGTTGTTCTTTATAGGTGCTCATTGTTTCTCAAACCTCAAGACCAGCGCCAAGGGCATGCCAATCTTCTCCTTCAAGCCGCCAAACGTCACCGCAAGGCGGCTGTCCACCAGCGGCTCGGCGGCAGCGGTGAGGGTCAGCCCAGCGGCGTAGGCGGCGTTGACATACTCCGAGAGGGTGTGCGGATGGCGCGGGATGCGGCACTCCTGACCGCGCAGGTCGGTGAAGCGCAGATACGGGGCGTGGTCCTTGCGGAAAGTAGCGTTGGAGGCGGCGCGCTCCTGAGTCAGGCCGTGCGGGTGCAGGTCAGAGGTCACCAAGACGCCTCCTGGCTTCAGGACACGCGCCAGCTCGGCAAACGCGGGGCGCAGGTTCTCGACAAAGGTCAGGGTCAGGGCACAGACCGCAGCGTCCAGCGTGCCATCGGGGATCGGAATGTGCTCACAGAGATTGCCTATCCCCCACTCGATCGGCAGCTCGGCCTTCTGCGATTTGTGCTGCGCCACGGCCAGCATCGCCGGGCTCAGGTCCACGCCCGCGACGCGCTCGGCCCCTAGCCGCATGAGCTGGATGGCATAGCGCCCCGTGCCACAGCCAATATCCGCGACCGCCTTGCCCGCAACATTGGGGAGCGCCGCTAGGGTCTGCGACGTCTCCATGATCAGCACGGGGTTGCCGGAGAGCCGGAGGTCGTAGGTATCGGCCAGGCGGTTAAAGCCCTCCAGAGGCGGGAAATAGAGCGCGTCGTCATCCACGGCCTGCATTATACAAGCAAGCCCAGGCAACGAGGTTTGCCCGAGGACTCGTTCCTCGGGCTATACACGATGCTAGCGCTTGGGAGCCCACTCCTTCAGGAAGGCGAGCACCTTGGCGGGATCGTGGTGGTCGCGCTCCTCCAGCTTGCCCGTGTCTTGCGTCCAGAGCTGCTTCCCGGCAGGATCGAGAACCACGATCACGGGAAGGCCAAACTTGGTCGGGTTACCGTAGCGCTGGTTGATATCGTCGTTGTGCTTCTGATTCACATCGATCAAGACCACCACAAAGCTCTTCTTCAGCTCCGCCGCGATTGCCGGGTCTTTCTCGCACAGCTCGTGGAGCTTATGGCACCAGTGGCACCAGTTGGCCCCAAACTGCAAGAGCACATTTTTCTTGCTCTTCTTGGCCTCGGCAAGCGCCTTCTCGATCTGCTGTGCACCGCTCGCCTTTTCATCGTAGAGAGGTGCCGGCTTGGGAGGCTGTGCCAGGAGCAAGCCCAAAAGGAGGAGTTCTTTCATAGAGCCATTGTACAGAAAAACCCTAGAAAGCACTCATGGCTTACGGGGCAGCCGCCCGAGCACCTGCTCCACGGTCGCGATCCGCTGCTCCAGCGAGCCTTGGAGAAGCGTGTAGGCGATGCTGCGCGCCTCCAGGTCGGCGAGGATCTGCTCCTGAAACTCCTGTCGGTTGGTCTCCCCTGAGCGATCCCAGGTGTCGTCGTAGGGGATGTCCGTGTCGCAGACAAGTACCAGGTCGTAGCGGTCGTTGCAGCGGCTGGCGTACTCCACGAGCTGAGGGTGCACCGTGCCGTGGTAGTAGAGCGAGAACTGGTAGGTAGTCAGCGCGTTGGTATCGGTGAAGAGGTAGCCATTGGCCTCTTGGAGTTTTCGCTCCTCGCGCTCCCAGTGCCCCTCGGCAAGCTCCACCAGCTGCTCCAGGCTGAGCCGCCGCTCGCTCTGGTGCTGTTCCCAGTACTCACGGCCGTACTCGGGCATCCAGGTGGTCTGAAAGCGCTGGGCAAGTGCCTCGGCCAGGGTGGTCTTACCGGTCGAGGGAGCTCCCAGCAAGACAACATGAGTAATGAGGTCCCGGTAGACCAGGGGGCTGAGCCTCTCTCGGTGAAGAAAGGGACTCTCCCGGATCGCCGTGCCCGAGATGGGGACCGTGTTGCGTGCGGGATCGACAAGGCAGTTGAGGGCACCCAGCGCCTGGCTCATGTGCTCCCCATAGAACTCGCTACAGAAGAAGTGGGTGATCTTGCGCCCCCCGAGAACCCCCAGGATAAAGTCCTCGTGACGCCTCTTGATCTCGGGCGTCTCGCCCACCTCCTGCGGTGCCCCGCGTAGCTCGATCACCTCGACCGTAGGAAAGAGGGTGCGCAGCCAGCGCGAGCGGGTCTCCAGAGGAATTGTCGTTACCTCCGGCGAGTCGTAGATCAGGCAGATCAGCGAGTCCACCTGGGAGCAAGCGGTCTGGATCAGGTGCTCATGGCCCTTGTGGAGGGGAGCGAACTTCCCCAGGGTCAGGCCGGTCGTGTGCATGGACGATCCAGCTCCTTCTTCCACGCCAGGAGCCCCAGCACCGCCAGGACAAGAAAGACCGCATAGAGCCCCGACGTCAAGTAGAGCCGTTTGAGAGCGTACACCCCGATTGCCAGCACATCGACCGCGATCCAGAAGTGCCAAGACTCCAGGACCTTGCGCGTGAGGAGCCACTGCGCCACGAGGCTCAGCACGACCACAAAGGCATCCGGGTAGGGCAGAGCCGCATCCGTGAAGCGTGCCATAACAGAGCCCCAGAGCAAGCTCCCAATAATCCCAACAACGATCCAGCCGCTCAGCGCTTGGGGACGTAGCCGCGTGACCGGAGCGCTGGTGCGCTCACGCCCGCCGTGGAGCCAGTGCCACCAGCCATAGAACTGGAAGACAACATAGAGCACTTGAAGGATGCTATCGGAGTAGAGCTTGGCCTGGTAGAAGATAAAGATATAGAGAACAACCTGCACCAGACCCGTCGGCCAGCACCAGATATTCTGTCGGACGGTCAGTGCGACACTCAGGAGGCCAAAAACGGTTGCGACAATCTCAAGGGGGCTCATTGCATTAGTGTATCATAGATAATAACTGAGGCTCCAGTGGCTGGTTTGTACGCAATATCTCCGCCTTTAAGGCCGTGACTAGGGAGAGCGTCTCTCCACGCTTGAGAGTCTTGAGGGGCGCGGTGAGCTCCAGCTCTGTGTAGCTGGTCATCCCGTTCTGCCCAAACCAGGGATCGTCGGCGTTGCAGTAGACCTGGGCACGGTCGGTGGGGCGGGCGTAGGTCGCCCCCGCGTTATCGGGAGGAGACGCGCTTCGTACGGTGAGGAGGGTATCCCCCTGAACATGAGCAAGCACCTCAGCATCAAAGAAGGCCTTCGTAGAGTTCTTCGGGTCGCGCTGGTGTGCCTGGAGTGAGCCGTCGCGCCGGCGTACCCAGACCGTGGGGGCCGCGGCGACCTGGGTGACAGTCCACGGTGCGACGGGGAAGTCTGCCCCGTCGCGCACTTTTCGGAGCGTGCTTGTCATGACAAGAGCCTGGCTTTTGGGAAGCAATACTAATGCCCGCTCACAGCGCAGACCCCAGCCGATCACGAGGCTACTGGTGAGCAACACGCCGTAGTCCCCCAGAATCTCGGCCTGGTGGGGTGCTTGGTCCAGCGCGGCAGGGGGTGGCCAGGCATTGGGCATCCGGTTGGGCCAGTCGTCTTGCGGCCAGACCCAGACCTTATCGCCGCCGGTATTGGCCCACTCCCCCAGCTTGATGGGCTTTCCCGCGACCGTCTTGTTCTCCCAGAGCAGGTTGGGGCCACCGATAAAGCCAAAGCGCATCACGCGCCCCACCGACGGCACCACTATCGCCTCAAGGGTACCGTTGCTCAGGCGCAGTGCATCACTCCACCCTTTGTACGAGAGGCGTGTCACAGCCATGCTTGTTTAGTCCCTGTCCTCTTCGATCCTCAGGAAGCTCTTGAGGCGCTCTAGCCAGGTGGGACGTGGCTCGCTGGGGGCAAGTGAGGCCGGGTTATGGGAGACACGGGGGCCCACCTCCGCCAAGGTCTTCTGCGCCTGGGCCAGGGCGCTGGCCTGTGCCTGGGGCGTGGGATCGGGCTGGTGGAGAGTCAGGCGGGTCAGATTTGCCGTGCGTGCCAGAGCCCGAAGCTCGTCCCACTCCGCCTCTGTGAGCGCCGCGCGGTCTTTCTCGCTGATGCTCTCCCCCTCCAAAAGCGAGATTAGCACCCGGTGAAGTGCTGGGGAGAGCAGGCTGACGCCACCAGCGGCGGTATTAGAGTTCGATGTGGGTTCCATAACGTTTTTTGGGGGCCTCGGTCTGGGTGGCTTCTTGGATACTGGTCTGCCGCCGTTGCTCCATGATCTTTCCTTGTAGCGCTTCCTCAAGAAGAGTCTTGCGTAAGTTTACCAGCCCGCGGTGGATCAGTGACTTCACGGCCCCTTCCGTGCGTCCTAGCGCCAGTGCAATCTCTTGTAGAGACAGATCGCCCCCAAAGCGCAGCAGGATCGCATCCGCCTGATCCGGCGCAAGCCGCGCGATTGCCGTTCGAATCAGGGACTGGGTCTCGTGACGCTCCGCAAGCTCGTGAGGATTCGGGCCTTCGTCGCGCAGGTTCTCCATCAGGGCACGGACATCGTCGGCGGCACTCTCCAGCGAGAGGGGGGTCTGACCATGGGTGCGCCGCCCTTGGTCGATCACGAGATTGGTTGCGATGCGGCAGAGCCAAGGGAGGATCGACTCGCCCTGGAAGCGGTACTGGGGCAGGTAGTGAACGGCTTTAACAAAGGTCTCGGCGGCAATATCTTCCGCATCGGCTGTGCTTCGGCACCGAAAGAGGGCGTGACGAAATACCCGCGCATAGTAGCGCCGATGCAGGAGCGTGAAGGCATCGGCATCACCTGCCAGGGTTCGCTGGACAAGCACACGGTCTGCGAGATCATCGTCGCGTGGAGTCATTGCTGGTCTAGGCTACCATATCCAGGCAGGGTGTTAACTCTTTCACACCCTTCTTGACGTAGAAGTGCCCGCTTTGGTTACGCCTCACTTTCCGCAACAATAATGCTCTCTAGAGTGACTAAGTACAGGAGGGTTCGATGAACAAACAGCAACTCAAGATGGCAGGCGCACAAGCAGCAACCGTAGCGATTCGCCGCAGGGTAGATATCGCTCTAGGATTTGCTCTCCTCAGAGACAAGCGTCTTCCCCTCGCTGAGAAAGCACTGGCGCTTGTACTAGGGATAGCAGGGATGTTGGTGATTCAGGTGCTTGAGGTTCCCCTTGAGCTCCTCACACTGATCTTCGGTTCGCCCTTTGGGATTGAGGATGGGGTCGAAGCAATAGTCTGGCCTGTGATTCTTGCCTGTGCGATCCTGCCGTATCTATCCCCTCAATCGCTTGTAGACCAGCTTCGCGCAGAGCGTGCCCAGCACCTCTAACCCCGACGCGCTTTGCTCCCCTGACCGAGAGGCCCCCTTGATGGGCCTCTCTTTTTTTCAGTTCCCTTCAAAAAGACTCGTAAAATTACCCTGAGGGAGAAATCTCACACCACTTGACAACAGCAAAATTCTCAGATTAAATATAGTATCTCTAGGTATCGAGGGATACCCTCTACACCCAAAGGAGATCTTGTCAGAGGAAAATAAATCCTCGGCAAAGTGAAGTGGTGAGTCAGTTTAAAAGTTCAAGTTAGAAAGGTTAGAGAGTATGAAACGAATCTTTGCTTTACTGGGAGCCTGTGCCCTCCTGGGTATCTTCAGCGCCCCCGCAATGGTCCAGGCAGCCCCGGTTGCTATCGCGGCCGTTGACAGCGTCATCGTGGGCACTGCCAATGACAATATTGAGTGGACAAGCGGAAATGGTACAAAGACCCTTTCTGCGGGAGCAATTGTGGTAGCTTCGACCTCATCAAGTGGTGTTACCGTTACTGGAGTCAATCCGAATGGTAGCGTCGTTACGGACAACATCTCGTGGACTTCGTTTGCTAGCATTGCCCCCAACATCTCCTGGGGTGGTGGTGACTAGTCTCGCTTCCACCGAATCCTTATTGTCAGGCTTCCCCTCATGAGAGGGGAGGCCTTTTTGTTTCAAAAGTGAAACGTCGGCGGTAGAATATAGTCTAAGGGAACCGGAGACGCAGACCAACAGTATCTCTAGAGGGAATGCAAACCGTCACCATGAGAAGGATTAAAACAAGCACACACAAACAGGGAGTCGTCCCGAGGCAGGCCTGCCTCACCCTCTCGCTCGTCTTGCCGCTCGTCGCGGGAGTGCAGGTGTGGGCGCAGCAGCCCACACCACCACCGCCGCCGCCTGTGCGTAGTAGTATCCTTCAGCTCCAGCAAACCCCCAAGTACGCCACCAACCTTGCCCTGCCGACGATGGCAGATGACACCTTCCTCGGGCAAGAGAAACCTGGCCCGTATGTGCTGACATGGCGCAACTTCCAAACGGGCGTCGGGAACCCTGTCCAGGTGTTTTTGGACGGGAAACTCTTGGGAGCAGGCTCCTACAATATAGATGTCACTAAAGGTGAGCTTGCCTTCCAGCTCCCCATTAAGCGAACACAGCTCGTTCGGATACGCTATGGCTACTATCTTGGCATTGCCCAGAAGAACCCCAATGCCACCCCTGCTGCTCCCCTGACTGTCTCCCTCGCCGCCCTCGGGATCGCTAATCTCTCCATGACCGCGATGCCAACAGCAGATACCAATGGGCCACGCATGGTTCTTAACCTAGGCTCCAAGAGCCAGCTACTGGGAGGGGGCTTTACCTCGCAGCTCAACTTCGCCCCAGACGCGGGGGGACAAGGCACCACCACGGGAGTGGCGGCGGATAAGCTGGGAATGAAACTGGGCTACGGTGCAGGCAATGCTAAAAATGGAGTAGATCTCTCGTTTCTGCGCAGTGGGAAGGACTTTGCCTCCAGTGTTGGTAAGAGCCTAGGCTACTCCGACGCGGTACAGAGTCTTGGAATGGCGGGCCGAATGACCGCGGCCCAGTGGCTCGCTTTCAATGTCGGGCGCAGTGAGATTCGAGACCTGAATGGCAAGGGTGCTACTGAGGCACAGAGCCTGGGCTTTCGGCTGGGAGGCACCAAAGGCACCCCTGTCGCCAACCTCCTCCGCAACACGGAGAATAAGACCGATGCCAAGGGCCAGCTCACCGCCATTGTCACGGAGGGCGGGGACTTTGCGGGTAAGGTCGGAGCCGCCAACCTTGTCGCTAAGCGCAACGAGACCACGACCACGGCTCCAGATAAGAAGCAGAGCGCTGCCCTCCAGGAGAACCTTGCCTTTAACCTGAATGCGAAAGGTGCTCCAACCCTCAACCTGAACCGTGTTGAGGACTCCAAGACCGATATCACCGGCTTCAAGACAGGCTCACAGGTGGAGAAGGGCGACTTAGCGGGCAATGTCAGCGGGATCGCCTTTAACGCAAAGACCAACAAGAGCCGTGTCGCCACCAACGAGAAAAATGTCAAGCAGGTGACTCAGGTCTACCAGGAAGCCTACAACCTGGCCTACGCACCCAAGAACCAGCCGAGCCTCAATATCGCCCGCAATAATGATTTTACGATCAACCCAGCCGGTGTCCGAGTTGGCTCAGGGACAGATAAAGCCGAGCTCGCCAGCAAGCTGCGGGCGGGGCAGTTTGGAGTCGCGGACCTGGTGGCACGGACGCAGAAAGTCCTCACCGCCACTCCCGATAAAAAACAGGTCGAGCTTGAGACCCAAACCCTCGGACTCAACTACAGCGGGAAGAAGCCCGGCATGCCAGCGCTTCAGCTCACTCGGGTGGATGAGGAGCGCACCGATGCCGCAGGGATCACTAAGACCGATAGCAATATCGCGGGATTGAAAAATCAGTTTGGCCCCCTGAGTGTCGATGTGAAGTCCACCAGTGCCGACCAAGTTACCCCGGATAAAAAGCGCTTTGATATCGAGCAGCAAGCCTACAACCTGGGCTACGGCGATGGGAAAAAGCAGCCCAAGTTCGGCTTCTTCCGCTCGGAGGATGAGCGCAAGCAAGAGGGCAAGGACTGGTTTGGAGCGGTCGCCAGCCGCTACGATGTCGCCCATAAAATCGGGTCGGCTGACCTTGCCTACCAGCTTCAGCAAAATAATGTTGTCACGGCAGACCAGAAGTCCACGGAAGCCGACCTCGCCACCTTTCAAGTCCGGCTCGTGAGCAGCCCTAAACGCCCAACCCTTGCCTTTATCCGCACCGAAGACGATAAAACCGACCCTGCTGCCCGTAAGACGGAGCTGGTTACCAATAAGACGGAGCTCACCAGCAAGCTTGGAGCGGCCGATGCCATTGTCCGCACCACCCAAGCAGAGATCAATACCCCCGATCCCAAGACAACGGGTGTCTCCCAGGAGACCGCGCTCTCGCTTGCCGCTCCAGGAGGCACCAAGGGAACGGGAGCCACCATCACCCTGACGACTGGGCAGGCTGAGACAGGCGCCGCGACCGAGCAAAAGCAAGGTGTCGGAGTCAAGCTCCAGCCCTCGCCGAAAGTCGTGCTCTCTGCGGAGCAAAAAGACCAGTACATCACCCCGATCATGCCCGATAAGAGCACGGGAACCACAAAAAATATATCGAGCCTCACCACAGGGGCAGAGCTCATGCCAGCTCCGGGTACCAAGCTCACCGGTGCCTGGCAGTCCACCGACGATGGGACGACACGTGTGGGGACAACACAGTACGGCGCAGCGCTGGGCACCGACAAGAGCGCCTTTCAGTTTACCGGAAACCTTAAGGATCGCTTTGCTCTAGGAACTCCAACCCCCAATGTCGCCGCGAACCTGGATACCGCCAATGCAAAGCTCGCACTCCGGCCCTTCTCCGGTTTTCAGGTGACCGGGGCCTATGTCCTCAACCCTGAGGATCCCGCCAAGCAGAACCAGATCACCGCATTGACCCGGCGTGAGTACGGGCTCGCGGCCAACCTCGGCGCGATCCAGCTGGGCGGCACCTACGCCATGAACGAGTACGATGCCAAGAACCCCGAGGCCATTAAAGCCGGAGCCCCCACCTTCGGAGAGTACCAGCTCACCCTGGGGCTGCGTTTCAACCGCTACACCAACTTCAATGGCTCGTACAAAAATACATTCTTCTACGGTGCCGGGCCAAAGGGCTTGCAGGTCTACACCCTCGGGGTAACCCATAATGTGGGCTCTGCAGTCAACTTCACCATGGGCGGAACCATGACCTCGAACCTTGCGGTCGCCTCCAGCACCCAGCGCACCGACTACAAGGCCGAGGCCAAGCTCGGGGTGAAGTTCTAGAAGAGCCCCTTCTCCTTGAGTGAGACCCAGCGGTTGTCCCCCAAGACAATATGATCTAGCACTTCGATCCCAAGCAGCTCCCCTGCCTCCGCGAGGCGCTTGGTGACCGCGATATCCTCCGGACTGGGAGCCGGATCGCCTGACGGATGGTTGTGGGCGACAATCAGGCTCGCCGCGGAGTGCCGGATCGCCTCCGCAAAGACCTCACGTGGATGGACAATACTACTAGAGAGATCGCCCACGGAGACCGTCCGGCTCCGTAGGACCCCGTTCTTCGTGTCCAAGAGAAGCGCCATAAAGTGCTCCCGCTTCTCCTCCCGTAGCATCGGCCCCAGCAAGTTATAGACATCGCGTGGGGAGCGGATCTTGGTGCGCTCCTCCGGGCTCGCCGCCACGAGCCGCCGTCCTAGCTCGATCGCCGCCTTGAGCTGCGCCGCCTTCGCGGGCCCAATCCCATGGACGCCCGCAAGCTCCTCAATGGTGGCGTGGGCCAGCCCACGCAGGTTGCCAAACTGGGCCAACAGATGGTCCGCCAGCCCGACCGCGCTATACTTCTCCGTGCCGGTTCGTAGCAAGATCGCCAGGAGCTCCGAGACCGAGAGCGCATCGGCGCCGTAGTGGATCAGGCGCTCCCGGGGCCGCTCTTCGGTCGGGAGCTCGCGGATTCGTGTGTGGTACATCAGGTTGTCTTCCTCCGCCCCTAGAACGGGTGAGCAAGGCCAAATCTGATAAAAATCAGCTAAAATATTTTCATGACGACCTATGAAACTTTGTTTCCCTTGCCCAGTGCGCTGGGAAATCCCTTTGACCCCGAGAAAAACGATGTTCGTGTTCTCTTCCGTGGGCCCGGGGGAAAGACCAAAAACCAGCTCGCGTTCTTCGATGGCGGGACGACCTGGAGGGCACGGCTGACAGCAGAGGGCTCTTGGCAAGCAGTAGGCGTGACACGCAATGGCGTGCCCGTACGCGCCAAGCTCACCACGACCGCACAGCCGCAGCCCCTGCGCTTTGTCCGACGCAAGGGAACGGGGTTTGTCTACGACGACGGTGCGCTCTACTGGCCGCTGGGGCACAACGTCGCGTGGCGCTCGGGGAGCTTTGATGTGGCCGCTGCCTTTGCAAAGCTGGGGGCGGCCGGCGAGAACTGGTCACGGGTCTGGATGTGCCACTGGGACGGCAAGAACCTAGACTGGGAGACCAAAGACGATACCCTGAGCCTGACGGTCGCGCGGCGCTGGGACGCGATTGTGGCGGCAGCGCAGAAGTACGGGATTCACTTCCAGCTAGTCTTGCAGCACCACGGCCCCTACGCGCTCAACGTCAACTCCAACTGGGGAGAGAACCCCTGGAACGTGAAGAACGGTGGTTTCTTAAGCACCACCGCGGAGTTCTTCACCCACCCCGAGGCGCTCCGGCGCACCAAGAACAAGCTCCGCTACAGTGTCGCACGCTGGGGCTACTCCCCGAGTATCCTGGCTTGGGAGCTCTTCAACGAGGTGGAGTGGACCGAGGGAGCCAAGAGTGCCCCCAAGACAGTCGAGGAGTGGCATAAGACCATGGCAGCCTACCTGCGCGGTCTCGACATCCACCAGCATCTCATCACCACCAGCTCCCACCTGAGCGGCGCGGAGCTCTACACCGCCATGGACTACGAGCAGCCGCACGCCTACCCCCCGGATCTCGCGGCGACCGCGCTGGCCGTGAAGCCCACCACAAAGCCGATTTTCTACGGCGAGATTGGCCCCTCGGGCGATCTGAACAGCGACGATGGCAACTCCCTCAAGGCGGGTCTCTGGGCGAGCCTCTTCTCCGATGCCTCTGGGGCTGCGCAGTACTGGACCTGGGACCAGGTCGAGCGGCGCAACCTCTACGGGCTCTTTAAGGCCGCCACGGGCTTTGTACGGCTCTCTGGGGTGACAGCGCTGCGCCGCGTGAGTGTCCGTGTCAGCACCCCCGATGGCGGCGTGGCCTCATCGGGTCCGGGCAAGGGCTGGGGCGAGACCAAGCGGACGGAGTTTCCTATCGGTGCGGAGGGCACGATCGAGGGGATCGGGGAGATGCCCAGCTTCCTCCAAGGCAGCGCCCACCGTGAGATGTTCCTCAAGGCCGACCTTCCTGTCACCCTGCGCCAGCCCGGGACAGTCGTGGTGGAGGTGCAGACAGTCGCCCGTGCCGGAGGGAGCCTGGTGATCAAAGTCGACGGAAAGACGGTCACCCAGAAAGCCTGGCCCGCCAGTGCCCGCGACACCACGGTCAATGAGACCCTCACGGCGGCGATTCCGGCGGGCTCGCACACAATCACCCTCGAGAACCCCGGCGCGGACTGGGTGACCCTCCACAAGCTCACTGTCGGGCCTGTGGGGTCGTCGGTTGCCGCCCTCGCTAAGTCCGACGGCACACGCGCTGCGCTCTGGCTACGGCGGACCGCCCGCGGTGCCCACCCCGGTGGCGGGACGGTCACCCTGAGCGGGCTGCGGGTGGGACGCTACAAGCTCACCTGGTGGGACACCACTGCGGGCACGGTCCTACGTGAGGAGGCTCTGAGTGCCACGGCCAGCGGCCAACTCACCCTCCCGATTCCCGCCTTTACCCGTGACATCGCGGCCTCTCTTGTGCGAAAATAGAGCCATCATGACAACACAAGAGAGACTTCAAGCCCAGGCCGCACGAGGCAGAGCGCTCGCGGAGGGCCTCACCGACGACCAGCTCAATGCCCGCCCCGACACCGACACCTGGTCACTAGGGATGCAGCTCGACCACGTGAGTGTGGTGCTGGAGAAGGCAACGGGGGAGATGGAGAGTGTCCTGGCTAATGGGCCGATCCCCGCGGGCGATCCCACGGCCTGGAAGCCCAATTTCCTGGAGCGTAAGTTTATCACGATGGTCGGGGCGCAGCCGGGGGGGCGGATGAACCCGGTTCCCAAGGGCTTCGAGCCCAGCGAGGCGCGTCTGGAAAAAGACGCCGTCCTCACGCGCTACGCCGCCGCCCACGCCCGGCTGATTGCCGTGGTGGAGCAGACACAGGCGGCAGACCTCAAGCGGATTCGGGTGCCCTCAGCGGCAATCCCCCTCCTGAAGCTCTCGCTGGGTGCCTGGTTTGCCGCCATGCTAGTTCACACCGACTACCATCTCGACAAAGCGGAGACACTTCTTCCTCACCAAAAGTAGGCCGACGCTCCGCGGGAGCGCTCTAGGGCTAGAGGCCCGTGCCGAGCACGCCCCCACCCTGTGTCGAGGTCGCACGGGAGCGGGGGATGCGGGGCATCTGCGGGGGCTGGGTCGGGCTGACACTGGGCCGCCCAGGTGGCACGGCCGGTGCCTTCGCCGTCGGTGCGCCCGGTATCGGCAGTGGTCCTCCCGGCTTTGCGGCCGCAGGTAAGGTCTTAGCGGGGGCGATGCGCCCGGTTAGCCCCTCCCAGCGGACACTATCCAGCATCCGGCTAAAGCCCTTCGCCCCCTTCTCCGCGAGGGGTGCGGGTGCCATGTACTCAAATAAGTAGAGATTACCCGCAAAGAGTATCAGCATCTGGTAGCTTCGTACGGGCTTGCCAAACTCTTTCCGCTCGATCCCCGCAAAGGAGGCAACCGCGCCCCCTACCTGCATCCCCTCCGCAGGGCCACGCATAAACGACTTCAGTGGGGTCTTTTTGTGGAGGTGGGCATAGGCCAGCGCCGAGGAGCTGGGGGCGAGCTGGCTCAGCCCTGTATTGCGCTTCCAGAGCTGCACGGTCACCCGCTCCCCCGCGGCACTTCGGCCACACCAGAGAAATCCCGGCGCCGCAGTGCGCCGAAAACCAACCGGAGCCTCGAACGAGAGCTTATGATCAGGAAAGTTAACGCGAGTCATAGGCTTATTCTCGGTTGGTGCCTGCCCCGACTGAAGCAAGTAGAACTACGGGAGCTAAAAGAAAAAAGCCCGGAGAGGGGCTCTCCGGGCTTTTCTTGCCTACTTCTCGGCCTTACCCGGGAAGTACTTCTCGATTGTCTCCTTGCTCGGAGGCTTGGTCGCCAGCGAGAAGAGAATCATCAGGAGCGCGGAGCCGACCACCATCGGCACAACCGGCAGGTAGCCATAGACCGTCACCTGAGCGGCGGAGCGCATGAAGAGCCCACCAAGCTCAGGGAAGATGGGCTTGGCAGTCACGGGTTTCTTGCCACCAGGCTTCCCTCCAGGTCCGGGCTTGCCGGCCTCCGGCGCACCCGCCGGCTTCTCGGTCGGGGCGGGAGGCGTGGGCTCGATACTAGGGCTTGCCGGAGCAGCCGCAGGCGTGGGCTCAACACCCGGGCTCGCCGGGGCTGCGGGGCTGGCTTGGACCTCGGGTGCCCCTGCGGGCTTGCCGCCCTCCACAGGCCCCGCACCGGGCTTGCCGCCGGGTTTCTTGCCCCCCTGCGCCGCTGCTTGCGCCTTCGCGAGCTCTTGGCCAATCGGCTCAGAGATGGTGGTGAGGTAGCCCGTCAAGAAGAGCCAGAAGGTCACCCAGAGGGTCGCGGCCAGCGCCCCCCACTTGGTGCTACGCTTCCAGAAGAGCGCGGCCACCATGACCGGAGCGAGTGCGGCAAAGCCGGTGAAGGCAAAGCGGACCGCGAGCTCGAAGATGCTCTGCGGTTTGGCAAGAGCGATCAGGTAGGCCACCACGGTCAGGACCACGATAAAGCCACGGGCAAAGAGAATGCTACTCTTCTCCCCGAACTTTTGACGTCCCCCGTAGTAGTCGAAGATATCCTTGGTGAACATGGTCGAGAGCGCGAGCACCTGGTGCGCATCGCTCCCCATCACCACCGAGATAATTCCTGCCCCCAGGATCCCGGAGACCCAGACCGGAGCGTACTCGGTCAGGAGCTTCAGCAGGACCCCGTCCGTCTCCGTGCCCTTTAGCGTGGGGAAGACACCCGCCCCGATAATCCCCAGAAAGACACTCGGGAGCCAGACCGCCATGATTGCCAGAGGGTAGGCGACAACCGTGTTCTTAAACGCCGACATCTTCTTGGCCGACAGACACATGATCGACATGTGCGGGAACATGATCGAGCTCAGTGGGATCAGTGAGTAGCTCCAGAAGACCTCCGCGGGCATCTTCTCCCGGCTCAGGAGAAAGCCCTTGGGCGAGGCCCCGAGCTTGCTGAGTACCGCGCCAAAGCCGCCATCAGGGAGGTTGCTGCTGATGACCAGTAGCGCCAGGGTACCAAAGAGCATGAACAAGATGGTCTGAAAGACATTGACCCAGACCGTCCCACGCATCCCCCCCAGAAAGACCGTCAGGGTCACCACAAGGGTCACGAGCAAGCAGCCCAGCCAGTAGGGAACGAGCCCCTTGGACATCTCCTCTAGGACCGTCCCGCCCCCGATGATCGAGATAATCATGTAGGGGACGATCATCGCGGCGCTGAGGGCGAAGATAAAGGTTCCGATCCCGGAGCACTCCCAGCGGTCGCGGAAGAAGGCAACCTGGGTCATGTGGCCAAAGCGCTTGCCCAACGCCCAGAGGCGGGTGCCGATCAGGAAGATGGTCAGGGGGATCATGAACCCCGACGAGCTGGCCATCATGCCGAAGATACCGACGCCTTGTTTATAGGCCGCTCCTGAGCTTCCCAGAATCGCAAATGCCGTCATATTGGTGGCAAAGAGCGAGAGGAAGAAGACCATCGGGCCGATCGAGCGGCCTGCCAGGAAGAAGTCTTCGGTGTTGTTCTTGCCCCGACGGACAGCCACGCTACCGATGTAGGTGACCACCGCCAGGTAGATCAGGATGACGATTAACGGTCCCATTTAGTGTCCTTCCACCTGAATGGCGGCATCGCCGAGGGCCTCAATCTCCGCCTCTAGCCGCGTGGGCCAGGCGAACTTGACCAGGATAAACATCATCACTGCGGCAAGGCAAGCATAGAAGGCATGGTACGCCAGCCCAACCGGCAAGACCCCCAGCACAAGGCCCCTATCGTTCCAGTTCCAGAAGTCCTGATGGGCCACATAGACTGCGGCTACCAGCAGGGCCAGCGCATAGTTTTTCATCTACTTGGTTCCAATCGCATAGAGATGCGTGGGCGTGCCGATATAGAGCACCCCATTGGCGATCACCGGGGTGGCGTAGACCGGAGCGCGCATGTCGATCCGCCCCACTTCTTTAAGGGTCTTGCTTGCGGCTAGGATCACGATATCGCCATCTTCTGTGCCCACATAGATCTTGCCATCGGCGACCATGGTGGAGCCCCAGATGTGGCTCTTGGTGTCGAAGCTCCAGTAGAGCTTGCCGGTCTCGGTGTCGAAGCAGTGGATAAAGCCGGAGTAGTCGTTGACAAAGACCAGGTTTCCGACAACCGACGGAGTGGAGAGCGAGCGGTGGATGCTCTTGTTGGTCCAGATCGTCTTGCCAGTGACCGCATCGATACAGAGCATCTGCCCGATCCCCTCACCATGCTCCGGGTCTTGCCCAATGGGAACATAGACACGGTTGTTGTAGAGCACGGGAGTCGCAATCACCTCACTGGGTCCATCAAACGTGGCGTACTTGAGAGGCTTGCCGTTCTTCATCCGGTACTCAGGCGGGTTGCAGTCCAGCTTCCAGAGCTCCTTTAGGACACTCTGGTCGCCGCCCACCGCACTGGCCAGATCGAAGGCGTAGCAGATGCCATCGCCCCCCCCAAAGATCACGGTGTCCTTGCCATTGACGGGACCGCCGGCGGGCGAGGACCAGTTGGAGTGCAGTGTGCGGCTGGAGACCCCGCTGCCTTCCTCCCCGAGGTACTTGCCCGTGTTCTTGTCCAAGACGCAGAGTGCAGGGGCCTTGGGATTGGGGATGTTGGTGTGGGTCCAGTCCACCCCATTGGATGTGGTCACGGTGACCGTGTTGCCGATAATCAGCGGGCCACAGTTGGTGATGTTGTGTGGGAAGACCCCTAGCTCCTCACGCATGGAGAAGCGCCAGAGGATATCGGCGTCCTTGGCTCCCGGCGTGTGTAGCGGCTTACCCTTATCCGTCAGGTACTTGCCCTCGTCTTGGTCCCCTTGGTTGCCATTGGTCATACCATTGACATCCAGACAGATCACCTCGCAGCGGTTGGTGACAATATAGACCTTGTCGCCATCCACCGCGGGCGAGGAACAGAGCCCGAGAAACTCCCAGTCACTCACCTTCCCCGTGCCTAGCTTGGGAATCGCAAGCTGCCAGAGCATCTCGCCGGTCTTCTCATCAAGACAGAGCAAGACGGCTCTATCGCCCTTAAGCTTCTCATCACGTGGACTCTCGTTGTTGGTGCCGATAAAGACCTTCCCCCCCGCGACAGTGGGGTTTCCGTAGGTCTGGGAGCCCATCTTGGCGACCCACTTGATGTTCTTGGTAGTGGCGGGATCGATCTCTTCCGTGTTGCCTTTGTAGCGGCCGGGGTCCCAGCTGGTGGGGACATTCTTCTCGTTGGAGACCATGTTGCGCGAGGGGCCACCGCCCCAGAAGGGCCAGTCCGCCGCGCGTGTGGCCAGTGCGCCCGCGCTGAGCACCAGCAGAGTCGTTGCAAGTAGTGCGTTTCGTTTCATCGTTTGATTCCATCACATCGCCCCCGTTGAACCGCCCCCGTTGGAGGGGGGCGTCTTGCTGTCCTCGTGCCTCGGACACGAAGGTCTTCGGCCATAGGGGCGCGTAGCGCCCTTTGTGTCGGAGCCTGCGACGACAGCAAGACGCTCCCGTTCATGGGAGCGATTCAAACACGAGCGATCCTATCCGTTCGGCTTCACCGAGATATTGTCGATATAGGCTTTAAACAGTGCCTGCGGGGCGTAGCCAAACATCCCCGGAGCGCCTTGCTTATGGACGTTCTTATGCGGCACCTCGATGGTCCACGCCGCGGGCTCGGCTTCGTCTTTTTTCCAGACCTTGGCACGAACCACGCCCGAGACGCCATCAGGGTTGACATCCACGCGTGTCTTCATACGGTACCAGGTCTTGGTCTGGACCTTGAAGGGAACCGTGACCTTGATGCGCTCCTGGTTGGAGTTGACCTCGACCTCATCGGCGTTGCCGCTCAGGATGATGTAGTAGCGCTGGTTGATCAGCCCAATCGTGGACTTGGTGCGGCGGTTGCCATCCACCATCAGGTCCGCCTCCAGCGTGTAGTTCTTCTCGTCGGGGTGGCCGAAGAAGACCGTCGCGCGCTGGAAGGCGATATTGTCCAGGGTCTTGGCAAAGACCTTGTTGCCATCGAGCTCGCGCACATCGAACTTGAAGCGCGCCCCGATCCAAGGCAGCGGCGGGTAGGCGAACTTGGCGGTTGGGTCGAGCGGGTCGGGCTCGGTGGGGGTGAAGCTCTCGAAGTTCTCAGTGTAGGGTAGCGCCGTTAAGACACGCCCCCGCATGATCCCCTTGAAGCCATTGACCGTCACCTGGTAGGCCCCCGCGGAGCTCTTGGTGCCACCGATAATCTCCCCGTTCTCGAACTTGGCATCTAGGAGCGCACGCACTTTTGCGGTGGGGGGGACATACTGCTCGTAGGTCGCCTTGCTGGCATCGAAGGTCTCGGTCACAAAGCCATTGGCATCGATCCCCCGCACCGTGAGCTTGACCTTCTCACCAGGCCGAAGGATGACCTCGGAGGGCACCACCTGCAGCGCGACCGTCGGGCCGGCCTTGGGCTTCATCGCGCCAACCGATGTCACCGCCGCCTGGGGAGCGCCGCCCTTCTTGCCAAAGCAGTAGAGCCGCTCGGTGGAGAAGACAAAGACTTTCCCGTTGTAGACCGCCGGTGCGCCAATACAGCGCCCCGCGAGCTGCGTGCGCGCCAGCTCCTTAGCCCCGGTGGTGTTGGGCTGGAGAATACAGAACGTCCCGTTCTGGAACGGCACGTAGAGCTTGCCGTCGGCGTAGGTAGGTGATGCGTGGAGCTGGTCGGGGGCGAACTTCTGCTTCCAGAGAATCTTGCCGGTCTCCACATCGATACAGTTGAGGTAGCCGGTCTTGTCGGTCTGGTAGAGATTTTTCCCCACCAGCACGGGTGTGCTAGAGACCGCCGCGAGATCGTCGTTGCGCCACGCCTCGTTGCTCTTGTCCAGCACGGGCGGTCCGGCGGCAGCTCCGGCAACCGCAGGGGGCGGCGGGGGCTTGGGCACGGACGCGGTCTTCACCGAGGTCATGCGGCCGGCGTTGCTGGCATCGATATTCTCATCGGCGTGGATACAGATCGCGGTCTCGTCGGGGGTACCCTGCTTGTAGAGCACGACAGTCGCGTTCATCCCTCCCGCGGAGATCGGGTAGCGCCAGAGCGGCTCGCCCGTGCGCGCATTGACACAGATCAGGCTCCCATCGCCCGCGCCGCTGTAGAAGACCTGCTTGCCCTCGCGCCAGGAGAAGATCGGGCGTCCAAACGTATTGTCCTTGGGCGCGACTCCAGGGCTACACGACCAGACCAGCTGGCCGGATTTCTTATCGTAGGCGTAGAGCCTATCCATCGCCGCGCCATCGCCGCCCCAGTTACTGGTGATGCCACGGACAATCACGAGGTCGTCGAGGATGGTCGGGGCACCCGTGCGGCCATTGGTGAAGGTCAAGCGGCCCAGCTCCTCCATCATCGCGTGCTGGAAGACCGGCTTGCCGTCGGCGGTGAAGCAGGCAAAGACCCCCGCCGATGTCAGGATGTAGACATTTCCCGTCTCCGGGTCCACGGTAGGGCTTCCAATCGCGTAGCGGTCGTAGGTGATATCCGAGAGGTAGTCCGAGAAGCGCTTTTCCCAGAGCTTCTTGCCCGTCTCGGCATCGGCGCAGAGCAGCACCTCCTGCAGGTCCGGCCCGACTCCATCGTAGCCCAGCGCGTAGACCTTGCCATTGGCGATCACCGGCGTCCCGCCCCCAGCGAGCTTGATGCTCCAGAGTGGCGCGGCCAGGCTTGTCGGTAGGCCCTTCTCCTGCGAGATGCCGGTTCCTGCCGGTCCTCGCCAGTTCAGCCAGCCCTGGACATCCGCCAGAGCGACACTACTCCCCATCAGTGCGGTGAGCCCCACCGCAAGCGCAATTGTTCTCGTTTTCATAGGTTCTCGAAACTACCCTCGCATGTTTAAAGCGACAAGCGTGCCCTCTTGGTTCCGGCAGTAGAGCGTGCCATTGGCAAGTACAGGATGGGTCCAGCAGGTGCCGCTGAGCACCGTCCCCCGCGCTTGCTCGGTGAGCCTGTTGGGGTCGGCGGCCAGCAAGATCAGCTCGCCGCGGCCGCCCATCACCACCAGCTGGTTGCCCGCTAAGATCAGTCCGCCTTTATCGATTCCTCGCAGGCTCCAGCGCTCTCGTCCCGTGCCCCACTCCAGGCACCGTAGCGTGTTCTCGTCGTTGCCGTAGAGGAAGCCGTTGTGCAGCACGCAGGTGTTGAAGTGGTTCTTCATCGCACGGGTCTGCCAGACTGGCTGCGGCGCGCCGCTTCCCAGCCGGAGCAGCGCCCCCCCCTTGCCGTAGTTCGAGGAGATAAAGACCTGGCCGCCCGAGAAGATCGGGTCGGCGGCATTGACATCGTAGCTGGTCTCCCAGGGGTACTGCCAGAGGGTCTTGCCCGTAGCGGCGCTGACCGCGACCAGCGCCTTGGCGGAGAAGATCGCGATGCCACCGTCGAAGGCCACCGGCGCGGCGTAGCCCGCCGGCCCCTCACCCGTCTTCCAGAGGATCTTCCCCGTGAGCTTGTCGAGCGCGGTGCCACTGGTGCCGACATTGTAGATCACGCGGCTTCCCTGAACCAGCGGCGAGCCCGCAAAGCCCCACTGTGGCACGGCACCGCTCAGCCGCTGCTGCCAGACGAGCTTCCCCGTGGCGGCGTTGAGGCAGAGCGCGAGCCCCTCGCGGCTGAGCGTGTAGACATTGCCATTATGGACAGTCGGGGTGGCGCGGGGGCCGCCGTAGTCGCCTGCGCCGCAGGTGTACTTGTACTGCCAGACAGGCTTTCCGGTCGCCGCGTTGAGGCAGTGCACCCAGTCTGTGCCCCCAGCATTACCGAGGGTGTAGAGCTTGCCCCCGACAACGGCCACCGACGAAAACCCCTGCCCAATCGCGGCCTGCCAGAGCGGGCGCGGCTTTCCCCCGCGCCAGCCGACTGTCTCCGGGCTCGTTCCATTGCGTAGTGCGCCCCGCCACTGGGGCCAGTCCGCCATCGCTACCTTCCACCCTTGATGTCGTAGCAGAGAAGCGTGTCCATATCGTGGATATAGAGCTTCCCATTGGCCACCACGGGGTAGGCCCACGCGGGCTCACGGGTTCGATCCGGCTGCTCAAACTGCCCTCGCTGGACATACTCTTTCGGGTTTGCCTCAACCAGCGTGACCGGGCCACGCTCGTTGCGAACATAGAGCAGGCCATCGGCGTAGGTGATTGAGCCCTTGCCCGGTGCGCGGCTCTCCCAGACAATCTTGCCGGTCTTGAACTCCACACACATCAGGCTATTGTTGCCCGTGCCGTAGATGTAGTCCCCCACCAAGACCATACCGCCGTGGTGGTTCTGCATCTCGCGCAGGAAGTACTGCTCCTGTGCGGCTCCCGCTCCGGGCTTGACCAGGCCGCCGCCCTTCTGGTAGGCGGTCGCGGCGAAGACCATCCCATCGCGGTAGAGCGGCATGGAGCAGTTGATATCGCGCCACTCGCCGCCGCCCGGGTTGGTGTAGTTCCAGACCGGCGCTCCGTCGGTGGCCGAGACCCCAAAGACTCCCGTGGCGAGAAACTGAATGTACTGCTTCTGCCCATTGACAATGGCGGTCTGCGCCGACGAGTACGAGGCGCGATTTCTTAGCGGCGACTTCCAGATAGTCGCCCCGGTCGTTTTATTGAGGGCAACCATCGCACTCTGTCCACCGGGCGTGACAATCAGCTTGTTGCCATCCACAAGCGGACTCTCACTATAGCCCCAAACCGGAACCTGGCCGCCAAAGTCGGTGACAAGGTGCTTCCGCCAGACAATGCTACCGTCACTGACCTTCATGCACAGCACATCGCCCGCCACCCCGATCGTGTAGAGGAAGTCTCCCTCCACCGTGGGGGTTGCGCGGGAGCCGTAGCCGCCTTGGCGTGCCTGTAGCTCGATCTTGTTGGCGATCTTGACGCTCCAGAGCTGCTTGCCGGTCTTCTCGTCCAGCGCCCAGACTTTTTCGTCTTCTCCCACCAGCCCCATGCCAAAGACCTTGCCCTTGGCAATGGAGACAGTTGTGTGGCTCTCCCCGAGGCCGGTGGCCTTCCACGCGAGCTTGGGGCCGCCGTCGGGCCATGCCTTCAGGAGCCCGGTCTCTTTGGAGAGCCCGGTCCGCTCGGGACCACGGAACTGCGGCCAGTCCGCCGCGAGGGCGGCCGAGACGACGCCTAACGCTACCACACTGAATACGAAACGCGCTGCTTTCATTCGATTTCTCCTGGGCGGCTAAAGTAGCCCGCCGGGTACCCTCTGGGTGGTCGGCAAGACCCATAAATGGGCCTAAAAACGATCTTTTAGTTACTGGGGGATGCCGTTGCACTCGCTCTGGCCGGCATAGAAGCCGCCGTTAGCACCCACTCGGTAGACCTTGAGCTGCTTGCCAGGGCCCATCACCGTGAACTGCTGGGTCGTGCCGGTCTGGGTGGCCTGCATCGCCTTGGCGTGGCCATCGACAAAGCTCGCATCGAACATGTTCTGGTGGCGGGCCTGGACAATCTGCTGCTGCGTGGTGTTGGTATTGCCATCGTAGTGCATCACGGTCTCGGCAGGGCGACTCACCGACGCCAGGCTGAGGGTGGCAACATTGGGGACAAACCCGCTGGCGTAGAGCGCCGGGTTGACCACGTAGCTGTTCATGGGGGGCGTGTTGGGACAGGGCGCACCGGTGAGCAGCTGGACATTCATCGCGTCTTTCTCACTCGGGCACTGCGTGATCTGGTCGTTCTTGACATAGGGAGCCACTGCCCAGTAGAAAGTCGCCACACACGAGACATTGAGATAGGCCGACATGGGAAAGGTCTCGTCGTAGTCCTGCACATACATCAGGTTCGCCAGAGAGTACTGTTTTAGATTCGAGAGGCAGGAGGTCTGGCGCGCTTTCTCGCGGGCCTGGGCAAAAACGGGGAAGAGAATGGCGGCTAGAATCGCGATAATCGCGATCACCACAAGGAGCTCGATGAGCGTAAACGCAGAGCGTCGTGACGAGTGCATAGAAAAATGGCCTTCCTTATCTGTTGAAAAATTCACCAGCAGGCACCAAAATACCTACTAGCCAGACGAGTAGTTTTTAAATTGGTTCAGTGCCAGAGGAAACCAGGGGGTGAAGCGCTCGGGGTGTGCGGTCAGCTCGGCCTCTATCTCAGGGATCGCCTGCCAGCGCCAGTCCATTACCTCAGCAGGGTTGGGAGTCGGTGCGCTCTCAAAGTGCCCGACAAAGACATGGTCGAGCTCGTGCTCGGTGAGGCCGCTGATCGGGTCGTGGGCACGGTAGAGAAAGCTCCCCTTCTCCGTGAGGGGAACCGTAAAGCCCAGCTCCTCGGTGAGCCGGCGCTGCGCTGCGGCGAGGGTGGTCTCACCGGGACGGGGATGGCTGCAGCAGGTATTGGTCCAGAGCTCCCCGAAGTGGTACTTCTCCCGCGCCCGCTGCTGGAGCAAGAGCCTGCCTGCCGCATCGAAGACAAAGACTGAGAATGCCCGGTGGAGCTGGCCACCATCAAGGTGCGCCGCGAGCTTCTCACAGCTCCCCACCGCATTATCTGCCTCGTCCACCAAGATCACTGTCTCTTGCACGCCCTTAGTAACGGAGACAAGCCCCACCAGGTTCCCACTTTCGCTATCTAGCCACTTTATCCATGCAGGAGGAGCGGGCTGCTCTAGAGAATTAGAGAACACTATGTCGGCCTCCTTACCAAAGCTCCGGGTTGATCTCTTAGGCAAGCTACGATTAAGCGCAGGGACGCGCGCCACCACACGCTTTGAGACGCGGCGAACCGCGCTACTGCTGGCTCGCCTCGCGCTCCCTCCCCTCCGAGAGTGGCCCCGTGAAGAGCTGATCGAGCTCCTCTGGCCCGATGAAGACCCCGGTGTCACCCGCACCCGCTTCCGCCAGACCCTCGCGAGCCTGCGCCGTGCCCTCGATGAAGTGGGAACCTCGGAGGAAGAGGTGCTCCGCGCCAGCCGCGCCAGTGTCGGCCTTGAGGTCGAGCAGGTAATGAGCGATGTCGTGGAGCTGGAGTCCTGTCTGCGACGAGCCAGTGTGAACCCGGAGCTACGGCGCGAGGCACTCGACAGGGCACTGGAGCTCTACGACCACCACCTCCTCCCCGGCTTCTACGAGACCTGGGTGCTCAGCGAGCGGGACCGCCTCGAGGACCGCCTGCGCAGTGCCCTGCTCTCGCTCGCCGCCTCGCTTGCCACCAGTGAGCCCGAGGCGGCACTCGCCTATGCACGGGCAGCTGTGGCACTCAACCCCCTCAGTGAGGTCGCCCAGGAGCAGCTCCTCAAGCTCCTGGTGCAGATCGGACGTCCCGCGGATGCGGCGCGCCACTGGAAAGACCTGGAGCGCCTGTTCTGGAAAGAGCTACGCACACAGCCCCCCAGCTCCCTGAAGGCCGCCCTCGAGGCGCCGGTCGCGCGGACAGTCACGAGCGCCCCCTTGGAGCCCGCTCAAGAGCCATCCGCGGCCACGCCCCCCGCGCTCACTCGTACCCTTCCCACCCCGCTGGACCGCTTCGTGGGGCGCTTCGCCGAGCAGGAGCGCCTCCTGACACTCCTCTCCGCCCAAGGCACCGCCCGCCTCGTCACCCTCACCGGCCCTCCCGGCGTGGGGAAGACACGGCTTGCGCTGGAGGTGGGGCACCGCTTGGAGAGCACGAGTACAGGGCTCACCGTGCT
This sequence comes from Armatimonas rosea, assembly GCF_014202505.1. Classification (NCBI taxonomy): domain Bacteria; kingdom Bacillati; phylum Armatimonadota; class Armatimonadia; order Armatimonadales; family Armatimonadaceae; genus Armatimonas; species Armatimonas rosea. Next base: position 234,100 of record NZ_JACHGW010000002.1, on the reverse strand, counting down.
CTATGTCTCCCTGGAGCGGGTCGCATCGGGTGAAGAGACCCTCCAGGCGATCTACGAAGCGATGGGAGGGCAGCGGGCGCAAGGGGCTCTCTTGCCCACTCTTATCCAGCGCCTCCAGCTCCAGCCACAGCTCTTTCTTCTGCTAGACAATGCCGAGGGGGTGGCCGGGCTGACCGAGCTCCTACAGCGCCTGCTCCAGGGTGTGCCCTCCCTGCGCTGCCTGGTCACCTCGCAACACACCCTCCAGGTGCCTGGAGAGCAGGAAGTGGTCTTGGAGCCGCTGGCGCTTGGCCCCGACGATGCCGCGCTGGCGCTCTTGCTCGACCGCGCCCGACAGATCCGGCCCAACCTGAGCCTCACCCCGCAGAACACGGCGGAGCTCCTTGCGCTCTGCCAGGACCTTGATGGCCTCCCTCTGGCCCTAGAGCTCGCCGCCGCCTGGCTGGGAATGCTCTCCCCCGAGCAGACCCGCAGCCGCCTGAAGAGGGACCAGCGTCTCCTCGTGCGGCGCAGTAGCGAGGCTGGGGCACGCCACAGTAGCCTCCATGCCGCCCTTGAGGAGAGCATCAAGCGCCTCACCGGTGCCCAGCAGGCGATCCTGATGCGCCTCGCCGTGTTCCGGGGCGGGTGGACTCTGGAGGCCGCGGAGCAGGTCTGTGAGGACCTCAGCCCCGTGGTTCTGATGGATCTAGAGGCACTGCGCACCGCCTCGCTCATCAGTGCCTACACCCAGCCCGATGGTGAGCTCCGCTTTAAGATGCTGGAGACCGTGCGCACCTACGCCCAGCAGCGCCAGACCCCCGAGGGGCTTCAGCAGGCACAAGAGAGCCACCTGCGCTACTTCTGTCGCTACGCTGAGGAGCACTACGCTCTCTATGAATCGCCCAAACAGTACTGTTACTTTGAGGGGATCGCACAAGAGTCGGAGAACCTTCAGGGAGCACTGGAGTACGCCCAACAGAGTGAGCCCCTCCAAGGGGCACGGCTGGCCACGGCGTTCTGGCGCTACTGGGATCGTCGTGGTCAACATGACTTGGGTGTAAGCCTGATGGAGAGTCTTTTAGAGGCTCTTCCTGCTCACGAGGTTGCTCTCCAAGGCGGGGTTCAAGAGGCTCTCGGAAGAATCCTTTATTCCCAGATGCGTTATGCGCGTTCACTGAACTACCATCGGCAGGCCTATGAGAGCTACAAGCAGGCAGGAGAGCTTTCTTGCGCAGCACAGGTTCAGTGTCAGGCTGCCGCCTCGCAGCGGGAGGCCCACTCCAGACCTAACGAGGATATGAGTGCGCTACTAGCTGATTGCCTCGAAGGATACGCCTATCTGGAGCATCATGGAACCCTACCGCAGCGGGCGGTGGCTTCCCTTCACTGTGGTACCTTCTATACTCGCTTGGGTAACCTTGAACAAGCACGCCGTTATCTGGAGCATAGCCTTGCTCTCAATAGAATCATCGGCAACCAGCGTAGTACCTTTGTTGGACTCTTTCTCCTAGGGCATGCCGAGCGTTGCTGTGGGGATCTGCGAGCCGCCGCGGCACTGGAGCGTGAAGCCCTGATAATGGTCCAGCAGATCGGAGATGACTTTGCTGTGGCAACGGTTCTCTGGAATCTGTGTGGGATCTACCTGAAGCTAAACGACCTGGAGGAAGCGGAAACCTGCGTCCGGGAGGGACTAACTCTAACACGTCAGCTCGGAATGCGTAGCAGAGAGACGGTTTTTCTAGTGGGAATGGGGCTGGTGTACACCGCGCGTGACCAAGTAGAGCTGGCGCGTGAGTGGTTACGACAAGGCCTGCAACAGGCCGATGCCACCGACGATGTATCGGAGCTGCTCAACTGTGCCAACCAGCTGGTACGTCTCGTGCTTAAAGAAGCTCTTGTGGAGCCTCTGCCACACCGACAACGACTCACGGCCCATCTCTGGGGGAGCTTGCAACGCTTGGAGCAAGTTCTCCAGCCAGAGCAATCCTATGACTTCGACGAACCACTCGAAAACGCTCTGGAGCCCATTAAGAGCGCATTGGGTCCTCTGGATTTCGCCCGAGAGCGAGACCGCGCCCTGCACTACGACCGTGGTGCCGCACTCCAAGTCTTTCTTCTCTACCCGGAGAACATCGCCCCATGACTGAGACACAAAAACAGCTCCTTCGCACTGTCCTCGAGGCCGCGCTCGCCGAGCCTCCTGCAGGGGAGGAGACCCTAGCGAGCCTCTTCTACGACCGCCTTTTCACGGTCGCTCCTGGGGTTCGCCCTCTCTTTCACAACCGGCTCAGCATCCAGGAGGAGAAGTTCACCCAGATGCTCGTGATGCTCCACAATAGCCTCGACCGCCTCGATCATCTTGTCCCGACCGTCTGGCAGTCGGGGCGCAACCACAAGCTCTACGGCGCCGAGAGTGCCCACTACGAGGTTGTCGGGGAGGTGCTTCTCTGGGCCCTGGGCGAGAAGCTCGGCCCCGAGTCCCTCACCGAGGAGGTGCGTGCGGCCTGGAACGAGTTCTACAACCTACTCTCACTCATCATGCAGGAGGCGGCCGAGTCGGGGTAGGCAAAAAAGAAATCTTCGTTTTTTTCGTTTTCACGGTTTTCTCACGCTTAGCTCACTGCCCCTTTACGGACGAGGCCTAAGCTAGGGACAACGATACACCCTCACCTAAGGAAAACGAAAATGAAAACTCTCTCCCTTTGCCTTGCTCTGACCCTCGGTACCGGCACCCTTGCCGCGGCCCAGACCCCCACGGTACAGAATACCCGCCCTCAGATCACGCTCAACCTCAACGAGCCCAAGTCCTTTGCCTTCTCCCCCAAGCGCCCCCGCTTGGTCATCCTCATGCACGGTGTGACCAACCGACCGGCCAGCGCCCCCTACGAGAATATCGACACCCCCACCCATGCCCGCTGGTACTGGGGAATGGACCTGATCCAGGCCCTGATGGGTGTCCCTGGACGAGAGCAAGTCAAGGTCCTTCAGCACTACCCAGACCCGGCACACGCCCTTGCCGGAGACTGCGGTGTCACGCTGGACTCGGGCACCACCACCTTTGAGAACTTCAATCCCGCAAACTGGTCCTACGCGGGCCGGGTCCTCGGCGGGAAGGTCTATCCCCCTGCCCATGACCCTCTGGTCGAGCTGGAGTTTGGCCCGAAGCACAAGATCCCCGTGGAGCCCGACGAGGAGCCAGATCCGAAGGAGACTCCCGCTCCCAAGAACACGCCCACTCCCCCAGCGCTCCCCAAGACCAACTTTGCCCCCGTGATCCTGCCCTACAGCAAGCTCCTCATGGTCCAGCCCGAGGCGGCCCGGCCCTCCGCACAGAAAGACCCTGTGCGCTACGTGGAGGCGCTCTTCCGCCAGTCGGACAACCCTACGACCGGAGTGATGGTCACCTTCCGCGATGGCTCCAAGCACCTGATGTCGCAGGTGGCCGAGGCGATTGACCAGATCTACGATACCTACGAGCGCACCTTTGGACACCTCAAAGAGGAAAACCAGCCCCAGCTCTATCTTGTCGGTCATAGCTTCGGAGGGATCGTGGCGCGTGCCATCCTGACCAACCCCGAGGGCCCCGATCTCTTTGGCGGCAAGCTGACTGCCGAGCAGCGCCGACGAGCAGACTTTATCCGCCGCCGCGTGGTGCATGTCACCACGATGGGAACACCCCACACCGGCACCCCGATTGCCAACATGTGCCCCGACATGGACAAGGTCCTTAAGCTGGGCGCGGCGATCCTGCCCAATGAGAACAGCCTGAAGAAGCACCCCGTTCTCAATGCCATCACTCCCGATCTGATCACCAGCAACCTCGTGGGCCTCCAAGAGGCGCTCACCGATGCCGTGAAGTCGGCGGGAGGAGACCGCGACTCGCTGGTGGATATCACCCGTATGGCGGAGTACAACAAGGGGATCCTCTCCCCCGAGAAAGCGGTCCGCGTCGATGGCAGCGTGGTGCCGTTCTACACGATGGGAGGACGAAACCCCGGCGGGCTGTTCTTTGACCGAAAGCGTGCTCCATGGCTCACCGGAGGGAAGATGCGCCCTCACAACTTCTTCGACATCATGGACGGTGAGCGCTTCGCCACAGATGCCGGGTCGCTCTATATCATCGAGTCGCTCCTCCACCGGATGGGCTACGGTCCGGAGAACACCAGGCCCTGGGGACGGACCGCGATCCCGGAGGCGGATATCTTTGGCTCGCCCAATAAAGGGGTAGGCTCGAATATCTCCCGTGCTCAGGGAGTCACGGTGGTCTGGCCGAGCTTGGTGGCCGGAACCGTGCTGGATATCCTGACAGCGGACGAGTACACCCGAACCCCCGACGGCGAGAACGATACCGATGGCTTCTGTGGCTTTGACTCCTACAGTGGCCTAGGCGTGACCGGTGGGGTGAGCAAGCCCTGGTGGTGGAAGGGGCTCTACGGGAGCCGCTTTGGTTCCCAGATGCCCTGGGACATGGACAACCACGGCTCCGAGATGTTCAATGTCGGCAGCGGGCTCTGGATCCACAACGAGCTGATCCGCAACGCTGGCCCCACGGCGGTCCAAAACTCCGACCTGAGTGTCTGGACACCCGGCGCGACCAAGAACATCGCTCCAACGCACAGTGTCAAGGTGGATGTTCTGGAGGTCCACGATGTGGATGGCACCTTGGATAAGATCAATTTCCTCGGTGCAGAGATAGGCACTCAGGCGGATTTCTCGGTGACGGTCCGCATTGCGGATAAGGCAGAGACCCTGAAGTGGGACGATGGTATGCGTACGACAAAGGGTACCAAGAGCCACAGCCTCAGCAACCTGCCACAGTCCGTGATTCCTATCTGCATCTCGGTGATCGACCGTGACCTGGGGGGGCCCAACCCCGACGATGACTGTGCGATCTCCTCGGTGGTGGGGCGGGACAATGTCTATGTCTACTTCGACACCCGCACCCAGCGTATCTATGGCGATGCCAATGGAGCCGCAGGTGAGGAGCTCACGGTCGCAGGCTACGGAAAGCTCACCAATAACATCAAAAACCGCGAGGCAGTCTACAACCGGGTCCGGCTGAAGTTCCGTATCACGGGCAACTAGTCTCCCCTCTCAAGCCGTCCGCTGGCAGACCTGCCAGCGGACTTTTTTTTCACATTTTTCGATTTCACGGTTTTCTCACGCTAGGTTCACTAGCCCTTTACGGACGACGCCTAAGATGGGGATAACGTAAAACCTAGTGATAAGGAACCGACAATGAATCTCAACAACAACACTCTCTTTGCGCTCACCGCGCTCGCAACCCTCCTCGTGGCCACTCCTAAGGCCAGCTTTGCCCAAGAGCCGACAGGCGCTACGCAGGCAGCTCCTGAGGCCCCCAAGACCAAGCGGGTCATGGTATCGACCTTTCTTCAGCTCGATCGAAAAGTCAAGGACAGCATGCCCCTCGGCCAGGAGATCGCCGATATGTTTACCCAGCGTCTCGTGCAACAAGGTGCCCGTGTTGTCGAGCGTGCGGAGCTGGCTGTCTTGGAGAAAGAGCGGGGAATGAGCGCGGGAACGGCGGATAAGGGCGGCATCCAAGAGCTTGCTCGCCTGAAAGGAGCTGCCGTCGCCGTGATGGGTAAGATCACCGAGTTCAATATCGTCGAGAGGCCGACAAACCAGGGCACAGAGGTCGCCAAGTCCGTGCTGGGCCGGTTTGGAGGCAATCGGAATAACGTCCCCAATCCCTCCGCCAAGGCCTACGAACTGCGGGTGGCGATTGATGTGCGCCTCGTGAGTGTGGAGACGGGGGATATTCTGGCCACCTCCAGTACTTTAGTTACCGAGGGCACCGACGAGAGCGATATCAACTCCCTCTTGAGCAAGAGCTTCGGGGGCGGAGAGCTACTCAAACTAGGGCTCAACTCGGTGCTGGGGAAGAACGCTCCCCAGCAGACAGCGCCGCCGCCCACCGATAAGAACTCAGCCTGGAATGAGACCAAGGTGGGGCAGTGTGCCCAGCGTGCCGTGCAGCAGCTCGTGGTTCGCCTGATGGACAAGATTCCGGTCGCGACGGAGAATGATTTTGAGGACATGAAAGTCTATGCTCTCCAGTTCCAGGGACTCGGCGACTACAGCGAGGCGACCCAGCTCACCGATGTCTTGGGCAAGCTCAAGGGAGTTGCCAGCGCGGAGATCAAAAACTACACGCCAGAGCTCACCGAGCTCACCGTCAAAGGTAGCGCCAAGGTGCTTCGTGGTATCGCCAGCCTCTTGCTCGCCGAGGAGTCTCTCAAGAGCTTTAATCTCCGCGTGGTCAGTGCCAACCAAGACACGATGGTCTTCAAAAAAAGCTAGTCTCAAGACAACAAAGTGGTTCACAATACCCACTAACTCTCTGAGACTATGCTTTCACTGGACCCCCAGCAGCTCCTGGAGCACAAAGACCGGATCTACCGGTTGGCCTTACGGCTGTGCTCCGGCAGTGTGGCAGAGGCGGAGGATATCACACAGGAAGCCCTGGTGGCAGCCCTAAAAACGCTGCCACTCTTTCTCGGAAAAGCAAGGCTCACCACGTGGCTCTACACGGTCACGGTTCGCACCTGGCGAGCGCACCAAAAACGCTCCCGTCTGGAGACGGTGCCGCTCGTGGAGGGCGAGGGAGGCACGCGCTCGGAGGACACCGCCCTGCGCCTCGACCTCGACCGAGCCCTCAGCACCCTCCCGGTAGCCCAGCGCGAGGCGTTTGTTCTGGTCAAGGCCGAGGGTTGGACCCACAAGGAGGCCGCCAAGATCCTAGGAGTCCCTCAGGGAACCGTCCAAGCCCGTGTCTTTGAGGCCACCCGCCGCCTACGCGAGCAGCTTTCGGAGGAGACCATTAAGTGACGGATACAGAACTAGAGCACCAGGCACGTCTCTGGCATGTCGAGAGCACGCTGGATGCGGAGAAGACCCAGCGCCTCCAGGAGGCTCTCACCCAGGCACTGCCACGGGCGCGCGCAAGACGTGTCGGGCGACTGGGTGCCCTCGTGCTGGTTGCGGTAGGTCTCCCCGTGAGCGGTATCACCGCGGTGCTTGGGGGGGGCCTCGTTCCACGTCAACCCGCCCAGCTCGAGCCGCTCCTCCTCCTCAACCCCAGCGTCCCAGCGCAGTCCGCTATGCTGAGCCTCGCGCAGGATGGGACGGTACTTGGCAAGATAGAAAACCAGATGAAGCTCTGGCGGCCCAGCCACACCCAACCCGAGCCCCTCGTCCCCCCGGTGAGTGTCTTCCCGCCCACACGCTTCCGGCTCAAGCCGTTTTCCCCAAGTGGGGTTATCGCCGATGATGCTCTTGTCGGCACTATCTCGCTCCACAACGGAGTCACCTGGGGGGTTCTCTACCGACACGGGCAGTGGCTCGCGCTCCCCCCGCTTCCTGGGTATGCCTCCGCCTCTTGCAGTACCTACTCCACACAAGGCCCCTGGGGCTACAGCGAAAAGGAGCGGGTGCCGCCCTCCAAGCAAGCCCAGGTACAGCCCACTCTCTGGCGTAATGGCAAGCCCGAGCCATCGTCGGAGTCCCTTTCACCGCCGCGCTCTCCCCTCTCCGTGCTCGATGAAAACGCCCAAGGAGAGCAGCTGGTGGATGGCTCACCAGGCTACCAAGTGCTCTCAGGAAACACCACCACTGCGGTTGCGCTGCCGTCCAGTGCGACACCCCTACGGATTGGCAAGGGTCGGATGCTGGTGGGCCGCATGCTCAAGGACGATGTCCCGGTGGGGGCGATCTGGCTGTCGCCGAGCACGCCGCCACAGACTCTCTGGGAGAGCGCCTCGCCTCTGGGACATACCTGCAGCTCCTGTGAGGATATCGACGACGACGGCAAGGTGGTAGGGCTGATGACCAGCAAGCTCACGGGCGAGTCTACCCCGTATCTCTGGAAGGCGGGACGCTACCTGGACCTCCAGACCCTCGTGCCACGCCGCTCGGGCTGGAAGCTACTCTCGGCCAGCCGAGTCAATGGGCGCTTTGTGATCGGGGAGGGAACCTACCAAGGAAAGCCAGCGCACTACCGCCTCACCCTCCCCCCCGGCGTGCCCTAGGCGCTCAGTCCAGCCGCCGGACGGGGTAGCCGCCGACCTGGAGGCGCTCTTCAATGCGGGCGATATGCTCCTCGCCGCGTACCTCGATCAGCATCTCGACTCCCGTGCGGCCGTAGGGGATCTCGGCGCTGATGCGGTTGTGGGTCACCTCCATGACATTGCCGCCGGCCTTGGCGATGGTGTCCAGGAGCGCCGCAAGGCCGCCCGGGCGATCCGGGCACGATGTGAAGAAGTGGAAGTAGCGGCTACTGCGGATCATCCCGCGCTCGATCAGGTCCGAGAGGAGCTTGAGGTCGATATTGCCGCCGCAGAGGATGCAGGCGGTCTGCCCCACGCCCAGCCCCGGGTGCGAGAGGAGCGCCGCGAGCCCTGCCGCCCCCGATGGCTCGACCAGGACCTTCATGCGGGTAAGGAGCAGCAAGATCGCCTCCGCAATCCGCTCATCACTGACCGTCACCACATCGTCGGCGAGGGACTTGATGTACTCAAAGGTCCGCTCGCTCGGGGCCTTGATCGCGATCCCATCGGCGATTGTCTCGCAGGGGGTGAGGCGTGGGACGAGCTTGCCCGCATGGAACGACTGCGCCGCGGCATTGGCCCCCGCAGCCTGCACCCCGATGATTCGGCAGCTCGGTCGCGCGGCCTTCACCGCCCGTGCCACCCCCGAGAACAGCCCGCCGCCGCCGATGGGAATGATCACCGTGTCTAGCTCGGGCAGCTCATCGAGGAGCTCCAGCCCCAGCGAGCCCTGCCCCGTGATAATGTCGTCGTCGTCGTAGGCCGAGATAAAGACCGCGCCGGTCTCTTGGGCACGCGCCTTTGCCGCCGCCACGGCCTCGTCGAAGTTGGCTCCCTCCAGCACGACCGTCGCGCCGTAGCCCTCGGTGGCCTTCACCTTGGCGATACTCGCCCGCTCCGGCATGAAGATGGTCGCGGGGATATCGGCCATGCGTGCCGCCAGCGCGACTCCCTGGGCATGGTTGCCCGCCGACGCTGCGATCACCCCCCGCGCCTTCTCGTCGTCGGTCATGGTCGCGATCCGCCAAGTCGCGCCCCGGATCTTAAACGAGCCGGTCGCCTGGAGGTTCTCCATCTTCAAGTGGAGCCCCACGCACCCCGTCTGGGCCGAGACCGCCCCCGATGTATAGAGCGGCGTCCGCCGCACACGCTCCCGCACGCAGCTCTCGTAGGCGTGGCGGATCATTTCTGGTGAGACCATGCGCCCATTGTACCGAAAACAAGGGAGTGACCAAGAAAAGCGAGCTGTTTTTTGCCCTAGTGCTCTTTGCGCTGGTGGCGGGGCTCAGCCTCGTCTTCCAGAAGCCGCTGACCTACCACGACGGCCAGGGATGGGACGGGGTTGCGTACTACCAGCTCGCCCAGCAAGTGGCTCAGCACGAGCCACTCCGTGCCATCGGTCCCTTTGCGTTCCGGCTCGGGACACCCGTGCTGGTCGGGGTGCTCTTTCCCGGCAAGCTCCTGCTCGGCTTCAAGCTCGTCAATCTTATCGGCTGCCTACTATCAACTGTATTGCTGACGTTCTGGCTACGGCGCTTCGTGGCGAGCTCGTGGCTGCGCCTGGCGCTGGTGGTGGGCTCTCTCACGCAGTGGCACGCGCCGCTTCGGTTCACCGCGCACTACGCCGCCTACACCGACCCGTGGCTCTTCGTGTTCTTGCTGGGGGGATTGTTGGCACTCCCTTGGGGCACTGGCACTCCCCCCGCATACCCCACGAGTGGGGCCCCTGCGACCCCCTCTCCCTCTGGTTCCGCGTTCCGCGGGAGGAGAGGGGGTGCCGAGGGACGAGGCGGGGGAGTGTATGGGGGAGTGTACGGGGGAGTGCAGAGCTGGTGGTTTGTGGGGCTCTGCTTTGTGGGGGGGCTGTTTCGGGAGAGTGTGGTGGTGGTGCCTCTGGCGCTGCTCCTGGCGAGCCGGGGGCGGGCTTGGTTGCCGCTCTTGGCGGGGGGGCTGGGGATTGTCGCGACCCATCTGCTGGCACACCAGAGCGATAGCTACAGCTTTGCGCGGACCGTCGGGCAGTGGGCCTACAATAAGCCGCTTCCAGTCTATCTGCACGGCCTCTTTATCGCCTTTGGCCCCGCACTCGTGCTCCCGATCTTCTTCTGGCGCACGGCAGGAGCGTGGCTCAAGGGGCAACCCGTGCTCGCGTGGACACTGGGGATCTTTCTCGTGCTGGGCTGGGTGGGTGGCTCGGACACGGAGCGCATCGTCTACTGGGCGATGCCGGTAGTCTACGCACTGATCGGGGTGATCTTGGAGAAACACGCGCTCCCCCGTGGCTTTCTCATCGCCTTGGTCGCGCTTCAGCTCCTCTCACACCGCATTTTCTGGCTCCTCCCGGACTTTCCCAGCACGGGTAGCTCCCCATTGCCCCTCTTCACCCCACCCACGAGCACCTGCCAGTACCCCGACCTCTGGTCCTACCAAGCCGAGCGCCGCATTCAGCTTGTCGCCTTAGTGGAGTACTTGCTCGTCGCGCTTGGTCTCTGGCTGTGGCTGGCTTGGGAACAAAGGCGCAACGCAAGCCGTAAACCTACGTCATGAGAAAGTGGCTACTGGGGTTTGGGGCGCTCTTTGCTCCGCTGGGGCTCGGGACACTGGGGCTCTTTGCAAGCCACGGCTGGAAGCTACTCGATCCCCGCAATGATGCCATTTATTGGTTTCCTCTCGTCGTCGGGCTTGTCTGTTGCCTCGCCCTCCTTGATAGCTGGCTCAAACGGCTGTTATTCGGGATGCTCTACTTACTGCTGATGTCCGTCCTCTGGATCGCTTGGGGACTTATCTTCAGTTGCTGGAAGTTCAGCAGTTGCCCCTAGCCCTCGCCGCCGCCGTCACGGGGGCAGGAGAAGAAGTAGGGGCACGACGGGCACTCGTCGCGCTCCGTGGGGGCGGCAGGGAAGTTTTTCAGGGCGATGCCACGCAGCGCGCGGTCGTAGTCATCCAAGTGGCGCTCACGGATGCGGGGGCGGTCTGCGACCGGCAGGCGGCGGCCATCTTGGAGGAAGCGCACGAAGACCTGATCGGGACCGAAGGTCTCTTGTAGGAGCGAGAGACGAATATCCGGGTCGGCCTTTTCGGCATCGGGGGCGGGCGGCTTGCGCAGGGTGCGGCGCTCAGCCTGGCGCGACGTGTCGGAGTAGTCGTCGGGGCGGACCAGGATCGTGCCGTTCTCTAAAGGAAGCGCCATCAGCGGGCGCTGGCCGGGTGGACAGGCGGGCGCGCTCTTGGCGACAATCTCCCGCGCCAGCTTGTCGTAGAGCGCGTACGACGGCTCACTCTCAGCGGGGCCGTGCTCGCGCCAGAGCAGCGGGAGCGCCTCGCTGGGCTTGGGCGACGAGAGCGCAGCCAAGACCGTGCGCTTGAAGCTCTCGTAGGGCGACGGGTTCTCGGTGGGCTTCTCCTGGATGACCTGTAGCTCGTAGCGCTTGGGGCAGCGCAGGTAGAGCTCGGCATCGGGGGCCTTCACCTCCGGGCGCGTCTCCGGAAGCTCACGCACCGGCGGCTCCTCCCACGTATCGCTGCTGCGCCAGAAGACCGTCTCCACCCCGTTGATATCGTCGAGGCAGTCCAGCAAGGGCGAGGGCCGCGCGCTCATGCGCCCGTGCTTGACCGCGCGCGAGAGCACCAGGTGGTCACGAGCACGCGTCAGGGCGACAAAGAACAGCCGCGCCTCTTCATCCGACGCCACCGCGCCGGGCTCTTCTTTGGCCTCGGTCTCGTCCTCGGCATCGTCGGGGAGGGGCGTGAGTAGGCCGGGCATGGGGCGCGGGGGGAAGCGGCCCACAGCAAGATTGGGCACAAAGACCACGGGAAACTCCAGCCCCTTGGCCCCGTGGACCGTCAGGAGGCGCACCGCATCCTCGCTCTCGTTGGCCGGTGCCGACGGTGCCGTTCCCAGGCGGGTGAGGCGGCGCAGGTGCTCCAGAAAGGCGCGCAGGGGCCGGGTCTCCCCGAGGCGCAGGATGGCCTCGCGCTCCCGGAAGTTGAGCGCCAGCATCAGCAGGCTCGTCACTGCCTCCGGCTCGGCGAGGGTGCGTGCCAGCCCCTCCGCGCCGTAGAGCATCTCGATCAGGGTGTCGTAGGCATCCAGCGCCGTCTCAGGGTGCTCATCGAGCCGTGCCAGGAGCTTGCGGATATCGGGGCGGGTGAGAAGGCCGCCTTCGTCGGGGCCGGGCCCGACCGGGACGCCCCGCGCCACCAGCGCCTTCTTGAGGTTGCGTGCCTGCGAGCGGGTGCGGCAGAGCACCGCCAGCTCCTTCCAGGTGTAGCCATCGGCCACGTAGGCCTGCATCGCGCTCGCCATCCCCTCCGCTTGGGCGGCATCGTGCGAGGCGATCGCCAGCGTGGTCGAGGCGAGCCCCTCACGCCGTGGCTCCCAGACCTCCGCGCCCTCGCCGCTGGCCTGCCCAAAGAGCGAGACAAGGCCGGGCCGCGACCGGTAGTTCACCGCCAGGTCCATGCGCCGCCCCCCGGGGAAGTCATCGGCAAAGCGGGCCACATTGGCGGGCGAGGCCCCACGAAACGCATAGATCGCCTGCCGCAGGTCGCCCACCGCCCAGAGCGCCGTTCCATCCGGGCCGGTGAGGAGCTGTACCAGCCGCGCCCCGGAGCGGTTGATGTCCTGGTACTCATCGACCAGCACCTGCCGCCACTTGGCCCGCTCCCCCGCCAGCACATCGGAGTAGCTCTCCAGGAGGCGCAGGGGCCGCACGACCAAGTCCGCGAAGTCCAGGGCCCCGTGCTCGCGCAGGAGCCCCTCGTAGGCAGCATAGAGCCGGGCGATATCGGCCCAGAGCTCATCGCTGCTCGCCTCGGCGCGGCTTGCTAGCTCCTCGGGGGTGATCCCGCTCTCCTTGACTTTTGCAATTGCGCGGAGTGCCTCGGGGAGCGGGTAGGCGGGGTCGTGGAGGTAGCGCAGGGGCCCCAGCTCCAGCGACGCGATCCGGCGCTCGAGCAGGGCAAAGGCCTCGGCCTCGGTGAGCATGAGCGGGCGCGGCGGGAGCCCGGCGAGCTTCCAGTGGCGCCGCAAGAGGTCCAGGCCGTAGGAGTGGAACGTGGTGATGGCGGCCCGCGCCGCGATCGTCTCATCCTCGCTAGCGATCCGCTCGCGCATCTCCTCGGCGGCCTTACGGGAAAAAGTGAGGGCGAGGATATTCTCCGGGCGGACATGCTTCTCCCGTACCAAAAACAAAACCCGCGCCGTGAGCGTGCGTGTCTTGCCCGTGCCTGGCCCCGCCCCCACCAGCAGCGGCCCGTAGTCGGCCTTGGCAGCGGCCTCCTGAGACTCGTCGAGGCCTGCCGCCAGGCTCTTCTCCACAGGGGTCTTCTCCAGGGTCGGTAGCACCAGCGGCGCGGTGAGCTGCGCGATCACGGTTGCAAGCGGCAGGCCCACTTTTTCTGCGAGCTGCGCAGCATCGAGCTTCTCTTCCTGAAAGAGCCGCTGCGCCTCGGGGGCGGGCAGGAGAAACTCCCGGGCGTAGACATTGGCCTCGGTCTCCCGGCGCTGGCGGGGGCCGTAGCCGTGGCCGGCACTCTCGGGAGTCTCCGCCAGGTCGCCTTCGTCGCAGCGGCACTCCTCGGGGCTGTGGTGGAGCTTGAGGTGCCCCAGCTCATGCGCCAGGATCAGGCGTCGGTCTTGCGGGCTCGCATTGTCCCGCACCCAGACCGCCGCCGCCTCGACATCCAGAACGGCGTGGGCGGTGAAGAGCAGCGGATCGCGGGGCGGGCGCGGCTTGACAGCCAGCCCAGCAGCGGCGAAGGCGGCCTCCAGTAGCGCATCGGCATCGAGGGAGGGGGGAAGGGCTTCGCGGTCGGTGCGGGCATGGGCACGGGCACGGCTCCAGTCAGAGGTCACGCGCTATTGTAGGCCGAAAAACGCCCGTTTGCCGCCCTTCCCGCGGAAAGCCCGATACAATCGGCTAGCGATGCAAAACAAATCCGCTGCCAGCGACGATACCGCCGACCTCCAGGGAGCGCAAGAAGGACCGGAAGAGGTACCGGCCAACACCCCCTTCTGGAAGCACCTCGGGCCGGGGCTAATCACGGGGGTCGCCGACGATGACCCCTCCGGGATTGGTACCTACTCGGTCGCAGGGGCGCAGTTCGGCTATGGCCTGGTCTGGCTGGCCCCCTTCACCATCCCCCTTGTGATCGCGGTGCAGGAGATGGCGGGGCGCATTGGCTCGATCACCGGCGAGGGTCTGGCGGCCGTGATCAAGAAGCACTACTCCCGCCCGGTTCTCCTGGGGACCGTTGCGCTCCTCTTTCTGGCCAATGTCATCAATGTCTGGGCCGATCTCAATGTCATGGCGGCGTCGGCGCAGATGCTCTTTGGGCTCTCGTTCACGCTCTGGCTGAGCGTGATCGCCCTGGGGACGATTGTCTTGCTGATCGCGATTCCCTACCGGAGCTATGTCCGCTACCTCAAGTGGCTCTGCCTGGCGCTCCTGGCCTACGTCGTGACCGCCCTGCTCCCCGGTGTCAAGCACGACTGGGGCGCGATTGCCCAGAACCTCGTGCTCCCGCGCTGGCAGTCCGGGTTTGGCTATCTCATGGCGGTGGTGGGCTACCTCGGAACCACGATCTCGCCCTACTGCTTCTTCTGGCAGGCGGGGGAGACGGTCGAGGAAGAGATCTCACATGGGGTTGAGACCGAGCCCGGACACCGGCTCTTCCCGGTCAACGAGGCGGAGATTCGTGCCGTCCGCGCCGACACGGTGACCGGCATGGTGATCTCGCAGGTGATCGCCTTCTTCATCATTATCTGCACCGCCGCGACCCTCCATGCCAAGGGCCAGACCGATATCAATACGGCTCAAGACGCCGCCCGAGCGCTCCTGCCGCTGGGCAAGTCGGCGTACTGGCTCTTCACGATCGGCATCCTCGGCGCGGGCCTGCTTGGGATTCCCACCCTGGCGGGCTCGGCGGCCTACGCGCTCTCAGAGACCTTCGGGTGGCGCTACGGGCTCTACCGGCGCTTCAGCCGCGCCCGGGGGTTCTACCTCACCATCGCTGCGGTGATTGTCCTAGGGTATCTCCTAAACTTCATTCCCGGTGTCAGCCCCGTCAAGGCACTCCTCTACGCCGCCGTGCTCAATGGAGCGGTCGCGCCGCCGCTAATCGTCCTGCTGATGCGCATCTGCAACAACCCCAAGATTGTCGGAGAACGGCGCAACAGCCGGCTCTCCAACCTCCTGGGCGGTCTGGCCGTGGTCACGATGACGGTCGCGATCCTGCTCCTGCTCTGGGGCCTGCTAACCAGAAAAGCAAGCTAGTTTCGTCGGGACTTGAAAGCGGTACAATCCCAGTATGCAAAACAAAGATGTCCTGCGGCCTGTTTTGGAGCCGCTTCTCACCGAGGCACGAGGCTTACTGGCGAGCGAGCCAGGGATTGAGGAGCGTGTGGGGGTACTCCTGAGAATCGCACGCGCGGAGGCCACTCTCGGTCAGCCCGATGCCGCCAAGAAGACCCGCGCCGAGGCGGTTGCGCTGGCGCGGACCCTGCCGGCGAGTGATCCCAAGCTCAGCCCGATGCTCTGGCCGTCCGTTGCGATTGCCCACGAAGACGCCGGTGACTCGGCCACTGCCAAGGCGCTCTTTGCCGAGGGAGTCTCGCGCGCACAGAAGCTCAAGGAGGCCGAGCGGCGCTTCTACGGCCTCGCATGGCTGGCGCTCTACCAGGCAAGCCCGAAGAACGCCGCCGCCGCCAAGGCCACGATGGCGCTGGCCGTGAAGTCCGCCCCCGCAGTCGCCGCGAGCCCCGATGGGCAGTTTATGCAGACCAGCCTGCTCGGGGAGGTGGGGGCGTTTGCGGCGGCGAAGGCGCGCCTGCTCGCCAGCAAGCGCGACCCGGCCAACACGATCTTATCGCTTGGCAACCTCGCGACCAAGCAGGCAAAGACGGGCGATAAAGCAGGAGCTAAGGCCACCCTGGCAGAGGCGATGAAGCGCAACCAGACCATCAAGAGCGAGCTGGAGCGGCGCATGACCCAGTCGATCCTGCTGGGCTACGCGGTCCAGGTCGGTGATGCCGCCAGTGCCAAGAAGCTCGCGGGCACCGATCCCAAGGCGCGTCAGTCCGTGGCCGAGGCACTCGCGGAGACGGGCGACACCGACGGTGCCAAGGCGCTCTCCTCGGAGCCGTCGGCGGCGCTGGTCTACGCGCTCGCAAGTAAGGGAAAAGTGGCAGATGCGCAGAAAGAGGCCGAGCGGGTCCTCGCCGATCCCGGTAGCACGACCATGCAGGACGAGCCCATTCGCCTGCTGGGAGCGATCGCCGCAGCACAGGCCAAGGCGGGAGATACCACTGGAGCAAGTGCCACCCTGGAGCAGGCCCGCAAGCGCATCACCGACGATAAGACCTTCGGGGACAAGCGGCTCGTCCTCACCGCCAGCCTGATCGAGAGCATCGTCACCGGCGGCAAGCGCGACCGGTAACCTACCGCCGGGCGTGCGCGGGCATGCGCCGGGCATTGGAAATACCCGGCTGGGGAGAGGGAGCGCCCCGTGGGCGCGGAGAGCGCTTCTTTCTGCGCGTCCTCGGGATGCTCCCTTCCCTCAGGCGGGTATTTCCAATGCCCGCAAAGGGGAAACCCGCAACAGTGTCGAAGTGTAGCCGTAATCATCATGAACGCTCTAAGACTTGCTTCGTGTGCGCTCCTTAGCGCTGTGTGTATTGGGATGAGCCTGGCAACGCCGCCGCCTCTCCCCCATTCGACGAGGGCTGGGGGGGCAATTGTCTTCAACCGGGACATTCGCCCGATCCTCTCCGACAACTGCTTTGCCTGCCACGGCCCGGATAAGAACAAGCGCCAGGCCAATCTACGGCTCGATGGGCCAAACCGAGCGGTCGTGCCGGGCGATATCCTGGCGAGTGCGCTGGTGCAGGAGGTGCGTAGCGGCGCGATGCCACCCGCGGACTACCACAAGAAGCTCACAGCGGCGCAGAAACAGCTCCTGATGCGCTGGATCGGGGAGGGGGCTAAGTACCAGAAGCACTGGGCCTACGAAATGCCTGTCAAGCCGGCGATCCCCGCGGGCAAGAATGCGATTGACTTTCTGGTGCAGAAGCGCCTCGCGGAGCGCGGCCTCAAGCCGTCGCCCACCGCGGACCGCCGGACACTGATCCGCCGCCTGAGCTTCGACCTGCTGGGCCTGCCGCCGTCGCCGCAGGAAGTGGCCGCCTTTGTCAGTGATAAAGCGCCCGATGCCTACGCGAAGCTGGTCGAGCGGCTGCTGGCAAGCCCCCACTACGGCGAGCGCATGGCCCAGAGCTGGCTGGACGTGACCCGCTTTGCCGATACCATCGGCTATCATAGCGACACCCCGCGCAATATCTGGCCCTACCGAGACTATGTGATCAGTGCCTTCAACACCAACAAGCGCTTCGATCGGTTCACCCGCGAGCAGCTCGCCGGCGACTTGCTCCCCGATGCCAACCAGGAGACCCGAGTCGGGTCGGCGTTTAACCGGCTACTCCTCACCACGGAGGAGGGAGGCGCGCAGGCCAAGGACTACGAGGCGCGCTATCTCACCGACCGGGTGCGGGCCGTGGGGACGGTCTGGCTGGGGCAGACAACGGGCTGCGCCAACTGCCACGACCATAAGTTCGACCCGATCACGCAAAAGGACTTCTTCCGCCTCGGGGCCTACTTTGCCGATATCGAGGAGGGGATTATCGCCGCCCGCGAGCCGGGGATGCTGGTTCCCACGCCCGAGCAAGCCCGTGAGCTGGCGAGCCGCGAGGCGCGTGTCACGGAGCTTCAGAGGCGCTACGAGGCGATCTGGAGGCCGCTCAAGCCCGTCAAATCCGTGGCGCTCGGTGGCACCGTATTGACCGTACAGCCCGATAATGCGGTCCTTGCCAGCGGCCCCAACCCGGACAAGAACACCTACACACTGGAGCTGGCGGCCTCGGGGACACTCACGGGGGTGCGGCTCGAAGTCCTCCCCGATCCGTCGCTACCGGCACGTGGCCCCGGCCGCGCGGGCAACGGAAACTTTGTCCTTAGTGAGCTTGTCGCAGAGCGCCTCAAGCCGGGTGCGGAGCCGCAAAAGCTAACTTTCTCCAAGGCGCAGGCATCGATTGAGCAGGCCTCGTTTGCCGAGGCCCACCCCGACAAGCGCTGGAGCGCCGCGTCTGCCCTCACCCCCGATAGCTTCGGCTGGGCGATCCTCCCCGATGCCGGCAAGCCCCACGAGCTGGTCGCCACCCTCGCCGAGCCACTCACGCTGACTGATGGGGAGACGCTCCGCATTACCTTGGTGCAGAACCATGGCACGAACCACAACCTGGGTAAGTTCCGCCTCACCGCCCTGACGGGAACCGAGGTGCCGGAGACGCTCAAGAAAGACCTCGCCGATGCACGCAAAGCGAAGTCGGACTATGAGGCCGGTATCGGGCGCTGCCTGGTAACCGTCCAAAACACCAAACCACGCACGGTGCGCATTCTCCCCCGCGGCGACTTTCTCAACGAGACCGGCGAGGTGGTCACGGCGGCGATTCCGGCGTTTTTAACCTCTCCTCCCCAGCCCTCCTCTCCCGGGCGTTCGTCCCTCACTGGGAAAGGAGGGGGCCCGAGATTAGATAGCCCCTTTCCCAGCGACGAAGGAGCGCCCGGGAGAGGGGTTGGGGAGAGGTTGAGCCTGGGGCAATCACGCCTCGAGCTTGCCAACTGGCTGGTCTCTCGGGAGAACCCGCTGACGGCGCGGACGGTGGTGAATCGCTTCTGGAAGCAGTTCTTTGGCAACGGCATTAGCAAGGTGCTCGAAGACCTGGGCGCGCAGGGGGAGCCGCCCACCAACCCGGCGCTACTGGACTGGCTAGCCTGTGAGTTTGTGGACAGTGGCTGGGACGTGAAGCACCTAGTGCGATTGATGGTAAATAGCAATACCTACAAGCAAACCTCAACGGCAAGCAAGGCACTCCTTGCCGCCGATCCCTACAACCGTGAGTACGCCCGCCAGAGCCGCTTCCGTCTGGAGGCCGAGGAGGTGCGCGACAACGCCCTCGCTATCTCCGGGCTGCTCTCCCTCAAGCTCGGGGGGCCGTCGGTCAAGCCTTACCAGCCGGAGCGCTACTGGGAGAACCTGAACTTCCCCGTGCGCGACTGGACCGCCGATAAGGGCGAGAGTCAGTACCGGCGCGGGCTCTACACCTGGTGGCAGCGCAGCTTCTTACACCCGTCGCTCCTGGCCTTCGATGCCCCCAGCCGCGAGGAGTGCACCGCCGAGCGCAACCGCTCCAATATCCCCCAGCAGGCCCTGGTGCTCCTCAACGACCCGACCTATGTCGAGGCCGCACGCGCCTTTGGGGTGGGGATCCTGACCCAGGCCAGCGGCACGCCGGAGCAGAAGCTCACCTGGGCGTTTCAGCAAGCGCTCCAGCGCAACCCCACAGCAAGCGAGCAGAAGACCCTGCTTGCGGTCTACAGCCAGCAGCTCGCCGGGTACAAGGCCGACCAAGCCGCCTCCGATGCGCTCCTCAAGACCGGCTACGCCCCGCTCCCCACCAACCTCGACAAGCCCGAGCTCGCGGCCTGGACCCATGTCGCCCGCGTGCTCCTCAACCTCCACGAGACCATAACACGACCATGACAACGGAAGACGAACTCAAGCAATTCCGCGCACAGCAGCTCACCCGCCGGGCACTGCTAGGCAAGGCCACCCAGGGTCTTGGCGCACTGGCGCTCGCATCGCTAGAAGCGAAGGCTTCCCCCCTAACCCCCGCCGAGCGGGGGGACAAATCTGAAGGAGATTCCTTATATTCCCCCCGCCGGGCGGGGGTTAGGGGGGCCAAGCGCGTGATCTGGCTCAGCATGGCGGGGGGACCGTCGCACCTAGAGACCTTCGACCCCAAGCCCAAGCTCGCGCAGATGAACGGCCAGCCCATGCCCGAGAGCATGACCAAGGGCCAGCAGATCGCGCAGCTCCAGGGGCAGAAGCTCACCTGTTTTGGGCCACAGCTCCCGTTTGAGAAGTTTGGGAAAAACCAGATCGAGATCTGTGGGCTCTTCCCCCAAATCGGCTCGGTGATCGACGAGATCTGCTTTATCCGCTCGATGACCACCGATGCGATCAACCACGACCCCGCGCACATGTTCATGAACACGGGCTCGCAGATCGCAGGCAGGCCGAGCATGGGCTCGTGGATTACCTATGGCCTGGGAAGCCTTGCCAAGGACCTGCCGGGGTTTGTCGTGCTGACCTCGCTGGGCCAGGGCGGGCAGAACCAGCCGATCGCGGCACGCCAGTGGAGCAGTGGCTTTCTGCCGAGCAAGTACCAAGGCGTCCAGTTGCGTAGCAAGGGCGACCCAGTGCTCTACCTGACTAATCCGGGCGGTGTGACACGTGGGCGGCAAGGAACCGATATCGCGGCGATCAATGCGCTCAATAAAGAGTACAACTCCCTCGTGGACGATCCCGAGATCGCCACAAGAATCGCGCAGTACGAGCTAGCCTTTCAGATGCAGGCGTCGGTGCCGGACTTAATGGACATCTCCCAGGAGAAAAAAGAGACCCTGGAGCTCTACGGGTGCCAGCCCGGCGATGGTAGCTTTGCCAGCAACTGCCTGCTAGCGCGGCGGCTGGCGGAGAAGGGCGTGCGCTTTATCCAGCTCTACCACAAGGACTGGGACCACCACGGCGATATTAAAAACGGTGTGACCCTCAAGGCCAAGGAGATCGACCGGGCGTGCATGGCGCTGATCACGGACTTGAAGCGGCGCGGGATGCTCGACGATACCCTCATCGTGTGGGCGGGAGAGTTTGGGCGCACCCCGATGTCGCAGGGCAATGGGCGCGACCACCACAACAAGGCCATGACGGTCTGGCTGGCGGGCGCGGGGATTCATGGGGGAATGGTGCACGGAGCCTCCGATGAGCTGGGCTACGCCGCGGTCGAGAATATCACGACGGTCCACGACCTCCACGCGACCATGCTCCACCAGCTCGGGATCAACCACGAGGCCTTTACCTACAAGTTCCAGGGGCTCGATGCCAAGCTCACCGGAGTTGAGGGCGCGCAGGTCATCAAGAGCATCCTGGCGTAGGCATGCCTATCCCCCAGCCTGCAACGGTGGCGGAAGCGGTTGCGCTGCTACGAAGCCCAGACGCCCAGGACCGCCAACGCGGTGCCATGGGCCTTGCCGCTTTCTCCCCACCATCGGCGAGCGTGGTCGCGCTCCTGATCGAGGCCCTTGCGGATCAGGAGCGCTGGGTGCGCGTTGTCGCCACCGATACCCTGGTGGCGCTCGGACAGGCTAACCCAGCAGTGGTCTCGGCGCTGATTGTCGCCCAGTCGCACCCACAGGAGCTGGTGCGCCGCTGGCTGGTTGAGGCAATCGCCCGTGCGGCCCTCCCCGAGACACGCGCCCTCGAGGCCGTCCTGCGTGCGTGCGACGACCCCAGCAGCTACGTCCGCTACGAGGCGGTCAACCAGCTCAAGCGCACGAAGCTAGAGCACCCGCGTCTGCTCCCTGTCTTGCTGAAGGCGCTGGAGGCGGGGGAAGCAGGGGCCGCCGATGCCCTCGCGGTGCACCAGCTCACCGATCCCAAAGCACTGGAAGCCCTTGTCCAAGCGCTCCAGCGCGACCCTCAGCACCTGCGTAGCCAGGCGGCAGTGGCTCTCGGGGAGCTGGGCAAGGCGACCCCAGAGGTCACGCAGGGGCTCTTTGCTCTTGCAAGCTCCGCTATTTCCTATGGGACGGAGATAGGCAGCGCACGCCGAGCCCTGGTGAAGCTAGCAACACAGGGCCATGTCCGGGGATTTCTCCAGAAAAAACTTCGGTCACGAGTCTTGCCGGAATCGACCGCGGCGGCGCTGATCCTCGCAGAGCACGGTGTCCAAGAGCTTGAGGTCTGCCAGATGCTCCTGGTGGCGCTGGAGGCACTAGACGAGAAAGAAAAGAGCGTTATTCTCTCCAAACTAGAGCCCTGGATCACAAGTGTCCCCGAGGTTGCCCTTGCCTGTGCGCCGCTCTTGCAGGCAGCCGACGACGGGCTTCGTATCTCTGCGGCCTACCTGCTTGTGGTGCTTCCCGAATACCAAGAGCCCGCCGCGGAGACTGCCCTGGCGGTTCTCTCCCCCACCAATCTCTGGCCCGCGCATCTCGCCCTGCAAGTGCTCTGCAAGCTCCCGACCCTGAGTGAGGAGCGACAGCGCCGCCTCCTGCCCCACCTTATCTCGCCCCCCGACGAAATCCAAGCCAACCCGACAGGCAGCGCCGCCCATCACTACGACGTCAGCCTACGCTCACCCCTGATCGGCCTCTTCTTAAAGACGCCAAACCTCCTCCCCGAGGTGGCCGAAGCGCTTGAGAGCCTCGGCGAAGAGCCGTGCTTCCTCAGGCAAAAAATAAAGAAAATGAATACTCCCCCCTAGGCACGCCTCCCGCGTCCCCGGGACGCTCCCCTCCCCGAGACGGGTATTTTGATGCCCGGCTTGATGCCCAGAATACGGCAGAGTCGTGCCCTCGCCGCGCTTGATTTGCTTGGTCTGGGAGCCGCGGGTCTCTTGAATCAGGGTCGCATAGGGGTCGCCGCTGTAGCAGACCTCGCCAAAGAAGGCATAGACCGACGCGTTGATCGTCACAAACATCGGGGCAAGCTTGCCCGCGGTGGTCGTGTAGCTAAAGCCGCCCAGCACCTCGGTCTTGCCGCCGTTGCGTGTCTCGACCAGGGTTCCCCCACGCTCGGTCTTGTAGCCCAGAATCCAGAGCGAGCCACCGTCGTTGATGAAGTGTGTCCCTTCGTTCTCGATATTGAGCTGCCGTGCCCAGACCTGCTGACCACGAAAGTGCAGCGCATTGGTGGTGACATCCTCAAAAAAGACATCGCCGATGGATCGGCTCGTCACGGTCTTCACCTCCAGGCTGCGAAAGACAACGGTGCGGCGTGTCGCCAGCTCGACTGCGCTTCCCAGGCTCGCAAAGTGCTCGAAGACCACGACGGGCGCACTGCCCTCGCCAACCCGGAAGGTCGGCTTGGCCTCTTGCTTGTAGTCCACGTGCGCCCCCACTCCCAGCAGGCGGCGCACCTTCCCGCGGACAATCACCGGGCTGGTGAGACGGTACGTCCCCGGGAAGAAGACCGTGGTGGCCCCCGAGTCGATCGCTTTCTGAATCGCCGCTGAGGAGTCCCGCGTAGCGGTGGGATCGGCCCCGAAGCTATCGACATTGGCCCAGGTCTTGGGGGCGTCCCAGGGCACGGTCGGGGTTTCTTTGACCGGCAGGCGCAACGACGTGCTCGGGGAGGGGAACGGACTCGTGGCCGGGTGCGAGCAGTACTCGGGGAGCTTGGTCTTTGGGTCGGCGGGCAGGCGGAGCGCGGCGGCGTAGTCGGGGGTCGCCACATCACCAAGCACGCGCTTGTAGCCGGTCGCTACGATATCGCGCAGAAAGACCCGCCCACCGTTGAAGCTCACGACCGCAGGAAGCTGGCTTGCCGACCCACGCCCCGTAAGGGTTGCGTCGAGGAGCGCCAGAACCCCGTAGCTGGAGACCGCGGTCACGGCGCTGTCGCTCTTGAGCCCCCGGATCGTAATCGCCTGCCCCTCGTTCTGGAAGCCACGCTCCGTCTGCCCAATCAGAGTGAGGTTCTCAAACGTCTGGCTATTGACCGCGTTGCCCGTGCGCACCCCAAGGCGAAAGCCACGGACGGTCACGTTGCGCACGAGCAATGGCCCGTTCATGTCCCGGTGCGCCAGGTCCAGCCCAATCACCCCTTGCCCATCGCCAGAGATAAAGTGGCAATCATGGACAGCGCCAAAGTTATTGGCATAGAACTGCAGTGCCACCGCGCCGGGGTTGCCCGAGCCCGTGTGGAACGTCAGATTCCGAACATGGTTGTGGAACCAGTCCGCCGAGCCAAAGCCGCCGCAGTTCAAGATCGCCTGCGGCTGCGCCGGGTCACGAAAGACACCGTCCTTGAGTCGCAGCGCCGTGTGTTTTTCATCGGCCCCTTGCAGGGTGGTAAAGCCCCAGTTCTCATGGTCTTTCCAGCGCTTGGGCCAGGTAAGAGTCGCGCTGACCAGATACGTCCCCGGCGGAAAGTACAGCACTCGGTGCTGCCCGGTGTGCTCGTTAAACGCCGCCTGGAGCGCCTCCGTGCAGTCGGTCACGCCATCTCCCTTTGCGTTGTAGGGCGGCTGCGTGACATCGATAATCGCGGGACATTTCGGGTAGGTTTTCATGTTGCCATCTCTCCGCCTTCGCACAGCTCAGGCACCTCTCTTCCCCTATCTGCTCGTGCCTCGCGGGAAGAGAGGCTTCCGGGTAACCCTCTTCCCAACGAGGTACGAGTGACCAGGAGAAGAGGGTCGCGCGCTAAGGCGCGGGGAGATGGCTCAGAGAGATGCCCTTATTCTGGCACAAAGAGAATTTTTATCGCTTCCTGGCGCTCCAACAGCGCGATCCCCTCCGCGTAGCGGCTAAAGGGAAGCGTGTGGGTGATGAGGCAAGAAAGATCGAGTGTCCCCTCGGTGATTTTCTGGACGGCGTACTCGGCGGCGGCGCGGGAGTGGCCGGGGTAGCCGACCAGGGTCAGGCGGCTGTAGTGGCGCACGTCGAAGGTGTAGGGCTCGCGCTGGACCCCGAAGAGAGCGAGGAGCCCGTGCGTGTGGTCCATCAGGTGCTCGACACTCGCCTTCGCCCCCACACAGTCCAGCGCCACTTCGACAGGTGGGGGCGGCGTGTCGGTGCGGGGGTCGAGGGCAAGATCGACGAGGCCGCGCTCCTGGACGTAGGTGCGGCGCGCCTCACTCAGGTCCCAGGCGATAATTTCCTTTGCGCCCTCGGCGCGTGCAAGCTGCGCGGCGATCAGGCCCGCAGGGCCAAGCCCACTGATACCAAAGCGCTGGCAGGGGAAGGCGCTGAGCTGGCGCAGGCGCAGGAAGCTCGCCCCCACGCACATCGCCAGCTCCACGGGCGCGGTGGCGGCGGGCGGCAGGTGGGCGGGGACGCGGATCAGGTGCTCGACCGGGCGCACCACAAACTCCGCGTAGCAGCCGGGCTTGTCGTGCCCTGGGTCGCGCCAGACACTCACGCGATCTTTTAGGCCAAGAGGAAAGGCATTGGGGCCGAGGGCATCTACCACTCCCGTGGCCTCATGGCCGGGCTGGCCGGGGGTGTAGGGGTAGTGGAACTGGTGCCCCACAAACATCGGCTCGTTGTGGCGCAGGTGCAGGTCCCACTGCGGGCAGGTCGCGACTCCCAGGATCCGAACACGGGCCTCGCCGGGGCCGGGCTCGGGGGTTGGCACCTCGAGAAGCACGCTCTCGGAGCCGGGGGCGGTGACTTGTAGAATTTTCATGAGGGCCACTCCAGGAGAATCCCCAGCGATGGTGCGCGGCGGTGGAGGAAGAGGTCAAAAGCCGCCGTAGCGTCGGTGACCGGGAAGCGGTGCGTGACCAGAGGGAGCGTCGTGAGCTTTCCTTGCGCCACCCAGTCTCGGGTTGCATCCATGCGCGGTGTGGTCCACCCCGACGGCGTATGGACGGTCATTTCGTAGTTCCGCAGGCGCTGGAGATCAATCTTTCCCGCATGGCCGTAGAAGCCCGCGGAGACAAAGTGCGAGTCGCGGCCCAGCTTGGGCAGGAGTGCGTAGACCGTCTCCAGGTCCCCCACCGTATCGACCAGAACGCTCTGCCCACTGGCAATACTCTCCTGGTCAGTCGTCGCTGTGCCACGTGTGAACTTGGCGAGGCGCTCCGCGTGCCGACCCAACAAGGTGACGGTCGCGCCGCGCTCGGCGAGGGTCTGCGCCGCCCACTGCCCCACGAGGCCATCGCCCACCACAATCGCGCCCTCACCGGGGCGGAGGGGGGGTCGAGTGCCACAGTTGTAGCCGACTTGGGTCAGCACCAGTCCCGAAAACGCCTCAATCGGCAATGTGCTCTCCGGAAGCTTCCAGAGCTGGTGCGCGGGTGTGATCGCGGGCGAGACATGGCCTCCCATGGGAAAAAACAGCCCATCGGTGCGCGAGACGGTAGCAAAGACCCGCTCCCCGACCGAGAAGTTCTCGACACTCTCCCCGACCCACGTCACCACGCCCACTTTCTGATAGCCCGTCACCAGCGGAAACGGCGTGGGATCGGTCGGGGCGAGGGGCGTATCCCCCGCAAGGCGCTCTCCGCGAATAAACGAGCCCTCGGTCCCCGGGCTGATCCAGGAGTGGGTCACCTTCACCACCACCTCACTCGGCCCCGGATCGGCGACACGGAGCTCTTGCAGCTCCACGGTCCAAGGCTTTGTCGCAACCACAGCGTTGACTTTCATGAGGGCATTTTATCGTAGACCTGCACCGCCATTCTAAACCCTGGCATCTATCAGAGTATGAACTACAACTCCCTTATTTTCTGGGTGATGTTCGGGGTTATCTACCTGATTTATTGGAAAGTAAATCACAGAAAACAAAACCTGCTCCTGCTCGTTGCCAGCTATATCTTTTATGGTTTCTGGGACTATCGCTTCTTGTTTCTCGTCCTTCTCTCCACCATTATTGATTTCATCGGTGGGCTTGGCGTGGCTGGTAGGGAGATCCCCTCGCGCCAACGCTATCGCTTGGGGGGCTTATTGGTGGGCACTGCTCTTGTTCTGTGCACCCCCCTTTCTAGAGGGAGGCTCCCCCATCAGCTCTCCGATATTGCCATCCCCCTTGGAACTCTCGTGGCAGTGCTTGCCTATGGCGGGCTACTACCCTACCTTTACGCTCTTCCAGAGGCAAAGAGACGCCGTGCGTTTTTGATCATCAGTATGGTTGCAAACCTGGCAATTCTTGCATTTTTTAAGTATTTCAACTTTTTCCTTTCGAGCTTACAGACCGCACTGCATCTTTTTGGAATAACAGATATCCCTTTACCCCTACTTAACATCATACTACCTGCAGGAATTAGTTTTTACACATTCCAAGCGATGAGCTATACGATTGACATATGGAGAAAAGAGATAGAGCCTACTTCTAATTTTCAAGATTTCGCTCTCTTTGTTTGCTTTTTTCCTCACCTTGTAGCGGGTCCAATTATGCGTGGCCATACGCTTCTCCCTCAAGTCATCCAAGAGCGTACAAGACGTCAAGGCGACACGGAAGAAGGCCTAATCTTAGTTTTATTAGGCATGTTTAAAAAACTAGTTATCGCTGATAATATGGCCCCTATCGCAAATGCAGTCTTCTATCGTTTTACGGAAGGAACCGCCGCGGGGCTCTCCGGTAGCGAGGTCCTGCTCGGGGTCTATGCCTTTGCCTTCCAGATCTACGGCGATTTTTCAGGCTACTCTAGCATTGCTCGTGGCATCTCCCGCTGGTTAGGTTTCGAGCTCGCCATTAACTTCCGCAATCCCTACCTTGCCGTTAGCCCTAGCGATTTCTGGCAACGCTGGCATATTAGCCTCTCCTCGTGGCTCCGTGACTACCTTTATATTCCCCTAGGCGGCAATCGCCAAGGTACTGCCAGAACCTATGGAAACCTGTTATGGACGATGGTCTTAGGTGGGCTCTGGCACGGTGCCAGTGGAACCTTTATCGCATGGGGCTTCTACCATGGCATGATCCTGTGTCTCTTTCGCTTCTTCAAGGTGCCAGACCCTAAAAGCTGGTTTTCGATACAGCTCCGACGAGTGCTGATGTTTCATCTTGTCTGTCTCGGCTGGCTCTTTTTTCGTGCAGATACCCTCTCTGCTGCGTTCCAAATGCTCAAGCGGATTGTAACGCCTGGAAAGATACCCCCGTTTGCACTCTCCAGCTTAATGATGATCCTCGTCCACTGCATCCCCATTCTTATTTTTGAGGCGCTCACCAAAGACGAATCACAATATGTCCGATTCTATGAAAAGACCTGGCTTAAAAAATCAGTGATCTATTCCGCATTGATCATTACTACAATCATCTTAAACGGAGGACAGTCGAGTGAGTTTATCTACTTCCAATTCTAAAAAAAACAAGATCAAGCTACTACTTGCAGTACTTTTAATCTTCTCAACAATCGAGGTCTTTACCCGCACAATTATTTTCCATGCATCAAAAGATTTTGCACGATTTGACAACTACCCAGCTCTATCTAGAGACCTCACTAATTCCGAAGGTATAAAGATAGCCCTAGTAGGCAATTCTCTCACCCAACGCGGTATCAATCTTGATATTCTCAGCCAGGATCTCAAGCAATCAGAGGGGAAAAATTTCACAGCAAAAATGTTTACTGCGGATGCTTCAAAAATTAATACTTGGCACTTCATGATCAATCACTACTTTTGGAAGCCAAAGAGAAAACCTGATTACTTTCTTGTTCATTTCTATGAGAAAAACTTACAAGATGGCAATGCTATAGAAACCGGACGACTAGCGCAGTTCTTTACAACCCCTTCTGACTGGCCTGATTTATTCCGGCTGGATATCACGAATCCGGGGGAGCAAGTTGAGTTTGGAATCTCATCGTTTTGGGCAACATTTGCAGCCCGTGAACGTCTTCGTGAGCGAATTTTAGGGATTGCCGTCCCACACTATAAGGACTTTACCTCTGAGACAAACGGAGTTAATTTCCGAATGGGCAAAAAAAATCAAGCACAAAAACACCCCCCTGTGCGCTATGAAGCTCTCCAGAGGCTTCTTCATAAAGCAAAACAAGAAGGATCCCACTTCTGTTTCATTGCTTTTCCTACTCAACCCACGACAGACCCACTGCCGTACTCTCTCGATCCTGAAGCGGAGAGGCTTATTCGGGAAGCAGGGATGGGGTTTATTGATCTGCGTCATGTTGCCGGACTGGAACTAAAGCACTATGCAGATGAAATCCACCTTACACCAGAAGGGGCGGCCATCTACAGCCATGCCCTCGCGACAGCACTCAAGCCCGTTCTGGGAAAATAATGAGCACCTGGACAGCCGTTCCCGACCTTGGTCCCGGTCCCCATGGTGCTGTCTATCCCCCCGACCGTGCGGCATGGCGGGCGTGGCTGGAGGCGCACCATGCGACCGCCAAGGGGGTGTGGCTGATCTACTACAAGAAGGGCAGCGGCATGCCCACCATCGCCTACCCGGACATGGTCAAGGAGTGTCTGTGTTTTGGCTGGATCGACAGCCGGGTGAGCAAGCTCGACGAAGCCCGCTACCTGCAGCTGATCACACCGCGCAAGCCTAAGAGTGTCTGGTCAAAAATCAACAAAGGCTATATCGAAGAGCTGGAGCGCGAAGGGCTCCTCATGCCCGCAGGCATCGCCAAGATCGACGCCGCTAAGGCCGACGGCTCGTGGACGGCGCTGGACGAAGTCGAAGCCCTCGTGATCCCCGAGGATTTAGCCGCCACACTCGCCGCAAGTCCTGCCGCACAGGCTACTTTCGCAACCTACAGCCCTTCAACGCTCAAGCTGGCCCTCACCAAGCTCGCCGCCGCCAAGCGCCCCGAGACGCGGCAGAAACGCCTCACCGAACTAATCGCGCTTGCGACTGAGGGCAAGAAGCCGGTTCCCTGACGCCCCCCTCCAACGGGGGCGCCCCAAACAACTACCCCCAGCTCTGGCGCATCTCGTCGGTGGTGTCGGGGTCGTTGTGGAGGGCGCTGGCGAACGACTCTTGTAGCGCCTCGGGCGCGGTGTCGCTGCGGTAGCTAGCTCCGGCGGCGAGCTGCGGGGGCTGGCGCAGGTAGCGAGCGAGCTCGTCTACCGTACGATCCAGTGTCGCGGCGAGCTGGGTGAGCAGGGTTTGCGGAATGGTCTCAAACGACACCAAGCGTCGGTGGAGCTTCCAGAACAGCCCGACCGGGAGCTTGAGCGCGGTAGCTAGGCTCTCCGCGGTGTGGCCCTTGGCCTCCGCGACCGACTTCAGGCTCGCAAAGGTCGTGCTGTAGGCCTGGCGCTTCTCACGGAGCACCGAGAGCGCGAGGGACTGCACACGGGTGGAGTCGGCCATCGGAGCGGGGAAGGCGCGGTCCGTGGCAAGATAGGCGAACTCCCGAGCCTGTGCCGGGTAGCGCGCTGCCCAGTCTGCCACCCGCGCATCGGGGTCGCCGGCAAACTCGACTAGAATTGTATCGCTAAGCTCTTCGTTCATTTTTCATTCCACTCCCGCAGTTTTTGCTCCGCCCGACGCAGGTAGTTTCGTACCGTCCGCCCCGTCACGCCCAAGATCTTGGCCACGCTCTGGCGATTCGGATCGTCGCTCTCCTCCGGTAGCCCCTCGATGTACTTTAAGTAGACTGCCAAGCGCTCGTGCTCTGCGAGAACGGTCAGCGCCTCACCGTACTCCGCGAGCGCTTCCGGCCCTGGGCCGCCCTCGGGGAGGCGCAGGAGGGTGGACTCCCCTCCCTCGTTCTCCGTGGGCTCGCTTCCCTCACTGAGCTGTGCGTCTAGGCTCGCCTGCCGCTTCTCCACCAGGTTCCAGAGCCGTCGGTCCAGACAGACCCAGAAGCGCACCTCCCAGAACTCCGCACTCGCCTCACGGGAGAAGAGCGCATCAAAGAGAAGCGCAAACAAGTCCCGCGTTACGTCGTCGGCATCTTCCTCTGGGAGCCGCCACTTGGCTAGCTGCCGGGCGATATGCCCACTCACCCGCTCCGTGAGGAGCTCCGCAATCCCCCACGCCGTCTCGTCGTCGCCCCGGGCCGCGCACTCACGGAGCGCATAGACCAGGGTCTCTTCCCGAAGCCGGGCAGGGTCTCCTGCCGGGTGCCTTGCCAAGAGCACGTCACGCCGCGCCCGCTGGCCTAGCCCACAGAGCCGGTGAATCTCCTCCTCGGCACGCCGCTCTCTCTGGTAGAGGCTACCATCGTCTTTCCGCGTCCGAGTAAGAGCGCGGTAGACCCAGCGATCTGCTTTTTGTACATCAATCATGGAGCATACTGTCGGGCACTTTCTCAACCCGGAAAAAGTATTTTTACGGGTTTTATTTCGGTAGAATGGAAATTGCCTGCTGCATTATAGCCTGTGAAGCGGACTCTGCCGATAATCCCGAGAGAAGACGATTTGAAGGATTCTTGCATAGGCTGTATCAGAGAGGGCAGAGACTGCATTCTTTTACGATGCAAGAGGCAATCATGAGGAGACGGGTTTTGAGCATGACACGAAGAGAGCTGCTCTCCCTGCTGGGAGTTGGCACGATGACACTGGCCCTGGCAGGCTGTGGTGGCGGGGGCACGATCATTCCCCCAACGGTCGAGCCTATCGACGGAGGGCGCGTGGTTGCCCAGCCCGGCTGGACTGTCCAGAAAAGTGTCGGGGTGCAGCCACGCAAGAAGTGGACAGTGCTGGTCTACATCAATGGAGCCAACGATCTGGAGACCTACGGGGTCCTGAACATGAACCAGATGGAGAAAGTCGGCTCCACGGCGGATATCAACATTATCACCCAGTTCAAGCGGATCGGGGGGCGCTACGATAGCACCAACGGCGACTGGAGCGACACACGCCGCTTCTATGTCCGGCGCGATGGCGACGATGCAACCATCAACTCCTACCTCCTCTCCCAGAGAACAGGGGTCGATATGGGCAACCCGACCACCCTGCAGGAGTTTATCAGCTGGGGAGTCGAGACCTTCCCCGCCGAGCACTACAACCTCGTGATCTGGAACCACGGCGCGGGCTGGCGCTCGGTCAAGGTCTCCAAGACTACCCGTGGGGTCTCCTACGACGATACCACGAGCAACCATATCGACACGATCGCGCTACCCAGCGCGATCGCCCACCCCGAGGGCAAGAAATGGGACCTGCTGACGGTCGACTGCTCCCTGATGCAGATGATCGAGGTGCTCTACGAGTGGCGCAATACCGCGGACTACATTGTCGGCTCCGAGGAGTCCCCGCCCGGTGAGGGCTATATCTACGATGTCACGCTCGGAAAGCTGGCGACCAATCCCTCTATGGACGGCAAGGCGCTTGGCATTGCCTACGCCGACGATGCCGGGACGCGCTTTGCCAATCAATACGGTATCACGCAGTCCGTTATCGACACCACCAAGGTAGCCCCGATTGTCTCCGCGCTCAATAGCCTCGGAGCCACCCTGATGTCGCTCAAGACAAGCTTTGCGACCGAGATTGGCCTAGCGCGCGATGAGGCACAGTCCTACGAGTACCCCGAGAACAAGGACCTCCTGCACTTCCTCGACCGCCTTGAGGTCCGGGTCAACGATGCGGAGCTGAAACAGAAAACGGCTGCTGTCCGCGCTGCTGCCAAGGCCGCGATTGTTCACAATGTCACGACCAAGCAGTTCACCCCCAGCTCGCAGGGAATTGCGGCGTTTATCCCCACGCCCAACCGCTACCGGATCATCGATATCGAGCAGGCCAATGGCTTTGGGCAGCGCTACAGCCTGCTCAAGCTCGCCCAGGATGCGGGCAGCTGGCAGAGCTTCCTAGCCGCCGGGCCGCCGTAGCCAGCACTCCCACAAAGGAAATCCTCCGGTGCGTACCGAATGGTGCGTCAGGAGGATTTTTTTATGCCATTTCGTCTGGCACTGGTGGGGTGTGGCGGGCAAGCCGGGGGCGATGTCCCCAATATCGCCTCACACAAGGATGTGAAGATTGTCGCGGTGTGCGACCCGGATAAGGGGGCCCAGGCGCGTTTTGGGGACCGCTACAGTGTCCCCGAGTCGGCGCGGTTTGCGGATTATACCAAGCTCCTCGACACGGTGGACTGCGATGCGGTCTTCTGCGCTACCCCGGACCACATGCACGCCCCCGTGGGCCTGAAGGCACTCTCGCTGGGCCGCCATGCCTATGTCCAGAAACCCCTCACCCGGGGAGTGGGTGAGGCGCGCGCGATGCGCCTGGCCGCCGAGAAGCACCCGAAATCCGCCACGCAGATGGGTATCCAGATCCACGGCGAGGGCAGCTACCGCACCGCGATCTCCTGGCTCAATGCGGGGGTCCTGGGCAAGATCCAGGAGATCCACTCGTTCTGTGGCAAGGGCTGGGGCGGGGCACGCCCGCCGCGCATGGCGGAGTTTCCTCCGGCGAATCTTGACTGGAGCCTCTACTGTGGGGTCAGCCGCAAGGTGCCCTACCTCCCCGATGAGTTCCATCCGGGCAACTGGCGGCGCTGGCAGAACTTTGGAACGGGAACCCTGGGGGACATGGCCTGCCATATCCTCGACCCGGTGCTCTCGGGGACGCGCCTGAGCACGCCGCTCTCGGTGGTGAGCCACCTCGATGCGCCGCCCAACGTGCTCAACTTCCCCTACAACGCCCACATCACCTGGCAACTTGCCGGGACACGCAACACGGCCAAGACAGTCGCGCTGCACTGGTACCACGGCGACACGCGCCCCGCCAAGAACCTCCTCCCCGAGCTGTTTGAGGAGCTCAACACGGGCTCGGTGGTGATCGGGGAGTACGGCAAGATGGTGGTCCCGCACTGGGCGACACCCTCGGTCTGGGACAATAGCGGCAAGCGGGTTGAGAAGCTCCCGCCCAAGGTGGAGTCCGTGAGCCACTACCACGAGTGGGTCGATGTCGCGCTAGGCCGCATCCCCGGCCACGGCCCGACACCGGGCAAGTGTAGCACCCACTTTGGCTACTCTGGCCCCCTCACCGAGATCGTCCTGATGGGCAATATCGCGTCGTGGCAGCCGAAAAAAGTGCTGAGCTTCAACGCCGACGCCTGCCAGTTCTACGGCGACGGTGCAGGAGACGCCAACTTCCGCCTCCTCCCGCTCTACGGCCGCGACTGGAACCCGCTCGCCGCGTAGTAGCAGTCCCCCAAGTGGGCCCCGCACCCGTCCTCACGGACGGGTGCGGGGCCTTCACTTTATCTGGATATTCGTACCTGCTGGGCGGGGAGAGGCATAGGGAATTTGTTGTATACCTTCACTTGCTGCAGGAATAGCTCCTTATGCGTTTGCCGTAGCTTTTGGATGAGCACTTCTTTACTTTGTCGCTCCAGGCGCGTTTGAGCAAGCTCGGCCTCAAGCTGCATCTCGCGTTGTTTTAGCGCCTCCACACTCTCTAGTTCGGCCTGAGTGGGCAGTGGCTCCGCAGGGACGGCGGGCTCTGCGGACTCTGCCTTCACGGCCTCCGTCGCGGCCATAGGGGCAGTAGGCGCTTGGGCAACCGCAACATCACGGGCTACAACCGCCTCGACTAGAGTGGTTTGTGAGCGGGTGTGAAAGCGCAGGGGCAGGAGGGCTCCGAGGGCGATCACTCCCAGAACCAGCGGGATCACCGCGTGGCGCATCGTGTAGCCACCGCGGCCAAAGAGAATATGGCGCAGGCGCTTCTCCAGCGGCGCGGGATCGGCCATGGCGGGGACACTGTAGGGTTGGTAGAGATTTTTCATAGGGTTACACCTTAGAGGGACTGCAAGGTTGGTAGAGTGATTTCATCGGATTTCGACAGAGCCATTTTTCGCAATTGTGGCAGTGACAAACAGCTCACTATTATCCGGCAGAACGATCTGTGTCTCTTTACCCAAAGGAATTATCTTTGAGACTGCTTTTAGCTGGTTATATTCTACAATAAGAGATATGTTTTTCTTATCATGAGAGACTTTGCTAACAGTAACACTAAGGCTATCAGGAGATATAGTAATCGTCCCTTTAGTTCCCTCAGCAGTTGGTATTCGTACATCAGAGACAGTCTTTCCTTGTTGAACCCGTCGTATTTTTAATTCTACATTTATATATTCGACATCAAGGCGTTTAATAAGTATTTTAAGTGCATTCAATGCCTCGGGGGTTCCTTGGGCTTGAAGCATATTCTTGGAGTCATCAGGTTCCAACTTCGTGATCCCTTTTGGAATCTGTCTTTCAAGCTTTTTGATGAGCTCAGTACCGGAGAGATAGCGTAACTCAAAGGTAACCAGGTTTGCTTTTTCCTGACTCATGATAATTGCAGTGGAAGGAATCATTTTTTCTCCTGACTTGGTGGGGAATTTCTTTTTGTCGTGATGCTTTGCCGGTGAAGGTGCAGCAATCACAGGTTCAGTGTAGGGACGTAGGGAAAGCAACAACGCTAATGTGGTGGCTCCCAAGGTAAGGGAAAGGATTGTTCGATACTGCTGGTTGTTCTGAGGCACCAATAAGATAGTGCGCAGACGAACTTCCAGACCGTTTTCGCGGACGGCTCCAGGGACACTGTAAAGAGTTTTCACTTGGCGACCTCCAGCTTGAGAGTTTTTGCGGCTTCTAAGAGATGCTCGGCGTAGGTGGCGGGGCTGACTCCCGCGGCGACCACGGCTTCGTCGCAGGCGGCTTCAGCGGCGGCGCGGAAGCGGGTGAGGGCGAGCCAGGCCAGCGGGTGGAACCACCAGGCGGCTTGCAGGCCCAGCGCGAGGGGGAGCGTGATGTGGTCCCGGCGGCGCAGGTGGGCGGCTTCGTGGAGCAGGATCACGTGGCGGCGCTCGTCGTCCCACTGCGTGGCGCTCTCGGGGAGGAGCACCCCGGTGCGGCCGCCAGCCGCTAGCGGCGTCGGGACGGCGGGGCTCAGGTGAACCGGAAAGGCGCAGGGAAAGAGCGTGGTGCTAGCACGAGTGGCGCGGCGGGCCAGGGAGAAGAGAGCCGCACGGTCGAGCAGCAAGCGTAGCAAGAGGCCACCCACACCGAGGGCGTAGCAGAGGAGGAGGGTACGTTGCCAGTCAATTCCTTCCCCCCTAACCCCCGCCCGCCCCCTAGCCCCCGCAAGCGGGGGAATCCAAGCAGATCCTTCCGATTTGTCCCCCCGCTCTGCGGGGGTTAGGGGGGAAGTGGGCAACGCGGGACTTGGGGTACTCACAGGCACGGCGAGGAGTGGGGGTAGAAAGAGCGTGAGGGGCATGAGCGCTAGGGCGGCGAGCGCGGCGCACCAGACCCCGTGGCGGAGCTTGCCTGAGGCGCGGCGCAGGGCAACGGCCTCCAACAAGAGCGCTAGTGCCAGCAAGACCGTGGCCTTGAGAACCAGCTCCAGCGCGGGGCTCATGGCGCTTTCTCGCTCTCTTTCGCCTCAGCAATCAGGGCGGAGAGCCGCGTGAGCTCGTCGTCGCTGAGGTGGCGCTCGCGGGACTGGAGCAGGGTCATCACCGTGCGCTCGATCGAGCCGCCAAAGAACGTGGTGACCACCCGCTCGAGCGCGGTCTTGGCGACCGCATGGGCCGGCGCGACCGGCAGGTAGACATAGCGACCGTCTTCCTCGGTGTGCGTGAGGTGTCCTTTTCTCTCTAAAACCCCGAGCAGGGCGCGGACCGTGTTGTAGCCGGGGGGATCGGGGAGCGCCTCCAGCACCTCCGCGACACTGGCCTGCCCACGCTCCCAGATAATGTCCATGAACTGCCGCTCGCGGCGACTGAGCTTCTCGGTAGACTGCATGCGGAAATTTTCGCATACAAAAGCGACGCTGTCAAG
Organism: Armatimonas rosea; assembly: GCF_014202505.1. Taxonomy (NCBI): domain Bacteria; kingdom Bacillati; phylum Armatimonadota; class Armatimonadia; order Armatimonadales; family Armatimonadaceae; genus Armatimonas; species Armatimonas rosea. The sequence goes on along the minus strand of NZ_JACHGW010000002.1, from coordinate 197,755 downwards.
GCTTGGGTGCTACTTTTTTCGCAGGGTACTTTTTAGACGACCCGCTTGCCGCCGCACCAGTCCGCAAAGATCAGCTCAGGGCTGGTCAGGAGGCGCCGGAGCTTCTGGGAATTGTCCATATTTCCAATACAGACCACGTGCTCTTCCTTGCCCTTGACCATGCGGTTGAAGCAGGTCACAAACTGCCGGTTGTCTGGCGAGGTACAAAAGCCGCTGTAGCCGTACTCGCCCCAGGGCTCGGCCTTTCCGGTGGCGACCTCGACTTTTACCGCGGTGTGCCACTTGCCCTCACGGTTGCCGCCCGCCAGCTGCACCGCCAGCACAAATGCGTCGGTGCCGGGTAGGCTGACCAGGCGCAGAGCGCCGCCGCTTATCCCCGTCTCGTCCCAGAACTTCTCGGCAGCGGGGCTGAGCTGGATCTTCTGAAGCGGGCCACCGGGGGTGCGAAAGCCCGTGACATAGTCGCCGCTCAGGACAACCTCCAGCTTGGGCAGAGGGCTCCCCAGCTCCGGGGCGGGAATGGCGGTGCGCTTGGAGCCATCGGGGGCGCAGCGTCGCCAGGCAAGGACGGTCTCGCCCGTGGTCTCGCTGGTCTTTCCCGTCTCGACCCCGTAGACAATGCTGCTCCCATCGCTGCTCCAGCGCGGCTGGGCGCAGGGCTGGCGCTCGCGGGTGAGGCGCACGCGCCCGGAGCCATCGGGGTTCATCCGCCAGAGCTGAGCGATCTTCTCTCCATTGAGCGCCCCTGCCACTACCAGGAGCCGGTCTTTCGGTAGGACCTTAGGCAACATAGGGGGCCACCAGTGCTCTCTGCTGCTCCAGGCTCTCCCAGGTCTTGCCGGGCTCACCGTGCACCAGCGTGTAGGGGCCAGAGAACTCCGCCGAGCGCGTGATCTCTAAACAGCGCAAGAAGTCGTCGTCGTTGTCCCACTTGGCGTGGCAGCCCTCGGCGTACTCCGCGATCTGGGCTAGGTTGGTGTACTTCTCGGGGCCGCTCCAGTTGCCAAAGTCGAAGTTCAGCCCCACCGCGCCGCCCGTCTCTTCCAGCAGAGCCTGGACCGCCGCAGGGGTGGAGAGGGTTGGGAACCAGTTCTCGGTGAGGACATGGAGCCCACGGACATAGGCCTCCATCGTCAGAATCCGAAACTGCGCGATCGAGCGCGCCAGCGACTCATCGGTGAGGGGCTGCTTTCCCCCGATCACGCGGACGCACTGTGCGCCCAGCCGCGATGCCCGCTCGATCCAGCCGATAATCCAGTCCCGGTCGCGGTCCCCAAACTCCGGGTGGTTGAGGTCGCCATCGTCGATCAGCAGGCTCCAGAGCTGCACGCCCGCGTCTTCCCGCGCCGCGGCCCACTCCTCCAAGTAGCAGTCGCTGGCATCCGGGATATGGAAGTGGCAGAGCTCCATGGTCGTGATCCCACGCCGTGCCAGCTCCCGCGGGACATGCAGCAGGTCCAGCGAGCCGCTCTCACGCGGGGTCATCAGGCGGCCCTCAGGGTCGCCGGGCCGGCCGGGGGCGACCGTGCCAAGGAGCTCATGAAGCGCCCAGGTAGAAACCGAGACGCGAAGGGGTGTTTGAATCATGTCCTCATTATAGCGTTTTCCCAGAAGAACCATACCGGAATCACCAGAGCCCGAGGAACGAGTTGACCCGAGGACTCGTTGTCCGGGATTCTCGTTGTCCAGGCAAATCTGTCCGGGACTATTCGCCGGCCACTTTATAACCTCACCCGTCTTTATACTGGTTTTTACCCGACTCGTTCATCGTGGCTATTTTCATGCCGTATAGTAAAAACAGAACATTAAAAACAAAAAGGGCGTGTAAATTTAGCGATTTATGCATCCCAAGTGTGTCCATTGTGCGTTTTCTTGAGAGAAATAAGGAATAACGAATGTCTATCCGAGTATCACCCCTCTGGGGGCGAGTCGCCCTGCTGGCATCCTTAGGAGTCGCCCCGGTCGTCCTCGCGCCCGCAGCACATGCGACGAGCTTTTTTACCGACCTGACCAGTGGCCTGCCCGATAGCAACGCCTGGGCCGCCGATGGAGGCGTGACGGTCGGGTTCGGGGAGAATGGTCCACAGACACAGGCGACCTACTGGGACGCCAGTGGCACCGCGACCAACCTCCACCCCGCCGCGCTTCTGGGAGACAACTCGGCCTCGTATGCTCTGGGAGTCGCCGGAAATCGTATTGTGGGCTGGGGCTACGGCGACAACCTGGGCGGCGATCCCCACGCGCTGGTCTGGGACAATGGCGCGGTCACCGACATTCACTCCAACACGATCTTTGGCACCGGCTACTCCGCCGCGACCGCGATCAATACCACCGGCGATAAGATTGTCGGCTATGGCGCGGGGGTTGCCCTGGACCTGATCGGCAATGGCTACAGCGGGGGCCGATTCGCCTCCGTGGCGATGCGCTGGGACAATGGCTTCCAGTTCGTGCTCCCCGTGCGCACCCTCAGCGATGCGGGCAGCGTGATTAGCTCCGCCGCGGCCTTTGGGATCAGTGGCAATATCGCCGTGGGCAATGGCTTCTTCGACACCACCAGCCAGACCAGCGCGATCCTCTGGGATGGCATCACCAGCTACCGGCTCAGCAACAGCGAGTCCAAGGCGCTGGCGGTGATCGACGGCGACCTAGGGCTGACGGCCGCCCGCACCGTGGGATACTCCGACGGCCAGGCGACCCTCTGGACCGGCGTTACCGGGAGCGTCAACCTACACCCCGGCAGCTACCTGGGCAGCAATAGCACGTCGGAGGCACGCGCCATCGCGGGGAACTTGATTGTCGGGGATGGTGCCGGCGACGGCACCAATGGCCTGAAGCGCGCGCTGGTCTGGAAAGACGGCCAGTTCTACGACCTGCACACCCAGCTCGGCTTCGGGGCGGATGTCAGCTCGGAGGCGACCGCGGTCGATAGCCAGGGCTACATCTCGGGCAACTATATCGTCAATGGGGTCAAGAAGGGCTTCCGGGTCAAGTTCGAGACGGGCACGTCCACGCCGCCTACCCCGGCTCCCCCAGCCCCCACTCCTGCTCCAACACCGGTGCCCACGCCCATCCCCACACCGATCCCGACACCGGAGCCCACGCCCCTTCCGACCCCGGCCCCCACGCCGGAGCCGATTCCCACCCCGGCCCCGACACCCGAGCCGACGCCGGAGCCGATCCCAACGCCCGCTCCGACGCCGGAACCGACTCCGGAGCCCGTTCCGACACCAGCACCAACCCCGGAACCGACTCCCGAGCCCGTGCCCAACCCGGTACCCACTCCCGAGCCCACCCCGGAGCCCCTTCCCAACCCGGTGCCTAACCCGAACCCGACTCCGGACCCGGGGACGGTCTCGCCCAGCTCGGTCCCCGAGCCGGGCACGATCGCGCTCCTGATCCTAGGAGGCGGCGCACTCGCACAGCGGCTGCGACGGCGCAAGTAAGCAAAAGCCCCCGGGAGGCGCAGGCCTCCCGGGGGCTTTAGTTTTTTAGAGCTTCGCCGCCGAGCCGAGGAGAAAGGCATCGTCGATGGTCAGGCCGATCTCCTGGCGCAGGTTGATCAGCCGGCTCCGGTCCACATAGACTTGGTCGAGCTCCAGGTCCGCCCCGATGTAGCTCCCCGGCGCGATCAGGGCATCTTGTAGGCGTGTCCCCCGCTCCACGATGCACCCCGCTCCCAGACAGACATTGGGGCCAAGCTGCACCCCCGCTCCCACCCGGCACTGCGGCCCAATCCAAGCCGGCCCTACAAGCCGCGCTCGGGGGTGGACACGGGCACTGCGCGCCACATGCACCTCGTTCTGGATACGGCGGGCGAGCTCGGCCTGCTGGGTCACGATAAACTCCCCCAGCGAGCGCATGGGATGGCGGTCCATAAAATCCAGCGTGAGCTGAGGGCGCAGTACCTCCGGGAGCTGGGCCAGCGTGACCTCCTCCGGGATGCGACGCAAGAGCTCCGCCGATGCCACACAGACCCCCGCCCACTCGTCCCAAGGCGTGGTCCAGATCGTCGCGGTCGGCCAGCAGATCTCGGGGAAGGGCACGACCTCGGCGAGGGCTACCAAGACGGGCTCCTGGGTCTCGGGGAGGGTGTGGAAAGCCGTGAGCGGGCGGTCGGAGCGGAGCGGGTGAATGGTCAGGGTACAGCCCCAGCGAGCGCCATTTCCCAGCAACGAGCGCAGCCGCTCCAGCCCCGCCACCGCATAGAGCTGGATCTCGGTCACCCCCTGCTCCACCAGCGCCTCCACCTGAAGCTCGATCAGGGGTCGGTCGATCATGGGCAGGAGCACCAAGGGCAGCTTCCCCGGCATCAGGCTCTCTGGCACCACCTCCGTCACAAAAACTACCGCTTTCATACCCGTCTCTCCTCCGTCCAACCTTGGCCCATTGCCACACTCTCTCCCCCGCGGTGGGTGATGCGCCACCAAAGAACACGCATCAAGAACAGCCCATTGCCCACGACATAGCGCTTCCAGAGCCGGGCGGGCTCCAGATAGAGCCGGAAGGCCCACTCCATCCCCATCTCCCGGAGCCAGAGCGGGGCGCGCTGCTTCTCCCCTGAGAAGAAGTCAAAGAGCCCCCCCACCCCAATGGCGACCTTCACGCTCCCCAGCTCGTGCTTGTGGGCCGCGATCCATTGGTCTTGGCGCGGGGCACCAAATGCGACAAGCAAGAGGCTCGCGCCCGAGCTTGCGATCTTCTCCAGCACCGCAGGCTCTTCGTCGGCGGAGAAGTAGCCGTGCTGGACTCCTGAGATCAGCATCCCAGGGTGGTTCTCTCGCACCCAGTTTGCCACGGCCTCGGCCACTCCCGGCTTGGCTCCCAAGAGAAAGAGCCCCTTGCCCGTGTTCTCCAGCTCGGCGCAGAGCCGGGGGAACAGGTCGGTGCCATTGACATTTTGCTTGATGGGCCGCTTGAGGACATTGCCCGCCAGCTTCATCCCAATCCCATCGGCTAGCACCATGTCCGCGTCCTCTTGTAGCGTCTTGCGGTAGTCGTCGTTCTTAAAGGAGATATTGGCGCAGTCCGCGTTCACAAAGGCCACTTGCTGGGTCCGGTACGAGTCGGTCAGGTCTACCAGCACCTCCACGGCCTCGGTCATGGCCAGGTTATCGACAGGGATATCGAGCAGGCTGACCTTCTCCGGCACCTCCTCGACCGCCTCGCCGTAGAACGCCGCAGGGATCGCCCGCAGCGCAATCGCCACGTCTCCCGCCAGGGTGGGGTTCTCCGCGTACTCCGCATCCGCCAGCGACTCGCCGTCGTAGCCGATATTGGCACGCTGGCGAATCCACCACGTGCAGAGCAGGCCGGGGCGGACATCGTAGCGGCGGCGTACCGTGCGCTGGTTAGGGGTCAGCTCCCCCGGTATCGTGGCGCGTGGCCCCACAAACGACATCTGGCCGGCCAGGATATTCAGCAGGCAGGGCAGGCGGGAGAAGACTCGGGCACGCTTGGGATCAAACGAGTACTCCGAGAAGGTCTCCGCCCAGCGCCCCACCCGCGTGGTGCGCTGAACGGGGCCACAGAACAGACGAAGCAGAGCAAAGAGCGGGAGGGAGGGCACCAGAAGCGCTGCGGCGAGCGCCAGGTCGGTTGCGCGTTTTGCCTCCAGCCACTGCGATGGTGCCAGCACCCGGGCCATGACGCGACGGCGGTGCTGGAAGCGCTGCTGTAGGATTCCCTGGGGGGAGAACTTTCCGCACAGCTGCTCTAGTGAGATCTCATCTTTCGTTTCCAGCATAATCTCTATTTTTTACGGTTGGCGTTAAAGCCCCGTTAAATCGAAAACGCTTAATACGCACCGCGGCCTGCCAGCACCGCTGGGATCGTCTTGAGGAGGATCTTCACATCGAGCCAGAAGGTCCAGTTCTCGATGTACCAGGCATCCAGCTCGACCTGCTTGGGAAAGGGGACATCGCCGCGGCCCTCGATCTGCCAGAGGCAGGTCAGGCCCGGAACCGATGCCAGGCGACGGCGGTCCTCTTCGGTGTAGCGGGCGACCTCCTTGGGCAGGGCAGGGCGCGGCCCCACCAGGCTCATCTCGCCCTTAAAGACACAGAGAAACTGCGGGAGCTCGTCGATGGAGAACCGGCGCATGAAGCGGCCCACGGGCGTGATGCGCGGGTCGTTCTTCATCTTGAAGGTCACCCCCTCGGCGCCGTGCTGGTTCTGTGCCTCGATCTGGGCGCGGATCGCCTCGGCATTGACCACCATGCTACGGAACTTCGGGAAGCGAAAGACCGCCCCCTCCAGCCCCACCCGGTCCTGCCAGAAAAAGACCGGGCCGCGGTCGTAGAAGTGGATCAGCGCCGCCAGCACCAGGAAGAAAGGCATCAGTAAGAAGATCACCAGCCCTGAGACAACGACATCCACCAGCCGCTTGAGCCGATGCTCTACCGACCGAATGGGGGTGCTACGTGCCTGTAAAACCATGCTCATTTTCGTCTCTCCGCCACCGTGCGCAGCACGGCAAGTGTCTCCTCGGCAGAGCGCCGCCAGGAGAATCCCAGGGAGCGCTCTCGCCCTGCCTGTGCCAGCGCCTCGCGCCGTGCAGGGTCTTCCATCAGCTGGATCATGCTACAGGCGATCGCGTTGCTATCGAGGGGATCAAAGAGCAGCGCCGTATCGCCCGCCACCTCCGGGAGAGAGGCGACATTGGAGCAGGCCACGGGAATCCCCGCCTGCATCGCCTCCAGGACCGGGAGCCCAAAGCCCTCCCACAGCGACGGAAAGATTACCGCATCGGCACCGGCGTAGAGCGGGGGCAGGTCCACATCGGGCAGGAAGCCAGTGAAGTGGATCTCTTTTGCGAAGGGGGACGCCTCCGCCGCTTGGTGTACCACCTCGGCGCCGTTCCAGTCGCTGCCCGCCAGGAGGAGCTGGTGCGGGAGCTGGGTCTCGGCCTTGAAGCGGGTGAAGGCCTCGATCAGCCGTACGTGGTTCTTGCCCGGGTGCTCGATCCGCGAGACATAGAGCAGGTAGGGCTTCCCCGCCACATAGCGCTGGATCACCGGCATACACACACTTCGCGAGAGGGGCCGGAAGCGAGAGTCGGCGCCCGCGGGGATGACATGGATGCGCTCCGCAGGCACCTGGGCGTAGCGGACAATATCGCTCTTGCTACACTCGCTCAGGGTCACCACACGGGTCAGGCGCCGTGCGAGGGCGGGTAGGACCTTGGTGATGTAGGTGTGGTGCGCACGATCGTACTTGCCGGGGACATGCTTGATCGAGAAGTCAAAGACCGTCCCGACAGTCGGGCAGGGAGAGCTCCAGGGCAAGCGCCGGTTTCCTGCGGGAAGAAAGAGCGCATCCCAGCGGTTCTTCGCGGCCAAGAGCGGGAGCGTGCTCTGGTGCCAGAGGAGATTTCGACTGGCCGCCTTCAGGTCGTTGGAGACAAGAATGGTCTCCAGGTGTAGCCCCGCGGGAACAAAGATCTCGGCTTCATCCGCGTGGCAGACCACCTGGAACTCCACATCCAGCCCCTCCCGCTGCATCCGGGAGTACTCCGCAACCATCGCCATGACGTAGCGGCTGATCCCGGATTTTCCGCCGTCTGCGCCCAGGGTTGTGATTCCAATTTTAAGCTTCTTCATGAGATAAATTCCTGCTTATACCCTACTAACGTTCCACACTTTTCCGGGGTTTTGAGGTGCACTCGCTGTAGATTTTTACCAGTCTTGCGGTAATTTTTTCCCAGTCGTAGAGCTCAAAGGCGAGGGTGCGCGTGTGCTCGATCAGCGCCTGGCGTGGCTCGGGGCAGAGGCTTGTGTAGCGCCCGATTGCCTGCACCAGCCCCGCTTGCTCGTCGCTGGGGAACAGAAATCCGGTCTTGCCCTCCTCGATCAGATACGGCACGCCCCCCACCGCGCTGGCGACCACGGGCAGCCCCGCCGCCCAGGCCTCGATCAGCACAATGCCAAAGGGCTCGTGGCGCGATGTCAGCAAAAAGAGGTCCGCGGCGTGGTAGGCATCGGGAAGCTCCGCGGGCGGCAGGCCAGGGATGAGGGTGAGACGCCCCTCCACACCCAGCCGCCTTGCCTCGCTCAGGAGCTCCTCGCGGTAGGCTGGCGTGGTCACCGCCCCGATCAGGAGCAAGTGGGTCTTGGGGTTGAGGGTGAGCAGCTCGGGCAGGGCACGAACCGCTAAAAGCTGGTTTTTCTGGGCATCGATCCGCGCGACACTGAGCAAGAGAAACGCATCGGAGGGGATCCCCTGCTGGGCACGGAACGCGGGGCCATCGCCCTGGGAGAAGCGCTGCGTATCGACTCCGTTGGGGAGCCACTCGACCCGCTGGTTGGGGTAGCGCTGCTGGGTTGCCTTGCGCTCGTTCTCCCCCACGCAAAGAATCGCCGCGGCTTCATCGAGCACCCGGTTGGAGCCCACCCACCAGCCCAGTGCCTTTCCCCACTCCAGCGCTCCCTTGGTCGGCTCGGTCCAGGTCGCGGCCTCGTCTTGTGGGACATCGAAGGCACCGCCATGGAGCGAGACCACGTAGGGAATCCCCCGCGCCTGTGCCACCTGCCGCGCGATCCCCCCGAGGCGCTTCATGGTGTGGAGATGGATCAGGTCCAGTTCGGGGAGCCGCAGGAGCGCCTGTCGCAGCGGAAACGAGAAGAGATTGCCTCCCTTCTTGTCCATCGCCTCGCGCGCGCCGGGCTTGAGCCCAATGTAGGGATAGAAGTAGGGGAAGCGCTCGATCTCGACGCCCTCTAGGACCTCGTGGTTGCTGCTGGCGAGCGCATTGGGGCAGAAGATCGCGGTGGTGCAGCCGTGGGCAGGGAGGCGGCGTGCCGTCTCCAAGACCACGGTCTCGGTGCCGCCCCACTCATGGCGGACAAAACGACGAGGAACCTGAATCACGTGCATTCTTCGAGGCTAGCCTTTCCCCCGGATGGACTCGTGGCGTGCAAGAACAACCTGCTGACCGTGCTTGACATCGCGGCTTCCCTCCGCCTGCCGGCGTGCCCCGTGCTGTCGCCCGACATAGTAGGCCCACTGGCAGACCGCGCGGCGTGGGAGCACCCAGGCCAGCCCACTGGCATCATGGGCACGGAGCATCACAGGAATATCCCGCACGATATCCATCACCGCACGTCCCACGAGCTTGGGGATGGTGTCGCCGCCGCCGTAGATAAAGGAGTCCGCCTCCCCCTCGATAAAGCGCCGCCCGTAGAGCTGCTTGAGCGTGTAGTTGTGGGAGTGCATGGCGACGGCATCGGGGACATAGGCGATCTTCCAGCCGCGCTCGCGTGCCCGGACACCCCAGTGCGAGTCCTCGGAGCCCCAGGCATCGGTGTAGAAGGCCTGCTGCTCCCAGGCGCTCCGGCGCATCCCGGCCACGGGCAGCGAGAGCGTGATCCAAGGGGGTGCCTCCCCTTTCTCGGGAAAGCTCTGCTCGTAGTCCCGGCGCACCCAGGTATCGGCCTCGGGGCGGACGACCTGACGCCCAAAGGCCGCCATCACCGCGGGATCATCGAAGGCCGCCACCAAGTTCCCCAGCGACTCCGGGGTGGCAAGGACGCAGTCGGCATTGACAAAGAGGACCACCGGGGTATCGGTCTGGGAGATTGCCTGATTCAGGACGGTTCCGGGGATATAGTCCTCAGGCGCGACCTCGATCAGGCGGTGGGGGTACTGCTCCACGGTCTGCAGCGTCGAGTCCGTCGAGCCCGAGTCCACCACAAGGAGCTCGAAGTCCTGGTAGGTCTGCGAAAAGAGTGCCGCCAGCATACGATCGATCACCCACGCGTTGTTCTTGCAGCGGAGAACCACCGTGGTTTTGGGCCTATTTTCGTTCATAGCCTTTCAGCATATTGAGCTACCATTAAAGCCCCGTTAATCGGTATACTGCTCTTCTAAAGGCTACGCATGCACCCCTCAGACACTCTCTCCCAGCTCGCCCACTCTGGCCAGCGCTTCTTGGAGGTCTTCTCCCACGGCTCGCTCTCGGTTGAGGTCTACAAGCCCACTGGCGTGGACTTGCAGACCCCGCACACGCGCGACGAGGTCTATGTGGTGATCGCGGGCACGGGCTTTTTTGTGAACGGCGAGACCCGCGAGCCCTTTGGCCCCGGCACGTTCCTCTTTGTCCCCGCCGGTGTTGTGCACCGCTTCGAGGACTTCACCGACGACTTTGCGACCTGGGTCTTCTTCTACGGCCCCGAGGGCGGCGAGGCGCAGGACGCGCCTCCCGCCTGAGGTGCCCCTAGTTCTCGAAGCTCAGCGACGTTCCCCACGGCCCCAGTTGCTTCATGACCTTCTTCTCCCCCGACTTATCGAGCATGTCAAAGAGGAAGAGAAAGGGTGCCTCCCCTGGTTTCTTGGGGGCATCGACCGCGGGGATCGAGAGGCGCATGGTCCCCACACGCTCCAGGTTCTTGAGAAAGGTATCCGGCACCGTCCCCTTTTGGATGCCTTCGAGCAGCTCGGTGTTGTGCTGGTAGGCAGCCGTGAGGAACTTCTGCCGTGCATCGAGGCCCAGTGCGCCAAACGAGAGCCCCTTCTCACTCTGGACGCTCGTCCGCATGGAAGTGGTCAGGCTATCGTAGAAGCGCCACGTGGGACGAAGATTGCTGCTGCTGACCCAGTCCCACTCTTCCAGGCCATAGAGAGCCTTCGCTCCCTCCCCCATCGTGCGTGCATCCAGCTGGTTATCGGTGAGGCGCGCGATCTCACGGAGCTCATCGGGAGAGAGCCGTCCGTTTTTCTTGCGTAGCGCGGCCCACTTTTCCAGCAAGTGCCCCGGCACCTCCTTGAGGCGCATGTTGAAGAAGTCGGTCGAGCGGAAGGTCAGCCAGCCGTCTTGCTCGTCCCAGCGCAGGTGGAGTGGGTCGCAGGCGTGGGCTAAAACGTCAAAGAGCGATGCCTTCTCCGTACGGTAGGGCACCAGCCGGGTGAAGTAGTCCCCGATCACGTCCTTGCCCGTGGCCTTGTGGATCGCCTCCAGCACATCGGCAGAGGTCCAAGACTCCTGCGGCTCAACATGGCCGTCTTTCTGTATCTGCCGGGGCTGGTGCTGGCCCTCGAGCGTGGTGGGTTTCTGGAAGGCGGGCTTGTTTTTCTTGGCGGCATTGGCCTCCGCGTTCTTGGGCGAGCTCGCACTGGGGCTCACGCCCGTGGCCAGCGGCACGCCGCTCATCGCAGAGCCTCCTCCATCGACAAAACCGGTGTGGGCAAGGAGTGAGACCTGCCCCAGCTCATCGTGCTGTAGAGAGAGCATCATGACCGGCTTAGCCCCCATCTCAGCGGGCGACTTGCCTCCCTTGGGCTCATCGCTCTTATTCTTAGTGCGCTGGGAGTTGATGGTCAGCGCCCCATCAGAAAAGATATAGGCATGCCCGGTGAGCGAGTTGATCGTGTTCTCCGCAAGCCCCTTGGGGATCTCGCGGCCCTGGGGGCCATAGAAGAGGTTCTTTCCCGCCTGCAGTGCCGCTTGGTCATCGGCCTCCAGCCCCGCGTAGAGCCGCGCCGGTCCCCAGCCGATCCCCCCCATGAGCTCCAGACGATCCTTTTCTTTTCCTTGTGCACTCTCTGCTGCGACACGTGCCTGCTCGGGGGAGAGCGCGAAGTACTTCTTGAGAGACTCCAGCTCACGGTCGAGGGCCAGGAGTGCCTCATTTTTATCTTTATTGCGAAGCTCTTCTTCGAGGAACTGGTTGCGAAGCGGCTGCTTGAGGCGGTAGACAAACTCCGGCTCCGCTCCCGTGCGCTCCCAGACAAAGCCAAAGTGCTGGGTGACCTGCCGCATGAGCTCCCGCAGGGGCTTGTCTTTGCAAAACACGGTCAGCTTGTCATCGGCGACCGAGCGGGTGGCGGAGATACTGATGCCGGTCTCCTTGGCGATAGCATCGAGCAGTTCGCCAAACGAGACCGCCTTCTTCGCCAGTGTCACGCGCTTCTGGAGCCGTGCATCGGAGATGGCTTTCTCGTCCTGGTAGGCCCGGAGCGCGGCGCTATTGGCGGTGCTGTCGCCTGCGGCAAGCTGCGGCAGCGGCACCTCGACAAAGCTATCCGCGCCCTTGACCTCGGGGAGCTGGAGGCGGAGCGCCTCGGCATCGCTACGCACAAACGCCGCGACCTTATGGGTGTAGACATCAAAGCCCTCGGCATTGAGGTAGGTGAGGTCATCCCCCAAACTCACAGCCTCAGATTTTTCCGTCACCACAGGTGATTTTTTAGATGCGACCTCTATTTTTTTGAAGGCGACGAGTGATTTTTTTGTTCCGATGTCTGATTTTTCAGGAGCATCGTCTGATTTTCCCTGGGCGACATCCGTTTTTTTTGTTCCAACATCTGTTTTCTTAGTGTCGATGCCTGATTTTACAAGAGCGACGTCTGATTTTTTGATGTCATTAGGCTGTTTTTGGGGAACGACACTCCAAAGAGCGGCTCCTGCGAGCACCGTGCCGCCCGCGAGGACAAGCCAGCGACGCGCAGGGACGATCCGGCGCGGGGTCTGCTGCTGCTCTTGCTTGAACTGTGTCAGCGCGGCGCGCAGGGTCGTGGTGTCGGCGGGCTCGCGCTCGCGGAGGGCGGCCTCTAGCTCGCCGAGAATCTCGTCTTTACGGCTCATATCTTTGCCTCTTCGTCTGCTTTTTTCTGTGCCCATTTTTCCAGCGCGGTACGTGCCCGGAAGAGCTCGACCTTCACCCGCGCCACGCTCCAGCCCTGCGCCTGCCCAATCTCCTCAAGTGTCCAGCCCTCCGCCTTCAACAGAAGTGCGACACGACGGGGGGCGGAGAGGGTTGCCAGTGCCTCGGAGAGAAGCGCTTGGCGGACAACGGTGCGCTCGGGGGAGGGAGCAGTGGGTGGGTTGCTGTCGTCTAAGGGGAGCTCATGGGGAGAGGTCCTCTGGCGTGCACTGCACACATGGACCGCGATCTTCACCAGCCAGGTCTTGAGACTCGCCTCGCCCCGAAAGCTCTCCAAGCCACGCAAGGCACGCAAGAACGTCTCCTGGACCGCGTCTTCCGCGTCTTCCCGCCGCCCCAGCATACCCCGACAGACCGCGCGTAGGGTTGGCTCATGCGGCAGTAGAAGCTGCTCAATCGCGTGGGTATCTCCCGCTCGTGCCAATGCAAGAAGCGAGGGGTTGGGTGGGGCGGCCACTTGCCGCGTCTCTGCCATGACCATGGGATTCTCCTGTTATCATAGAGTAGACGGGCCTACAAAAAGAATACAGCACCAGAAAAGAATTTCTGTTGGAGGAATTTGTGTCGCAAAGCCGCCTACACGAAGCTCATGCAGCTCCCACAGATGACATGCACCGAAAACACCCTCATGTTCTCAAGGAGGCGTGCTGTCACGTCCACGAGAGTGTCCACACTGCCACCAAGCACAGGGGCTCCGGTGCCGATAGGAAGGAAGCACCGATGCCCTTGGATAATCCCAAAAACTCGAAGTAGTTATTTTATGACTGTTGTTGAGAGACGTGAATTACTGTATTCCCAACCCATTTAATCATTTGTCCACCAATGAGCGATATTACAATTTCACCATCGTTGTCGCTAATCACTTGCCAACCAGGCGTGTTAAAATTCATGGAGTCAAGTTCCCTTATAATTAGGTCATATATTTCATTAGATTGCAACATGGCAGTATTCTTACTACAGGGTATTAATTCTAAAACAGAAACTGTCGCTGTTGATTTCAAATCTCCAGTCCCCTTTTTCCCATCTGAAACGTTCTCATATAGTGCTCTTTCAATTTCTGGCAATTTATTTTGAGACTGAAATAAGAATTGGTAATTTAGCATCTTACAACCCCCTATTTCCGTCAGAGGAATATCAAAACGGACTTTGTTTTTAAGTTTAAACTCTAACCTTTCCATAAACTCTTCAAAGTCCTCAACGGGTATAACACCTCTGTTACCTTTCAAAACAAGAGTATGTTTCAGGTATTCAGCCAACTTAAACTTTTTTCGAGGTTTATCTTCAGCATTATTAACATCTCCATTCAGAGTTTTCAAAAGGACTTTTGGACTCAGCGCAAGACGAGCAGCCTCATCGAATAATTTAAGTGATTTATTTTCGTGTGAAATCTCAAAATGGACATAAGCTAGATTAGTACTTGTTATCGTAGTTAAAATTTCTTCTGTTGTTACTGAATCCTTATTTATAACATCTATAACAGTGGGGCAAAGTATCCGTATCGTATTAGTCCCATATTCACCTTGAATATGTAACATATCTGATTGTGATTTAAACACAGGAAAAGTATGATCAAATACTCCTTGACCAGTAACCCGATTTCTATGCAAATGACTATCTTTTCCATATAGATAAGGATAGAAGGAAGAAATATCACCGTACATAAAAATAATATCTACAGGATTTTTAATGTTAAACAAATACACATCATCCACATCAATTAGTCGTGATGATGTCTCACCATCGGTTCTTTCCTTGTCTTTTTTATTTTCGATTATTTCCTTGATTTTTTTCCGAACAAGTGTGCGTAGATATTCTTTATCATCGTCTGAAATTCTTACCGCATTATTACCTTCTCCTTTTCCCTGTATAAAATCTAAAACCAATAGATACACAGCCTCAGTTATTTCTGTTGCTGATGCACGTAATAAATCAGACTTAAACAAGTCATTTACATCAATACATGGATGTGCATCATCATGATTTATTTCTTGATTTCTCCTTTGCACTGCCCATTTCAACAAAACCGACTCACAAAGATCATTCATATCAATATATGGCTTTAATTTATCTTCTGGTCTTTGCAGTATACTCGATATAGTCGAAACAATGTCTTTATCAATACGTATAGAATGAACCCAGACCAAATCGTCATCGGAAATATCAATTAAAGTATCCATAAACATAGCATAAACCTTATGACCTTGCATTAAAACTTGTCTTTTGAACTTTACTAGAGCTCTGCAAGACTATAACACGTTTTTTGTCCCTGGAGCAACCCCCATTCGGGTACATTTTTATGACGTGTTAAAAATTCATGTAATTTTTTCTTGCTTGAATCTGCATTCCTCGACCCGAGCTCAGCGTGACTACGGGCAGCATATTCATAACAAAGATATGATCTCTTTATATCTTTATCATGCTCAAAACACTCACCCATTAAATTAGCGATCTTTGCAGATATGAATTTATTACCCGAACTTAAAATACTATCTATAACACTATTAATATAA
Organism: Armatimonas rosea; assembly: GCF_014202505.1. NCBI lineage: Bacteria > Bacillati > Armatimonadota > Armatimonadia > Armatimonadales > Armatimonadaceae > Armatimonas > Armatimonas rosea. The sequence goes on along the minus strand of NZ_JACHGW010000002.1, from coordinate 182,589 downwards.
CTACCAACCACTCTAAAATGACCGTTCTCTATCAAAATACTAGCGTACTCAATCATCATTGTAAGATCTTTCATATCACCTAATTTTTCCTGCATTTCTTTTTTTGCAAATTTAATCAACTCATCCTTTTTACCATTTTTATAATCTATCATCATCTCAAAGTAACCTATATTAACAAAATCATTATCGACTATTTTATATTTTTCAAGATATATACAAGCCCCTTCAGTTCTTCCTAAGAATATATATTGGTCAATTAGTTGCACCAGCGCCCATTTTTGGGCCTCAGTATCCTGAAGCCTCTCTGCGAGTTCAAGCCAGCGATCCCAGTAGAGGGCAGCTGCATCTTCTTTGCCCTGACGACGAAGCAAGGCACCACGCAAGCTACAAAATCGCATTAATGCTCGCTCGTCTTCTATATGGCCATCTACAGAATCCATCAAGCGCTCAAAGTCTCGCCAGTGTTCGCCTTCAAAGAGCTTTCCCCCCAACATATGAAGCCAGGAGTAGAGTAGGTCATAGCGCTTTGCTTTTTCGGCCCAGTCCATGCCACGACGCAGGTTGTCTAGGTCTTTGCTCAAGAGCCTCTGCATTGGGCCAACACCTTGCTCTTTGAAGCAGACCTGAACCCGCTGGGCCATCTCTTCCACCGACTGGGCGTGCTGGGCTTTTGTCTCCTCTAGCTCTCCACTCTTTGCCAGTAGCTCTTCGGCGTACTCGCGGATGACGACCAGCATGTCGTAGCGAGGGGTTTCGGTTTCGTCGAAGGCGACGGTGATGAGGGAGTGGCTGTGGAGCTCGTCGAGGGCGTTTAGGACTTCCATGTCGCAGCCTTGGCAGACGGTCTCGGCGGCCTCTAGGCTCCAGCCACCGCGAAAGACCGAGAGGCGGGCGAAGATACGCTTGAGCTCGGGCGAGAGGAGATGGATCGACCAGTCCAGCGCGGCGCGGAGGCTACGGTGGCGCTCGTTGCTGGCGTGGCGGCGGTTGACCAGAAAGCGCAGGTGGCTGGCGAGCTGGTCGCGCATCTGCATGGGGCCAAGAACCACGCTGCGCGCCGCGGCGAGCTCGATGGCAAGCGGCAGACCTTGTAGCAAGGCGACAATCTCCTCAACAAGGGGGAGGGCAGAGGGATTCTGGGCAAAGTCGGGGCGGGCGCGACGGGCACGGTCGAGAAAGAGCGCCACACTCGGAGCGTGGGGCAGCGGCTCCAGCGGTAGCTCTTGCTCTCCGGCGATCCCCAGGCGGCGGCGGCTGGTCACCAGGCAGCGCAGGGCGGGGACATCCTTGAGGAGCCGGGCGACCAGCGGGGCGCCATGGGTGACGATCTGCTCGAAGTTGTCTAGGATCAGCAGGGGGGCTGTTTTTTGACGGAGAGCGTAGACCACTTGATCGCGGGGAGGGGCATCGCCCTTGGGGAGGGCGAGAGCAGCATGGATCGCCTCGAAGAAGCCGCTCTTGGCATCACTCACCTCGGCGAGAGGCACAAAAATAGCTCCCTCACCTGTGGGGGCGGGGGGAGACAGTGCTTGTTTCGAGAGGCGCGTCTTGCCCATCCCGCCGGGGCCGGTGATGGTGAGGAGTCTGCCGCGCCACTCACGCACCTCTAGGATCTTCTCCTCACGGCCGTAGTAGCCATCGCCGCCGAGGGCGGGTGCGCCCGCAGTCGTGGGGGCGGGCGGAGCGGCTAGATCGGGGAAGCGACTGACCAGCTCATGGCGCAAGGCGCGGGCTTCGTCGGCGCGCCCCACCGCCTCCAGGTCCAGCACCAGGCGCGTCAGCACATCGCAATAGACCACCTTAAGCCGCTCGCGCTCCCGAATGGTCCAGTCGTCGTAGCGGCTGGGGAGGAGGTCATCTTTGTAGAGGGCGGCGGCTGCCTCAAGAGCGGGGAGGCGCTGCTCAGGGGTGGCACGGGCGGCGGTAAGAAAGAGCTGGTCGAAGCGCGACACATCGCTGGCAATCCCAGAGCGCACTTTGACCCCGCGATTGCCGCTCTTCTCGAAGATATCCTTGCCCAGACTGGTGCCTAGCTCGGAGAGCTCGCCGCGGAGCCGTTGCAGCTGTAGTGGTCGGTCGTCTTCGTCGGGCCAGAGCAGATCGCCTAGCTCCTCACGGGGATGCATACGCTCCGGGCGTGCGGCCAGGATCGCCAAAAGGAGGCGACAGCGGTCTGTGCGGAATTTTTCAACGCTTTTTTCCGCACAGACCGCGCGTAGCTCCCCGAAGAGCTCAATGAACCATGTTGTCGCTACACTTTCCACTGCCTTAAGGTTCGGCAAGCCAGGGAAAGCTTCCTCTGTCTAGCTCCGAAACTCAAACGGGGGCACGACCCAGCCCTGGAGCAGAGCGTGCAGGAGTGTCTCGGAGCGGCTGTGTGTCTGGATCTGCTGCCCAATGCGCCGGAAGCCGCTCTTGACGGTCTCCTCCGAGACACAGAGGTAGTCTGCCAGGATCTTGTTGTTGGTGGTCCGTAGCAGCACCGCGGTCTCCAGGAGATTTTTCAGGGCGGGCGTGAGTGGGCAGCTTGTTGTGATTCGGTTCGGTTGTGTTGACATCTATTCTAAACTCCTCAGCTAACCTCGCTGCATCAGATCAGTCTCGTGCAGCGGTTGTGAGGAGTCTAGGAGGCAAGCGTAGACAAAACGTAGACACAAATAGGGGCAGAAAAAATTCCGTCTTTTATCTCAGAGTCAGCGCCGTGACCGAGCGAGCGGGCACTGTCAGGGTGAGGGCCTCTCCGGAGAGCACTGCGCCCTCGAAGGGCTGGGGCGCGACGGCGTCGGGGTTCTCTGCCGTGTTGTGCGTGTCGAACGCATCGGCCGTGAGCGTGCGGCCCGTGACCGAGGCAAACGTCCCACCAAGTGTCACCGTGAGTGGCTGCGCCTCCGAGGCATGGAGGTTACAGATCGTCACCAAGACACTGCCATCGGCGGCCTTGGAGGCGGAGGCATGGAGCGCCGGGAGGGTCTTACCGTCGAGCGTGTACTCCCCACAGGCCAGGTGCAGCGGGATGTTTTTGGCGTCCTGGTGGCTTTTGTACATCTCAAAGACATGCCAGGTCGGGGTCTTGATGAGCGTAGCACCGTCGGTGAGGAGCACGGCCTGCAGGACATTGACAGTCTGCGCCAGGTTGGCCATGTGCACGCGCTCGGCGTGGCTATGGAACAGGTGCAGGTGAATCCCCGCCACCAGCGCATCGCGGAGCGTGTTCTGCTGGTAGAGGAAGCCCGGGTTGGTGCCCGGCTCGACATCAAACCAGGTCCCCCACTCATCGACAATCAGCCCGATCTTGCGCTGGGGGTCGTAGTGGTCCATCAGGGCACCATGGCGCTCTAAAAGCTCGCCCATCTTGAACGTGCGCTGGAGCGTGTCGAACCAAGCGGCCTCGCCAAAGCCCGTGGCCGGGCCTTTCTCGTTCCAGTTGGTGGTGTAGTAGTGGAGCGAGAGCCCTTGCATCATGTGGTGCGGCACATTCTTGAGCAAGGTCTCGGTCCAGCGGTAGTCGTCCACATTGGCACCACAGGCGATTTTATAGAGCCGGTTGCTCCCGTAGTTGCGGCAGTAGGTGGCGTAGCGACGGTACTGGTCGGCGTAGTACTCGGGGCGCATGTTGCCACCACAGCCCCAGCTCTCGTTGCCGACTCCCCAGTACTTGACCCCCCACGGCGTCTCACGGCCATTGGCGCGGCGCTCGTCGGCGCGGGGCGAGATACCGTCGAAGTTGACATACTCCACCCACTCGGCCAGCTCCTGCACCGTGCCACTGCCCACATTGCCGCAGATGTAGGGCTCGGTACCGAGGCGCTCACAGAGCTCTAGAAACTCGTGGGTGCCAAAGTGGTTGTTCTCGGTAACCCCGCCCCAGTGGGTGTTGATCATGGTCGGGCGGCTCTCACGGGGACCAATCCCATCGCGCCAGTGGTACTCATCGGCGAAGCAGCCACCGGGCCAGCGCAGGTTGGGAATCTGAATCTCTTTAAGCGCCTCGATCACATCCTCACGGAGGGTATCGTCGGCACTCCAGAAGCCGCCGTAGATACAGCGGCCCAGGTGCTCAGAGAAGTGGCCGTAGATATGGCGCGAGATCGTCGTTTTGGCTTCGTCGGGGTGGAGAGAGAGCGTGTTCATGGCGAGGATTATACCCAGCTTTATTTTTTTTGCAGGAGCTCCTCTTGCTCACGGAGCTGCGCCGCCTCGCTGGTGAGGCCAACACTATCTAGTGCGGTGGCGAGAGCCTTGAGCTGCTCGCTGATGCGCCCTACCGTCTCCTCGGGAGTGATCGTCAGCTCCCCCAGCTGCGGCTCCCCAAGGGGCTTTTTCGCGCGATCCCGTGGCACCACGCTCCAGCGGTAGGTCTCGCCCCGCTTCAGGGCCGCTGCCACTCGCCACTCGGGCTTGCGTAGCTCGGTCGTGGTGATGGGCTTTCCCACCGAGTCGGTCAGCACTGCGCTGTAGGAACTCGCTCGGGGCACGGGGGCCCAGTGGAGCTGCGGGTGGACGCTCAGGGAGGCAAGCGTAAGGCTCTTTGGAGCGAGCACGGGCTCCGCCACGACCCCAAGCCCCGTGGTGCTCTTTCGGCTTGGGCGCGGAGGGAGGAGCACGGGCAAGGGCAAGGGAGTGGCCGTGATTCGGATCGGAGGCACGGGCTTGGGAGGAAGCGTGGGCTTGGGAGCGAGGCGGAGCGCCTGCACTTGCTTCTCCAGCTGCGCGACCTTCCCTCGCTCCTGGGCGAGCTGGAGCTCGTAGGCCGCCTGGAACCGCGCCAGCTCGGGCGCGGGCGCGGCATCGGTGCGCGGGGCTGGTGTCGCGGCTCTTGGTGGGGTTGGCGCAGGGGTAGAGCGGGAAGAGGTCAGCCGGTAGACCGCTCCCAGCCCTAGTGCATTGAGCGCAAGAAAGGCAAGGGGCACCCAAGCCAGCCGCCTTGGCGCAGCCTTGGCCTGGTGGCGGAGCGACGAGGCAGGGGCGGGGGAGGTCCCTAGCTCCGCAGTCTCAGCGAGGCGGAGGACAGGGGTAGTGCGCTCCGGCTCCTCGGTCAGGGTCAGCTCAGGGGGCGTTGCAGGGTCGGGGAGGGCGGTGATCACCAGCTCGGGTGTCGGGGCACTGGGCTGGCGCTCCGCGAAGTGACGTAGCGCTTGGAGATCGTCCCGACACCGCGTACAGGCCGCCAGGTGTGCCTCCACACGGCTCCGCTCCCGCAGGGTCACCCTCTCCTCCACGGCCGCGATCAGCAGCTCCGCAGGAAGATGAACCGAGCCCCCGAAAAGGCTCTGGTAGAGGTCCTCGGTCGCCTGAAACGGTGTCATAGCCCCTCCCCTCCCCAGAGGCTCAGGTGCCCAGCCAGCTTGAGCCGCGCAGCCTGACGGAGCGGGCGCACCGCCTCGGGAGTGAGCTTGAGCAGCTCCGCCAGCCGGGTATCGTCGCAAGGGAGCTCACGCAGGAGCACGGGAAACGACCGCGCCCCGATCTCCATCGCCTGTGCCAGCTCCGCCTCGGTCGCGATCCCCTGCTCCAGGAGAAATGGCACCAGGCTCTCTCCGGTCTGGCTCTCGGCTCCCAACAAGAGCACCACCCGCTGGCGCACCGGCAGGAGCAGGAGCGCTTCCCAGGCCTGCCGAAGCAGATAGAGTGTCTCCAGTTTTTCCGAGAGGGCGGCTCCGGTGGGCTCCCGCTCGGCCTCCACAGCGGGCACGACAGGCTCCGGGTACAGGGCCGCGACCACCAAGACCAGTGCCTGCACCGGAACCAGGTGGCCTATCTCGCGCAGGAGGCGCTCCAGCAAGACCACCAGCGACTCGGACTCGGTCAGGTCCAAGCCTTGGAGTAGCGATGCCCCCATAGAGGCGGGAGCGGCAAGCCAGCGCTGCCAGCGGGTGCTCGTGGTTGCGCGACGTGCCCCTTGTCCCCCGGTGAGTAGGGTTCCCGTGGTGGATTTCTCCAGCAAGAAGCAGTCCGCGCGGTTACGGAGCAGGTAGAGAACCTGGTGGAGGAGCCGCCTAAACCCCGCCTGTTGCTCCGTGCGCTGCTGCACCACCGCCTCCAGAGCCACCCACTCGGTCAGGGTCGTGAGGTCGGGCAGGGGGAGGCTTTTCTCGCGGAGGGCGCTGAGCTGCTGGTAGAGCAGAGCTTGCGCGGCATCGTTGGTTTGGGGATTGTCACAGCTCTGGCGCTGGAGAGTGCCCTGAAGCTGTGGGTGCAGAAAGGTGCGGGAGAGCTGCTCCAGCTGCCGCCGGGCCACCTTACCCTCTTTTTCCCCGACAAACTGTGCCCCTAGCCGCTGCAGCTTCCCGCGTTTCGGATCCCAAAAGCCAAACATCGTGACCATTATACACCTGCTACCCCAAAGTGGTTAGAGCAAGGTGGTCGCGGTCTCTTTCACGGCGCGCAGGGTCGCGACCAGCTTTCCCAGTGCCTCGCCGCCGTCTTCGGGCCGCCACGCCGGGACATGGACAAAGGCCACGGGGAAGGGAAGCTGGGCATGGAGCGCACGGTACGAGAGGTGGTTGCACAAAAACGCCCCCGCCGAGAGGCTGACCTGAACCGGCAGAGGTGTCTTTTTCTCCAGCGCCTCGGCGACCTTGGCGACATTGAGGCTGGCAAAGTAGGCATCGGGGCCACCGGGGACAATGGCCTCGTCACGGGGGCGCGCCCCGAGGTTGTCGGGGAGGCGGTAGTCGTCCCAGTTGATCGCCACTTTCTCCAGGCGCACGGTCTGTGGCTCGCGGCCCGCCTCGCCCAGCATCAGCCAGAGCCTCGGGGGCTCGGGGAGGGCTGCTAGCGTGGTCTGGGCCACGCGCCACGCGAGCCCGCGCACCACGGGCAAGACCGCCACTGTAATCTCGGGATCGAGGGCCGCCCAGCAGAGAGCCGCCTCCCGCGAGCCATTCACACTCGCCTTACCAAAGGGATCAAACGCCGTCACAAAGATCATAGACTCTCCCCGCGCAGGAGCCGCGCCAGCCCCAGCAAGCCACGGGGGGAGCCCACAGCCGCCGGGCCAGAGAGTGCTGTCCTGGCATCGTCGTAGAGAGCTTTACGCTCGGGCGGGGGCAGATGTGACAGCAGGGGCAGCCACTCGGCGACTGCGGCGGGGCGGTGGGTGTTGCTCTTGCCCGGCGCGCCCGAGACTAGATCGGCCCAGGTGCTCTCATCGCGGCGCACCGCCCGTAGCCAGGTGTGGGCAAAGGCCAGCATGTCTCGCTTATCAAAGACTAGTTTTTTCTCGCAACAGAGCGCAGCAAACGCCACATTCAGCCCCGCATGGGAGATATCCTCGCTCCGCTTGGGCTCGTCGTCGGTCTCTTTGGGCCAGTAGCCCCAGTCGTAGCGGTCCGGCTCGGGACGGCGGAGGCGGTTCTTAAAAAAACGGGCGAGCTTGGCGGCGCGCTCGGGCTGGAGCGTGACCAGGACACTGCCCAGAGCGTTCTGCTGGTTGAGCGGCAGGAGCTTCTCGAGGTAGGGATCGTAGAAGTAGCCCTCGTCCTTGCCGGGACCGTCGTGCCAGTAGCTCTCCGTGTCGGCGAGGGATTCGCAGATCGCCTTGGTGTGCAGCCCGAGCCGCGCGGGGCCTTGCAGGAGCATCCCGGTGTGGGCGATCCAGACATGCCACTGGCCCTTGGAGTACTTCTCTGCCCCCCAACCCGCCAGCGGCCTCTTTGCAAAGGCATCGACCTTCCCCACCCGGTCGTCGCGAAGGGCCAGCACCCGCTCGAAGCGTGCGCTCAGCCGGTCTTTGTAGCGCTGGTCTCCCGTCGCGAGATATGTCTCGGCGAGGGCACTCAGAAAGTAGCTCTCGCCCCAGGCAAGATTGCCCCCTCGGTTGTCGGTGAGGGGGCGCTTCTCGTAGGCATCGAGCCCGGCATCGAGCTCCCCCCTAGCCCCCGCCGGGTACCCTCTGGGTGGGGGGGAAGGGGGCCTACTTACTTGCCCATCGCTTTGACGTTGACGAGGCACCGCTCGATCCCTTCGAGCGCGGGCAGGGCGCTGTCTTCGTACTCGACGATGTACCACTCGGTGTTGCCGTTGGTCTCGCACTCGGTGAAGATCGCGGCAAAGGGCACATCGCCGTCGCCCACCGGCGGGGCGTAGGAGTCGTTGGCGATATCGTAGTCCTTGAGGTGGATGGTCAAGGCGCGGCCGGGGTAGCGGGTGAGAAAGTCCAGGGCATTGGCCGACGAGCCCCCGTGGAGAGCGTTGCCGGTGTCGAACTGCATGACGATCTCTTTGTTGGTGTTGCCAAAGAAGGTGTCCCAGGGAAGCTCGCCGCCCTCCCCAAAGGGCTTGAACTCGGTGTGGTGGTTGTGGTAGCCCGTCACCATGCCGTGCGGGGCCAGCTTCGCGCTGATCTCATTGAAGACCTTCGCGGTCTCGAGCCACGCCTCGGTGGAGCTGGTCCACTTCGATGCCAGGCCGGGGACGATCAGAAACTTATTGCCGAGGGTCTGGTGAAAGGCCACGGATGCCTCGAAGTTCTCTCCCAGGAGCGTGTCGATCCCGACATGCGCCCCGGCGCACTTCAGGCCGTTCTCATCGAGGAGCGCCTTGAGTGTCGCCGCATCGTTGCCGTACCAGCCGGCAAACTCGACCCCTTCGTAGCCCATCGCCTTGATCTTCGCCAGCGTCCCCGCCAGGTCTTTCTCGCACTCGTGGCGCACCGAGTAGAGCTGCACTGCAATTGGAATTCTTGTCATGGGAGCAGGTTCCACGAAGGGCGCTGGATTTCCTGCCGTGAGACCGCTCCGTGGGATCGCCCCCGTTGTAGGGGGGCGTCTTGCTGTCGTCGCAGGCTCCGACACGAAGGCCTCCGGCCATAACCGAGTTTACTCGGGGATTATGGGCGAAGCCCTTTGTGTCCGAGGCACGAGGACTGTAAGACCGGGTACCCTCCGGGTGCCTCCAACGGGGGCGATCTAAAGTCTATTTCTTCCAAGCCAGCACTTGCTTTGCCTGCTTCAGCGCTTGCTCCAGCAGGCCGTAGGGAAGCTGCTGGACACTGGGGTAGCCGTTCTCGATGGTGAGCCAGGCGGCGAGGGCGGCAGACTGGCCTAGGATCATGAAGACCGGCTCCATGCGGATCGAGCCGTAGGCGATGTGGCTCGACGCGAGGCAGACGGGAACAAAGAGGTTCTTGCACTCGTGCTCGCGGGGGACGATGGCACGGTAGGAGATGGCGTAGGGCGGCGTGCTGACCTGGACATCGCCCTCGTTCTTCACAAAGCCATCGACCACCACGCGGTTACAGTTGTGGGAGTCCATGTTGTAGCTCCCCAGCCCCACCGAGTCCTCAACCTTGAGCTTGCCCTTACAGTGGTGCTCGGTCATGACCGTGTCGGTGACCATGCGGCGGGCCTCGCGGATGTAGAGCTGGCGCGACCAGCCGCCCGCCTCGACAAACTCATCGCGGCAGAGCCCCCACTCACTCCAGCGCTCGCGCAGCTCCGCAGGGACCGTGGGCTCGTTGCCCATGTACCACATCAGGCCCTGCTGGTAGCGAACATGCGCCTGGAAGATCGCCTCGCGCTCGGCGTAGTGCGCCTCGGGGTACTTGTGGTTGGCCCCGATAAAGTCAGTCGAGAAGCCGCCGTGGTTGTTTTTGTCGAACTTGCCCTTTTGTAGGGGGTCGAACTTATTGAAGAACTCATTGGCTCCCGCCTTGATGTAGCGCGCCAGCAGCTCGTAGTCGCGGGGGTCGTAGCCCTCGGGCTTGGGGTAGGCGAGCTTGTTGGCGGGGGTCTTGGTCAGGCAGAGACGGAAACAATAGGCCTGGACACTCTTGTCGCCGCTGCCGGGCGCAAGCGGCCGGGGCTGGATTCCGGGGAGCAGGCCGCTCTTGGGGTCGTCCTCCACGACATAGGGAGAGACGGGCTTGAGGAACTGGTGCTTGTCGCGGATCTGGTAGCCATTGAGGGTCTCGCTGTAGGTCTTGTTGCTCTCGCGCCCAACCGTGTAGCTCACCCCCGCTTTGGCCATGAGATCGCCCTCGTAGGTCGCGTCGATAAAGACCGCCGCCTCGACGGTTAGCCCTTCTTCGGTAGTCAGAGAGACAAGCCGTCCGCGGCTCTTCTTGACGGCGGCCAGAAACTGCCCCGTGTAGGGCACTACACGCACCTCGGCGAGGAGCTCGGTGAGCACCTCCTCAGCGACATGTGGCTCGAAGTTCCACTCCTCAGCCTTGCCGTACTTGGCCCCGATCCGGGAGTAGACCTCGCGGGCAAGGCCGCCGATTGCCTCCTTGCGCCCGGTATCAGTGAAGGAGAGGCCGCCCGTGGTGAGCCCCCCGACATGCCGCTCCGGTGCGATGAGAAGAACGTGTAGGCCGAGGCGTGCTGCCTGCACGGCTGCGATCACACCACTAGCCGTGCCACCGTAGACACACAGATCGGCGTGGCGCGTGTGGGGCTTTTGCGTGCCGGTCGGGGGTTTCCAATAGAAAAGGGACGTCATGTCAGCCATAACGTCCCTAGTGTACCTAAGAAAGGCAACAATGCGCCTCTTTAGATTAGATCTCGATCTATCTCTACACTCGCTTACAAACGCGACAGAGCTTGCTGAGATAGATTTCGTACCAGCCCCGTCCCTCGTTTAACGAGAGAGTCAAAGATGATTTTGGCTTCTTTCCCCTTACCCCTACGTTCTAGAGCATAGCCTTGATAGAACTGAGGTACTAGGGACTTAGAATTAAAACGGCTTGCTTTTTCGAACTCCTCTACGTCTTTCATAGCCTCCCGAAGATCGGCATCCATATAGTTGTTCAATCCAATCGCGATATGGATATTAGCAAGCAAATCTTGTATCGGAGGAACCTTAGGACTTGCAAACTCTTCTGTGAGAATAAATTTCTTCCCGATATTTCCTTTCATCTCTTCTTTCATCAGAGTATAGCCTCGTTTGTAGGCTTTAAGGGCTTCGTCATTATTGCCCATCTCAGAGTTTACCAGAGCAAATTCCATCCATGGGAGAGATTGTTGACGTAGCGAATTAATCCCTGGCGTAGGCTCTGTCAGTAGTTTCTTGAAGATCTCCAGAGCGTCCGTATAGTTCATCCCTCCTGTCTATAGTGCAGGATAGGACAGACCAATTACAGGTATCTTACAAAATAGTTTACAAAAATCTTATCAATTTTACAAAAAAATACTCTGCGGTCATGGGCTGACCGCAGAGTATTTTAGAGACTATACTACTGACGCTAGAACGCGCCAGGTAGCACTACTGCATTGTCCGGGCAGGTCACAGCACCGGCGGCATTGACACTACAGCCGTTCTTGCTGTCCTTGAAGGTCTGCTCCGTGCTGGTCAGGCGCCCATTGGCGACCCCCCAGACCACATCGGCACCGTAGTCTTTGAACTTGACCGCAGTCTTCTTGCGGAACTTGGCATGGCCATCGCAGAAGAGCTGGTTGCCGCCCTCGCTGTGCATCTCCATGTAGTAAGGGTGGTTGAACTGCACAAACATCTCACGTCCACTGGTCACCGTGCTGTAGCAGGGGCGTACCTGGGAGCCGCGGCTCTTGAAGCGGTACTCATCGGCGAAGATGATGTCCGCGGGGGCATCGATCGCGGCAAGCGCTTTCGACGAGACGATGCCATTGAGCTTGTAGGAGCCGTTGCCCCCGTTGGGATTGGTGGTCTCACGGAAGCCATTATTGGCACCTGCCGGTCCGCTAGAGCGTGGTTGGGAGTCTGGGCAGATGTAGATCTGGAGGTTCTTGACGTAGGGCTGGATATCTCGGTTCCAGTTGCGTAGCACCAGTCCGGTTGAGGTGGGGCCTGTCTCTGGGGTCATGAAGCCCAGCGGGTTTCGCACCGGCGGAATGTTTCCATCGGTCGTGCCTGCATCGCCAGCTGTGTTGTGCGGAGTTCCCCCCGCGACATTGCGCCCATCATGGTTGCCCGCCAGGGTCTCATCGTAGTCCTGGGCGTACATCATCAGCCCAATCCCAATCTGCTTCATGTTCGACAGACAGCTTGTCTGGCGGGCCTTGGCGCGCGCTTGGGCAAAAACCGGGAAGAGAATGGCGGCAAGAATCGCGATAATGGCGATCACCACCAAGAGTTCGATGAGAGTAAAACCACGTCGATTATTCATCAGAGAGCAGCCTCCAAAAAAAGATGAGGCATTGTATAACGAATTCACCGTCTCGTCAACCGGTTTATATGGTCTTACTCACCTTGACTCTCAGGCTCGTACGACAATGCCATCGTAGGCGACTGCGATCCCATGCGGGAGGAAGGCCTCGACCAGCTCCTCGTGCATCAGGCCGCCGTTGTGGGAGAAGTGCGTGGCGATCAGCTTTGTCGCCGCCGTGGCCGCGCCGCACTCACGGAGTGTCTGCGCCATCTGGATCACGCCATCGACTCCCATGTGGCCTCGGTTGCTGCTCTTGGCCCCGCCGTAGGTGCAGTCAAAAACCGCGATATCCAGCGGCGAGCCCCCGGCCAGCGCCACGAGAGTCGCCTCGGGGTAGAGGCCGGAGTCGTGGCCGTAGAAGAGCGACTTGCCGTCGTTGCGGGTGATGCGCAGCACAAACGCCCCCGGCGCATGATCGGCGGGAAGGGGCAGGATCAGGTCTCCCATCGGGGTGGTCACGGGCACCAGCGCCTCCAGCGGGGGCCGAAAGTCCAGATTGGCCTTGGCGGGCTCGGGGAAGACCTGCGCGAGCATCTGCATCACCTGGGCATTGCCAAAGACCGCGATGGGCTGCGCGGGAGGCGTATTGGTAAAGGGCCCCGATGCCCACTCCAGCTCCGTGGGGACGATATGGTCGGAGTGCTGGTGGGTAAAGACAATCGCCCGGACATCGGCCAGGTCCCGGCCCGTGCGCAGCATCTGCATCACGGTGTCGGCGGAGAAGTCAATCTTGAGGTCGCTATCGAGCAGCGCCCCCGAGCGCGCGCGGAGATTGGGTCCCCCACGGCGACGGGCCTCTTGGCAGGCGGGGCAGCGACAAAACGGAGCGGGCCAGCCCTCAGCGGCGGCGGTCCCGAAGATCGTCAGTTCCATAGCCGTTATTGTACGATACAATTCTACGAACTACGGGGGCGAAGGGGGTCTGGTGGCCTTCCCAGTCTTCAAAACTGTGCGCGAGGCGATGATGTCGTCTTGGGTGGGTTCGATTCCCACACGCTCCCGCCAACTCTTCGGCCATGCAGTACGCCTACCAGACACCCGGCCCTCAGGGGACACTGCTCCTCTCACGCCCTGAGCTCACCTGGCCGATTCGCCCCCAGGACGATGCTAAGATCGTGAAGATCGAGCTCCGTCTCAATGGGGAGCCGCTCGCCGCACGCTACGAAAACGGGGCGGTCCGGGCCACGCCGGCCACTCCCTTGGCTCCTGGGAGCTACACCGCGGAGTGCCGCGTGCGCTTTGCGCCCACCCAAGACGATGCCAGGGTCTCGTGGCGGTTTACGGTCGCCCCCGATGCCACTCCCAGCCCGCCGCCGCCCACCGCCTGGGCACGCGAGGCGCTCCAGGCCGCCAACCAGCTCCGTGCGGGCCTCGGGCTTGCGCCCCTCCAGCTCGACTCGCGGCTCTGTGGCGCGGCACAGGCACACGCTAGCTACCTCCATAAAAACAATGTCATCGGGCACGGCGAGGTCCCCGGCAAGCCCGGCTTTACCGGTGATAACCCTCTGGCACGCGCCCAGGTCTTTGGCTACCTGGCCAGCCTCGCGGAGGACGTGAGCTTCGCCGATGGCTCCCCGGAGAAGATTGTGCGTGGGCTCTTTGCCGCGCCCTACCACCGCCTGCCCTTCCTGCGCCCCGGCAGCTTGGTCTTTGGAGCGGGCAATACCGGGCGCTCGTCGGGGTTGCTCTTTGGCGGCGATGGCGTGGGGGGAACCACGGTCAGCCCCTACGACGGCGAGACGGGTGTCCCGACCACCTGGCGCAACGATGAGTCGCCCAACCCGACCCGGTTCTGGCCGCAAGCGCCGCGGGTGGTGGGCTACCCGATTGTCCTGGCGCACTACGCCGGCCCCAACACCGTCCTGAATGTCGAGCGCGCCAGCCTCAAGACCAGCGCCGGCGCCGAGGTGCCCTGCCTGCTCAACACCCCCGCCCGCGACACCGAGCTCCACTACGCCTGCCTCCTGATCCCGCAAGCGCCGCTCAAGCCCAACACGACCTATCTGGTGGAGGTGGTCGCCCGCGAGGTCACCCGCCGCTGGCGCTTCACGACCACGGGCAGCCCCAACGACGCCGACTTTGGCCCGCTGGACCTGCACCCCGACGATCTCAAGCTCCTCGGGACGGTCGTCACAGCAGAGCGCGGCAAGGGTGTCCTCCAGCTACGAGTCACCCGCGCGCAGGGCTACGCCGCCCCGGAGAAAGAGCTCACCAAGCCTCTGACGGTCACCCTGCGCCTCACCCCCAGCACCCGCTTCGTCTCCGAGAGCAACCGCAGCGGCACGGTCACCCTCACCCCCGGCCTCCCTCTCGCCGTCATCGTCCCCAACGGCCCTCTAGACCGCCCTCTCAACGCCCGCAGCGTGATCTTGCTACGCTAACCTCAGTGGAGAGGGATCAGATAATAATCGCCTTGTGGGACATGAACCAGTACGTTTTTTCCATCCGGCGAGAGGGAGTAGATTCCAAAAGCAATCTCTTGCTCCTCGGTAATTGCCTCACGTACCACACAGCGCGGCCTCTCCCCTTTCGCCGAGAGCACCCAGAGCTCCTGGTAGGCAACGGGCAGCTTGCGATGCAGGAGCTCCTCCCAGGTCCCACGCTCCGGTATATTGGCCGCCGCGACCCGCAGGCTCACCACGGCTCGGTTATCATGGCTGACCAGAAATGTCTCGACCTCCGCTTTCTCCCGATCTGCGGGTAGTGCAAACGAAAGCTCCTCACAGGAGTCAGTCTGTTGCGGATCACAGAGGGCGACCGTCAAGCGTCGCTGCCTATCGACGAGTAGCCGACCATCGACCTGAAAGGTAATGGGGAGCGAGGCTACGAAGGCATTGTGATCCCGCGTCCGCTCCACCCGTGGGGGAATGCTTTCGTCCAGTGCGTAAAACGTTCGTCCGTACTCGGGGCGCTTCTCCGACTCCCAGTAAAAGAGAAAGCCCTGGCTATCCGGTTGCCAGAGCATACGAAGATCACTTTTATCGTCGAGCGAAGCCACCTGGCGTCGTCCCGAGCCATCAGGGTGCATCAAAACCAAGTGGCGCTGGACGGATTTTTTCGGCTTTTGCTCAATCTGCTCCACAAACGTCAGCCACTTGCCATCCGGCGATGTCGCAAAAGAGCCGGTGTAGCGCCTGTAGTTGCCAGAGCTCTCGTATTTTTTCCAGGCGACTTGCTGCTCGGTGCCGCGCTCCAACTGGAGGAGGCGAAGCGTATCTCTCTGAACCACCAGGAGCTCTTGTGGGGAGGGCCAGAGAAACTGCTCAATCTGGGAGCTATGTAGAGTAAATGGCACACGACGACCAACGGTGGCTAGGTGCGGGGGCGTGGACTGCCCGATCACGACGGCTGTAGTGGCGGCGACGAAGCCCAAGGCGGCGAGGGTCAGCTTTGTCTTGGTGCGCATAGAAGATTGTATCGTTTCCTGGGGGAAAGGTCTGGTACACTAGGGGGACGAATTTTCCTCGGGAGCATTGATGGCAAGCGTTCGCGTTCAGCAACTGATTAAGAAGTACGACCAAGTGGTCGCCGTGAAGGGGATGGACCTTTCTGTCGAAGACGGCGAGTTTATGGTCTTTTTGGGGCCGTCGGGCTGTGGCAAGACCACGACCCTTCGGTGTATCGCCGGGCTAGAGTTGCCCGACGGTGGGACGATCAAGATCGGCGAGGAGGAAGTGACCCACAAGCAGCCCGCCGAGCGCGATATCGCCTTTGTCTTCCAGTCCTTCTCGCTCTACCCCCACATGACCGTGCGAGAGAACCTCTCCTTCCCGCTGCGTGCCGTGAAGACCGCGCAGTCCGTGATCGACGAGCGCGTGATGATGGCGGCGCGGATGCTGCATATCACTGATAAATTAGACCGCAAGCCCACCCAGCTCTCGGGCGGCGAGCAGCAGCGCGTCACCATTGGCCGCGCGATCGTGCGCCGTCCCCAGGTCTTTCTGATGGACGAGCCCCTCTCCGCGCTGGACGCCAAGCTCCGCACCGAGATGCGCGCCGAGATCAAGAAGCTCCAGACCGACCTGGGCGCGACCACGATCTATGTCACCCACGACCAGCTCGAAGCCATGAGCATGGGCGACCGGATCGCGATCATGTACGGCGGCCTCCTCCAGCAAGCCGGCACCCCGATGGAGGTCTACGACAACCCGCGCAACCTCTTCGTGGCAGGCTTTATCGGCTCCCCCGCAATGAACTTTGTCCCCTGTACCCGTAGCGGCGATAGCCTCAGCCTCAGCCCCGCCGAGGGCGCGGCGGCGGCCAGCCTCGGGCTCGACAGCGACGGCAAGGGGCGCTTTGCCACTACCCCCACCGGCGACACCAGCCTCGTGCTGGGGGTTCGCCCGGAGGATGTCGCCTTTGTCGAGGCCGGGACTCCGGGAAGCTTGCCCGTAAGGGTCGAGGTGGTCGAGCTGCTTGGCTCGGAGAACATCATCAATGTCGGGCTGGCCGGGCATATTGTCAAGGTGCGTACCACCCCGACCTTCCGCCCCACTTTAGGGCAGACCTTGCACGCGCGGATCAACCAGAGCCGCTCGCATCTCTTTAATAAGCAAACGGAGCTTAATATCAATGCTGAGCGGTAGATTTGCCCAGATGGCAGAGTTTCTTAGTATTGCACTACTCTTGCTAGGTGTGATCGCTCTCTGCCAGCCCTTTGCCATGCCCATCTTCAGCTTTGGCCTGCACCTGCTCTTCTGGGGCTGGCTGGGGCTCAATATCTTCTCGCACCGCAAGCCGGTGCGCTAAGAGACACACCACTATGGAAATCAACCTCAAAGATAAAGTTGCCATTGTCACCGGCGCGGGCCGGGGCATCGGCAATACCATCGCCCGAACCCTAGCCGCCGAGGGCGCAATCGTCGTCGTTACCGATATCCGCACCGATCTCCTCGATGCCGTCAAGGCGGACTGGGAGGCCAATGGCTGGCGCGGTGCCCAGCACATCGCCGATGTGCGCAGCCCCGAGCAATGCAAGGAGCTGATCGCCAAGATTGTCGCCGAGTTTGGCCGCGTGGACACGCTGGTCAACAACGCGGGAGTCTCGATCAGCGGCCCCGTGGAGACCATGAGCGAGAGCGCCTGGGACGCCAACCTGGATATCAACCTCAAGGGGACGTTTCTCATGTGCCAGGCCGTGATCCCGGTGATGAAGGCGCAAAAGAGCGGGAGCATCCTCAATGCCGCGTCGTTTGCCGCGATCATTCCCTCGATTGGCAGCGCCCCGTACGCCGCGTCCAAGGCCGGTGTCCACTACTTCACCCGTGTCCTAGCCGGCGAGCTGGGGCCGTGGGACGTGACGGTCAACTGCTACTCGCCGGGCATGATCCCCACCGAGATCAACCACTTCACCGAGCGCCCGGAGGATGTCCAGTCCGATCTCCTCGATACGCTCACCCTGCGGCGCTGGGGCGATCCCAAGGATGTCGCGAACCTGATCTGCTTCTTAGCGTCGGACCTGGCCCGCTACATCACCGGCACGATGGTCGATGTCAGCGGCGGCAAGCTCGCCACCCAGATCCCCAAGTTCGCCTACGAAAACGCGTAGGTGCCCTGAGCACCAAGTTCGCCCTGGCGGCTCCTTGGAGATCTCTCCAGGAAGCCGTCGGGGCGTTTTGCTTTCTGCGGGTAGCTCCCTTATAATGTCCTAGAGAATGGTATAATCAACCGGTTTTTGTATGATAACGCGACGACGCCTAATCTGGCTTTCCCTGGGTGGCCTCCTGGCCGGCTGCCTTCCCTCCTCACAGGATGCGAAGGGGCGCACGACCATCCGCTACATGGCCTGGGGCAACCCGGAGCAGCTCCAGGTGGAGCGCCAGATCGCCGATGAGTTCGAGAAGACCCACCCCAAGCTCCGTATCCACCTGTTCATGGTCCCGGGCTCGTCGTACCCCGACAAGCTCCAGCTGATGCTGGCATCGCGCACGGCTCCCGATGTGATGCGCGTCGATCACTACCTCTTCCCCGCGCTGGTGCGCAAGGACTACTTCCTGGACCTAGAGCCCCTGATCGCCGCCGAGCCCAAGGGCTTTGTCGAGGACTTTGTCCCCACCGCGCTGGAGGAGTGCCGCTACAAGGGCAAGCTCCACGCGATGAATGTCCTCTTTGGCGGGGTCCAGCTCTACTACAACAAGAAACTCTTCCAAGATGCCGGTCTGCCCGATCCGTACGAGCTCTCGCAGGCGAAGAAGTGGGACTGGGACGCGTTTCTCACGGCGGCCAATGCGCTCACCAAGCGCGAGGGGGACCGGACGGTCCAGTTTGGCTCGACCTTTCCCAGCTTCCCGCAGTGGGCGTCGGTGTACTGGAACCGGGGCGGGGACGTGATGAACAAGGAGCTGACAAAGTTCACCCTCGCCGACGATCCCCACGCGATTGAGGGCTTGCAGGACATGGCAGACCTGCGCTGGAAGCACCACTGCGCCCCCACCCCCGCCGATGCCGCGCTCTCCGCCTTCACGTTTGAGTCCGGTAAGATCGCGATGCACTGGGGCTGGGCGGGGGAGACGCCACGCTTCCGCAAGAACATCAAGAAGTTCGACTGGGACATCACGCCCGTCCCCACGGGGCCTGCCGGCGATGCGACCGTCCTCAAGGGCAACCAGCTTGTGGTCAACCAGCACTCGGCGCACCCGGAGCTGGCCTGGGAGTTTGTCAAGTACATGACCGGCCCGGAGGCGGAGCTGCTTCTCGGGGCCAAGTTCCGGCGCTGCGTCCCCACCCGACTCTCGGTTCAGCAGCACCCGCAGTACCTCAAGAGCGACAAGCCCCCGTTTCACACCGATGTCTTTCTGGAGACTGTCCGCCGGGGCCGCACCCTGCCGATCGATGCGCGCTACCAGGAGTGGTCCCAGGAGTTCAACACCGCCACCGATGCCCTCTTCAATGTGGGTAGCACGACAGTCGCGCAGGCCAGCCAGACCGCGACCCAGCGTATCAACAAGCTCCTTGCGGGCGAGGAGGGGTTTTAGCCCATGTCTGAACGAACCAGTAGTCGCTGGGGGCTGGCGCTGATCTCGCCGTGGCTCCTGGGTTTTCTGATCTTCACCGCCGGCCCGATGCTGGCCTCGCTCTATCTCTCGTTCTGCAAGTACGACCTGCACTCGCTCCAGTTTGTGGGCACGAAGAACTACGAGGTCCTGCTCACCCGCGACCCGCTCTTCTGGAAGTCTCTGGGCAACACGGCGCTCTACGTGCTCTTCTCCGTCCCGCTGGGCCTGACTGGCTCGCTCCTGATCGCGGTCTTGCTCAACCAGAAGGTCAAGGGAATCCCGGTCTTTCGCACGCTGTTTTATCTGCCGTCGCTGGTGCCTGCTGTGGCGAGCGCCCTGGTCTGGCAGTGGGTCTTCCACCCCGATGCGGGAATCCTGAACTTCGCGCTCTCCAAGGTCGGGGTGCACGGCCCCAAGTGGCTCCAGGACCCCAAGACCGCGCTGATGTCACTGATTATCATGAGCCTCTGGGGAATCGGCGGTAGCCGTATGCTGATCTTCCTGGCCGGCCTCCAAGGAGTCTCCGATGAGCTCTACGAGGCCGCGCAGCTCGATGGCGCCGATGGCCTGACCTGCTTCCGGCACATCACGCTCCCCATGCTCTCCCCGACCATCTTCTTCAACCTGATCCTGGGGATTATCGGCTCGTTCCAAGTGTTCACCTCGGCGTATATCATGACCGGCGGCGGCCCGGACAACGCCACCCTGATGTACGTCCTCTATCTCTACAACAACGCGTTTCGCTTCTTCAAGCTCGGCAAGGCCAGCGCGATGGCGTGGATTTTGTTTATTATGCTCCTAGGCTTCACGGGGATTCAGTTCAAGAACGCCTCCAAGTGGGTGTACTACGAAGGAGGCGAGAAAGAATGATCCAGCGTATCGGGGTCTTTGCGATGCTGGTCTTTGGCGGCATCCTCTTCTCCATCCCGTTTTTGTGGACCGTCTCCACCGCGCTCAAGACCAACGAGCAGGTCTTTGCCGTCCCGCCGCAGTGGGTTCCCAACCCGATTCAGTGGGAGAACTTCAAGCGTGCCTGGACCGAGCTGCCCTTCCCGACCTTTGTCCTGAACACCATCACGATCACGATTGTCGCCACCTTCGGGCAGATCGTCTCCGCATCGCTGGTGGCCTATGGGTTTGCGCGCTTTAAGTTCAAGGGCAAGAACGCGCTCTTTTACCTGATGCTCTCGACCATGATGCTCCCGTCGCAGGTGACCATGATCCCGGTCTTTCTGCTCTGGCGGCAGCTCGGGCTGATCGACACGTTTGTGCCCCTGATCGCCCCGGCCTTCTTTGGCGGCGGCGCGTTCACGATCTTTCTCCTGCGGCAGTTTTTCTTGACCATCCCGCGTGAGCTCGACGAAGCCGCGATGATCGACGGGGCCAACCCGCTGACGATCTGGTGGAAGGTGCTCCTTCCGCTGGCCCGCCCGGCGCTGATCACGACCACGCTCTTCTCGTTCGTGAGCCACTGGGACGACTTCATGGGGCCGCTGATCTACCTGAACTCGATGGAGAAGTACACCGTCTCGATTGGCCTGCGCCTCTTCCAGGACAGCTACGGTACCCAGCTGGAGCTGCTCATGGCCGCCTCGCTGATCCATATCCTACCGACTATCGTGCTCTTCTTTGTCGCCCAGCGCTACTTTGTGAAGGGGATCGCGCTCACGGGCTTGAAGTAGCGCTAGCTCGCCAGCTCGGGGTCGAGGCGGTGGAGCTCCTGGAGCGATGTGGGCAGGCGGGCGCTGGTGAGGTGCTCGATGATCCCCGCGATCACGCCCTGAGACTTATCGCCCTGTGCCAGGAGAATCTCGCAGTCGTCGAGGGCGGGCCGCAGGGTGCGCACCTTGAGCTGTTTTTGGAGCTTGGCGAGCAGTGTGGGGCAGCCACTCAGCAGGCGGCTATTGAGAAAGAGCGTTGGCGGGTTGAAGAGGTGGATGGCCGCGGCGATCCCGATTGCCAGGTAGTCGAGGCGCGCATCGATGGCGTCGGTCTCTCCCGCGTTGTAGCGGGCCACGGCCTCCTCCAGTGTGCTTGCGCCCAGGGCTTGCAGGAGCGCGGGGTCGCTGATCTCGGTCTCCAGACAGCCCAGGTTCCCACAGCCACAGCGCCGCCCCGTGGGATTGACCGTGATGTGCCCCAGCTCCCCCGCGAGCCCACGGTGCCCGGTGAAGTGTTGCCCGCGCACCACGACCGGCAGCCCAACCCCCGTCGAGAGGTCTAGCACTGCAAAGTCATCGAGGCCCTGGGCGCTCCTCGCGTGGCGCTCGGCGAGGCAGAGAGCATGCCCCTCGTGGATAATGACACACTCGATCCCCAGTGCGGCGTGCAGGTCTTTGGAGGGGGTCTGTCCATCGGTGATGTGCACATTGGGCGAGAGCAGGCAGCGCTGCTCGGTGTAGTCGATCAGGCCAGGCAGGGCGACACAGAGACCGTGTGTGCGAACTCCAGGGCGTGCGAGCTGGGTCTGTGCCCAGTGCCGGGCGGTGGCGAGGAGCTCCGGGTAGGTCTTGGGAGTCTCAAAGCGCACCTCGCTCCGCAGATTGCCATCCAGCCCCCCCACGACCAGCCGGCACTCCGGCCAGTCCACGACCACCCCCAAGACCTGGGCTTCCTCGGCGGGGAGGCGTAGCTTCTTGGCGGGCCGGCCCCGGCGCACATCGGGGTCATCGACCTCGACCAGCCAGCCATCGCGTATCAGTGCCTCCACCGCTTTTGACGCAGTGGGTGCGGTGATCGCGGTGGCGCGTGCCAGCTCTGCCCGCGAGAGCGCCCCATGCCGCTGGATTGTCCGTAGCACCCGCCACTCGTTGATACGTCCTAATAGTCCCGGCTGAATCTTCCCCTGAATTGCCATAGGTTCTATTGTAACAGAACTTCCTCAGGAAGGGGTACAATTTCCCATGCCTCGTTTTCTCTCTGTCCACACCTTCCCCCCCGGCGAGTTCACTCCTGCCAGGATCGAGGAGATCGCCACCATGGGCCAGAACGATGCAGTTGTGCGGGGCTACCGGAGCTTCCATAGCCTGGCAGAAGGACAGATTGTCTGGATTCTAGAGGCCCCCCATAAAGAGGCCATCTACGACTTCTGCCAGCGCATGGGACTCCCCGTGGATGCGGTCACCCAGCTTGAGCTCGAAGGGCACGTGGGGGTGATCCGCCCCGCACCGGAGCAGTAGCCTACTCGCTATCGGGGTTGTCGTGCTCGACCAGGTGTGCCAGTAGCGTGAGCGACTCTTGCCAGCCCAGGTAGCAGAACTCCACGGGAATCATGGTGGGAATCCCCTCCTGGACAATTATCAGCTCGGTGCCACAGGCGACACTCCGCAGCGAGATGGTCACCTGCATCTCCCCCGGCAGGCTGGCATCGTCGAAGCGGTCGGTGTAGCGAATGCGCTCGTGGGGTGTGAGCTCGAGATAGGTCCCCCCAAAGGAGTGGCTCTTCCCCGTACCAAAGTTCGTAAACGACATTCGGTAGCCGCCCCCCACACGCGCATCCATGTGCAGCATCTTGCCCGTGTATCCATGCGGGGGGACCCACTTGACCATGGCATCGGGATCGAGAAAGGCACGGTAGACCCGCTCGGGCGCGGCGCGCAGGATGCGGTGGAGGTGAACGGTCCCCGTGGGGAGCGGTGCTTCTTGGGTTTCAGGCATGTTAGAGTTCCTTCTAGTCCGCAGACTCAAATACTTGTTTGCTACCCGGAAACCCCCTGCCTGATTTTTTTTCTGCGCTAGGTTGTGTAGCGGGTCAGGGGCGGGGTGCGCTCGGGGGGGAGGGAGCAGGCGTCCTGGAGCGCGGTAACCAGAGGCCCTAGGCCCCGAACGTCACGCAACAGGCTGAAGGTACGCGATATCTGCGGGGCAAGGAAGTCCTCCCGCCGAAAGAGCAGGTTGTCGCCGTTGTCGAGCCGGTACCAGAGCTCCGGGGCCAGCGCCAGGACACGCAGTGCGACATAGATCACGAGAGCGGGGAAGCGGTCCATGAACCCGGTGTAGAGCCGCCGGGGGTGCTGGTAGGAGGGGTGACCTACCTCGCCAGGGGTGAGCGCCGCGAGCGTGGGAGCCCACATCCCATCGTAGTCCAAGAGCCGCAGCTCGCCGCCGGGGGTGACAAAGATATTGCCATGCTGGAGGTCGCCGTGCGCGAGCTGTGCCACGACCAGGGACTGGACAAGCGCGGCCCAGCGCTCCGCGAGCCCTGCCAGCGCTCCCGCGGTATTGAGGTTGCGCTCGACCCAGGTATTGAGCGGCTCCCCGACGATCCAAGGCATCTTCAGCAGGGGAAATGCTCCCCGTGCCAAGACAATGCCCTCGGGCTGGAAGTCAAAGGGGAGAAAGCAAGCGGGCTTGTCGGGATGGGCGGCCAGGAGCCCGTAGCGCTCCGTCCGCGACAGATCATCGCGCAGAAATAGCCGCACCGCCCACTGCTGTGTCGCTTCAGGGTCACTTTTCAGGTGGTAGACATTGGTAAAGTTTCCTGTGATCGGCTGAGGGAGCCCAAAGAGGCCGGGGGCAGCCAGCTGCGCTCCAGCGAGCTCTGGATCACGGAAGCAGTGTTGAGGGAAGGTGAGCGCTTCCTGATAGTCGAGCTGGGTAGGCCACGCCATGGCGAACTCGATTCTATCGCGTTCCTGCACACTGTGGTATACTGCTTGCGTTGTGCACTAGTTGGTGCAAAAAGTTTCTTATTCACAAAACCGTGGACGGCAGGCAGAACCCTGGCCGTTTTTTTGTGCGAGAGCGACGATTTGTGAAAAGTTTCGCAAAGGCACGTCCCGTGTGCCAGTAAGGAGTTGAGAGATGAAATCCCCTGTGATGGGCGGCGGACGCCGCGAGCTGACCGTAACCTGCCCTGGCTGTAGCTACACCTGTATGTTGCCCCCTTCCGCGATCATGCGGAACCAGTTTTTCTGCTCGGGTTGCGGCAAGCAGCTCGACCTCAAGCAGCTCCTTCGTGCGATGGCCGGAGATGGTCCCGGGGTTGGGCTCGGCGCACGCAACGACCGTGAGAGCCGCTACAAGAGCGCCCGCAAGGCCGCCGGACGCCGGTAGCTTCTCTCTAAAAAGCCCCTCGCCGTTGGTTCGGCGGGGGGCTTTTTTGTTTGGCAGGTATAATCCACTCTGTGAATGATGCAGATGTGCTGGGCAAGGAAGCGGACCACCGCGTCCGCCCACAGACAACCGCCGAGGTGCAGGAGATTCTCCGCGCGGCGCAGAGTGCGGGGCGCGCGGTGCTTCCCTGGGGCGGCGGAACCGGGCAGGACTATGGGCTCCCCCCCCGCAAGGCCGACACGATCCTCGATCTCAGTGGCCTCAATCGCCTGATCGCCCACGAGTACGCCGACATGACGGTCACCGTCGAGGCAGGAATGCCCCTCGCCCAGCTCCAGGAGCAGCTCGCGCGGCACGGGCAGTTCCTCCCCCTCGACCCCCCCCAGCCCGAGAAGGCCACGATCGGCGGGATCCTGGCGACCAACGCGTCGGGACCGCTCCGACTCGGCTACGGCACCCCGCGCGACTGGCTGATCGGGCTGAGCGTGGTCGATGCCCAGGGCCGCTTGGTCAAGGGCGGCGGCAAGGTGGTCAAGAATGTCACCGGCTACGACCTGCCCAAGCTCCATATCGGGGCGCTCGGTACGCTGGGAGTCATTGTGGAGGCAACCTTCAAGGTGAGCCCACGCCCGGAGACGGCGCGCACGCTGGTGGCGCAGGCCAGTCCCGCCAGTGAGCTTACCCCCGCCGCCACACGGCTCTGGCGCGAGACCCAGCCCGTGAGCCTGCTGCTCCACGAGGACCACCAAGGCCGTTTTCTGGTCGCACTCTACCACGGCAGTGCTGCGGTCACGGGGCAGGCAGCCGAGCGTGGTGCCACCATCGCGCAGGAGTGTCGGCTGAGCGCGGCGCAGTCCTACGACGGTGAGCTGGTCCCGGAGTCGCCGGTCGCGCCCGTGCAGGTGCGCCTGAGCACCAGCGCCTCGGAGGCGATCCCCCTCCACGATGCCGCAGTCGATGCCCTCGCGGGGACCGGGGTGATCCTCGATAGCTGGCTCGGGGTGGGCACCCTCACCCTCACTTGGGAGACCGCCGATGAGCGCGCCTTACAAGGAGCACAGAAAGCGCTCCTCCTCGCCAAGACCCGCGGGGTGCGCTTCGCTCTGCTACACGGCCCACTCGCGCTACGCCAGAACAACCTCGAGACCCTCTGGTTTCCCGCTCCCTCGGCCCGTGTTCTCCACGAGCGGATCAAAGAGGCACTCGACCCCTACAATGTCCTCAACCCTGGCCGCTTTGTCTGCGGAATTTAGCTTGACAAATACCACTTCATGCCCTACAATTGATCTCGCTAGTTTCATGCCCAGGTGGTGAAATGGTAGACACGCCAGTTTCAGGTACTGGTGCCGCAAGGTGTGGGGGTTCGAGTCCCCCCTTGGGCATCTCTAGCAACAAGCCCCGCTCCCAACCGAGCGGGGCTTTTTTACTTCCCCCACGTGGGAGTTATCCACAGGCTGTGGATAACCTGTGGATAACTTGGGTATAGTCTGCCCATGTTGCCTCCCCCCCTTGTTTTTCGTCGCCGCGTGCTGCCCAATGGCCTGGTAGTCCTGACCCACGAAGACCACAAGAGCCCGACAGTCGCCCTGCAGGTCTGGTACAAGGTGGGGGCCAAGGACGACCCCGCGGGAAAGTCTGGGTTTGCCCATCTCTTTGAGCACCTGATGTTCAAGCGCTCCAAGAACATGCCCGATGAGCAGCTCGACCGCTTCACGGAGGATGTCGGGGGGGAGAACAATGCCTACACCACCCCCGATGTGACGGTCTACCACGAGGTCGTGCCCTCCAACCACCTGGAGCGCCTGCTCTGGGCCGAGGCGGACCGCATGGCGAGCCTGCAGGTCGACGAGAGCAACTTCTTCTCCGAGCGCGATGTGGTCAAGGAGGAGTACCGCCAGGGGGTCCTCGCCAACCCGTACGGCCGGCTCGACGATGCCCTGGAGAGCGGCTCCTGGAGTATCCACCCCTACAAGCGCCCGGTGATCGGCAATATCGCGGAGCTGGACGCCGCCACGCTCGACGATGTCCGGGCGTTCCACGCGACCTTCTACCGCCCCGACAACGCCGTTTTGATTGTCACGGGCGACCTTGATCCCGCTCAGTGCGACCGCTGGATCGACCAGTACTTTGGCCGTATCACTCGCCCGGAGAGCACGATCCCGCGTGTGACGGTGAAGGAGCCGGCGCGCCGGGCAGCGCAGCGGCGCGAGGTCCATGGCCCCAGTGTCCCCCTCCCCGCCCTCGCCCTAAGCTTTCTGGTCCCGAACCAGCGCCACCCCGATGCCCCCGCGCTCCAGCTCCTGGACTCCCTCCTCTCCAGCGGCGAGTCGGCGCGCCTGCACCAGAGCCTGGTCTACAAGCAGCAGCTCGCCTCGGAGGCAAGCACGGGCGCGGACCTGCGCACCGATGCGGGCATGTTCACTGTCCACTGCACCACCGCGGGAGGCAAGAGCCTCGATGTGCTCCTCAGAGCCACCCTGGCCGAGCTGGAGAAGGTCAAGCGCCAGCCCGTGAGCCCCAAAGAGCTTGCCCGCGCCCGCACCCGCCTGCTCGCCGGAACCCTCCATGAGCGGGAGACCGCCGAAGGGGTTGCGGGCGCACTGGGGACTGCTGAGGTCCTCTTCGGGAGGGCCGAGCGGGTCAACACCGAGCTCCCCGAGCTCCTGGCGGTGACAGCGGCGGATATCCAGCGGGTCGCCCAGCGCTACCTGACCGAGAAAAACTCACTCCTGATCCGCTACACCACCGGAAAGGCCTCCGAGCCCCCCCTCTCCCCGAAGAAGACCGCCCCCAAGGCAACTCCCCCCCCGCCGGAGGAGCCCGCACCCACACCGAGTGCCCCCCGCCCCGCACGGCTTCCTGTGCTTACCGACCGGAGCCTGGCAAACGGCCTGCGCGTGGTCCATGCCGCACGCCCTGGCTCGGGGCTCGTGACCCTGGAGCTGGTGGTTCCGGGGGGCTCTGGGATTGTCCCGGCAGCCAAGGCGGGGCTGGCGTCGCTCACCGCGACCCTTCTTACCCGAGGAACCACCACCGGCAAGACCGCACCCCAGCTCGCGGCGGAGGCGGAGGCTCTGGGTGGCTCCCTCGGCGCAGGGGCGGACTCCGACAGCCTCTCGGTGGGGATCACGGTTCCTCAAGGCAATGCCGCCGCCGCTCTGGCGCTCTTGGCCGAGGTCGTGCAGAAGCCCGCGTTCTCCCAAGACGAGGTCGCGCGGGCAAAGAGCGAGGCAATCGACGAGGTGACCCAGGCACTGGAGGAGCCCTCGACCCTGGCACGGGGCATTGCCCAGCGCCTCTTCTTCGGGACGAGCAGCTACGGCAACCGCCTGGGCGGACTCCCCAGCACGCTCGCCAAGCTCGGCGCGGGGGAGGTTCGGGGCTACTGGCAGCAGGTCTTCACCCCCCACCGTGCCACTCTGATCGTCACCGGGGACCTGACCGCCGCAGCCGCGCTGGCGCTTGCCCAGCGGCACCTCGGAAGCTGGAGGACGAAGCCCCTCCCTCTCCCCACACCGGGCGTCGCCTTCCAGAAAGTGCCCCCTGTGGTGGTCCTAGACAAGCCCGATGCCGGCCAGGCTGCGGTGCTCCTGGCTCTCCCCAGTCTGCGCCGCGCCGACCCGAGCTACGCGATTGGCGAGGTGGCGAACTCTCTCCTGGGGGGCGGGTACTCGTCGCGGGTGAACCGCATGGTGCGGATCGAGCGTGGCCTCTCCTACGGGGCGGGAAGCGGGCTGGGTACGCGGCGCTACGCTGGCCTGTTCCAGCTCTCCTGCCAGACCAAGAACGAGTCCGCCGCCGAGGTGGCAACTCTCTTTGTCGATGCCCTCAAGAACCTCGCCACCGCCCCCATCCCCGAGACAGAGCTCGCGGCACGCAAGTCCGCCCTGCTGGGGCCCCTCACCCGTGAGCTGGAGACCGGCACGGGCCTGGCCGGTGCGCTCTCCGAGCGGGTGGGCGATGGCCTGCCCCTCGACGAGCTCGCGCAGCTCCTCGCCACCATTCCCAGCATCACCGAGGCGCAGGTCCAGGCCTTTGCGGCCCAGACTCTGGCGGCAGAGAAGGCACGGATCGTGATTGTCGGGGATGCCAAGCAGTTCCGCCCCGCGCTGGAGAAGGCCTTTGGCCCGGTGACGGTCTGGAAGAAGTGGAGCGGCTAGGGCTCGCCCCGTGTGGATCGCCCCGGTTAGAGCGGGGCGTCAACGAGCGCTACGCGCTGCAAAGGCCTTCGGCCATACCGAACCCGCGTAAACGCGGTTATGGCCGAAGGCCTTTGTGTCGGAGCCTGCGACGACAGCAAGACGCCCCCCTCCCACGGGGGCGATCCACACGGGAGCGATCCTTAGAACCGAACGAGGGCCGCATCGCCTGCGGCCCCGACCTTGGCCTTGAGCTCACCCGAGAGCGCTTCGTAGCCGGGTTTTGCCAGCAGGCCGAACATGTTCTTCTTGTAGGCCTCGACTCCTGGCTGGTCAAAGGGGTTGACTCCCATCAGGTACCCGCTGATACCGCAGGCGCGCTCGAAGAAGTAGAGTAGGAAGCCCAGGTGGTAGGCATCCAGCTTGGGCAGGTGGATCGTCAGGCTGGGAACACCCCCCTCCCGGTGTGCGAGCGCGGTGGCCTGGTAGGCTGCCTGGTTGATCGCGGTCAGCTCCTCGCCCACCAAGTACCCCAGCTCATCGGCGTTGTCGCCGCTGGGGAGGGTCAGGCTGGGCTCGCCGCCATCGACAATCACGAAGGTCTCGATCAGCGCACGACGACCTTCCTGGAAGTACTGCCCCATCGAGTGCAGGTCCGTGGTGAACTCCACCGACGACGGATACAGGGCCATGTGGTTCTTACCCTCGCTCTCGCCGTAGAGCTGCTTCCACCACTCCAGGACATAGTGCAGGCGCGGCTCGAAGCTGGCGAGGGCCTCGATCAAAAAGCCCTGCTGGTAGAGCAGGTTACGGGCGGCGGCGTAGAAGAGCACCGGGTTTTTCTTGGGGTCGGGCTCCGCGGCGGCACGGGCACAGGCGATCGCTCCCCGCTGCAGTTCGCGAATATCGATCCCGGCGTAGGCGATTGGCAGGAGCCCCACCGGCGAGAGCACGGAGTAGCGCCCCCCGATACTGTCCTCGATAGGAAGGGTGCGCCAGCCCGCCCCGCTGGCCACTTTCCGCAGAGCGCCCTTGTGCTTGTCCGTGGTGGCGACAATGCAGCCCGGCTCGGCGAGCTCACGGAAGATCCGAAACGCGACCGCGGGCTCGGTGGTGGTGCCGGACTTGCTGATGGCATTGACCGCGAGCTTCTTGCCCTTGAGTCGCCCAAGCAGCGCACTGTGGTAGTGGGCGGAGAGGTTCTGCCCCGCAAACTCCACGGTCCGGTCTCCCCCCAGTGCCTCGATCACCGCGCGGGCCCCGAGATACGACCCCCCGATCCCCACCGAGACCAGGACATCGGTCCGCGCCCGTAGGTCGTCGGCGATGGACTCGATCTCCTCCAGCAGGGCATCATCGGCCATGGCGGCGGGATCGAGCCAGCCCAGAAAGTCCGAGCCGGCCCCAGAGCCGTTGGTCAGGGTAGCGTGGGCAAGCGCGAGCCGGTCGGTCTGTTGCGCGACCAGCTCAGGGGTGACATTGGGAGCCAGGTAGGCGGCGTCAAGGGTAAGCATAGCGCCTTCCATGATACCTCACCCAACCCAGTCCCTTAGCGTAACCACCACGTCGCAGAGAGCTTTTGCCAGTCCACGACGAACCACTCGCCGTCGATTTTCTTGAGGGTGAACGTACCATGGCCCATGATGCAGCTGCCATCGTCGGGCAAGAGGACAACCTGTGCAGTTTGGCGGTCGGGCCCATAAACGATGCGTTGCCCCGTGGGGCCATCCGGGGATTTAAAGTCGAGGAAGACGTTGCCTATCCGGTAGATCCCCACGCGCGAGCGCCAGAGAGAGTTCCCCCGTTTTTCCCACAGCACTTGCCCCTCGTTGCTGTAGACCTCGAAGGGGATCGTGTCCGTCGTGGAGACAATCACGGGGTCTGCCTGGTTCTCCTGGGCGAAAAGCCACGCCTCGATGCAGGCAGCGAGGATCTGCTCGGTGTCGCCCTGCGGACGCCGCGCGACGAGCGGGCAGGGATCGACCGCATCACGGAGGTCATCGCCATCGGTATCGGCTTTCTTAGGATCGGTCCCCAGACGCGCTTCGGCTAAGTCCGTGAGCCCATCGCCATCCGTGTCCTTGCGAATCGTAGGATCGTCTGGGAAGAGCTTGATCCACTCGGACGCCAGGAGTTTGTCGAGGGGAATCCCACGGAAGGTCTTAGGAAACTCGTCGCGCCCCGTCGTCCCGATTCCGGTAAAAAGCGGAGTGCCCCACTCGGTGCCGCGCCTTTCGACCATAAACAAGGCCGTGCCGTAGCCCAGGATACTGCTGTAGAACAGCATCCAGGTGCGCCCCTTGGTGTCTTGCTGAGTGCTGACGATGTTCTGCTTATCGAAGTTGATGCGCTCGTACCAGGGCTTGCAAGGGCCGGACTTGGCCCGTGCGGCTCGTACGGCAGCGACCCCCTCGGCTCCACCCGTACCTGCCAGATGCTGAAATGCCTCGGTACGCCACTCTCGCGGGGCTTTGGGATCGCGCAGGGCGCTGAGCAGAAAGGCCACTGCTTCTGGGTGCGATGAGTGCGCAATAACAGAGAGCAGATACTCGCTTTGCATCCCCTCCGACCGGGGCTTCCGAGGGTACGTGAGGAGCTTCTGGAGGAAGACGGGGATGTAGAGATCCGGGTTCCCCTTGGCTTGCAAGGCACGCTCGGCGGCCTCCCCACCGCCCTGTTTCCACAACCCTAAGAGTGCCGCGGTATTCTCTTTTTCGCAGAACGCGAGCAGGTAGGTATCTAGGTTTTGGATGCGATGCTTTGCCAGCTCCAAGTACCGGGGCAGAAACGCCCGAGCACTGTAGGGTTTGAGCTTCTCTAGCTGCTGGCGCTCGGCTGCATCCAGGGTCTCAAACTGGGCAACCTGCCGCTCCGCCATTGCTTTTTTCCCTGCTGCAGCTGCCGGAAGCCGGGGGAGCGCACCGGGGACGTAGCCCATGAGGCGGTTCTCACTCTGGTCGTAGGTGACGATAGAGTTCTGGTCGGCGTAGATCGGGGCTCCGGTGAAGGGCTTGTCGGCTTGCCAGCGTAGCTTGCCTTCCCGCGAGAGGCAGTAGGTGCCCTGTACTGTCGGAGAGTAGTTCATGGCCTCGATGAGTAGGTTCTGCCCATCGCTACAGCTACTGAGGATATCGCCGTAGGCAACCGGGCTCTTCCAGAGCCGCTTGCCGGTCGCAAGATCGTGGCCCTGTGTGGCGTCCCACCTGCTCGTCAGCCAGACATTGCCAAGCACCGGCCCCGCAGCCAAGTAGCCTCGGGCGGTCCAGACCACGTTGCCGGTGCGTGCCTGGAGGCGACGCGGCCTTTCCCCAAAGAACACCACACCCCCCTCAATAACGGCGTGGCTATAGAGCTCTGGAAAAGATACCCCGCGTCGCCAGAGAACCCTGCCACTCTCGGGGGCAATCCCGAGCTCCTCTCCCCGTTTCCCCTTCACATCAATTCCCACATAGACCCCATCGCGCGTGGCCGCCAGCACGACACTGACGGTATCCGGCTTTAGCGGCGACACGAGCACTGTGCTCCAGAGAACCTGGCCGGTGCGCGGCGAGAGCGCATGGAGTGCCCCACGCGCATCGAGTGCATAGAGCTGCTCTGGGTCTTGGGTTAGCTGCTGGATTTCCAGCGGAAAGTGCTGGAGGAGCCGGGAGCTTCCCGTACCTGCGTCGATGGCGTAGAGGTCCTTTCCCGCCACCAGCGCGTAGAGCGTACCCGTGCGCAGGCAGGTAGAGCCAACCCGTTGCCCCGCGAGGCAGCTCCACTTCTTCCCCCCGGTCGCGAGGTCGAGGGCAGCAACCTCTTGCCAAGATTTGTAGTAGAGCGTCCCTTTCTCACCCGCAATAACAGAGACACCATCCCCCAGAAACTGGGTCCACTGGCGCACAAACGGCGGGGCGGTAAGGGACTGTGCGCCTGCGGAGCGAGCGCCCAAGAGCAGAAGAAGAGCGACGATGATGGATCCAAAACGCATGCAATACCTCACGAGACCAAGCGCAACTGGAAGTCCACGACAAACCACTCGCCCTCGATTTTTTTCAGGAACACCTCACTCGTATCCCCATCCAGGCCACCCGCGTAGCGAGAGATCATCACGCGTGCGCTCTGACGATCGGCGCTATAGGCAACCCGCTCTCTCTTTTGTTTGCTCTCTTCTCCAGGGGCATAGAAATTGATCAGATTGACACCTCCTTCATAGACGGAGAAGAGAGGATTCATCTCACCAGAAGCGTGCCAGAGGGCGACCCCAGAAGAGCCATAGAGCTCAAAGGGAGTCACCCCGTACAGGGAAAAAAGACTCGGGGTGTCCCAGTGGAAGGCAAAGAAGTAGGCTTCCACGCAGGCAGCCAGGATTTTCTCCGTATCGTCGAGGGGACGCGGTGCCACATTGGGACAAGGATCGACTCCGTCGCGCAGGCCATCGCCATCCGTGTCGGCGTTCTTGGGACTCAGCCCCAAGCGTTGCTCGACAAGATCAGTCAGGCCATCGCCATCGCTATCTCTGCGAAGGGTCGGGTCGTCGGGGAGGCGCTTGATCCACTCCGTTTTGACAAACTTGCTGCGGGTAGGGATGCCAGAGAATCGCCGGGAGGCACTTGGTCTGTCTCGGTCCTCTGTTGCGATCCCCGTAAAGAGCGGCGTCCCCCAAGTGCCCGCCTTTCGCTTCTCCACGAGAAACAGATCGTTCCGGTTTCCCAGGATCGCGCTGTGAAAGAGGAGCCACGTGCGACCTTTGGTATCTTTCTTGGTGGCGACAAGCTCCTCTGGCTCTAACTTGCTTAGCTCCAGGCGCTCGTACCAGGGCTTACGTGGGACGCGCTTTGCCCGAGCCTCCCGTACGGCGGCTGCCCCGGCGACACCGCCCGTTCCCGCAAGGTGGCGAAATGCCTCCCGGCGCCAGTCGGGGGGAGCTTTGGGATCACGCAGTGCTTCGATCAGAAACGCCACTGCCTCAGAATGCGATGAGTGCGCGACAGCGGAGAGGGCCGCACTGTCATCGTGCCGCGTCTGTGGCTGCGTCTTCAGGCTGGCAACGAGAATCGGGACATAGCCTGCCGGGTCGCCTTTCTCCTGAAGCACACTCTCCAGCTCCCTGCGCCAGCTACTCTTCGCGCCGAGGCTCTTCCAGCCCGCCACCATTGCCTCGGTGTTTTCTTTCTCGCAGAGGGAGAGCAAGTAAGGACGCGCATCCATGATGAGGCTGTAGTAGGCTTGGCTCTCCGCGCTATCGCGTTTGGCATCGTAGCGTCTTGCCCAATCCAGATAGTGCGCCAGAAAGGGGGGGAAGGTGTAGGGCTTGAGCCGCTCCAAAAGCTTGCGTTCCCGGTTGTCAATCTGCTCAAAGTGTGAGGCCAGACGCTCGGCGAGTGCCTTCTTCTCCGGCTCTGTGGCAGGGAGAGAGGGAGGCGTCCCCCGAGTGTAACCCCGGATACAGAAGCCATCATCTGTGATCACGCGGCCCGACTCGGCGTAGACGGGGGTTCCCGTGAAGGGAGTCGGCTCTTTCCAAAGCTCCTTGCCCGTGCTGGTGAGTAAGGCCGCCACTGGATTCTCCTCCGTGCGCTCGTGGAGAAGAACACTCTTCCCAAGCGAGAGACCTTGTTCTAATGAGAACTCGCGCGGAGTGGTCGGGTAGTGCCAGAGGGGTACGCAAGTGCTTGCTTGGTATCCTTGAAATGCGCTTAGTGTTTGCAGAATTAGAACATCGTCGATCAGAGCAAAATTCCACGCTTCCAGTGTCTTCTTCCAGACAATCTTCCCGGTCCGAATATCGGTCCGCTGAAGGCCCGCGAAGCGTGTGATAACCGTATCGCCATACGGAAGTGCAGGGTAGAGGTGGGCATATTCGGCCTTGCGGCTCCAGCGAACCTTTCCTGTCTTTGAGTCCAGCCCGATCTCCCCCACATCGCTCAGCCCCACGTAGAGGCTATCTTTTGTGCAG
Source organism: Armatimonas rosea (assembly GCF_014202505.1). NCBI lineage: Bacteria > Bacillati > Armatimonadota > Armatimonadia > Armatimonadales > Armatimonadaceae > Armatimonas > Armatimonas rosea. The sequence goes on along the minus strand of NZ_JACHGW010000002.1, from coordinate 148,335 downwards.
AGGAGATTGGCAGAGAACGAGCGGCGTCCACTCTTGGCTACCAATGCCGTGCTCCAGAGAACTTTCCCGGTCAAGGGGGAGACTGCCCAGAGCTTTCCGTGCTCGTCTAGTACATAGAGAGAGTTGGCATCGTGCGCCAGTGTGGTGGCCCGGTGTGGAAAGGAAACCAGCAGGCGTGACTTCCCCGTGCTCGCGTGGACGGCATAGAGAGCACAGGGGTTCTCATTGGGAGCCAGCGCAAAGAGAGTCTCCTGGTGGAGGAGAGCGGCCTGGACCCACTTCCCCAGTAGGCTCCCCCAGAGTAGCTTCCCCGTGGCCAGCTCCAGTGCCCCCACACCAGAGCGAGAGGTGTAGTAGACACGGCTTTTCTCCACCGCAAAGACCTCGGCTCCTCCCCGACTAAACCAGCTCCACTGCCGTACATACGGCGGGGCCGCGAGGGACTGTGCGCCTGCGGGACGCGTGCCAAAGAGCAGGAGCACCCCGACAAGAATGGGCCAGAAACGCATAGAGCACCTCTCTCAAACCCACCGGTGGGCTGCCCGGGAAACCGCCTACCCCGCTTTTGGTTTAGAGCTTGGTTAGTTCCACCAAGGTAACCGGCAGGCCGTAGCCATCGGGTGCCATTGTGGAGCTGAGGACCTCAACCTTGAACTTCACCACGAGCCCATCCGTGTAGAAGCTGGAGTCTGGGGCCGTGGTGAGCATGTAGCGCGTACCGGTCGGTCCCTGGATCACCCACTTCTTGATCGGGGAGGGCTTCCCACCAACATACTGCGTGATAGAGCGAACCGTCCCCGTCCCCTCCACCGTCGTGTCCTGACCACGCTCCGTTGTCACCGGAGCTGCCTCCAGAGGCGAGACGCCTCCACAGCCTGTGAGCAGGGCCAGTGCTCCCACAGCCAAAACGTAGTTTGTAAAGTATCGCATGCCCTCATTATAGGCCAATTTTAGAGAGATTTGTTGAAATCCCTTCGGCGGTACGCGTGACCTGAATCTCCCAGCGCCCCCCAAAGCCCGCCAGAGTCAGCGACATGGCGTCCCAGCCCTCCGGGAGGCGCGGGTTGACATCAAAGCGGTCCAGCCCACGCGGGACAATCCCAAAGAGCCCCTCCGTAATGACGCGACAGTAGAGGGCGCTCTCGGCGGAGAGGTGGGCCTGGCTTCCCTCGGGGTGGGCCTCGACCGCGTAGGGGACATGCTCGCCCAGCAGGCGGCGCTTGGAGAACGCGGTGAGCTTCTCCAGCGCCTGCTCGGTCGCGCCCGTGGCGAAGAGCCCGCGCAGGCCGTAGAGGGTCGCCCGGTCCCAGAACACCGTGTCCCCGGACTCGGTCGCCAGGCCATCGTCGGTCCAGAGCCGTGGAGAGAGCAGGGCAGCGATCGTGCCGTCGCGCCGGCTAGCTCCCCCGCTTGCGGGGGCGGGGGGGGCGAGCCCCATCACGAGCGGCAGGCAGAGCCAGGCGCGCAGGGTCGTGTTGCCCTCGTAGTAGCGGTAGGTTGTAAAGCCCTCCACCTCCGCGCCAAAGTGCCGCTCAATCGCGAGCGCCAGCGCATCGGCGGCCTCGTCGTACTGCGTGGTGAGCGCCTCATGCTCCAGCTCTCGGGCGAGGTCGGCAGCGCGGCGGTAGCCATCGTAGGCCAGGCACGATGTCGAGAGATTGGCATCGCCGGTCGGGAAGCGCCCCTCCAGCTCATCGGTGTCGGAGACCACGATGCCGCGCGTGTCGGTCTTGCGGCGGCAGTACTCCAGGCACCAGACAATCAGTGGCCAGAGCTTCTGCGCCGCCTCATGGTCCCCGCTCGCCAGCGCGTAGCGGCTCGCCCCCGAGGCGATCATGGCCGCATCGCCCCGGTCGCCACACTGCCGCCAGACCACATCGCCCTCGACCTCAAACGACGATGGCAGGGGCCGGTAGCTGGAGGTCAGCTCGGCGGCGAACTCCTGGTAGGCGTTCATCGACGCCTCATGGCAGAGCGAGTCGCCCAGATAGCCAAAGAACGGATTGGCGTACTCAGCCTGGTCGTTGGCCCAGACCCCGCCGTAGTAGCGCCCCCCGCCGGGGGAGTGCACCAGCCCCATCTTGGTCTCAAACAGGCTCTCGGCGGCGCGCCACTTGGCAAAGGTAAAGGCCTGGTTGATCACCGGATCGGGGGTCGTGAGACGCATGCTCTCGTCCAGCGCCTTCCAGCGCCGCCCCCGTGCCACGGCCTCGTCGTGGACATTGATGGCGGGCAGGGCTGTATTTTTCTTATGGGCGAGAAACGCAAGCGTGATGTTGCCAAACTCGCCGGGACGCACCAGGAGCGTGTTGCCCTCGACCACCTTCAGGCTCACCACCGCCTCGCCGTCGTAGCAGGCCACGGTCTCCCCGTTCTCTTCGAGGTGGCACTCCAGGCTGATGGGGGCCTCGCTAAAGTTGATGATACTCCAGCGCTCCAGCAGCGCGGGCTTGTCCTCGCAGGGGAAGAGATGGCGCTGGACCGCGATCCCATCCAGCGGCATGTGGGTGACAGTCAGCCGTCCTTCCCAGTGGCGAATCTCGCGGACTGGGCCGGGGATCAGAGGAATTCCCTCGATCCGAATGGGCGGGATGATCTCATTGCCCCACTCGCGCTTGAGATAGCCCCGGACATCGTCGCGCTTGAGCCGCAGGGTCGGCCAGATCACCTCGCGGCTCAGGACCAAGCGGCGCTTTTCGTCCACTCCGTAGCGCAGGATCGCGCTCAGCCGTCGCCCACTCAGCTCCACATGGTCGTGGTGAGGCAGCCCCTTCGTGCCCTCAATCGTCCACGCAATCCCGGAATCCGCCAACGCCCAACGCTCTTGCCCACTTTGCATGGGGTATTTTATCGCGCATCCCCCCGGCGGCACCGCCCTACTTACATCCCCCCGCTCGCACCGCTCGCGACCCCCTTCGCCTTTTCGCTCCTTCGCCTTTTCACTCCTTCGTCGCTGCGAAGGGGATTAAGGAAGCCCCCAACCCCCTTCGCCCCAACGAAGTTGGGTTTCAGGCGAAGGGGGTCGGCGGTGGTGCCGCCGGGGGGATGCCCCAACGGGGGGATGCCCCATCCAGGTGCTAGTGCGGCGTCTCTTTGACGGCGTTTCGGTTCCAGCCGGGCACCTCGACAACCACGTCTTGGGTGCCGTTGGGGACGCACTGGCAGCCCAGGCGTGAGCGCAGGGTCAGGCCGGGTGCCTCTTCGAGCTGATCTTCTTCGTCCTCGGTGGCCTCGTTGAGCGAGCTCCAGCCCTCTTTCACAACAATATGACAGGTCGAGCAGGCGCAGACCCCGCCGCAGGTGTGCTCCAGCGGGAGCCCCTGGCCATCGCAGATATCGAGGATCGAGCCGGGGAGGCCATTGTCGCCCATAGGCAATGACGACGGATTGATCGTAAACTCGTGCTTCTCGCCGTCCATGAGGATCGTCAGCTTGTAGGGTTGCTTGGGCTTCTCGTAAGAAACCGGTGCCGCGTAGGGATTCGTTCCAGCCATAGTTGTGTTATACCGGGTCTTAAACCCCATTTCCCCCTTCTGAGTTCCGCTCTGCTATAATTCCGGCATGAGCGCGACACTGCTGGACATTCAGAACTTGGAGAAATCCTTTGGGCAGACCCCGGTCTTGCGAGGCATCTCGCTCGCGGTGAAGGAGGGCGAGGTGATCGGGCTGATCGGGGCGAGCGGCTCGGGCAAGTCGACACTCCTGCGCTGCCTCAATCGCCTGGAGACTCCCAGCGGTGGGACAGTGACGTTTCAGGGGAAGACCGACCACGACGAAAACACGCTGCGCCAGCAGATTGGGATGGTCTTTCAGCGCTTCAATCTCTTTCCGCACCTCACCGCGCTGCAAAATGTCGCCCTCGCGCCCCAGAAAGTCCGCAAGCTCGACAAGGCCACGGCGGAGAAAAAAGCCCGGGAGCTCTTGGCGCAGGTGCACCTCAGCGAGCACGCTGACAAGCTCCCCGCACAGCTCTCCGGCGGCCAGCAGCAACGGGTCGCAATCGCCCGTGCGCTCGCCATGCAGCCCGCCGTCCTGCTCTTTGACGAGCCCACCTCAGCGCTGGACCCCGAATTAGTCGGCGAGGTGCTCGAGGTGCTCCGCGACCTCGCCAAGACAGGCCGCACGATGCTGGTCGCCACCCACGAGATGGGCTTCTGCAAAGAAGTCGCGCACCGGGTGTGTTTTTTGGATGCCGGAAAGATCCTCGAAGAAGGCCCCCCCGAGCAGCTCTTCGAGACCCCCAAAGAGCCCCGCACAAGAGAGTTCCTCGCCCGCGTCCTCAAATAAAAACCCGACCGAGGCACGAGGGAGGCGGCGCGAAGCGCCCCATAGCCCCACGCTCACCGTGCGGGTGGAGAAAAACAATGCCGTTTGTTCAAGATCGATTTGCCATTGGGCTCTGGGTAGACCCGCCGCGCACCGACACGCACTATAAGTGGCTCGCCGACGCGGGCTTTAATCTCGTGCTGGCGGGGTTCCAGAAAGAGCCCGTCGCGCAGCTCTTTGCCCTGCTGAAAAAGTACAAGCTCAAGGGGATTCTCTGGCCCCAAGGCGACGATCCCACAAAGTTCCCTACCGACCCGAACCTCTGGGGCTACGCGCTCCAAGACGAGCCCAGTGCGACGGAGTTTCCCAAGCTCAAGGCGCGCGCGGAGGCGATTGCCAAGGCGCACCCGGGTAAGCTGGCCTACGTCAATCTTTTCCCCAACTACGCCTCGCCCGCGCAGCTGGGGGCGCCGGACTACGCCACCCACGTGAAGCAGTTTATCGAGACCGTCCGGCCCGCCGTCCTCTCCATGGACCACTACCCGATCTTCCGGCCGGAGCGCGATGGCCGCGATAAGTACTGTGAGAACCTGGCGGTGATGCGGGAGCAGTCGCTGGCGGCGGGGATTCCCTTCTGGAACTTCTTCAACACCATGCCCTACGGCCCCCACACCGACCCCACCGAGTCGCAGCTCCGCTGGCAGGTCTATGCATCGCTGGCCTACGGTGCCAAGGGCGTCTTGTACTTCTGCTACTTCACTCCCCAGGGCGATGAGTTTCCCAAGGGCGGCGCGATTATCGCCGCCGATGGCACCAAGACCCGCCACTACGCGCACGCCCAGCGCCTCAACGCCGAGCTACGCGCCCTCGCTCCCACTCTGATGCAGCTCACCAGCACCGGGGTCTACCGAGTCACCCCCACGGACACGCCCGCTGAAGCGCTCAAGGGCTCGGGGATTCTGGACCTCAAGCGAGACCGTGTCGATCCCCCCGGGGACTATCTGGTCGGGGCGTTTCGCCACAGAGACGGCCGCCGCGCGGTGCTCTTGCAGAACTACCGCTTCGCCTACTCCGCCTGGCCCACCGTGGTCTTCGATGCCCCACTGGAGAGTGTGCGCGAGGTCAGCAAAGAGACAGGAAAAGAGGCCCCCGTCCGCGACGAGAGCCCCAATATGCCCGGCCTCCAGCTCTCCCTCGGGGACTCCGAGGGGCGGCTGTTTCTACTGCCCTAGGTTCCCAGCTGGATACGGACAACGGTCTTGCCGACCCCCACTCCGATGTACTTCCACTCACGCTTCATGTCCTTAAACCTCGCGCTTATGTTGAGCTTGCAACGGAAGTCCAGAAGGACTTGCCGATGGAAGAAGCGCATCTCCTGAACCATCGCCGTGTAGTGATCCCAGTCAATGAGGTTGTCAAGGACGAGCCGTCGAGCGATATCCACCTCGTCAGCCCAGCCACGCGGCGGCTTGGGGACATAGGTGGGGATCGGGACGATCAGCTCGCGCCAGGGAGTCCCGTTGGCTTTAATGTCCTCAATGGAGCGGCGGCGGTTACCCTCCGCCTCCCAGCCCTTTACCATATCAAACCAGACGATTTTTTTATCGTCGGGCATTGTATCGATACACTTCTGGGCAAAGAGCATCCCCTTGGGAGCGGTCTTCAGCTCCGGTAGACCGGCGCTTCCCACATGGATCCGCATATCGGTGAGGCAGGTATCGATAGACTCAGCAGCCACCTTCTCCGAGTCCGGCTTAGCGATCTGCTTGGTGCGCTGGGTGATATAGGCGCTGCGCTGCTGCTCAATCGAGTCGGAGACCGATTTGGAGTGTACGCGAGCGATATTGATCTCTTCGATGATCGCCTTAGCCAAGCGATCCCGGTCCAGCGGGCGCGGCGGCGGTGGTGAGTTGTTGTCGTCGATTTGCTGGGCATGAGCCGCTGCTGCAAAGAGCAGACCTGCCCCACATAACATTCCTAGATTTACGTCTTTTTTCATTGTATTATTGCTTTTTTCATCGTGGTCTAACTAGATACTGAATGCGAAGGGACTCTCCCTTTACGCCGATACCCGCGAAAACCACGCGATAAGCGGCTTGTTTCGGAGGAATACTTACCAGCCTATAGTCCAGAATAAAGCAACGGCGCAGATAGCCGGAGCTAATGTTTGAGGCTCCCCCGTCGATGAGGAGGTCCTGTATAATCTCTTTGGCTTTCTCGCTGTTGGTTCCCTTACTCGGGAGAGTCAATAAGATCTCCTCAAAAGAGTCCTTAGAGATAGGCAGAGGCAGAGGAGGCCTGTAGCCGCCCTTTAGCATCTTGGCATAGATTTGTCGGGAGGAGGCAGGTTTACTGGGCTCTCGTGAGTCTGCAAAGAATTGTGCAGTACTCGTCAACGTCCCATCCAGGTAAATTTTTTCTAGCCTATCGTATTTGGTGGGGATGTTTTCTAAGTCTAAAATGCAGCTTTCGATTGCCTTTGTTGCATCTTCCTTTGAATCTCCGACCTTAACCCGAGCGGCAATGAGAGCCTCCTTCTGTCCCTTCAACTCGCTAGCGACCTTGTCAGGCCGGGCTCGCACACGATTGATCTCGCCTGCAATCGCGTCAATCAGTTCGTTATTGCCTTGCGCCTTGGCAGGCCGTGAGGCACTCATTACGACAAGCAGACCAGCTACCCCCAAAATAGAGCCGATATGTTTCATTCGCCCAATAGTTCCTTTCGAACCAACTGCTTGGCATAGCACCTGAAGCTTTAGGAGAGCTCGCCCTTCCCTGCCTGGGCGAGCTCAAAACCCTAGCATGCTTTTTGAGCCGCTCGCTAGTGGCACAGCGGAAGTCCGTGAGAACTGGCGGTGCTCGTCTTGTCGTTCCCCGAGTGCTCCAGAGCTATGCGGTGGCTTAGGAGCATAGGTAGGGATAGACATGTAGGTGTGTATCTTTTCCCATGCCCATCCCTTCCTAGGGCTTCTTCACGTACTTGGTGTAGTACTGAAATTTTTCGGGCATGGGCTTCCCCTCAAAAGTCCCATCGAGCGCTATCATCGCCTTTGCATCAGGGTTGGGCGTCCCAAAGACCACCACCCAGTTAAAGCCCCCTGACGGTCGCTTCGAGATGCCGACTCCTATGTGCGTCCAGCTTGGATCTAACATATTTTCATTGTGCCCTTGGACCGATTTTTTCCAGCCCTCCACAGCAGCATCGGGTGTCGCTTGACCATAAGCCAAGATCTCTCCAAGCTTTAGATTCACCCAGAACCGTTCTGGAGCCTTAGCCTTAATCGCAGCAGTATTCACATAGGAGAACTGATAGTTCTTTTTAAGATCCCCTCCTGCAAGCTCGATTGCTGCGATACCTGTTCTTTCTTCAAAAGTCTTACATGTCTTACCGTTAGGCGTCGTCATCTCTACAGTGTGGCCTGTCTTATCTGTTTTAGAAAGCACATCAGCATATAACTGCGCTGACTTATTTAGCACATCATCAGATACAAGTGCTTGAGCTTTTTTAGTTGCTCTGTAAGCATTTATCTTAGCGATTACCTCTTGTTGTGGAGTATTCCTTGCGGAAATACCGACCGGCAAAGCAACACTGACCAGCAATACGGGCAAAACAAGATTCGTAGTCTTCATGATTCTATTCCTCAAACCTCTTAGAGCCTTCTTGAACTCTCGCTTGCAAGGTACCGTCCCTGTGTCCGCACAGCCAGAGATGGAACCAAAATCGCAACGCTTTTGTAGAAAGGCATACTTTTCGCTATAATGCGAGATCGTGATACTGGCCTCAGATGCGCCGACCGTTGGGCAGCAGCTCCAGCAGTGGCGTCTCCGGCGCGGTCTCTCCCTCGGAGCGCTCTCCCTCCGCTGTGGGATTCATAAGTCCACCCTCTCCCGCTGGGAACGCGGTATCCAGCTCCCCTCCACACGGGAGCTCGACGATACCCTTAAGGCACTGGAGGTCTCTGCCCAAGAGCGGGCGGCTTGCTGGCAACAGCTCGATGCCCCACGGGCGGTGCTCTACCGACATCAGGAACCCGCCGGGATGCGACAGATCAGTGGCGGCGAGCTCTTGCGCGCGCTACGCCTACGCTCGGGAGTCACGCAGCAAGACGCCGCACGGGCCGCCGGTGTCACTCGGGAGATGCTCTCCCGCTGGGAGCGGGGCGAGCGCTGGCCCGATGGTCAGAAGCTCCATGCCCTCTGCTACGCACTAGGCGCCTCGCTCGATGAGACACTTCACCTCACCACACGCGGCTTTATCGAGCAAGAGCCACTCCCACTAGAGAGGCCCGCGCTCCTACAAATCCATCTTGCGCTCGCCTACGACACCACCTCGCCGAAGCTGGAGCTTGCCAACTGGCACATCGCCGCCCGGTTTGCAGAGCTTGATCGAGGAGACCCATTTCGTCTACAGCTCATCCAGGCAGCGATCTGGGGAACATTGGGCTACAATCTCTGGCACCAGGGAAACTTGGGATCTGCCTCCCGCCTCGGGCAGCAAACGATGCGCCTGATGCAAGATTGTCGTGGCTTTCTAGGCGCATCCCAGCTCCGAGGAATCCTCGTTCAGGCCGAGGTCGAATCGCGCCAGAGTGGCCCCCTAGCCGCAGTCCGGTTCCTGGAGAGTTGGCTGGGTCTTGTTACCATCATCCACCTGCGTGCCTGGGTCTACAGTATTCAGGCGGACTATTTGCTTCGAGCGGGGGAAATTACGAGTGCGCTCCAGCGCTCTGATGCCGCCCGGAAGCTCATCAGCAACGAGAGCAACGATCCCAAAGAGGGAGCCTACCGCCACCGCGACTACGCACGGCACCTGCTTCTCGCCAAAGAGCCAAGGCGGGCGCTGGAGGTTCTTCAGAGCCTTCAGGATTCCAGTGCCCTCCCCAAGCAGGAGAGTGGCCCGACCTGCTTCCTCTTTGCCAAGGCCCTCTACGCAGTAGGAGAGGTCGGTGAGGCACTCACCTACCGAGAGCAGGCGATGGAGTCCCTCGCCCGGCACCGCCTTTCTCTCCCTCCTGAGTACCAGAGCCTCTAGCAGCGCTACTTCTTAACGATCGTCCCCGTCTCGTCGTCGTCGATCGTCTCCGGAGTGATGGTGATGACCAGGTCGCTCTTGACATGCGAGGTCGAGCGGTTCTTGAAGAGCTCGCCAAAGACCGGGATCTTTGAGAGGCCGGGCACGGCTGTCATCTTGGTGATCTCGTCCTCACGCAGGAGGCCACCGATCACGAGGGTCTCTTTGTCCTTGATGCGCACCGTGGTCTGCTCCTCACGGGTGTTGATCTCCGGGTACTTGGTGCCGTTGATGTCCAAAAATCCAGAGATCACCGAGACTTGCGGATAGACCGAGAGGGTCATGTCCCCGTGGTCGGACATCTGTACTGCGACCTGGATGTAGATACCGGTGCGTACCTCCTCTTTGTCGTAGATCGGCAGGCCCACCGACGAGTAGGAGACGATCTTAGGGAAGAGAATGCGCTCACCGATCAGAATGAAGCCACGCTCGCCGTCGAGGAGGGAGATATTGGGCTGGGCCAGCAGGCGTACGGTGTTGTTCTGGGTATTGGACGAGAGCGCAGCGTTGATGAACTCGGGGGTGTGCACCCAGTTGCCGACACTGAACTTGTGGGGCGCGATCCCCGTGGCGCTGGTCGCCGACTCACCCTTCTCGGAGACGGTAAAGTTGGGCGCCCAGTTCCACTTGATCCCCAGGTCCAGTAGCTTCTCCAGGTCCATGTCCGCGATCTTGACATTGAGCTTCACCTGCTTGCGGTGGTGATCCGCCTTCTCCAAGAGCGCCATAGCCCGGTCGACAGTGGCGCGCTTGCCCGAGAGGATGATGTCGTGAGAGACCAGCCCCGCCTCGGTCTCCGCCAAGGTCTTGACCGCGGTCACCTGGGAGCCATTGGAGGTCGCTGCCTGTTCAATGCGGGGAGAGTAGGGCTCCGGTCCCACAACGGCCTTGAGCTGGTCGGCGGGGAAGAGTGCGGTGAGCATGGTCAGCGCACTCGCCGAGCGGATGTAGCGACAGCGGTAGATCACATCGACCGTGTCACTGGCATCTTGCGCCGTGGCCTGCCGAGCGGAGACGGAGCGTCCAAAAGACGAGATAGGCAATGCGACAAGCGCAAGTGCCGTGAGGAAGAGGGATTGATATTTCATGGGGTATAGGATCCTATTCCCCGCATCCTAAAGAAACTCTGCCGAGCATTCAAGGGGGGGAACCAAAGTCGCAACACTTTTTTGCCAGTAGGCATGATTTTCGCTATAATGTGAGACCGTGGTATTGTCTTCAGACACACTAACCATTGGGCAACAGCTCCAGCAGTGGCGTCTCCGGCGCGGTCTCTCCCTCGGAGCGCTCTCCCTCCGCTGTGGGATTCACAAGTCCACCCTCTCGCGCTGGGAGCGCGGTATCCAGAGCCCCTCCATGCAGGAGCTCAGCACCACGCTCAATGTCCTTGAGGTCACCGCACACGAAGCGGCAGTACTCCGGCGCCAGCTAGACACACCACGCGCCGCTCTCTACCAGCACGAGGAACCCCCAGGCCTACGAAAGCTCAGTGGCGGCGAGCTCCTGCGAGCGCTACGGCTTCGCTCGGGAGTCACCCAGGAAGACGCCGCACGGGCCGCCGGTGTCACTCGGGAGATGCTCTCCCGCTGGGAGCGGGGCGAGCGCTGGCCCGATGGTCAGAAGCTCCACGCCCTCTGCTACGCACTAGGTGCCTCGCTCGATGAGACACTTCACCTCACCACACGCGGCTTTATCGAGCAAGAGCCACTTCCGCTGGACTACTCTTCCTTGATCGCTCTCCACACGGAGATGACATTCCTTAGCTTGGCTCCCAACAACACCCTGATCTCCTGGTATATCGCGGCACGCCATGCCGAGCTGGGACAGAGGGATCTAACAGGAAGCCTCGCCGCCCAAGCAGGAATCTGGGGGGCTCAGGGCTATGACACACTGTTTCTGCAGCAACAGGTACGTATGGCCGAAGTCCAAGCACGTGCCTCGATTGAGCTTGTTAAAGCAGCAGGTACCAGGATTGAAGCCTGCCAGACAAGAGGCATTGTGGCATTCGCCGCCATCGAAGCAGCCCGAAAAGGTCCTCGTGCCGCCGTCGCTTTCCTAGACCAATGGCAAGACTACTCGGCTCTGCCTAGTATCCACGCCTGGCTTTCTAGTATCCAGGCAAACTACTTAGCACAAGAGGGGCAGTCCGATCTCGCTCTAACACGCTCCCGCCACGCCGTTAAGCTAGCATCGGAGGACGCTTATAGCTATGGTGAGGCGAAGTACCGCGAGCGTGACTACGCACGGCACCTGCTTCTTGCGGGTCAGCCGCAGAAAGCGCTCCCTATTCTTGAGAACCTCCACCGAGAGGCAGGGTTTCTGGAGCACGAGTCGGCCTTGACCCTTTTACTCATTGGGCATGCGCTCCATCAGCTCCGTGAGCCGCGGGAGGCGTTTTCCTACCACGAGCAAGCAACGCAGCTCATCACGCGCCATAAGATCACGCTTCCTCCCGAGTACCAGGACCTATAAAAAAATGGGCCCTGTTTTAGATCGCTCCCATGAACGGGGGCGTCTTACTGTCCTCGTGCCTCGGACACAAAGGGCTTCGCCCATGCCGACCCCGCGTAAACGCGGTTATGGGCGGAGCCCTTCGTGTCGGAGCTTGCGACGACAGCGAGACGCTCCCGTTCATGGGAGCGATCCAAAACAGGGGCGAGCGAACTAGTAGCTGCGCCGGCCGCTACCGAAGTTGCGGCTCCCGGCGGAGCGTCGGCCTTCGCTGCTCCCGCCCGCGCTAGAGCTGCCGCCCAGTGACTTCGGGCGTGGGAACTGGCGGGGCTGCTGGTTCTGGCTACGCTGGCCTTGGCTCCGGTGCGGCGGTGCGGTCGGGGTCTCCTCGGTCTCCACGACGGAGGGCGTGAAGTCTACGGGCACCTTGCGCTCGATCTTCTTGGAGATCAGCTTCTCAATGGCCGTCACGTAGGCACGCTCGTCGGCGCTCACCAGAGAGACTGCCTGACCTAGGGCACCCGCGCGGCCCGTGCGCCCGATGCGGTGGACATAGTCCTCCGGGACATTGGGCAGCTCGTAGTTGACCACGAAGGGAAGCTGGTCGATATCCAGGCCACGGGCCGCGATATCGGTGGCAACCAGGACGCGGATGGTCCCCGCCTTGAAGTCTGCGAGGGCGCGGGTGCGCTGCGGCTGGCTCCGGTCGCCGTGGATCGCAGCGGCCTGTGTCCCGCCCCGAACCAGCTGCTTGCAGAGGCGGTCGGCCCCGTGCTTGGTGCGGGTAAAGACCAGCGCCTGGCCCTTGAGCTCGGTGGCGAGCAGGTGCTCCAGGAGCTCACGCTTGCTCTCCTTGGAGACCAGGTAGGCGCACTGGGTCACCAGCTCGCTCTCCAGGTTCTCCCGCGGCACCTCGACCCGAACGGGGCTATCGAGCAGGCCATCGGCGAGATCCTTGATCTCATTGGAAAAAGTGGCAGAGAAGAGCAGGTTCTGGCGCTTGTGGGGCATCAGGGAGAGAATCTTCTTGATGTCGCGGATAAAGCCCATGTCCAGCATCCGGTCGGCCTCGTCCAGGACAAGGATCTCGACCTGGCTGATATTGACCGTGCGCTGGCTAATATGGTCTAAAAGGCGGCCGGGGGTGGCGACCAGGATATCGACCCCCTTGTTGAGGGTGGTGATCTGCGGCCCGATCTTGACACCGCCAAAGACCACGGCGGCGCGGAGCTGGGGCAGATGGGCACCGTAGGTGCGCACACTCTCCTCGATCTGGGCGGCGAGCTCGCGGGTGGGGGTGAGGATGAGGGCGCGGATCGGCATGCGGCGCGGGTGTGCGGCGGTCTTGCCACTGCTGAGCTTCTGGAGCATCGGCAGGGTAAAGCCTGCGGTCTTGCCGGTGCCGGTCTGGGCAGCGGCGAGGACATCACGGCCCTCCAGAATCATGGGGATGGCCTGTGCCTGGATCGGGGTGGGCTCGGTGTAGCCGGAGTCAGTGAGGGCGCGCAAAAGCTCGGCACGCAGGCCGAGGGATTCGAAAGTCATAGAAAATCTCCTGAAAATCGGCCTACGACTAGCTCTCGAAAATTTAGAGAAATAGCGCCGGTTCAGGCTGATTCAAACGTGGGTTAAACGTGGTTTTGGTGGTGCAACGAGGACTCAGAAGGAGAAGCAAACCGGAGTGCGAAATCCACCAACGAAGCACAATTGTCAATAAGACACAGCACTCTATCACGACTAACGAGCCCGCGCCAGCTACTTGCGCCGGTAGACATACAGACAGCTGGCGCAGATGAGGCTATTGGGTGCCTCTTGGAGGAGCTTGCGGCAGAGACGCCGGGCCTTGAGCTTGTGGAAGAACCCCAGGACTCCATCGAGCAGGGCATTGAAGACCTCAAAGAGAATGAAGACTTCCTCCCCCCGGCTGGCGTAGCCGTACATCAGGACAGGGTTCTCGTAGCCGACACTGGTATCCACGCCGGCATCGAGGCCGAGGGCGCGGCTAAAACCACGCACCTCGACCAGGATGCGGCGACAGTCCGGGCAGGGAACATCGGGGTTGTCCGACGAGATCCCGAACACGGCTAGAGGGTCTTGAGGACGCCGCGGACATAGCCCACAGACTCGGCGAGGCCTAGCACGGGGTCTTTGGCGTCTTTTTCGTACTCAAAGCCGACATTGCCGGTGAACTTGATGGCGATCAGCGCCTTGAGGATCGAGGGAATGTCCAGCCCGCCCCGCCCGACCTCGATCGGCTTGCCATTGGGCGCGACCACGCTGACATCCTTCAGGTGGATATCGTAGACCCGGTCACGGCAGTCGAGGATCGCCTTGGCGGGGTCCTTGCCGGCGCGGGCGCAGTGGCCCACATCGACACATAGCCCGATGCGCGGGTCGAAGCCCTTGGCGGCGTTGTAGGCCTCGTAGGGGGTCGGGAAGTTCTTGTCCTCCGGCCCGTGGTTGTGGAGCGCGAGCTTGATATCGAACTCCTTGACCAGCTTGTCCAGGATCGGGATCGAGTTGAGGGGCGGAGCGCAGACCATGATCCCCACCCCGGATGCCTTGGCATACTCAAACGCCGCCCGCATGCTCGCCTCGTCCTTCATGCCGACATTGCCCACGGAGAGCGGCATGATCCCCGCCGCCGTGAACTTGGCAACAATCGCCTTGAGCTCGTCGGGGGTCGCCTTCATCGGCAGGTGCGAGTCCTTGAGCGAGCAGGTCTTGATCGCGAGGCGCTGGAGCACCGAGATCGCCGCATCGGTGGGTAGGTTCCGGAGCGTGTAGGTCGCCACCCCGATATTGAGTGTGTTTGCTTTCATGATTTTAGGGTTCACCGCTGAACCGGAAAAACCCTGCCGCTACTTTTGCACAACGATGCGCACTTGGAAGGCTTTGTCCGTATTGATTTTCTCCTCGAAGCCGCGCAGGTAAAGTAGCCGCAGGAAACCGCCTCCGACACTCTCGGCCTTGAAGGTGAAGGTCTCTTTGCCCCCGACTCCGGTTAGGTTGGGCTTGTGCGGATCGGTGACGTACTTTCGGGAGACGGGGGTCCAGGGCGCGGGTCCGGTGAGCAGGTACCAGCTGTAGCCCGTGGTCGGGTTGGCGGCGAGCTGGATCGTGAAGGTCTCCCCAAGCCTGAGCTTAATCTCCTTGCCCTGATCCGCCTCAGTGATCACACGTGGTTTATTTTGCATAGCCTATTCTATCCGAGATTGGCTTGAGGACGCGGCCGGGATGCGAGCCGGTGAGCTGGCTGTTTCGCAGGACGGGAACCCCGTTGACCAAGACATCAGTGAGGCCCACGGGCTTGGCCTGCGGGTCTTTGGTGGTCGCGGTGTCGTGGATGGTCTTGGGATCAAAAAGCACGAGATCGGCCTTCTTGCCCGGCGCGATGACGCCGCGATCCGTGAAGCCAAAGCGGCTGGCAGGGAGCGCACTAGCCTTGCGAATGGCTTCTTCGAGCGAGAGAACACGCTCCTCGCGGACGTACTTGCCCAGGATGCGTGGGTAGCTGCCCGCGCCACGGGGGTGCGAGCCGCGCAGGCCACCGTCGGTGCAGAACATGATCTCCGGGTGGCGCAGAAACGCATGCAGGTCGCGCTCCTGCATCGCTGTCACCACGACGCCCACCGCGCCATTGGCCGCTTTTACCAGCTCCATTGTCAGGGTGACCGGGTCTTTCTTCTGCTCCGCCGCCACCTGCGCCAGGGTCTTGCCGATAAACGCGGGCTGGGGGGCGTAACCGGTGATCAGGATATTCTTCGCCCCCCCCACCTCGGCGAGGGCCTTCTCCCAGAGCTCGCGCTTGTCCCACTCGCGGGTGGTCAGCAAGACGATAATGCTGCTCTGCCAGTAGGTGTAGGGGTAGACATCCGCTGTGATCGAGACCCCGCGCCGCTTGGCCATGTCCATGCGCGCAAACACCTCGTGTGTCTTGCCCCACACCGGCGACGACCCCAGCTTGATGTGGCTGATCTGCGCCGGGACATGGGCATCGGTGGCGATCTGGATCAGCTCATCGAAGCTCTCAAGCGCCCCCTCTTCTTCGTCGCGGACATGGCTGATGTAGAAGCCCGCCAGCTCCGCCAGCGCGGTCACTTCGTCGGTCTTGGCGTAGATTCCCGGGTCGTACTCCAGCCCAGAGCTCAGGCCCAGCCCGCCCGCGCGTACCTCTTGCGCCACCAGCGCCCGCATCTTGCGAATCTCGCTTGCTGTCGCGGCGCGCTTGTAGTCATCGCCCATCACTTTCCCGCGCACCGTCCCATGCCCGATAAAGCTGGCGATATTGAGCGCGGGTGGGGTCTGGCGTAGCCTCTCAAACCACTCCCCGAGCGGGAAGTTGTGGCCGCCGTCCTGCCCGACAATCGCGGTCGTGATCCCCTGGCGCAGCTGTGTCTCGGCGTCGAGATTGGTCAACAGCCCCCCATCGGCGTGGCTGTGGGTGTCGATAAAGCCCGGCGAGACCACCTTGCCACTCGCCTCGACCACGGAGTCGGCCCGCAGCCCCTCCCCGACCGCCTTGATGGAGTCCCCCTCCACCAGCACATCAGCGCGGCGCAGCTTGCCGCCTGTGCCATCGGCGACCAGGCCGCCACGAATTAGATAGGACATGAGGGGATTGTACCCGAACGCCAAAACCCGCCCGAACCCGCCCGCCTTCGCTCGTCCCTCGCTTCGGCACCCTCCCTGTCCCATGGAGGGTTAGGAGAGCATCGCTTTGAGCCAGCGTATTACCTCGTGAGGGTGAAAGGGCTTGCCCATCAAGCCGCTCCAGCCCGCCTGACGGAGCTCCTCCCGATACGCACGGTTCTCGTCCGCCAGGCAAGGAGTTGGCCCCATAAGAGCAAAAGGCAGAGCCACAAGCTCCGGTTGCTCCCGCGCCCACTGGTAGAGCTCGAGGCCGTCCATTTTAGGCATCATGGCATCCGTGATTACCAGATCAATCTCCGAGTCCCGGAGGCGCGCTTGGGCCACCAACCCATTTTCTGCCTCGATCACCTGGTAGCCTTCACGCTCCAGATTCACCCGAAGCAGTCGCCGTATCTGGGCTTCGTCATCGACAACAAGAATTGTTTTTGGCTCGGGCATCTCATACCGTCCTATGGAACTGCGCTCGCAGGCGTTGGTAATCGTAGCACAAGGGTGGGATCGTTCCTGCTGTTCTCCCCAAAGCCATGTCCTGTAGGATCGCCTCGCCAAAGGGAATGGGCAGGATCGCATTCGGCCACGAGCTATCCTGTGCCCAGCTTGTGGGCACCTCATTCGACAAAGGGACAATCAGCACCACCCAGCTCCCGTGGAGTTCTTGTTGCTTCCTCGCCGTCTCACTCAGGCGTCGGTCGGCCCCGTTCTCCCCAAAAATCCCCAGGACGAGGCAGTCAAAAGACCGCTCGGAGAGCAGCGCCAGAGCCTCGTCTTGATCCGCACAGACCGTCATGACAAAATCAAGCGGTGCAAGCCACTGGGTCATGCGCTCGCGAACATGCTCACTCTCCTGGACCAGTAGCAGAGCCTTTTGCGCGATGATCAGTCGCTTCAGAAAGGCCAGAAGCTCATCGGGGTTGCAAGGGCGAGGCACAAAAATATCCACGGGAGAGGCGGAGGTGATGACGGGAGCGACATTTCCGACCGCGATGATTACGAGCTGCCGCCCAATGCGCGGCGGTTGCTGGCGAATCCACAGCACGAGCTCCTGTCCGCGTAGCTCGGGAAGTTCCCAGGAAACGATAACGGCATCGACACGCGTCTCTTGGAGAGTCTGTTTGGCCGCTTCCACTGCTTCTGACAGCAAAACCTGATAGCCTGCCTCCTCCAGAGAACGCTTGAGGAGAAGCCCCGCATTCCGTTCTTCCTCTACGACCAGAATCGTCTTAGGCTCGGGCATTTTGGCTAGCGAGGAAATGGAATTTAGGAAGCCGCCGTCGCCGCTCTCAGCCGGGCTTCAAAGAGCACGCGCGACGACTCCCACGCTTCGTCCAGTGAGAGAGTCTGTTCTGCCGCAACTTGCGCCAGAGCGGCACGAGCCTTCGCGACCATTGCAAGCAGAATGGCTTCGTTATCACCCTCTTCACGAAGCCGGAGAGGGTAGGCGGTGGTGCCGCCGGGGAGAGGCAAAATGTGTGTGGATCTGGGCATGGCTTAGTCCAAGTACATAAACTCGCTTAGATTTAGCAGAGACAGGCAGAGATAGGTCTGGGCCTGCTGGTCGGTGGCACCTTTGAAGCGCAGGTTGTCGAGGAGGCGCGTGCAGCGGGTGAGCTCGGCGGGCGTGGGGTCGCGCTGGGTGATGAGGGAGAAGGCGCGCTTGATGAACGGCACCGGGCGGTCGGTGGCGTCTTTCTTGACACGCTCGGCGAGGGTCTTTGCCTGCTGGTTCATGAGGGTCGAGTTGAGCATCGCCAGCGCCTGGGTGGGCTGCACCGACGCGTAGCGGATCGGGTTGGTGCGGTCGGTCTCGGCGACATCGAAGCTCTCCAGCATGGGATAGAGGAGGGAGCGCTTGACAAAGATATAGATGCTGCGGCGGTTCTTATCCTCAGGCTTCATGCGATCCGGGTACCAGTCCTTGCCGGGGATCGACTGGCCTGCCAGCACCTCTTTCTGGATATCGGGGTAGACCGACGGCCCAAACTGCGCCAGATTAAGGTTGCCACAGACCGCCAGCACCGAGTCGCGGACCTCTTCGGCGGTCAGGCGGCGCATGTCGAAGCGCCAGAAGAGCTCGTTCTCGGGGTCGGCTTTGAGGGCATCGGGGCGAGCTTTGGAGGACATCTGGTAGGTACTGGAGAGCAGGATCAGGCGGTGAATCGCCTTCATGCTCCAGCCCTTTGCCACAAACTCCGATGCCAGCCAGTCCAGCAGCTCGGGGTGGGTCGGGGCGGCGCCTTGGAAGCCGTAGTCGTTGGGGGTGCGGACAATCCCGCGTCCAAAGTGCCCCTGCCAGAGGCGGTTCACCATGACGCGTGCGGGGAGCGGGTTGGCCGGGTCGGTGATCCAGCGGGCCAGCGCCGTGCGCCGCCCCGATGAGCTCGCCAGCGGCGTGGGATTGATGATTCCCCCGCCGACACAGCTCGGGAAACCGGGCTCCACTTTATCGCCGGGGGTCTCGCGGTTGCCGCGCTTGAGGATAAAGGTCTCGGCGGACTTGGGGCCGGTCTCGGTGACCACGAGCATCTTGTTGGCCGCGACCTCCGCCTTCTCCAGCTCCTCCACTTCCTTGGCGAGCTTGGTCTGCTCCGCCGCGAGGTTCTGGTCGAGCTGGCCTTTGTAGGCGGCAAGCTGGACGGGGACTCCCAGAGCGCCTGTGTTCTTGGCGGGCGAGAGCGGGCGGCGAGCAAACCCCGGCCCAGCCCAGGCGAGGTTCAGCCCCAGCGGCGAGGGACCGCTCTGGAAGTACTCCACCCGGAGCGCCACTCTCCCCGCGGGGAGCGTGAGCTTCGCACGCTTCTCCTTCCCCTCGCCGTGGGAGCCGTCGTAGTCGATCAGCTTCTGGCCATTGACAAAGACCCGCGAGCCATCGTCGGAGTCCAGCCAGAGCGTGTACTCCCCGGCGGCGGGCGCGCTCAGGCTCCCCGTCCAGAGCTGGGCGAAGCTGGCATCGCGCTGCTTCACCGAGAGATCGACCGTGGCGGCGGTCCCGGAGGCTGCGGGCGTGAGCTTGTCAAAATCGGGGAGCGCGGCAAAGTTGCCTTCGTAGTACTTCCAGGCGAGGTCGGAGAGATCACCGGGCTTGAGCAGGGCATCGCGCTTCTGGAGAAACTCCTGCTGGAGCGCCGCGATCCGCGCCTTCTTGGCCGTGACTTGCTCCGCTTTCTCTTGGACGCGCTTCTCGTAGTCCGCTTTCTCGGCCGCGCTCTCAAAGAGCAGCTTCTCGTCGGTTGCGCCACCGTTCCTAAAGTAGTTGATGTTCTGGAAGATCGCGACAAACTGGTAGTAGTCTTTGGTCGGGATAGGGTCGATCTTGTGGTCGTGGCAGCGCGCGCAGTCCAGAGTGAGTCCCAGAAACGCCTGCCCGACTGTCGTGACAATATCGTCGATACCGTCGTAGCGGGACTGCTCCGCATCGACGGGCTCATCGTCCCAGACCCCGAGGCGGTAGAAGCCCGTGGCGATCTGGGTCTCGTTGGTGGCATCGGGGAGCTCATCGCCGGCGAGCTGCTCGGTGAGAAAACGGTTGTAGGGCTTGTCGGCGTTGTAGCTCTTGATGACATAGTCCCGGTAGCGCCAGGGGTTGGGCTTGGGGTTGTCGCGCTCGTAGGAGTTGGTCTCGGCAAAGCGCACCACATCGAGCCACTGCCGCCCCCACTTCTCGCCATAGTGCGGCGAGGCCAGGAGCCGCTCGACCAGCTTCTCATAGGCCTTCGGGTCGGGATCGCGCTCAAACGCCGCCACTTCCTCGGGGGTCGGCGGCAGGCCGATCAGATCGTAGGTGACCCGGCGAATCAGCTCCCGGCGCGTCGCAGGCGGGTTGGGCAGGAGCTTCTTCTTCTCCAGCCGCGCCAGCACGAAGGCATCGATAGGATTCTTGACCCACTCATCGCGCAAGACCGGGTTCTGCACCTTGGGCACGGCGGCGCGCTTGACCGGCTGGAACGACCAGTGCGTAGAAGCCCCCCCGGCTCCCCCATTCTTGGGGGCGGGGGGGGCCACTGGCCACTTGGCACCGTCTTTGATCCACAGCGCGAGCGCCTCTTGCTCGGGGAGGGCGAGCTTGCCGCTCGGGGGCATCTTCACCTTGCCGTCGTAGCGGACCGCCGCCAGCACCTTCTGCGCTGTGGGGGCATCGAGCGGCTTATCGAGCCGGACGCCGCCCTGCGGGCCGTGTTCGCCGTGGCAGGTGACACACTTGGCGAGGAGCAAGGGGCGGACCTTAGCCTCGAACTGTGTGGTGCTGGGAGCGCTCTTCTGCCCGAGGGCGGCAGTCGCCAGCAAAATTACTCCACAAAGAACTCCCCACGGTTTATGCATGGTGTTTATTATGCCCCATCGTAGGCTACAATAGAGGCTATGAAGCGGACAATGGGGGTTCTTTTCGGAGGACTTTTACTCGGAGTGAGTCTGATGCCCGGCAAGGCGCAGGAGCCTGTGGATGCGGAGTTCTTTGAGAAACGCATCCGCCCGATCCTAACAGCGCGGTGTGTCTCCTGCCACGGTCAGGACGTGCAAGAGGGCAACCTGCGCCTCGATAGTGCCGCGGGGCTGAAAAAAGGCGGCGCGCGCGGCGCGGCGCTTGCGACCAATGGGACACTTCTCAAGGCCGTCAGCTACACCAGCTCATCGCTCCTGATGCCGCCGACCGGCAAGCTCCCCACCGCCGAGCTCGCGCTGATCGAGCAGTGGGTCAAGGGCGGTGCCCCCGTGCCCGCCACCACCACCCAGGCCCCCCCCGCCCCCACAAGTGGGGGAGCTAAAAAACCCGGCTTTGATCTGACGCAGCGACGCCAGCACTGGGCCTACAAGCAAGTCCAGCGCCCACTGGAGCCCCCGATGGAGAAGAGCGGCATTGATGCGTTTGTCCTGGCCAAGCTGAAGAAGTCGGGGCTGACCATGGCCCCCGAGGCCGATAAGCGCACGCTGATCCGCCGCGTCACGTTTGATCTGACGGGCCTGCCGCCCACGCCAAGCGAGATTGCGGCGTTTCTGGCTGACAGCTCACCCAATGCCTATGAGAAAGTGGTTGATCGGCTGCTGGCATCCCCGGCCTACGGCGAGCGCTGGGCGCGGCACTGGCTGGACCTGGTGCGCTACGGCGAGTCGATGGGCCACGAGCTGGACTTCGATATCCCCGAGGCGTTTCAGTACCGGGACTATGTCATCCGTGCGCTCAACGCCGATGTCCCCTACAACCAGTTTATTACCGAGCACCTTGCAGGGGATTTGTTGCCGACCCCGCGCTACGATAGAGTCACGGGGCGCAATGAGTCCCTCACCGCCACGGGGTTTGTCTGGCTGGGCGAGGGAAAGCACTCCCCGGTCGATATCAAGCAGGAGCAGGCGGACCGGATCGACAACCAGATCGATGTGATCGGCAAGGCGATGCTGGGGCAGACCCTGGCCTGTGCGCGCTGCCACGACCACAAGTTCGACCCTATCCCGACCAAAGACTACTACGGCCTCTACGGCGTCCTCAGGAGCTCACGCTTCCAGCTGACATCGTCGGACGGCCCCGCGACCTTCGGCAAGCCCGCCGCAGAGATCGCTAAAATCCGCGCGGGGATCGACAAGCGTGCCCTGAGCGAGCGCTGGAAGGCGAGCCTCGCCGCGCTCCCTGCCGAGAGGCTCAAGGCGGAGCTGCTTAGCCTCAACCGCAAGAGCGGCGGTATAAGCGACTTTCCGCTGGCCCAGTGGACACCCAGCGGCGCGGCGATGCAGACCCTGGTCAAGCCTGGTGAGCTGGTGCTCTCCGGCGATCCGCAGAAGCCCGTGCTGGCGCTTGCCCCCCGGACAATGGTGCACTCGGCGCTCAATGGCCGCCACCAAGAGGGCGCCCTGCGCTCCCCCACGTTTACGATCGACAAGGACTTTATCCATGTCAATGTCGCCGGGCAGCGCGGGAAGCTGCGCATCATTGTCGAGAGCTTCCAGGTCATCCGGGACCCGCTCTACGGCTTCCTGACCCACACCATTGATAACCCCGAGCCGGGCTGGCGGACGATCGACCTGCGGATGGTCAAGGGCCGCCGCGCCTACGTGGAGCTCACCGACAGCGCCCGCGATAACTTCTCGCTGGGCAACCTGAGCGATCTGAACAAGGGCCACGAGGGCTGGATTCGTTGCGAGGGCGCGGTGCTCAGCAATAGCAATGTCCCGCCGGGATCAAACAACCTCCTCACGATTCTGGACCCGGAGCAAGTCCGTGCGCTTCTAAGTGGGACACTTCGCAGTGGGACACTGGACCGCTGGGTAGAAGATCGCCTCCTTCCCGCCGATGACCAGGTGTTAGAGGTGCTCGATCTGCTGCTGCGCAAGGGGCTGCTGGATACCAAGCCCCTCGGCGATGTCAGCACGCAGCTCGCGGCGATCGACAACGCTCTCCCCGCCCCGACCCGCATCTTAGCCATGGCCGACGGCGACGGTGAGGACGAGAATGTCTTCCTGCGGGGCAACCACAAGGCAGCTGGGCCGGTGGCACCCCGCCTCCAGCTGGCGCTCTGCGGGACAGAGAACACCCCGATCTCGGGAGTCACGGGGAGCGGACGCCTGGAGCTTGCCAAGCGCATCGCCAGCCCACAGCACCCGCTCACAGCCCGCGTGATTGTCAACCGCCTCTGGCACCACCACTTTGGGCGGGGGATTGTCCCGACGGTGGACGACTTTGGGCACATGGGCGAGGCCCCCACCCACCCCGAGCTCCTCGACTATCTGGCGAGCGAGCTGGTGGCGAAGAACTGGTCGCTCAAGACGATGCACAAGCTGATCCTCACCAGCGCGACCTACAAACAGCGCAGTGATGTCCGGCCCACCGCCACCGCCACCAAGCTCGACCCGACCAACAAGCTCCTCTGGCGCATGAATGTCCTGCGGCTGGAGGGCGAGAGCATCCGCGATAGCCTGCTGGCGCTCTCCGGTCGCCTCGACCCAACCCTCTACGGCCCGCCGGTCAATACCTACCTCACCGAGTTCTCCGAGGGTCGTGGACGCCCCGGCCAAGGTCCACTGGATGGCAACGGACGGCGCAGTATCTACCTCTCGGTGCGGCGCAACTTCCTCTCGCCCTGGCTCCAGTCCTTCGACTTCCCAACCCCGTTCACCTGTATCGGGCGGCGCAGTATCAGCAATGTCCCCGCGCAGGCGCTCGCGCTGATGAACGGCCCGTTCGTCCGCCAGCAGGCCGAGGTCTGGGCCACACGCCTCCTGAAAGAGCAGCCCACCGCCACTCCCGAGCAGCGAATCGCCTGGCTCTATGAGCGCGCCTTCAGCCGCCCCGCCACCGCCGCAGAGATGAAAGACGCCCTAGAGTTCGTGGCCCCCCCAGCCCCCGCAAGCGGGGGAGAAAAGCAGGTCTGGGCCGATCTCTGCCATGTCCTGCTCAATGTCAAGGAGTTTATTTTTATCAAGTAAAGGGAAGGCCATCTCTCCGCCTTCGCACGGCTCAGGCACCTCTCTTCACAGTGAGGAACGAACGGGAGGCAAGGCACGAGCCGGGGAGATGGCCGCAACGCGGGGAGATGACAAAGACAACTATGAACATGACACGACGAGAGATGCTTGCGACGGCGGCGACGGGCTTTGGGGGCATGGCAGCCTCCGCGCTCTTTGCGGAGGAGGCCGCCGCTAGCTCCCCCGCAGGGCGGGGGCAGGGGGGGCAGACAGGCGGACGCCCCCTGGATCACCCGGCGAAGGCCAAGGCGGTGATCTTTCTGTACATGGACGGCGGCCCGAGCCAGATGGACACGTTCGACCCGAAGCCGCGCCTCGAAAAAGACCACGGCAAGCCACTACCGCTCGAGGTTCCGGCGACCCAGTTTAACAACAACGGCAATATCTTAAAATCTCCCTGGAGCTTTAAGAAGTACGGCCAAGCCGGGATCGATATCAGTGAGCTCTTCCCCGAGGTGGCAAAGTGCGCCGACGATCTGTGCGTGATGCGCTCGATGACCTCCAACTTCTCGGAGCACACCAACGCGAACTACTTCCTGCACACGGGCAATGGCTCCCAGGGCCGCCCGAGCATGGGCGCGTGGGTGACCTATGGGCTGGGTAGTGCCGCCAAAAATCTTCCGGGCTATGTGGTCATCAACGGCGGGCTCATCCCCAACGGTGGCCTCGACTGCTTTGGCTCGGGCTTCCTGCCGCCGACCTACCAGGGCTCGATCTTCCTGCCACGTCCCAGCGCGGTCGCCGATCTCAATCCGCTGGAGAAGACCGAGGCGGAGCAGAAGCGCAAGCTGAATTTATTAAAGCGCCTGGATAAGAGCGTGCTGGGCAACATGGGCAACAGCGCCGCGGTCGATGCGGCGATCCAGAACTACGAGCTGGCTTTTGCGATGCAGAGCGCGGTCCCCGAGCTCACCAGCATGGCGGGCGAGAGCGAGGCGACCAAGAAGCTCTACGGCCTCGACCATCCCTTTGCGCCCGCGCGCACCTTCGGCTTCCAGTGCCTGATGGCGCGGCGCATGATCGAGCGCGGGGTTCGGTTTGTCGAGCTGACGCACCCGAGCTGCGGCCACGACCGCTGGGACCAGCACGGCAACCTCAAGAAAGGCCACGAGGACAACTCCCGCATGGTGGACACCGCGATCGCGGGGCTCCTCAAGGACCTCAAGTCGCGCGGGATGCTGGACTCCACGATCGTCCTCTGGGCCAGCGAGTTTGGCCGCACCCCGATGGTGCAGGGCGGCGATGGCCGCGACCACAACCCCTTTGGCTTCACGGTCTGGGCGGCGGGCGGCGGCTTCAAGCCCGGGACGATCTACGGCGCGACCGATGAGTTTGGCTACTTCGCGGTCGAGAATAAAATGGAGATGTACGACCTCCACGCCACCATGCTCCACCTGCTGGGCTTCGATCATAAAAAGCTCACGGTGCGCTTCGGCGGCCAAGATGTCCGCCTGACGGGTGTCTTTGGCAATGTCATCAAGGACCTTATCGCATGAATTTCCTACCTTTCCTCTTGCTGGCGCTGGCAGGCCAGACACCGCTCCAGGCTTCTTTCGTGGCGGATCAGTATGTCGAGATCCGGGCACAAGCCAAGCCAATCGGGCGGTTCATGACCGCCTACGATATCTCCGATCCCAAGAAGCGCGAGGAGACCTACAAGCCGTACCTGCACATTATCGACCCGGAGACGGGCAAGTCGATCACCAAGGGCATGGGTGGGGAGTTCACGCACCATCGGGGAATCTTTATCGGCTGGAACAAGCTCACGGTTGCCGGCAAGACCTACGACCGATGGCACATGGTGGGCGGCGAACAAGTTGTCAAGAAGGTAGGGGTGGCCAACTCGGCCTGGGGCGAGAGCGCCATCAGTGCGCCCAAGATTGTCTGGACCGGAGCCACACGCGATGAGACGCTCATTGAGGAGCGGCGCGATATGATCTTCGGCCCACCCCCAACCGGAGCATTTGTGCAGGTGGATTTTTCGTCGGAGCTAAAAGCAGTTGCGGGGGACACGGTCTTTGACGGCGACCCGGAGCACGCGGGGCTGCACTTTCGGCCCACCGATGCGACCGAGCGCGCCAACACGGTCTATCTCTACCCGAAGGCCGACGCCAACGCGCACAAAGACCGCGACTATCCCTGGGTAGGGATGACCTACACCGCCGACGGCCAGAAGTATAGCGTGGTGATGCTCTCCCACCCCAGCAACCCGAGCGGCACGGCGTGGTCGGCGTACCGCAACTACGGGCGCTTTGGGGCGTTCTATAAAACCGCGATCAAGAAGGACGAGACCCTGAAGATCCAGGCGCGGTTCGTGGTCTACCGAGGCGAGCTCCCCTCACCCGAAGCGATCCAGGCGCTCTGGAACCGCTACTCCGGCAAGAAAGAGCCACTTACAAGTAGCACCCGCAAGCCCGCCGAGCAGCCTGCTCCTAAGAAATAGCACACCGCTGGGGTAAGATAGAGCACGATGCAGGAACTGGAAATTAAAGGCTGGCGCAATGGCTTGCTGGTGGTGCTCCCGGACTCGGGCGAGTGGGACACTGTCCGCGAGGCGCTGGAGGCGCGGCTGAGCGAGGCAAAAGACGGGCGGACATTCTGGCGGGGGGCACAGGTCACCCTGGATTTTGGGGGGCGTACGCTCGACGGTGAGGGCGTGGGCTCGCTCTGCGAGTGGCTGCGGAGCTTCTGGGGGCTGATTCCCCTGGCCGCGGTCGCCGCCGATCCGCAGACCCGCGCCGCGTGCGAGAAGCTGGTGCTCAAGACCTACGATGTCCTCCCGACCATCCAGAAGGCAACTGCGGACTGGGAGACACACACCACGGCGGCGACAAGTACGGCGACATCGGCTCCTGCAAGCGCTCCGGCAGCGCCCAGCAGTGAGCTCAACAATGCGCTCTACCTCTACCGCAGTGTCCGCTCCGGTCAGCGTGTCGAACACAGCGGCAACCTGGTGATCTGTGGCGATGTTAGCCAGGACGCCGAGGTGATCGCCACCGGAGACATTATTGTCGTGGGCAGGCTGCGGGGACGACCCCACGCGGGTTGCCAGGGCGATGAGAGCGCCAAGATTATCGCCAGTGAGCTTCGGGCACCGCAGATCCGAATTGCCGGCAAGATCGCCGCCGCCCCCCCCGATGAAGGGCTCCGCGCGGAGAAGCGCTCGGCAGAGGTCGCGCGGATCGAGAACGGCGAGATTCAAGTTTTCCCGCTATAATGCGCAGGAATCGCTGGTTTAAGTAAAGAGAGTGTTATCAGGATGGCAGATGCGCGAGTGATCGTGATTACTTCCGGGAAAGGCGGCGTGGGCAAGACAACCACGACGGCAAACCTGGGAATGGCCCTGGCAGAGCTGGGAGAGACCGTGGCGCTGGTCGATGCCGATATCGGCCTACGCAACCTCGACCTGGCCCTTGGGCTGGAAAATAGAATCGTCTACGATATTGTCGATGTGGTTGAGGGACGTGCGGATGCGCGCAAGGCGCTGGTGAAGGACAAGCGAAAGTCCAACCTGGCGTTCCTACCCGCTGCTCAGACCCGTGACAAGTCCGCCGTGAGCGAAGACCAGATGCGGAAGGTGATCGCCGATATCAAGGAGCTGGGCTACACGATGATCCTCATCGACTGCCCGGCGGGTATCGAGCAGGGCTTCAAGAACGCCACCGCCGGTGCCACCGAGTCGATCGTGGTCACCAACCCGGAGATGTCGAGCCTGCGCGATGCCGACCGGATTGTCGGGCTGCTAGAGGCACAGGGCCTCAACAACCCCATGCTGATCGTCAACCGCATCCGCCCCAAGATGGTCAAGGACCAGGAGATGCTCGATGTCGCCGATGTCCAGGATGTCCTGGGGACGTCGGTGAAGCTCATCGGGGTGGTCCCCGACGACGAGAGCATTATCACCTCCACCAACCGCGGCGAGCCGGCATCGATGAACACCGAGTCGCTGGCGGGCCAGGCGTACCGCAATATCGCCCGGCGGCTCCGTGGGGAAGAAGTCCCGTTTCTCAATCTGATGGAAGAGAAGGAAGCTAGCAATAGCTTCTTTGATCGTATCCGCAAGCTCTTTGGCGGGAAGTAGAAAGAGGCCCCGAGTGACACTCCTAGAGCGCATCTTCGGCAAGTCAGAAGACAAGTCAAAATCGGTAGCCAAGGACCGGCTCAAGCTGGTTCTGATGCACGACCGGGCGGACATCCCCGCTCCCATGATGGAGCAGATGCGCCAGGAGATCATCGCGGTTATCGCCAAGTATGTCGAGATCAATGAGGCGGACCTGAAAGTGGACCTAGAGCGCGCCGATACGACAGTCGCCCTAGTCGCCAATATCCCCATCCGCCGCGTCCGTGGCTAGCTTGTCTCTACCGGGCAGCGCCGTCCGGTAGAATAGACACCATGCAAACACGACTTTTTCAAGGCACTCCCGTCTCCGAGGTGGGCCTCGGCTGCTGGCAGCTCGGGGGCGGCGACTGGGGCGCCCTCGACGACAGCGCCGCACGCGCGATCCTCCACGCCGCCTACGAGCGCGGTGTCACCTTCTTCGATACCGCCGATGTCTACGGCGGCGGGGTCAGCGAGCAGCGGGTCGGGGCGTGGCTCGCGGAGACCAAGCCAGCGGGGGTCTTTGTGGCCACCAAGCTCGGGCGGCGTGGCGATCCCGGCTGGCCGGAGAACTTTTCCTACGCCGCGATGCGCCAGCACACACTGGACTCTCTGAGTCGCCTGGGCGTGGAGCAGCTCGACCTGACCCAGCTCCACTGCATCCCCACTGATGAACTTCGCAAGGGAGAGGTCTTTGACTCGCTCCGCCAGCTCCAGAGCGAGGGGTTGATCGCCCGCTTCGGGGCCAGTGTCGAGAGCATGGAAGAGGCCCTGGTCTGCCTGGAGCAAGAGGGGCTGGTGTCGCTCCAGATTATCTTCAATCTCTTCCGCCAGAAGCCGATCACCGCGCTCTTTGAGGAGGCCAAGGCCAAGAATGTCGCACTGATCGTCCGGCTTCCCCTGGCATCGGGGCTACTTTCGGGCAAGTTCACCGCACAGACCCAGTTCGCCCCCAGCGACCACCGCACCTACAACCGCGATGGCGCTGCCTTCAATGTCGGGGAGACCTTCGCGGGGCTTCCCTTCGAGCGTGGAGTCGCTCTCGCCGAGCAGCTCAAGCCGCTGGTCCCTGAGGGCTGGACCCTGGCACAGCTCGCCCAGCGCTGGATCCTGGACTTCGACGCGGTCACGACAGTCATTCCCGGGGCGACCAGCCTCGCGCAGGTCGAGAGCAATGTCTCGGTAAGTGCCCTGCCCCCCCTGCCCGACACGCTCCATGAGCAGCTGGCTGCGTTCTATGAAGCCGGCGTAAGAGAGCATATTCGCGGGCCGTATTAGCGGAAACTTTCTTTTTGATTTGTTGTCTTTTTAAGCGTGTGGCCCCCCAACGATGTGCCACACAAACCTCTGGAGGCTAAAACAAAACATGAAATTAGCAACTATGCTCGCCCTGGGTGTGGCCGTGCTCGCCCCCCTAGGCTCCGCTTTCGCGGCTGACGACACGCTGAAGGTGGAGAAGCCCATCCGTGTGCTGGCCGGGATCTTCAACGCAAGCAACGGCGCGAACAAGAGCCGCACCGCGCTTGGGATCGGCTACGACTTCAGCAAGTCCGCCGCGACCAACCCGACAGTCTATGGTGTCTATGTGGACTACAACAGCAAGAAGACCGCTGGTGTCACCACGAGCCTGACCGGTGTCGGTGTGAGCGGGCGCTTCTACCTGGAGTCCGCCAACGCGGCAGGCAAGCCCTACGCCCTCGTTGGGCTGGGAAGCTACACCCTCAAGTCCGGCGCAAGCCAGAGCAAGCTGGGTGGTAAGCTCGGGATCGGCTACGAGCTCAACAACGGCTGGCTGGGTGAGATCGACTACACCACGGTCCAGAAGATCGGCGGGGTCGATGCGGGCGGCACCAATATCCGTCTAGGCTACCGCTTCTAACATCCATCCCCCCGTCCCCCTTCCTTCGCTTTTCCGGCGTTCCGCCTACGAAGGA
Source organism: Armatimonas rosea (assembly GCF_014202505.1). NCBI lineage: Bacteria > Bacillati > Armatimonadota > Armatimonadia > Armatimonadales > Armatimonadaceae > Armatimonas > Armatimonas rosea. Next base: position 118,412 of record NZ_JACHGW010000002.1, on the reverse strand, counting down.
AGGGGTGTTTTTTTGTGGGGTTTCTTTCTACATTCCCATGATCGGCAGGCTCAGGCTCGCGCCCTCCGAGACAATGCGGAAGTGGCTGGAGTCGATATCCGAGGGAATCTCGGTGTAGCGGTTGCGGACCGCATCCAGGGCGGCATTGGCATCGCTGAAGAGTGCATCGACACTCTTGGAGGCGCTCTTGCTGCTCTTCTGCGCCATCAGGTCCCGCACGGCGTTCTGGGCACCACTGGTATCGCCGTTCTGGCCGCCCATCGAGCCCAGGGTCGCATTGAGGGTGTTCATGAGCTTGCTCATCTCCGCGATCCCAGCATCGAGCGCCTCACCGTACCCCGATGCTAGCGGGGCGCAGGTATCGGGCAGGGGCGGCTTGTTGGCCGCACCGGGTGTCTTGTAGACATTGGCGGCCTGGTTCCACTCCCCAATCACCTTGGCGATCTGCTCGCCGTAGTTAGGCGCGGGCTTCTTGGGCTTCTCCCCGCTCTCAAAGCTCCCGTCCAGCAAGCCGAGCGACTCGCCGGTCATGTACTCTTTGATGGCGTTCTGGAGCTGGACAATCAGCTCGCCCGCGCTCTTGGCCTCCAGGCGCTTGCGCTCGCCCTCAAACCACTTGAGCCAGCGGAGCCAGGCGATCACATCGGCGGGCATGGGGTTTCCGACCATGGCCGGAGGCTTTAGGATGGGCGCATTGGGCAAGGTCGGCTGGGGCGCACTGAGCACGGGAGCCTGCGCGGGCTGGGTGTTGGGCGCGTTGATCACCGCCCCTTGGGGAGCAACGGGCTTCTGCGCATTGAGAACCCCGGAGCTCTTGGCAAAGAGAAAGCCCGCCGCCCCCACCAAGACAATCCCGGCGATCAGTGCGGCAAGCCCGGCCTTGTTGAGCCCATTGGCATTGGCAGGCTGCGCCGTAGCCATGGGTTGTCCGTAGCTTGCTCCCTGAGGCTGCCCGTAGACCGTGGGCTGTGGCTGCTGAGGCCGCGCGGCAGGCTGCGGTCGCGCCGCGGAGGTCGCGGCGCTTACCGGAGGTGGGGTCGCGGCCGTGACTGCTGCACCACAGATACTACAGAATCGTGCCATCGCGGGCGCTTCCGTCCCGCACGCTTTACACCGAGCCATTGCTTGTACACTCCAGAGAGAAAATGCCCCTGCTTACACTGACGAACAAACGCCCTCTAAGGTTTCGGCTCCCTCGATTTTTTTGTCCCGCCCGTTGGAGGGGCGGGACTAGAGAGCCTGCGGCTACGAAGGCCGTTCCGGCCATGGGCGCGAAGCGCCCTTTGTGTCCGAGGCACGAGGACAGCAAGACGCCCCCCTCCAACGGGGGCGATCTAGACGCCCTTCCAGGTGCGGGTATCCGACGAGCTCTTCACCGCATCCAGGACCTTCTGACACTTGAGGCCATCGTTGAAGTCCGGGTGGAACTCGGCGCCACTCTCCCAGGCCTGGAGCATGTCGTGGATCAGGTTGATAAACGTGTGCTCGTAGCCGATGATGTGCCCGATCGGCCAGTAGTTGCCCGTGTAGGGGTGGCAGCCGTCGGTGGTCTGGATCGTCCGGAAGCCCTTCAGCTCCGCGGGATCGTCGTGGTTGTAGTACTCCAGCTCGTTCATGCGCTCCATGTTGAAGACAATCGAGCCCTTGCTACCGTTGATCTCGAACTTATTGTGGTTCTTGCGCCCGGCGGCCATGCGAGTCGCCTCAAAGGTCCCCACCGCGCCATTGGCAAAGCGCGCCAGGAAGATCGAGCTATCATCGACCGTCACATCGCCCATCTCATCGGAGGCCTTCCCGCCAAGGCGGTCGTCGCTCTCGGCCAGGATCGGGCGCTGCTTGATGAACGTGTCCATCATCCCACAGACCTCGGTGATGTCCCCGACCAGGTAGTGCGCCAGGTCGATCGAGTGGGCCACGAGGTCGCCGTGGGAGCCCGAGCCCGCGATATCGCCCTGCAAGCGCCAGACAATCGGGAAGTTCGGATCGACGATCCAGTCCTGGAGGTAGACACTGCGCCAGTGGTAGATCTTCCCTAGGACACCGTCTTGGATCATCTGCTTGGCCAGCTTGACCGCGGGGACACCCCGGTAGTTGAAACAAGTTGCGTTGCGCACGCCCGCGGCATTGACCGCATCGCACATCACCTGTACCTTGTCCACCGAGCTCGCCAGCGGCTTCTCACAGAAGACCATCTTTCCCGCCTTGGCGGCGGCGATCGCGATCTCGACATGCGTATCGCCCGGCGTCACGATGTCGATAATGTCGATATCGTCGCGCTCCACCAGCTTGCGGTAGTCGGTCTCGTAGCTCTCGAAGCCAAACTTCTCCGCCGCGGCCTTGACCTTCTCCTCGCTGCGCCCACAGAGCGCCTTCAAGACCGGCTCCACCCCCAGCTCCGGGAAGAAGCGATGCAGCTGACGGTAGGCATTGCTGTGCGCTTTGCCCATGAACTGATACCCAACCAGACCGATACGAACCTGTTTTGCCATGTGTTTATGTCCTCAAAAAATGTGAAAAACGTCCTGGAAAATCATTCGGCCTACCAGGAGACTTTTCCTCCTAGTAACCCACACACCCACTGTCGCGGAGCGACTTTGTGGCCGAAGGTCAGGAGCGAAGCGTGCCCGCCTCGTCCATGAGGCAGAGAGAAGAGTAGGCGGAGAGGACAGGATTCGAACCCGCACACCGTTTCACCGGTGAGACCGCTTTCAAGGCGGTTGCGATACCATTCCGCTCACCTCTCCGCGCGGAAAAATTATACCATATGGTCCCGGCGGATGGCTTCGTAGAGGAGCATCCCGGCGGCGACCGTGACATTGTAAGAGTCAGCGCCGGTGCTCGGGGCCATGGGAAGCCGCACGACTCTATCGCTGGCGGCCGCGACCTCGTCGGAGATGCCCTCCTGCTCGTTGCCCATCACCAGCACCAGCGGGCGCACGGAGAGTGTCGCCTGCGCGGCTGTCTGGGTGGCGGCCCCCGACGAGGCCACGACGGTCGCGCCTTGCTCGCGCAGGAGAGCTAGGGTCTTGGGCAGGTCGCCCGCAAGCGCGAGCGGCAGGCGCAGGATGCTCCCCGTGGTCGAGCGCACGGCCTGGCGGGAGAAGGGCTCGGCGCTCCCGGCGGAGAGCAGCAGGCCCGTGCAGCCAATCGCCTCCGCCGTTCGGATCAGCACCCCGACATTGCGCGGGTCCTGGATGCGCTCGCCACAGAGAACCAGCGCGCCTTCCGAGAGAAGCTCCGCAGGCTTGACGATGTGTTGCTTGACAATCGCCACGGCGGTGACACTGGTCTCGTAGCCCGTGCCCGTGAGCTTTTGCAGGAGCCCGCCGGTCAGGACATAGAGCGGAATCCCCCGCGCAACACACAGCGGCTCCAGTGCGGGTACCTCGCTCGCAACACAGTACGCCGCCTCGACCGTCGCCTGCGGTGCCTCCAGCGCCTGGCGTACCAGATGGCGGTCTTCTACCAGGTAGCTGCCCGTCTCACGGCGGCCCTGCGGCTTGAGCAGGCGCTCGGCGGCCTCAAAGGCGGGGTGTTTTAGGTTCATTGTCGTGCCTCGTCTTCTGGGTTCCAGCGAAAGAGGCTCGGGGAGAGCGCACCGGCCATGCCGACACTCAGAAACTCCTCGCGCAGCAGCTCCTGGATCGTCCCGCCGTGGTCCCCCACGCGCACCAAAAGTAGCGGTGCGTAGGTCTTGGCATCAACTGTCAGGGTATCTCGGCTGGTTCCTTGGGTCTGGGTCACGGTAAAGATCTCGCGCCCCTTCTCTCTATGGCGTCGTGCGGTGCGCTCCACGTCGGCCCCGGTCAGCAGAAATGGCCAGCGCGCCAGAAACTGGTCCACGGAGTAGGAGGCCTCGTCCAGAGGGTGCGGTATGCTCGCCATGAGCTCCCCTCGAAAGCTCTGCTGGCGCGTGACAGCGGGGCGGAGCGGGGTGCCCTGCCCCCGGTGCCAGATCACCCGGCCATCGCAGACCCGCAGGCAGCAAAACTCCGGCTTATCGACCGTCACTTCCACGCGTGCCAGGTTGGGGCGACGGAGCCGAACACGGAGCTCGCCGCGCAGTCCCGGCTCGCCTTGGTGGCTCAGGACCAGCCGCGAGTGGTACTCCAGGGTGGCGGCTCCCCGCCAGCGCTGTGCCAGTGTCGTGAGCACTTGCTCCGCCGACACGCGTTTTTCGTCCGCGTTTCCCTTCCCCTCTTGCATGATTTTACGATACCATACTGCCATGTCGTTTTCGCTGACACACCGCGTTCGGCAAGCCACCGGGCCTCGTCCTCCCTTGTTGGTTCTCCTGCACGGGGTGGGCTCGCACGAGGACGACCTCTTCGGGCTGGGTCCCTGGCTCGATAGCCGCTACACCGTGGTCTCTCCCCGCGCCCCGCTCAAGCACGGCGGGGGCTGGGGCTGGTACCCGATTGCCTTTCTGGAGACCGGGCTGGAGTTCGACGAAGAGGTTGCCTTTGAGAGCGCGGAGACCCTGGAGCAGTTTATCCAGGAGTGCCACGCCGCCTACGGCACCGACCCCGCACGCACGGTCTTGATGGGGTTCTCCCAGGGCGCGGCGATGTCGCTTCTGCTGCTCCTCACCCGCCCCGAGTGCCTGCGCGCCGCGGTGCTGATGAGCGGCCGCCTGATCCCGGAGGCGGCGGAGCGGGCGGCGCACTACATGGAGCTGGTGGGCAAGCCGGTCTTTGTGGCGCATGGCCTCTACGATAGCGTCCTTCCAATCGACCAAGGCCGAGCGATCGAGGCCGAGCTCAAGCGCTACCCCGTGCTCATGACCTACAAAGAGTATCCCATGGGCCACGAGGTCTCCCCCCAGAGTATCGCCGATATACAGGCCTTCCTGACCGGCTTGCTGGAGAGCTAAAAAAAACGCCCTGCCCGCGGGGCGGGCAGGGCAGGCTCATGGGTCACTAGTCATGAGCGAGGTTTGAAGCGGAAAATTAGGAAAACTGCGGAATCCAGAGCGCCGCACGGTCGTCGATGCAGCCCACTACAATCCCTTCAGGGCTGACCGCGTAGGCGCGGGAGCTCCGCGAGCCCGGGGGTGCGGCGGCGTGGAGGTTGAGCGCGCAGTCCGGGCGGGCCGCGAGCCAGAGAAGCGCATGGTACTCATGCCCACTGTAGGGACTGCGGCCATAGCCCACGATCCACGACTCACAGACTCCCACGGCCCAAGAGCTCCCCTGCGCGCCCAAGAGCTCGGTGGGGTGGAGCGAGCAGGCCGCCTCGGGCTCGGGGTGGGGCCAGAAGAGCGCCTCGACCCGCCGCTGGGTCTTGGTGCCGCGCCCATAGCCGACAATCTGCTGGTGGGAGATCCCCGTAGCATAGGAGATCGCATCGGGGCCGAGAAGCTCGTCGGGGTGGAGCGACAAGACATCCGCCGGGCCCGCGTCCTGCCAGAGGAGCGCCCGGTCACTGCCCTGGGTCGCGGCTCCGCGCCCATGTCCCACCACCCAGGAGTCCTCTAGGCTCTGGGCATGGGAGTAGCTCTCGTCGCCCAGCAGTACCGCGGGGTGGAGGGAGTAGGCGCGCTCCGCGTGAGGCTCCATCCACAAGAGTGCCTGCCGGCGCTGGCCCGTGTGCTCCCCCTGGCCAGCACCGGCAATCCGCTGCCCGTGGATCGCCAGCGCCGACGACTGGCTATTGCTCCCGAGCAGGGTCGTGGGATGGATGTCCCAAGCGGCACCATCGCCCTGGGTGGGCCAGAAGCGTGCCTCGGTCGCACAGGGACGCTGCCGGGGGACTTGGTAGCCCACGACGCCGTGCTCGGCAACGCCACAGGCCTGACCGGGGGCGAGGCCACGGACAGCAGAGCGGCTCCACCAGTGGTAGCCCCACTCTCCCCCCACCGGCTCGTGCCCCAGCCCGACCACTTGGTTGGCATGGATACCGCGTGCCAGAGACCGGACACTCGCCCCCCGTGGGAGCAGAACCGTCTCGAAACGAAGGGCCTGTGTTTTTTGTCGGACAACTCTCTGCATGCTGTTTATTGTGCGCCTCTTGCGTGGCGGTAACGTGGTCGAAAACGCGGAAAATGTCACTTTTTAAGATCACCCCCATAAACGGGGGCGTCTTACTATCGTCGCAGGCTCCGACACGAAGGCCTCCGGCCATAACCGAGTGAACTCGGGATGGGCGCGAAGCGTCCTTTCCGTCCGAGGCACGAGGACAGCAAGACGCCCCCGTTCATGGGGGCGAGCAAGACAAGAGAAGGATTCTTGTTTTGCCTTCACGAACACACCACTGCCATGCAAGAGACCTCACCCGCCCTCGCGATACGGCTCCTCGGTGCCGCAGAGATACGGGTTCAGGGCACCCCTCTGCCACGTCTGCGAAGCCGCCAGGGGCTCCGCTTGCTGGCGCTTCTTGCGCTCCGTTCCCCCCGCGAGCTGGAGCGCCGCTTTATCGCCGGGATGCTCTGGCCGGAGACCACGGAAGAGAATGGACTTGCGCTCCTGCGGCGGGCTCTCACGGACCTGCGACGTGCCCTTGGCACCGAGGCCGAGCGGCTGTGCTCCCCGTCGCGGCACACCCTCCAGCTTGTCCTAGACCAGGGTGGCTGGCTCGACACGCAGGCCTTGGCGGCGAGCCTAAAGCAGCCCGACGGTGCCCCCGAAGCTCTTGCTCTCTACCGAGGACCGCTCCTGGAGGGCTTTCACGACGACTGGATTCTTGGCGAGCGTGAGCACCTCCAGCTTCTCTTTCTGGAGGCTCTGGAGCGGTGGGCCGCTCAGGCAGCCCCCGCCGAAGCCGCCCCCCTCCTGCGCCGAGTCCTCCTCCTCGACCCTCTGCGCGAGCCCAGCCTGCGGGCACTCCTGGAGGCGCTGGCCGCGCAGGGCGATACTGCCGGGCTCACCGCCGCCTTTCGCCAGTTCCGCAAGAACCTGCGCCGCGCCCTCGACAGCGAGCCCGACGACACCACGACACGGCTCTACCGCCGCTTGCTCCGCGCCAGCGCCCAGCATGTCCCGAGTACTACCCCCGCTCGCCCCAACTCACTGCCTCAGCCCCTCACCCTGTTCTTTGGGCGTGAGGGCGAAGCGGGTCGCCTCCGCAGCCTCCTGGAGCAGCCTCAGCACCGGCTCATCACCCTCACCGGTCCCGGCGGGGCGGGCAAGACACGCCTGGCGACCGAGCTCGGCCACGCGGTCACTGCGCTCTTCCCTGGCGGTGTCCTCTTTCTCGCCCTCGCGGAGCTGACCGAGCCCGAGCAAGTCCTGCCCAGCCTCACCCAGCTCCTCGGAGTTGTCCAAGGCCCTGAGTCAGGTGCGCTGGAGCGTGTGCGCACCGCGCTGAGCCGGAGCGGGCAGCGCACCCTTCTGGTACTCGATAACCTGGAGCAGCTCCTAGCCCATCCCGCGGCTCCCCAGCTTCGTCAGCTTGTCGGTCAGCTCCTGCGTGGCTGTGAGCAGCTGACCTGCCTGACCACGTCACGGATTGCGCTGCGGCTCTCGGGTGAGCGTGAGTTTCCGGTCCCGCCGCTCAGCCTCCCAGCGCCCAACACCCCCCTAGAGCGGCTCTCTGGCTACGCCAGTATCGCGCTCTTCCGCGACCGCGCCCAGAGCCTCCGCCCCGAGTGGGAGCTCACCCCCGAGAACGCCGACCAGGTAACCACTCTCTGTCAGCGGCTGGAGGGGAGCCCCCTGGCGATCGAGCTGGCCGCTGGCGCCCTGCGCGTCCTCCCCCTCCCCCAGATCCTCCAGCGCCTAGAGAACCGCCTGGAGCTTCTCGCCGACCGCCGCCACGATATCCCCGAGCGCCACCGGAGCCTACGCGCGGTCCTCGACTGGAGCTACCGCCTGCTCTCCCCCGAGCTCCAGCGGTTCTTCATCCGGCTCGCGGTCTTTCGGGGAGGTTGCTCCCTCGTTGCGGCGAGTGTGGTCTGTGAGATACCGGATATCACCGACGCGCTTGAGGCACTCTCGACCCTGGAGGAGCACTCCCTGATCCAGTTCGAGGCCAGCGACGAAGGCCGGTATGTCTTGCTGGAGGTGGTTCGGGAGTTTGCCACGGAGCGCCTGACAGAGCAGGGGTGGCTTGAGGAGGCCCAGTCCCGCCACGCCGCGCACTTTTCCCAGCTGGCGGAGGAGGCATCCCGCGGCCTGCTCACCCCCGAGCAGGCCCACTGGCACGCCGTGATGGACAGCGACGACGAGAACATCCGCGCCGCCCTCGATAACCTCGCCGCCACGCCCACCGAGCCCAACACCGAGCGCTTCCTCCAGCTCAGTGCCTCGCTCTCTCGCTTCTGGGAGCGACGTAGCTACTTCCGCGAGGCCTACCAGCGCTGCCAGCAGGGACTGGCCCTCCATGGCTCCCGCCCCCACACGGAGCTGAGCGCCCGCGCCTTGCTCCGCATGGGAGTCCACTGCTGGCGCTTCAATGAGCTCACTCCTAGCCGTCGCTACACGGAGCAAGCCCTCACCTACTTCCGGGCCACCGGGAACCTGACAGCCCAAGGCGATGCCCTCCAGCACCTTGGTATCCTTACCAATGAGGAGGGCAACCCCACCGAGGCACAGCGGCTCTTTGAGGAGGGCCTCGCGCTGATGCGGCGCGCGGGGGATCGCAACCGCATCGCATCGCTCCTGGGGAACTTGGGCTGGATCGCCGCCGGCACGGGCCAGCTCGACGAGGCTGTGCAGTTCTACGAGGAGCAGCTCACCCTCCGGCGCGAGCTGGGCGATCTGGGGCGGATCGCGCGCTCGCTGGGGCATCTAGGCTCCGTGGCGCTCAAGGCGGGACAGCTAGAGAAGGCGGAGCGCTACTACGAGGAGAGCCTTGCTCTCAACCGTCAGTTTAAGAACGAGTTCGCCCTCGCCAGCGACCTCTACGCCCTCGCCGAGCTCGCCTACGAGCGCGGCGCACTTGACCAAGCACGGGCGCTCTGCACGGAGGCGCTGGCGATCCATGAGCGCCTGGGAGTCGTGTGCGATCCCGAGGAGAACCAGGTGCTCAAGCGAGTATTTCCTGCGTAGATCGCCCCCGTTTAAGACCGCCCCCGTGGGAGGGGGGCGTCTTGCTATCGTCGCGAGCTCCGACACGAAGGCCTCCGGCCATAATTCGGTATGGCCGGCACGGCCTTTCCAGCCGAAGGCTCTCCAGCCCCCCCGTTCCAATCGGGGGGAAGAGGATTTCCCAACCACGGGCGCGAATCCTGAGGCCATGAAAGCAATCTATGTGGAGACGCCCAATGGGACCGTCTCGGTGCGTGAGGTGGAGGAGCCGCCGCTGGCGACGGACTACGACTGCCGGGTGGCGATTCCCTATGGGACGATCTGTGCGGGAACCGATGGACACATCCTCCACGACCGCCTGCCCTGGGAGATGCCCTACCCGCTGGTGCTGGGCCATGAGAGTGTCGGGCGGGTGGTGAGTGTGGGCCCCAAGGTGCGGCACTTTAAGATCGGGGACTTGGTGGCGCGTGTGGGTACCGGCCCCGCCGCCGATGGGAGCTGGAATATCGGCTGGGGTGGCTTTGCCGAGTTTGGGTTCTGCCGGGACTGGAAGGCGATGCAGGAGGACGGCCTGGACAAGGCGCTCTGGGACACCTACCGGATCAACCAGGTCATCCCCGACGATATCCCGGCCGAGGCGGGGCCACTCTTTATCACGCTCCGCGAGACCCTGAGCTACACCCAGCGCCTGGGGATCGGGGAGGGCACCAAGCTACTGATTGTCGGCTCCGGGGGCAACGCGCTGGCCTTTGTCGCGCATGCACGGCGGCTCGGAGCGGCACAGATCGTCGTGATCGGGAGCGCGGCGCGCGAGGGGGTCTTCCGCGAGGCGGGCGCGACCGGCTACGTGAACTACAAGGCGCTCTCGGAGATTACGGAGAAGTTCGACAAGGTGATCGACACGGTGGGCAAGGAGAGCTCCAGCGACGATGTCCTGCCCTTCTTGGCCGATGGCGCAACCCTGGGAATCTACGGCCTCGACGACTGGGAGAAGCTCATCCTGCGCCCCGCCCGGACAACCGCGACCTTTACGATCTACCAGGGCAGCTACGACGAGCCGGAGACGCACGACCAGATTGTCGAGGGCTTCCGCAACGGCGACTACCAGCGCACCTGGTGGACCGGCGAGGCGCTCTTTACCCTCAGCACGTTCCACAACGCGCTCGATGCCATCGAGCGGCGGGAGCTCATCAAGCCCCTGATCCGTGTCAACCCCGAGGCGCACTAACCAATGAAGATCCTTCTCACCGGCGCGGGCGGCAACCTCGGCCGAGTCCTCGCCCCCGCCCTCGCCGCCACCGGCCACGAGCTACGCCTCTTCGATTTTCGCCCTCTGGAATCGTCGCCGTTTGAGACAGTCCAAGGCGATGTCCGCAACCTGGAGGATGTCCGGCGTGCCGTCGCGGGTGTCGATGCAATCGTCCACGCCGCAGCGCTCCATGGGATTCATCTCTCCAAGTGGAAGCCCGAAGACTTCTGGGCGATCAATGTCACGGGGACCTTCCATGTCTTCGAGGCCGCACGGGAGGCGGGAATCAAGCGGGTTGTCCTGTGCTCGACCATGGGGGTCTACGGCGAGAGCGCCCGCGCGCCTGAGGACTCCTGGAACCTGGTCACCGAGGCGCTTCCCCTGCTCCCCGGCGATGTCTACGGGCTCTCCAAGAAGCTCTGTGAGGAGCTGGGCGCGACCTACGGCCGCCGGTGGGGCGTGACAACAGTCGCGCTGCGCCTGGGGATGTTTGTCCCCGAAGGTAGCCTGGAGCGCTACGGCTTCCGCCTGCTCTTTGGGGGAGTCGATGACCGCGATGTGGCCCAAGCCGCCGAGCGCGCCCTCAACCACGCGCCCGAAAACGGCTTCGCTGCCTTCAATATCATGTCCGAGGTTCCCTTCTCGGAGAGCGAGCTCACGGCCCTGCGCCAGAGCCCGCTGGAAGTATTGGAGACACACTACCCCGGCCTCGGCGCGCTTCTGGCCGAAAGACAGCTCGACCCCCTGCCGCTCCTCTGGGGCCGCACGGCCTGGTCGGTCGAGAAGGCGAAGGCGCTCCTGGGCTACCAGCCACAGTACAACTTCGACGGCTTTTTGAGCGCCCTCAGATCCAACGACACGAGCTACTATCCCTATGTCGGCCTGCCCTGGTGGGGGGTCTAGCGCTCCCCCGCTACGCCCCCATCGTCCCGATCTGAAGGTCGCCGGCGCGCTGGTAGTGAGCCGCAATCACGCCACTTGGGGTCGCGGTGCTCTCGATGAGACGAAAGGCCGCGGGGATCGTGCCGTCGGCAAAGAGCCTGGTTCCCGTGCCAAGCACCACGGGATGGATAAGCAGCCAGAGCTCATCGACCAGATCGTGTTGGAGCAGTGCCTGGGCCAGCTTGCCGCTCCCATGAACCTGAAGCTCCCCGCCCTCCGATTGCTTGAGCGCTTTGATATCGTCCACGCCTCGCAGAACCACGGAGTTGCTCCACTCGGGCGTCTCCAGAGTGCTGCTCACGACGTACTTGGTGACCGCGTTCACGCCGGGCCAGATGTCCTCATGCTCGGGGAAAAACGACGCAAACAGCTCAAAGGTCTTTCGGCCTAGCAGGAGCTCTCGCGCGGGCTGTTTTTGGCTCTCCGCGATCTTATCCAGGGCCTCGTCGTAGTAGGGAGCGCTCCAGCCGCCGTAGGGGAAGCCCTCCTCCGGACCACCCGCCGCTTGCATCACTCCATCTAGCGTCACAAAAGAACCGACCACAATTTTTCTCATGAGGCGGTACTGCCTTCAACTGCCTTTACCCGGAAAGTAAGCCTGCACGATAAACATGCGGCTCTAGCGCTTAGTGCTACCCTCCTCCGAAACCGATACTTTGCCTTCCGAAACTGCCATCATGAAACTCCCAAGTTACATAAAATTAGGCAGCTTGTTGGGCGCGAAGCTGGGGCCGCACCTGATCCCATAACTCTCGTAGCTCCTCAGCAAGGGCATGTGGAGGCTCGCCAGAGAGGGCACGGGCGATGAGGCGCTCGGCTTCGCGGGGCTCGCCGGTTTCGTGGGCGAGTGAGGCGGCGCTACAAAGAAGAATGGCGACTGTGGCCGCAGGAGCATCCTTGAGGTCTGCGTAGGCAAGCGCCACCGCTTTTTCTTTTAGGAAAGCCTCTCGCCGTAGCTGGCTCTCGCGCACCGTGTCGCGGCGGCGGCGTGCGGTGTCCGCTTGGTCTACCAGCGCCATTACCTCATTGTGTTTCTCTTCCAGTTCCTGTGTCATCGTCTGTCAGCCTCTCTTAGCATACTACGAAAACGAAAAACGTACCGGCTTGGCAGGAGAGTCACAGGTCTCTACCGAACTGTGGTGCTATGAAGTCTCACTGGAGTCTCCTTGCAATCACTGTCTGTCTGAGCGGGCTGGCGCTGGCACAGAAGCCACAAGTCAGTGCGCCGCCGCCTGCCGTGGACTACAACCGCGATATCCGCCCGATCCTCTCGGGGAAGTGCTTTGCCTGCCACGGCCAGGACGAGAGCAAGCGGGCGGCGGGTCTGCGGCTGGATGGTCCTAACCGCGCGGTGGTCGGGGGGGATATCCTGGCCAGTGCGCTCAGCCACCGGATCGGGGCGACCGATGCGCTGCAGATGCCGCCGGCGGACTCGGGCAAGACACTCACGGAGGGCGAGAAGACCCTCCTACGGCGCTGGATCGGGCAGGGCGGTAAGTACGAGCAGCACTGGGCGTTTAGCCCGCTTCCCCCACAGCGAGCCGGAGGAGTGGACTTTTTTATTCGTCAGCGCCTCGCCAAGGAGAAGCTGGCGCTCTCGCCCGAGGCGGATAAGACGACTCTGATCCGGCGGGTGGCGCTGGACCTGACGGGCCTGCCGCCGACACCGCAAGAAGTGGATGCGTTTCTGGCCGACAAGTCGCCGGGGGCGTATGAGAGAGTGGTCGATCGGTTGCTGGCCTCGCCGCGCTACGGGGAGAAGATGGCGCAGCAGTGGATGGACATGGCGCGCTACGCCGACTCCAATGGCTTCCAGAACGACCACGAGCGCTACCAGTGGCGCTGGCGGGACTGGGTGATCGAGGCATTCAACAAGAACATGCCCTTCAACCAGTTCACCATCGAGCAGCTCGCCGGCGACATGCTCCCGGGTGCCACGGTCAGCCAGAAGCTGGCGACCGGCTTTAACCGCAACCACCGCATCAACACCGAGGGCGGGCTGATCGCCGAGGAGTGGCGGGTGGAGGGCGTGATCGACCGCCTGGAGACCACCGGCGCGGTCTGGCTCGGGCTCTCGGTGGGCTGCGCCCGCTGCCACGACCACAAGTACGACCCCATCAGCCAGAAAGAGTTCTACGCGCTCTTTTCCTACTTCAACAATGTCCCTGAGAGCGGCGCGGGCACCGAGGGGATCAATATCAACACGCCCCCGACCCTCAAGGCACCCATCCCCGACGAGCAAAAGCGGCTCGCGGAGCTAGGCGAGAAAGTAACCAGCGCAGAGAGCGTTGTCAAGGCGGCGGAGGCCAAGCTACCCGGCCTGCTGGCGGCGTGGGAGGCGAGCGGCGCGGCGGCGAAGTACCCGGTGACGTCGTGGGTGGGGGTGCGCCCCAGCCAGGCGACCGCCCAGAGCGCCAAGCTCATGGTCCTCCCCGACAACCAGCTCTTTGCCACGGGAAAGAACGGCGACACCGAGACCTACACGCTTACCCTCCCCACCGGCGGCAAGCCCGTGCGCGGTATCCGGCTCGAAGTCTTCCCCGAGAAAGGCAAGGTCGGGCGCTCGTCCAATGGCAACTTTGTCCTGACCGATGTGACAGTCAACGCGGCGCATCCGAGCAAGGCGGTCGCGGATTTTGCGCAGAACGGCAACCCGATCGCCGATGCCATCGACAGTGATCCCGCCACCGGCTGGGGAATCTATGGTCAGACCGACAAGCCCCACACCGCGACCTTCACGCTCGACAAGCCGCTCACGGGCGAGAGTGTCACCCTGACCCTGCGCTTTGGCTCACAGTACGGCCAGCACCAGTTCGCCCGCTTCAAGGTCGCCCTCACGGACTCGGAGACGCCGTCATCGGAGGGAATCCCGCCCGCCGGGACACCCGAGCGCCTCGCCTGGTTCCGGGCCAATGTGGATAGCGCGGCCCGCGAGGCAGATAAGACACTCGCCACGGCCAAGAAGACCCTCGCGGACTTCGATGCCACCATCCCAGCGACGATGGTCATGGCCGAGCTGGAGACGCCGCGTAAGTGCTATGTTCTCAAGCGCGGCCAGTACGACCAGCTCGGCGACGAAGTCAAGCCCGGCCTGCCCACCGCCTTTGGGACACTTCCCGCAGGCGTGGCGAACAACCGCCTGGGGCTTGCCAAGTGGATCGCCAGCGAGAAGAACCCGCTCACGGCGCGCGTCTTTGTCAACCGGCTCTGGGAGAAGTTCTTTGGTATGGGCCTGGTCGCCACCACCGAGGACTTTGGCACCCGCGCCGACTACCCCAGCCACCCCGAGCTCCTCGACTGGCTGGCATCGGAGTTTATCCGGCTCAAGTGGGACATGAAGGCGATCCAGAAGACTATCGTCCTCAGCGCCACCTACAAGCAGAGCTCCAAGACCACACCGACGCTCCTCAAAAGAGACCCAGAGAACCGGCTGCTCGCCCGTGGCCCGCGCCTGCGCCTCCCCGGCGAGGTGATCCGCGACCAGGCGCTCTGCGCGGCGGGCCTCCTCGTGGAGAAGCTCGGGGGCCGCAGTGTCCGCCCCTACCAGCCCGAGGGGTTCTGGGACGAGCTCAATGTCTACGGGAACCTCCGAAACTACAAGAACGATAAGACGCCCGACGGACTCTACCGCCGCAGTCTCTACACGATCTGGAAGCGCAGCGCCGGGCCGCCGACCATGGGGCTCTTCGATGTGCCGGGCCGCGACACCTGCCGTGTCAAGCGCAGCCGCACCAACACGCCGCTCCAGGCGCTGGCGCTCCTCAATGAAGTGACGTTTGTGGAGGCGGCGCGCCTGATCGGGCAGCGGATGATCTTGGAGGGCGGCGCCACTGCCGACTCCCGCATCACCTGGGCCTACCGCACCCTGCTCTCGCGCCGCCCCAGCACGCAGGAGCTCGCCCTGCATAAAGCCGGGCTCGAAAAGCGCCTCGCCCGCTACAAGGCCACCCCCGCTGAGGCACAAAAGCTCCTGGCGATCGGGGAGACAAAGCCCGATCCCAAGTGCGACCCCAGCGAGCTCGCCGCCTATGCGATGACCGCCAGTATCCTGCTCAACCTCGATGAGGCCATCACACGGGAATAACCAGCCACCAACAATTTGGCCCTTTCCTGCGATATAGGCTAGAGGGCCAACATTGACAAGTAAGATAGGGATGGGCTACACTGCCGCCGTGAACGATCTGGAAACCGATGTCGCAGCGGAGATTCAACGTGTGATGGCGCAGGTCGAGACCGTCATCATTGGAAAACATGAGACGGTGGAGATGGCGCTGGTGACCCTCCTGGTGGGGGGGCATCTCTTAATCGAGGATATCCCTGGAGTCGGGAAGACGACGCTGGCCAAGACCTTGGCGCAGTCGCTGGGGTGTGCCTTTAAGCGCATTCAGTTCACCCCCGACCTCCTCCCCGCCGATATCACCGGGACATCGATCTACAACCAGAAGACCCAGGAGTTCTACTTCATGCCGGGGCCGGTCTTCGCGCAGGTGGTGCTCGCCGATGAGATCAACCGCGCCACGCCCAAGACCCAGGCCGCACTCCTGGAGTGTATGGAGGAGCTCCAGGTCTCCGAGGGGGGCACGACCCACACCCTGCCGCGCCCGTTCTTTGTGATCGCCACCCAGAACAATATCGAGCACGCCGGAACCTACCAGCTCCCCGAGGCACAGATGGACCGCTTCCTGATGCGGGTGCGCCTGGGCTACCCGGACCTCAACCAGGAGATCGGGATCCTCAACTCCCAGGTGCAGAGCCACCCGCTGGTCAATGTCCAGCCGGTGATGGACGCCACCACGCTCGTGCGGCTCCAAGACAAAGTACGCCAGGTCGTGGTCTCCGAGCCGCTCCAGCGCTATATCGCCCAAGTCGTGGCCGCCACCCGCACGAGCGACCATGTGGAGATTGGAGCGAGCCCACGCGGCTCTCTGGCGCTGATGCACGCCGCGCAGGCTCACGCCGCGCTCCAAGGCCGCACGTTCGCGACGCCCGACGATGTCAAGCGCTTGGCTCCCTTTGTGCTTGCCCACCGCCTGATCCTCTCCGCCGAGGCACGGGTGCGGGGGCTGGAAGATGCCGCCGTGATCCGAGAGCTCCTCGCCCAGGTCCCTGTTCCTGGTGCCTAAGCGCTAGCGCACAGAGAAGCGCTAGTGCACGGAATCAGAGATCCGCTTGAGCTGGTCGTCGGGGAGGTTCCCGATCACCAGTGCGTAGCCCTCCGCGGTCTTCCAGGCGTAGGAGCGCTCGCCGCGCGCGGGCTGGACAATCCCAGAGTCGGCACCATTGAGGAGCTTGTGGAGCATCGGGGGCATGGGGTTGGGAACACTCACCAGCGAGATCGTGGTCAGCCCATTGCCCCAGAGCAGGGTGGTGCGAGGACGCGCCTCCCGCGTGACAGTGATCGTGCGCAGCGTGTAGCCCATGGGGAGCCAGCCCGGCTGCCGTACCACCACCCCGTCTTTGCCCGCCTCCTCCAGCGACTTATAGCGCTTCTGGTTGTCCAAGATCCGCTTGAACCCCGGCGGGAGCGGCGGTGGCTGGAAGTCATCGGGCTTGAAGCTGGGGTTGAGCTCCAGAGAGAGGTAGTAGGTATTGGAGAGGATGCGGCCATCGGGGGCACGCTCCTCGGTGCGGAGCCGTAGCCCGGTCTCGCGGTCTACCCAGAAGCGGCGCGACGGCCCCACGAGGCCATCGCCGGGATGGACAAAGACCACATCCGTAGGACGCCCCGCGATGGTGTCGGTGCCCTGGAGCTCCAGCAGCAGTGCTCCCTGCCCCGCCTGCAGCGCCTCCTGGAAGCGTTTTTTCACCTCCGCGAGCTGAGACTTGCCCTCTTGGTAGCGCTTCTCCCGCTGGTGGATCAGAAACTGCCGACGCTGGTTGTCGATCAGGAGGATTCCCTCGGGCTTGATCGACTCGCGCCGAATCCCTTGCTTGGGATCGCGCTTGACCCACTGCTCCGTGGTGCGCCCCTCGGAGCCCACGGTGACCTCGCGAGCCTGGAACGCCAGCCCAACCTCAGCCTGGACCATGCGGCGCAGGATCTTATGGGCCAGCGCCGCCCTTGCCTTGGCGAGCGCCTCTTGATTCTTCAGCACCCCCTTGGGTAGCGAGGGCGGCTGTGCCTGCGCCGAGAGCGCCACCAGCGCCAGTCCCACCCCGAGAGCAACACGCGACATCCCTCTACCTACGATCCCGTCTCACGCTCCGCCGGGGCCGACGCAAGCAAGAGGCCGGAGGAGTCGCCCAAGACCTCACCCGCCTTGGCCGAGAGGTGCTCCTGCATGGCCTGGTCCACCTCGGCGTTCTCAGCCACGGCCTCGACCGCAGGTGTCGCGACAACGGTTGGGGGCGTCGCTCGGGGGAAGAGGACCACCACGGGCACGAGGCAGGCCACCGCGAGCCCCGAGGCCACGATCGGACGAACCCGGGGACGGCTCCACCAAGCGGAGAGCTTCTCGCCTAAAGTGATGGGCTTGGGGCGGAGCGCCTGCCCCGCGAGGCGCGCCGCTAGCTTCTGCTCGAAGTCTTGGCTCGGCTCGGGACGGGGCAGAAACGCCAGCAGGCGCGTGGTCTGGGCCAGCTCGTCGGCCACCTTTGCGCAGACCGCACAGGACCGCAGGTGTGCCTGTGTCGCCTCGGCCTGCTCCACGGTCAGCACACCGTCGATGTACTCCGAGAGCCCCGCTTGAATATTTCTACAGTCTAACATGCTTGCCATTTTATTTACGACTCACGATTCCAGATAAGGCCGCAGGTGCTCTCGCAGGGCCACACGGGCATTGAAGATACGGGATTTTACCGTCCCCAGCGGGATTCCCTCCACCGCCGCGATCTCTTCGTAGGCCAGCCCCTCAATATCGTGGAGCACCACGGCGGAGCGCAGCTTGGGCGGGAGCTTCGCCAAGGCGGCCTCAATCTGCCCCCCCAGCTCCTTGCGCGAGAAGAGGGTCTCGGGCGCGGCCTTTAGGTCGGGGACATCGCGGGTCGCGTAGGAGTCTTCGTCGTCGTGGTAGGCCGGAGCATCCAGCGACGAGACCACACCGCGCTCTTTTTTCTTGCGCCGGAACGCGTCCACGCAGAGATTACCCGCGATCCGAAAGAGCCAGGTCGAGAGGCTCGCCTCCGCGCGGAAGCTGTGGATGTGGGAGTACATCCGCACAAACACCTCCTGCGTGAGGTCCTCGGCGTCTTCCGCATTGCCCGTCATGCGGTAGAGATAGTTGTAGATCTTGGACTTGTAGCGCCCGACGATCTCATTGAAGGCGGCGACGTCGGCTTTTTGACAGCGCGCGATCAGAACCGTATCTGAGTTCATTGTCGCCACGCCCCGATTCCAGAAAGTTGCCAGTGCCATTTGCTGCCCTTCATCCTATAGTACATTCTCGGACGCACCACCCTATTTTTTGTTCACCCCAGCCCTGGTGTGGAAAACGCGACAGAGGTAGACTGTGCCATGAAGCGACGCTGGTTTCTTGCCATGATTCTTCCCATTGGGCTGACAGCACTCCTCCTTGCCCGGCGCTCGCGCTCTCGTCCCTCGCGGCTCTCCGGTGCCTTCGAGACTCAAGTGCTCATTTCCCCGGACACCCCCGCCAATCACGCTCTCTACACTGCCGTCTCCCAAAGCGATGTCGTCGGGGTACAGCACGCCTTTGCAAACGGAGCCAGTGCCAATGCGACGCTCTCCTGGAAAATGGAGGGAGTCCCCCCGGAACAGCAGCAGGCCCCAAGCCCCTTTATCCTGCTGGTACAGCCCCAACAATCCGATGAGTCGGACAAGCCACAGGCCATCGCGATCTTCCGTGAGTTTCTGGCACACCACCTCGATATCCATGCGACCAGTGCCGAAGGAATCTGTGCCCTGCATATCGCCACCCGGCTGGGCGATCTAGACCTCGTCAAAGAGGTTCTTGCACGCGGAGCCGATATCAATGCCCCCTCGCAGCTCGGGGGGACCCCGCTACAGATTGCGATGATGCCGACCCTACGGGATAAAGAAGGCCCGGAGGTTCCTCTGATTCAGTTTTTATTGGAGAGCGGAGCCAACCCCAATAGTATCAGCCCAGCCAATGGGACCACCCCCTTGATGCAAGCTGCGCTCATGAACCATCCCAAGACAGTCGCGCTCCTCCTCGAACATGGCGCCGATCCCGCGCTCGTCAACCAAAGCAGCCGCTCTCGAACGAGCCGAACGTTCACGGCGCTAGAGCTGGCCCAGAGTGCGGGGAGTGAGGAGGTCGTGCGGCTTCTGCGTGCCACTCACCCCAACATGACCGCGTTCGAGGCCGCTGTCTCGGGAGCTCCCACGGTCCTCAAAAAACACCTCGACTCGGGCACCTCCCCCAATAGCCGTGATAAGAACGGCTCGCCCCTGCTCTTTCTGGCGGCGCAGTCGGGGAGTGCCGAGGCAGTCCAGCTCTTGCTGGAGCGTGGCGCCGATCCGAGCGCGGCGACACAGCCCCCGCACTTTGAGGGGTTCCCTCCCGAGCCGGGCACACGGGGATCTACCCCGCTGCATACCGCCGCGGCACATGGCTTTGTCGCCGTGATGCAGCTCCTCATCGCGCACAAGGCCGACCTCGATGCCCTCGCAGGCCGTGCGGACAGCCCAGAGACAGCACTGACAAAGGCCGTTCAAGCCAACGAGGCCGCGGCGGTTAAGCTCCTGCTGGAGCACGGGGCCAAGGTCGGCGATGCGCTGGAGCGCTGTGTTCAAAGCAAGGGACAGATGCCCCTGCGCCGCCGAGGAGAGTCGCCAACAAAGCGCCGTTCCAAAGACGTTATCCAGGAGCAGCAAGAGCAGATCTACACCCTGCTGATGGCCCAAACCAAGGACGCTGAGTCCCAGGGCAAGGCGCTGTGCACGGCTCTCGACATGGGGGAGCTGGGGCTTGCGGAGGACCTGCTCAAACGAGGGGCCGATGTCAATGTGCGGGGGCGCGATGAAAAAACGCCTCTCTTTAGCCTGATCCATTACCTGGGCCTGACCCGCTACAGCCTCTCGGAGATGCACAAGCAACAACCGATAGTCGCCCCGACCGCCCCGGAGGCTCTTGTTTTTTTGGAGCAGCTCCTTGCGCATAAACCCGACCTGAGCGTGACCCTCCCCCCCGAGCAGGACTGGAAAGGGGGCACGGCGCTGGCCTACGCCCGCTACTTCAAGCTCCCTGCCGTGGTGGAGCGGCTCCAAAAAGCGGGGCTGAAGCGGTAGAATCAACTCCGTGGAAACGATCCGGCTGGAGCTGACAGGAATCGAGAAGCGCTACGGCATGCGGCGTGTCTTGCGGGACTTTGCGCTGGTGGCGGAGGGCGGCGAAGTGGTCGCGATCACCGGGGCCAATGGGAGCGGCAAGAGCACCGTGGTCAAGCTCGTCGCGGGGCTCTTGCGGGCGAGTAAGGGAAAGATCGCGCTCACCGTGGGCACGGTCGATGAGAGCGAGCCCGAGCGGCGGCGACAGCTCTGCGGCTATGTCTCGCCGGACCTCACGCTCTACCCCGAGCTCACGGCACGCGAGAACCTGCGCTTCTTCTGCGATGTGCGCGGTGCCTCCCCCGAGGGAATCGCCGCCACCCTGGAGTGGGTCGGGCTGGGGGGGCGCGAGGACGACCCCATTGGGCAGTACTCATCGGGCCTGCGCCAGCGCGTGAAGCTGGCACTCGCGGCGCTCTTTGAGCCCCCCATCTTGCTCCTCGACGAGGCCGGCCTCGCGCTCGATGAAAAAGGAGTCGCCGTGGTCGAGAGCCTAGTCGCCCAGCAAAAAACACGCGGGGGTCTCACCCTGATCGCCACCAACGACAGCCGTGAGGCGGCGCTGGCCCAGCGGGTCATCGCTCTCTAAGCCGCTCTGGTATAATTCGCCCAGAGAACACTATCTTATGCAAGCCGCCGACCGTGCACGCTACCTGCGCCGCCTCCGCTTCCCCGACGAGATTGAGGCTGTTTTTCAGCAGGACTACTACCAAAAGTTTCTCCCTTCGCTGAGAAAGATCTTGCTCGCTCTCGTCGTCCTGATAGCATTCATCGTCCTTAGAGAGATGACACATGCCTATTTTTCAAGCAAAGATCCAAATGCTGTCAACAACACGGCTAAAGGATTAGCAGGGACTATTTCATCCATACCAGTACTTTTGCTTTTTCGCAGAATCACATTTTTAAAATCATTCGAAAAATATTTTCAGCCCTTATCTACATTATTATTAATATTACTATTTCTTTTCTTATGCCTATCCATATCTTACGCAAGAAATTTAAGGAGCTTTCTTTTTTTAAAACAATACGAGATCTTATTTAATAATGACGATTTATTGCTTATTTTTAGAAATGAATTAAACGGAAGCAACACTTACTTTCTCATACGAATGATCCCCATCGGAATGGTGTTTCTCGCTGCCTTCCGCCTTCAGTTCCGTTGGGCAGTCTCTGCAATGTTTGCAATGGCAGCAATCGCGGTCTGGTGCGTCATCAAGCCTCTCCAAGTCGGTTTTTCCACAGAGTTTATTGGGGTAACGATCCAGGTGAGCTGCACCTCCATCGTTGCCGCCTATTCCGTTGCCCTTGTCCAAGAGCGCCTCGCACGCGAAGCGTTTCTCGCGAACTATCTGTTGGATATTGAGCGTGCCAAGTCCGAGCGGCTCCTTGCCAATGTTCTGCCAGAGATGGTCGCACACCGCCTGAAGGACGAGCCGACCACCATTGCCGATAGTTTTGAGTCCGCTACGGTGCTCTTTGCCGATATCGTGGACTTCACACAGCTCGCGGCAACGCTCTCATCGGAGGAACTTGTCACCCTACTCAATGCGATCTTCTCCACCTTTGATGCCCTCGCCGAGAAGCATGGGTTGGAGAAGATCAAGACGATTGGCGATGCCTATATGGCCGTGGCCGGAGTCCCCAAGCCCGACACCCACCACGCCCAATCCGCCGCACGAATGGCTCTGGAGCTACGCACGGTCATCACTGGTTTTAAGCGCGAGAATGGTGAGCCGCTGTGCCTGCGCATTGGCCTGCACTCGGGACCAGTGATCGCGGGGGTGATCGGGACAAAGAAGTTTATCTACGATCTCTGGGGTGATACGGTCAATACGGCCAGCCGCATGGAGTCTCATGGTATCCCGGGTCAGATCCAGGTCACAGAGGCAACCCAAATGTTGTTAGGCACTGAGTTTATGTTTAGCCCCCCACGTGAGATCGAAGTCAAGGGCAAAGGACAGATGCTTGTCTATAGCCTGCTTGGCCCCCACGAAAATTAAGCACCAAGAATCCGAACAAACGCCGTTTTTTTCGACACTTAACTGCGAAGGACGAAAAAGGCGATGCAAGTTCCTGACCTCTGGCTGGTCCGACGAGCGAAAAATGGAGACACGGCCGCGTTTGGTGCGCTTCTGACGCGCCACTCGCGCCGGGTGTACAACCTACTTTTGCGGCTCACGGGCAGTCCCGCTCTTGCCGAGGACCTCACACAGGAGACCTTCCTCACAGCCTACCAGCGCCTCGCCGACTGGCGCGGCACGGGGGCGCTCTCCACCTGGCTCTGTGGGATCGCGGTCAAACACCACTTGGCGGCGCGCCGCAAGAGCCACTTTACCGAGACACTGGATGCCCACGAGGAGCTCGCCGCCGATCTGACCAGCGACCCTCTAGCCCGCTACACCCAGCACGAGGCAAAGCAAGCTCTCAATACCGCAATCTCAGCACTTCCTCTCCCCTATCGTGAGGTCTTCGTGCTGGTGCGGGTGCAAGAGCTGCGCTACCGGGAGGTCGCCGAGCTGCTGGAGATTCCCCTGGGAACGGTCCAGTCCCGCCTCGCCCAAGCCACCGTCCTTCTCCAGCATGCGCTCTCCCCATCCATCGACGGACTCCCCCAGAAAGGAACGAAACGCCATGTCCTTTGAGCCCAAGCTCCGCCGTCTGGCTAAGACGCTCCCCGAGTGTGAGGTTCCCTCCGAGCTCCACGGGCACATCCTCGCGCAGCTTCCCTCCCTATACTCCCGAAAGAAAGGTCACGTCACCATGAAAACCGTACTGATTCCCGCACTCGCGCTCGCCTTTGGCGGCGGCGGAGGCCTGCTCGTTGTCCAGTCTATCCAGACAGCGCGGGTCGCGCAGCGCACTCCTGTGCAGACCGGGCCGATTACGCTCCACTTTGTCGATGACGCAGGCAAGCCTGTCTCTGGCGTGTCCGTCAGCTTGTCGCGCTATGAGAAGAGCAATCCACGAACCGGTGCGGCTCCTGCTCAGAGGGTCAGCGATATGCCGGTGGGGACAAGCAATCAGAGCGGTGACCTGCTGCTACCCCCACAAGGGATCACGAACTTCTATGCCTCGTTTGAGCAGGAGCCCATATTCGGCACTCTTGGCCCCGTTGCAGGCAGTGGGAGCCTCGGCCCGACGAAGCGCCTGTTTGCAGCGGGGCAGATCACAGTGAGCGAGGGCCAGCAAGTGGTCGCGCTCTCGGAGCATCCGGTGCATAGTGTCACAGGGCAGCTTGTGGACGAGCAGGGCACTCCCCTTACCGATGCCCAGCCCGAGCTGTATGTGGGATCACAGCTCTTCTCCAAGCTCCACACCTACCCCGACGGTCGCTTTATTGCCTGGGTAGTGCCCAAGACGGACTATACTCTTCTCTACCACCACACGGGGCCAGGCAATCCTATCCACATAAAAAATCTCCGTGTGGACGAAGGGAAGTTCCTCGACCTGGGGACAATTACTGTCCGCTCGGGGACATGGTAGTGCCACTCTAGAGAGATACGTCCCGTTAATTCTCCACAATAAATGCGGCGCTGGCCCCGATCCAGGTGGAGTCGCGGTTGTGATCCACCCCGAGCATCTTGCCGCGCCCTAGCCGCAGGAGCGAGGTCATGGCCTGGTAGGTGCCCCCCACCCGGACAAACATGATCCGCACCTCGACCTTGGTTGGCCCCTCGGGGGTCTCGATGGTCGGGATAAAGTTCACACGCTCCTGCAGAATCCACTGGGGCGGATCCGCCACCGCCGCGAGCTCTTCCTTGGTCGGCCCGACACTCACCCCTAGCCCCGCAAACGAGAAGAGCGGCTTGAGGACATAGTTCTCTAGATCCTCCGGGAGCGCGGTGACATCCGAGAGAAACTGCGTCTTTGGGACACTCGGATGATTCAGAAACGGCAGAGAGAACTTGCTCACTAAAAAATACCAGTTCGGGTGCCCCGCCCACTCCACCTCAAGCTCGTCGCGGAAGTCGAAGGGCAGCGGAACACTTTTTCGCACCACCTCATCGACAATCACCCGGTTGTAGAGGCGCTTGATCGGGGTGCCATCGGGGGCGAAGAGCTGCTTGCCACGCTTGACCACGCTCTGCACATCCAGGGTTCGGACACCGTAGCGCTTCTCGGTGAGGAAAAAGTCTGGGCGTGTTTTCTGGGCATGGGGCGCGAGCTCCAGCAGGAAGACCTCACGGGGATCGTGGCCGTTGCAGAGCACCTGTGAGAGGGCCGCATCGTAGCTCTCTCGCGTGCCGCTGTCGAAAAACGGGCTCAGGCGGGGGGCGATCTCAAAGGCATCACGGTAGGCCTCGGCGAGGGTTGGTTGGAAGGCATAGAGCGAGGGAAAGCCCTGGATCTCGACCAGCTTGGGCGCAAGGTTCTGGTCGAGCCCGAAGTCGGCCTGCACAAAGAGCGGGGCAGAGTCGGTGTTGGGGACACGAAACGCCTCGGGGATGGCCGCCGCAGCACGGGCTAAGTAGCTCTCGTTCGCAATCAGCTGCCCGATCAGCGCCTGGCCCACGTCCACCATGCTCGCCAGGGTCTCGGCAGCAAAGAAGCACGGGGTCTCCGCGCAGCGAAAGGGCACGGGCTCCCCGCAGAGCTCGGTCAGGCGGCGCAGGAACGCCTCGTAGCGGCTCGGTGTGAAGGCGGCGTTGTACGCGGCGCGGTAGCTCTCGATCATGAAATATAGACTCCAGCCCCGCCCCTCCAACGGGCGGGGAGCAATTAAAAAACCCCGCTACGATTGTAGCGGGGTTTAGATTCCCGGACAAGGATTCGAACCTCGATTAACAGGGCCAGAACCTGTCGTCCTGCCGTTGAACGATCCGGGATCATTTCGGCGCCAGCTACTATATCGTATCTTCGGGCGGCTTGCAAGAGGAGGAAAAGAAGAGAATAAAACCGAACTGGTTTGGGTAGATTTTCTTAGGGAGAAAAAAGCAATGACACGACGAGGTTTTCTAGACGAGGCATTCTTTGCCACCGCGATCGCATCGCTCACAGCAGCGGGCGCGTTTGCGGCAGAGCCCACACCGGCGCGCCCCCGGCGGCGCTACGGCGCGGCGGACAAGGTGCGCGTCGCGGTGATCGGGGTCAATGGGCGCGGCAAGGCGCATATCGACGGCTATCTCGGGCTGCCGGATGCCGAGGTGGTGGCGATCTGCGATGTCGACTCCGGGGTTGGGGAGAAGGCGGCGGCGGCGATAGAGAAGAAGACCGGCAAGAAGCCCAAGGTCTACCAGGACCTGCGCAAGCTCTTTGAGGACAAGGAGATCGACGCGGTCTCGTGCGCCCTGCCCATCCACTGGCACGCGCTGGCGGCGACCTGGGCGATGGAGGCGGGAAAAGATGTCTATGTCGAGAAGCCCTGCTCCCACAATGTCAGTGAGGGCCGCCGGATTGTCCAGGTGCAGCAGCGCACGGGCCGTATCTGCCAGGTCGGTACCCAGAGCCGCTCGGCCAAGGCGGTCCAGCAGGGGATCAAGTTCATCCACGACGGCAAGATCGGCAAGGTCAGTGTGGCGCGGGGGCTGTGCTACAAGCCCCGCAACAGTATCGGAATCTTCCCCGATAGCGAGGTTCCCGCGGGCGTGGACTACGATATCTGGCTGGGGGCCGCTCCCAAGCGCCCCTTCAACAAGAACCGCTTCCACTACAACTGGCACTGGAACTTCGACTACGGCGCCGGCGATCTGGGCAACCAGGGAATCCACCAGATGGATATCGCGCGCTGGGCCCTGGGCAAGAACCAGCTCCCCAGCTCGGTGATGACCCTGGGCGGGCGCTTTGGCTATGTCGATCAGGGCACGACCCCCAACACCGTGGTCTCGGTCTACGACTACGCGGACTCACAGCTGGTCTTCGAGGTGCGCGGCCTGCCCACCGAGAAGCTCAAGGGCGCCGATATCGGCGATATTATCTACGGCGAGAGCGGCTATGTCGTGTTTACGTCGAGCTACGGCAAGGCGGCGGCCTTCACCAACGACGGCCAGCCGCTGGCGACCTTTAACGGCGGCGGGGATCACTTTGCCGCCTTTATCCGCGCCGTCAAGAGCCGCCAGCAGTCCGACCTGGCCGCGCCGGTTCTGGAGGGGCACCTCTCCAGCGCGCTCTGTCACCTGGGCAACAACTCCTACCAGCTCGGGCGGGAGACCAGCTTCAGCGATGCCGAGCGCGAGTGGAGCAAGAGCCGCAATGGCACCGAGGCGTTTGGCCGCATGAAGGAGCACCTGGAGAAAAACGGGGTGGCTCTGACCAACACCAAGCTCAAGCTCGGGCGCCTGCTGGAGATTGATGCGGCCAAGGAGCAGTTCAAGGACAAGGCCGCGCTTCCCCTGCTCACCCGCGAGTACCGCAAGGGCTTCACGCTCCCCAAGGCGTAGTTTGTCACCGACAGGGGAGGAATCGCTTCCTCCCCTGTCGA
The DNA here is from genome assembly GCF_014202505.1 of Armatimonas rosea. Classification (NCBI taxonomy): domain Bacteria; kingdom Bacillati; phylum Armatimonadota; class Armatimonadia; order Armatimonadales; family Armatimonadaceae; genus Armatimonas; species Armatimonas rosea. Next base: position 91,587 of record NZ_JACHGW010000002.1, on the reverse strand, counting down.
AAACCGGTTCATGCCGAAACCTGAATTTCTCCGCCGCAGTGCTGTCGCGGGAGCCGCCGTTGCCGGTGTCGCCCTCGCCGCAGGGGCTGCCGATGCGCAGAGCATCCCCGTCCGTGTCACCGCTGAGAAAGCCGATAGCGCCGCCGCTCCGGTCTCCCTGACCCTCTCCCAGGCCGAGCTCAAGAAAAAACACACGCTCCCCAAGGGCGCGACCCCGCTGGTCTGCCAGATCCGGGCCGCCGGTGCCGACAAGGCCACCCTGGTCTTTGTGGCCCCTGCCCTCAAGAAAGGCGAGTCCAAGCTCTTTGTGCTCACGCCCGGCAAGGCAGCGACTGTCGAGGTGAAGGAGGCGGGCAAGAACGCGGAGATCCGGATCGGGGGGCAGCTCTTCACCCGCTACGACACCACGACCGGCCCGAACAAGCCCTACCTCTACCCCATCCAGGCCTTTGGCGGCAAGCACTTCACGCGTCGCTGGCCGCTGGAAGAAGTGGGCCACGAGGAGAAAGACCACCCGCACCACCGCGGGCTCTGGTTCACCCACGGCGAGATGAACGATGTCGATTTCTGGACCGAGGTCGCCAAGGCGGGGCATCCGATCGGCAAGACGGTCAATACCGGCTACTCCGCCCTGGAGAGCGGCGCGGTCTCCGGCAGGCTCGGCACCAAGACCGACTGGATCACCGAGCAGGGCAAGACCATCGCCCGCGACACCCGCGAGATCGTGGTGACGCCGGTCGGGGAGAGTATCGTGCTGGACTTCTCGGTGACGGTCACCGCAGTCGGTGGCCCGCTCACTTGGGGCGATACCAAGGAAGGGACTTTTGCGCTACGCGTCCCCGAGATCATGAAGGCGGAGAAAGAGGGCAAGGGCACCCTGGAGAGCGCCGAGGGCGTGAAGAACGCCGCGGTCTGGGGGAAGCCATCGCCGTGGCACGACTACTGGGGCCCAGTCGAGGCAGGCGGGGAGACCTTCGGGATCGCGATCTTCGACTCCCCGAGCAACCCGCGCTACCCGACCACCTGGCACTCGCGCACCTACGGCCTCTACGCCGCCAACCCCTTCGGCCTCCATGACTTCGACACCACTAAGAAGACCGACCGCCACGCCGGGCAGCTCATCACGCCCGAGGGCAAGTCCGTGACCTTTGCCTACCGGGTTCTCTTCCACAAGGGCGATACCCGCGCCGCTAAGATTGCCGAGAGCTTCAATGCCTGGGCCACTCCCCCGAAAGTCGAGCTCGCCAAATGAGTGTTGCCTCTCACGACGACAAGAACCTGAAGTGGTACCAGGGAATCCCGAAGTACTCCTGGATGGTGCTGATTATCGCGGCACTGGGCTGGCTCTTTGATGCGATGGACCAGAATCTCTTCAATATGGTCCGGGCTCCCTCGGTCAAGGCGCTCCTGGAGCTGACCGGCCTCGCAGGGAAAGAGCTGGACGATGCCGCCAAGCTGGTGGGGGCGCAGCTGACCGCGACCTTTCTGGTGGGCTGGGCCTTCGGGGGCTTTATCTTTGGGATGATCGGCGACAAGCTGGGGCGTACCCGGACGATGATGCTGACGATCCTGATCTACGCGGTCTTCACCGGGCTCAATGGGCTGGTGCAGAACCTGCCGCAGTACTTTATCTGTCGCTTCATCACCGCCCTCGGGGTGGGCGGGGAGTTTGCCGCCGGTGCCGCGCTGGTCGCGGAGGTCTGGCCCAACCGCTCCCGCCCGATGGCCCTGGGAACCCTGCAAGCCCTCTCCGCAATCGGGAACATGGGCGCGGCCGTGGTGAACCTCCTGGCCGGTGCCGACTGGCGCGTGGTCTACTTCGTGGGAGCCGCCCCAGCCCTGATGGTGCTCTGGATTCGCTCGTCGGTGAAGGAGCCCGAGGCGTGGCACGAGGCCAAGGAGAAGGCGGCAACTACCGGAGAGATCGGCAATATCGCCTCACTCTTCAGCGATCCGACTCTTCGCAAGAACACGATCGCCGGAACCCTGATCGCTCTCGCCGGTGTGGGTGGGCTCTGGGGCGTGGGCTTCTTCCTCCCCGACCTGATCCGCACGGTGCTGGGGCCCAATGTCGCGGCGATGGACGCTGTCGCGGGCAAGAAGCAGCTCGGGCAGTGGGTGAGTATCGCGTTTATCTTCCAGAATGTCGGGGCGTTTCTGGGGATGTTTGGCTACGCCGCCCTGAGTGAGCGGGTGGGCCGCAAGCCTGCGCTGGCGCTCTTCCTGCTCCTGGCCTACGGCTCGATCCAGCTTGCCTTCTGGGGCGTCCGCGACCTCAACACCGCCTACGTCCTCTCGTTCGTGCTGGGCTTCTGCGCCCTGGCCCCCTTCTCGGCGTTTGCGGTCTACTTCCCCGAGCTCTACCCCACCCGGCTCCGCGCCACGGGGATCGGGTTCTGCTACAACTGCGCCCGCCTGCTGGCCGCCGCCGCACCGTTCGCGCTGGGAGGGCTCGCCAAGGCCTTCAACAGCCCCACCGACCCCGCCTACGGCTTCCGAATCGCCGCCGCCATCGTCGCCAGCATCTATATCTTCGGCTTTGTCGGGCTCGCCTTCGCCCCGGAGACCAAAGGGAAGCCCCTGCCCGAGTAAACCATGTCCCTCAGTAAACGCCAGTATGGTGAAATACCGGGTTATCCTGAGGGGCACTGGTTTGAAAATCGTGCAGCTCTCAGCCAAGCAGGAGTTCATCGTCCCCCGATGAATGGTATTTGTGGTAGTGCGAGTGAGCCCGCAGAATCAATCGTTCTCTCGGGTGGCTACGAGGACGATGAGGACCTTGGCAATGAGCTGATCTACACGGGTGAGGGGGGAAACGATCCCCAAACAAAGAAGCAAGTCTTCGATCAACAGCTTATTCGGGGTAATGCAGCCTTAGTAAAAAATCTATTGGAGGGAGTGCCCATCCGAGTTGTCCGTGGAGCCAGTCATCGCCATGAGCTATCTCCCTCCTCCGGTTACGTCTATGCTGGTCTCTACCGCGTCGAGAGGTATTGGCAGGATAGGGGTAAGTCAGGATTTCTGATCTGGCGTTTCCGTCTGAGTAAGGTTGGCTTAAAAGGCGCGTTTCAGATTCGCGAGCCAAAAGAAGAGTACGGTCCAACCAAGCGCGTAGCAGCAATAGTCTCACGCATTGTACGGACAACAGCTCTGGCGAATCGAGTTAAGCAGATGCATAACTACACGTGCCAAGTATGCGGAGTCCGTCTTGAAACTCCAGGAGGCCCCTATGCAGAAGCAGCACATATTCGTCCTCTCGGCCGCCCCCATCATGGCCCAGACATAATAACCAATATCTTATGTCTGTGCGCAAACTGTCATCTCTTGTTTGACACAGGAGCGATCACGATCGACGATGACCTGACAGTAACAGGAACACAACAACGTCTGAGAACAGTGCTAGGGCATCACATCCGAGCGGATTTCTTACAATACCACCGGCAGTGTTACTTGCGGCCAGAAGAGTATAGTTCCCCAGATACGGAAACATAAACTCTGCCCATACACGAAGGCCCTGCGGGACTGGATGCAGGCCCTCCACCGCATCACCAAGGTCGCCCTCCGCGCCCGCCCCGACTTGCTCGGCAGGCTGTAGGTTTCGGGGCATCTCTCCGGGTTCGCAGAACTCACCCACCTCTCTTCCCCCGGTACCCTCTGGGTGGTACTCGCAAGCTCGTCGGGAAGAGAGGCTCCCCTATCGTGGTAGGCTCGTCCCTCTTCCTAGCGAGGGACGAGCGATCCGGGGAAGAGGGAAGCCGTCTCAGCGGCAGGGAGATGGGTGGCAGGGAGATGGGCGGCAGGGAGATGGCTCTATGGCACCGCTGTTTCGTTGTAGATATGATGGAAATATCATGACACTGACGATTGAGAAACCAGAGACAAAAGCCCGACTGATTCGCTTTGCCGCGTCGCGAGGAATCTCTCCCCTGGAGGCCCTCGATGAGCTACTCGATGAGGTGGAAGAGAACGCTATCCCCGAACCAGTGATTACCCAGGAGTTTGCCGACGAGCTGCAAGCCATGTGCGAGGGGATCGAAGCAGGCACGATCAAGGTTGCCCCCTGGGACTCCGAAGCGAGACGAAAGCGTACTGCCGAGCTACTCAAGCGAGAGTTCGGATATGAAGCACCTTCTGCCACCAAAGATATAGAGAAAGCTGCCGCATGACCTGGGTGGTTTTAAGGACAGAGAGAGCGGAGATTGATATTGACCAACTCGCCTCTCGTGTTGCCCGTCTGCGTGGGCCTGAGTATGTCGGCAGATGGGACGAGGGTCTGAGCGTGGCGATTGATTCGCTGGCAGATTTCCCCGGCCCACGCTCCTTTCCACGGAACATTGAAGAGAGCGAGCGGCGGCGTGCTGAGGTGCGTGTGAGGCTCTACAACGGCCCGGACAAGAAGCCAGCCACCTCGGTGGCCTGCCATATCTTCTTTGCACTCTACGATCCCACGCAGGGAGAAGAGACAGGCCGCGTGCTAGTCTTGCGCGTGATCGGAACCCGAACACAAGCCGCAAGTGATGTGCTCAAGGGTACGGATTCGTCCAACGACGAGCCTTAGTTCCCCCTTTCCCAGTGAGGCACGAACGACCGGGAGAGGGGGCTAGGGGGAGAGGTTACGTCGGGAACGGGTTCCGATCAAACCCGTCCTGGTGCCAGTAGGGATAGGTCTTGGTCTTGTTGCTCGCCGCATCCAGGCGCGCCACTTGCTCCGCAGTCAGGTTCCAGCCGACCGCCCCGAGGTTCTGCTTGAGCTGCTCCTCGTTGCGCGCCCCAACCACCAGAGTCGCGACCGTCGGGCGTTGCAGGAGCCAGTTGAGCGCGAGCTGCGGGACGGTCTTGCCGGTCTCCTCGGCGAGCTGATCGAGGACATCCACCACGCCATAGAGGTACTCATCGTCCACGGGCGGGCCATTGTCGACCACCACTTTGGACTGGAGGCGGCTGCTCTCCGGGAGCGGCTGGCCGCGGCGAATCTTCCCGGTCAGGCGGCCCCAGCCCAGCGGGCTCCAGACCACGGCCCCGACTTTCTGGTCGAGGCCCAGGGGCATCAGCTCCCACTCGTAGTCGCGGCCAATGAGGGAATAGTAGGCCTGGTGCGCCACATAACGCGGCAGGCCGTACTTCTCCGCCGCGGCCAGCGACTTCATCAGGTGCCAGCCCGAGAAGTTCGAGCAGCCGACATAGCGAATCTTGCCCGCGCGTACAAAATCGTCGAGGGTCTGGAGCACCTCCTCCACGGGCGTGAAGGCATCGAAGCTATGGAGCTGGAAGAGATCGATGTAGTCCGTGCCCAGGCGCCGCAGGCTGTTGTGGATCGTCTCCGTGAGGTGAAAGCGCGACGAGCCGGTCTCGTTGGGGCCGGGGCCGGTGCGAAAGCCGCCCTTGGTCGAGATCAGCACCTTATCGCGGCGGCCTTTGATCGCTTGACCCAGAATCTCCTCCGCCTTGCCCCCGGAGTAGACATCCGCGGAGTCGAACATCGTCAGCCCGGCATCGAGGCAGATATCCACCAGGCGGGTCGCCTCCGCCACATCGCTCGCGCCCCATGCCTCAAAGAACGCGCCGCTGCCGCCGAACGTGCCGGTGCCAAAGCTGAGGACCGGGACCTTGAGGCCCGAGGCCCCTAAAAATCGGTATTCCATGCCTCTCAATATACCTGTAAAATGGGATATGGCCTTACTCAATCGTCGGCACTTTCTGGTTGGCAGCGCCAGCACGCTGCTGGGTCTCGGGGCGGGGTGTGGTTCGGGCGGGTCCGGGAGCGAGCCACCATCGCTGGCAGGCTACGTGCTCTTCAACGAGCCCTACGGCGAGGGTGCCACCGCCTCGGCGCGGATCATCGCCGCGCGCCCCGATGGCAGCGACCGCAAGGTGGTCCTCGACCAGCACCGCCTGCTCTCGGTCTCGCCCGACGGTGCCCTCCTGGAGGTGCAAGAGGCGACGGGGACCCGCAATCGTCTGCTCTTCAACACCGCCGGGGAGCGTCAGGCGCTCCTGCCCGCCCTCGCCGAGTCCCCGACCCTCAATGCCCTCCCCAGTGCCTGGTCGCCCGATGGCCAGCAGCTGCTCTACTTCAGCCAGATCCTCTTCCCGGTTCCCCCGCCGTTCCAGCTCACGGTGCTCAACCGCAAGGGGGAGGTGGTGCGCTCGGTCGCCAAGACAAACAGCTGGCGCTACGGCTGGATCGGCCCCACGACAGTCGCGTGGCTGGACCTGACAGGCACGTTCCGGCTGGACCTAAACGCGGGCGGCACGCAGCTCCTGAGCGACAACAACGCCATCCAGGCGCTCTCCCCCGACGGCAACTACCTGCTGGCGGTCGAGCCGGCGGGGGCCTCGTTCCAGGTGGTCCGGCAGAGTGTCGCCACCAACGCCAAGGTCCCCCTCCTCTCTGGCCTCAACGGTGCCACGGAGGCGCGGTACTCCCGCGACGGTCGCTTCATTCTGGTGACCGCGGTCCAGAGCTCCGGCTATGTCGCGGTCCGTATCGCCGCCAGCACGCTCGCCGTCGAGGCGACAATCGCTCTGCCCACCACGGGGACGCTCCTCGCGGCCCCGAGCGTGGTCTGGTCGCCGGACTTCCAGAGTATCGCCTACCACTGGACCAATGTCAGCGACACCCCGCCGTCGGAGCACCTGGAGCTACGGGGGGCGGTGGGCACCTACTCCTTCGCCCGCAACAACGAGCCTATCGCCTGGCTCTAGCCGAGGCTACAGAACCCGCCCCGCACGCGCCGCCCGAGCATAGGAAACCAGCTCCGGGCGGCACCGTTTTTGGGTGGCAAGAAATGCATCAATAATCCCCTCCACCCGCGCTGGGTTAGCGTAGTGCCAGTGCCCCAGACCATGCAGAGCGGCTTCCTGACAAGCAAGATGCGGCAGTCCTAGTGTGCGCTCTAGTGTCGTGAGTACCGTCTCATTGAGCGCCGGGTGATAGCTGTAATAGAGTGGAAAGATATCCCACCACATGAAGCAAACATGACTGAGCTCGCCCCTTGCCCTCGCGCTGCAGACCTCAGGGCAGCGCACGGCAAAGATCTCTTTGTAGACACGGTAGATGCTCTTAAGGCAGGCACGGCACTCGGCGCGCGGTAGGCTCGTGTCTTGTAGGATCGTCAGCGGCGAGTCTCCCTCCCAGATGAGCGCATGGAGCCCCTTCCCTACCTGCGTGTCGGAGTAAGCGGCAAGAAGTGCTCCCGCGTTCTGGAAGAGCTGCGTCGTGTAGGCCAGAGTCGTGTCGGGGGAGAGCTCGACAAGCGGGAAATCGCATACCCAGTCCCAGTCGTCGGGGTGGTCGAACCAGGCACGCACCCAGTCGTCGAAGCTCATGGTCTGCATAGGGCATGCTATCATAGGACTATGATCGACCAGCCGCCGCAGCCGCCTCTGCCCCCGCTCAACTACTCCGCATCGGGGGGGATGAGTGGCTCCCTTGCGGGCTCGCTTCTCTTGAAGGGTCTGCGGATCGACTGGGGGGCGCTCTCGCTCGTGGCGCAGAAGGCGAGCTACACGGTCAAGACCAAGACCCTGGCCGCGGAGGACGATGTCCGGGTGAGCCTGGGGCCGGAGCGGATCGAGGGGAAGGCGCTGACCCTCACGGGGCTGGACATGCTCACCCGGACCCTGGACAAGTCCGGCTATAGCTTTCGCTTCTCGGAGGCCCAGCTGTTCTCGTCGGTGCTCTACATCCAGAGCGACGAGCTGACCTTCTCCAGTGAGACGGGCGCGGAGGCGCGGCGATTGCGCTTTGTACCGGGGCCAGCGCCACGTGGGGAGATCGAGCTCGCGGCGGACCGGGTGCGCTCCCAACCCGGCAGTGGGCGGCTCTATTTTGAGAACGCGACCGTGCGCCTGCTGGGCAACCGCCTGATCACGCTTCGCCGGCTGACCGTCACCCCGCGCTACAACAAGCAAGGCCCGCAGCAGAGCCTGGACATCCCCATTCTCTACCGCACCTCGCGGGTCTCGGGGGTCGCGGCGGGGGTGCGGCTGCCCTTCTCCCCGATTCACGGTGCCCAAGGCGTCTTTCTGGCCGAGTCCACCAGCCGCCAAGGCACCAACACTCTCATCACGGTCCGAAGCCAGCTCCTGGGCCAGCCGACCGCCCCGCCTACCGAGAGCCTCTCGCTCTTTGGCCGCTTCAACAACCTCACCAAGAAGGAGCTGAGCTTCCAGGAGCGCCTGCGCCCCTTGCTCACCGCGCCTCCCTCAGCAAAAGACGATCTCTCGAACCAGCGCTACGCCACGGGGCTGAGTGCGCCTGCGACCCTGGAGCCGCTCTCACGCCAGGCACGTCCCAGCCTGACCCTGGATGCCGCCGTGGAGTCCAACCGGGAGTTTGTCCGCCGCGACGGCGTCTTGCTCCGCTCGCGCCTGCCCGAGGCCAAGCTCACGGGGCGTGTCCCGGGCAGAGGTGGTCAGGGCGGCTGGCTGGCGACCCTCTCGGGCGGGCCTGCGCGGGAGAAGCGCCTCGACGATACCGGGGAGCTGATTCAGTCCGACCGCTTTGTCGCCTCGCTCGGCTGGGAGGCGCCGCGGGTGCCGCTCGGTGCCCAGGGCCAGCTCCACGCCTTTGTGGGCCAGACGGAGCAGCGCTACCCCCACTCGCACTACAGCATCTCCGAGCTACGTCTCGCCACGGACTATGGCTTCACACCCCAGACCGGCCTCTCCGGCGGCCTCGCGCTCCGGCGTGCGCAGGGCCAGTCCCCGTTTCGCTTCGACACGCTGGAGGCCAACAACGAGGCGCAGCTCCGCGGCCAGACCCAGCTCGGGAGCATGACGATCTCCCTGCTGGGTCGCTGGGACCTGCAGAGCGGCCAGCTCTTCGACCGAGAAGTGGCCCTCGGCTGGCGCGGCAAGACCGTCGAGCCACGCCTGACCTGGCGCAGCCAGAACCAGCAGATCGGCTTCACCCTCAAGCTCCCCGCCCTCACAGGGTTCTAGTCACCGGTTGAAACCGGCGTCTGCAATGACCTTCGGCCACAAAGCCCGTGCCGGGCTGGGAGTTCGCTCCCTCGTCGCGGACGCGACATTGTGGCCGTAGGCCAGCAGCGAAGCGGAATCGCCTCGTCCATGAGGCCGCTACAGGAGGCCGCGGAAGGACTTGGTGCCGCCGTCGTAGCCGGGGAAGAGCTTCTCTAGTCTGGGAACGCCTAGGTGCTTCATAGCGACCTCGCCAAAGACCGCGCGGAAGTCCGTGGTGAGCGCCAGGTCGCGGTTTTCGTAGAGCTTCTCGGGGGCGAGGCCGGGCCAGTCGCCGTAGACCTTGCCGCCCTTGATGCCTCCTCCAAGGGCGAAGAAGCAGGTCGCGTGGCCGTGGTCGGTGCCGCCCGTGCCGTTTTGCTTGACCGTGCGCCCGAACTCGCTCATCGTCAGCACCACCACATCGTCCATCTTGTCGCCCAAGTCGGTGTAGAGCGCGGCGAGCGCTTGGCCGACCTCCCGGAGCTTGTTGGCCAGGTTTCCCTGCGCGGGAGCGCCGTTCTGGATCTGGTTGGCGTGCGTGTCCCAGCCCCCGATATCGGCGAAGGCGACCTCGACTCCCACATCGGCCTTGATGAGCTGCGCGATCTGCTTGAGCGACTCCCCGAGCTTGCCGGTCGGGTAGTTGGCACCGCTGGCCGGCGTGTAGCGGGCCGGGTTGATTCCCTGGAGCATCTTCAGCGCCTCGAAGCTCTCCTTGCCCGTGCCATGAAGGACATCGCCAACCGCCTGGTCGTAGAGCGCCTCGAAGCCGCCGGCGGTGCTCCCGGCGGCAAACGCGCCCGCCATCATGGTGTCGTTGGTATCGGTGCGGCGCCCCGGGCGGCGGCTGGCGGCGGGGTCGTTGATCCCAAAGGTGCGCAGGTCGGGGATGGCGAGAGCGCCGGCATCACCCTTGAGCGCGGTGGGCAGGCCGCCCCCGAGCGCCACGGCACGAAACGGCGACTTGCCTGATTTTGCCTTGGCGCGGTCCTCGGGGCAGAGTAGCGCCGCGCGGGCCAGCCAGCCGTCTTGGACCGCCTTGCTGCCAGGGGTTCCACTCTCCATGTAGTCCATGGCATCGAAGTGCGAGCGCGTGCTACTAGGCGAGCCGCAGGCATGCACCGCGGCGAGGTGGCCGTCTTTGTAGATCTTGGCCAGCGGCTCCAGCGCCGGGTGCAGGCCAAAGAAGCCGTCGAGGTCGATCACCTGGTTGCGCGGGATGGCGATATTGGGCCGGGCGCGGTAGAGCTCTGCCTCCCCGTGCGGCACCACCACCGAGAGCCCATCGGCGGCACCGCGCATGAAGACACAGACCAGGGTCTTCTTTTTCTTGCCCGCGGTCTGCGCCAGCGCGGCACGCTGCAAGAACGACGGCCCCAGCGCCGGGACGAGCCCCACGGAGGCCAGCGCCACGCCACCATTTTTCAGAAACAATCGTCGTGATACGTTCATGGGTTTTATCTCCTGCCTGCCCCCCATCCCCCGTGCAACGGGGGGGATATCGGGAATCGGATTCCTTCTTTTCCCCCCGCCGGGCGGGGGTTAGGGGGTGGGCTTATCTCCTCTGGAACTCGGGCGAGCCCAGGATCAGTGCCGCGAGGCGCTTGGCCGAGAACTCATCGCCCTCGGTCTGTTTTTGCAGGGTCTTGCGGGTTGCGGCAGAGAGCGGCGTCCCCGTGAGCTGCTCCCCGAGCAGCTCGATCATGGCCGGGGTGGGCTTGTTGGGGGTCTCCGAGAAGGGCAGTGCCTTGCTCAGGTCGGCATCGCTGATGCGGCCATTGACCAGAGCGAGCGCGAAGTTGATGCGCCCGATCAGCGCGCCGCTGGAGACCCACTTGCTCGACTCCTCGGGGTAGCCGGTCGGGAAGGCGTAGTTGAAGAGCGGCTGGCCCAGGAGCCCCACCTGCCCGGCGAGCAGGCGCTGGTTGGTCTGACCGGCCCCGTTGGGGGCGAAGATATTGATCCCCACCGCAGGGCGCATTCCGCCAAACGGCCCCGGCGCGGCGGGTGGCGCGGTCTCGACCGTGGCCCCGAGGGCGCGCGCGGCGGAGACCACATACTCAAAGGGGGACTTCACCTTGCTCTTAAACGCAGACGCGCTGTTGAACTCAGGGCTCGCGAAGATCGTCGTCAGGATCTCACGGATATCGCCGTCGGTCTTCTTCCAGGTCGCGACGCACTTATTCACCAAGCTCGCCGGCGGCGTGTCCGAGACAAAGCGGCGGCAGAGCTTCGTGGAGATATTCTTGATGGTCGCGGGGTGGTTGGCGAGCACATCGAGCATCTTCTCGCCCTCCTCCTGGCCCCCGCCGGCGGGGAATGTGATACCCAGCACCTCTTTGGGGTTCTTATCATGGAGGTTGGCGTGGAACTCAAACTCGCCGCCGTAGCGCCCACCGCGGACCCCCCAGCCGGTGAGGCAGCGGGCGAGCTCGGTGACATCTTTCTGCGTGTAGCCGCCGTCCACCCCGAGCGTGTGCAGCTCCATCACCTCACGCGCGTAGTTCTCGTTCAGGCCCGCTCGCTGGCGCTGGGCCAGCGCGGAGCGGTTGGGCAGTCCCTGCGACGTGAGGCGCTTGTAGGCCTCTTCCTCGGAGAGGTTTTGATTCTTGGCAATCTCCCGCACACGCGCCATCAGCTGGTTCGCCATGGGAATCCCATTCAGAGCCCCCTGCTTGACCTGGTCGAAGGAGAACTGCCGCTGCGCCCCAAAGCGCCCCTGTGGTTGCTCAGGCTGGGCCGCGACCGACTGGGCGTTGTCCAGGTAGAGCATCATCGCCGCCGAGTGGGCGCTCGCCTTCAGGAGCTCGCTGAACTTGCCCAGCACATGGGGCCGAATCGCCTGCTCTTCGTCGGTGACCTTGGCGGCGCGCACCTTGGTGGCATCGATATTGAAGTGGTTGCTCCAGAAGTCCACGAGCACTTCCTGGAGCTGTTTCTCGCTCTCCACGGCACGCACAAGCTTGTTCATCACCAGCTGCGAGCCGGCGTCGTTGACTCTCTGGCGCGCCATGCGCCCCTCTTCCAGCTGCTTGCGCTCCTCGGGGGTGGCGTTGCGCATGACCTCCATGATGCCCTGGGCTTGCTGTTGTGGCGGCGGCGGGGTGCCGGTCTGGGCCGCGGCGACTCCGTTCTGGATGGCCTGGGATGCCCCCGTGGCACCGCGCTGGGCGAGCTGGTTCTGGAGCTGAAGCAGGCGCGCATTGTTCATCTGCACCCCGCGCTCCAGCTCGGCGATCTCAAGGCCCGTGAGCTTCAGTGCCTCGTAGCCCGCGGTCTTGGCAGCGACCGCTTGGTCCTTGAGGGTCTCGGGGTGGAGCTGCTGGTTGATGTAGTTCTTTAGCCCGATTGCCTTGACCCGCTCGATATCACCCGGGCGGGGCCCAAACCCAAGCCGGTTGAGTACATGGACAATGCGCTGCTCCTCCGTGAGAGCCTTGTCCGCAGGGGGTGCCGGGGCCGCCGCGCCCAGCGCCAGTGCAAGGAGTGTGGTGGTGATGATCATAGCGTTTTCGACGATTTTCCCTTCCTGAAGTTCAGTCTAGCGGCGCTGGAACTCGGGCGAGCCGAGGAGGAGCGCGACCGCCTTGGTGCCCGTAACGCCTTGTTTTTGCAGGGTCGCGGCCGTGGCGGGTGAGAGTGGCTGCCCCAGGAGCCGCAGTGCCAGTGTCTGGGGCTTCTCCGGGGAGAGTGGGGCTAGCGACGGCACCTTGAGGTCGTCGAGCTTGCCCTCGGTGAGGCGTAGCGCGAAGTTGATGCGCCCGATCAGCGCCCCGCTGGAGACCCACTTGCTCGACTCCTCGGGGTAGCCGGTCGGGAAGGCGTAGCGAAACAGCGGCTGCCCCAGGAGCGCCACTTGACCGCTTGTCAGGGTCTCTTTCCCCGTGGGTGTCTTCTTGCCAAAGCTCTCTTGCGGCTTGGGCCCCACCTCGTAGCTCGCCCCGAGGGCGCGTGCGGCGGAGACCACATACTCAAAGGGCGACTTCACCTTGCTCTTGAACGCAGACGCGCTGTTGAACTCAGGGCTCGTGAAGATCGTCGTCAGGATCTCACGGATATCCCCGTCGGTTCTCTTCCAGGTCGCGACACACTTCTCCACCAGGCTCGCCGGCGGGTTATCTGCAACAAAGCGCTGGCAGAGCTGGGTCGAGATATGGCGCATCGTGCTGGGGTGGCGGGCGAGCAGGTCCAGCACCGCTTGGCCGTCTTCTTGCCCCCCGCCCGCCGGTAGCCTCAGCCCAAGGACTTCTTTAGGCTTTTTATCGTGGAGGTTGTCGTGGTAGGCAAAGACCGAGCTGTACTTGCCCTTCTCCACGCCCCAGCCGGTGAGGCAGCGGGCGAGCTCGGTGACATCTTTCTGGGTATAGCCGCCGTCCACCCCGAGCGTGTGCAGCTCCATCACCTCACGCGCGTAGTTCTCGTTCAGGCCACCGGGCTTCTTCTTGGTCTTGGCCTTCCCCTTGGCAGGTGTGGCGGCGGTGGACTGGTCGTTGTCGAGATAGAGCATCATCGCCGCGGAGTGCGCGGATGCGTTCAAGAGCTCACTGAACTTGCCCAGCACATGGGGGCGAATTACCCGCTGCTCATCGGCGATCTTGGCGGTTCGGACCTTCGAGGCATCGATATTGAAGTGGTTGCTCCAGAAATCCACGAGCACTTCCTGGAGCTGTTTCTCGCTCTCGATCGCACGGAGAAACTTATTGGCGACGACCTGCTGGGTCGCCTCTGCCACCTGCTTCTTGGCCTGCGCGGCCTGCTCCAGCTCCTGGCGCTGCTTCTCGGTGAGCTGCTGGCGCAGGGCCTTCTTGCTGGACTCCTGGCCCGCCTCGGTAGCCTTGCGCTGGAGCTGCTTTCGGAGCGCCTTGCCCTTCTGGCGCGACTGTGCCTCCAGCCGATCCAGCGTGCGGGGCGGGATCGCGAGGCCATCGAAGGTCGCCGCTTTCGCCTCAACCGTGGTATCGGGGAGGGTCTCGGGATGGAGCTGCTGCTGGATATAGGCAGAGAGGCCCTGGGCCTTGACCCGCTCAAGATCGCCGGGGCGGGGCCCAAACCCAAGCCGGTTGAGCACGTGGACAATGCGCTGCTCTTCTGTGAGAGCCTTGTCCGCACTGAGCGCGGGGGCCGCCAAGCTCAGCGACACCGCTAGCAAGAGAGGGAGAGTCTTCATGCCCTTGTGGACGCCCTCCCCGACCGAGAAGTTCAGCAAAAAAAGGCCGCCCGAAGAGCTTCGGGCGGCTGGGAGGTCTAGAGAAAAGGAAATCTATACAAACCCGTCCTACGACAGCAGGAGCTTCTGGGCGATCTCTGCTGAGGTGGGGGGCGCTGCCTTCATCAGGCGATCCAGCCCGGTCTCGATAAAGAGCGACTCCAGCTCGCGCGACGAGCGAATCTCGTAGGGAATCCCCACCAGCTGCGCCACCCGCGAGAGGGTCACCAGGGTCGCGATCCCCGCCGCCTCCACGACTTGGAGCGGGCGCAGATCGAGAATCAGCTTGCTCGGTCGCTCGCCCAGCCCGGTGAAGACACTGTCCCGAAAAGAGAGCACGGTATTGAGATCAAGACGCCCGTTGGCGGTCAGTATGAGGCAACCATCACTGGTCCAGCTCTGGGTCACACAGAGTAGGTGATCGGGGACATGCGCCGTGGGCCGCCCACGCCGGGGTGTCGAAAAGACAGGACGGGACTCCCCGGTCTCTGCATTGCAAAGCACAAAGTCGTTCATGTCTTGAAGACGCTGCAAGATTAATGCCTTAAGGTAAATCTCACCCGAAAACACCGTGTCTTGGCGAGGAAAATACCGCATCCCCGACAGTAGACCTGTGATATAGAGATCACACCCTCCCCTAAAACAAAACGTGTTGCGTTTGTGTTGCGCTCCGCCCCGATACTGGCCCTGGAGGAACACAAAACAACACCATGCTACAGCGTCTCTTTCTTTCCCTTGCCGCGCTCGGGCTCTTTTGGGGCTGTGGGGGCGGCTCGCCCCAGCCCAGTGGGACCGCGACTCCCACCCCTACGCCCACTCTCCCTACCCCCCCAAGCGGCGGCGGTAGCATGCTCCCCACGGGCCGCGAGTACGACCTAGGCGCTCCGACTGTCACCGACCTCTGGGTGGACCCGAGCGGCGGCAACGACAGCAATAGCGGCGCGAGCCGGGGGCAGGCGCTGCGGACGGTCGCGGCGGCGTGGAACCGTATCCCACGCGGCTCGACACTCACGGGGAGCGGCTACCGGATTCAGCTGATGGCGGGAACGCACACCGGGATTCCCAACTACTGGGAGGAGCGCTTCGGCACGGCGCAGTTCCCCATCCTCCTCAATGCCGTCGATGGGCCAGGAACCGCCAATCTCTCGGATATCAACATGGCGAGCTGCCGCTATGTCTACTTTATCGGGCTCAATATCACCAAGACGGTCGAGGGGGGCGATACCTTTCACCTAGAGCGCTGCGATCATGTTCTCGTGCGCCAGTGCCGCATCTCCTGCGCCGGGCGGCGGCTCGCGCAGGAGGCCTTCAAGGCAAACCAGACCCAGAACCTCTTTGTCGAAAACTCGGATATCTCCGGCGCGGGCGACAACGCCGTGGACTGTGTTGGGGTGCAGTACGGCCACTTCCTCAACAACAAGCTCCATGACTCCGAGGACTGGGCGATGTACCTCAAGGGCGGCTCGGCCTACTTCCTGGTGGAGGGCAATGAGCTCTACGACGCGGGCACGGGCGGCTTTACGGCGGGCCAGGGCACGGGGATCGAGTACATGACCCTCCCCTGGGTGCACTACGAGGCCTACGATATCAAGGTGGTCAACAATGTGATCCACGATGTCGAGGGCGCGGCGCTCGGGGTCAATGGGGGCTACAACATCCTGCTGGCCTACAACACGGCCACCCGTTGCGGCGCACGGAGCCACATGCTGGAGGTGGTCTACGGCTTCCACGAGTGCGATGGGGAGACGGAGAACTGCCGGGAGCGCCTCGATGCGGGCGGCTGGGGCACGCTGGCGCGGGAGCCGGAGATCGCGATTGGCAACCGGAATGTCTTTGTGTACAATAACATTTTTGCCAATTCCACGGGCAATAGCGACAAGCAGTTTCTCGCGGTCTACGGCCCCCGTGCCAACACGGGCGGTGTGAACGCTCCCAACCCCGCGCTCGCCGATACCAACCTCCAGATCCGCGGCAATATCTTCTGGAACGGCGGTGTCGAGACCCCGCTCGGGGTCGGGGGTGACGAGGGCTGCCGCGAGAGCAACCCGACTTGCAACCCCGGCCAGCTCGCGGCGGACAATGCCTTCAACACCCTCAATCCCCAGCTCAGCGCCGACTTCCGAGCAGCAGCCAGCCTCGCGCCCCGCGCCGCTGTCGCGCTCCCCGACTTCGACTGGGCCAACCTTCCCAGCCGCCCCAGCATCCCCCAAGGCACCCTCAGCAACACGGTCACCCGCCGCCGCGATGGCTCGGCGCGCTCAGGGGCGGACCGTCCTGGTGCCTACTAACCCCACGCAGGAGAGCGTCTGTGGTGTGGTGAACCCTAGGCCATGCCGCAGACGCTCTCCCTCAATGGCGACTGGTCGCTCGCCTGGCACGACGACTTCCCGCAGTTTCTCACCGCCGAGACCGCCCCGCTCCGCACCCAGCTCACCGCCCATGTCCCCGAGCCCGTTCACACCACCCTGATGCGCCACGGCCTCCTCGATGATCCCCGCATCGGCCTCAACTCCCTCAAAGCCCGCTGGGTCGAGGAGCAGTTCTGGGTGTACCGGAAGGTGTTTGTGACACCGGCATCCCTCCCCCAGCCCCTCCCTTCGCTTGAAACCCGACTTCGTCGGGACGAAGGGAGGGGAGTCAGAGGGGTGGGTTCCCCCCCTCCCTTCCCGCCGACGAAGGAGGCTCTCAGGGGAAGGGAGGGGGCAGGGGGGAGGGATGCCAAAGTCTTCCTCACCTTCGACCTGCTCGAATACGATGCCGTGATCTACCTCAACGGCCAAGAAATCGGGTGCCACGCCAACGCCCACCGTCCGGCACGCTTCGATGTCACCGGTAAACTGCGTCCCGAAGGCGAGGAAAACACGCTGGTCGTGCGCCTCGATGCCGGGCTCTACGCCGTCGCCGACAAGCCCGGCGCGGACTACCAAACCACTCAACTCTCGCTCCTCACCAAGAATCACTGGATGCGAAAAGGCCAGTGGCAACGTGGCTGGGACTGGCAACAACGCTTAATGAATGTCGGTATCTTAGGCGATGTCAGGCTGGAGTATGGCACCTTTCAGATTACTCAGTTGCAAGTCTATGCCATTCCAAACCCAGATTTTTCTGAAGCAACAGTTTATGCGCAACTAACTATTAACAGCTCAGAAGAGCATGCTGGGTTTGTTCAATTCTCAATCATTGAGGGCGATGAGTCTTACTATGAAGATCAGCTTATTCTTGGCAAAGGCATTTCAACTCACTTTCTGGAAGTCACGATCACGAATCCAAAACTCTGGTGGCCAATCGGTCATGGAGAGCCATTTCAGTACACTGCCTGTATCTTCCTCGCCATTGATAATGAGAACACAGAGCTCCTGCGCAAGGTGGGGATTCGCAAGGTCGAGGTGGATCAGTCGGCGCATCCCGAGGAGGGGAGGCACTTTATCCTCAAGATCAACAACAAGCCCATCTTCTGCAAGGGCGGCAACTGGGTGCCGCCGGACATGCTGTACTCCACCGTGACACCCGAGCGGCTGGAGGAGCTGGTGGACCTGGCCGTGGGGGCGAACTTCAACCTGCTCCGCATCTGGGGCGGGGGGACATGGGCAGGGCACGACCTGCTGGAGCTATGCGACAAGCGTGGGATTCTGGTCTGGCACGACCTGCTCTTTGCCTGCGCCAAGTACCCCGGCGACTACCCGGAGTGGGCGGCGGAGGCGCGGCGCGAGGTGCAGTGGGGGATGCGGGAGTTCGCGCACCACCCGAGCCTCGTGGTCTGGTGTGGCAACAACGAGATCGAGGAGGGCGACTGGAACTGGGGCTACGATAGGCAGTTTCGGACGCACCCGCACTACGCGCTGTTTCATCATGATTTCCCCCAAATCGCCAAGCGCGAGGCCCCCTACGCGTTCTACTGGATCAGCTCGCCCTACTCGCCGGACTACGAGAACCCCACCGACCCGACCGTGGGCGACCAGCACCCCTGGGGCGTCTCCTTGCGCCAAAATGGCCCGACCGACTGGTGGGAGTATCGCACCTATGTGGATCGGTTCCCCAACGAAGGCGGTGTCTTGGGCGCATCGAGCCCCGCCACCCTGCGCCAGTTCCTCCCCGAGGGCCAGCGCCAGCTCAACTCCCCCACCTGGGACCACCACGACAACCCCTACGCCATGCAGCCCATGACGCCCGGCCAGCCCGGACGCGCCTACCAGACCCTCACCCACTGGACCGGCCTGCACGCCGAGCAGCTCGACTGGGAGACCTACGCGTTTGCCTCCGCGCTCCTCCAAGCCGAGGGCCTCACCGAGTACATCACCAACTACCGCCGCCGCATGTTCTCCAGCTCCGCCGCGATCTTCTGGATGTACAACGACTCCTGGCCCACGACCCACTCTTGGACTATCGTGGACTACTACCGAAGAAAGAAGCTCGCCTACCACCCAGTGCGCCGAGCCTTCCAGCCCGTGAGTGTGGTCTGTGCTCCTCTTGAGAACCCTGAGCTTCCTCCAGACGGGGTTGGCGTCTTCGGCATCAATGAGACCGATCAAGAATGGCATGGCTATTTGATGGAGCAAATAGATACGGTAACCGATTGCTGTCCCTGCGATCCCAGACAGGATAGCCGCTCCGTGGTGATCCCCCCAAACAGCACGGTTCTTCTTGCGACACTTGACCCTCACCGTCCGTGGAAACCGGGCGAGTTTGCCCAAGCGGTGCTCTACGATAAAACCTACCAGCCCGTCGCCCAGCACCGGGTTTTCTTCCACTGCTTTCAGGAGCTGAAACTCGCCCCCAACCCAACCCTCGTGCTTTCCCTGCACGAGGGCGTGCTCACGCTGCGCTCGGAGGTCTTTGTGTGGGGGGTGTGCTTGGATACCGACGGTGAGCGGCCCGTGGCGGATAACTGCTTCGATCTGCTTCCGGGCGTCCCGTACTCGCTCCCGTGGGACACCGCGCTACTGGGCGAGCCAAAAATTCTTCGGACGGGCAACGGGCTTTTTGCCGCCGGTTGAAAACCGACGTCTGCAGTGGCTTCGTTCCTCAGCCGCGAAGCCCGTTCCGGGCTACGGAATCCCCAGCCCGGAACGGGCTTTGCGGCGGAACGCCACTGCAGACGCCCAATTCGATTGGGCGGCATCCTAAAGATTTCCGCGCGATCCCCAGATAATTACGGGGAAACGCCATGAAAACACTCGTTGATATCCCCGACTCTCTCCTCGACACCCAGGCCCCCATCGATGCTGAGACCCAGGTGATCCTGATGCTGCTCCGCGCGTGGCTGAGCCGCCCGGAGTCGCGGCAGCTCGTGCGTGCCGCCGCCGACATGATCCAGGACGAGCTCGCGCTCCAGCTCTACAGCGACACGATCCGTCTCCCGGAGAGCGCCAGTGAGCGCCGCAATGGCTTCGCCCGCTGGGTCAAGCTCCAGCTAGAGGCGCTCGACAGTTGGATCGAGGAGCGCGTGGAGGAGACCCTGGTGAGCCTACGCCCTAATCTTCCTCTCGAAGGCAAGGTCCAGCATATCGCCGAGGAGCTCATCGGTGCCCAGCTGCGGCGTGAGACCAGACGCCGTCTCCGCAAGACCCTCGCCGCCTACGCCGTGCGTGCCTGTGCTAACCGCTGGACAAGCCTTAACCTGGGCGAGACTTTTCTCCCCGGTGAGCCCCAGCACCGTAGCGGCATCTGGCTGATCCCCATCTTCCACCGCCAGCGCGAGTCCTGGCTTACGACGCTGCGCCTCAGTGCCACGGGAGAGTCGCTCAGCGATCCCAAGGCTCTCCAGGACGAGATTGAGGTGCGCTTGGGGCGGATACGACCGTCCTCCCCTGTAGGAACTGCCTGTTCCTCGCTGTGATTTTTTCAATCCTCTAAGATGCCTTGACAGAACCAAGATTCTCCGCTAGACTGTCGCCAACAATCAAGGAAGCCACCTTCCGGTGGTTTACCTCCCCATAACGAGACACACAGCGGTTCTTGCTGGAGACCCTAAGGGATCAGCAGTTGGGTGTCTTTGTGTGCCTGACCGCTCTTCCTCTCCAGAAACACTCATTTTTTGAATCTCTATCGTTCTGAGAGGGTAGTCATGTCTTATCAAACCAAGAGCCTGGGCAAAACGCGCCGGGCATTTACACTTATCGAGCTCCTCGTCGTGATCGCGATCATCGCGATTCTTGCGGCGATTCTCTTCCCCGTCTTTGCCCAGGCACGCGCCGCGGCACGTCAGATCTCCTGCCTCTCCAACGTCAAGCAGGTGGGTCTGGGTGCCATGATGTACTCCCAGGACTACGACGAGACCTATCCGCGCATGGATAACAACGGCGCTTGCCTCTACGGCGAGAACCCCTGCGCCCGCCCGGACTGGGACAACATGACCCTGGCACCCGGCGCCACCCGCGCCGAGCAGATCGCCAACTCCAAGATCGGCTTCTTCGGCGTGATTCAGCCCTACCTGAAGAACTACAAGATCGGGGAGTGCCCTGAGATCGGACCTACCAAGTGGCAGCAGGCTGTCGCCGGTGGCTACGGAATCACCTGGGGCACCTACGCCAAGGATGTGGAAGAGGTCTACCAGTCCATGGTTGGTCAGATGGCGATCTCCATCAATGTCATCAACTGGGGAGTCAATATCTCCGGCCACCCCAATGGCAAGCTCTCCGCAATCGCCCGCCCCGCGGAGACCCTCCTCTTCGTCGGTGAGAGCGCTTGGGGCTGGGACGGTTCCCAGACCAATGGGATCGGCAACGGCGGTGTCTGGCCTGCAGGCCCCACGGGAAGCCCCTGTGGCTCGGGTGACGGCTGGACCTGGTACCGCCACAAGGGTGAGAGCGCCAACTACTTCGGCGGTCGGTCTGATCCCAGTGTCAACCCCAACAAGCGTGGCTTTGCGAATGTCGGCTTCTGCGATGGCCATGCCAAGAGCATGAAGTACAACACCCTCGAGGGCTGCTCCTACGATGCAAGCCGCAACGCGTACTACTACCAGTACTGGAACCCCCAATTCTAAGATGAGAAAACTAGCTCTTTTCGGCCTGACCACGCTTCTTCTCGGAAGCCTTGTCGTAGGCTGCAGTAAAGAAGAAGATCCGGGCCCCAAGCTGGGTGAGATCAAGACCAGCGATGGAAAGCCCCTGCCAGCCGAGGCAGCAAGTGCAACCCGTCCTCAGAATCCCTTTGAGGCTGCGGGAGTCGCAGGCCCCGGCGGCATGAAGAAAGGGGCTCAGGGCGGCGCTCCTAAGTAGCGCGTCTCTGGTCTCCACAAAGACGGCGCAGAGCAGTGCTCTGCGCCGTCTTTGCTACAATAGGACATGAGCCTGCGACTTGCGTTCTATACCTCTGAGCTTTCCGAGCTCCTGACCACTCTGGAGCTCCTCGCCCGTGCTGGGGTCAGAGCACAGCTCTGCCTCAGCCCACCCACAAGTCTTCCCGCAGACCTAGAGGCTCTCGGGCTCTGGGCCGACTCCCCCGCCGCGCTCCCGCCACTTAGGCCCTCGCTTATCCATGCGCTCGCCTCCCCCCGCACCCTCGGGGCGATCCTAGAGCATGCCACAGAGCAGCTTGGCAGCCCCCGCGCCGTCCCGATTCTCTTTGGCGCACCCGCGCTGGGGCACTTTGTCGCATTTCGCGGCCTGCATCACCAGCTCTACCGCGAGGCGCTCTGGGCGATCGCCCGACAGGAGCCCGACCTCGCGGTCGCCCTGCACGAGCAGACCCCGCGCTTCTCGCTCTACGACCTCAGCTGTCTGTACTTGGAGACCGGTATGGATGCCGTCCGGGCACGTCTTCGGACTATCCAGGCCGACCCCGAGCCCAGTGTCGTCTTTATGGATTCCCTCACGGAGAGACACACCGCGCTGCTGGGGACACTGCTCTGGGAGCAGAAGCCGCCGCTCGTGGCGGGCTCCGTGGCGGTGGAGCACACCCTCCTGGCGGGCTGGCGGGCAGCCAAGCTCCTCCCGGAGCACGTGACCACGCCCCACTCCGAGCCTGCCCGCCAGCTCCTCGTGGTCAGTGGCGTAGACCTGAGAGAGCTCGACCCTCAGCTCACCTGGGCACGCACCCAGGGCTTCTTCTGCCATACGTTCCGTGAGGCAGCACGCGCCGTCAAGGTGCTCCAAGGCGCCCTCTCGGTCGGGCATAGTGGGATTCTCTACGCCGGTAGCCCCGCCCCCATCCCCGAGGAGCTGGCACATGCCCTGCGCGGCATCTTGGAGCAGCAGAGCACCGCACGCCTCGTGGTCTATGGCCAGGAGCTCCTGCGCGCTATCGCCACGGAGCTCGCGGTCGAGGGGCTGGAGTGGGTCGCGGCTCTGGAGCCGGGAGCGCCCCTCTGCCGGCTTATCGGGGGGCCCTTCGCAGGCAAAGAAGTCGTGGTCAGCGCCACACCGCCCGCCGATCCCGCGTTCTTGGGCCGCCTCCGCCAGAGCCCACGCGCCTAGAGGCAGAATCCGCCATTTGGGGGAGGTACACCGCCCGATGTCCGGGCACCATCAGAGCATGTCCACAGAGCTTATCGTTATCGCGGTTCTGGGGGGCAGCCTAGCGCTCTGGGCGGCGCAGGCCCTGCGCCTCTGGTCTCTCAACCGCCACCAAACCGAGTACACCGAGCCCGCCACGATTATCGAGAAAGCCCTGGTCCACGAGCCGGGGAGTGGCTGGGACCCCGACCAGCGCCACGTGCTGGTCTTCGCCCTCGCCGATGGCTCCCACCGTAACTTCGCGGTGTCGGAGAGCCTCTACAAGGAAGTCCATGCGGGCCAGTCGGGGCAGCTCCACACGCGCGGCTCCTGGTTCTGCGGCTTTGAGCGAGAGAGCAGCTAGCCTCCCGAAAACAAAATGAAGGAGATCTGGGTCAGCCGGTCAATAATAGTGTTATGAAACGACCTACACTGGCCCTCGTGCCCCTCGCGTTGTTGCTCTCCCTCACGGGCTGTGGTGGCTCCGGGACGGCCACGGACAGCGGCTCCCCGGCGGGCGGCTCTGCGGCAAACCGCGCCGCGGCCGGGCTCGGGAGCGGAAGCGCCAGTGCGGTCGATCCTGCCGAGCCCACCGCGGCCAGTGCGCCCTTCACGCCGGTCGGGGTGTTTGTGACCGGCACCGATGCCGCGCAGCCCACCTGGGGCCATGTCTGGGCGAGTGTCTACAAAGTGGAGGGAGTTGGGCTGGACAACAAGCCCATCACTCTCTTCTCCAGCGGCGAAGGCTTTCTCCTGGACCTGACCCAGCCGGGCGTGCTTCCCGGTGCGGGAGCGGCGCTCAGCTCCCTGCCGGGCCTGAACCGGATTCGGGTGACTCTGGGCCCCGCGGTCCAGGCCAGCAAGCCCGACCAGAGCGCGGTGGAGACCATCTCCCTGCTCCCCGCACTACCCAAAGATGCCGATGGCCGCGCGGTCGCAACCCTGACCCTGGGCAAGCCCTTTGAGAGCGGTGCCCTGGCGCTGGCGGTCGATCTGACCAAGTTTGTCCCGAACGCGGGCAAGGCCGGGCTAGAGCTCAGCCTCGGGGAGGCTCCCAAGACTGCGCTCCCGGTGACAGTCGCGGGCCAGCTCAAGGGGACAACCCTCCTCCTGCCCAACGGCGGACGGCTTGCCCTCGCCCTGGAGAGCGCCCAGCTCGCCAACGCCGATGGCAGTGGCCGCCCCAAGCTCAGCGACGGTGCCCCAGCCTTGGTCGAGGGAGCTCTCTCCGCCGATGGTAAGACTCTCACCGCCAGCCGCCTGACCCTGGGCCGCCCCGAGGACGCCTCGCTGGAGGGGACACCGGGCAGTGTGGACAGCAAGCTCGGCACCTTCACCCTGAGCCTGAGCCGCGCCACGGGGATCTTGCCCACCCACCTGGCGGTCTCCGCCACACTTGCCGACAAGGCGGTTCTCCGGGGACGAGGCGGGCTTCCGATCAGCGCGGAGGCGTTCCTGACCGCACTCTCCCAGTCCGGCACCCGTGTCCGTATCGAGGGGAGCTACGAGCCCGCCACCGGCGCGCTCTCCGTGCGCCGCGCCTGGCTACTGGGCAAGAGCCTGCGCGAGGCAATGGCCACGGGCACGGTAACCGCGGAGCCCAAGACCGGAGCGCTCACCCTGGCCCAGCCCACCGAGTGGGATGGCTTCGCCCCCAGCGAGAAACCCCTGCCCCTCACCACCACCGAGGCGACTCTCTACCTCGATGAAAAGGGCGGCTCCCTCACCCGCGAGGCGTTCCTGAGCGCGCTCAAGGAGAAGTCCGCCAGCGCCGTGGGCCTGCTCGATGGCGACGGTCGCCTTGCGGCAACCAAGCTCTCCCTGGTCGCCCCGCTCCCCAAGCCCGAGCCAGAGAAAAAAGCCGCGGAGCCGGAAAAGAAAGCGACCGAGCCCGAGAAGAAGACCACCGAGCCCGATAAAAAATCGGCATGAGCCACGGGGAATCTCTATGAGCTACTGCGAGTTTGTCCGCTCCGGCAAGGCGCACCCGGTCCATGTCCACTACCACGACCAGGTCTACGGCTTCCCGGTGGAGAGCGACGATGCCCTCTTTGAGCGGCTGGTGCTGGAGATCAACCAGGCAGGGCTGAGCTGGGAGACGATCCTCAAGAAACAAGAGGGCTTCCGCGCAGCCTACGATAGCTTCGAGATCGCGAGAGTGGCGGCCTACGGCGACGACGACATCGCGCGCTTGCTGGCCGACCCGGGCATTATCCGCAACCGGCTCAAGGTGCGCGCCGCGGTCACCAACGCCCGCAAGATCTTGGAGCTTCAGGCAAGCTACGGGAGCTTCAAGAGCTGGCTTGACTCCCACCATCCCCAAGAGAAGCCCGCCTGGGTCGCGCTCTTTAAGAAGACCTTTGCCTTCACCGGCGGCGAGATTGTGGGGGAGTTTCTGATGAGCTGTGGCTACCTCCCCGGCGCCCACGACCCCGACTGCCCCGTTCAGCCCCCGCGCCCCCTGAGCGCCTGAAGGCAGGGACCCCACGCACCGCCAGCGCGTACAATGGGACGTGCCGCTGTTTATGAGTATCCACACCCTGCCGCCGGGTGCCTTCACGCCTGAGCGGATTGAGCAGATCGCGCGCCTCGGCCAGCAGGACCCGGTCGTGCGGGGCTACCGCAGCTTCCACAGCCTGCAAGAGGGTCGCATTGTCTGGCTCCTGGATGCCCCCAGCAAGGAGGCGGTCGTGGCGTGGTGCAAGAAAGTCGGGCTGCCCCTGGATGGCGTCACCGAGCTGGAGCTGGAGGGCCATGTCGGGGTGATCCGCCCCGCACGCATGGGCATCCCCAACCAGCTCCAGGCAATTGTCGAGCAGGTCCAGAGCGATGGCGTTGTCGGGCTTGCCACCCTGCGGCTCCGCTCGGGGGACACGATCTGCGCCCTGATCGACAGCGATGAGTGCGAGCCGCTGGGCATTGTCCCCGGCGCGGAGGTCCTGGCGCTCTGCAAGGCGACCAGCATCTCGCTGGCACGCACCGACCAAGAAGAGAACCCTATGAAGCTAAGCTTTCCCAACCAGATCCGGGGCAAGGTGGTCAATATCATCTCCAGCTCCACCCTCGTGATTATCTATATCGACACCCCCGCAGGCCAGGTGGTCTCCGCGATGATCCCCTCCGCCGCGGAGCAGATCGAGCTCAAGGTGGGCGATGAGGTGACCGCGCTCTTCAAGGCGCTCGATGTCTCGCTCGCCAAGAGCTAGGCGCTAGGGCTTTCTCCCCGAGACGACGCGCCCAATCCCCGCCAGATCCAGCGTGATCGCGACCTCTGCCAACCCCGCCTCCCGCCAGAGCTGCGCCACGGCCTCGGCCTGCCCCTGCCCCACCTCCACCGCGAGCAGCCCCCCCGCCACAAGCCGCGCCGGTGCCTCGGCCGCCAGTCGGCGGTAGAGCGTTAGCCCATCGCCCCCCAAACTCGGGTCAAAGAGCGCGGTGTGCGGCTCGAAGTCGCGCACCTCGGGCTCCAGGGTGGGTGCCTCGGCAGGGGCGATATAGGGCGGGTTGCTGACAATCACCTCAAAGCAGAGCTCCGGTGGCAAGGGCGCAAGCAAGTCCCCCCGCCGAAACTCCACCGATACCCCGTGCCGCACCGCGTTCTCCCGGGCTACGTCCAGTGCCGCCTCGGAGATATCGGTCGCCCAGACCTGCACCTCGGGCAAGAGCTTGGCGAGGGTCACCGCAATGCACCCCGAGCCCGTGCCGATATCCAGGAGAGCCCCGCGCTTTTTACCTCCCCCGACCTCGCACCACTCGGTCCCCCCCTCCGGCTGATCGCTCGTTCCTCGCTGCGAAGGGGGGGATGGAGGGGATGCCGCCCCCCTTCGCGAAGCCGGAGGGGGTGGCGAGCCTAAGCGAGCCGGGGGAGGTAGAGCGGCCGGGGGAGGTAGAGCGGCCGGGGGAGGTAGAGCGGCCGGGGGAGGCGAAAACGCAAGCACAGCTTCCAGCAAATGCTCCGTCTCCGGGCGGGGGATGAGCACGGCGGGGGTGACCTGAAAGCTCAGGCCGTAGAACCCGCGCTCCCCAAGGATATAGGCCAGCGGCTCGCGGTTTGCACGGCGGATTAGAAGCGGCTCCAGAAGTGCCCCCTGGCCCCCATCCACGGGGGAATCCGAGCGCAAGATCAGCTGCTCGCGGGTGAGACCGAGGGCGTGTTGCACCAGAATCCGAGCCTCGGTGCGGGCCTCCGCAGCGGGAATGCCCGCATCGGCGAGGCGCTGGGTGGCACTTGCAAGAAAGAGAGAGAGCGTCACACCGGCAGTGTATCGCTCTACAGCACACGATGAAATCCCGACCGAGGGACGAGGGAGGCGGCGCGAACGCGCCCCATAGCAGGACGTTTACCGTCCATGCGCTCCATGTGCCCCCGCCGAGCGGGGGTTAGGGGTAAAATACGCCACGATGACAGACAAGGCAGCGGTGCGGTGGGGGCGAACACTGGGGCTGGCCTTGCCGCTGATCGTGCTCAACACGGGCTGGATCGCCAACTCGGAGATGCGCACCAAGGTCACCGAGATCACGATCACGACTCTGTTTATCGGGGTGGCATTTCTGCTCTTTCTGCTGAGTCTCGGCAACGCGCTGGTGCGACGGCTCGCCCCCCGAGCGGCTCTGCGCCCGGCGGAGCTCTTTGCGGTCTATGTCCTCCTCTCGCTCAGCTCGTCGGTGGCGGGCATCGGCAACCTGGGCTTTTTCACGCCCTTTCTGGTCAATGCCTGGCGCTACGGCCCCGAGCGCGGCTGGGAGAAGTTCTTCCCGTACCTACCGGCAAACCTCCTCGGCCCGCGCGACCCGGCGCGGCTCAAGGCCTTCTACGAGGGGCACACCAGCTTCTTCACGCCCGAGACGCTCACCGCTTGGGCACCGGCGCTGGTGTTCTGGGGCGTGTTTTTGTTCTTGCTCTTCTCGACCCTACTATGCCTGGCCTATCTCTTGCGCCAGCGCTGGGCCGATCAGGAGCACCTGACGTTTCCCGTGGTCGCGCTCCCGCTGGAGCTCTGCCGCGAGGGTATTCCCCTCTTTCGGAACAAGCTGTTCTGGGCGGGGTTTGGCATCCCAGCGTTCTTCTACACCCTCAACACCTTGGCCGGCATGTACCCCAGCTTGCCGTCGCTGCCGTTCAACAAGCCCGTCGATCTCATGGCGCTCAACGCCCCGCCCTACAGTGGGTTTGGGATGGTGGTCGCCCTGATCCATCCGTCGGGGATCGGCTTTGGGTTCCTCATCAACGCCGACATGCTCTTCTCGCTCTGGGTGTTTCATCTGGGCAAGAAGCTCCTCAACTTCTGGGGTGTCACCCAAAACTGGCGGGATTTGGGCACGGACACCCAAAACGAGCACCCCGACCAGTTCCCCTTTATCCAGTTTCAGGCCTGGGGTGCCTGGCTCGTGGTGTGTCTCGCGGCGCTCTTCGCCGCCCGGCGCTACTTCGCCACTCTCCCCCAGCAGCCCGGCGCCCGGGTCGCACTGACGGGAGCCGTGGTCGGTTTCCTGGCGATCTGGGTGATGCTCGTGCTTGCCGGTGCGCCCTGGTGGCTCCCGCTGGTCTTGCTGACGATCTACATTCTCCTCCAGCTCACCCTCGCCCGCCTCAGCGCCGAGACTGCGGTGCTCTCGCCGCTGCTGAACTGGGTGGACCCACAGAGCATGATCACCACCCTCGCCGGGACCGCAGCCCTCTCCCCCACCGATCTCTCCCACCTGGCGACCCTCTCCTGGTTCAACCTGGACTACCGCGCGGGGCTCCTGCCGCAGGCGCTCCAAGGCTTTGTGGGGATGCAGCGCTCCGCCGCCCGCCTGCGCCCCTTTGCCCTCGCCTGCCTGCTCGCGCTCGCGGTTGCGATCACCAGCGCCCTGCTCTGGGACATGCAGTTCTACCATGTCAACGGCGCGGGCACCGCCAATGTCAACCCCTACCGCTTGCTCGCCAGCAGCTCCCCGTGGGCGCGCCTCGCGGGCTGGGTCTCGCAGCCGCGCCCCCCAGACTCCCACGCCTGGCTGGGCGCACTCTTCGGCGCGGGCATGACCCTGCTCTTAGGCTATTTGCGCACGCGCTTTGTCGGCTTCCCGCTCTCGCCCGCGGCCTATGTCCTCAACCTCACCTGGGCCAACGAGCTCTTCTGGCTGGACTTGTTCATCGCCTGGATCTTAAAAGCCAGCGTCCTGCGCTACGGCGGCATCAAGCTCTACCGCACCGCGCTCCCCTTCTTCCTCGGCCTCATCCTCGGCGACTTTGTCACGGGCGCGTTCTGGTCCCTGGTCGGGCTGGGGCTGGGCGCGGAGATCTACCGTACTTTCCCGAACTAAACGGTACACAACAATATGCAGCTAGTCAGTACCGCTTCCTTCGACGAGATGATCGCGCTCTATCTCCGCGCGGAGCTGACGGGGCGGTTCGGCACGCAGGTCGAGGCCCAGCTCGAGCGCGAGGGTGCGAGCCGGTCGGTGGTCGAGAGCCCAGATACCACAAGCCCAACCGAATGTGCCCTCCGCCGTCGGGTCCTGGCAGGCTATCGCGCCTATCTCTTCGACGATCTCCCGGAGCACGTGCAGTGGTACCGAGCAACGCTACCCCCCACTGAGGTGGCCATGGTGCGCTACATGGACTACTCCTACTGGAACGAGCTCTCCCGCCACACACGCCTTCCCCGTGTCGCGGCGGAGGCGATTCGATCGGGTGAAGAGGTATTTGGTGTCAGTAACGCGGGCTTCCTCAAGGCGGCACAGGCCCTACGTGCCGGAGCGCACTTTCCCGAGCTAATCCTTGTCGCCGCCTCCCCCCGCTCGCCTCTGACGGTCTTGGAAGGCCACGTCCGCCTCACGGCCTACCTGCTTGCTCCCGAGTACCTCCCCGAGGCACTCCCCGTCCTAGTCGGCTTCGCTCCCGAGTGTGCCGGCATCTGAGCAAGCTCCTCCAACCCTGTACTCAAAAATTGCCTATACTGAGGGAGCATGATTTCAAAGCTACCAAAGTGGGTGTGGTCGGGGACCTGGGCACTGGCGTTTGTCGGGGGCATGGTCAATGTGGTCGGGCTGCTGGGCTTTGAGCACAAGGCGGTGACCCACCTCACGGGCACGACCTCGCTGCTGGCCACGGCCTTGGCGTCCCTGGACGGACCAGCCGCCCTGCACTTTATCGCGATCATCGGCTCGTTTTTTATCGGGACCGTGCTCAGTGGTTTTCTGATCCAAGATAGCACGCTCAAGCTCGGGCGGCGCTATGGGGTGGCCCTCTTCTTCGAGTCGGTGCTCCTCGCCGGAGCAGTTCCCTTGCTCAACCGGGGCAACCTCCTGGGCATCTACTCCGCATCGTGTGCGTGTGGCCTCCAGAACGCGATGATGAGCACCTACAGCGGCGCGGTCATCCGCACCACCCATGTCTCCGGGATGTTCACCGACCTAGGCATCTTTCTGGGGCACTTCCTCCGTGGCCTGCCTGTGGACCTCCAGCGCCTCCGGCTCTGCCTGATCGTCATCTCCGGCTTCCTCTGCGGCGGAATCGCGGGCACCCTCGCCTTTCACCAGCTCCACTACGCCGCGCTCTTCATCCCCGCCACCCTCACCGCCACCACCGCCCTCGTCTACGGCGGCTACTTCGTCTTTCAGCGTCGCAGCACGTAAACTACGCTCATGAGCCTCGACCATAAAGTATTTCTCTTCGGCCCGGACCACGAGGGGCCGGGCTTAAAAGGGCTACGGCTGCCTTCGCAGCCAACCGAATCTACTGCTCGCGAAGGCGAGCGTCGCCCTCTTAAGCCCGAGGACTCGTTCCTCGGGTCAACTCGTTCCTCGGGTAACTCGGGGTTCGGGCTTAACGGGTATAGTAGCCCATGCCCTTTCCTCCGACGATCTCCCCTGTTCCCACCGCAATTGCCGCGTTTATTGGCCACACCGCCAAAGGCCCGACGGGCTTTCAGTGCGTGACCTCGCTCGCTGAGTTCCAGAGTCTGTTTGGCAAGGGGCTCCTGGGCTCGCGGCTGGCGGCAAGTACGCTCCCGGGTTACCTCACGGAGTCCGTGGCGCTCTTCTTTTTGAATGGCGGGGAGACGGCCTATATCTACTCGCTTGGCTCCCGCAAGGTAGGGAGCGCAACGCCGTTTCTGGAGGCTCTCACCGCGCTGGAGAGGCTCCCTGAGCCCACCCTCCTCACCTTCCCCGATGCCGTGCTCCTGGACACCGCGCCGCTAGAGAGCGTGCAGCTCGCCGCGCTGGCACACTGCGCCAAGCAGCGCAATCGCTTCTGCCTCCTCGATGTCCCCGCCGCCACAAGCCTGCCGCTCCGCGCCCCCCTCACCGGCGACAATCTCTCGTACGGGGCGCTCTACGGGCCCTGGCTCAAGCTCGCCAGTGGGGAGACGCTCCCTGCCAGCGGCGCGGTGGCGGGTGTCTGTGCACGGGTCGATCGGGAGCGGGGGGTCTGGAAAGCACCGGCGAACACCGAGGTGCGCGGGATCGCCGGCGTCACCGAGACCTACACCGAGCGGGAGGTAGAGCGGGTCAACGCCCTGCGCGTGTTTGCGGGCAAGGGCGTCTTGGTCTGGGGCTCGCGCACCCTGGCCACCAGCGACAACGAGTGGCGCTATGTCCCGGTTCGACGGCTCTCTTTGATGGTGGAGGAGTCCCTGCGCCGCGGGCTAGCGGGGCTAGCGTTTGAGCCCAACGATGCCAAGACTTGGGCACAGACCCGTAGCCTGGTCGAGAGTTTCTTAATGGGTCTCTGGCGGCAGGGGGCACTGCTGGGCACCAAGCCGGAGCAGGCATTCTTTGTGAAAGTAGGGCTGGGGACGACCATGACCGCGCAGGATGTCGCCGCCGGTCGGCTGGTTCTTGAGGTCGGGCTGGCCCCGGCTCGTCCCGCCGAGTTTATAATCCTGCGCCTCACCCTCAAGACTTCCTAGCTCCTCTAGAGACCGATCGCAAGTGGGGTGGTATAGTGTCGCAAAAGTTTCAGGAGAGATGATAATGTTGCAAGACCCCGAGAGCGTTTTACGTGCGTGGTACGAACAGGTCTGGAACCAAGGGCGGGAGGCGGCTATCGACGAGCTCCTCGCCGACGATGCCAAGGCCCATGGGCTTGTCGATGCGGAGGGAAACACCGCGCGTGGCCCGGCGAGCTTCAAGCAGGTCTTCCACACGTTCCGCACCGCCTTCCCCGATCTGTGCATCACCCTCGACGAAGTGGTCGCCCAGCGCGATATCTGCGCGGTGCGCTGCACGGTGCGCGGCACCCACCTGGGCGACTCGCTAGGCATTCCCGCCACGGGCAAGAAAGTGGAGTTCACGGGCATGAACTTCGCCCGAATCTCCGAGGGCAAGATTGTCGAGGGCTGGAACAACTTCGACTTTGCCACGATGCAAGCCCAGCTCCAATGAGACTCAAGCCCATCCCCCAGCTCGCCACTTGGGAGGCGCACATGACCGACTGCGCCAAGATCATCGCCGCCCAACCGGGCGCGATCGACCATAGCGGCTGCACACGCTCCGGCTGCAAAGTGCTCAACGAAAACCTGGTGTGGTACTACGACGGCAACCGGGTCTTTCGGCAGATCGCCCGCTACACCAAAGACCGGAGCTGGCTGGAGGCCGCCAAGAAGTGCCGCCTCTACTACCGCTCGTATGCCACCTGCCCGACTGTCGGGCACTATGTCGATGGCTGGCGCAACTTCACCAAGGGCTCCCTGCTCGATGCCACTGAGGACAACGACACCACCGCCAAGCAAGAGGTGCTCCTGATCGCGCGGCGTGGGAAGTTCTCACAGCCCCAGCACAAGGCAGATATCGCGGGCTGGGTTAAGACGCCGTCGTTCGTGGACGCCAGCCGGGAGATCGCCTACGCCATCGAGGCATGGAGCGCGGCCAAGGCGCTCGGGGACCCGGAGTTTGCCGGACGCGACCCGTACCTGGATATCGCCTACTTCCAGCTCGACACCTGGCGCGCCTACCTCCAAGCCTACCCTGCCCGCCCCTACCCCGGTGACTCCGGTGCCAAGTTCCAGCCCTTCATGTTCGCCCTGACCGCCGAGGCCTTGATCGAGGTCTACCAGCAGCCTGGTACCGCGCAGGCCGATAAGGAGAGAATCCGCACGTCGCTGGATGCCGTCGCGCGCCTCACCTACGACAAGTGCTACAGCGCCCCCCACCACGCCTTTATCTCCAACACCGGAAACCCCACCACCTACTGGCCCGCGATCAATCTACTCATCGTCCCCGTCTACGGCTGGCTCTGGCACGAGACCGGTGCGCCGTACTTCCTAGAGGCGGGCGACAAGATCTTCGCCGATGGCGTGGTCCACGGCTGGCCGGAGGTCTGGGGAGGCAAGCAGTTCTCGCAAAACTACCGCTGGAGCTTCGATTATGTCGCCTGGCGCCAGCAAGAGCCACGGATAAAGTAGCCCATGCTCACCGTGCAGGACTACGTGCGGCGCTACTTCGACATGCGCGCCGCACAGCTTCTCGACGCGCCACCTGAGATTCGCGCAGAGTTTACATTTCGTGAGACGCCCCAGCCCCCAAAGCCTCTCCAGGCACTAGAGTCGCGGCTTCCCGTCGCACTCCCGGCCACGTTTCGCACCTACCTGACCTGCGGCAGCTTTGCGGCAATCGAGGCGGGTGACTATATGTTGCCCGGTGTGCCCAAAGACGATCCTCTCACGCTGGCGGAGACTTTTCTCCTCTGCAACGAGCTCTGGCCACTCGGCTACCTACAGTTCGGATGCGGACCTTGTGGCGACCCGCTCTGCTTCGATATAGCCCAAGCCACACAGAGCACTGACTATCCCATTGTCTGCATCGACCATGACCAGGCCCCACACAATGCCTGGCAAAACCGAGAGGCCCTCCAGCCCGCCTGCCAGACAGTCGCTCCCTCATTTCTCGCCCTTCTAGCCAAGCTTTGTGACCCGAGGGAGATATAGCATGAAGAGTTCTACGCAAAGAAAAAATAGGTTTTTAAGAATAGGCTATCTGCTAGGTGGCGGTGTGGCCCTAGTGTTCGGTGGGCCTCCCCTCCTTGGATGGCTGGCCGATGCCGCTGGCCCTCCCTTTGCCTATCCCTTTGATGACCGCAGGTTCGACCAAAAAATCTGGACACAGGCCAACGCCGAGACACAAGACAGCCCACGTGGTCGGATGGTGGTAGACCTCCTGGAAAACTATCTGAAACCGGGAATGTCCGAGGCGGCTGTTGAGCGTCTCCTTGGTGTGCCAAGCTCCAAGCAAGCCCCAGAATACTTCGCCTTGAAAACCACCGGCACGATCTGGTGCTACTCGGTTGGGGCGTGGAGTGGGTTTCGTATGGACGGCGACGGCCTCGCGGTTCACTTCGATACCAAGGGGAAACTGGTGAGAGCATGGCACTACCAGAGCTAGCTTCGCCAGACACGCGGCGGCGGATTGCGGGGCATTTGGTGAACCTGGCCAGCGACGACGACGCCACGGCGACTCAGGCAGAGCTGCGGCTCCTGCGTTTTGGGACAAAGGCTATCGGGCAGCTTCTGGAGCTGGTTGGTAACGAGAACCCGCGCGTCCGGCTTCGGGTGGCCTATCTTCTGGGCAAGACCGGCGCACCGGAGGTATTTCCCGTCGTTGCCGCGTTTGTCCACGACCCCGATGACTTGGTGCGCTACGATGCCGTTATGTCGCTGGGGTATCTCGGAGACCCACGGGCGATTCCACTACTGAAAGAGCTCGCTACCCACTGGGACGATCCCGCCTGTGTCGCCAGCGCGGCCTGCATGAGCCTGGCACGGTTTGGGATCGACACCGACGATTCGTGCTACAATGCGGCACCAAATCCTCACTGAGGGAGAATTTCTATGGCAACTCATGGCCTAAACCACATCAATATCCGCGCCCCACGCCCCCTGCTCGACTCCGTCCGCGATTTCTACTGCGAGATTGTCGGGCTGCACGAGGGCTTCCGCCCGCCGTTCCCCGGCTTTGGCTACTGGCTCTACGCCGAGGGCGCCACCGACGCCGCAGTCGTGCACCTCTACGAGGCCGAGGAGGGCGAGATCCACCAGAAAGAAACCCCGACCTACTTCGACCACTTTGCCTTCGACTGCACCGATTTTGTCGCGGTCGAGGCGCTACTCAATGAAAAAGGCGTCCCGTTTCACAAGACCACGATCCCCCTCACCGGCCAGCTCCAGTTCTTTATCGTGGACCCGGCGGGCAACCGTGTCGAGCTGAACTTCGGGACACCCTAGCCTCCATGCCCGAGCGCATTGTCGAGGCGATCTGCCTCCCTAACTCATTCGATGCCGTAGGCGACACAAGCCCCTTTATGGCACGTATGAAACACCGAGCCTCGAAGGACTTCCGCTGGAGTACATCGCGCGCCCTGGAGGACGCGATGTACTTAGCGTACTGGTCTTATGTCTTCCAGCGCGACCAAGATGCCCTAGAGACATGCACATTTCTCACTCAGTATGCCTTTGCCGATAACCATAAACTCTGGGGGTGGGTGGAGCGTACGCTGGCTCTCCAAGCCCGCTTGCTACACTCGGTTGGGGAAACGGAACTCGCCCGAGCTTGTATTGAGCGTATACGGGTGGCTGGTTTCGTGGAGGCACGCCTTGAGGGGCGGCTAACCTCCGGCTACCAGAGAAATATTGCACATACTCAATCGGATGGACGGAAAACGAGCGAGCGGGACTGGAGAGCCATCTACGCCACAGAGCTTTGTGTCCTGATTGAGCTCGGTGGTTCCTCTGTTTTGCCCGTTGCGCAGCTTGAGGAGCTATGGCAGGAGAACTTATCCTGGCTACGCGCCTGTGTCGGCGTGACTTAAGTTGTGCTCACCTGCCTCGACGAGCACCGCAAAGGCGCAGGCGATCTCGGGGAGGTGGGTGAGGGAGATAAGGATCTTCCGGCCCGCGGCGAGCTCGGCGGCTTTTCCGGTGAGCGCGATACTGGGCGCGCCGCTCAGCGCCCGCTCGACACAGATCTCTTTAAACGCCACCCCGCCCCCGAGGCACTTGATGACCGCCTCTTTGGCGGCGAAGCGGGCAGCGATATGGGGCGCAGGGTCGGGGCGGGAGAGACAGTAGGCCGCCTCGCTCTCGGTGAGGATACGCTTGACAAAGCGCTCGGGGAACTCCCCGAGCGCCTTGCGAATGCGCGGAACATCGGTCAGATCGACACCCACTGCGACAACGTTTTGTCCTGCCCCCCAGCCCCCGTGCAACGGGGGGGAAACAAAGTCTTTTTCCTCTTTGTCCCCCCGCCCGGCGGGGGTTAGGGGGGAAGAATCCATCTAGTGGCTCTCTTCGGCCTCGATAAAGCGAATGGCCTCAATCGCGGCCATGCAGCCCATCCCCGCCGCCGTCACTGCTTGCCGGTAGACCGTGTCGTAGACATCGCCCGCGGCAAAACAGCCCTCAATCGGGGTCTTGACACCATCGGTGACCAAGTAGCCGGTCTCGTCCATAGGAAGCTGCCCTGTGAAGAGGCTTGTGTTGGGCTGGTGACCAATGGCAATAAAGACCGCTCCAGCAGCGATTTCACTTATCTCACCTGTCTTGAGATTCTTCACCCGCACACCACGAGCCTTCTTCTCCTCAACTCCCAGAATCTCCTCAATCCCACTGTCCCAAATAAACTTGATCTTGGGGTTCTTCAAAGCACGGTCTGCCATGATCTTGCTGGCACGAAGCGTATCCCGGCGATGAATGACGGTCACAGAGTTGCAGATGCGGGTTAGGTACATCGCCTCTTCCATCGCCGTGTCGCCCCCTCCCACCACGATTACATCCTTGCCCTTGTGGAAGAAACCATCACAGGTAGCACAGGCGGAGACAGCACCACTGGGAGTGCTACGTAGGATCGTCTCGCTCTCCAGTCCGAGCCACTTGGCCGATGCGCCTGTTGCAATGACCAGGGTCTTAGCATGAACCACCTCGCCCGTTGTGGTCTCAATGGCAAAGGGCCTCTGAGAGAGATCAACCTTCCCAATCCAATCCATCCGCACCTCGGTGCCGACACGGATGGCTTGCTCGCGCATGGCGTCCATGAGCTCCGGGCCCTCGATGGGATGGGCAAAGCCAGGGAAGTTCTCCACCTCGGTCGTGATCGTGAGCTGGCCGCCGGGCTGGGGGCCTTCAAAGACCAGCGGTTTTAGCTCCGCGCGGGCGGCGTAGATGGCGGCGGTGAGGCCCGCGGGGCCGCTGCCGATAATGACGATATCGCGTAGTTCGCTCATGACTCTAACCTGCTCTTGATCTCTTGGGCACTCAGGCCACAAATTTGGATTCGTTTGTCGCGGCTGGTCTCGCCGCTCACCAGGGAAACCTGATTTTTCTTTAGTTTTAGCGCCTCGGCGAGGGTCTCGACCACGGCTTTATTGGCCTGGCCATCCGTGGGCGCAGCGGTGACACGGACCAGCACCGCGCCATCGCTCCGAACCCCGGCAACCGAGTTGCGATCCGCCCGTGGCGTCACGCGCACCGCAAGAGTTACAACCAGCTCTGTCATGAAGTTCCGTCACTGTCCGAAAACGCTATTGAGCATGAGGAAAGTCCCCCCGTTTTGGAGGGCGTGGACCACCATCCCCGGTACGACACTCTGGCGCAGGTGCCGCAACACCGCCAGCCCCACCCCGAGCCCAAAGATCGGGAGCCAGTCGCGCTGGGGATGGACCATTGCAAAGAGCACCGCCGAGAGCAGCACGCTGGGCACGCCCGCATAGCGCCGCCGAAGCCCCGTGAAGAGCACTCCCCGGAAGAAGAGCTCCTCAAAAAACGGGGCTAGCAGGCTTGTGGACACAAAGAGCAAGACCTGATCGGAGATACTCGTCCGGTTGGCGATCATGGGCAGCACCGAGTTGCTCGCGCTCTCCAGGTGGGGAATTAAAAATCTCGTGTTCAGCAGATGGAGCACGATGGTGATTGGCTGGAGCGCCGCGTAGCCCGCAAGCCCGTAGAGTAGATCGGCTCCCAGCCGCTCCCGTGTGAGCCCCAGCTCCGCCCAGGTTGCCTTGCACCGCCGTAGGCGCCACCAGAGATAGCCGATCGCCGCCGTGCTGGAGAGCGTCCGTAGCCCGACGGAGAAGAGTACGCGATCAGGGCTCAGGTGGAGCTGCTGCAGAACCGTGTTGGAGAGCACTCCCAAGCCCCGGTAGAGAGCAAGATAGAAGACAAAGACATCGAGGAGAGTCCCCCAGTCGAGCTTGTTGTCTGCCGGCTCGGGGATGCGCCCTAGCCGCTGCCAGCGCCGGGCGTGTGCTTGCTGGAGCACAAAGAGTAGCAACCAGAAACCGACCACGGCAAAGACCGCCTGGATGTCTGTCAGCCACTCCCAGCGCTGGTTGCTCCGCTGGGCACCCGCGTCGCGCCGGTTCTCCAGTGCGAGCGCCTCGGCACGCTTGCCCTGCTTGCGAAGGACCTCCCCGAGCACCTGCGTGTCTAAAAAACGGAGCTGCATCGCCCGCACCTGCGCCTCGGCATCGGCGGGGAGCGGCGGGGTGGGCGGCTTGCCGTAGAGCGCCTGCCAGAGGGGACGCTCCTTCTCGGGGAGGCGCTTGAGCGCGGCAGCGTCGAGGGACTTGCCCAAGAGGTTGCCAACAATCAGCACTTTTCGCGTGGGATTGGGCTGGTCTGTGATGCGCGCGACCTGCTGGTAGCCCTTGAGGGCCTCTTCCAGGGAGGCGCGGCGCTCCTTGGACGGCTGGGCGAAGGCGAGGCGGGTATTCTGCTCCGCGGTGACATAGGTCTCGTAGCCGACACTCCCGCGCGCGGGGAGCGGCTGCCTCTGAGCCCGCACCGCAAAGCTCAGGACAAGCACGGCCAGCCAGAGATAGATTGTCTTAGGAAGCGCCTGCACGCTAGCCTGCTCTACTTACCGCTCTTGAGGCGCTCCTCGGCGTCCCGGAGGTTCTTTGGCCCTGCGGGGAAGTCCGGGAACTTGGCAACAACTTGCTTCCATGCCTGCACCGCGTCTTCGTATTTTTTGAGCTTGGTGTAGCAGTGACCGAGGCTGGTGTAGGTGATCACATCCACCCCACTACCTCCCAGCTTGATCGCTTTCTGGAGGTAGGAGACCGCGGCAGCGTAGTTGTTGGTGCGGTAGAGCTGCTGCCCCATCTCGCTATTGAGTGCCCCCGGCTTCTTGGAGCGGCGGGTGCCGTACTCAAGCAGGGCCTCGGCAGACTTGCTCTCTCCCATGCTCCAGAGGAGATAGCCTGCGGAGCTGTAGGCCTCGTCGAAGTTCTGGTCGGCCTCGACACAGATGCGCAAAAGAGCCACCACGCGGGTGTAGTCCCCATCGTGGAAGTAGTGGTCGCCCGTCTCCCAGAGACCATCCACCACGGTGCTGATCATTCCCGATACCTGAAGCGGCGATGACCCTTTTGTCGCTTTCGTGGGCTTTTTTGCGGCAGTTTGCATAGCGGCATTGTACCAGTTATCCACAGGTTATCCACAGGCACCCCGGAGTTATCCACAGGCGATTTCAGGTATTGTATGCACATGAAAATCACCAAGCTGGAGACATTTCTGGTTCAGCCACGCTGGCTGTTTCTCAAGGTTCACACCGACGAAGGCATTGTCGGGCTGGGGGAGCCACTCTTAGAGGGCCGGGCGGAGACCTGTGCGATGGCGATCAAGGAGCTGGAGAGCGAGCTGATCGGCCAAGACCCGACCAAGATCATCCACCACTGGCAGGCGATCTACCGTCATGCGTTCTACCGAGGCGGCGAGATCCTCACGAGCGCGCTCTCGGGGGTCGAGCAGGCGCTCTGGGATATCAAGGGCAAGGCGCTGGGGGTCCCCGTCTACGAGCTCCTGGGCGGCCCGACCCGCGATAAGATTCGGGTCTACTCCCACTGCGGCCTCGGCGACGATCCCGAGCAGAGCGCGGCCAATGTGCGGGCGAAGCTGGCGCAGGGCTACACGGCGATCAAGACCGGAGTTTCGGGCGGGCGCCCGCCGCGCCTGATCGAGACGCCGGGTTTTGTGGAGACCGTCCGCGATAAGTTCGCCGCCATGCGCGAGGCTGCCGGCCCCGATATCGATATCGCCATCGACTTCCACGGCGCAGTTCCCCCCGCCACGGCGATGCTGCTCATCAAGGCGCTGGAGCCCTACCAGCCGATGTTTATTGAGGAGCCGGTCAACTGCCAAAACGTGGATATCTTGGTAGATATTGCGAGACGAACGCACTTGCCCATCGCTACTGGCGAGCGCCTCTTCACCAAGTGGGGCTTCCGTGAGGTCTTGGAAAAGCGCGCCGCGACCATCCTCCAGCCCGATATCTCCCACGCCGGCGGGATCTTCGAGCTACGCTTAATCGCGGGAATGGCCGAGGCCTACTACGCCGGGATCGCCCCGCACTGTCCGCTGGGTCCGATCGCCTTCGCCGCCAGCCTCCAGCTCGATGCCAGCATCCCCAACTTCTTGATCCAAGAACAGGTCAATATGGGCGAGGGCTACCTCAAAGAGCCCTTTGT
Source organism: Armatimonas rosea (assembly GCF_014202505.1). Taxonomy (NCBI): domain Bacteria; kingdom Bacillati; phylum Armatimonadota; class Armatimonadia; order Armatimonadales; family Armatimonadaceae; genus Armatimonas; species Armatimonas rosea. The sequence continues at coordinate 51,536 of NZ_JACHGW010000002.1, read as the reverse complement.
CCCCGTCAATGGGTATGTCGCCACCCCGACCAAGCCGGGCCTGGGGATCGAGCTCGACGAAGACGCCATCGCCGAGAAGCTCGGCCACGACTGGAAACCGCCGCACCTCTACGACGAAGACGGCTCGGTCTGCGACTGGTGACATTTGCGCCCGAGGGCAAATTGTGGTAGAGTGACCGTCTGTGTGCGGCGCGGAGCGATCCGCGCCGTTTTTACGCCGTCTAAAAATTTCGGAGCGAGTAGAGAAAAATGAAGCGAACCTTCCAGCCTAAGAACCGACGCCGCCTGCGCGTCCATGGGTTCCGTGCCCGTATGCAGACCCCCACGGGTCGCCGTGTCCTGAGCAACCGCCGCCAGCAGGGCCGTCATGCCCTGACGGTCTTTGCCCACAAGCACTAGTTAGCACGAGACGCTCTCGTCGTCCTTAAAACATGCTGCCGCGCCCCCAACGGCTTGTCCGTCACCGGGACTTTCAGGCGACCTATCAGCGCAAGCGCCGGGTGGACAGCCCGGCACTGACGCTCTATGTGGGTCGTAGGAGTCAGGGAACGCCGCGGCTGGGTTTTGTCGTATCAAAGAAAGTGGCGGGAAAGGCGCACGACCGTAACCTGGTCAAGCGCCGCCTTCGGGCACTCAGCCTGCCACTTCTCCCCGAGCTGGAGCACGTCGATCTTGTGGTTGTCGTGCGCGCCCCAGCGCTCACACTGGATTTTGCCGGTCTGCGCGCCACCGTGGTGCAACTTTTCCAGCAAGCCGGGGTCTTGAAGACGGCAGGAGACACAAACGACGGTGGGGAGCGATGAAGACACGACAAAGACAGAGGTCCCGCGATCTCAGAACGATCGCCCGACAGATCGGACAGGGGGTGGGCGCACTGCTCATCGCCCTCATCCGTGGCTACCAGCGCGTCTCCCGCTACACTCCCCCGACCTGTCGCTTCACCCCCTCCTGCTCCGAGTACACCGCTCAGGCAATCCAGGCATACGGCCCACTGCAGGGGGGCTGGCTCGGGCTGCGACGGATCTGTCGCTGCCATCCGTTTCACCCCGGCGGCCACGATCCTGTCCCTGGTCGGGCAAAAGCCCCCGGCACTCCCAAAGTCCCCGGCACCCAAGAAGGATAAGACTCACGTGACCCTTACTCCACGCATCCGCGCCTCTGTGGCCTCACTCTTGCTCCTGCTCGCCCTCCTCTTTGGAGCCGGCTGTGGCCCGAACTACAGTGTCCCCGATACCCCCACCGCAGCCATTGCGGCGGCGGAGGCCAAGGTGAAGGTCGCTCAGGATGCCGAGGTCGCCAAGTCCACCAAGACCGAGGCACTCTGGCAGGAAGCCGCCGGGTTCTACACCGCGGTCGCCAATAAGTTCATCCCCCAGGCCGAGGGAATGAAGGCCGCCGTGGTCGCCGCCGACCTGACCGCCAACAAGCTCAACAACAACTACAACGCCTGGGTACAGCTCAAGCAGATCTCCCGCCGCATCATCAACTCCGATCTCCCGGAGAAGACCGCCGTCATCAATAAGATGCACGAGCTCTCTCAGAAGATGGACGAGGTCAACTCCAAGGGCATTCCCTACAAGATCATGGATGGGCTAGTCACCCTCTGTGGCGGCAACCCTGAGGTCTCGCCGGTCATCGCTCTGTTTGTGATCGCGATCTTTGTCGCGGTGATCATGTGGCCGCTTCAGCTCAAGCAGTACAAGGCCTTCAAGGAGCTTGCCAAGTACCAGCCCGAGATCAAGAAGATCCAGGAGCGCTACAAAGACGACCCCATGCTGATGCAGCAGAAGATGGGCGAGTTCAACAAGCAGCACGGGATCAACCCCATGCAAGGCTGTGGGATGATGATCCCCCAGATGCTGATCTTCTTCTCGATGTTCCAGCTGATCCAGGGCTACCAGTTCCACTTTACCCACGCCCACTTCCTCTGGATCAACGAGGCGGTGGGGGCCGCGAGCCTCAAGTGGCCCTACCCCCTGACCGGCGCACTGGCCCACCACCTCGGCGAGCTGGATATCCTGCTGCTGTTCTTCTACGCCCTCGCGCAGTTCCTCCAGTCCAAGCTCCTGCCCGCCCCGACCGACCCCACACAGGCCGAGGTCCAGAAGGCCATGACGACCTTCATGCCCGTGACCTACTTCCTGTTCATGCTCCAGAGCCAGGTATCGTCGGCGTTCGTGCTGTACTACTTTGTCTCCACCCTCCTGGGGATGCTACGCCAGTGGCTGATGAACCGGATGAACAAGGGCGATGACAGTAGCCCGGTACTACTGGCAACAAAAACCTCGGTAGGGGATAATGCCCCGTCTGGTGGGGATCTCAAAGCCAACCAGAAGCTGATCTCGCCAAAAAATCAGAAGAAGAAATAGGAGTAGACAATGGAGGATATCAAGGCGCAGGTGCTGACCTTCGCACAGGAGTTTGCGGCAACGACGGGGCTGGATCTCTCCGCGCAAGTGGACCGAGATGAGCCCGAAGGGGTGCTGATCGGCTTTCACGGCGACGATGCACGCTTCTTAATTGGGCGGGGTGGCCAGGTTCTGGATGCCCTCCAGCTCGTGGCGATCAATGCGATTGTAGGCCAGGGTCGTGGACGCCTGCGGGTGACCTTCGATGCCGATGGCTACCGCCTGCGCCGAGAGAAGATGCTCACCGACATGGCCAACGAGCTCGCCGATCAGGTAGCCTCGACCGGTCAAGAGGCTGTCTTGGACCCGTTGCCTCCCCTGGAGCGCCGCATTGTCCACCAAGCACTCACCGGGCGCACCGATATCCAGACCTACTCCGAGGGCGAAGAGCCGGATCGCTATATCGTGATCGCCCCGCAGCAGTAAGAGTACCCACAAGATGCAGACTTCCCTCAACGACGAGGTGCTGGCCTCCTGCCGCGCCACCTTTGCCGCAGACCCGGTGGCGCGGATCGCCCGCAATGCAATCGCCAAGACTCCCATCAAGGGGATCGCGCTCAACCGGGATGCGGTCACGCGCCACACCCACACCTACTCTCACACGGTCAAGGCCGGTAAGGCCACTGCGCAGAACGCCTCGGGGCGCTGCTGGCTCTTTGCGGGCCTGAACCTCTTCCGCACGCAGATCGCCGAGAAGCTGAAGGTGGAGGAGTTCGAGCTCTCCCAAAACTACCTGATGTTCTGGGACAAGCTGGAGAAGGCAAACTACTTCCTAGAAAATATTCTCGCTACGCTCGATGAGCCCGTGGGGAGCCGCCTACTGGACTGGCTCTGCGCCAGCCCGCTCCAAGACGGCGGCCAGTGGGACATGTTCGCCGCGCTGGTGAAAAAGTACGGGGTCGTCCCCAAAGAGGCCATGCCCGAGACCGAGAGCTCGTCGCGCTCCGCCGACATGAACGCGCTGATGACTCTCAAGCTGCGCCAGGCCGCAAGTGAGCTCCGCGCCGCCCATGCGGCAGGCGCTAGCCTCACGGAGCTTCGGGTACAAAAAGACGCCCTTGTGCCCGTGCTCTACCGCATGCTGGCGACACATCTCGGGGAGCCCCCCACCGAGTTTCTCTGGCAGTGGCGCGATAAGGACAAGAAGTTCCACCGCGACGGCACCTTGACCCCGCAGCAGTTCCTCAAAAAATACGTGAAGCTGGACCTCGATGAGCTGGTCTGCCTGATCCACTGCCCGCAGGCCACCAAGTCTTACAACACGCTCTACACGATCGCGTATCTCGGCAATGTGGTCGGGGGGCAGCCGATCCAGTACCTGAATGTCGAGATGCCCGCCCTCAAGGCCGCGACTCAGGCGATGATCCAGGACGGCAAGTCGGTCTGGTTTGGCTGTGATGTGGGCAAGCAGATGGACCGCGATCTGGGCCTGATGGACCTGGAGCTCTTTGAGTACGAGCCGCTCTACGGCACGAGCCTGGAGCTGGACAAGGCCGCGCGCCTCGACTATGGCCAGAGTCTGATGACCCACGCGATGGTGCTCACCGGCGTGGATATCGACGACAGCGGCGCACCGCGCAAGTGGCGGGTCGAGAACTCCTGGGGCGAGCAGGGCGGCGACAAGGGCTTCATGGCCATGACCGATGCCTGGTTCGATGAGTACATGTACGAGGTGGCGGTGGAGAAGAAGTACCTCCCCAAAGAGCTCCTCGCGCTCCTCGATGGCCCCCTTGTCCCCCTCAACCCCTGGGACCCCATGGGCTCGCTCGCGGCCTCGGTTTAGGTTAAAATCCTCCTGTAACGCTGGCGTAACGCAAAGACGCTACCCTAGGCAACAGGAGGAAAACCACCATGACACTCAGCCGTCGGCAGGCGCTGCAGCTTGCCGCTTTTGGACTACTTCAGAGCCCCGCTCTGGCGCAGGGGCAGGCGACACCCCACCGATCCTTCGGAGGCTTTGAGAACGATCCGACCGGCGAGAAGCACGATACGACGCGCTGGGCAATGCTGCCGATCCTGGGGGTGCTCTGCACCGTGACCTGGAAGCAGTCCCCCGCGGACAAGTGGACCTGGTTTCGCGGACTGAAGCAGGGCTACGCAGTCGGCAAGAACGTCCTCCTCAAAGACGAGTGGCAGGACCTCTGGGTGGTCGGGGGCAGACGGCTCTTTGGGCGGCTCTTTGGGAAAGAGGTGGATAAAACCATCTGGGAGATTCCCCTCACACGTAAGGGCAAGGACCTCAAGCTCGGCAAGCCCGTCGCAACCAACTACACGACGATTTCGATAGGCTCGACCTGCTGCGGTATCCAGAAGGAGTCCGCGATGGACTGGTTCGATAGCGACGGTGAGGTGATTGTCACCCTGCATAACGCCCTGACCCCCCCCCGTCACTATGGCACCGTCTACAGCGTGGAGCTACGTGACCCCAGTGGAATCCCCGTCCTGGCCATGATAGACGGCAAGGGCCAGCTCGTCTCCCCCCTGCTCCCCGAGGTCAAGCAGTTTATCTACACGAAGACCCGGACCGACGGCGGCTGGAGTGAGTATCCCATCCTGACGGTTCCTGTAGATAAGGGAAAGAACCTCTTTCTTCCCATAAACGACCAAGGACAGCTCCCCACAGATGCGCTGAAAGTCCGTGGCTACTACCCCAGCATTGCCTTTCCTCCTCCTGGTACGGCCGATAGCCCCTTTATTGGTGCCCGAACCGTCTTGGTAGGTGGCTGGCTCAAAGAATACGACCTCGAAGGAAGCGTGGCCTATGGCTGGGTCTCGGAGGATCTGAAACGAGAGACCGGGCCTGTCTGGCGCTCTATGCACAACCTCCCCGCGCCTTATCCTGAGTGCATGGTCGGGGAGCTCCTTGATGGTACTTGGATGGTCTATCGGCTAGCACGGTGGCAACAGCGTGATGCAGGGCTTCCGCTCCATGAGCCCATGCTTCCCGAGTCTGCTCCCTCGCGCGACGAAGCCCTGCGGCGCTTGCCTCCGTTCTATCAGGAGAAGATCGTCAAACCCAGAGAGGAGGCACGTCAGAGAGAGCTGGAGGAGGCACGTCGGTACTGGGAGCAGCGAAGCAAGGACAATACCGCCTTGCTCATCGCGCACGGCTACAAGCCCGGCCAAGGCTCGGAGTCGCCCGCCGAGCTCCAAAGGATCGCCGAGACACTGCGCCACATTCGTATGGATATCGATCTACGCCTCTACCAGGACTACCAAGACGATATCAACAAGCTCCCGGTAGACTGGCAGATACGCTACATCCTCTCCGGCGGGCAGAGTGCCTTTGGAGAGCGCTACGCCATCACGGCGGAGGTCGTCGAGGGCTACTCGAAAAGTGTCCGTGACCCCCAGTTCGCCGCCGAGCTTCGGCAGCGTGCAGCGAGCCTTCGCGCGGTCGAAGAAGCCCGGAAGAAGCAGGCCGAGCTCGATGCCGCAGCGTTCAAGAAGCGCCAGGAGGAGTGGAAGAAGCAGGGCAACCCCAACAGCCCAGGGAGGCCCTCGGGGCATGTCTACACCGCTCCATCGAGTGCCTCCTGGGTCTACAAACCACAGCCTGCCAGCACGTCGCCGGGCCTCGGGCAGTACATGAAAGATCTCTATGAGTACGGGCGTGGCCGGGACTGGAAACCGGTCTACCGTTAAGAATTTCCTATAAAGTCTTCCGACGTCTCGCCAACAATAACTCTATATGGCAGAGATCTGGCAGAGAGACTCAGGGTTGCGGCTCAGCGTGCTAATACTGGGGCTTGCTGTCTTTGTGCATGCCCTAGGCCACGCCAGCAAGCTCCCTTGGACCGAGATTGTCTTTTTCAGTCTGATCGCCACCGTCGTGCGCCAGCGCCAGGTTCCGCTGATCAAAGATAGCAAGGGCAACGTGATCCTCGCCCATGTCCCCGGCGAGTCGGTGCTGCTGCTGCTGATCCTACGTCACGGGGCCGAGGCGGCGGTCTGTACGAGCTTTCTTACCAACTTCCTGGCAAGTGTCCTATGCTGGCGACAGTTCTACAGCAAGCCTTCGTACTATATTGGCTCGACCAGCAATATGTTCTTGCTCCCCTTACTCGCCTTTGTCTGGGCCTGGGTCTACCAGGCACTCGGTGGGGTGCGCCTCCGCACGCCCGAGGACTGCACACTCCTCTTCCAGGACCCCGAGCGGGTCGCTCTTCCCTTCCTGGGAGCGTCGCTGGTGACGGCCGAGCTCCTGAATCGGTGCTTCCAGTCCATGGTGGCCTGGCTCCGGCACGGGACGCCTCTCCGGCAATCCCTGGGAGACTTCTCCCTGGGGACATTTGAGCACCTAGAGAATATCGGGGCGGTACTGGCGCTGGCGTGCTGGACCACGTGGGGCTGGGGGGTGCTCCCGTTTATCCTGGTGCTGATGGAGTCGCTTCTTGTGTCGGCGCGGGAGAAGGTCCACCGGATCGAGGCGCGCAAGGCGGCGAGCCTGGATGTGCTGACCGGACTGGCAAGTGCTCGCGGGCTTAGCGAAGGACTGGCGAGACGCCTGCGCCCTCAGGCCCCTCCCTTTGCCCTGCTCTACCTGGATATGGACCGCTTTAAGCAGGTCAACGATACCTACGGCCATGGTGTGGGCGATGAGCTTCTGGTCCAGGTGGCTAAGACACTGCAGGCCAGTGTCGTCCCCGAGGCACTGGTTGCGCGGCGGGGGGGAGATGAGTTTATCCTGGTGCTCCCTATCCAAGACCGTGCCGAGGCGGAGCGAACCCGCAGGCACCTACGCGAGGCGGTCGAGAGCGCAATCGCCGACGATCCCCGGTTCCGTCGGGTGAGCTTCTCCGCGGGGGTGGCGCTGTTCCCGAGCGATGGGACGAGTGAAGAGGCGCTACTGGACGCGGCAGATCGGGCGATGTATGCTGAAAAACAAGCACGGCAGCGTCTTGCGGCCTGATATACTAAATGTTCTAAATAAAAACTGGAGGAACCTCTCTTGTCAATTCTCGTCGTAGGTGGCGCTGGCTATATCGGCTCGCACACCACGTTGTATCTTAAGGAAAGTGGCCACGAGGTAGTCATTCTCGATAACTTTGAGCTCGGGCACCGCAAGGTCACCAAGATCCTAGACGTGCCCTTTGTCTACGCGGACTACGGCGATAGCGCTGCCGTCGGCAAGGCGATCCGTCAGTACAAGGTCGATGCCGTGATGCACTTTGGTGCCTATGCATCGGTGCCGGACTCCGTGGCCGACCCGCGCAAGTACTACGAGGGAAATATCGGCAAGGGCCTCGCGCTCCTCGGGGCGATGCTGGACAATGGTGTCAAGAACCTGATCTTTTCGTCGAGTGCCGCCACGTTTGGCGAGCCGCAGATCCTCCCCATCCCCGAGGACCACCCCCAGAAGACCACCAACCCCTACGGCGAGACCAAGCTCATGTTCGAGCGCATCTTAAAAGACTACGAGCATGCCTTCGGCCTCACCAGTGTCAGCCTGCGCTACTTCAACGCCGCCGGTGCCGACTCCCAGGGCCGCCTCGGCGAGGACCACAGCCCCGAGCAGCACGCCCTGCCGCTCCTGCTAGACACCGCGCTCGGACGCCGGGAGAAGTTCTTTGTCTACGGCACGGACTGGGACACCCGTGATGGCAGCTGCATGCGGGACTTTATCCATGTGGAAGACCTCGCCGATGCCCATATCCGCGCCCTCAGCTACCTGCGCGACGGCGGCAAGACCACGGCCTACAACTTAGGCAACACCTACGGCACGACGGTTCTAGAGGCCCTTGCTGCCGCGGAGAAAGTCACGGGCGTGACGATCAACTGGGAAGCCGCCCCCCGCCGCCCCGGCGATCCGGGCCGCCTCTGCGCGTCGTGCGAGAAGATCAAGGCCGAGCTGGGCTGGGCACCCAAGTACCCCGATATCGAGTCTATCCTCAAGCACGCCTACGAGTGGCGCAAGTCCCACCCCAAGGGCTACTACACTGAATCCGGGGATTAAAATCCCCGGCAGAAGTAAGGGAGCGTCCCGGGGACGCGCGGAGAAGTCAGTGCTCCGCGCGTCCTCGGGAGGCTCTTTTTTTCAGGAGCGGGTATCCTGTGAGCTATGACAGCAGATTTGGAACGAGCACACAGCAATCTCACCGGGCACTTGCTCAAGATGCACAACTGGGCGCGCCAGATGACGCCCGAGCAGTTCGACTTCACGTACCACCCCGCCGCGCCTACAGCACGCACGCTTGTCACGCACGCCTGGCAGTGGCTTGTCTGTGACCGCCAGCACATTGAGGAGCCCGACGCCAGCAAGCACCCGCGCGTGCCCGAAGCGCCTCAAGACCCGCAGGCACTCTGTGCGGAGCTCGCTGCCGAGATCGCGCGCTGGGACGAAATGCTCCAGGCGATGCCTGCCGAGAAGCTCGACGAGAAGCGCCATCAGTTCAACCGCACGGGCTGGGACTGGAGTGTCCGGGGCTGTGTGTATCACATGCTTCAGAACGTCATCTACAAGCACGGCCAGCTCTCGTATCTGGCGTTCTCGTTTGGCCTCGATGGCACCGAACCCTACGCCGCTCCGTTTCCCAATCCGATCTATGAAGAAGTTTTCGGGTGAAAAAATAATCCGCGTGGTTTTATCTTCCCCATCCGGGGATTGAAATCCCCGTCTCGGAGTTTGGGAGCGTCCCGAGGACGCGCGGAGAAGTAAGTGCTCTGCGCGTCCCCGGGGCGCTCTTTTTCCGGAGGCGGGTATTTCCAATGTCCGATTCGCCGCAGGGATGCGTCGTTTGGTATGCTAGAGCCATGTCCTCTGAACTGGAACTTGTCTCCCACAACCTCCTTGGCAATGCCCGTAAGATCCTGCGCTGGGCACGCCAGCTATCGCCCGAGCAGCTCGACTTTACCTACTCCCCCTCGGCGCCCACGGCCCGCAACCTGGTGATCCATACCTGGCAGTGGCTTGCCTGCGACCGCCAGCATATTGAGCAGCCCGATGCCTCACAGCATGCGCTCATCCTCGAAGCCCCGGCCGATCCCGAAGCCCTCTTTGCCGAGTTTGAGGCCGAGCTGGACCGCTGGCAGGCACTTCTGGCCGGGCTTACGGAGGAGAAGCTGGCCGAGCCGCGCTCTCAGTTCAACGATACGAGCTACCCTTGGAGTGTGCGCGATGCGGTCTACCACATGCTTCAGAATGTCCTCTACAAGCTGGGGCAGTTTTCCTATCTGTACTATGCCTTTGGCCTGGATGGCACGGCACCCTACGAGGCTCCTTTTCCCAATCCCATCTACAAAGAAGTCTTCGGTGGGGCGTAGTTCCGCAGTAGAGGACAGCGAGCCTGGCCTCAGCTCGGGCGAGGTTTTTGTGGGAGCCCTCCTCTTGCTCTTAGCGGTCGGAATGTCCTGGCTCACGCTTCTTCGCAGGCACGCAGGGCTTGGGTGGGTTGCGTTTCTGACGGGAGCGACAGCCGCCCTCTGGCTTGCGACATCGGTGAGCTTGCTGTTACGTGCACGCTTTCTGTCCTACTGGCTCTTACTGATCACAGGCCTCCCCTTAGCCCTGGGAAATATGGTCGTGCTCGGGATTCGCGAAAGGAGAGCCAAGTCGGAGCAAAACCAGTGATAAAATAATCCGCTATGCCTGCTACTTCCCTTGATCAGATCATCTCTCTCTGCAAACGACGCGGTTTTATCTTCCCCGGCTCCGAGATCTACGGTGGCCTCCAGGGAACCTACGACTACGGCCCCCTCGGTGTCGAGCTGAAGAACAACCTCAAGCGGCTCTGGTGGAAGCACAATGTCTACGAGCGCGATGACATGGAGGGGATCGAGACGGCGCTGCTGACCAACCGCTATGTCCTGCGCTACTCCGGCCACGAACGCGGCTTTACCGACCCGCTGATCGACAACAAGACCACCAAGAAGCGCTACCGGTTCGACCACCTGCTCAAGGAGCAGACGCCCGAGACGCTGGATGCAATCGCGGCAAGCTTCGGGATCGAGCGCAACCCGGACATGGATATCTTTGTCGATGCGCTCCTCACCGACCCAACCAAGGCACAGACCGCGCTCAAGGCCGCCAAGGTGGTCGATGCCGCCGATGGTAAGCCGGGCGACTGGACCGAGCCGCGGACCTTCAACCTGATGTTCAAGACCCAGGTCGGGCCGGTCGCGGATGACGAGAACTTCGCCTATCTTCGCCCCGAGACCGCGCAGGGGATGTTTGTCAACTTCAAGAATGTGCTCGACTCCACCAACCGCAAGCTACCCTTTGGGATCGCGCAGCAGGGCAAGTCCTTCCGCAACGAGATCACGCCCCGCAACTTTATCTTCCGGGTCCGCGAGCTGGAGCAGATGGAGATCGAGTACTTTGTCAAGCCCGAGAACGCCCCCCAGCTCCACGAGGAGTGGATCCAGGACCACATCGACTGGTGGGTGAATGTCGTAGGGCTAGACCGTGAGAAGATCCAGCTCTTTGAGCATGTCAAGCTGGCGCATTACTCCAGCCGCACGGTCGATATCCTCTACAACTTCCCGACCCTGGGCTTCGATGAGCTGGAAGGAATCGCCAACCGCGGCGACTTCGACCTGGGCTCCCACTCCCGCGCCAACGACACGCTGGGGCTCACCAGCGCGGTCGCGCCCAACGAGCACTCGGTGGAGAAGCTGACCTACTTCGACCACGAGACCAATAAGCACATTGTCCCGTTTGTGATCGAGCCCGCCGCCGGCGTGGACCGGGGCGTGCTCGCGGCGCTGTGCGAGGCCTACGACGAAGAAGTGGTCAATGCGGAGAAGGGCGATATCCGGGTGGTGCTGCGCCTCAAGCCCGCCCTCGCCCCGATCAAGGTGGCGGTCCTACCGCTCGCCAAGAACAAGCCGGAGATCGTCGCCAAGGCCAAGGCGATCAAGAAAGACCTGCAGAACCAGCTGGGGATGCGGGTGGTCTACGACGATACCGCGGCGATTGGACGTCTCTACCGCCGCCAGGACGAGGCCGGGACGCCGTTCTGTATCACGGTGGACTACGACACTCTGGGGCAGTCCAAAGACGGTGGCACGGAGCTGTTGGACACGGTCACGGTCCGCGACCGCGACACCATGGCGCAGGAGCGGATCGCCATCGCCGACCTGCTGGGCTACCTGCGAGCGCGGCTGGTCTAGCCTCCCACATCAACCCCAAAAAGCTGGGCTGCCGAGAGGCACTCAGCTTTTTTTGGCAGGGCTGAAAAATTATGAAAAAAATATGAAAAACACGACTCCATAATCAGGAACTAAAATTCGTGATACTAAGTATGTATTAAGCAGAGGTCAGAGCTTCTCAGAAGAAGACTCACGAGTAGGCCTCTTCAGAAAGGTTTTTGATCGATGTCGTACACCAAGCTTCGCCCCCGTGGATTCACGCTCATTGAGCTACTTGTCGTGATTGCCATTATCGCTATCTTAGCCGCAATCCTCTTCCCCGTCTTTGCACAGGCACGCGAGAAGTCACGGAGCGCGAGCTGCCTCTCCAACCAGAAGCAGCTTGGGCTGGCCCTCATGCAGTACATCCAGGACTACGACGAAGCCTACCCCCTCGCGGTGGGCACCTTGGTCACCGGTGCGGTGGTTCGTCCGCAGCACTGGGGCGCGGATCTGATCGGCGGTGTCAATGTCCCTGTCACGATCGTGCCGGCGGGGGTGACAGTGCCCAGCCTCCTCAATCCCTACATCAAGAACGGCCAGCTCATCAACTGCCCCTCTGCCGCGCAGCGCCCGGGCGTGAACACCGCCGCCGTGGGCTACATGCTCAATGACCTGGTTGTCGGACAGTCACAGGCCGTCTTTACCGCGCCCGCCCAGACTGTCTTGACCGCCGAGAGTAGCACCGCAACCGGCTCGCTGCTGGGAACACAGCCCATCAACCAGCTCCGCCTCAATGTCGGGCACGCGGTCAACCGAATCGCCAGCTACAATCTCTCCGGCCAGGGCCCTGCCCCGATCGCAAGCCCCCTCGTGACCATCCCCACCGTGGCTCGTCCTACCAATGTCCTGTTTGACCAGGCCGACCTCGACGATGTCAACCGCCACTCGGGCGGTGGGAACTTCCTCTACGCCGACGGCCACGCCAAGTGGGCCAAGGTCAACACCAATGTCGCAGGGATTCCCCAGGGGGTCTTCTTCCCGCTAGCGGCTCAGGTACGTACCAATGCGATAAACACAAACGGCGGCCCCGTGCTCGACAACACCAACGAGCCGGTTCCCGGTGGCCTGATGTACAACTACCAGGGCACGTTCCACCTCAACTAGCTCCCCTTTAGCTCCTCTTACGACAGGCCCTGCTCCGTGTGGGTAGGGCCTTTGGTATACTCTTGGCAAGATGCCAAGAGCCAAGCTGATCTACGCCGTGGTCGTGCTCCTCGTGACCGGAGCGATCTTGGTGCTAGGCTACTTCCTCCTCACAGAGAAGTGGTTTAGCACCCTGTTTCACGCACTCTTCTCCCTGGCGATCGGAGCGGGACACTACACGGCACTCTGGGTCTGTGCCCGGCTGGGGCTCTCACGGGCCGCGCTCTACGACGAGGTCTGGGAGGCCGCCGGCCCCATCCTACCGTCACCAGGTGTCGTCGAGGTTGCGATCCACCCGCGTGTCTACCAGCTCACCGGCGCGGTCTGTTTTGTCTTTGCCGCGATCTACTTCCTGACCGCACGCACCTCCCCAGGAGGCCATGTGGTCCAGCTCCTGGCAGGCTTTCTGGTCGCGCTGGGGGCGTTTTTGTTTGTCGTGAGCCGTGTCCCCCAGCGACGAGGACGGCTGGATTCCACGGGGGTCACCCTCTACGAGCTGGGCCGAGAGCGACATATCTCCTGGACAGAGCTAGCCCGCGTACGCTTCCGCGGCGAGAAGGATGTCACCGGAAAGCTGACGCGCGGTGTGCTCACTCTCGAAGATCGGATCGGCAAGACCCTGGGCACCCTGCGCTTCTCCTACACCGGGGTGGACTGGGAGCCCTTTGTGGTCGCGCTAAAACGCCGGGTCCTGGCCCGGTGATGCCGGAGACCTGGCCGGTAACTTTTGAGACCGATGTCTGTGTCGTGGGCGGCGGCCCGGCGGGGATCGCGGCAGCACTGAGTGCCGCCCGAAGTGGCGCACGTGTCTTGCTGATCGAGCGAATGGGCTTTCTGGGCGGCTCGGCCACCGCGATGCAGGTGCCCGCCTTCGCCCCCTTCTCCGACCGCACCCGCGCCATTGTCCGCGGGATCGGCTGGGAGGTCCTCACGGAGCACCAGAAGCGCCTAGGTCGCCCCCTCCCTACCCCCGACTCCTACAACGTCCCCCAAGACAAGGGCCGCATGGACTGGGTGCCGCTGGATGTCGAGCTCCTCAAGCGCCTCTACGACGAGCTCTGCGAAGCGGCGGGCGTCACCGTGCTCTTCCATACGTTTGTGGCGGAAACCTCTCCCCTAGCCCCTCTCCCAGGCGCTCGTTCCTCGCTGGGAAAGGGGAACCCGAGTCTGAACCCCCTTCCCCAAGGAGGAACGACTGTCTGGGGGAGGGGGCAGGGGGAGAGGTTAGACAGGTTAACTTCCCTCACCCTCGCCAACAAAGCCGGGCTGTCCCTCGCAAGAGCGAAAGTCTTTATCGATGCCACCGGCGATGGTGATCTGGCCGCCCGCGCGGGGTGTGCCTTCGAGCAGGGCGACGACAACGGCAAGACCCAAGGCATGACGCTCTGCTTCACGGTGGCGGGCGGCTCGCGGACCAAGTACCTGGAGCATGTCTACACCACCGGCGATGGCTATCTGGCAAAGCTGGTTGAGCAGGCAAAGTCAGACGGCACCTGGGAGCTACCCGATAGCTCGCTGGTGGGGATGAGCTTCAAGAGCGAGAGTGTGGCGGGGTGCAACCTGGGCCATGTCTACGGCCACGATGCCACCGACCCGCTCTCGGTGAGCATCGCCGAGCGCGAGGGACGGCGCGTGGTCGAGAAGCTCCTGCGCTTTCTGCGTGCCTATGTCCCCGGCCAGGAGGCAGTCGAGCTGATCTCCAGCGGGCCACACATCGGGGTGCGCGAGTCCCGACGCATTGTGGGAGAGTACACGCTCACCCTCGACGACTACCTCGCGTGCCGGACCTTCCCCGACGATATCGCACGGTGTGCCTACTTTATCGACCTCCACGCGGTCACCACGGAGGCTGCCGCGCGTGCCAAGCAAGTCACCGACGGAGAGAAGCGCTCCTACGCGCTCCCCGCTGGCCAGAGCCACGGGATTCCCTACCGCTGTTTAATCCCCCAGGGCATCGAGAACCTACTTGTGGCCGGCCGTTGCCTCTCTGCTGAGCGCGCGGTCCAGGGTGCCACCCGTGTCATGCCCTACGCCTTCGCCACCGGAGAGGCCGCCGGGCTCGCCGCCGCGCTCAGCCTTGCAGGAAATGGAGCCGTCCGTGCCGTAAACATACCCGAGCTACAGCGCCGCTTGCTCGCCCAAGGGGCTTGGCTCGGGGATGTCGCCGGGGATTGAAAATCCCCGTCTCCGAATTGGGGAGCGTCCCGAGGACGCGGAGAATATCTTGTTTATGCGCCCACGGGGCGCTCCTGATGTTATGCCGGGGATTTCCAATCCCCGAAGGAAAAACCATGCTGGATGCACTGGCGCTGACGATCTTGGAGAACCAAACACTACACCATAAACCCAAGGCAAAGCGGGTGGTGCAACTGTTTATGTCCGGTGCCGCCAGCCAGTGCGACACGTTCGACTACAAGCCGGAGCTCATAAAACGCCGCGGCGAGAAGTTCGATCCGGGCGGAAAAGTGGAGCTGTTCCAGAGCGCGCCAGGGGTGGTGATGCCCTCGCCGTGGGAGTGGAAGCGCTACGGCAAGAGCGGGCGCTGGGTGAGCGGGCTCTTTCCCCACCTCGCGGACTGTGTCGATGACATGGCGTTTCTCTACGCGATGGTCGCCAAGTCCAATGTCCACGGCCCGGCGACTTTTATGCAGAACACGGGCTTTGTGCTACCCGGTTTTCCCAGCATGGGCGCGTGGCTAAGCTATGGCCTCGGCTCGCTCAATGAGAACCTGCCGACCTTTGTAGTGCTCCCCGATAACCGTGGCGTCCCGCCCAACGGCCCGGCGAACTGGGGCGCGGGGTTTCTCCCGGCGACGCACCAGGGGACCGTGGTAAAAGCCGGGGCGAAGACCCCAATCTATGATCTGTTTCCCCCGGAGCGGCCGTATCTGACGCCCCAGAGCGAGCGCGAGAGCCAGGTGCTCCTGCAGAAGCTCAACAAAGAACACCAGGCCACGCGCCCTGGCGACACGCGCCTGAGTGCCCGCCTGCAGTCCTACGCCCTCGCCGCACGGCTCCAGCTCTCCGCGCCCGAGGTGCTCGATATCGCCGGGGAGTCGCCGGAGACCCGCAGGCTCTACGGCATCGACGATCCCATCACGGCCGATCTGGGGCGGCGCTGCCTGACCGCGCGGCGGCTCCTGGAGCGCGGCGTCCGCTTTGTGCAGATCTGGAGCGGCGCGGACAATGGCTTCCCCCGGCGCAACTGGGACTCACACGAGGACCTCGCACGCGACCACGGGATGCTCGGCGCGGAGCTCGACAGGCCCGCCGCTGCGCTCCTCAAGGACCTCAAGGCACGCGGCCTGCTCGACGATACGATCGTGATCTGGACCACGGAGTTCGGGCGGATGCCCTGCAGCCAAGGGGGCAAGGGCCGCGACCATAATCCGGCGGCGTTTACCAGCTGGATGGCCGGCGGCGGGATCAAAGGCGGCGCGAGCTACGGCGAGAGCGATGAGTGGAGCTTCCGCGCCGCCGTGAACCCGACCTACTGCTACGACCAGCACGCCACCGTGCTCCACCTGCTGGGAATCGACCACAAGCGCCTCTCATTCCGGCACAACGGCATCGACCGACGCCTCACCGATGTCCATGGGAACGTCATCACCGAGCTCTTGGCCTAAATAAGATAATATTATCTTATTTAATCTAGCGTAGTTATTGGCTTTGCAAATATGCCATTTTGTGGATTCGTGCGCTCTCTCTAGCTCCTAATATCTGGGGTGACTATTGTTCTGGAGAGAGATATGTACCCCAACGCGGATCCGATTCCCCTCCCCGCCCCCGTCTGGCTGATGAAGGTGCTGAGCCTGCTGACTCTCGCGCTCCACTTCACCGCCCTGATGCTCCTGGTCGGCGGGCTCTTTATGGTGCTCTTGCTGGCGGCAGGCAAGACCGAGGCAGCGAAGAAAGCGGCACTCGCAGTCGCCAAGAAGCTGCCCACCACCATGACCTATGTCATCAACCTGGGAGTGCCGCCCCTGCTCTTTGCCCAGGTGCTCTATGGCCGCGCCCTCTACACCAGTAGTGTCCTCATGGCCGCGATCTGGATCGCCGTGATCCCGCTGGTGATGGGCTGCTACTGGCACCTCTACCGCACCGCCGACCGCTTGGCAAACGGAAAGTCCCCTATAATCACGACTCTGGTCGCGCTGGTGCTGGCGATGTGTGTAGGGCAGATCTACTCGCTCAACATGACCCTGATGCTCCGCCCCGAGGTCTGGCAGGGGATGTACGCCAAGACCGCGACCGGCCTCCAAGTAGCCCCCCACGACCCGACCATGTTCCCCCGCTTTGCCTTCATGATGCTGGGCGGGCTTGCCTTCGGCGGGGTCGGGGCGCTTGTCGTAGCGCTCCAGCGTGGCCTCGACGACGACACCCGCGCCCTGCTTCGGCAAAAAGGCGGCCTGGTGGCGAGCGCCGCGCTGGTTCCCCAAGTTCTGGCAGGCTTCTGGGTCTACAGCCGCCAGCCAGAGGGTGTCCAGCAAGCGCTCCACTCGCCGCTCTATCTCACGGGAGCGGGACTCTTCCTGCTCGGTGGCGTCCTGGCGCTCCTGCTAGCCGCGCTGCATATCGGCGGCAAGAAGCCTCTGTTGCTGACAATCGGAGCCGCCGTGGGAGGCTTTCTGGCCAATGTCGGGGCGGTGATCTACCGCGATGGCATCCGCGACCAGACCCTGCGGCTGAAGGGCTTCGATGTCTGGGACCGGGCCGTGGTGCCCAACTGGGGCGTGATTGGGATTTTCCTAGTGCTGTTTGTGATCGGCCTCGGGCTGGTCGGCTGGCTGGTGCTGGTCGCGGCGCAGGCCAAGACAATTGAGACGAAAGAAGCGGAGGTGGTGGCATGAGTGTCGAGCTCCCGATGAACCCGGCAGAGTCCGAGGACGAGAACGACGAAAAGGGGCTGACCCGTGGCAGCTTTGTGAAGGTGGCGATCGGCGGGATGTGTGTGGGCTACGCTGGGATTATCGGCTACCCGATCTACCGCTACCTGAACTCCCCCGTGGAGAAGTCCGCCGCCATGGCCGCGGTCTCCGAGGTCGCGCTCAAAGATGCCGACAAGCTCCCGCTGGGCACGGCGATGATGTTTCGTTTCGGCCCGCACCCGTCGATGCTGATCCACCACAAGGACGGCTCCTGGGTGGCCCTCGATGCGGTCTGCACGCACCTAGCCTGCACGGTCCAGTACCACCCCGAAGAGGATGCGATTGTCTGTGCCTGCCACGGCGGGCGCTACGACTCCAAGACCGGCGAGAATGTCAGCGGCCCCCCGCCCAAGCCTCTCACCAAGTTTGTCGCAAAAGTCAGCCCCGGCTCCGTGGTGGTGACAAGGGCGTAAATTAGCCCCCCATCCCCCGTCCAACGGGGGGGATACAAGGAAATTCTCCTTCCGATTTATCCCCCCGCCGGGCGGGGGTTAGGGGGCTGGAGAAATTATTATGGTTGGTAACTTAAAACCTGGCTCCAAGCTCTACGAGTGGTTCAACGACCGGCTCGGGCTGGACGAGCTCGTGGCCTTTGCCCAGCACAAGACTGTCCCCGTGCACAAGCACTCGGCGTGGTACTACTGGGGCGGCATCTCGCTGTTCTGCTTCTTAGTCCAGCTCTTTACGGGTGTCTTGTTGCTCATCTACTACCGCCCCGGCCCCGATGCCCATGAGTCCGTGCGGCAGATCACCTACGACATCCACTTTGGCTGGCTGATCCGCTCGGTGCACAACTGGAGCGCCAATGGCTTTCTGCTCTCAGTGTTTGTGCACATGTTCTCGGTGTACTTTATGAAGAGCTACCAGAAGCCGCGCGAGTTCGGCTGGTGGAGTGGCATGGCGCTCCTGATGCTCGGGCTGCTCTTTGGCTTCAGCGGCTACCTGCTGCCCATGGACGACCTGGCGTTCTTTGCGACCAAAGTGGGGCTGGAAATCCCGAACTCCGTCCCCGTGGTAGGCCCGACCATCGCCAGCCTCTTCCGGGGCGGCTCCGAGGTCGGCGAGCAGACCGTCCAGCGCTTCTTCGCGCTCCACGCGGTTGTCCTGCCCCTGCTCTACCTGCCGTTGCTCTTTGTCCACCTCTGGCTGGTGCAGAAGCACGGGATGTCGCTGCCGCCTAGCGAGCAAGAGAAGCCGGTGGCCAAGCTCAAGACCATCCCCTTCTTCCCCAACTTCCTGCTGAAAGACCTGGCGATGTGGCTGATCGCGATGAACGTCATTGCGCTAATGGCCTCGCTCTTTCCCTGGCAGATGGGAAAGGCCGCCGACCCGCTCGCCCCGGCTCCTCCCGGAATCCACCCCGAGTGGTACTTCATGAGCCCCTTCCAGCTCCTGAAGATCATGGGCAACCTCATGCCCGGCGCGCTGGGTGAGGGAGTCGGGATGGGAGTCTTCACGCTGGGGCTGGCGCTCTGGTGCCTGATCCCCCTCTACGACACGAAAAGTGCGGGTGGGAAGCGAGCACGCAACGCGACTTACTTTGGGCTGCTGGCGCTGGGGCTCTACATCGGCACGACTATCTGGGGGTATGTGGGGCTATGAACTATCCTTTCTGGGACGTCCCCTATCTTGGCGGGGCGTGGGTGATCGGCCTGATCGCCATCTTCCATATCATGATCGCGCACTTCGCGGTCGGGGGCGGGCTCTACCTCGCCCTCGCCGAGCACAAGGCGCTGAAAGAGAACCGGCGCGGCTGGCTGCCGCTGATCGAGAAGCACTCGAAGTTCTTTTTGATCCTGACAGGTGTCTTTGGCACGACATCAGGGATCGGCATCTGGTTTGCCATCGGCCTCGTCCACCCCGAGGCGACCAGCACGCTGATCCACAACTTTGTCTTTGGCTGGGCGATTGAGTGGGTGTTCTTTATTATCGAGCTGACGGCGGCGGCGGTCTACTACTACACCTGGAACAAGATCCCGGAGCAGCTGCACCTCAAAGTGGGCTACCTCTATGCTGCGGCATCGTTCTGCACCCTGGTGATCATCAATGGCATCCTGAGCTTCATGCTCACCCCCGGCCAGACCTGGCTCTCGGTGGCAGGCACGGGGCAGGAGGCGAGCAAGTTCTGGTTTGCCTTCTTCAACCCGACCTACTGGCCCAGCGCCGTCTTGCGCGTTCTGTCTTGCGCGTCGATGGCCGGTGTCTGGGCCCTGGTGACCCTCTCCCGGCACCCGGAGGACGAAGAGCCCGCCGAGCAGAAGATCCGCATCTCCCTCACCCGCTGGAGCGCGACCTGGATCACGCCGATGTTCGTGCTGATGCCGCTGGTCTTTCTCTGGTACCTCGCCATGGTTCCCAGCGACCACCGCGCCCTGCTCTCGCTCGGAATGACCACGATCGGCTCGGGGGCGTTTACGCAGATCACGCGCATCGGGCTGCTGATGGTGATGACCAGCGGGACAATCGCCGGCGTGGTCTACTTCTTTGCCTACAAGTCGCCCAAGGACTTCTCGTTTGGCCACGCGATCTCGGTGCTCTGCCTGGCGCTCGCCGCGACGGCATCCGGGGAGTACGGCCGCGAGGCGCTGCGCAAGCCCTTTGTGATCGGGGGGCACATGTACTCCAATAGCATCCGCAAGTCCGAGATCGCGAAGCTCAATAGCGAGGGCTACCTGACACACTCGATCTGGGCGCAAGAGGCGAAGGCCTCGGGCGACCCGAAGGCGATTGGGAAGCTGGTCTTCCGGGGGCAGTGCATGAGCTGCCACACGGAGAGCGGCTACCGCTCGATGCGTCGGCTACTGGGAGAGCGCGACCTCAAGGGGATCAACAACCTCCTCAAGACGCTCCACGAGCAAAAGCCCGACTCGCCCTATCGCTTCTACATGCCGCCTCTGGTAGGCACCGACGACGAGCGAGACGCGCTGGCGCAGTACCTCACGACCCTGGCGACCCCGCCGGAGGTCAAGACAAAGGTCGCGGCGAAGTAGCTGTCGCCCCCCCCCGCCCCAGGCTCCCCCCGGAGCCTGGGGCTGTTTTTTTTCCGCCACGGAGATCGAGAAGTCAAGAGCGCCCAGACAACGAGTGTCCGGGCTTAAGAGGGCGACGGGCACCTTCGTGCCCAACAGATTCGGTTGGCTGCGTTTCGTATTTGTTGGCTGCGAAGGCAGCCGTAGCCCTATTAAGCCCGAGGACTCGTTCCTCGGGTAACGCGTGGTTCCGGACATGTGGGAAAGAGGTACAATTGCCGCATGAGACGACCTGTACTCCTAGGAATCGGGGCGCTGGGAAGCCTGGTCGGGGGAGCCCTGCTCCCCCTGCGGGCGCAGGACACCACGCCCCCCGCGCCTGCCGTGCGGCCCGCGCTCGCAGGCAACCGTGGCCCCTATGAAGTGGCCTTCACGCCGGATGGGACGCTGGCGCTGGTGACGGAGTACGACGAAGGCGCGCTCGCGGTGATCGAGCGGGCGACGGGGAGAGTTCTCCGGCACATTCCGACCGGCGGAACACAGCCCACGGGCGTGGCGGTCACCCCCGACGGTGCGCTCGCGCTGGTCACCAATAGCTTCAGCGGCTCGCTCGCCTTTATCGATCTCAAGACCGGCAAGACCGAGACGCTCCCCCTGCGCGGGATGCCCTGGGATGTGGTAATCACCCCCGACGGCAAGCGCGCTTTTGTCTCCGTGAGCCAGCTCGACCACGTGGCGGTGCTGGAGCTCGCGACGCGGAAAATCACGGCGACTCTTCCCACGGGGCACCGCCCCCAAGCACTCGCCCTCACCCCCGATGGCAGCACGCTGGTCGCGGCCAACCTCACTGCAGGGACCGTGAGCTACTTCGACACCGAGAGCCTCGCGGCGCGGGGCACGGCCAAGGTGCCGTCGGTGAACCTGCGTGGGGTGGCGGCCTTCCCCGACGGTCGCCGGGTCTTTGCGGTCGGGCAGCGCGCCCAGAACGAGCGGCCCACGGAGACCCCTATCGGAATCTGGTCCAACCAGGCGTTTGTGCAGGCACCCGGCGGCCCACGCAATGGGATCGAGAACCTCTGGCTGGATCTCATGGGCACCGATGTCTCCGACCCGGACTCGGTGGTCCTCGACGCGCGACAAGAGCTCGCCTATGTCACCTGTAGCGGCGGCAATAGTGTCAATGTGGTCCCCGTCGATGGCGAGGGAGAGACACGCACGGTCTCGGAGATCGGGGCGCACCCACGTGGCCTCGCCTTCACCCCAAATAAGAAAGAGATCTGGGTCGCGAACTTACTCGGCAACGACCTGGCCGTCCTCGACCCCGTGACACTCCAGATCCTCCGCCGGGTCTCGCTGGGCCCGACCGCGCGCAAAGACCCCCAGCTCCTGGGCCGCTACCTCTTTGCCAGCGCGAAGATTGTCAAGGGCGAGCAGTTTAGCTGCAACTCCTGCCACCCTGATGGCGGCACGGATGGCATCTCCTGGAAGTTTGTCCATGTCCCCGATGCCCTCGGCAAGCAGACCGACCGCAACGCCAAGGCGCTCCGCGGCAACCTCGCCGGCAGCGCGCCCTACCGCTGGAGTGGCCATGAGCCGACGATCCAGCACTTTGTTGAGGGCGAGCTAAAAGGTCTCTTGCAGACTCCCATGGTCACCGAAGCCGAGAAAGCCGCCTTGATCGACTATGTCGGCGCGATTCCCGAGCCCCCGAATCCCTACCGGAATCCGGATGGGACGCACACTCCTGCGGCACTTCGGGGTAAACTACTCTTTGAAGGAAAAGCCGCCTGCGCCACGTGCCACGCGGGGCCACGGTTCGGGGGCCAGCGCCAGGCCTGGATCGGCACGACACCCGAGGGAGTCTTCCTTCAAGTGCCGCGCCTCAAGGGGGTCTACGACACCGCACCCTATCTGCACAATGGGAAGGCCGCCACCCTGGAGGAGGTATTTTCGCAACAAAATGCGAACAACCTTCATGGAAAGATAGAGCTTCTCTCTGTAGAGGAGCGAGTCGATCTGTTGCACTATGTTCGAGAACTCTAACGTTATCTTAAGGAACTGAAAAGCATGAATCTGAAGTTTGGTCTAGTCGCCGCCGCCAGCCTGCTGGCGGTCGCAGCCTTCGCTGCAATCGAGTCCGGCCTCAAGCCGGGTGCCCAGCCCAGCCCGTTCCAGGTTGTCGATGTCACCGGCCCCAACAAGGGCAAGGAGCTCTGCTACCGCTGCCAGTACGGCGGCTCGCCCGTGCTCGCGGCATTTGTCAAGAACGACCCTGCCAAGGCCGGCCAGCTCCTCACCGACCTGCAAAAAGTGGTCGATGCCCGCAAAGAGAAGGGTCTCAAGAGCTTCGCGGTCTTCATGAGCGGCCCCGAGGCCAAGGTGGCTATCCAGAAGATCGCCGCTGAGAAGAAGATCACCATCCCGCTGGTCTTCCTTCCCCAGGGTGCTCAGGCCCAGGACATCGCCTCCTACAAGATCAGCCCTGAGGCCACCAACACCGTGATCCTGTGGCGCGCCTCCCGTGTCCGCAGCAACTTCGTGGACGTGGACACGGCCAAGGTCGCCGAGGTCGCCAAGGCCGCCGACGCGATGCTCCAGTAGCTCGTCCCCGTCTTTGATCGCCCCCGTGAGAGGGGGGCGTCTTGCTATCCTCGTGCCTCGGACACAAAGGCCTCCGGCCATTCCCCTTCGCGAAGCCGGAGGGGTCGGCGGTGGTGCCGCCGGGGGAGGTAGAAAGCAGGAGACCTGCCGCACTATCGGGAATAAACTCCCATGGTGCGGCATTTTCTTTGCGGCGTTTTGCTGGCCCTGGGCACGGTAGCCCACGCCCAGCCCCCATCACAGCCCACAGCGGCGGCGATCCTCAAGGCGCGCTGCCTCTCCTGCCACGGCCCTGAGCAGGCAGCGGCGGGTGTCCGTTTTGACAAGCCCCTCACCGCAGCACTAGCGAAGAAAGTCCTTACCGCCGTCGCCTACGACAGCACGATCAAGATGCCCCCGAGCGGCAAGCTCGCCCCAAACGAGCTCGCGCCCCTCACCGCCTGGGCACGCACCACCCAGCCCGAAAAGCCCCACTGGGCATTCTCCCCCCTAACCCCCGCCCCGCGGGGGGACAATAAGGAACTCCCAAACCGCATATCTCCCCCGCCCGGCGGGGGGTGGGGGGCTGGCTTTGTCGACCACTATCTCCTCGCCAAGCTCCAGGCCAAGGGCCTGCACTTCTCGCCTGAGGCCGACCGTCGCACACTCATCCGCCGCCTGAGCTTTGACCTGACCGGTCTGCCGCCCACGCCTGCCGAGATCGCGGCGTTTGTGAGCGACAAGCGCCCCGATGCGTATGAAAAACTCGTGGATCGCTTGCTGGCATCGCCGGGCTATGGCGAGCGCTGGGGGCGCAAGTGGCTCGATCTGGTCCACTACGGCGACACCCACGGCTACGACAAGGACAAGCGCCGGGACAATGCCTGGCCCTACCGGGACTGGGTGATCGGAGCACTCAACAAAGACCTGCCCTATTCGCAGTTTGTGCAGCAACAAGTGGCCGGCGATGTGCTCACGCCCAGCGACCCCAGCGGGATTGTGGCGACCGGCTTTCTGGTGGCGGGACCGTGGGACTTTGTCGGGCAGGCAGAATTAAGAGAAGGCACCGTCGATAAAGAGAAGACACGGGCTCTGGACCGCGATGATATCGTCACCAATGTCATGGCGACCTTTAACAGCGTTACGGTCCACTGCGCCCGCTGCCATGACCACAAGTTCGACCCGATCCCACAGAAGGACTACTATAGGCTCCAGGCAGTTTTTTCTGGGATAGAGCGGGGTGACCGGACCTATGCGGAGGGCGAGCAGCCCACTCCGGGGAGCCCCAGCAACGGCTACCACAGCGCGATTGAGAAAACAGCGGAGGTCGAGAAGTGGGTGCAGCTCAGCCTGCCCAAGCCCCAGCCGCTCGACACGCTCCGCCTGCTGCCCGCACGCCCCACGGACTTTGCAGACACCCCCGGCTTTGGCTTCCCGGTGCGCTTCAAGATCGAGGTCGACGGTGTCGTGGTGGACGATCAGACCACGGCGGACTTTCCCAACCCCGGCAACGCGCCCTACGAGATCAAGCTGGCGGGCAAGGTAGGGCGGGTGGTTCGGATCACCGCCACCAAGCTCTGGCCGCGCACGGGTGACTTTGTCTTCGCCCTCGCCGAGGTGCAGCTTCTCTCGGGGGGGAAGAATCTCGGGCGGACGGCAACGGTCAGCGCGCGGGACAGTATCCAAGCCGGGCGGTGGAGCACTGCCTTCCTCAACGATGGCTTCGATAGCCGCAGCGGCTTTGGCAAGCTCACCTACGCCGCCCTGCCCCACGCGCCACGGACGATCTCCCTCCTCAACCGGGGCGAGGTCGAGAGCCCCAAGGAAGCGGTCGGGCCAGGGGCACTCTTTGGCACGGTCTTCCCCGACACGCCCGACGAAGGCGCACGCCGGGCGGCGCTGGCACGCTGGCTGACAAGCAAGGACAACGCGCTGACCTGGCGCAGTATTGTCAACCGGGTCTGGCAGGGGCACTTTGGGCGCGGGATTGTCGAGACCCTGAGCGACTTTGGCAGGAACGGCGCCGAGCCCACGCACCCGGAGCTGCTCGATGCCCTCGCCCTCTGGTTCCGCGACAATGGGCAATCCCTCAAAAAACTCCATCGGCTGATTGTCACCAGCCGTGCCTACAAGCAGAGTGTCGCTACCAACCCCAAGGCCGAGCTGCTCGACACCGACAACCACCTGCTCTGGCGGCAGAACCGGCGGCGGCTTGAGGCAGAAGAGGTGCGCGACAGCGTCCTGGCGGTCAGCGGCGCACTGGACCGGAGAGCGGGCGGCCCCGGCTTTGCCCTCTTTGCCTTCAAAGACGACCACTCACCCATCTACGACCACACCGACCTCGCCCATATCACCGACCCCGCGACCTTCCGCCGGACGGTCTATCGTTTTACCGTGCGCAGTGTCCCCAACCCGCTCCTCGACTGCCTGGACTGCGCCGACCCGAGCATCAACACGCCGGTCCGCAACACCACCCTCACGGCCCTGCAGAGCCTCGCGCTCCTCAACGATCCGTTTCTCATTGACCAATCGGAGCGTTTCGCCAAACGCCTCGCCACGCTCCCCAAAAACCAGCAAGTGACGGAGGCGTTTCGGCTCGCGCTAGGCCGCTCTCCCCGCCCCACCGAGCACGCCCAGACACTCGCCTTTGTCCAGAAAAACGGCCTAGAGAACCTCTGCCGCCTGCTCTTCAACACCAGCGAGTTTGTCTTCGTGGACTAGCGTTTCGCCCCCGTGAGAGGGAGGCCACCCAGAGGGCACCCGCGGGCGTCGCAAGCTCAGCCGCAAAGGCCTTCGGCCATCAGAAAGCCTCTGAGTTTTTTTATGGCCGAAGGCCTTCCCAGCCGAGGGACGAGGCTCGTTGACGCCCCGCTCTAACCGTGGCGAAGTGCCAAGTGCTCGCAGATCGCGCTCCAGAGGGGAAGGAGCGCGATGTGCCCCGTGCCTGCAAACTGGGCATCCCCCACCTCAATCACGGTCCATGCGCCGCGCTCTTGCTGGCCGATATCGACGATCACAAAGGGAATCCCGCCGCGGCGAGCCGCCTCTTTGGCAAGAGAGAGCATCGTCGCTTCTTCGTCGGGGGTGAGTACCGCCAAGGGATCGTCGCCGTCCCAGTAGTACCCAAACGCCAGCACGACCTCACCAAAGAGAAAGACACGGTACTCGCGGCCCAGGGGAAAGCCTTCGTCGCTGACCCGTGTGTGGCGCAGGGCGGCGAGCTGCCGGACGATCACTTTTCCTCGGGAGCGGTAGGGCAGGGCAAAGAGCTCAGTGACCAGGCTCTGGAGCTCGCTCCGGTTGGTCGCCACACATGCCTTCCAGCCCTCGGCCTTGCGCGAGCGGGTCGCGCCGCGCACGAAGACCGGGTAGCCCAGCGCCTCTTCAGCGGCTTGCCAGTCCTCCGCGCGGGTGAGGGTCACACTCTTGGGGGTGATGCCCACAAGGCGCTCGTAGGCCCGGTCAAACTCCAGCGCAATCGCGTGCTCGTCGGGGGTGTTGGGCAGCCAGATATCTTTGCGCGCTAGCTCGTCGTAGATTGCGGTGTAGCGCTCCAAGCTCGGGATAAAGCCGCACCAGATACCCCGTGTCGGCGACTTCTGCACCGGGACATGCCAGAGCGCGTTTTCGGCGGTCTCACACTGGCTAAAGTCCTTGGGAATCGTGTAGATGCGGCACCCGGCAAGCCTCGCGGCCTCGGTCATCTCGACGTTGTCGCGCGCACCGGGGGTCGTGGCGGTCTCGTGGAGGAGGGCCTCGCTCAGGACGATCATCGGGCTCTACAGGAGCGGCGTGCCGCGCTTGCAGAGCTGAAGCGCGAGGCCCCAGGGGTCGCGGAGCATGGTGAGCTGGGAGCCATCGGGGAGGCGCACCTCCGACGCGTAAGTAGCGCCCGCAGCCTCCAGCCGCGCCCGGTCCGCATCAGGATTTTCGGAGACCAGGGCGATATGGACAATCAGCGGATCGAGGCTCGCGTAGTCGGGCACTTGGTCGGGCGGGTTGTTGTAGATCTCCACCACGCTGAGGCCGCTCTCATCGGCGAGGAAGTGGGTCTGGGTGGCGTTGTCCACATGGCGGACGATCCGAAAGCCGAGGTTCTCCACGTACCAGGCGGCCATCGCGACCGGCTCGGCGACATTGAGGGCAAAGTGTTCGATGCGCATGCCTCTATTCTACAGCCCTTGTACCAGCCCGAAGTACTGTCGCAAAAAGAAAATCCCACCCACCACCACCGCGAGAAAGGCAACGAGCAGCCCCAGCAAGAGTTTCTTTGACATTCGCCAAGTATAGCCCACTTCCTTATGAGACAAATGCGAAACATGCAAACTTCAAAATAAAGACCACAAAACTCCCATACTCCTATTTATGACCTCAGTATAAATATCTCCACAAGACAAATCACCAATTCTATTAAATACCATTAACACCATCTTAGTGGCAAGACAGGTCCATTTCAGGATATACTATATGCATAGTGACCTGAGAAACCCAGGAAACGAACCTCAAAACGATCCCTTCCCTGCGAAGCGTGATCGTTTTTTTATTTGCTGTACTCCGTCAGGATCTTCTCCGTCTTTGCCTCCACCAGCCGATGGTGGAGCTTGCGGGCCTCGTGGTTGTCGCGGGTGGTCTTGGAGAGGGTGATCGTGGCGCTGACCGTGAAAAAGAGCCCCATCCCGAGATACCCCTTGATCCAGAGCGGGTCAGGCAGCAGCCAGATTCCCACCGTCATTGCCAAAAGCGCGATCGCAAAAGCGGCGTGGACAAAGAAAATCCAGCTCGCCGAGTCTTCTTGTAGTCGTGGTTCCATGGCTCTATTGTCGCGCAGGGGCCGCATCCCCCACCTGAGCCAGAAGCCTCATTCCCAGGGTGGCGTCGTCCCGGATTCTCTAGGACTGTGCGCGGGCAGGCGCACCTGGTAGCGCATGGAGAGCAGGCGCACCAGAAAGGTCACCAGCGCCCCAACACTCAGAAGCACGTTGCTGGGCAGTGGTGTAAAGTGCAGGGCGTAGACCGCGAGGCTCCCGAGAATGGCGGCGCTGGCGTAGAGCGCCCCTGGCAGGAAAATTCCGGGGATCTCCCGCGCCAGAATGTCCCGAATCACCCCGCCCCCGACCCCGGAGACCGTCCCCACAAACACCACCCCGAGCGGCCCCAGTCCCAGCTCAAGCCCCCGCAGCGCCGCCGATGCCGAGAAGAGCGCCAGGCCCGCCGCATCCAGGATATCGAGCTCGCTCTTGCGCTTATCGAGGCGCCGGAAGAAGAGAAATGCCAGTAGGCTCCCCGTCAGCGCCGCCCAGAGCAAGCGCTCGTCGCGGAACCACTGCGGCGGGGTCTGCCCGGTGAGCACATCGCGCAGGGAGCCCCCACCCACCGCCGTCACGCAGCCCAGCACAAAGACTCCCAGCAGGTCAAAGCCCTTGCGGACCCCCACCCGCGCCCCCGAGGCCGCAAAGAGCGCCGTTCCCAGCAGTGTCGCCAGCTCCGTCCATGCCATTGCCTCTATTGTACTCGCCGCCCAGGACCCGCGGCGGCACCCTCAATTTCCGCCTTCATAGATAGAGACAAATCAGAGACACCTTTCTAGGGATTACTTAGGAAAAACTCAAGATTGTATTAGCTAAAAAGAAGATCCTCTAGCTAAATCTATCGTCATTTCTCTCTTTATACCGAGCTCTCTTCCTTATCTCTTAGTGGCGCGACGGGGCCATTTCGGGATATACTATATCCATAGTGACCTGGAAAACCCAGGAAACGAACCCCGACGATCCCTTCAAAGCGAAGTGTGATCGTCATTTTTGTTTGTCTCCCTCCCCTTCTATTTCTATGCAAACTCCCCTTCCTATCCCCCGTGTCGGTGTGGCGGTCTTGCTGCTGCGTGCGGGGAAGCTCCTCCTCGGCCAGCGCGTCGGCACGCACGGAGCCGGCACGTGGGCGCCGCCGGGGGGCTACCTGGAGTTTGGTGAGTCGCTCGAAACCTGCGCCCGCCGCGAGGTGCTCGAAGAGACAGGCTTGGTAATCGACACGGTGCGCCCCGGCCCGTACACCAACACAGTCTTTCCCAGCGAGGGCAAGCACTCCGTCACGCTCTTTCTCCTCGCCGACTGCCCCGAGTCGCTGGGCGCGCCCGAGCGCCGCGAGCCCGACAAGTGCCTCGGCTGGAGCTGGCACGCCTGGGACAACTTCCCCGAGCCGCTCTTCGCCACGCTAGCTCAGCTCCGAGAGAGTGGTTTTGTGCCGAAATAGCGCCCGCATTTGATTCGCCCAATGAAATTAGGCGTCTGAGTAGCCTTCGGCTGCAAAGCCCGTTCCGGGCTACCGAGTCGGTTCCCCAGCCCGGAACGGGCTTTGCAGCCGAAGGCTACTGCAGACGCCGGTTTCCAACCGGCGGCAATTTAGAGATAATTCCGAGACAGATATATCCATATATGGAAGATATTTCGAAATATCATCCCCTTAAAACCATCATTATTGACAAAATATACCTCTACAATTCCAATCTTAATAATCATGATAACGGCCTATATGAGTGGCGAAGGGAGGCCATTTTGGGATATACTATATGCATAGTGACCTGGAAAACCCAGGAAGCGAACTCCGACGATCCCTTCAAAGCGAAGCGTGATCGTCGTTTTTGTTTGTCAGCCCCCTCCTCTTCCCCCAGGGCCCACCACAAAGCTCTCCGCAATTAGCACATTATTTCCCAATAGCAAAACCCCTAGTGGCACCGGCACGATCGGGGTGTAATCGTCTAAGAGGGCGCTCTGCATTCCGTGACGGTCCAAAATCTCTTGAGCGGGTGCAGCCAGTGAGAGCGGTCCCCGTAGAAAAAGCCCGGAAGGGAACCGAAAGAGATGCTCCAGGATGCTAGACATCCCCCCGATAGGAAGGCCCTTTTGGGAGTCGGTGCCGTAGTGGTTTAGGTACTGCCAGAGAGGTCGCCAGCCGCCAAAGACTTCCTGGGTGACTTGCTCCAGCTCCTGTACCAACGAGGGAATATCTGCTGAGACCGCGTTGAAGTAGAGGCTCGCCTGCGGATCGGTATAGTCGAGGAGCAAGGGATGCTCGGTATGAAAGGACGCGCCCGTAAACCGCTTGTGCGGCCAGTGGACCGCGCGCTTGTTGCGAAAAGTCACCCGGAAGTGATACTCACCTGCTTTCACGCACAAGAAGGTGGACTGGCGCTTTGTGAGCTGCGCCTCGGCGGCTCCGGAGACAATCGCGACAAACTCCTCCAGAGGGATGCTATCTTTCTCATGGGCCATGGCGCATTCTACCGCCCGAGTGCGTTTTGACGTGCCGTACAATAGGCGGTGATGTTGACAAGTGAGAACCCGGAAGAGCTGACGCGGCAGGTGCGGGCGGCGATGGAGACCCTGGAGGCGATTGTGGAGGATCGGGCGCTTTTAGCCCACCTGACCAAGGACGACCTGGCGCGCTTGCTGAAGGCGGCGGGGCAGGTCGCCACCCCCGACGATGCGAGCCATCGCTACTTAATGAAAGCCACCAAGCGCCTGCGCAAGGCCGATAAGCGCGAGAAGGTGGAGAGCGTCCTGCACGAGACCGGGATTCGTAAGCTGCGCCGTGAGGCGGTCTTTGTGACCCCCAACTACGCGCCACCCAGCGACGATACCCAGCAAGAGGTCGATGACCCGGACTTTCGGGAGGCGGTCGAGCCGCAGTACTGCTACATCTGCAAGCGCCACTACACCCAGCTCCATCACTTCTACGACCAGCTCTGCCCCAGCTGCGCCACGTTCAACTACGCCAAGCGCACCGAGCTAGCGGACCTGCGGGGCCGCGTGGCGCTACTGACCGGCGGACGCGTGAAGATCGGCTACCAGGCGGGGATCAAGCTGCTCCGCGCCGGGGCGCACCTGATCGTGGTGACGCGCTTCCCCCGCGACTCCGCCGAGCGCTACGCCCGCGAGCCCGATTTCGCCGAGTGGGCGGACCGCCTGGAGATCTTTGGGCTAGACCTGCGCCACACCCCCAGTGTCGAGGCGTTCTGCTCCCATCTTCTTAATACCCGCGAAAGGCTCGATTTTATTATCAACAACGCCTGCCAGACCGTCCGCCGCCCCCCGGAGTTCTATGCCCACATGATGGAGGGCGAGCAAGCCCCGCTCTCCATGCTCCCCGAGGCGACCCGCAAGCTGCTCGGGGGCTACGAGGGGCTGCGCGGCTATGAGCTCCTCCCCTCGGCCAAGCTCTCCCAGATGGCACTCCTCCCCGGCGAGGGCGCGGGCCAGCAGGATCTCTTCCCGGAAGGGCGGCTGGACCAAGACCTCCAGCAGATCGACCTGCGTGACCGCAACTCCTGGCGTCTCCAGCTCGATGAGGTCTCGGCGGTGGAACTGCTGGAGGTCCAGCTAGTCAACGCGGTCGCGCCGTATATCCTCAATGCCCGCCTCAAGCCGCTGATGCTGCGCACCCCGGAGCGCGACAAGCATATTGTCAATGTGTCGGCCGTGGAGGGGCAGTTCTACCGCAAGTTCAAGACCACCCGCCACCCGCACACCAACATGGCAAAGGCCGCGCTCAACATGATGACCCGCACCTCGGCGGCGGACTACCACGCCAGCGGAATCCACATGAACGCAGTCGATACGGGCTGGGTCACCGACGAAGACCCGGTGCAGATCGCGGAGCGCAAGGTGGCCCAGCATGGGTTTCATCCGCCCCTGGATATTGTCGATGGCGCGGCGCGCATTGTCGATCCGATTATCGCGGGCATCAACACCGGCGAGCATGTCTGGGGCAAGTTTCTCAAAGACTACCTGCCCACGGACTGGTAGCCCGCAAACCGAAGAGCAAGCCAGGCAGCGACAAGGACGCTCACTCCCCACGCGAGAAGCAGCCACGATGCCTTGGCCTTGTGCCGCCGGCTCAGCAGGATCAGGCCCGCCATAGCCCCCGAGCCTTGGACACTCAGGGAGAACAGAAAGAGCCCCAGGAGCAAACTCGGAATGAGCGGGTAAGAGACGGTCGCGCAATGGAGCGGAGTGATGCCAGTCATAAAGAGCCTATGCCCCTTGCGGGTGTAAGGTTTCTTCAAATCGCGACGCTCCGTTTCGAACTCCCCTGCACATTTGACTCTTATAAATTTTACACGCGAGATACAAACAGCCTCCCTCGTGCCTCGCTGTCTTCGTGGACACGCCGCTAAGATTTACGGAACCTGGTTTGTGGTTTAGTCCTTTGGGTACCAGCAGGTTAAATCCTACAAGGAGCACGGAGGCTTACCATGAGCAGTTTACTTTGGACCGTTATCACGGTCCTGTTTGCGTTTTGGATTTTCGGGCAGGTGATGAGCTTTGGAGGGCCACTGATCCATCTGATCCTAGTGGTCATGGCGATCATCATCGTCATCAACTTCCTGACCAAGGGGAAGGCGACCCTCTAGGCACTAAGGCCGCTATCGATCCCTGCCCGAACTAGGGCGCGGGCGCGGTGGAGGCGGGACTTTACCGCCGCGACCGAGATTCCAAGGCGCTCGGCCACCTCACTGGCGGGGCGGCCTTGGAGGTCGCGGAGCTCGTAGACCTCGCGGTAGAGCGGGGGCAGGTCGGTCAGGACCTGGAGAAGGCACGCCTTGGTCTCGGCCTCGATCACCTGGTTGTCCAGCGACGGTTCCGCGGAGGCGGGCTCGATCCCCTGCTCGCTCAGCTCTGCCAGCCGGAGCACGGGTGCCAGGGCCTCGCGGCGCTTGAGACGGCCACAGGTGCGCCGGGCGATAATCGCCAGCCAGCTCTGGAACGCGGCCTCATCGCTGAGCTGGTGCATCGCGCGGTAGGCGCTCAGCAGCGACTCCGAGAGCACATCGTCGGCGTCATCGGCATTGCCACACATCCGCACCATCTGGCGGTAGACCGCGTCCTTGTGCCGCGCCATGAGCCGCTCAAAGTCCATAGCCTCTATACTACCTGAAACCCGAGCCGCCCTATTTCCTCGGCAACCATACGGGCTTTCTGGTTGTCGCGGTGGGCTTTTTTGTCCTGGGAGCCGGGGTAGGGTGGACATAGACCAGCGTGCACATACCGCTTGGGCAGGACTTGGAGCCCCCGGCCGGCACCAGAGTGGAGAGGGCGAGTAAGCCGCCCAGGACGAGGAGCAAGGAGGTATTGCGCTGCATCTCTACGCTCACGCGTTGTAGGCTTTCCAGCCGCCCGGGACATCGACAATATCGCGGCGTCCACTGCGCAGCAGCAGGGAGCAAGCAATCGCCGAGCGGTAGCCCGAGCCGCAGATCACCGCGAGCGGGCCTTGGGGCACCTCACTCAGGCGGGCGTTGAGCTCCGCGATGGGAATGTGCACGGCCCCCTCGATATGGCCCGCCTCCCACTCGCCGGGGGTGCGCACGTCCAGGACAGTCGGGGCGGCACCGACACTCAAGAGCGCCTTTAGGTCTGCGGGCTCGACCACCCCCAGTCTCGCCCACTCCCCGCCCGCCGCTCTCCAGGCGTCCATGCCACCGTCGAGCCAGCCCACCAGGTTCTCGTAGCCCACCCGGATCAGGCGGGTCATGGCCTCGGTCTCCCGCCCCAGCTCAGCGACCACGATCACCGGCGCGGTCGGGGGCAAGACGGCTCCGACATAGGGCGCGAAGTTGCCATCGAGCGGGACTTCAATCGCCCCGGGGATGTGCCCCGCCTTGAAGGCCCCTGTCGCTCGGGTATCGAGGACGAAGACTCCCTCCTCGCTCTGCTCCTCCACGGTGCTTGGCGTGAGGGGCTGGGCGAGGGCAAGAACACTCTCCACATCCGCACCGCCCTCTTTGTTTTTCGCCGCATCGTGGAAGAAGTAGGCCGGCGGTGCCCCAAGCCCCTCGATGGCGTAGGCGATAAAGCCCGCCTCATCGCCCTTCATGGCAAGCTGCAGCGGCAGATTGACAGCTTTTTGCACCGCCAGCGTGCTCACGCGGTCGTCGGAGAGGTTCTTGCCACAGGCGCTCCCCGCCCCATGCGCCGGCCAGAGCTCGATGTCATCGGCGAGGGGCAGGATCTTCTCCCGCAGCGATAGGTAGAGCAGGTGCGCCATCTGCTCGCTGGTCAGCCCTTTTGCACCGACCAGATCGGGCCGTCCAATATCCCCCAAAAAAAGCGTATCGCCGGTGAAGAGGCGGGTGGGCTGCCCCAGCCCCTCGGCCTTTATGGTGATGCCCTCGGGCGTGTGGCCCGGAGTCGCGAGAAACGTCAGCGTGAGGTCGCCCAGCGCGATCGTCTCACCATCTTCTATCCCTCGGTGGGCAAAAGTCGCCCCGGAGCCCGCCCCGAGCAAGATGGTCGCGCCGGTGCGCTTGGCAAGCTCGACATGGCCACTCACAAAGTCCGCATGCAGGTGGGTCTCGATGACATACTTTATGGTCAAGCCTGCGTTCTTGGCGTCCTGGATATACTCTTCGACATCACGGCGCGGGTCGATCACGGCGGCCTCGCCGTTCGAGCCACCGATCAGGTAGGAGGCGTGGGCAAGGCAGCCCAGGTAGTACGGTTGGAAAAACATGGGGGTTTCCTTTCAGCGGTTCCAGGGCATCTTCGCCAAGAGGGTTGCCATCGCACACGTCCCGGTGGCTCCCGCCCCAAAGATCCCCACTCCCACGAGGGCGGAGACAATAAGCCAGCCCGTATGGACAAAAAACGCGAGTGCTGTCGAGATCATCAGCGCGGTGCCGGCGATCATCTGCACCTGCCGCATGAGCGAGAGCCGGGTCGTGCTGGTTGTCACCACCGGCAGCGCGGCCTCCCGCCATGCCTTTGTCCCGCCCTCCAGGACGATAAGACTGTCGTGGTGGGACCTGAGAATACTGCAGGTCACTGTCGCGCGGGTGCCGCTCTGGCAGATCAGCACGACCGGATCGCGGTGCTGGAGGTCGCTCAGGCGCGCCTCTGCCTGGTCCATGGGAAGGTTCATCGCGCCGGGGACATGGCCCTCGGCGTACTCCTGCGGGCTACGGACATCGATCAGCTGGAAGCGCTCGCCTTGGCTCAGGCGGGCACTTAGCTCACGGGCAGTGACCGTCGGAGCGGTCGGGTTGGTGCTAGGGGCGAGGGTGGCAGTACTCATAGAAGTGATCTTTTCCGTTTCAGGGTTCATTATGACAGAGGCAATGTTATCAAAAAAGGATTCAAGAAACTCAGCGGTGTAGAAAAATTTCTCGTGCGACCATGTAGGTGCCCATCACGAGCAAGAAGACACCAAAGCTAGGACGGAGGCGCTCGCCGGGGATGCGCTTGGAGAGGAGTGTCCCCAGCCCCATGCCCAGTGCGGCGAGCGCGGTCAGAGCCAGCAGAAATCCCCAGTGCGCCTCCCCACGAATTTTCGCATCGGAGAAGAAGCCAAAGAGCGAGTTGGCCGCGATGATCGCCAGCGATGTCCCCACGGCTCGCTTGATCGGCAGCTTCACCGCAAGTGTCAGCGCGGGGACGATCAGAAACCCGCCGCCCGCGCCCACCAAGCCGGTCACGACTCCTACCACGAGCGCCGGCGGCACAAGCTGGCGCAGGTCCGCTCGCTCCGCCTCCTCCTCACGCGCCTCTCTTCGCCCTCGTAGCATCGAGACTGCGGTGGCGAGCATCAAGGCGGCAAAGAAGACCAGCAAGAGGGTGTCGCGAGAGACTCGGCCCAGGCTATCAGGAATAGCAGGGAGAAGAAAGTGCCGTGTCAGCCAGACGGTCACAAACGACGGCAAGGCAAAGCCGAGCACGGCGCGCCCCACAACAAGGCCGCGTCGTGCCATGAGGCCAGCCCCCATCGCGGCGGTCGCCCCCACAATAAAGAGCGAGTAGCCTGTCGCCAGGGAGGCGGGCTGTCCAAAGAGATAGACCAGAACAGGCACGGTGAGGATCGAGCCCCCGCCCCCCATGAGCCCAAGAGTCACCCCAATGACCACCGCCTCCAGATAACCGAAAAATTCCATAGACGGACCTCCGGTAAGGCAGAGCAGCACAAGGGCAAAAAGGATTCACACCGAGTGTCCTTGCCACCTCGCAGGAAATCCAGCCCGATTAGCGTGCTACCTCGCGCACCCACCGAACTTACAAAAACACCTGCGGATACTTGGTAATATAAGAAAACTTATCAGACGAGGGAAGGGAAGGAGGAGAAGTAGCCGAAATTAACAGCTTGTTCAGAACCAACATGGCACAAATTACTCCGGGAATCGGAACACTGAACTCCCTCCTCTACAACACCAATGCCAACTGCTATTTTCATAGCAAGATTAGTCCAAACATGAAGTTGTAATGAGTATGGTAAATTTCAGTTCAAGAACCAATTTTGAGATCTGATACTCTATCATGGTTGGTCTGCTTGGTGCGAAGAAACGGGCGTTCGAATAGCCAGTAGAAAGCATAGGCTACCAAAATACTTATTGGGATAGAAACAAATGACAACAAATGTACCAGTTGCTGGTTTGAACCTCGCGTAGCTAGGAGACGGTCATTGGCCACCCAGACAAGATCGATAATGGGCACATGGATAAGATAGAGACTATAGGAAAAGACTCCAAGTCCCGCCATTACCGGCCAATTAAACACCCTCATTAGCAAACCACTGCTCTTAGCAACAAGCAAGAGTAAACCAAAGTAGCCGACGGCAAATAGGAGGTCACGAAAAGGATAGAGATGAGGTTCAAACACTGAGAACACACCTCCTACACCCCCAATCATTGCACAGAGATTTAGAACTGTACTTGAAGCCCACTTTGGATTTTTGATGAGTGCTTCCGCTGCGATCACCCCGAGAAACCACTCAAAATACCTTGCAGGGAAGAAACATTGCACTGGTGTAGGAAAAAGTGCGAAGTAGATTTCACAGAGGAACAAAACTATCCCCACTAACACCAAACTAGCCTTTCGAAGACACCACAATAGCATGGGATAGACAATATAAAATTGAACTTCAAAAACGAGTGTCCAGTACACTCCATTAAGACCTAGTGACTTCGGCCAAAATTGCTGGAGGAAAACGGCACTGATAATAGCATCAGTACCACGTACTTCTGCCCACCAGTTGAATGTTCCAATGTTCTTCCCAATTGCTAATAATAAGATCTTTGGGATTGCAAGAGCGATAACGGAAAACACAATACTCGCAATATAAGCTGGATAGAGCCGCCAGAAACGACGAGAAGTAAATTCACTTAGTGGGACCCAGAGATTACCTCGTCGGGCTTGTGGTAAATGAATGCACAGACCAGAAAGCACAAAAAACAATGTCACACCCGAATACCCAAAGCCAAACGTGAAGAAGGTTAACGCGCTTCCCAGGTTGGAAGGTGGACCCGCTGAAAGTACATGCCCTTGACTACTTAAAGCAGGGTAGAAGCGATTCCAAAGATGGTAACAAACGACCCATAGAGCCGCAAATCCTCGTAGAGAATCTATAAAAGTGAGTCGAGATTTAGTGGGGGCCATAAACTCTCTTGGATTCGATCACCTAGGGATAACTTACTTATTCGTAAAAGTGATGTCAGATTATAACATAGTTTTCTTGATCTCCACATACTCTCAGCTCCCATTCGTAGGTCAAGTTGGCTCTTCGAAACCGACGGTTTTTTTGGGAGAGTCACCCAGCACTTGGGTGTAATTCTGACGTTTGCCTGGACAGTTTTTAGACTACGCGATTGTAGCATTTTCGCCTCGGGGCGACAAGGCGATTTTCGCTATAGTCAAGGGCGGCAGACACGCAACCAAAGCATCGCCACCACCCCTTAAAAGCACCTCTGGGGCGCGAGCCGCAAGCCAGATCAATGTGTCTCAAAATTCAAGTTTAAGGACTCAAACAGTTTTTTGGCAAACAAGAGGGTAATGGCGCTCCCTCTAAAGAGCGGCTTGGTTTTCTCCTCAAGGAACGCACGGCAAAACCTCACCACCAACGTTTGACGAAGGTCTTGCGGTGCTGACTGAAACGAAGAGAGTGTTTGCTCTACTGCTTGAGTGCTAGCTTCCCCGCCTCGTCACAGGTGAGCTCCTTGACCTTGACACAGCGCAGGTGGTTGACGCCGCCTGAGAGGCTGGCGTCGTGGTGGAAGAGGTACCACTTGTCTTGGTACTGGACAATCGAGTGGTGGGTGGTCCAGCCGAGAACGGGCTCTAGGATTCGCCCCTGGTAGGTAAACGGCCCCAGCGGACTGTCCGATGTGGCGTAGACAAGAAAGTGCGTGTCGCCCGT
Source organism: Armatimonas rosea (assembly GCF_014202505.1). Classification (NCBI taxonomy): domain Bacteria; kingdom Bacillati; phylum Armatimonadota; class Armatimonadia; order Armatimonadales; family Armatimonadaceae; genus Armatimonas; species Armatimonas rosea. Next base: position 13,202 of record NZ_JACHGW010000002.1, on the reverse strand, counting down.
GGAGTAGGAGAGATAGTACACCCCGTTGTGCTTGTGCACCCACGCCCCCTCGAAGAAGCGTCGGTCGTGGTCATCGGCCTGGAGCGGGTTGCCGTGCTCATCTAGGATCGTCAGCTCGATAACGGGGCCCGCCAGCGAGCGCATGTCATCGGAGAGTTTGGCGACACGGGGACCAAGGGCGGGGACGTTTCCCATTGGCTCGACCCGAGCGTCTTTATCGAAGGTGCCACTCTGCCAGCACTGGAGCTGCCCGCCCCAGATGCCCCCAAAGTAGAGATAGGCCGCGCCACCGCTCGCCGCGTCCTCGACAAAGCTACACGGGTCGATGGAGAAGGTCCCGGCAATCGGCTCTGGATCGGGGAGGAACGGACCAGCGGGAGAGTCCGAGACCGCCACCCCGATGCGGAAGATGCCGTCTTTGTCGCGGGCAGGAAAGTAGAGGAAGTAGCGGCCGTCGCGCTCCGCCGCATCGGGAGCCCAGAGCTGCGCACTCGCCCAGGGAATGTCTTCAAGTGCGAGCGCCACCCCATGGTCGGTCACCGGGCCGGTAACACTCTCCATCGAGAAGACATGGTAGTCCCGCATGGCGTACTGGTCCCCGTTGTCGTTGGACTCCAAGCCCGAGTCGATGTCGTGCGAGGGGTAGAGGTAGAGCTTTCCCTCAAAGACATGCGCTGAAGGATCGGCGGTGTAGACGTGGGAGATCAGAGGCTGGTCAGACATGCAGGCATTTTATCGCGTCGGATCGCATCGGTTTTTAGATCGCCCCGATGAACCGGGGCGTCTTGCTGTCGTCGCAGGCTCCGACACGAAGGCCTCCGGCCATACCGAGTGAACTCGGGATTATGGGCGCAGCCCTTTGTGTCCGAGGCACGAGGACAGTAAGACGCCCCCCTCCCACGGGGGCGGTCAAGGCGGGAGCACTCCCTGTAGACAATACGGGTTTTTCCCGACAATCAGGGGCATGGCTCGTCTCTCCGATAAGAAAATCGCATGGCTACTCTTCACGGTCGCCGCGCTGGTCTACGCGCTCACCCTCTGTAGAACCATCTACACCGGAGACGACGGAGACTTCGAGACCGCCATGGCAACACTCGGAGTCTGCCACCCCACGGGCTATCCCCTCTTCACCCTCCTGGGACGAGCCTTCCTCCTGGGACTCGCGCCCGTCATCGAAGAGCCCGCCCTGCGCATCAACCTCATGACCGCCCTCTTTGGCGCGGGCGCGGTGGGGATGTTCTACCGCTTTGTCGCCAGCCTGGTTCCCGCGCGCACGGTCGCCGCCAGTGCCGCCCTGCTGCTGGCCTTCGCTCCCACGCTCTGGCAGCAGTCGCTCTCGTGCGAGGTCTACACGCTCACGGCGCTGTTTCTGTGCACGGTGCTCTGGCTGAGCGTGCGGCTGGAGCGGGGTGAGCAGGTGCTGGGTCCGCTGGTGCTGGTCTACGGTCTTGCGCTGACCAACAACCTGACGATGGCGCTGTTCCTGCCGGGCTTCTTGGTGTTTGCGTGGCGTCGTGTGGGCTTCAAGCGGCTCTTCTCGTGCGTGCCACTCTTTGTGCTCCCGCTACTCCTCTATGCCTATGTCCCGCTTGCCGCAAGGCTGAGCAAGTCCCCCGTGCTCTGGGGAAGCCCAACCACGCCGGAGCTCTTCTACAAGCACCTCTCGGGCGACCTCTACCGCCAGCTCATGTTCTCGCAGCCGCTGAGCGTGGTCGGGGAGAACGCGGTGCGCTACGGCCAGGCGCTGGGGGCGGAGTTTGGGCTCTGGACCCTCTGGCTGGCTCCCGTGGGAGTCGTGGCGCTGGCAAAGACCCACAAGACGCTTTTAGCTCTCACGGGCTGGGTCGCGGGCGTGAGCCTGGTCTACGCGCTCAACTACCACATCCTTGATATCTATGTCTATTATCTACCGTCGTTTATGATGATCGCCGCATGGATCGCCGCGGGAGCGTGGGCGCTGGCGCGGCGGGTGACGCTCAAGCCGAGCATCGCCGCTCTCGCCGCGGTTGGTGTCCCCCTGATCGCCCTCGGAGCGCACTGGAGCGCAGCCGATAAGAGCGGCAACTCTATCGAGGCGGACTTCTCCCAGAACATCCTGCGCTCCGCCCCCCAAAACGCGGTGATTGTCAGCGACTCCAACGTGACATTTACGCTCTGGTACCAGAAGTGGGTCAAGCACCAGCGCCCCGATGTGGTGGTGATCGACTGGAACACGCTGGGCAGTGCGCTCCTCTACGATGCCTGGTACTACCGCCACCTGCTCGCCCAGTACCCCGCTCTCGACTCGGTGACCAGCGGCGCGAGCCTAAGCACGGCACAGTTTGCCCAAGGCGACTTCCAGCGGGCACTCTTCCGTCAAGCGCTCGCGGAGGGCCGTCCGCTTCTGCTGGTGCGCGACAAGCGCTTCGCCCAGCGAAAGGTGCTCAACACCAGCCTCGCCGAGGTGGCGGCGGAGTTTGAGAGTGTCCCTTGGGGCGTGACCGAGCGCCTCTACCTCCCCGGCACGCGCCCCGACACGCAGAGCCTCTTTGCGGCGAACCAGCCGCTCTGGGAGAGCTTCCAGACACCGGGCCTGCTCACCGGCTGGGGCGAGCGCGACCCGCTCCAGCGCCATATCTTCCTGCGCTACGCCGAGGCGTTTCAGGCGCTCGACAAGCTCGCCCAAGAGGCCGGCCACGCGGAGTACGGTGATCTGATCCAGAAGCGCCTGGCGAGTCAGTAGCCAGCGCATATGCTATACTGGCGGCGGAGGACTACCCAAAGAATGAAACGATCTCGGTTTCTTCGCCAGGGCCTCGCGCTGACCGCACTGGTCTCGCTACTATCCCTGGCATCGTGTAAAGATCAGGCGGCGACGCCTGCACCTGGCGGCGGCGACGCCCCAGCACCCGTGGCGAAGGCCCCGGAGGGCGGCGGGGGCGGTTTTGATGCACCGCGCAAGGCAGAGGGCAAGCTGTCTGTCACCCTGATTACCAACAACAGCGCCGACTTCTGGACCGCAGCAGAGAAGGGCCTGGAAGCGGCCAAGACCGAGCTGACGGACTGCGATACGGGGCGCATGACCCCCGCCGGCTCATCCCCGACCCACGCAGACCAGAAGAAGACCTTCGAGGATGCGGTCGCCAAGAACCCCGATGGAATCGCCGTGACCCCGATCGATGGCAAGGAGTTCGCCTCCGTTATCGACGATGCGATTGCGAAGAATATCCCCGTGATCTGCTTCGACTCCGATAGCGAGACCAGCAAGCGCCTGGCGTATCTGGGCACCAACAACTACGAAGCGGGTAAGGCAGCCGGTGAGGCCGCTCTCAAGCTCCTGCCCAACGGTGGGAAGTTTGTCGCCTTCGTGGGGAACATGTCCGCACAGAACGCAATCGACCGCTACAAGGGCTTCCAGGACGCCACCAAGGGCAAGATCGAGATGCTCCAGGAGCCGTTCCAGGACCAGGCCGACCCGCTCAAGGCACAGCGCAATGTCCAGGACGCCATCACCAAGTACGGGGATAAGATCAACGGCTTCTTGGGAATCTGGGCCTACGACGGTCCTGCGATCCTGAACGCGGTCGAGAGCGCCAAGCTCCTCGGCAAGGTGAAGATCATCACGTTCGACGGTGCCCCCGAGACCCTGGCCGGTCTGGAAGCCAAGAAAGTCGACGCCGCCGTGATCCAGAAGCCCTACGAGTTCGGGCGCCTCTCCGCCAAGCTGCTCTACCTCATCAACCGCAAGGGCCTCAAGGCCGCAATCGACGAGCTCAAGCCCGAGCTGGAGAAGGCGGGCATGAAGGTCGATGGCAACAAGATCGACACCGGCGTGACCACGGTCACCCCCGAGAATGTCGCTCCGTTTGTGGAGAACATGAAGAAGCTGGGCCTCAAGTCCACGTAAATTTAGCCTCACCCGGCGGCGGTGCCGCCGGGTGAGAATATTTCACAAAGGCTGTGCGTCGCTGGACGCATGGCCTTTTGATTTTCTAAAGTGTATTATGTATTGATTTTTGCGTCAGATAGGAACCAACAAGAGTGGCGGTAAAGGAAATGGATAGATCTGCAGGGCCGGGCATTGTCGCGCGCCTGCTGAAGTCAAGGGAGCTCAGTGTCGTGGCCGTGCTGGCTCTGCTCTGCCTGGGTATGGCGTTCACCGAGCAGCGCGCCAACTTCTTTGGCCCGCTCAACCTCACCAACATCCTCCAGCAGGTAGCGCTCCTCTCCCTCTTTGCCATCGGGGAGACCATCGTCATCATCACCAGCGGCATCGACCTCTCCCTGGGCTCGATCATCGCCTTTGCGGGGATGCTGGTGGCGCTCTTTGTGACCAAGTTCTCGGTGGGACTGATGGCAGGACCGGCGGCGTTTCTGGCGATCCTGCTGACCTTGCTCTGCGCGCTGGCGATTGGCCTGCTCCACGCGACCCTAATCCACAAGCTCAAGCTCCCGCCCTTTGTCGTGACCCTCGCGGCGCTCTTGGTCCTGCGGAGCCAGTCGCTGATCGTCAACAAGCAGCTCCCGATCTCCCTCAACGACTACCCGCTCATCACCGATCTTTCCAAGGGCTGGCCGCTCTGGACCATGCTTGTCGTGGTGGCAGTCGTCGCGCATGTCCTGCTCACCCGCACCCGGATCGGGCGCTACCTCTACGCCCTCGGCGGCAATGAGCAAGCGACACGACTCTCGGGGGTGAATATCTTTAAGATCAAGCTCTTTGCCTACGGGATCAGCGCCCTGCTCGGCGGGCTGGCGGGAATCCTCTGGGCAGGCTACGGCCGGCAGGGCAACCCCCAGCTGGGCCAGGGCTACGAGCTCGATGCAGTCGCCGCCGCAGTGGTCGGAGGCGCGAGCCTGACCGGCGGGCGCGGGTCGGTGCCGGGAACCATCCTCGGGGCCACCCTCGTGATCACGATTCTCTCGGCGATCAACTTTACCTTCTCCAACCCGGATATCTGGCGCGGCACCGTGGTCGGCTGCGTTCTCCTCTTCGCCGTCCTTGTCACCGCGCTCCAGCAGAAAGGCGGCCATGAGTAGCCTACTGCATTTTTCACCTCCCTCGGCTTCGTGGAACTCAGCCACTCCCTCCGGCTTCGCGAAGGAAGGGATTCCCGTAGCCAGACGAGCGGTGGATTTTCACCCTCTTCGCAGCGAGGAACGAGCGATCAGCCGCACCCAGAGGGTACCCGGGTCGCGCGCTAAAGCGCGGGGAGAGGTAAAGCGAGGTGCACCATGAGTAGCCTACTGCGCATGGAGGGAATCCAGAAGTCCTTCCCTGGTGTCCTGGCGATCCGCGAGGGGCGGCTGGCGCTAGAGGCGGGCGAGATTCACGCGCTCCTCGGGGAGAACGGGGCGGGCAAGTCCACGCTACTCAAGGTGCTCTCGGGCGCGCACCAGCCCGATGCGGGGACGATCCACCTCAACGGGGAGCAGATCACGATCGCCGGGCCGCGCGATGCCACCGAGCGCGGGATCGCGGTGATCTACCAGGAGTTCAACCTCATCCCGCAGCTCTCGGTGGCGGAGAACCTGTTCCTGGGCCGTGAGAAGACCAAGGGCGGCTTTATCACCCGCGCCGACGAAAACGCGGCGGCGCAGGCACTGCTCACGCGGCTCGCCGCGCCGTTTCAGGCCACCACTCCGGTGGGCGAGCTGACAGTTGCGCAGCAGCAGCTAGTCGAGATCGCCAAGGCTCTCTCCCAGAACGCGAAGATCCTGGTCATGGACGAGCCCACGGCGGCGCTCTCCGGCCGCGAGGTGGACGCGCTCTTTGCCATTGTTCGCGATCTCAAGGCGCAGGGAATCGGGATTGTCTATGTCTCCCACCGCCTCGATGAGATCTTCCAGCTCTGCGACACCGCGACCGTCATGCGCGATGGCCAGTGGATCGCCACCAAGCCGGTCTCGGAGTGGACCCGCCCCAAGCTGATCGAGTCGATGGTCGGCCGCGCCCTCTCCGCCGAGTTCCCCCCGCGCGACCCCGCCCAGAAGATCGGCGAGGCGCGGCTGGTGGTCAAGAACCTCACCCGCGGCAAGTTTGTTCAGGATGTCTCGTTCGAGCTCCGACGCGGGGAGATTCTCGGGCTCTCGGGTCTGGTGGGCGCGGGCCGCACCGAGGTCGCCCGCCTGCTCTTTGGTGCCGACCTGCGCGACAGTGGCGAGGTGATCCTGGACGGCAAGCCGCTCCCCCTGCGCTCGCCACAGGACGCGGTCAAGGCCGGAATCTGCCTGCTCACCGAGGACCGCAAGCGCCAGGGGCTCGTGCTCGATCTGGCGCTCCGGGGCAACTTCGGCCTTCCGAACCTAGAGAGCCTGGGCAAGCTGGGCTTTGTGGACGGCAACAAGGAGCGCGAGGCCTTTGGCGGCTATGTCCAGAGCCTGCTCATCAAGACGCCCCACCAGGAGCAGCTGGCACGCAACCTCTCGGGCGGCAACCAGCAGAAAGTCGTGCTGGCCAAGTGGCTCCAGGCAAACTCCGAGATTCTCATCTTCGACGAGCCCACACGCGGGGTCGATGTCGGTGCCAAGTACGAGATCTATGTCCTGATGCGCAAGCTCGCCACGGAGGGAAAAGCCATCCTGATGATCTCCTCCGAGCTCCCCGAGGTGCTGGGCATGAGCGACCGCATTCTTGTCATGCGCGGCGGCAAGCTCACCGGCGAGATCGAAGACGCCACCAAGGCCACGCAAGAAGATGTCCTGCACCTAGCGGTAGAGTAGCCCCTCGGTGATCCCCCCGATCAGAACGGGGGGACTGGAGAGCCTACGGCTACGAAGGGCGTCCCGCCCATACCGACTCATGGGCGGAGCCCTTTGTGTCCGAGGCACGAGGACAGTAAGACCGGGTACCCTCTGGGTGCGTTCATGGGAGCGAGACGCCCCCCGCGAATGGGGGCGATCGAAGAAGCGCCCCGTGGTAGCATAGAGACGTGTCAACCCCTGCCGCCTTCTCCGCCCTCCGCCACCGTAACTACCAGCTTTTCTTCTCAGGGCAGGCCATCTCGCTGATCGGCTCCTGGATGCAGATGACGGCGCAGGGGTGGCTGGTGACGCTCCTGGCAGGAAGTGAAAAAGAGGCGAGTGCGGCGCAGGGCTGGGTGACCACCCTCGGCTCGCTGCCCATGCTCTTAGGAGCGTTCTACGGCGGCTGGTTCGCGGACCGTTTCTCCAAGCACAAGATTGTTCTATGGGCACAGGTGGCGCAGGGGCTCCTCGCCTTGGGGATGGCGGCACTGGTCTACGCCGGTCAGGTGCAGCTCTGGCATGTCGCGGTGTTTGCGACCCTGCTGGGTGTCACCAATGTCTTTGATATCCCCGCGCGGCAGGCGTTTATTGTCGAGCTGGTGGGCAAGGAGGACCTGCACAACGCCATTGGGCTGAACTCGTCGCTGTTCAACGCCGCACGTGTGCTCGGGCCGATGGTGGCAGGCTTCCTGATCGCCGACAAGGAGCGCGCGATGGCACCGTGCTTCCTGGCCAATGGGCTCTCCTACCTCGCGGTGATCCTAGGGCTCTGCCTGATGCGCGGGAGCTTTGCAGCCCGTGCAACGGGCAAAGAGGCGCCGCTTAAGGGAGTCAAAGAGGCCCTTGGTTATCTGCGCCAGCACCAACCGATTGTCGCGATGATGGCGATCTTGGCGGGCTTCTCGATCTTCATGGCCGGCGACTGGATCCTGCTGCCCACGCTTGCCAAGTACGCCCTCGGGGCGGACGCCACCCGCTACAGCCAGCTGATGAGCGCCCGCGGTGTTGGCGCGCTCCTGGGAGCGCTGACCTGCACGCTGCTCTCCAGCTCCCCCTACAAAGGCCGGCTTGTCACGGTGGGGGCAGTACTCTTTCCGCTCTTCTCGCTCGGGACGGCGCTCTGCCACAGCCTCCAGTGGGCCTTTCTCTTTGCCCCACTCTCCTCGTTCTGCATGATCTGTGTCTTTGCCACCAGCAATAGTCTCTTGCAAGCGTCGGTGCCCGATGCGCTCCGTGGCCGCGTGATGGGAGTCCATGCGTTTTTAATGATGGGGCTCACACCTCTGGGCAGCGCCTGGGCGGGGCTGGTCGCCTCGCGGACAAGCACGGCGAGCGCGATGGCTCTGGGAGCAGGGCTGGCCGCGAGCTGTGCGCTCCTTGCGGTGATTCTCTCCCCCGGCCTGCGCCGCGCGCGCCAGACCCTCGTGCCGGAGGGAAGCGCTAGCGATTCGGCTGCGTAAACCAGGCGGGCATCTCTTCCAGTGAGATCGTCAGTGCCTGCTCCGTGCCATTGCGCCAGAGAGTCAGCTTCAGCGGCTCCCCCACCGCGTGGCTCGCAATGATCGTGCGGAGGGTATCGTCGTTGTCGAGCGGCTTGCCATCGGCGGTGCGCAGGACATCCCACTCCACAATCCCTGCCTTCTGCGCCGGTGAGCCCGGCACGACCGCGGCGGAGCCACTCCCTGCGTGCACCAGCATCCCCTTGCTATCGGGGGGGAGGGTAATGTTGCTCGGCAGGGCGGTGCGGTCCACCTCCGCGAGCGGGGTGTAGATCACCCCGAGATAGGGCCGGAGCACTTTCCCGTTCTCGATCAGCTGCGCGGCGATCTTGCGGGCGGTGTTGATCGGGATCGCAAAGCCAATTCCCGTCGATGCGCCCGTCGTGGTGGCGATCGCGGTATTGATCCCGATGACCCGCCCCTCCGCATCGGCGAGGGCGCCCCCGGAGTTGCCAGGATTGATCGATGCGTCGGTCTGAATCACCCGGTCGAGAGCGGAGCTGTCTTGGCGCGGGTAGTGGCGGTTGAGGGCGGAGACAATCCCCAGGGTCACCGACGAATTAAAGCCAAGCGGGTTGCCCACCGCGATCGCCCAGTCGCCCACGCGCACAGAGTCGGAGTCGCCCAGAATAGCGGGGGTGAGGTTTTTCGCGCCCAGGAGCTTCACCACGGCGAGGTCGCTGGCGGCATCGGTGCCGATCACGGTCACGGAGAAGCGCCGCCCATTGGCCAGGGTCACCTGGCACTTGGAGTCTTGCTGGCCCACGAGGGGAGAGATCACATGGCTATTGGTGAGGACATAGCCATCCGCCGAGAGAAGTACCCCGGAGCCAGAGCCCTCAAAGCGGCGATCCTGGCGGGAGAACTGCCCAAAAAATCCCTCGCCCTTGACCTGCTCATGGCCTTCGACCTCGATATTGACCACTGCAGGAGAGACACGAGCCGCCGCATCCGCAACCGAGGGGAGCCCACTGAGCGCTCGCGCCGCCCCACCGGTCGGGGCCTGCGCCAGCGCCTGCGAGAGCGCACGTCGCCCCGGAGGCAGTACCCCCTGCACTCCAAGGCGATTCTGTGCCAGAGAGAGGATCAGCGCACAGGCAGCAAACCCCGTTACAAAGGTCGCTCCATAGCTTAGCGCTCTCTTCATCGCCCTTGCTCCAGGCTACTTTTTCTTGGTCTCGGGCTCGTCGATTCCTTCTTTGAACTCACGCGTTGCCTGGCCGAGGCCCTTGAAAAGCTGCGGCAACTTGGGAGCACCAAAGAACAAAACGATCACCAAAACCACGACCAGCCACATGCTGGGAGATGTCCAATACCCAAACGATAGCATCTTCTTTCCTCTTCGGGAGTATTGTATCGCGGATTCCACATCCCCTAAAAATTTTCAACTAAAATCTAGTAAGGGTATATCCTAGACCCACCAATCATTAAATACATGAACGCAATGTTGACGAAGATTCAGGCTCCGGCCAAACAACTCTGGAACTCCCTGGCTGCTCACCAGAACCGGGGCATCTTCACGGCACAGCACCAGGTACAGGTGCCCGCTCATGCCGATCCTCGGGTCCGGCTTCCCCAGGGGCTAGACCTGCGCGCCAGCGGCCCCGGCTTTGACAACCTCCCCGCTCGCTTCGAGGTCGCTCCCACCGGCCAGGCCACCATCGTCGTGGGCGAGCGCAGCATTGCGCTGGGTGACCTCTCCTGCCAGAGTGTCGAGACGGGCTGGATGATCACGGGCCTGCGGCTTCGTGGTGCGGTGCGCTTCTCCGCACAGCGGGTCGTTCTCCTGGTCCCTGATCGTGAGGACATCCCCTACCTACTGCGTGTGCTTGCCCCGCGCGCCGCCGCGCCCGCTCAGGCCCTGCCCTACCGGCAAGTCCTCGCGGCTTAACGTTCTTCCTACGCCTCGGGAAAATCCCTCAATCTGTGAAGAAAAACACTCTAAACACCTAGCAAAATCCCTACAATCCCTGATAGAATTACGGGGGTTGTTTATCTCAACAGCCAATATTAAAAGAATTTAATCATGACGGTGACAGCTAACGACTCCCTTGCAACGTACGACCCCGCCGCATTTGAGCGCCCTTCCGTCACGGTAGACGTAGTAGCGTTCACGGCAAAGTCTCGTAGGCTCCATGTCCTCCTGATCCGCCGAGGTGTCTGGCCTTTTGAGGGACAGTGGGCCTTACCAGGTGGCTTTGTTCAGATGGACGAGGACCTCGACACCGCTGCTCACCGTGAGCTCAACGAGGAAACCGGGGTCGCCGGAGCGGAGTTTCTCGAGCAGCTCTATACCTTCGGCAAGGTAGACCGCGACCCACGAACCCGCGTGATCTCAGTGGCCTACTACGCCCTCCTGCCCGAGCCGAGCCTCGCTCCACGAGCAGGCACCGATGCCTCGGAGGCGCAGTGGTGGCCCGTCGACGAGCTCCCGCCCCTTGCCTTCGACCATGCCCATGTCCTAGAGATCGCCCTTGACCGCCTACGTGCCAAGCTCGGCTACACCAGTGTCGCCTACGCGCTTCTCCCCGCAGAGTTCACCCTGACCGAGCTACAGAATGTCTACGAGCTGATCCTGGGCCGTGAGCTCGACAAGCGCAACTTCCGCAAGAAGATGCTCTCCACCGAGCTCCTTGAGGGCCTCGAAAAACAGCGCCGTGGGGGTGCCCACCGCCCCGCACAGCTCTTTAGCTTCACCAAGCGAGAGCCCGTCTTTCTCGATTAACAAAACCTCCTCAGCCCCTTGCCACCAGGCCGGGGGTTTTCTTTTAGCAAAACTTCGTGTATAAACGACATATAAAATATGCCCATCATGTTCTACCGAATCAATGAGGTGCCCTACGGAGCCTTTTCTAACTTCTCGCCCCATCCGTTCACGCTCGATGGCCACCTCTGGCCCACGAGCGAGCACTACTTTCAGGCGCAGAAGTTTGTCGGCCATCCCGCGCACCAAGACGAGATCCGGCTCGCTGCTAGCCCGATGGAGGCTGCCGAAAAAGGCCGTGAGCGCCACCGCCCGCTCCGCCCAGACTGGAACGTGGTCCGCGACGATGTCATGCGCCGGGCACTCGCCGCCAAGTTTGCCGCCCACCCTGAGCTCACGGCGCTTCTGCTCTCCACCGGCGATGAAATCTTGATCGAGAAGACGACCAACGACTACTACTGGGGCTGTGGCACCGAAGGCACGGGTAAGAACCGCCTCGGTGAGCTGCTCATGGAGCTACGAAAAGAGCGACAAGATGCCCATTAAGTTCTATAGCAAAACCCAAGAAAACGCCTATCTCTCGAACTTCTCCCCGCATGGCTTTTTACTCGATGGCCTCTACTGGCCGACAGTCGAGCACTACTTCCAGGCAATGAAGTTCCCCACCCACCCGGACTACCAGGAGAAGATCCGCCAGGCAAAGTCCCCCGCACAGGCGAAAACCCTCGGCCGGAGCCGCGCGATCCCGCTCCGCCCAGACTGGGACGCCGTAAAAGACGACATCATGCGCCGCGCGGTCCAAGCCAAGTTCGATACCCACGCGACGCTCAAGACCGAGCTAATCGAGACGGGTCAGGAAACCCTGATCGAGGACGCTCCCACGGACTACTACTGGGGAGCCGGCCGCACCGGGACCGGCAAGAACCGCCTCGGGGAAATTCTCATGGAGACCCGCGAGGGCTATACCACCGAGTAGCCGCCGACTGGAAATCGGCAGCTCAGGAGACAGAGATATGACACCAATCGAACGCGCACGACTTTCACTCGATGGCCTCTCGGTCGGCGATGGGTTTGGGGAGGGCTACTTCTCCAATCCCAATGTGGTCGAGGGGCTAATCGCGCAGCGGGCGCTCCCCAGTGCCCCCTGGCGCTGGACCGACGATACCCAGATGGCGATCAGTATTGTGGACGTGCTGGAGAGATATGGCGAGATCAACCAAGACGTTCTCGCCCTTCAGTTTGGCGAGCGTTACGAGCCAGGGCGCGGCTACGGCCCCGCGATGCACGACCTGATGCGCCAGTACCGTGTCGGGGGAAAGTGGCACAAGCTTGCCCCTGCCATGTTCGACGGTCAAGGTAGCTTTGGCAACGGCTCGGCGATGCGAGTTGCCCCACTCGGGGCCTACTTTGCCGATGATCTAGAGAAGGTAAAGATCGAAGCAGCAAAGAGCGCGGTCGTGACCCACGCTAGTCCAGAGGGAATAGCGGGTGCGGTCGCTGTGGCCGTGGCGACGGCGCTTGCCTGGCAGACGCGCGGTAAGGAAGTCTCGCGCGCTGAGTTTCTAGAGGCGATCGTCCCCCATGTCCCCGACAGCCTCGTACGCGCAGGAATCGTGAAAGCAATACGCCTTGAAGCGCGGCATGTCGTGACAGCAGTTGCAGCGCTGGGCAATGGAACGGGGGTCTCGTGCCAAGACACCGTGCCCTTCTGTCTCTGGTGCGCTGCAGGACAGCTGGATAACTACGCAGAAGCCCTCTGGCTAACCGTCGCGGGCCTCGGTGACCGGGACACAACCTGCGCCATTGTCGGAGGTATTCTCGCAGTCCGCGTACCTATTCCCACCGAGTGGCTCGCTTCCCGGGAACCTCTCAATGGAAAGATGACCGACTGGGACTGACAAACGCAAAGGGCCTCGCCTCTCCCTACGATATTCGTAGAGAAAGACAAGGCCCTCACATAAATTCTGGCGTCGCGCTATTTTCCCAAAGGCTTATGCCCCCAGTATCTTCGCCGCAATGGGTCTTAACTGCCGTGTTCGGAATGGGAACGGGTGGATCCCCCACGCTAGAAACACCAGAAACCGGTACCCCAGACTACACAAAAAGTAGAAGTCCGGAGACAATTTTAAAACCAAATAGTGAAACAACTAGTTCAAACTCTCCATAGACACTGCTATAGAGTCGGGTATCTTTACAAAGCGTCTGCATAGCGAGATCATCGCAACTAAGCGATTCACTTTCACAAACACTACAGAAAAGAGGAGAGACAAGAC